>CAXYXW010000012.1:0-116554 GCA_964293005.1 uncultured Thiothrix sp.
TTTGTACCAAATGCACGGCAATGTCTGGGAATGGTGTCAGGACTGGTACGCAACGGAGTATCCAAGCGAACCTGTCACTGACCCGCAAGGGGCAGCGTCGAGCCTTTTCCGCGTGTTGCGCGGTGGCTCGTGGTTCAACAACGGCAGGTACTGCCGTTCTGCTTTTCGTTACGCTTTCGTTCCTGCTGACCGCCTCAGCGACTACGGTTTCCGCCTTGCCCTAGGTCTTTGAGCTACGGTCAGTCAGGCCAGTCAGGAGCAGGCCAGCAGCCGATTGGGACACACGCGGCGGGAGCGCGTGGGGCACAAGCGGGGGATGGACTGCGGGTCGCCCTGCACCCCAAAGTTTCACATGAAAAACTCCCCCGCCTTGCCTTCTCCCCTCCCCCCACCTATACTCGTTGACAACAACTGAACGGGACACCTATCCCACTTCTAGGCGGACAACCCGCCGCTTTCTTGAGCGGTTTTTTTATGTCCACAATCCGGCTTTACCGGGTGTGCGTGGCATACAAGACCGCCAAGGGCGGAAATAAGCGCGTCGCTTCCTAGAAGGCGATAGGTTCACCCGGTAACTTGTTACCTAAACCTAAAACTTCTATGGAGAGCCGCGTATGTCAGAAACGCTGCCTGTTTGCGCCCAACCCTCCGGCCTTGGGCAACCGCCGCATTCCGCCTTGCTGGAATGGCCTAACCTCACGGCAGAACAAATTGCCGTGTACGTGCAGATTGCCCGTGAACTCGGCTTCTGCCTCAATACCCTCCCCCCGACCTTGACCCCGCGCCAAACGGCCATCGTGCTGGATGTCTCCGAAGGCACACTGGAGCAATGGCGTTGTGTCTCGGCAGAGTTGCGCCCCAATTGCCCGGTGTTGCCGTTCCAGAAAACCGGCAGGTCGGTGCGTTATCCGGTCTGGGAAGTGGCACGCTTTATCCGCCTGCATACCTTTGTGCGTTCCGGTCAGCGGCTGGAAGGGGCAGTGCCATGAAAGAGCTGGTCGCCATTCTTGATAGCGCCCTGCGTGCCGGGTTGGGCAAACGCCAATGGGCTGTATTTGCGGCAGTCTTGCGCCAGACACTGGGCTACCGGAAATCATCCGATGACCTTTCCGCCGGGCGGCTGGCGCAATTGACCGGGATACAACGCAACCACATCTGGCAAGCCAAACAGGAGCTGGTGGACAAGGGTTTGCTGGTCAGTAAACCGGGGAAATTTGGCGAGGTACTGGGGTTTGCAGTTTTACATGAAAAACTGACCGGGCTTGCTGCTACAGATTCCGGCTATGCCATGCAGCCATCTGCTACAGATT
This sequence comes from uncultured Thiothrix sp., assembly GCA_964293005.1. Lineage (GTDB taxonomy): Bacteria > Pseudomonadota > Gammaproteobacteria > Thiotrichales > Thiotrichaceae > Thiolinea. The sequence goes on from CAXYXW010000012.1 coordinate 1,311, forward strand.
CCGTGCAAGCCCGTACCGTGGCGGTGAGGCCATCCGTATCTGCTACAAATTCCGGTATGCCAGAAAAAAGGGGCAGGCATGTTTTGCCTGAACCACCCGCATCGCCTCCCCCGCCCGATTTGGGCGTGCCTGCCTCCCAATTTGGGACGCAGAACATCCCAAAACAGGACACATCACAGAGTAACCAGACACAAAGCAACCACAACAACCGCCCACCCCCCCTGCCGACCCGCCCTGCCCCGGAGCGTTGGGGGGTGGCAGGTGTCCCGGTTGTGGTGGGAACAGCCGGGGTATCTGCTACAGATTCCGGGTTACACCCTCCATCCGTCCCTGCTGTCCGTTCATCTGCTACAGATTCCGGCTGCCCGACCGCAGACCCAAGCGGGGCGCTGGAATGGCCTGCCAATCTGGAAACAGGCATGCGTCAGGCTATGGCGGGGTTGCTATGCGGCCTTGCCATGCAAACCGCCCAATCCGTGCTGGATGTGCTGGCAATGGGGCTGGAGGCCGGTAAGGTACGCAAGCCCTTGGCCTACCTGCGGGTATTGGTGCGCTCAGCCCATAACGGGCAGTTGGCAACCACGGAAGCACACGCATGGCGCGAGCAGCGTTCACGCGGGCGTGCACCGCCGGTTTCCCCAGCAGCCCTGGAACGTGCCGGGGAACTGGCCTGGCTTCGGCAAATGGCAACCTTGCAAGGGCTGCCCATCGAGTTGGTGGCTGCCCAGCTAGGGGTGAAAGGGTGGCAAACATGAGCGCGTTTACCGTGGGTGAGGATGACCAATCCCCTATTCCGCTACGTGCTGTGCTGCGTTTCGTGCTGGGGCTTTGGGATGGTTTGGTCTGGCTGCTGTTGGTTGCCTTGCCCGGCATCTGGCAAAGCCTGAACCTTGCCGGGTTCGCCCTGCACTTCCCCTACGTGCTGATCGGCCTGGTCATCCTGGGCGGGGTGTATTACGCCATCCTGGCCTTGGCGGATGGGCATTTGTTGTGGTTCAGCGCTGTGCTGTTCCTGTTGGGTACATGGATGTAAAAAGGAGTCTGACATGATAACAATGGAAAAACTGGATACCCTGCGCGGTAAGCCAGAAGAGTTGAAAGACATGAAGTCCGTCCGCCAACTGGTGGATGACCTGCGTAAGGCCAACGGGCTGTTATGGCTGGCAGGTGTAGCCGCCTTCCTCGCCTCTGCCATGTTCGTGGTGAAATATTTTGTGGGTGGCGACCTGACCCCATCCGTTTGGACGGGTGAACAATGGGCGAATGCGTGGCTGGGTTTTGGCATTACCTTGGTGGTGACATTCGGGCAGGGCTTATTGTATGCCAGTGGCTACAAGGGGCCTGCCGCACTGGTGGCAACCTTCATTGTGGTGTCCTTTGGCTTATTTTCTGAGGTATCCCAGTCCATGGAGCGCGAAGATGCCACCGTGCGCCACCGCTCCGAAAACTCCCCCCTATTCCAGGCCGCATTAGGCAGCATCAGCAAATTGTCCGAAACGGCTGCCACCCCCTCCCCTGCCCAGCAGCAACTGGCAGCCGCCCAAGGTGAAGTCAGCCGCTGGGAAGCTGAGCAGCAAAAGAAGGCACAGTGCCATACCTGTAGCGAATACAGTACCCGCACCATCGGCAGCAGGTTGGCAGAGGCACAAGGGCGGGTAGCCGCTGCGCGTGAGCAGGTCGCTGCTTACCAGACCCATAATGCCACCGCCCTCTCCTCCGCGATTGCCCAAGCCAAATTATTGGAATATGACGAGGACAAGCACTACGGTATGATCCGCCTGCTGAAACACCTGCTTGGGGTGGAAGGCATTATGGCTTCCTTCCTGTTTTCGGTGGTGGTTATCGGTACATTTGAGTACATTTTCCATTTCATTGGCACGTATGTCGGCAACCACCGCAAGGCATTGCAACTGTTGGGGCTGAACGCGGATGGTTCCCCCTTTGAGCCTGCCCCACCCTCCCCGCCGTCTGCCCTGCCCTCCCCTACCTTACCCGTAACCCCACTCCCCATCCCGGCAACGGCTGGGGGTACTGGGCAAGCAGCAGCGGGTGGGGTCACGCCAGTTGGCACAGGTTCAGGTAATCCGGGCATCCGTCCCCTACCCGGCATGACCCCTGCTGACCCCTTTGCACGCGACTGGCTACACATGGGCTACTCCAGTACCAGACCCACCGTCCCCATGCCCGGCTTTGCCCCACCTGTCCCCCCGGCAGCTTCCAGCCACCTGGGCCTTACGGGTAAGGTGGGCAACCAGGGTCAGGATGCACAGCGTACCGGTACGCCACACCCCAGTACCACAGGTGGGAAACAGGCAACAGGTAAGAGCCTTACGGGTAAGGTAGATGAGGGCAGTGGGGTCGAGGTGGCTGAATCAGTTTACCTGACCCTGTGCAAGCTGGTCAGGGCAGGGCAGTTACGCCCCAGCCGTCCGGGTTTGAAAAAGGCACTCCAGAAAATGCAGGTAGCCAACAATCAGGTAGAGCGTCAGGCGATGGCTGACCTGATCCTGCGGCAGATGGAGCAGGATGGCATCGTACACCGTAACCCGGCATATACCGGCCCCAGTTGTGGGCTGGGTGAATTCCTGCCCGTATTGGAAGTCAAACAGGCTGCGTTGGCTTTGGCAGGATAGGGTAGGGTGGTAGGGTAGGGGAGTTTTACATGTAAAACTCCTCCCTGACCAACCAGCGCGGGGGAATTCAGGAGGTGTGCAGTGAAGGTTGATGAAACAAGCACGAGGAAAAACATCATGCGTCAGTTGTTGATAGTAGGGGTGGCAATAGCCACTTGGGTCGGAGATTCGCTTGCATGGGCAGCAACAGCCTTACCGGAACCTGTATGGCAGGTCGGTTGGTCGTGCGGGCAGGCAGTGACTCCTGATCGCAAGCTGGTGCAGGGATTGCTGGATGCGGGGGAGCTGCATGGTTACGCAGTGAATGGCGTGACCCTGCCTGTCCTGGTGGGTGAGCATATAGTGGTTTTTATCCAACGGGCTGGGCGGTGGCAACTTTACCCGGTGGCTGAAGGCCATCGTATCGAAGGGGCATACAGCACCCCGGCCTATGACCGTTTCATGCTGTTCAGCATGTGGGGTGTTGAAGGCCCAGGTACGGAATATACAGTATTGCGCGGGAAAGGGCAGTTTGCCGGGGTGGACTGTGTAACGGTAGCTTTCCCGGCAGGCTTGAACCAGCCAGCATGGGCCAATGAATATCTGGTGCTGGAAGACTTCAATATCGGCAAAGATGGTAGCGGTACGCTTATCGGTTCTGCCTACCGTGAGCGTGACGGCAACAAGACCAAAGACTGGTATCGCTACACGACCAATGACTGGGGCAAAACGTGGGGTAGGGCAGTGCAGGTTGATGACACCATCAAGGCATTGGCTGGTGTGTTCCAGCCTGTCATCAAGGTCAAACCATCGCGTGAGTTGTTGGATAGTTTTCTGGGGAGCTTGTCGAAATAGGGAGGTTTTACATGTAAAACTTTCCTGTGGAGGTGGTTGCTTGGGGTAAGGGAATCGCTGGGGAGTCAAGAACACCAAGAGGCCGTCTGGTGTATGGCTGTTCTATTGCCAAGGCAGGGATTCATAAAAGCCTGCAACCTGTTCATAGGCTTCCTCAAAAGGTGGTAAGGCTTGTGAAACCTCATCACGCAGCAGGGCATAGTCCTTGCCGGAGGCTTGCATAATGTCTGATCTGCGCAAAATGTCCCGCTGAAGCAGTTCAGGCTCAAGGCGACCTGCGGCTTTCTTATGAAACGTGTCCAACACCTGCTGTTTTTCCCGATGGGTCAGGGGAGGACAGGTGGTCAGCAGATACCAGATGTCATACACGTCTTGACGGCGGTTCCGGTTACGCACCACCTGCTGGATAATGGAGCGCAGCTTCTCCGCCAACAAGTCAGTCAGGCCGTAAGCCTGAATGGTTTCTTCTCCATCCAGCGACAGGGCTTCCAGCTCGTAGCTGGCTTCATTGAAACTGTAATCAATCTTGACCGTGGTCGGTGCAGCACCCCGTTCCAGCCGTTTCACGGCATTGCTGTCTTGGGTGTTGGCATAACCCAGTTGTAACTTGAAGGAGGGGAAAGTACCTCCTGTCCGGGGTTGCAGTTTGAGGGACTGGAGACGGCAAACAACCGGGTAGGGGAGTTCATCAGCGGCAACTACCAGTGCTTCCCGCAGGTGTGCTTCAAACTCCGCCTGGTCAATCTCAGGCAATGTCTTGTGGGTCGAGAAGTCAATGTCTTCCGTAAAGCGGGAACTGCTGTAACGGATACCCAGTAACATACCGCCTTTCATGATCATGCGTAACCGCAGGTAATTGTCACCCGCAATCGCGTGCAGGATCAGGTGGACAGCTTGCCGGAAGGTAGTACGGTCAGAGGTGGCAGCCCTGACCCAATCATCAATTTTGGTTTCCATCGGGCAAGTTTACGGATATGCACCAGGTTTCTGAATAAGAATCTTGGTAAGGTTCGGTCGCCAGCAGTTTGCGGGAGCCGCCGCGCTGTACAAAGGCTTTCCAGCCCTTAATGGTAGTGTGCTGGTGTCCGAGCCGTTCTTCCAGGATATAACCGGCCCTTACCTTGTCGATGGCCTTACCTTCCTTGTCGATGGTCTTGAGGATGACGGGGAGGTAATGTCCGGCATGTTCGGTGAATACTTCCAGTACATGGCTGAAACCACCACAATAGTCGGGTTCCTGAAGCATATCCAGGAAGGTACGCCCGATGGGCGCAACCCGTATGCCACCACTACCGTGTTGTTCCGGGTAAGGGTGGTAGTCCTTGCGGGTATGTTCCTGTATGGTTTTCGCCTGAATCTCCCCACCGGGTTTATGATGCTTGCATGGAATGTCCGCCAGGGCAGGGAAGGGCAGGAGATCCTGTTTGGCCTTTTCTTCTGCCAGCCGCCTGAATTCACTGGCAGTGCAGGTGGTCACATGGACAGTGTGGGGGATGCGGTCAGTCAGGTGATGCCATTCCATCGCACTCAGGTATGACAGGTAGCAGAACGGGTTCAGTGTGCAAATGACCTGTTGCGCTGTCGGTGCTGTCAGGCCAGCGACAGCAAACACTGGCAGCTTAGCGAACTGGGTCAGAACCCCTTTGTTGACCAGATTATCCAGATTGCGCTCAATGACGGTTTGCTGGGGCAGGTCGGATGTTAGCTTGCCAATAGGTAAACCAGTATAGGTTTTGGTGCGGTAGAGTTTTACCATGTACCCTACCAGTTCATAGCGGCTTATCACGGGTTTGGGATGCTCCGTGAGTATCAGCCGTTGCAGGGCTGTAGAAAAGGGGATACTGGCTTTCACATTAATTCGAATAATAAGATATATGTCCTTAGGACATATATCTTATTATTCTTTATAAGTCAAGTATGAATATTCTCGTTATTGGTTTCAGGTGCATGAAATAGAAGGAGTTTAGCCGATATTCTACCTACTGTCCGCCAGGTTGATGGCTGGATTGAAGCTTTACATCTAAAACTGTGCTGTTGGCAGGCCAAAGCAGGAACAGGGGAGTTGTCCGTATCCATAAATTTATCCGTATTTATTCATTGGCTGTAACTGTCTGGACAAATGGTAGGGATGGTTTTACATGTAAAACTGCGTTTTAGGGCAGGGGTTTGCTGGGGAGGTCAGTAGAGACGTAAAGTTAAGCCTTGAGGATAAAAGAGCGGTAAACCGGGGCTGAAAAACTGTTGCAGGGCAGGGAACTTGGCTTGTAAAAAAATGTCATTCAGTTTTCGTTAAGCTTTCTATTCACTTCGGATTTGGCTTGTGCCAGAATGCAACCAGCCCTTTAGAAAAGCCCCCTCTCGTAGACACGGAAGTCTCAGGATAACAAGTAAGGAAAGTACGGCGACTGGTTCAACCCTGATCAGTCGCCTTTATTTTTTGGGTGTCCTGCCATTCCTGCTTCAGCTTTACCTTGCCTTGACCCGCAGTCTTATCAGGAATTTCATGCATCTACAGACAATGCGACAAACCTGCCATCGGGATCCCGAAAACTTTGGGTGTTGGTCTTCAACTGTGCCAATAGGGCAGGGGACACGCTAAAACCTAACCTGACATTATCCGGTTCACCGTTGGTGAAGTACAACGCCAACAGCAGCCCACCGATGTGGCTGGAATAATGCACGGGGCCGCTACCGTGTTGTTCCCGTGTGAACGCCAACCCAAGTTGGGTGTAAAAGGCTCTGGTGGGCTCAATAATGGGGGTGATGGTGGCATTCTTGTATCTGCTGGAAAGCAAGTAGGACAAATGCCACAAAACACCCGAAGAACGGCAAAATGCCGGGATTCAGGAAAACATGGATGGTGTGCTATAGTCGCTAGTGCGGTACAGGCTGAGGAGCCGATGACCGCCCAAGGTGATGCGTAAGCATCCGACAGGCAAGGGTGTCTTCGGACACCCTATCTTGTGTAGTCAACCCGGAATTTGTAGCAATTAGCTAGCTTCGTTTCCATCCAGGTCATCTATTGGGGGCAGCAACGGCAAGTCTTCTTGCTTTGACGCTTTAGCAAAACGGAAATCAATCGCTACGACTGAACGGTTTTCCCTGATTTCTTTCCAAGACACCTGCAAATCGGTATGACGGTTAATCTGTTCAACGGCTGGAACCAGAATACGTGCCTTAAAATTGGCAAACCGCATATAAGAATCTGACAATTCCAGCATCTCCTTGAAATCTGCCAACGTCACCCGGATAGAGGCCCTAAACTTCACATATTGCTTCAGGTACTCATAAACCCGGATAGCATAGGTACTGGTCAGGTGTGAGACATAACGCAGGTCATAACTGGTGAAACGTTCGTTCAAGAGCGTCAGGAAGGGCAAAATCTCAGGGGAGAAGTTCACTACGACGCGCCCATTGCCCTTATCGTAAGTTGCCTTGCTAACCCAACGGATTTTCTCAACTTTCCCATCTTCAAAACGTGTCTTTACTTCCCTGTTCCATAAGCGCTCTGTCGCATCCTCCAAGGCTTCATAAGCATGGCGTGTATCAAGCATATAGGCATCAGCAAAGGCAGCGGCAGTCACTGCCTTAATCCTTGAAAAAGGCTTTCTTGAGTCAATCTGGGCAATACAGAACAAAATGAGGCGTTGTTCATTCAGGCTCAACGTATAACCCGCCTTCACCAATTCATTGGATTTGGTGACTTTCCAGTTGGTACTGTCATCCACGCAGTATTACCCCTCGTGTTCTACCTCTGCTACTGCTAACAATTTTTGTAGCAGTAGCAGAAGGATAGCATAAAATTCACTGAATAATATGTTGATAAGCTGTTGATATACTGTGAATAAACTGTGTGGTTGCGGAATCTGTAGCACGAACACCCGGAATCTGTAGCATTGAACCCGGAATTTGTAGCACGAACACCCGGAATTTGTAGCACGAACACCCGGAATCTGTAGCAGATGATCACTATAACACAATGATAAAAAAAGAAAAATAGGATGCTAAAACATTAAAATTCTTAAACAAGATAAAAGTCTTAAACAAGTTATAATAAAGGGGAAAAAATCTGTGGATAAACCAATACCTAAAAAACCTCCCCCTACAAACCATTAGAGTGCTTTGAGATTATTTTAAGCAACAAGCTGAGATGCTCACCTGCCGTACTTGAGCCATATTTGGGCAAAAAACAACCAACATAGACGAACTGCACGCAGCAAAACCCACCCTAGAAATTAAGATTCAGATTTCACGCTACGGACTCCAAACCAAGAATTGAGTTTTTCATGCAAAACTTCGTTCCTCCAAGGTTGTTTTTTCAGTCATTGAGTCTAAGATACAGCGAAAGTGCATCGGATACCGCCTTTTAAGTTGCTAATAAGGTTGTATTTCAGCTTTAAACGAAGAATCTGACAAAACGAGGACATCCATGGGAAAAATCCTGACGGTGGCAATCCATAAAGGGGGAACAGGAAAAACCACCTTGGTATCGCACATTGCCTTGTACGCACGCAGCAAGAAGCTATCTGTCCTGATCATCGACATGGACGCACAAGGCAACATCAGTGCTTTTTTTAATGTTGATTCACCAACAACTGGAGCGTCATCCCTGTTTCTGGAGGGGCAGGAAACGCCGTTACACACAATTGACACAGAAAGCTTCAAACTGATACCCGCTGACAATGGATTGCTGGCAATCGAACGATTACCCTTTGAAAGCGTGCAACTCTATCGGCAGCGCCTGCGTGAATTCACCAAAACCTTTGATTTGGTAATTCTGGACACACCACCCTCGATGGGCTTCGCCATGCTTGCACCCCTCATTGCTTCTGATTTTGTACTTGCTCCTGTTATCCCAGATGCTTACAGCATACGCGGGGTGAAATCACTATTCGCCAAGATCAAGGCAGTACGCAGCAAGCATAACCCGTCCCTGAAGTTCCTTGGACTGGTGTTAAACCGATGGAATAGCCGCAATACGCAACAGGTGGAAATGGTCAAGAAATTCCAGGAATTGTTGCCAGGGCAACTGATCGCCAAACCATTGGCAGACCGTTCCGCCATTGCCAATGCGGCCTATGACAGCAAAGCAGTATGGGATAAACCCAACGGTGGTGCTGCAAGGATAGCTGCACTGGAGATGTTGGAAGTCATGGCAGAAATTATGGAAAAAATGGGCATGAGGAGCTGAGGATGAGAGAAGATGATTTCGGGCTAGGTTCACTGGCAGCAGAATTGGAAGCAGACAATACGGTGATCGCAGAGTTGTTGTTGCACCAAATCACCCCTGACCCAGAACAACCCCGCAAACACATAGACCCTGAAAAATTGCAGCAATTGGCTGATTCCATCAAGGCACAAGGCATCATCCAACCAATTGTGGTACGCAATGGAAATACGTTTGACAGCTACATCATTGTCGCTGGTGAGCGGCGCTGGCGGGCTGCACAAATTGCCGGTCTGACCTCCATACCTTCTGTAGTCCGTGAGTTCGGGCAAACAGACCTGATTGCTGCACAGATTATCGAAAATATTGACCGGGAAGGCTTTACCTTGCTGGACGAAGTGCGGGCAGTCATGAAAATGTGTGAGCTTTGTGGGTCAGCCAAAGCTGCTGGGGAATCACTGGGAAAATCCAAAGCCTGGATCTCACAACGGGTCAAAATCGGCACAGTTGGTGGCATCATTGAAACCTTCATCACACAGGGGGATAGTACTGATGTGATGGGTACTTACCAACTTGCACGGTTTACTGAAAAGCACCCGGAAGAGGGCAAAAAATTTATTGATCACTGGATCCAGTACCCAGAATCACGGGGCAGCTTACGCGAGAAGGTAGCCGAACTGTTCATCCAGATGGATCAGCCAAAACCAACGCCCGTGACCTCGGACAAGCCCCCTGTATCTGCTACAGATTCCGGGTCAACGGCTACCGTCACACCGGAGCAGGACATACAAGAACCTGCAACCATTCAGCCTATAACACCAGCAGGATACAAACATATTACGGTAAACGGACAACCAGAAGACAACAAGCCAAAAGCAGAACCCAAACCAGAAAATGTTGTGAATTTCAGAGTGGGGGAAGAAGAGATTTTCCTGCAAACACCAAACCGCACGATTGTCCTCAACAAAGCAATGCTAAAGGTCATCCATGATCAACTATAGGTTGTCAGAAGACGATTTCAGGCAGGTGGTTTCCACTCTGAAACGCTTCAGGGAACGTCCACAGCAGGCTGCATGGCGGGTTCTGGTTGCAGGAGAAACGCTGGAGACTACTGCTTCTGCACTGGAAATATCCAAGGAAGCAGTCAGGAAATCCGTTGGCAGGGTTGTAGCAGCATGGCAGCATTTAAACCTCTCGGAACTTGATGCTACCCGCAAAGCAGCCACGGGTCTGATGCAGGAGATCATGCCTAGACAAGGTATCCCCAATGGTTGGGAACCAGTTGTTGTTTATCTGCCGCGTAGCATGGCAAAAAGCATCCGTGAACTGGAAATACAACAGTTGGCTGCGGTTCGAAAAAAGGATAACAACAACCCTGCAAACACCCAAATGACGATACACCCCTAATGCCGGAGCCTTACCCCAACCTGTTGTTGACGGGTAAACATGGGCTGTATTTATTACGTTTGGTGGCAGGCCGTCCCGCTCAGGCCATTACAGGGAAACAGCACAAAGGGCTGCTGTTCACGGAAGGGCAAATTTTCTGTTATATGATAGCAGGAGGCAATCAGGCGAGTGCTTGGATCGTGCGTAACCAAGCAGGCCATCATTCATTGCCAGGCCTGGAAAAGCCGGTGGTACTATTGTTGGAGGCCGCCGGAAAATTGCGGGTAAAACGCTTGTTGAAAACCTTCAAAGTGCTCAAGGACAACCAAGCCAACCTTACCGTTATCCCTTCAGAAACATTCATACTGTGGGATTCCCTACTGGCAGGCAAACGATACCAAGCAGACTGGATATTGGCAAAGTTGCCCATGGTAGATGGGGGGTAATAGCGTTTCGTGCTACAGATTCCGGCTATCGTTCGTGGTCTGATATGAAAAAACCAATGTGTACAAGATAGCTATCCCAAACTTGTAGTTGAAGGGGAACAACAAAAGGAGATTGATATGCAGCAGCGTGAACGTAGGGCGTTGTTGTTGCTGGTGATGGGGTGTGTGCTGACAGCCATTGTGGTGGCACAGATGAAAACCCCGCTGCTGATCTGGAACACGACCAGCAGTTTGCCGAAAGGTTTTTACAAGGTTGAACCGGGTTATACCTATGGTGACATTGTGGCATTTGACATCCCGGAGCATTTCCGTCCATTGGTGCAGGAACGGGGCTGGATTCCCTTGTATGACCGGCTGTTAAAACAGATTGTTGGCAGGGCAGGGGATACCATCTGTATCCACCAGACGGACATTACCCTGAATGGCCAGTGGTTCGGTAACACCAGCCTGACAGATTCACGCGGCAGGCCAATGCCGCAACTGGATGGTTGCCATACCGTGCGGGACGGACACCTGTGGGTGATGCTGAAAGACAACCCGTTGTCGCTGGATTCACGTTATTTTGGTGAAGTGGATGAGGCAACTGTTTACGGCAAGGCAAACCTTGTCTGGGGCTATTAAAACTGACAACGGTGCAGTGATTGTTGCCGCCTATTTTGCAGGTATCCTGCATTTGTACTGCAAAACTTTTTGCAATGTTGCTGCAAAGCCTCTGCGGTTTTCCCCCCGAATGGATGCACAAGCACACCTTACCCCTGTACCTTACCTACCTGCGCAGTAACCCCTCCTGATCAAGGCTACCCAGTACACCGGATTCTGTCCATCAGCACAGTTTGCTATCTCCATGTATATTTTTTGTCCCATCATCCTGGTGGTCAATACCTTGGGGTCTGGGGTGATCCCCCAGCCAAATCCTGTGGTAGTGGAAAATATACCGCCTGTCAGCGGTTAGCTTGTGGGGAAATGGGTAGTGTAGTGCAAGATAAAGGTGTTGTAGCAGGTACTTTTCAAGTTCCTGAAAACCAACACTAAATAATTCTACAACGGTGTGTAGGTTTGTAGCTCGTTGGGGACAACTTATTGTATTTAAAGCAATAACCATTCTACAGGATGTGATGATGGGGAAAAAGAATTCTTACGACGATCTCCCGCTCCGGGTTGACCTACGGGCAAAAAAGAAAGGGGAACCTGCGGTTTCCTTGCGCCGTGCTGGTGGAAGGCCGAAACGCCTTTCCAACGTAAGACCCTCACGTATCGGCCCCATCCGGGGGGTATCTGCACCAGCAACCCGCACTCCTGAACGCCTGGGATCACGCCGGGTGGTAGTCAAAGCCAGGGTCATCAAAATGACTGCCTATGGGGTTGGTGCTGCCAAACTCCACCTGAGTTACCTTGACCGGGAAGGGACAGGGCAGACGGAAGAACGTGAAGGATTTTTTGACCGTAAACATGAGGGTATCCAGCGCCAGGAAATGGATGCCATCCGTGAGGGGGAGCCACACCAATTCCGCTTGATTGTCTCACCGGAAGATGCAGAACGTCTGGATCTGAAAGATTACACACGCAAACTGATGGGGCAGGTGGAGTCAGACCTTGGGCGCAAGCTGGATTGGAAGGCCATCAACCACTACAACACGGATAATCCCCATACCCACATTGTGATCCACGGTCTTGACCAGAAAGGTGGGGTAGTTTTCATTGACCGTGAGTACATCTCCAACGGTATCCGCCATCGTGCTGCAACACTGGCGACACAGGAACTCGGTTATCGTATGGAGCACGAGATCCGCGATTCCATCCAGAAAGAAATCAAGGCGAAGTCATTTACCCGTACCGACCGGGAGCTGATCCAGCAATCCCAGGACAACCGCATTACCTTGGAGGTTGCCGGGGATACCCCGGCTGCCCGGTTACAACGTTCGCGGTTATTGGGGCGTTTGCAGGAACTGGAGCGTTTTGGTTATACAGAAAAAGTGGCGGGGCAACAGTGGCAATTGACAACCAACCTGCCGGACAAACTGAAAAAACTGGGGCAGTATGATGAGGCAATGACACGGCTGAAGCGTACAGAACAGCAGTTAGGGCATCCTGCCAGTGGCTACCGCCTGCATGAACCAACATCAACGCTGGGTACAGGACTGGAAGGGGTTGTACTTGACCGGGGTCTGGGTGATGAGCTATCTGAACAGGGCTACCTCATTCTGGGAAGCCGTGATGGTGTTTTGCATCAAGTTCCGGTTAATAACCTTGCCCAAGATGAAACCAAAGTTGGACAGGTTATCCGTGTGCAAACATTGGCACAACAGGATGGTCGCACTACACAGTTTGTGTTGACTGCCCAGCATCAACTTCCACTGGACAGCCAGGCCACTTACCGTGGACGTACCTGGTTGGATGAAAATTACCATGTGCTGATGGAAGATGACAGGCAGCACGGTGTGGCAACCAAGCTACGCAACGCCGCTGCGTTAAGGGCACAATGGTTGGCAGGGCAGGGGATGGATGCAGGGACACAAACTTCCCGTTCGGCACTGGACAACATGGAACGCCAAACACTGGCAGCGCAGGTCACGCAAAAGACAGGGCTGCCTTTCCGCCCGTTGGCAGCCGGTGAGTCCATGCAAGGCAATGTATTGGGGGTAATCCGGGTTCCATCCAACCGCCGCTATGCGTTAGTAGCCAACAGCAAAGAATTTTCCATGGTTCCCTGGACACAGGAACTCCCGCCATCCAAAGGCATGAATATGGTGATTGGTGTCAACCAGCAGGGTAGGGCATGGGGTAAACAGATCCAGAAGGGGATAACACGATGAGCCAAATGCGTGGCACAACCATTTTGTGGGGACAGTTCATCGTGGCTTTCATTGGGGTTGTGGTCGCCTTACAAGCGGCCACCCAATTTGTGGCATATAAACTGGGCTATCAGGCAGCACTGGGACAACCAGCCTATCATGTATTCGGAATACCGTATTACTGGCCGTGGAAGTATTGGGCCTGGCTGTACCATTATGACTATTACGCCAAGACAGTTTTCTTCCAAGGTTCCCTGATCATTTATGGTGGTGTCTTTGCCATTTTTATGGTGATCGTTTTCATGTCGGTAAACCGGGCCAAGCGTAACAAGCATCCTGATGCTTACGGTACAGCACGCTGGGGTACGGTGAAAGATCTGGAAAAGGCGGGGGTGTTGGCAAATGGGGGGATTGTACTGGCACAGACCCATGACCGTGAGCGCACTTTGTTACGGCACAGTGGCCCAGAACACTGCTTCGTATTTGCCCCCACCCGTAGCGGTAAAGGGGTGGGGATTGTTATCCCGACTTTGCTAAGTTGGCGGGCATCAGTGCTGGTCTATGACATGAAGCGCGAGAACTGGGACATTACCGCTGGTTGGCGCAAGCAGTTCTCCCATGTGTTGCGGTTTGAACCTACTGCTTCTTTCTCAGTGCGTTTCAATCCGCTGTTGGAAGTGCGCAAAGGGGAAAATGAAGTCCGGGATGTGCAGAACATTGCCGACATTCTGGTGGATCCCGATGGCAGCAAGGATCACATGGATCATTGGGAAAAGACCGGGCATTCCCTGCTGGTGGGGGCTATCCTGCACGTCCTGTATGCGGAACCGGACAAAACCCTGACCGGGGTAGCCAAATTCCTGAGTGATCCTGACCGGACATTTTTCAAGACATTGAACCACATGCTCCAATGCAGGCATTTGGGGGATCGGGTACATCCGGTCGTCGCTTCTGCTGCCCGCGAGTTGCTGAACAAAAGCGAGAATGAATTATCCGGTGTCCTGTCCACGGCAATGAGTTTTCTGGGGCTATACCGCGACCCGATCATTTCCCGCAATACGGCTGTCAGCGACTTCACCATCCTTGACCTGATGAACGCCAACAACCCAGTCAGCCTTTACATTGTTGTCCCACCCAGTGATGCTGACCGTACCCGCCCGCTGATACGCCTGATGCTTAACCAGATAGGCCGCCGCCTGACCGAAAGCATGGGGCAGGAGGGCAAACCACACCGCCATGATTTGCTGATGTTATTGGACGAATTCCCAACGCTGGGTCGATTGACGTTTTTTGAAAGTGAGCTGGCTTACATGGCAGGTTATGGTATCCGTGCCTTGTTGATTGCGCAGTCCCTCAACCAGATTGAAAAGGCCTACGGCCCGAATAACTCCATCCTCGACAACAGCCATATCCGCGTGACTTACGGCACGCTGGATGACCGCACCGCCAAACGTATCTCGGAAATGCTGGGGACAGCGACCGAAAACCGGCGGCAAACCAACTATGCAGGCCACCGGCTTGCGCCGTGGTTAGGACATGTCATGGTCAGTGAACAGGAATCCCCGCGTGCCTTGCTGACACCGGGCGAGGTGCTACAGTTTCCAGCCAGTGAGGCTCTGGTGATGGTGGGTGGGAGTCCACCTTACCGGGGATTGAAGGTGAGGTACTACGAAGACAAGCGCTTTATGAACCGTGCAAAGCTACCCCGGCCTGACGCTGCCGAATTGCAACAGCAGGAACTGAATGGCCTGGGGCTTGCCAGTGCCTGGTTGCACCTGCCAACCCCAACAGTTGGGTTAGGACAAACATCAGGTGTTAACGGCAATAGCACACCGTCGGGGGTGTCAGGTGGTGTATTGCTGGAGGGGGAAATCCAGCATAGCCCGGAATGGGGTATTTCTGTGGATGACCGCCAACAGCCTGCCAAGCCCAAACCCCAGTTGGAACTGGATGATAACCATCAAGACGCGGAAAAACACAAAATGCGTGAACTGGAGCAACAGCGTACCGAACGCAACCGGCAACTCGGCAGGCAGCGGGCTATCGAGCAATCACGACAGCCAAGTGGGGGAGGGATGCCGTTATGAGCAAACCAGTCCCTTATGCTGTCTTGAATATCAGGATACAAAGCGATACCAAAAAACGGCTGGAGGCTTATGCTGCTGCCAAAAGGCAATCACAGGGCAGTATTGTGGAAGCTGCCTTACGGGAGTATCTGGATGATTCCAGCCAGTCAACCCTGATCTTGCGGGAACTGGGTCGGTTACGGCGTGGGGTAGGGCGGATGGAGCGTAACCTGGATGTCATGGATGCAGGTTTGGCGGGATTCGTACAGATGTGGCTGGCTTATAACCCGCCTTTACCAACGGGGCAAAAAGAAGCAGCCCAAGCAATGGCCGCAGAACGTTTTGATCAGTTTATTACATTCATCCAAAACCAGATGCGACAAAATAAAACCTTCATTGCCCAAGTCGCTGGGGATGACCTGCTCAGAAACGAGGATATCCGTGCCTTGTTGGATATGGAAGGGGAGGGTAAGGCATGAGCGAGTCAGCCAAACGCCGTATGGATATGCTCAAGTCAGCCTTGGGGTCGGTTACACCTTGGCTGGAGAAAGACACCATTACCGAGATCATGCTCAACCCGGATGGCAAAGTGTGGGTGAATGAGCTGGGTGTGGGAATGTACAAAACCGGGATTACCCTCAATAGCGAAGCGGCCAACCGGATTATCCGCCTGATTGCGACCGAAGCAGGGATGGAGATTACCCCGGATAAGCCGAGCCTCGCTGCCAAGCTGCCACATTGGGGTGCAAGGGTTCAGGCATCCATCCCGCCTTACAGTGTGGATGGGCCGACATTCAATCTCCGGCTACCGGCACGGCGTATCTACACGCTGGATGAGTATGTGGGGCAGGGGATCATGAACCAAGGGCAGGCAAATACCCTGAAACAGGCTGTACGGGACAAACAGAATATATTGGTAGCAGGTGGTACAGGATCAGGTAAAACGACATTAGTGAATGCCTTGCTACATGAGATTGCCGGTTCAAATGATCGGGTGGTTCTGATTGAAGATAATTTGGAGTTGCAGTGCCCGGTGGAGAATCTGGTGCGGAAGCTGGTCAACCCGCCGGAGCTGACGCTATCCAAAGCCATCTTTGACTCACTCAGGGAGTACCCCAGCCGGATCATTGTGGGTGAGGTGCGGGATCGGAGTGCCTATGACTTGATTTCGATCTGGAATACCGGGCATCCGGGCAATATTTGCACCCTTCATGCGTCCAGTGCTGAAGATGCGTTGCACCGGCTCAACCGGTTGGCGCAGCAGGCGCAGCCGGGGTTTGATTTTATGGAGGAGATCCGGCGTATGGTTTGTATGGTTATATACCTTGCAGAAAACAGGCTACTCCCTTTTGGGGGATCTATCTCAATAGCAAATTACTAGGGGTTGATAACCAGCTTGAACCCGTAATCAAGAAAAATCCCTGCATTGCCAAGTGCATCATGTCCACAGGCTACTGAGCTACCCAGCGAATAGTGGATATTGGGTGTGCTTTAGTGGCTTGCCAAACTTAGAATGTTTGCACCTGAGTGACAACAACGCCTACGTGGAATTGATCTACCCCCGTTTGGTTTGCCAAAGACTTTACCCCGCAGGAGCAAGCCCACGACTGGGTGCAACAATTCATGCAGTAGTACAATCACAAAAAACACCACCACCGCAAAATTTGCTTTGTCACTCAGGCGCAATGCCACCAAGACATCCTTGCCAGTTGACAGAAGTCTATATCACTGCCAAAGCTAGATGCCCAGAGTAGTTACCCGTAACTGTACTTTGATTTCCGCCGTCGACCCTCAACTTGGATAAACTAGGCGGGAAAAACTGAGGGATGTAGCATGATTTTTGCGAAAACTACCGTGAAAAAACCGTTCCTAAAAGGTCAATTTTAATCTACACTTGAAAGAATACAGTTGGCGATCAAGTGATGACAAGTAGATTCTATGCAATAGTCTAATCAGAGGAGATTAGATGATTAACGAATCAGTGGTTTTTATCAGGGATGAGGTTCGTAATTATCTTAGACAAGTCGCAGTTGTTCCTAGGGTGGAAGATGTATTGCTGGGAAACATTGCCTCGCTGGATAATCACTCTGTACTTTCTGACAAAGTTCTCATAACACTGGTTAATATCGAAGAAGAAAGCACTCTAAAAAACAACCAAAATTGGCGTCGAAACTACCTTACTGGTGGGATTGAAAGCATTCTCCCTCCTATTTATCTGAATCTTTACCTACTGTTTACCGCAACCTTGCCAGAAAATTTAGGTGAAAATGACGACGCTTATCAAAAAGCACTCGATCGAATTGCGGCGATCGTTGAGCTATTTCAAACCAAAAAAATCTTTACACTGCAAAACTCTCCTGCATTTGAACCCCGTAATCTCAAAGAGCGGTTATTAAATGAAATTCGTCTCATTCCAGAATTGTACACCCTAACCTTTGAGCAAATTAACCATCTATGGGGCTCACTCGGGGGAAAACAGTCGCCCTTTGTGATGTATAAGATACGGCTTCTCAAAATTCAGGGACCTGTGTCGACCGATGCGCCACTCATCGAATCAATCGAGGCAGATATCAACGGCTGGGAGTAAAATTGAACGCAATCGGCAGCGCAGAGGGTTGTCAAATGATCAGTGTGGAATACAAAATTCTTTTTGAGGTAAAATTCTTACACGACTACTACCTTTACGGGTTAGAGCCTGGTGGTGACGGCAGTGCTAAGTCTTTCTTTGCCATGAGTGAGCAGAATCAGTCAGTTCGGTTAGCAGAACAGTTAAAGAGTGGGCAGTACGATATACGCCGTGATCTAGATGCTATTATTGGTGTCTCTGATGAGAAGTTAATCAATAACTTGAGAATGAAATTTGTCAAGACAGCTACCGGTTTTTTTGTGGGTATGCAAGTAAAGCGGATTACCTCACTCAATGGAGAGATTCGGTTCCAGCCTGTAATTACCCCAGATGAGGATACCCACATCACGATCGGTCTTTCCAGTGTTAACCCATTTTTCGGCTCTATTTCAAACCTCAGGTTGGAGCAAAATACCGATAATATTTATTTTTTTAGCAACGAAAATCCCCACCATCCCTTGTCATTGGCTTCCCCGATCAGCCAAATCGTTCCAGGACAGCAGTATCGGATGGGAGATCTCGCTGTCGTCGCAGGAAACGTTAAACAGGCAATTGCTGATAACACCGGACATGCCCACTTGTGGAGAGCTATCGAGGGTAATGGGTTCATTAACCAAGGGGATTTCATACCACTCAGTTCGCAAAAAGAGTGGTATGACCCCTGGAGAACCACCGTCAGGCTTCGCTCGCAACACCCGACTGGGGTAATAAGAATCGCCTTGGTGAATAAAAATAAACAATTTAGCCTAATTGATGAAAATAGACTATTGACAAATAAGTTTTCTTCTACTATAGAAAATGGAGTGCATTTGAATAGGCGAGCAGCCGTACATCCTGTTTTTGAATTGCGATACCTTAGTCGGTCGACGTATTGGCGTTACCGCAAAAAAAATGGATTCTCAGAAGATGAAAGGAGCTACCTTATGAATACAGCAAGTTCAATTCTAATGAGTGAAAGTGATTATTTTATCACAAAAAATCCACAACCGATTATTCGTGATCGGTCATCAAAATTGTGGTTTGGAGTTTCGATACGCCTGCCAAATGCCCAACCCGGAGCAATTAGAGCGGAAGGGGGAAAGGTATTTAGTGACATTGAATTCAACGAACTAAACCCAATTCACAAAGGACATTAAAATTAAACAAGGATTTAATTAATATTATGGCTATCACTAATCTTATACCCCGCCTTAAAACACCAGGTGTTTATGTGGAGGAAATTCCAAAACTTCCACCATCTATTGCTCAAGTCGAAACAGCAATCCCTGCTTTTATCGGTTACACAGAAAAAGGCGTTGACAGCCGAGGAGAGTCGTTGCTAAACAAGCCGATGCGAATAACGTCATTGCTTGAGTACGAACGGTTTTTCGGTCGTGCTGATGGCGAAAAGAACCTTGTGGTGACGATCACCAATGTCGGCGGGCGTTACGATGTTAACGCCGCTGTAGGCGAGGGGGGACGCTCGAAATTTCAGATGTATTATGCGTTGCAACTCTACTTCGTCAATGGCGGGGGACCTTGTTGGATTGTGTCGACGGGTGATTATACGGCAACAGATGGTGAAGTTGTCCTGTCTGATTTGGAGGCTGGGCTTGCTGTAACAGAACGAGAGAACGAGATTACTTTGTATGTTTTCCCGGATGCTCAAAAACTGGATAATGCCGACGATTATTATGGATTGTATACCAAGGCAATTGACTTGTGTGTAAAGTTACAGGATCGCTTCACAGTCATGGATGTATGGCATGACACCGGACTTGCCGCTGAAGATTGGTTTCAGAATATTCAAACCCTGCGGGATAAGACGAATTCGGAAGTTGACAACATCAAGTACGCTGCCGCTTATTTTCCCAACCTGAAAACGACGATGGATCTTTTCTATGTCGTGGATGATGACGTCAAAGTCAATTTTGGTGGGGAAGAGCTAACGTTGGCTGGGCTCAAATCTAAGGATAATGGGCTGTACTTTCGAGCGCGTAGTGCTCTCCGAGCGATTCCTTGCGAAATGCCACCATCACCCGCCATGGTTGGTATCTACGCCAGAGTGGATGCTTCGCGTGGGGTGTGGAAAGCACCAGCCAATGTTAGCGTGAATGCCGTCATTGAGCCTGTACTTCGGCTTACTGATGAGGAACAAGGGCGGCTTAATATCGATTCAACGGCAGGCAAATCCGTCAATGTCATTCGTGCATTTACAGGGCGAGGCATCATCGTATGGGGGGCAAGAACCCTCGCTGGTAACGATAATGAGTGGCGCTATGTGCCTGTTCGGCGTTTCTTTAACATGGTGGAAGAATCCACTAAGAACGCTAGTGCCCAATTTGTTTTTGAGCCTAACGACCGCAACACATGGACACGGATACGCTCAACGATTGAAAACTTCCTTACCTTGCAGTGGCGAGCGGGCGCTCTCATGGGGACGACAACCGAGGAAGCTTATTATGTGCGGGTCGGTCTCAATGAAACGATGACCGAATTTGACATTCTAGCGGGGAGAATGATTATCGAGATTGGGATGGCAGTTGTGCGTCCTGCTGAGTTTATCATCCTCCAATTCAGCCATAAGATGCTCGCAGAATCCTGATACACAGGGTTTTGAGAGATAAATACGGATTAAAGAATTAGGAATGCGATCATGGCCACAAAAAGTAATTGCAGTGCGATTGAGCGAGAAACGCCAGTCTGCAAGTTCCACAAAACACTGACGGAGGACAAAGCAAAGGCGGAAGGAGATCAAGCGGTTGCCACCACCAAGCTAAAGTTATTGGAAAGCGAGCGAAGCTATGTGCTGTGCAGTTTGGCAAAAAGTGAAGGGACTTTTCGGTATTACCGGGATGTGAATAACATCGAGTTATGTGACATGCTGGATAGTGCAACGATTATCAAGAACAAGATTGATACGGATGTAAAAGCGGATGCTGAACTTGGTAAAAGCATTGCAGCAGTATCAAAATTGCTCAACGATCTACAGGTCAAGTTACACGATGCCAATAATGCCGCCTGCTCCATGCGCAATTGCCTGCAAATTTTGCTAGGAAAAAGTGACGATAAGATGCCGCTAGAATTGCAATGTGTAACAGATTTGGCAAAACGCCTTAGTGAGGATGGGAAAAGTGCTGCTACTGCCATGGTGAGTATCGCGGGTATTCATACGTTCTCAAATATTGAAACACTACAACTATTCACCGGCAATCTAGTCGAAAAGCTCAATGTGCTTAAGGCATTAACTGATGCTGCTGTCACTAATGCAAAAAAGGATGGAGATAAGTATCAAAGCGATCTCGTTGATGTTGTTAAGCGGTTGAACAAGGCAGAGTTTGAAAATTTCCATATTAAAGGAAGCATTAGTGCTCATACTTCAACGCTAGAGTTTATCTGTGAAAAACAGTGTAAGCCAATCTGCTATGTAGACGATATTTGCCAAAAACTAGGTGGCACTAAGAACGAGGCATCTAGCTGGATACAAGCAGATACGAACTAACCGGAGTTTTATTTTATCATGAGCAATTACCAAAAAGAATCAAACTATTCGCGACAGTTTTTAAAAGGTAAAGAAGAGCGGAAAAAGTGTTGTGACACAAATGAATCAGACACAAAAGCGCCGCCTTCTGACTTAGACTGTGTAGAGAAGTGGAGAAAACAGTTAGACACTGCGCTTAAAGCTATGAATACAGTATCGGCCGAATACGATAAGGCAAGTGGCATCTACCGTAATGCTAAATTATGGGAGGAGAAACTGAAGAAATGGGTGGAAGACGCTGATAAGACACATAACCAAGTTGATAATATCTGTGGTGAGTTGGATGAGTTTCTTAGGGCTGTCGAGCGCACTCAAGCGGAAGAAACAACCGCATCTGTTGAGGCGGTTCTTTGTTTGGTTAAGTCTATATTCGATGAAGTAACCATATTGCTGCCAAATCACTCGGAAGAGAACCCGCAAGGCAAGATCCAAGCACTCAAACAATGGATTGAGTGTAATTCCGATCTGGATGTCAATAAAAAAGAAAAAGCACTGAAGTGCATTACTGATTCTTTTGAGGGAAAGATGCAGGCTATCAATCAGACGCAAGAAGACCTACTAACCAAACTGCTTAACATATTGCATAGTGCAAATATTCTCGCAGCAGCAATCGATAAGTCAAAAAATGAGAGCAATTTTGGTATAAAAAGACAGCTTGAGGACTTACGTCGAAGAATTTCTGGGGAGACCGTCTACACGGCACGGGAGCGGTGGTGTGGGTTTAATCCATCGACACAACCCCCCCCCGTAAAAGCAAAACCTCCGTGTGACGATGAAATTGTCAACCCTTCTCCTCTTTTGTTCCCGATCAAACAACACGCTTACTATTTGGATATATATACGCTTCATAAAAATGCACAAGAGGAAGAAAAGACAGCCAAATCAGAGATGGATGAACTGCGAAGCAAATACGAAACGGCTAAGACTTATTACAATAGCCTTAATGATGCGATTAAAGCCTCGGAGGCAGCCAAACCGGCAACAAAGTAATAATACATAGCGACGAATTTAATAACCGAACCACTGAGAGCTAGTTAATTATGCCAGCAAAAGATTATCCGATCCCTAAGTTTCACTTTCTGGTAGAGTGGGGTGAAGGTGACGGTTTCAGAATGGGATTTACTGAAGTTAGCGGTCTTGATTTCGAGACAGAAGTGATCGAGTACCGGGAGGGATCCAGTATAGAATACAATAAACGGAAACAACCTGGTCTAACCAAGTACAGCGATGTTACGTTGAAGCGCGGAACGTTTGAGGGTGATTTCGCGTTTTTCAACCTTTGGAAAAAATCTTATTATTTTCAAGAAGGGAAGGAGTCTTATCGACGAACCGTAACAATCAAATTGCTGAACGAAGAGCATCAGCCAGTCATTACGTGGATACTTAACAATGCGTGGGCTAAGAAAGTGCAGTCCACAGATCTCAAAGCGGATGCCAATGAAATAGCCATAGAAACGATGGAACTCACCCACGAAGGTCTCACCATCCTAGAGGCGAAATAAACGATTACCGTTGGGAGGTAAGATGATGGCCACTGATTACCAAACCGTCGGTTTTCACTTTATGGTGACTTTTCATGCTATTAATAAGTTTCGAGATGAGGACGTCCGCTTTCAGTCGGTTGCGGGTTTGGATGTTCAATTCGAGACCGAGAGTTGGAAAGAGGGCGGTGAAAACCGTTTCACACACGAGTTACCGGGAAGGAGCAAGTTCTCTTCTTCTCTGACGTTAAAAAGAGGTTTGGTCAAACCGGGGGATTCGGATATTACCCAGTGGTGTATAGACGCCTTTGTAAACTTGAAGATAAAGCCGCTGAGCTTGGTGAGTGTTGAGTTACTAGACCAAGAGCATAATGTACTGGTTAAGTGGGATGTGATGCATGTTTGGCCAAAAAGCTGGAAGATTGGTGAGTTGAATGCAGAGCGGAGCGAAGTTCTGATTGAGACGCTGGAACTAAATTACAACCGATTTACTTATAAAAAGCCGTGAAAAATATGCCACTTGAAATTCGTGAACTGGTAATTAAGGCAACCGTTGGTAGTGAGCAGGAGAAAGATACCGCCACCAATAGCAATGGCTCCACCAACGCCCAGGAGGCGGATGTGAATCTCATCGTGGAAAAGGTGTTGGAGATATTGAAAGACATTTCAGAGCGATAAAAAAATGGATAACGGTACTCTAGCAAAAGTCAGAATTTATGCATACTTGGATAAGGAACTAAAAAAACCTAACAAGTCCGTACAACAGCCATTTTATCTGCCTATTAACCCAGAAAACTACTCAAAAAACTTCAAGATTGAGACTGACAAGCGTTCAGGTCATGGTAATCAGGGAACCGATCCACGCTACAAATTGACAGCTCCAGAAGAACTGAAGCTAGAGTTCATCCTTGATGGTACGGATGCCATCGAAAACTATAAATATACTGACCCAAAGGCATATACTGACTCAGAGGCGAAGTCGGTTAGAGAGCAGCTTAAGTTATTTCTGAAGACGGTTTATCAAGTAGAAGGCAAAAGTCATCGTCCCAATTTTCTTATGATAAATTGGGGTGAGTATTTAGTGTTTCCATGTATCCTTTCCAGTCTGGATATTAACTACCAACTGTTTATGCCTAACGGTGATCCGTTAAGAGTAAAGCTTAGTGCAAATTTTTTGAGTTACCATTCAGCAGACGAGCGAGCCGCTCGTATGCGTTTGAATTCTCCAGACTTGACACATATAAGGGAAACCAAAGCTGGTGATCGATTAGACCTGTTCACCCATGATATTTATAACGACACGAAATACCTGTTGCAGATAGCCCGTGAAAATAAATTAACCAGCTTTCGCCAGTTAGAGGCTGGTGTGAAACTGCGTTTCCCGCCGATAGACAAAACGGGAGCAGCGTCGTGACTATTCCCAACCAGTCCGTCCATGATGTGGTGACGTTTGATTTGGTCGTTGATGGCAAGGTGCTTGATTCTGGCTATCAGGTGATGGCTATTTCAGTGAAAAAAGAAGTCAATCGCATCCCCTCTGCCACGATCATCTTACGGGATGGTGAAGCGGCTGAAGGCACGTTTGCACTGAGCGATTCAGACGATTTTGTGCCCGGCAAAACGATCAAAATCAACATTGGGCGGGACAGCAATAATACAACCGCTTTCGTGGGCATTATCGTCAAGCACCGGGTTAAGGTGCGCGAGTCTGGCGGCAGTGTGCTGATAATCGAGTGCAGAGACAATTGTGTACGCATGAGCGTGGGCAGGCACAGCCGCTACTTTACGGAGAGCAAAGACAGTGAGGTTATGGAACAACTCATCGATGGATACAGCGGTCTGGTGAAAGCGGTGGAAACCACATCCCTCACTCATGCCGAACTGGTGCAACACCACTGCACCGATTGGGATTTTTTGCTATCGCGTGCCGAAGTCAACGGCAAGCTGGTCATTGTCGATGATGCGCAGGTGCAAGTGAAAAAGCCGGATACGAATGCCACAGCCGCCCTTTCCGTAACCTACGGTGCCACCTTGTTAGAGTTTGAAGCGGAAATGGACGCCAGAACGCAATGGCACTCGGTAGAGGCTCAGGCTTGGGATTACAGTAATCAAGATATGTTTACACGCAATACCGATTCCGCCCCGCTGCGTGAGCCGGGGAATCTGTCAGGAACGACGTTGGCCGCCACCCTTGACCTGAAGAAATTTGAACTGCGACACAGCGGTCAGTTGGTGGAAGCGGAGTTACAGGAATGGGCAGATGCGACCCTACTCAAGAGCCGCTTGGCTAAAATTTGCGGACGCGCCAAGTTTTTGGGATTCGCCGCGATCAAGCCGGGTCAGGTTATCGAACTGCGAGGGGTCGGAGACCGCTTCAACGGCAAAGCATTCGTGAGTGCCGTCAGGCACGATGTCGGCGATGGCTCGTGGGACACGCACGTGCAGTTTGGATTGCCGTTGCAGTGGTTTCACCGTTCGCCTGACATTGTGGATACGCCAGCGGCAGGTTTACTGCCTGCGGTGAATGGTTTGCAAATTGGCAAAGTGGTGCAACTCCAAGATGACCCGCAGGGTGAGCACCGCATCCTCGTGAGATTACCAATTCTTGATAATCGTGCGCAGGGCATTTGGGCGCGAGTTGCCAGCCTTGATGCGGGGAATGACCGAGGGGCGTTTTTTCGTCCCGATATTGATGATGAGGTTATTGTGGGTTTTCTCAACGGCGACCCCCGTGACAGCATTGTGTTGGGGATGCTTCACAGCAGTGCCAAACCCGCTCCAATCACCGTCCAAGATGCTAATGATGAAAAAGGGTTTCAGACGCGCAGCAAGATGCGGCTGCTCTTCAACGATGATAAGAAAACCATCACGATCAATACCCCAGCAGGCAACCGCATTGTGTTGGACGAGACCAACACCGCGATCACCATCGAGGATCAGAACAGTAACAAAATTGTCATGGATGCTGGTGGAATCAGCATGGAGAGTCCAAAAGATATCCGCATCCAAGCGGGGGGGAGGATCGAAATTTCTGCCACTGGGGAGCTGACCATTGATGCTGCCAAAATAGCGCAAACGGCTCAAGGTTCACTGACGGTAAAAGGTGCCATATCAACGTTCGAGGCATCAGGCATCAACGAAATCAAGGGTTCGCTCGTTAAAATTAACTAGGAGTATCCATTATGCCAGCAGCAGCCAGACTCACCGACCTGCATACCTGCCCGCTAGTGAATCCCGGTGGTTCACCGCATGTTGGCGGCTCCGCCGTCGGTCCAAGCGTGGCAACGGTCTTGATTGCGGGAATGCCTGCGGCAGTCGTCGGTGATATGTGTGCCTGTGCGGGACCACCCGATGTCATTATCAAAGGATCGGCGACGGTGATAATTGGCGGTAAACCGGCAGCTCGGATGGGTGACCAGACCGCACACGGCGGTGTAATCGTGCAGGGTGCGCCAAACGTGCAGATAGGAGGGTAAGCCATGGCAATGGTGAGCGACAATTCATTTCTAGGTACTGGCTGGGCTTTCCCCCCCGCATTTGACAAGGAAAGTGGCACCGTCGAGATGGTTCAGGAGGAGGAGGATATTCGGCAAAGCCTCGAAATCCTGCTATCGACCAGCATCGGAGAGCGGGTGATGCAACCGTCGTATGGTTGCAATTTGCGCGACTACCAGTTTGAACCCGTAAGCAATACGTTCATTGGGTTTTTGGTCGACTTAGTGGAGCGAGCCATTCTCTTTTTCGAGCCACGAATACTGGTGGAAAACATTTCTATTACAGAACCTGCGGATAGCCAGTTGCTCGAAGGAAAGTTATTGATTTCAGTCTATTATGTTATTGCTGGCACTAACTCCCGGTATAACTATGTATACGATTTCTATTTGCGGGAGGCAGATAGAAGCATCTGACCAAGCATTACTGACACGAAAGGAAGGTTATGGCGATTCCAACAAAAATTCAGCATCCCTTGCTCCAAAGCCCCGGCACGAGTCAGCGTAAGCGTATGATTGGGGAGCATTTGTTGCACGCCGATTTCGCACCAATCGATGGGCGGAAACTGGGAGAGATGCTGAATTTCGTCTATGAGCACGCGCGTTTAGTGGTCTTTCACGCGCATAGGGTGGATGCCAATGGGGAAGAATACGTTGAACTGAGCAATTGGTTGGCGTTTTTTGAGAAAAGCCTGCCGTTTGTCATCAACCAGTTCACTCAAATAGACATTGACCAACGGGAGTCTGACTTACAGCGCACTCTGGATGCCCATGCAAAAGAGCCTAGCCACACGAGTCTACGCCTACTGCTCGATTTCTGTTACTTCGACCTGATTAAGCCGCTGGATAGCTTACAGAAAACGGTTGCTGAAGCTAAATCAGCGGCATTGAATGGGCGGCTTGAGCACATGGTTCAAAAAACGGTTGCTGAAGCTAAATTAGCGGCATTGAGTGGGCGGCTTGAGCACATCATTCAAACCGCATTAATGCCAGCGCTGCGCCGTTTCCTTGAGCTTTATCATATCACCGCCCACTACTTTTGCCCTCCCCGCTACGATTTCATCGGTTTTTCACAAACGCCGTGGAATATTCCTGTTGAAGAAATTTTCCAATGGGATGAGACGGGTGTCCCGCAAAAACCGAACGAGGCTATCGAATGGTTGGGGAATGAGATAGCGAAGATCACCTCGTCTTTCTTGGCGGTGCAGCGCAGCCTTGCGGCTGAACTCCCTCGATTCCTGCCTGAAAGTATCGATTTTCTTGAAGAGCGTAATGAACCCCATTTGGGGCTTTTATATACATTCTTACGTTTGTTTGAACACTTTCAGGGGAATCTCAATGCACTAACCCAGCAACACCTTGAGTTTTTTTATTATAACGTCCTGAAATTAAAACGGCGGGAGATGACGCCTGATCAGATTCACGTGATTTTCGAGCCAGCCAAACACTTGCCAAGCCATTTCATCAAGGAAGCAACGCTTTTCAAAGATGCCAAGGACAGCAACAACGTCGATATTCTTTTCAGCCTTGATGAAGAGGTTGTCATCAATAGGGCCAAGGTTATGGCCTTGAAAACGTTGTTTCTTAATCCCATCCACGGCTTTTGTCAAAATGCTGAGGGGAAATGTGTACCAAAGACGTTTGTCGAAGGCATTTATATTGCCCCCGTTGCCAATTCTGCTGATGGCAACGACAAACCGTTTCAAGAGCAACAAAGCAAAAACTGGTCGAGCTTGGGTGCGAAGGTAAGCAAATACACCACGCCGGAGTCAGATGCGCCTGCCGATCATCTTTTCGGTAGAATGGGGTTCATTCTGGCATCCCCTGTTTTGTGGCTCAACGAAGGGCAGCGGGAAGTTACTATCACCATTAAGTGCGATGCGGCTGCTAACCCAGATATTTTCTCGTGGTGTGTTCATGAATATATGGTTAACTTTCATGAAAGCCCGGCGGATTCGACCAATCGTCATCCTTTTCATTTAGCATTTAGTGGAAACGATGGTTGGTTTGAGGCTAAAGGCGGGGTGCGATTCTGTTTGGATTATTCAGACGTAACCGGAGAAAGCAATAAAACGATAACTCTTGTTTTTCATGTTAGACTGGAGAAAGACGAGCCTGCTGTAGCTTTCTATAATGAAAAAGTCATTGGTGAATTTTTTGCAAAAGAACAGAAAGATAATAGTGCCTTAAAGCCATCCCTATTTCCAATGGTTAAAATTGAATTGGTTCCTAACATTAAGTTAGAGTATGAAGATAATTGTGAAACAAATAAGTGTTGTTTAACTAGAAAGAATACCACGGATAGCGTGGAGGTCGCTTTATACTATTTCCTAAGACACTTGAGAGTCATGGATGTCAATATTGATGTCAAGGTTTGCGGTGTTAAGAATCTCATTGTACAGAACGAGGAAAGTCTTCAGAATATAAATAGCCCTATTTTACCTTTCGGCATACGCCCTAAGGTTGGAGCAGAGTTCTATATCGGAAATAAGGAAGTATTTTGCAAAAACTGGAAGAAATTTTGGTTATATTTCAATTGGAAAGACAAACCGAAGGATCTGGGTGAGCACTATGCATTTTATGCTAATGAACCTTTTGAAGATGGTAGTATAAAAATTTCAGAAGAAAGCTTTCGCTTCAAAGCAGATGTATTAGAAGATGGTCTTTGGAAAGGACGAAATATAAAATCTGAAATTCTTTTCTCTGATAGTGAAGAGGAAAATATACACTGTCGAAAACTTGATCCCTATGATTCATTTTCTTTCTATAAGGATTTTCAAAGGGATGAGTTTCATGACCTAGAATATAGATCGAAGTCATTGATGTCAGAATTTCTGAATCCACTAAATGTTAACAGCTCTAATGGTTTTTTTCGAATAACATTGGATGGGGTGAGCTTTCAACATGATCGATATGCTTTTGTTTTGGCTCGAAAGTTATTTGAGTTGTCTAGGTTATTAGATCCTAATTCGATTGGAAAAATAGGAGGCAACCTAAAAGATGCAATGGAATTGCAGCATTCTATTAAAGGAAAGATTGATGAAATTTCGAAGATGACTGGAACTCTTGTAACAGTAATCAACAATATCGACGCGATAGCGAATGGCAAAGAAAATTCTGACAATCTCATGCTTTTGAGGGAAAAATCGCTCGCATTGCTGGAGCAAATTAAAACAATCTCCTATCCTCCTACAGTAACACAAACAGAAACAGAAACAGAAACAGAAACAGTCAGAGATATTCCCACTCTTGATCAATTCGACCAATTGTTGAGCTTTTTGAATCAAGAATTCATAAAATTAATTGATGAAATCAATAAATACAGTATTGAGTCGAAGGGTATCATTGGCAAAATCGATGCGGATGTGAAGGACGATCCTGAAACACTCGATGTAGAGGGAGAAATCAATCAGTTAATGATGCAGTTAGAAAGCTCCTTAATAGCTATTAAGGGTCTGTTGCCGAAAACAAATGACGACGCAAACAAAGAGATAGGTTTGCCTAAAGAGCCATATACTCCCCTGATCAAGGTATTGGAAGTCGATTATTCTGCGTTGGCGGACAAGAACGATATTGAAATCATCCATATTTATCCCTTCCCTAGAGCCTCAAAAACTGAGGTATTAACAGATAAGCCAACATTACTTCCCACTTTCACAGATGAAGGCACGCTGTTTATCGGCTTGGAGAACTTGCGACCCCGCTCAAACCTTAACCTTTTATTCCAATTCGCGGAAGCGACCGCCGACTCGGAAGGTGAGCGCACCACGACCGATTGGCATTACTTGATGGATAACCAGTGGAAACCGTTACGCCCCGGCTTCGAGCTGTTATCGGATAAAACCGAGCAGATGACCCGATCCGGCATCGTCAAAATCGCTGTACCGGAGGATATTTCCAATAACGGCAACACGATAATGCCACCCATCAAAGAGGGGCAACACCTGTTCTGGCTAAAAGTGTCAGCGCCACGTGCGGCGGCCGGTGTCGCCGAACTGCTTGGCGTTCACGCCCAAGCAGCCTTGGCGACGTACCAACCCTTGGCAGGAAGTGATTTGAACCGAGTCATCAAGCCAGTAGAGCCGGGTCAGGTCAGTAAAACCCTGCAACCGGATTTCGGTATCAAACAACTAACGCAGCCTTACCCCTCTTTCGGTGGGCGGCAGGCGGAAACCAATAGCACTATCCCGATTCGCATGGGCGAACTGTTACGTCACAAAGGGCGCAGTGTGGATGCGTTCGACACCGAACACTTGGTGCTGGACGCATTTCCTGAGCTATTCAAATGCAAATGCATCAGCCATACGCTGGGGCTTTCTGCAAAACAATACCAGCGTGACTTGGAAGTAGCCCCCGGCTTTGTTGTCGTTGCGGTAGTGCCTGATCTTACTAAGTTGGCATCAGGCGACATGCTGCAACCGATGGTGCCAAAGAGTACGCTGACGCAGGTGGAAAGATTTTTGAAAAAACGGATCTCACCCTTCGCCCGTATCCGTGCCATGAATCCAAGGTATGAGAAGGTTTACGTAAGGGTGACGGTGCGGCTTAGGGATGGACGTGACGACACCTACTACACGAAACAATTAAGGACAGACCTGTGTCACTTCCTCGCACCGTGGTATTTGGGGGATTCGGATAAGCTGTCCTTCGGTCAACGTCTGGTTTACTCCGATATAGTGGGATTTCTTGAGGGATTAGCCTACATTGATTACGTGGGCGACTTGCGGTTGTTTGATGTCAAGCCGCCGCCATGTGAAGGAAATACTGGCGATGTTGGCTTAACAGAGATCACTCCCTTGACTGCTCGCTCGATACTGACCTGTAGCCCAGACGCAATTGGTATCACACTCGATAAAAAAGATTGCTCTGCCACACAGGGTCAGCAGCCCAAGACAACCCTAGAACCACACTCCATTCAGATGAAGAGACGTAATGGCTGTAAATAGTGAGAACAACGGTACGGTTATTGCGCAAACTGACCCACTGTTTGCGCAACACCCCCATTTTGACTTTCAGGCACTCCGCCGCGAAGGCTTGGTTCATATTGGGAAGCTGTCAGGGAAAATTTGGACTGACCACAACGCCCATGACCCTGGTGTGACCATTCTCGAAGAATTGTGTTACGCGCTGATTGATCTGGGATACCGCACCACCCTACCCATAGAAGACTTGCTCGCGACACCTCAACCAGAGGCGACCGCCAGTACCTGTATTGACCGCCCGCACCACGATAATTTTTTCACACCGCAGGAGATACTCAGTTGTAACCCGACGACTGTTCTCGATTTCCGTAAGCTATTGCTCGATGTCGATGGGGTGCGCAATGCGTGGCTAGAACCCGATGAAACCTCTGTCAACGGGCTCTATAACGTTCTCATTCAGAAAGAACCTGATACGGATGACACCAAGGTGTGCGAAGCCGTCATGGAAACGCTGTCAGCACACCGCAATCTTTGTGAAGACTTCAATACCATTAATGTGCTGTGTGCGCTGAAAGTCGGTGTTCACGCAGAGATTGAGATTGAGAAGACTGCCAATGCCAGCGGAGTGTATGCAGCTATTCTCAAGGCAGTGCAAGCATACATAGCGCCTGAGTTACGTTATTACACACTCCAAGAATTGTTGGATAAAGGTAAAGACATTGAGGCGATTTTTGCAGGCCGTCCACTGTTGAAAGCGAACCACACCGCACGGAGTGCGGGGTTTGTCGATACAGAGGAATTGGAAGCGTTGCCGTTGCAGGATGCGCTGCACGGGTCTGACCTGTATGCCGCGATTCTGGCAGTAGATGGGGTAATCGCAGTACACCGTCTTGCTTTCCAAACTGAGGCTGACGCGTTTGGCTGCAAGACCATTCAACATGTAACAGTGGCGCGGGGGGAGGTGGCAGAATTTTCACTGCCATGCACCTGTATCAACCTGCAAACCGGGCTGGGAAGGTTATCACTGGATAAGGACAACATTGACCGCCAATTATCCGCAAGCAGCAAGCCCCAACGTGGGTATGCGTCGCTTGATTTGCCGATTCCTGAGGGGCGGCATCACCCAAAACTGGCGGAGTATTATTCGATTCAGCACGATTTCCCGCAAGTCTACGGAATAAGCAAAGGAGGGCTTCCCAGTGATGCGCCGCTGTTGAGGAAAGTGCAAGCCATGCAGCTTAAAGGGTATCTGCTGTTCTATGATCAGCTACTCGCCAACTACTTGGCACAAATCGCGAATTTGCGGCATTTGTTTTCACTCAGGCAGGAATCGACGCGAGCAGATGCCGAAAAACACACCTACTTTAGCCAAAGCATTACCAATGTACCGGATTGGCAACGCCTGCTTCCCAAGCACCCGGTGCGGGACTTGCCCGTAGGCGGTATTCTAGCTATCCCCGTGGATCACAATACCCACTTGATGCAGAGACTGGAAGACCTGAAAACTCACCCCTTGCAAGAACTGCGGGTCACCACCAGTTGCCACCCCGAACCGAATGAAATACCGCACTTTACGGTAAATTCCCAACCCCTGCTTGATGCATACATCCGCCAGTTAACCCGCGAATCTCGCCACAACCGTTATTCCCTCGAACTCCACCAAGACCGTCATGGGTACTTGTTCATGCTGCGCTTCAAGCAGGTGTGTGAATTGCATCTGATCAGTTACCACCGCTACCGCAGTCAGGAAGAGGCGCGTGAAGCCGCGAACCTAGCTGTCTTTCTGGCAAGCCAATCGAAAGCCTATGCCACCAGGGAGTTACCGACGGAGGCAGCCAGTGCCACTGGTGGGTATCAATTCGATCTGGTTTATGATCCGGTCGCTTATGCCGCGTACCTTCAGTTTTTGGTGGAAAATGAGGATTTGTACCTGCAACGGCGCGAGGCGTTTCTGGATCATTTACTCGCTCGCTTCTCTGCCCAGTTCACGGATTACGCCCTGTTACAATTCGAGCGCAACGTTGCCGGGAAAAACAAACATCACCACACCATTGAAGACAAATCACGCTTTTTGAGTCAAGTCGATGTGCTCAGCCGTGACCGTGGACGTGCATATGACTACCTGCAACCCTCTTGGGGTACTGAAAATGTTTCCGGTTTCGAGAAGCGTGTCTCCCTACTCGCTGGTATGCCCGATTTTAGACGACGCCATCTGTGTAACTTTGAGGTCATCGACCGCTTTCGGCTTGAAATGAAAGACCCGTATGGCAATGCGTGGTTTTCGAGTATCGCGACGTATTGTTCAAGGCATGAGCTTGGCGAGGCGCGAAAAACGTTAGTTAAACAATTAAGGTCAGATAGTTATGACCGACAGCAATTCCAGTTCACTCGATTCGACCCTGCTGCTTTGCGGCAAGTTTTCTGCGAAAAAGCTACTGATGCAAATATTGCACCTTCGAGGTACGTCTACGCGCTGACCCTAAAAGACAGCACGGGTAATGTGCTTAGGGAGAGTCATAAAAAGGATTACGCAGATGAAAGCCTTGCCTGGCAAGCGTTAGGCGAATTCATTGAAGAAATCGACACGGGTGACGCGAAAGCACTGGTGGCAACGGGATTGCTGGAAACGGCGTTGGCACGTCGCCTGTACATTGACAACCGCCAGATGCAATGCCGCATTGAGCCAATCATTACCTACAAGTGGCACTGTTGCGACGTTCAGGGTAAGCATACTGCGTCGGCTAGCGCACAGCATCCTAGCATTGCCGCTGCCATTCAGGATTTTGCCGACCATGGTGCTTATGCGGATATTGTCGTGCCGAAGACCGATGCTGCGCTGTGGTGTCTCCGGTTTGGGAATGAATCCCCCCCGTTGATGAGTGTCCATGCGTTTGAGAATGAACTGGAGGCACAACGCGCTTGGCTGCGGTGCAAGCGCGACGGTAAAAACAGGGCGTGCTATCGGCAAGATGCCGAACCGGGTGGTCAGGGAATACGCATCACCCTGGCGACTGCGGAAGGCTTTGCACTGGCGACTGCGATTATTACTAATGCGGCCAACACTAGCCCCACTGACTACATCGATGCCTGCCTTGCCCAATTTGAGAAAGACACCACCAAACCCGACTTCCCCTTGTTGCCCACGGCATTCGGCTGGCGATTGATGCAACAAGCGGGGGATGACTCAGGCGCGACGACTGAACTCATGGCGAGTATGTTACTGTTCCAAGACATGCCCAGTCTGTTTTTCGGGCTTCTCGACGCGCTGGTGGCTGCCAAACAGGCGAACCATTACCTTGAAGCCGGTAGCGAAGACAATCCAGACTACCGTATCCTGTTAAAGTCTGCGGGTGGGCTTTTTATTGCCACCACGCCAAGTTACGCGGATGAACGCGAACGCACCCAGCATCTTAGCAGCGTTCAGAACCAAATGATGGCATTGCCTCCGCCCTTGGTAGTGAGGGAAGAGCCGCGCCGCTACCGTTGGGCGTTATGCCGTCACACTGACGGTCAGGTACTGTTTAAGTCCAGTCTAGGCAACGTGTTCGATTCTGAGGCAGCAGCGGGGCAGGATTTTGAACGTGAGATCCGTGGGGTATTTGACACACAACCGTTATCCGAGCTAGGGCAACAACTCTACCGCGTCGATTTGCGGCAGATC
The DNA here is from genome assembly GCA_964293005.1 of uncultured Thiothrix sp. Taxonomy (GTDB): domain Bacteria; phylum Pseudomonadota; class Gammaproteobacteria; order Thiotrichales; family Thiotrichaceae; genus Thiolinea. Next base: position 36,336 of record CAXYXW010000012.1, read on the forward strand.
GAAGACAAATACCGCTTCATTTATCACATGAGAAATGCCGATGGCGAGTCGTTTCCGCTGTTGCACAGCGAGGACGAATTCAACAACAAGGGTGATGTTAATAAACAGTATTCCGGGTTTGTGACAGCACTGCCGCAAATGGCGCTGGAAATACAGAACGAGACAGTGCGTGTCCGAACCCAAGGCGCTCCCGCTGCGGTGCTTGTCAACGATACGCACGAAAACCGCGCCAACGTTGAGCGCCTGTTGCACTACATGCACACCCAGTATGACGACACTCAGGAGAAAACCGCCCAACCGAAATGGATTTTCCGCCTGCTGGATCGGAACAATCCCATCGCCAAATCAGTGGCATTGTTCGAGACGGAGGAGAAAGCGCAAAGCGCCTCAAAAGGTATTTGTGGCTGCAATCTATACCCCCTGATTCTCCCCAAGCACGTCATCAGGGTCATTTGCTCGCCGTTACCCCCTCACAATAAATACCATTACGCCCTGTTTCTTGGTACACCGGAAAAGGATACGGATAACGCGGGCGTTGAGTACCCCACCCTGATTTCATACCGGGGTTACGGGACTGAAGATGCTGCGCGGCAAGCCGGTGATGACAACTGGCTGAGCTTGATTGAACGGGCAAGCGATTCGGTAAACTACGGCCCCGGCAAGGTCATTGCTGTTACGGAAGCTTTCGCTGACCACACCGATTCGGCTTGCGACAAGCCCCTAGCCGTCAAACCCGCTACTGTCGATCTTGAGGTGGCGGTCAAGTGTGCCAACTGCTACCCCTTGCGTATTTCCTACCGACTAGGTAATGACGGCAAACCAACCACACAGGCGATTGGCTTCCATTTTCAAGGATGCGACCTCAACACCCACGATCGTCTGTGGCGGAGCACGATCGACTATTGTGACGTGGGCACGGCACTTGATGCCTACCAGCTCTTCTTGACCCTATTAGAGAATTATGACAGTTGCCGCATTGAATGCGAGGAAGGCGGCTATCGTGTCCATTTGGTAGAAATCCTCGCCGAAAGCCGCGAATTCAACTCCAAAGCCGATGCTTGGGGTGACAACAGTATTTCGCCCCAAGGAGTGCGCTTGTTTGTCCAGAAAGCCACCGTGGAAGCGGCGTTTGTTCCAGTGAGGGAGGGTGACCGTTACCGCTTTAACGTTGTCGATGGCGAACAGGTATTGGCGACGCATTCCTACAACCATCGTAACCGTAGCAGCGCCCAGCGGGCGGAGGAACGCACCCGCGCCTGTGTGAGTGACGAGGGAATGCACCTTGTGGAGCATATTTTGTTGCACACCGAAGCGGAAAGTACCTGTCGCCTTTCATCAGCCAGCCCAGATAACCCCTGCACGCTGGAATGGCAGCACCGGGGCATGGATTCCGACGATCCTTGCGCTGAGGATGATACCCAAATACGGTCTTATGTCCCCGGTGCTGACCCGTATTCATTCTGGGCGACGCTGGTGTTGCCAAGCTGGACGGAACGTTTCCGGGATCGTGAACGTAGATACTTCTTTGAGCAAATGTTGCACCGCGAAGTCCCCGTCATGGTGGGATTAAACATTGTCTGGCTTTCCCCACAGCAAATGTACACCTTTGAGCAAGCGCTTAAGCCTTGGCTGACCCAGTGTAAGGATATGCCCGACCCCTGCTGCGCCATGGTCAACGCTATCCGGGCGTTGCGTGATGGCGTTGATCATGACAATGAGCCGACAACAGCCGGTGAGGCTAAAACTGAAACGCCAGCACCGCAGCCGGACGATGCCGCCATTCGCAAAGTGCTGAGTGAACGCGCCGAGGCATACAAGCAGCAGGTGAGTGCCATTGCGTATGCCCCGGCAAAAGAGACGGAAAGTTATCGGCGGGCAAATCACTTTCTAGCAAATCTGCCAACGCCGGAAGCGTTCACCTTGCTGTCCACGTGCATACAGGGTGAGATCAAGAATAAGGGCAGCAAACAAAGGGATGCGCTGATCACGGTGTTCAGCAATGCCTGTTGGTATCTGTTGGATCATCTGGTGCAGGAACAGCCCACAGTGCTGAATGCTGCGGCTGAGAAGGCATTGCCGCCCTTGCTGAAAGCAATGCAAAAGAAAGGCTTGATGCCGCAGAACTTGGCAGGGTGCTGGAACGGAAAGGTCTTTGGTGAGTTGTTTGGAGCAGCTACCGCCAAAGTTGTTGATGAATATTTGGTGCTGATGACAAGGTGCTAAATCATGCAAAACCGCCACCTCATTGCGAAACAAGTATTTGAATTAAGAGTTGGCTTTGGTGAGAAAAATATCCCGCAGCTCCAGAATTCCTTTAGCCGTCAGTATTGGGAGTCGGTCGTTCCCGCGTTTGAACGGCTCTTTGATCGGATCGTCCCCCCGGATAAGCTGGTGCGTGTCGAGCGGCTGGAACTTGATGTAGGGCGCTGGTCGGCAGAGGACATTCTTTCAGGACGGTTTGTAGAAGGTCTGGTGTTGCGCCTTGAATCCGTGATTACCAGCACGTTGCAGGGTAGCGGTGAAGCTGTTGCTGTGCAGCCGGTACGTCTGGGGCGATTCGACTTATGGTTGTATTTCCTGGAACACGGTTTCCTGCCTGCCGGGGCTGCCCAACCCGAGTCACAGGAAGAATGGCTCCGGCAGGTTATCGAGTGTTTGACTGTTGAGAGCCGTGCTGTGCCACGTTTTCTCAAACTGGCTTCAGGGCATCCGATGGTGCTGGAGCGTTTGATTCTTCAACACGATAAGGTTTTTCTGGGGCAACTTCTTGCTCTCCTGACCAAGCGTAGCCAGGGTGATTTGCTGAAGCTGGTCGATGAGGTTGTTGGCATGACTGTTCGGGTCATCACGGATTTGTCTGGGCAACTCTGCATGATGGACAGTGAAAGGTCGGGTGGATTGGCGGGTATTGTCAATACACTGCTTGGCTTCTTGACAGATTTGTTGGAACTCTCGTCAGATGCCTCACGTATAGCCGAACTAAGGGAACATATAGGACATGTTTTAGTCAGGGAGGCGTCTAACCCAGCGGCGTTGGTAAATTGGTTGCTTGTTGCGGCGTCTTGGCAGCAGCTTCTCAAGGGTTTTGTACAACCCGATATTTCCCGCGAGTTGAGCAAGCAAATCGTCGATGCGTTACGGGGCAGTACCAGTCTCCGTCAGCTTGTGGCAGAGTCGTCATCTGCGCCCATCCCACCGACCCGCGATCAGGTGCGCCAGATTGAGCTGACGGTGTGGCGGATTCTGTGTGATGAGGTTATCAGTCAACAGCATCAGGTTGATGCTCCTGCCCTGATAGCGAGGGTCATCCGTTCTGATGCATTGTTGCCCTGGCGGGGTATGCTCTTGAAAAGGATCAGCGCCAAAACGGATGCGGATGCAGACGGTGAAATCTGGAAGCGGGTAGCCGAGGCCATCACAGCACTTCCGCGATCGGTACGGGAACCTGCGGTAAGGCAGGGCAAGCCCATCAAACCGGATGTCGAGCGAGCAGTTCTTCCCGCGAATACCGCCGAAAAACAGCGCATATCTGATGCTGAGGAAGGTGATGTGTTTTACCTTCAGGCGGCGGGGGTCATCTTGTTGCATCCTTTCCTGCAACGCTTCTTCCAAAATCGGGGACTCTGCGAGAAGGGTGCTTTTATTGATGAACCGAGCCGCCAACGGGCGGTTTGCCTCATCCACCATCTGGCAACGGGTGAGGTGTGCACGCCTGAATACCAGCTCGTTTTGCCTAAGTTTCTGTGTGGGATGCCGCTGAATGCCCCCCTTGATCATTTTATTGAAATCGGGGCGGCAGACAGGGAAGAGAGCGAGAACCTGATTCAGGCGGCAGTTGATCACTGGAGTGCTTTGGGTAACTGCTCAGCCGGTTGGTTGCGTGAAGTGTTTTTGTTGCGTGATGGTAAATTGGAAAAACGTGAAAGCGGCTGGCATCTGTTGGTGGAGCGTAAGGCTCAGGATGTTCTGCTCAGTCGGTTGCCTCCGGGGTGGGGACTTGGCATGGTGAAATTGCCGTGGATGGATGAGTTCCTGCGTATTGATTGGTGATAAGTGAAAATCGGGTGAAAGTTATGGAATACACAGAATGTAAGGAGATGTACGAGCAAAGTATATTTCTGGGTAAGCTCAAGCTGGGGCTGTTACTGTCAGGCTTGACCATTATGGTCAAGGATACAGCGGTTTATCTCACGACTTATGGCATCGACGGCAAAACGGCAGAGGGATTTCGCCTTGCTTACCTCGATATGCTCAACGACAACCGTTATTACTGGGAGCAATTCGGGCCAGAGCTTTATCGCCCTCTGAAGGATATTAAGCTCCAAGAAGGGTGCAAAGCTGATTTCAAGCTGAAAAATGAATCTTATCAGGATACAGAATGGCTGCGTGCACCAGGTTGGCGCTTTTTCAAAACGTACACAGCTCAGCGAAAAAATGACCTTTTACAGGGCATAACGCTTGACCAATTGAAAGCGGCTTTTCACGAAAACAGGAACCCTTATAAACCGAAGGCTGCTTGTGATCAGGAAGACGGTAAGTCGTATGAGCCAATCAAGGGGTTAGTCGATCAATTGATCGGAACGGAGAAACAATCGACAACATTCTGGTATCCGGTGATGATTTATGTGGCATACCTGTTGCAGAAAACGAATTTCGTAACGCTGGAGTAATTTTCCCTGTAAAGTTTTAACGAAACAGTAGAGGTTATCCCTTGATCGATACAATCCAAGTAACCCCCGTTGAGCAAACATTGTTTCCTTTGGAAGAGAAACAACGGTTCTCCGAATCTCTTTTATGGCAACTTCAGAGAGAATATTTTGAACAACAAGGTATTGAAGCATGGCGACAAGGTATTGTTCCTCATTACATCACCAGTAATCCCCACATTGCCAATGCTTACGCTCAGGTGGTGCTCGGTTTTCTGCGGGATTGCTATGCTGCGTCGGGTCAGCAAGGTTCCGAGGTTGCGGCGATCGATCCCGATCGACCAATTTATATTATTGAACTGGGTTCTGGCTCTGGGCGCTTCGCCTACCACTTCCTGAAAAAATTTCACCATGCTTATGCCCAGTCCTCACTTAATCAGCATTTAGTCAAATATGTTCTCACCGACTTCACTGAAGAAAATCTCAACTATTGGAAAACTCATCCTTCTCTGCAATCCTACTTAGAAAAAGGTCTGCTGGATTTTGCTTGTTTTGATGCTGAAAATGATCAGAGTATTACCCTTAGCCACTCAGGAGAAAAGCTAGAGCCAGATTGCTTGAGCAATCCCATGATTGTGGTTGCGAACTATGTACTGGATACCATTCCTCAAGATCTCTTTCTGATTGAAAATGGTCAGATTTTTGAGAGTTTGGTTACACTTGCCTCTCCTCAAGCAGAACCCAATCTCAATGATCCCGAAATTCTACCCCAGTTAGAAGTGAGCTACACTCAAGAACCTATTAATGGCAACTTCTATGATACGGATGGATTTAACGAATTGCTGAAGGACTACCAGCAAACTCTGACTGATACGTATCTTTTATTTCCCCATGTGGCGCTACGGTGTCTTAACCGTCTCCGTCGGCTTTGCGGCGATCGCCTACTCTTGCTGTCCGGCGACAAAGGCTTTAGCCGGGAAGAGGATCTACTGTTTCGAGGTGAACCGGGTATTGCTCTGCATGGGAGCTTTTCGCTGATGGTTAACTACCACGCGATCGGGCAATATGTGCAACAACAGGGTGGGCAGTACCTTACCACCCCGCATCGCCACAACAGTCTCAATATTTGTGCGGCCGTATTTGGGGAGCATCCTCAAAACTATCCTGAAACTGGCTTGGCCTTTAACTCTGCAATTGTGCAAAACAACCCAGATGACTTTTTTGCCTTAAGGCAGGTACTTGCAGAACATTATGATACCCTCTCTATTGAACAAGTTCTGGCTTATTTGCGTTTGAGCGGCTGGGATGGGGCAGTTTTTTTAGATTGTTTCTCAGCCATTATGGCTAAGGTTGAGAACCTGGCTTCTTCAATGCAGGAGGAGCTTTTGTGGGCTGTTCAAAACATTTGGGAGAACTATTACCCAATTGGCGAGCAACGGGATCTGCCTTTCTATTTGGGAATGTTGCTCTATAACATGGAGTATTTTCCAGAAGCGTTGGAGTATTTGGAACACTCCCGTCAGATTTATGGGGATGATCCCAACACGCTTTACAACATGGGAATGTGTCACTACCGCTTGCGCCAATTGGATCAGGCGATGGACTGTATGAATCAAACGCTCAAAAAAAATCCGGAGTTTGACGCTGCCAAAGCAATACGAATTAGGCTCAAGTCGGAGGCATTGCGAACCAGAAAATTAAGTTATTAGGCGATGCTCCTAACGTTGCGATTTCAACATATATTGAAAACGGCGATCAAAGTTCATCTGTTAGATCTCATCTGGCCCCGAAAATCCCTTTCCTATATTATCTGGTTTGTAAGTTAATCCTTGCTTTCTAGCCTCTGCCCCATCACTACTGTTATACTTTCGAGCTATTATACGTAAATGCTTCTGGTTGTTCGCACCACCTTTATACCAGGTTGCTCGATCGCTTTGCGTTGTTTGTTTACCTTCAGACTCCCAATGTTCAACAACTCTGGGTTGATGATCGATTGTAGCTTGTAATTTGGGTTCACTACGCTTCTCCTCATCAAGAAAGTTTTTGCTGTTGTTAGGATCAGGATTATTCTTGAGAAAATCATCTTTCCACTGATAAGTGCTTGAATCATAGTTACTTGGATAGAATTTATCACGAATCTCTTTTTGAAATTCGCTCTTAATGTGATAACCAGTAACACTTGCTTTAACAAACTTCGATTTATGAGGTGGTACGAGTAGACTTTGAATTTCAAACTCTGTACCAATTGCTTTGAGTTGATTTGCAGAATCTTGAGTCATCTTGTCAGCTTCTGCAAAAGCCTCGTTATCCTTTGTACGGTCGGAGATTAAGTAGGTAATTTTTTTCTCGGCTTCTTTCAGTTTTGAGTAAACCTTTTCCAGGCGTCTAATGGCAATTTTATTATCAGTTTGTTTCTGTGCTTTTATCGTTAGTACCAGCAGTTGAGTTCGTTGAGAAGATGCCATCTCAACAACTAACTTCCCATTCCGAACCTCAGTATAGATAGTGTGGCTTTCTCCATTCATGTCCATAGGAACTGCCAAATTAATATTCGTACCTTGAGATTTCGCATCCTTCGCATCTACCTTAAACAGTTTACCAGCTTTACTTCCAGCATTGGGTGTAATCACCCACATCCTGTCTTCGGGCTTCACACTAAAATCAACGCCGCTGACTTGACCCTTGATTTTAGTCAGTTCTTTATTTAAGTCTGCCTGGGCGAACGGTGCTTTGGCTTTCAGGGAGGCTGTCTGCTTCGCAGCATCCGCCAAGATCTTCATGCTATTTTTAGCGTTTTCCGCCTTCGGGTCAGGGTTAGCAGATTTTCCGGCTGGGAGTGGAGTGCCTTTCTTGCTGGGTTTTGCGTCTGCCTTCTTCGGCTCTGACTTTTTCGGTGCAATGGTTGGTTTAGGCACAGACCCATCTTCCTTAAACGTGCCTTGTCCCGCGTCCTTCCCGCCAGATTTGTCGGGTAGCTTGTCGTCCACCATGTTGGTCATGAACTTGGAGGGGTCAAATTCAGGCTTTTTAAATTCTATTTCGGGAACGTTGCCGGAACCCAACTCATAGTCCTTAAGTACAGCATTAAGACCAATCGGGTCACTCAATGGCCATTCCTTCGAGAACAGGGGCCAAATCCACTTCTTATCAGGGGCGGGCGACCACCAAGGGCTGTCTAACTCAATAAAGAAGTCACCTCCCAATCCGAGCATGGGCATAGCCACCATTTCTAGAGTGCCGCTGAAGTAGAAAACTCCTGGGTCACGATAGCCAATCGTTGGGCGGGCATCTGCATAAGCTTTCACACCCACGTCTGCATTTAGACCAATTCCAAATCGCACATCATGGTCAGCTAATTCTATCCCAGCACCACCTTCCGCACGCAGACGCAATCCGGCATAAGCAGAAATATTCAGTGAGCCAGAAATTTGGATATTTCGTTGAATATTGGGGTCGGTGGAATACGTGCCTAAGACTTCAATTTGATAAAGCTTCGCAGGTCCAAGTTTGGCTAGGGCGTACAAACCAATATTAGCGAATACGTTTAAATTACCAACAATCGGAATACCATAATAAGCTCTTGCCTCGGCAGTTATTATTTCTTTTTCCCAATCTCGTTGTTTGAATAACTCAATTTCATCGGGTGGGGTAATTTTTCCAATAACGGTGACATCCCCTTTGCCATCCACAACTACATTGACGGTTCCAGCAAACCAGTTGGTTAGATTGAATCCAAGTTGTCCGGTTGCTGCCAACGCACGCTCTTTGCTATCAAGTTTGGCAAGTGGAACAGGATTGGGGGGAGGAGCATCTTTGACTTTTTCTTTACCGCCAGCGGCTGCAATTGCATCTCTGCCAAACTGGTTGGCTGTTCTTAAATCTGTGGCGACAAATTGAATCTCACCCGATAGTTTGTTGGCGTTATAGCTTGCCTTGCCACCGACATCAATATTTCCATCTTCTTTGTATTTAACTTTGGCCTCACCGCTGAAACCTTTAAGATCAATGCCTAAGCCTACTTCTCCAGTCAACTTTTCCTGAGAGTTGTCAAGTCTCAAAACACCTTTGGCGACTCCCTTGACATTGATGTTGGCTACTGCATCAATTTTCGGTTTATTGGTGTTCTCTAGCAGCAAATTGAACTGTGCATCGACAAAACCACCAACTTCAACCTTGAGTTCATTCACGCCAAGCGTTAATTTGCCATTTTCCAGTTTGTGCACAGGAGTGGGCAGGTGCCCAACTTTCAATCCCAAACCACCCAAGACGGTGGAGTTTTTTTTCAAAGCTTTGAGCCAGTCATTAGTATTGCCGCCCTTGGCTGTAAGAGACGCATATCCTTCAGTAATCTGATTATTTTTCACCATGTAGTTGACATGTATCCCGCCCAACTGGTTCGCCCAGGAATTTTGTAACGGCATCGAGCCCTTTCCTTGAGAACTGTATTTTTTGTTGCGGTCTACCTTGATTTTAACGAGTCCTTCCGATGTGACACCTTTAATCACTGTGCGGACATCAAGCCCCTTACTACCCTGTGTCTCAATTTCACTCTTGATTTTGTCTGAAGGACTAAAAGAACCAGAAGACAGATCAACCACTTCTGAACTGACTGTAGCCTGATTGGCAGGTTGCCCCAAATCTCTCTGAATTTCAGGTATTGTTTGATTGGTAGGAAAAGAACCTGAACTAGCAATCTTTCGCTGTACTCCATGCCCCTGCTGGATAGTATGGGTCAACTCGTGTGCCAGCAAATGTTTACCCTGTTCAGATTGAGGCTGGTATTCTCCCCGATTGAAGAAAATATTGTTGCCATGAGTAAATGCACGTGCACCGAGAGATTGGCTTAGGGATGATGCTTCTTGTCCCGTATGAATTTGGACGCCACTGAAATTGGAGGAAAAAGAATCTTCCATTTCAGTACGGGTGTTCACATCCAGTGGTGAGCCGCTACCTCTTGCCTGTTGCAAACGAGTTTCCAATTGATCAGCGGCAATTGGTGGAGTGCCGTTAGATTTCATCATTAGTGATGCTGGTTTGCGGCTAACTTGCTGCGGATGTGCGGATGTAAAAGTACTTGCATCCGCAGCTTTCCTTGTCCTTGATAGCTCTGTTACCCGATTAGCCATTGCATCAGCTTCTCGCTCATAGACATCCCCCGGCTGTCCAACCTTCAAGCGAAATTGTACCGGCGGTTGTTCGGTATCGTCCTCATCTCCATTGTCCTGAGCGTCCGCCATGTTGGTGGCAAGCATCATTTGAATTTGTGGCGATTTTTCTAGTAGCTCCTCTTGTCCCTGATCTTCTAAGTTCTCGGTTTCAGAGGTTGGTTGAGTTTTAGAGGTGGCAGACTGGAGAGTGATTGAATCCGCATTAGAGATTGCTTGACGCTGAATACTATCTTGATGAGCTGGCGTAGAATCCTCTTCGCTTTCAAAAATCGGTTTGCGCTGAACAGGCAGCGTTTCTGAATTGTGCTCTTCTGTCCGCTCTTGTTCGACTGCTTGAATCGCAGGAGGGTGGGTTGGTTGGAAAAATGGAGTGTGAGCACTTCCATGTTTAGCCTGTAATCCTGTCGCAGTAGTGGACTGCCCATTTTTTGGGGTACGTTGCACATTCGCTTGTTCAACACGCTCACGTTGGACGTTATCTTCTGGCGTTTCTCGTTCAGCTTTCGTGATGTTGGATTGGATCACAGAGCTTTCACCAGTCCCATCTGACTGTGAGGAGCGAAAGAATGTGGGTTGTCTAGGCTCGACAGTTTCAACATCCAGCGCGGCGTGCTCGGACTTGGCTTGGAAGAAAGGTCCCGCTGCTGAATTGGACGTGTTTGTGCTTTTTCTCTGCGGGGCGGACTTCATGGTGTCAGCCCCACCTAAGCCAACAGAGCCCAGATTCAACACCAAGGAACTTGTCCTTGTGTATATCCGTGGCGAATGTCGTTAACCCAATGACAATATTAATACTGGCTAACATGCCGCCTCTGCTTGGAATTTCGATGTGACCGTCTTTGATTGTCATTAATTTTCCTTCAGCTTAGATAGGGTCGACTTCGCTCCATAATCTTTTCGTCAAAAATCATCTGCCTTTAGATTATAGACCTCCGCAATAAGAGTGCCAGCCAAAAATAAATCATTCTGAAATAAACCAATTTTCTCAAACATGTGACTGTCAGACTCAATCAGAACTACTACACTTGTTTTTATAATGTCGGAAACGTTTCCATCAACGAACATCCTTTGAAGCCAATGAAAAACATTGACGAATCACCACCCTTGGCTCTCCAATGGAACCGCCTAACCTGCGATACCATTTACCATAGCCAATTGCCGCCAACATTGGCAGCCCGTACATTAGCGATGGTTCACACCGCGATGTATGACGCATGGACAGCTTACGCAGGCGGTTGTTACATCAGCACCGCGACTGGGGGTCGCCTGAAGCGACCGGAAGCTGAGCATACGCAAGTGAACCGGGAGATTGCCTTCAGCTACGCTGCCTGGCGTGTTCTGGAGGTTCTCTTTGCGGACCAGCGCAACGCCAAAGAACTGAAAGAACGGGTTGCACCGCTGCTGGAAAAGCTCAAGGGTTGCCATAGCGACGATCGGACGCTGGACATCAAAACCCCGCAAGGTATCGGCAACCTCAGTGCAAAACTCGTGCTGGAAAGCCGTCATGGCGATGGCTCGAACCCGCCGACGTATGCCGATTACACCGGGTATAAGCCAATCAACCCACCGCCACCCGAACGGGTAGTACAGCTTGACCGCTGGCAGCCACAACTGGACAGCAACAAACGCCCACAGCAATGTTTGCACCCTCATTGGGGACTCGTGAGGCCATTTGCCCTTGAATGCGGGGGGCAACTCCGCCCGCCGCCGCCAGCGTCGGTAACATCCAACCCGTTCCAGCTACAAGAGGCAGAAATCATTCAGCTCAGCGCGTGCCTTGATGACCGCGAAAAGCTGATTGCCGAATACTGGGCGGGGATGCATGAAGACAAATGTGCAGATTCACCGGCAACCCCGGATACCAGCCGCCCCTATTGGACAGTACCCCCGGTGCAATGCTGCCGGATTGCCCGCTACGTCGCATCCCGCCGAGGTTTCAAAAACGCCAATGTCATTAAACTGTTTTTCGCGTTGAGCAATGCACTCCTGGATGCCTCCATCGCAGCCTGGGATTGCAAAGTGCATTACGACTATAACCGCCCGGAATCGGTCATTCACCACCTGAAAGACAATGAAACTTTCAAGGCATGGGGTGGCCCCTGCCGGGGAACTGTCAAAATGCAAGGGGAGGGGTGGTGTCCTTACTTGCCAACCCCACCATTCGGGGAATACCCCTCCGGGCATAGCACCTTCAGCCATGCACTCGCTGAAATAATCCGTTGTTTTTGCGGTGATGATGAATACGGTGAGTGCGTGACGTTTCCCGCATACAGTTCCGTCATCGAGCCGGATTGCACCCCCGCCGTAGCACTCACCCTGAGCTGGAAGACGTTAAGGGAGGCAGCAGAGCAGGCTGGCATGTCGCGACGTTATGCCGGAATTCATTTTGCCGATGGTGACATGCAGGGCAGGAATCTCGGTCAAAGCGTTGCCAGCTTGGTATGGCATAAAGTCACCCGTTATTTCCAAGGGTGTCCACCACAGACGGGTAAGCCACCACAGTCAGGTGGTAAGCCATGAAAATCATCTCAATAGCCATCCAAAAAGGTGGGGCAGGCAAAACCACCACAACCGTCAATCTGGCGGCTGCGCTGCGTGATTCCGGCAAAAAGTGCCTATTGGTCGACCTTGATCCACAGGCAAGCCTTTCGCATTCTTTGGGTATTTCCGATGAGCTTGAACCCAACATCTACCACCTGCTGAAGCAAGAGGCTGCCGGAAACCCTGTTGCAGCAGAGGATGCCATCGTCGAGCGCTACGGCATGGATGTCCTGCCCTCCTCTTTGGAATTGGCAGGCGCGGAACTTGAGCTGGTCAGTGTATACGGGCGTGAGCGCATCATGTCCCAAATTCTCCAGCGTCTGGATGGCAAATACGATTTCGTGCTGCTGGATTGCCCCCCGTCAATCGGGATGCTGACGGTGAATGCGCTGGTGGCCAGCCATTACCTGTTGATGCCCGTTCAAGCCGAGTTTCTTTCCCTGAAAGGCGCGAAAAGCTTTCTCAAACATTTGAATATCGTGCAACGTCTTAATGCTGGGTTGAAAGTACTTGGATTCGTGCTCACCCGATACGATGGGCGAAAAACCATGACGACCGAAGTCGAACAGCACTTGCAGGAAGATTTTGGCACTGAAATGATTTTTGCAGCCCGTATCCGTAACAATATTGCCTTGGCTAAAGCCCAACAGGTTGGCATGGACATTTTCTCCTTCCAGAAAAGTGCCAATGGTGCAGTAGACTACCAACAACTGGGTCAAGAGTTTCTAAGGAAAATAGGCGAAAAATGAAGACAAGTACTACACGTTCCCGCAGGTTGCGCAATACGCACCAACAGGATGAGAAACATCAGGAACCCTTTTTCTCACGCTCCTCTGAACACGAGCACTTACCATTTTTCAACGCGCAACCGGCTGGCAGCGGGCAAGCTGTTCAAACCAAGTTAACCATCGGTAAGGCAGATGATCGTTACGAGCAAGAGGCAGATCAGGTTGCTAACAAGGTGGTGGCGAAGTCAGGCCAGTCAATGGGGTTGCAACAAGCCTCCGGCACTGTCCAGCGTGCTGCGCTAACCGCGCTGCTGGAGGATGAAAAACCCGGTACGGCGGAAGCCCGTATGGAAAAAGACAAGCTCGTCCAAGAGAAAGCGCAGACAGTGGACGAGCAGCAAGAAGCAGAGGAAATCCAAACCAAGAAGGAGGAAGAAGAAGTCCAGACCAAAAAAGAAGAAGAGGAACTTCAGACCAAGAGGGAGGAAGAGGAACAGGTGCAGGCAAAAGGGGAAAAACCCAATGCTGTGAATCCAGAGGTCAGCGAGAAAATCAAAAACTCGGCTGGGGCGGGGCAACCGCTGACAGGCGAAATCCTCACAGAAATGGAGCAGGCTTTCGGCGCGGATTTCAGTGGAGTCAATATCCATACCGACGCGGATGCCGTGCAGATGAACAAAAAACTGCATTCACAGGCGTTCACTCGCGGGCAAGACATTTTTTTCAATGAAGGAAAGTACCGACCCGAAACCAGCGAAGGGAAACGTTTGTTGGCGCATGAGCTGGCTCACGTAGTCCAACAATGCGGACAAAAGCCAGGCAATAAGCAGAAGTAAATAATTCTATTGTTCACAGCCAGCCAAGAACCGGATGATTCAGCGATGCCTATTTATAATGACCATGGGCTATTCCAGCTAGCCGCCTTTATCACTAATCGGATTACCTCTCATTTTTCTGACGATAATCGCAGTACGGCAGAGGTCATATGCGCTTACTTTGCAGAAAATCTCTTCGAGGTTTCTGCCTTAAGTAACTTTTTCCGGCAATACGGCTTGTCGGTTGAAGCTCAGGTTCTGATTCTTCTTGCCCTTGCCCCCCATCTGGAAGCTGATTTTTATGACCGTACCATTCAGGACGCGCTTCCACGTGCCGGAGATTTCCCCCAGATTGGCGGTTCTCGCGGTAAAAATTTCCGGGGCTTCCTTCCAACCGGTGAAACGGCGCTTTTCCTTCTCGCGGGCAAAGACGTTACAACACGCATTGCGATACAACAGTTTTTTAGTGAGGAACACTTCTTCGCCAAAGAGCAAATCCTTTGGTTGGAAGATGTACCAGAAGGCGAGCCACGTATGAGCGGACGGATCATACTCTCACAGGATTACGTGGATCTTTTCACTACCGGGAGGATAGCACGACCCCGATTTAGCACTGCCTTTCCTGCCGAGTTGCTCGAAACAGGTTTAGAGTGGGATGATCTTGTGCTTCATGGCGAGACACTGGAACATATTAAAGAGCTTAAAGAATGGGTGCAGCATAGCGAAACCTTGATGAATGATTGGGGGATGCGTCGCAAACTCAAGCCTGGTTATCGCGCCCTTTTTCATGGTCCGCCGGGAACGGGGAAAACACTCACGGCGTCCCTGTTAGGAAAACACACAGGCAGGGACGTTTACCGAATTGACCTGTCCGCAGTGGTTTCCAAGTATATTGGTGAGACTGAAAAGAATCTCGCTAATCTCTTCGCCAAAGCGGATAAAAAAGACTGGATACTCTTCTTTGATGAAGCTGATGCCCTTTTTGGCAAGCGAACCAGTGTGCGTGATGCACACGATAAGTACGCGAATCAAGAGGTATCGTACCTTCTTCAACGGGTTGAGCATTACAACGGCTTGGTTATTCTTGCCACCAATATCAAAAGCAATATTGATGATGCATTTAATCGCCGTTTCCAGTCTATCGTTTATTTTCCCATACCTGGAGTAAGAGAGCGTTTGCTTTTATGGCAGAAAGCATTCCCAGCCAGAGTAAATCTAGCCGAGGATGTCGATCCTTCGGCGTTGGCTCAAAAATATGAACTTACTGGAGCCGCGATTACCAACATTGTTCAATACGCCTGCCTTCGTTCTCTTGCTCGCGGGGAGAACCGACTCTGCTACAAGGATATTTATAGTGGTATCAAAAGGGAGTTTGAAAAAGAAGGCAGGATTCTCAAGTAGGATTGGTGTGAAGCTATCCAATAGCAATAGCATATGATAATGCCTTTTATCATATGCTATGAAAGGGGCAAAATTGCGCTTTAGCCGCCGCCGATACTGGCGTAAACTTCGACCAACGATTGCGCAGGCAGGTAGAGCTTAAGCGGGTCATCCAGCAAGGGAATGAACCCAAAATGCTGGTAGTAAGCTGAGGCACGGGCATCCTTGGCATCCACGACCATGGCAACGACCGCAAAGTCACCCAACAACCGGGCTGTCCTGATGATGGCATCAACCAGCAAGCGTTGCCCAATTTGCAAACCTCTATAGTGTTGGTCAACAGCCAGCCTTGATAGCCGGACAACGGGTAAATTGGCCTTGGGCAGTTTCTTGGCATCTTTGTTGTTCAGGTGTTCTGGAGAAATCTCCGCCAACGTGGTGGTATAAAAACCCAGGATGGTTTCGGGGTCTTCCGGGCGCACAGCAACCCAGCTTCTGGAAACCTGTTTCTTTTGGTGCTGTTGGGCGGTTTGCTGCAAATAGCGGTTCAAGTCAGCTTGCCCACAGTCGAACTTGTCACGCAGGTGGCTACTGCCCAACAGTTGGATGAGCAGTTTGTCATCGTAGGGTGGCATCATTCGGTGGTGACACTTTCCTTATAATGTTTGGCGGCCCGGAGTAAGGCGGCATTGGCCTTGGGTGGCTGTTCCAGAGCGTGAAGGAAGGAGAAGGTGTCACGCAGGCTCAGGCGGATAACCTGCTCATGCTGGACAATCCGTTCTGCTTCACGGAGTGCTGATTGGACGATGAACTGGTTGATGGAGGAAAAACCAGCCCATGATGCTGCCTGCTCCAGAAGGGATTTCACTTCGGGTGAAACACGGCTGACAACCCTTGCCGTTTTGGGTTCTGAATGGGTAGCTGGCATCATGAAACTCCTTGAACTGGATTCGTACAGATTAACAATATGTTGCCATTATGGCAACATATCTTGTGTTAGAAGCCTTGCCCCCTGCCCTTCATGCAACAACTAGCCCAAAAATACCGTTGGCAGCTCCAGCGCCAACCATAAATGTTATGGTGTACATTTTATCATGGTGCAAATCTTCCAAGCCGTGGATACATTGCACCAATACGACCCAGCCAGCAAAAGCAATCCTTTCTCCATTGTCCAATAGTCAGTTCCGTTGGTGAATGTGCCAATGGTGCATTCAGAATGCCGCTGGTGTTGGTTTTTTGGTGCGTACCCGCTTGGACAACCTGGCTTCATCCAGCAGCAGACCTGTTTCATCCCGTGAAATGTCCAGCAGGTCATTGATCCTGCCTGCTTCGCCTAGGGCGAACAGCACCATGCAGTAGATGCCGAAAGACACACTCGGGTCGCCCTTTTCTACCCGCAGGTAGGTAGGTTTGGAAATGCCCGCGCGTTCAGTCATCGACAACGCCTACGTGGAATCCTTCTTCCGCACCCTCAAATATGCCCCCACCTGGCCTGGCAAAGGCTTTACCACGCTGGGGGAAGCCCGTGAGTGGGTGCAGCAGTTCATGCAGTGGTACAACCACGGACACCAACACAGCAAAATCCGCTTTGTCACACCGGCACAACGTCACCACGGGGAAGGCAAGGCCATCCTAGCCAAACGGGTGGAAGTCTATACCGCTGCCAAAGCCAAGCACCCTGAACGTTGGTCAGGCAATACCTGGAATTGGACTCCCATTGCTGCCGTCATCCTCAACCCGGACAAACGGGCTTTCAGCAGCCGGATTGATTCCGGCTCATGCCGATGGGGCTGGATACTTCCCAGCCCTGTCGGCATGTTCAGAACGTGATTCGATCATGCGGTAATCAGTTGCCATCCGTCCACCTCCTTTTCAGCGGTGATTTTGCCTTGCTGCCCCGCAATCCATGCTAAACTGCGCCCGTCAGTACAACCGAGCCCGCAGAACGCTGGGGTGATTTCACCCGATGGACAGGATCAAACCATGCAATATGAGCAAAAGATCAGGCAATCGCCTTTGTACTTCAGGATAAAACCGATTGCTGTTGATCTCGCAAAACACTGGTTCGACTGCGCAAAGCTTCAATATGCCAGCTTGAGCATGGAGCCTGTTCAATCGGATGACAATGCCGAAGTATTCCGGCACGACCTGTTGAAGGCCTTGTCAGATGCCCTGCACTCGGTTGAGGATAAGCCAGTAGACAAAAAATCTGTGGCAGGATGGTCACATGGTTTTGTTTGCGGGCACATCGAGGGAGCACTGAATATTCTCTGGACCAATAGATACTTGCTGGAACCGAGCAATGATTTCAAGGGCTTGATAAGGATAAAAACCCTGTTAACGCTGCTACAGACTGATGATGAACTATCCAGAAAAATTCAGCCTGTCTACCAGCATTTTTTACGGCATTTCAACAGCCCCTTCGATGAAGCAGAACCCCTGCCCGAAAATGTCATTCCATTGAGTGCAGCATCGCAGCCCGATCAGGTAACAGAGTGCCGGAAAGGATTTGAGGAATATTTCTCACAGCTTTTGCTAACCAGGTATCTGGATACACTTGATCTTTACAAAGTGAAGTACCGCCCGAACCTGTTTGATTACATCAGCCAGAACGAACTGGCTGACATTGTGGGGCAAGAGCATTTTTACTGACTCATGACGTTGTACTAGGTTGGGAATGCCCAGCGTCAGTTTGCCCAGGATGTCGGTGTTAACGATGGTCAATACGCCGAAGTAATACAAGGTGGCGGAGCACAATCGGGGATTGTGGGTCGAAACCCGTGCTGGCGAGCGCTGGCTGAACACTGGCGACCTTGGGCGGGGACGTTGAGGGTTATTTTTACCTGACGGGGCGCAAGAAGGAGTTGATCATCCGTAGCGACCACAATATCGACCCTGCCATCATCGAGGAAGCCCTGCACGGACACCCGGATATTCTGCTGGCGGCAGCCATTGGCCGTCCTGACGCTTATGCAGGGGAAGTTCCCGTCGCCTATGTCCAGCTCAAGGCTGACAGTGTTGTTCAGAAAGACGAATTGATGGCGCATGCACGCGCCCATATCAGTGAGTACGCCGCCATCCCTAAAGCCATTCGGATTGCGTCGGCAATACCGTTGACCGCTGTGGGGAAAATTTACAAACCGGCATTGAAGCAGCGCGAAATTGAAGATGCCCTCGCTGAAGTTCTGTGCACTGCAAAGCTGCCGTTTGTTTCCTTGAAAGTCCTTCAGGATGCGAAGTTGGGCATATTGGTTGAACTGGCACTCGCAGAACCAGCTTACCAGCAGATGGCTCAGCAACTGCTCGGGCAGTATCCGTTCCAATTTCGCATAACGTTGGGTTCGTGTGCATAGCTTTTGAGTTCAGGCTAATGCAGCGTTTTTTTCGGGGCTTTTGATACCTTTATTGGGAGGTGTCATCTTTCAAATTATCTGGCCTGTTTCTTTCGCACTATTTGTCTCCTTTGGTTAGGTGGCGGGGATCTGGAAACCCTGCAAACATTATTGCAAGCAAAGAAGAAGGCCGATCTGCTGATGCTGGATCACTGGGCAGAAGGCACGATCAAGCATTGACGATCCCACAGCAATCCCACCACGTCTGGCAACACTCCGGATCGGGCTGTTTAACGACAAACACCAGTTCAACACTCAACATGTGGTTTCTGGTTCGGGGATATATCAGCCAGTTGCAGGGCAGCCTGTTAAAAGCTGTCCGTGTCGGGGATCGGGTACGGGTGAAATGACAAACCTACAAAAATTCTTTATACTTCCATTTTTCAGAAGTTAGTGGAATTTTCTGATGCAAACGCTCACGCAAGTCCTACTGGAACAGGGTTGGGACAAGCACCTACTGGATGATACGCAGTTTGGCAGACTGGTTGGTGGTACGGATGCACGGCGCTATGGACTGGTCAACCGTGCCTTGCAGGCGGGTGAGCTATTGCGCCTGAAACGTGGCTTGTATGTCATGACTCCACGTTTCCGGCAGACATTGCCACATCCGTTTGTGGTGGCGCAGGCGTTACTGCCTGCCAGCTATGTCTCGTTTGAAGCTGCGCTATCCCATCATGGCTGGACTCCTGAAGCCGTCCATGCCACCACGTCGGTGACACCGGGGCGCAAATCCATCCGCCATGAGGTGCCAGGCTACGGACAATTCATGTTTCACCCACTGGCGCTGGCAAGTGGTTATTTCCTGAGTGGTGTGCAACGGGTGGAACTGGCGGGGCAACACTGCTTGCTGGCCAGCCCCTTGCGTGCCTTGCTAGATTTGGCGTGCCTGCGCAAATGGGTGTGGCAAGGTCTACCCGCCCTGCTGGACGGGTTACGGCTGGATGAGGATGAGTTGTATAACGTAACCCAAGCCGATATTGCACGGCTTCAACCGGTTTACAAGCATCAGCGGGTACGGAACTATCTGGACGCGCTGGCGGGTGTTCTTGGCAGCGGGCGGGAGGCGACATGATCGAGATTATCCAGCAACGGCTGACACGCTATCAGGCAGGCAATCTGGCAGAAGAAACACAGGCGCTCAAGGAAATCCTGCAAGAACTGGCGCTGTATGGCTTGTGGCGCGGCAGTTTTTTTGAAGTAGCGGCGTTTCAGGGTGGAACCAGTTTGCGGATACTGCACCAGTTGCCACGTTTTTCGGAAGACTTGGATTTTATCCTGCGCCAGCCATTAGTGGATTTCGACTGGCAGCCGTATCTGCAACAACTGCTGGATACCCTGGAGCTGTTCGGGCTACAACCGGAAATGCTGGACAAAAGCCGCATGGAACAACCGATCCGCAAAGCTGTGCTGAAAGATGATTCGATTGCCCAGCAACTGAACCTCGCGTTCTATCCGGCACAAGCAGGTAGCCGCACCACTCCGCACAAGTTAAAAATCAAACTGGAAATCGACATCAACCCGCCCGCCAGTTCCGGGTTTGACTGGCGCTATCTGGATTTTCCGCTGGATTTTGAAGTCTGCCATCAGGATTTACCCAGCAATTTTGCCCTGAAAATCCATGCACTATTGTGCCGTCCCTATGTGAAGGGGCGTGACTGGTACGATTTCAACTGGTATGTGAAACAAGACATCAAACCCAATTTACCGCACTTGCAAGCCGCCTTGCAGCAGGCCGGGCCGTGGCAGGGGCAAGACCTGTCGGTCGATGCAGCATGGTTAAAACAGGCATTGCGGGACAAAATTGCCAGGATTGACTGGAAAGCCGCCGTGCAGGATGTGGAGCGGTTTGTGCCTGCTCTCGAACAAGCCAGCCTGCAACTATGGGGCGAGCGTTTTTATACCCAGCGGGTGCAACAACTATTCAAGGAAGGGGTTTGAAGTCCAACGGAACGAAAACTTGCGCTAAGGCCAATCCTCCATTTCTTCTGGCTGTTTTAACGGCCTGAGCCGTCCATTCATCACTTGCTCTGCCAATGTAAAAGAGTAGTGTCCCAGCATGTTCACATGCTTGTGGATGAGTGGCGACAAACGTGCCTCCTCTTCTGCTTTGACCTTTTCACCCTGTTGCCTCAAATGATCCAGTACCGCCTGCATGTAGATCGTGTTCCACAGCACCAAGGCGTTTGTCACCAGCCCCAAAGCACCCAGTTGGTCTTCCCGGTAGCGTTTTCTGATTTCACCACGTTGCCCATGACAGATGGCCCGTGCAACGGCATGACGGCTTTCACCACGGTTCTCCCAAAGTGCGGAGGACTTTTTGTTGTTTGGGGAAGAGGATGGCGGTGCGCCGTTCTGTTTGCTTATCCATAATGTCACTATTGTAATGCTATTGACTGATAATGCATAGTATAGTGTGCTTTTTCTATTGATTGGGCTTGTACCGTAATGTGCTACAGGCAGTTTACCCCCATGCCCTGACGGGATTGGGGGTGTAATGGTTAATTTTACAATACTGCCCTGTTTTTGTCGGTGATAGTGGTGTAGAGAGCCTCCATGCCCCCAATAAACGAGTTGTCCCGTTCCCAGAATGCGGGGTAATCCCCACCTTTTTTGACCAGGACAGCCTGGGTTGCGGTTTTGCCGCTGGCATTGACAGTTAGCCAGCAGGTGCAAGGTACTGTTCTATCCCACGCAAAAATATCCTAACCGGGATAACCTTTATGCCATCTATTTCCAGCTCGTCATCGCCACCATACACAAGGTAAGGTACTGCCTCAGGGTAGTCCTCCCGAAAGCTCTTGAGTCCGCTCAGATGCTTGGCTGAAACCGTGCGGTTGCGTTTGACTTCAATGGCATAAAACCCTACATCCCCATAGCAGACAATATCCACCTCCACCCCGCTTGCCGTTCGCCAGAAAGAGAGCGTATAGCCCCAGTCACGGTAAGCATTCAACGCCCGTATTTCCTGTAAAACGAAGGATTCAAGGCACACACCTTCCAACTCCTCCGGGCTATCCAGCACTCCCTTGGGACGTAGGTGGTAATAGATACCCGTATCGAAGAAATAGAATTTACGGTGCTGGGTCATTTTGCGTTTGGCACGTTTGGCGAATACTGGCAACCGATAAGCGATCAGCAAATCCTCAAGGATGGAAAAGTAGTTTTCTGCCACTTTGCGGTTGATGTGTGCTTCCCGTGCTACGTCGGTAATGTTCAGCGACTCCCCCTGGGAAAAACTGGCAATTTCCAGAAAACGGCTGAATGCACCAATATTGCGTGTTAGCCCCTCCTGTTGCACTTCTTGCTCCAGATAGGTCTGGATATAAGCTTGCAGATAGTGCTTGGGGTTATCTTCCGTGAAAATCGAGGGCAACATCCCATACTTTAGCGCCTTGACCAACTCAAAATCATTGCCCGCTTCCGCTGTGGTCAAAGGAAAAAAATGGTACTGCAATGCCCTGCCCGCCAGTAGGTTGACGTTGCTGTGCCGCAGCTTTCTGGCGCTCGATCCTGTGAGGACAAAGCGCAGGTTTTTGTGTGTTTCAATCAGACGATGAACTTCATCAAGCAAGTTGGGGATTTTCTGGATTTCATCCAGTATCACCCACCCCTCATAATCGGTAGGGATATATTCTTCCAGCCTGTTTTCTGATCCCAACAGGCGCTGGAACAAATCCGGCCTGAGAAAATCGAGGTATATCGCATCGGTGAAATAGGTCTTTAGCCACGTAGTTTTTCCTGTGCCTCGCGGCCCAAACAGGAAAAAACTTTTGTTTGCTGGAGGGGTAAACAGTCTGCTGTACATAACACCATACGCCAAAATGGATTCGTTAACGCCATTTTAGCTCTATTTTTGGCTTTTCAACATCCGTAAAAATGACAAGACTCACGGGATGACTTAAATATACCTGTCCAGCAGGTCGTTGATCTTGCCCGTTTCGCCTAGCGCAAACAGCACCATGCAGTAGATGCTGAAAGAAACGTTCGGGTCGCCCTTCTCTACCCTCAGGTAAGTGGGTTTGGAGATGCCTGCACGTTCAGTACTCATTAAATACAAATATATTGCCGAATAGCTTCTATTAGACTATAAATATATAGTCTAATAAGTATTATATAGCTACATATAGGTAGTAGAAATTATGATGAAGCACATCATCCTGGAACAATACCAAGCAAAGCTGGATCAACTTCCCGATCTAAAAGGTATTGTCCGCCCACGTGAGGGGTGGATCCGCACCTTTCGCAAAGCTTTGGGAATGAGTGCTTCCCAACTGGCCAGCCGCGTTGGTATCGGCAAGGCCCAAGCCTCACAGATGGAACGGATGGAAACCGAAGACCGTATCACCCTAAAGCAACTGCGCCGCGTTGCCGAGGCGTTGGACTGTGAGCTGTATTATGCGCTGGTTCCACGCCAGCCTATTGCTGACTACTTGCATCAACAAGCGCGGAAAAAAGCCAAAATGCTGGTGGACAAAGCACACATTCAGATGGTGTTGGAAGACCAACAACTCCCTGCCGTGAGGCTACAGAAGCAGATTGATGCTGAAACCGAACGGTTGCTGCGTGAAATGCCACGGGAATTGTGGAATGAGTAATAAATGGGGAAGTACAGCCATGGTCATTGAATACCCGGAGGACGCAACTCCGCTGGATCCTGATGAAATCGAAGGCTTGAAGCATCCGCATGTTGAAACCCGTGGTGAACTGGATCAGCTTGAGCAACAAAACATCCAGGATGGCTACCAATGGTTGGCACGGCAGCGCAAGCATAAGGATTTTCTCACGGAGGCTTTCCTGCTGGATTTTCACAAACACCTGTTCGGTGCGGTATGGTCATGGGCAGGCAGTTTTCGCCGTACCGACAAAAATATTGGTGTTGACCGTTTTTACATTGGCATCGAACTCCGTAACCTGTTGGATGATGCCCGTTACTGGGTAGGGCATGACACCTATGACAGGGAAGAGTTTGCTGCCCGTTTCCATCACCGCCTCGTCAAGATTCATTTGTTCCCAAATGGTAATGGCAGGCACGCCAGGATAGTGACAGATGTTATTCTGGAAAAAGTTCTGGGTGTGCCGCCCATTGAGTGGGGAGGAACAGCACTTGATAAGAGTGGTTCGCACCGCCTGGCTTATATCCGGGCTTTGCGGTCGGCAGACAAAAACGATTACGGGCCTTTGATTACGTTCGTTTCCTCCAGCAATGGGAGGTAGGGGTATATGTTACTGACCAGTACCCCCCAAAATTCTGCCATCGTCACCCTCGGCAATGCCGAATTGCCGATCCTGGTCTGTGCTGCTGGTGAACGTGCCACTTACCGTTTCGTTGAGTTCTTCACGGCCCAGATCCGTAACCCCAATACCCGG
This sequence comes from uncultured Thiothrix sp., assembly GCA_964293005.1. Taxonomy (GTDB): domain Bacteria; phylum Pseudomonadota; class Gammaproteobacteria; order Thiotrichales; family Thiotrichaceae; genus Thiolinea. The sequence continues at coordinate 60,373 of CAXYXW010000012.1, forward strand.
CGTGCGTACCACACGGACATCAGCCAGTTTTTCCTTTGGTGTCATTCCCAGAATCTGCAACTCCACCAGATACACTCCATCCATGTGGCCACCTACGTTGAGCAGTTGCAGCAGCATGTTTCCCTGCCTACGGTAAAACAGCATATGGCGGCAATCCGCAAGTTGTTTGATTGGCTGGTGGTGGGGCATGTGCTGGAAACCAACCCGGCCCATGCCGTGCGTGGCCCCAAATACGTGGTCAAGCGTGGCAAGACACCGATCCTGACCCCTGAAGACACCCGTGCCTTATTTGGGAGCATCCCGACACATTCCTTGATTGGCTTGCGTGACCGGGCTTTGCTGGCCTTGATGGTTTATAGTTTTGCCCGTGTGGGGGCTGCTGTCAAAATGCGGGTCAAGGATTATTACCCCAATGGGAAACGCTGGTGGATCCGCCTGCACGAGAAAGGTGGTAAACACCATGAAATGCCCGCCCACCATACCCTGGAGCAGTATCTGGATGAATACATTGAAGCTGCCGGGATCAAGAATGACCCCAAAGGTTTCCTGTTCCGTACCTTCAAGGGCAAGACTGGGGTGATGACTGAAAACGCGATGTTGCAGACTTATGCTTGGCAGATGGTGCAACGTAGGGTCGCCGCTTCTGGTTTACCACTCCCGGACATCTGTAACCATTCATTCCGTGGGACTGGCATCACGACCTACCTGAAAAATGGCGGTACATTGGAAAAGGCCCAACAAATGGCAAACCACGAATCACCGCGCACGACTAAGCTCTATGACCGGACGCAGGATGAAATATCACTCGATGAAGTGGAGCGGATTATTATCTGATTACCCTGGCAGGTGTAGTTTTATCCTGATCTCGTCCAGATTATAACGTTCTTTTTTCAGTTCCAGGATGCGCCTGACCTGTGCGATCTGGTTTTTGGCATACAGGGTATAACCCTTGTCCGTTTTCCCTGCCACTTCCAGTAACCCCTTGCTGGTCCAGAAGCGCAAGGTTGGCACGGATTGCCCCGTCAGTTTTGCCAGTTCGCCGATTTTGAGTAGGGTATGTTTGCTGACAGGTTTCGGCTGTTCCTCACCCTTGGCCGCCTTAAGATAAATGTCGAGTGACCGCCCCACCGCTTTGGCAATCAGTTGGTCAAACGAGTCACGGCTACCACCCAGTTGTGCATGTTCCAATGAGGTGATGTAGCGTTCACGCTGGCGTTTGCTGATGATGGCGGGTGGGTAGCCATTCTGCATTAGGATCAGGTTCATCAATAAACGGGCTGTCCTGCCATTCCCATCAGCAAACGGGTGGATTGTCACCAGTTCATAATGGGCAAGCGTTGCCAGAGCCACAGGGTGAAAGGTTTCTGCCTGCTGGAGTATGTTGGCCACAAACTCCCCCATCAACCGGGTCACTTTCATGTGATTTGGCAGCACCACCATGGAACCGGAAATACGTACAGGGACAGAACGATAGCGTCCGGCATTGGGGTCATCAATACCCCGCAGGATTAGCCCATGAATATCCAGGATGTCACTTTCTGTCACCCGGTTACTGGGTTTACCCACCAGGGACTTCACGAGATCCAAGGCTTTGGCGTGGTTGTGTGCTTCCAGGTGTTCGCTCAGGCTTTTGCCCCGCACGGTCAAGCCCTTTTCTACTACCAAGGCCGTTTCCTGCCGGGTCAGTGTGTTGCCTTCGATGGCATTGGAGGTATAGGTCAGTTCCACCCGGAACCAGTCATCCAGGTTCGTGACCAGCTCAGGCGGTAAAGGCCGGTAACGGTCAAGTTCAGTTTTTTTGTTGCTGAGTACTTCATACATCATTAAAGCATAAAGTATGACTTTACACTTTTCAATAATAATCACTCACTCCGGCTACCTGAAAAATCCAGTCATCCAATGGGCCATCCCTGTAAACCGCAGGTCTGCCTTTAAATTTGCAAGGATAAAAGGTGGTGTCGTTGTCCCTCCCCCCTTCTGCTACAACCAGCCCTGCTGGAACCAAGACTCACTAGGGGCTTCGCCCCACGCGCCCCGCAAGGGGTATCCCCAACCTTCCGCGTTCACGGTGTTCCCTTGTGCAGGCCGGGTGATCCCCCTCCCCTTGCGGTTTGCTACCCCCACGCTTCGCCAGCGGGTCAGAAGTTGCCGGGCTTTGAGCTGGCAACTTTTTAAACCAAATGGAGAAAAGCGATGAAAACAAGTACGGGTTTTTGGATTGAGGTCGGGTTCAGTGTGAAGGCTGACCCTATCAGCAAGGACGAACTGGTCAGGCAGTTGACCGAATGGGCAGAAGAACACCACACCCTGGATGGATTTACCTTGGAAAGCGGGGAGTCTCCCATCATTAAGACAGTGCATTTTGCCTGTGGCGACTGTTAGGGGGGGCAGGAATGGACAAGGAGCAATATTACCCTACCCCTGCCAGTCTGGGTGTGAAAATGTGGAAAACCTTTCGTGATGAATCCTATCTGCATTGGGATAGGCATATCCTTGAACCGGGGGCTGGGATGGGGGATCTGGTGAAAGTTATGCCAGAACCACGTTATGGCAATAACCGGCCCATTGTGGATGTGTGTGAGATTGACCCGGAGCGGCTGGAGATACTGGGCAAGACCACGGGTATAAATATTGTGGGGCATGATTTTTTGGCGTTCGAGCCATCGCGCCTGTACACCCATATCATTATGAACCCGCCGTTCAGGCTGGGAGCCAAACACCTGATCCATGCGTGGCAGATTGTCAGGAATGCCGAAATTGTTTGCCTGTTGAATGCCGAGACGCTCAAAAACCCCAATACCAAGGACAGGGAATACCTTCAGGAACTGATCGGAGCCTATGGTAGCGTTGAGTATGTTGATGGGGCATTCCTTGCCCCGGATACCCAACGGACAACCGCCGTTGAATGTGCCCTGGTGTGGCTGAAGAAGGAAACACCCGTTGCCCACAGCTATCTGGATGGCTTGAAGCTGGATAATGAAACCTTTGAGTTTGGGGAAATCCGGGGGGATGTCACTGACCTTTGCTTGCCGGAGAACATTATTGAAACAGCCGTCAGGGTTTACCGGGCGGCACGGGATGTGTTGTACCGGAAACTGGAGTCTGATGCTGTGCTGGCTTGCGAGTATGCCCGCTGGTCAGGCATTCTGGGCGGTTCCTTGTTGGAGTCGGATCAGGAGCGCAGCAAACGGGTCATGCAGCAACAGGCAGCCCGTACCGTAGACAGCCGTAGCGTGCAAGACCAGTTCAACAAGGAACATGACCAACTGAAAGAAAAGGCATGGAACTACATCCTGTCCGGGATCAGGTTCTATGAGCAGCTCAGTGCGGCTGCCATGAAAACGTTTCAGGCGGAATACAAAAAAGTTGCCCAACTGGAGTTCACCGAAGCCAATATCCACGGCTTTCTGGCAGGTGTTGCCCTGCAACGTACTGCCATGACGGATGAAATGATGCTTGATATTTTTGACCGGTTTACTGAGCGTTACCCGGATAACCGCGCCTATTACCGGGCATGGCAATCCAATGCCAAACACCGGACAGCGGCTTGGCGGATCAAAATGAGCCGGATCATTATCCCAGTCCATTGTGAGCGTTGGGGAGGTTATCTTAACCGGGAAGCACGGGACGCATTCGGTGACATTGACAAGAGTTTTGCGGCACTGGATGGCAAGGATGTGGAAAGTATCCATGGGTTGGTTCAGGCTGCCCTTGAGCATCCTATTGAGAACTCCATGCGCTATGAGTCGGATTATTTTGGGTTCCGTTACTACCCCGGTGCGCAGACCATACACCTGTACCCTAAGCGCAAAGACCTGATAGACCGGCTGAACCGGACAGTTGGGCGGCTACGCCAATGGCTACCCAACGAGGCAGGCGCTGTCACAGCCGCATTCTGGCAACAGTATGAACAGGCCGAGAAAGTCACCAACCAGATGTCCATCAATACACAAGACTTGTCCCGCTACCAGTGCAGGCTGGATAACCCGGACTATGTGGAACGGCTCATCCAGGCACATACCGAAACCTGTGACCGGCTGGATATAGCACTGGATGGTTTGCTGGCTAGCCCAGTAGCAGCAGGACAGGGAGGCCAGCACCTGCTACCTGTATTGCCGTAGCACACAAGGTTGGGGCAGGTTGCCTGCCCCAGTCACCAAAATCTGCCAGTGCCGTCACCCGCACTGGCAGGTTCTGAAGATACTAGGGGTTTCACCCCACGCGCCCCGCAAGGGGTATCCCCAACCTTCCGCGTTCACGGTGTTCCCTTGTGCAGGCTGGGTGATCCCCCTCCCCTTGCGGCTTGCTACCCCCACGCTTCGCCAGCGGGTCAGAGGTTGCCGGGTCTTGAACTGGCAACCTTTTAAACCAAACTGAACAAGGAGAACCCAATGGAACTGTACACCAATACACAATATGCCCAACTGCTGGCAAATGGGCAGCAGCAACAGACAGCAATGGCAAAGGATGAGGATTTTGACCCGATGCCTGTTATCAAACTGTTTACCCCAGACGCAGGGGCAACATGGTTGTTGAGTGAGGTTGACCCATGTGACCCAGACATTGCTTTTGGCTTATGTGACTTGGGGCTGGGTTGCCCTGAGTTGGGCAATGTCAGCCTGACCGAAATTCGTGCTATCCGTGGCCGGTTTAACTTGCCGGTTGAGCGTGACTTGGGTTTTACACCAGATAAACCCCTATCAGCCTATGCTGAAGAAGCACGGGCACATCACCAAATTATTGCCTAACTACCCATGGCAGGTGGCGAGATTGCTGCCTGCCACGCTGCTTTTAGGGAGAAAAGCCATGCCACAATATATCGTTTACGCGCAGCAAGTGCTGTATGTGGAGCGGGTGATTGATGCACCCGATGAGGAAGCCGCCGCTGCCATCGCTGACCAACTGGTGCAGACAGGGATGTTGCTGCCGGTCAATTCGGTTGAATTCGAGAATGGGGTGTTGTGTGAGGTAGTCGAGGCGGATGTACCTGCCAAGGAGTCATCACCCGCAGCAACCCTGCTGGATGTGTTTGGGGAGTTGCCTTCAGATACCCCAGCCTTTGGTGAAAATAAACTGGATTTTCTGGCAAAAAACCGTCTTAACGCCATCCTGTTTGCCACCGAGCCACGCAAGATTGGTAAAACATGGTGGGTATATGCCGTTTATAACAGTGCATTCTTTCCAGGAGGGAATGCTACGGAGATGTACTTCTATGACCCGGAGCGGTCACTATGGCTGGATAGTAGGCAGCATCCCCGCTATGACGGGCATGATGGCGAGTATGCCGGATTGCCCAAAGGCTTGCGCTCCCTGTATGAAGAGCATGAACAGGCTATTCGCGCTGCATTGTGTCAAGGCTGGCAGCCCGAGCAGACAGGATAATGGGTGATAGCAACAGCAGACCCACCCGGTATGGCGGGTCTGCTTTTTTGGTGAGTTGGTGCAGCATAGCTGCCACAATGCCTGCATCCAACCCGCATTATGGAGCAGGCAGCCCGATGGTCAGCGCAGTACAGATAGAAAATAGCCTAAAGGCATTGGGCAACGCCGATCATGCTGCCCATGCCCAACGCTTCTTCAAGACAGGTGTTGGGGAGTATGGCGAAGGCGACCAGTTTTTGGGAATCCGTGTGCCGGTATTGCGCCAACAGGTGAGGCAATACCGGGGCTTGCCGCTGGATGAAACCCTGTTGTTGCTGCAATCCCCGCTCCATGAGGTACGCCTGTTTGCCTTGTTGTTACTGGTTGAGCAGTTCCAACGGGGTACACCGCAGCAACAAGCTGACATCCACACGCTGTACCTCGCCAACATGCAGTACATCAATAACTGGGATTTGGTGGATACCTCTGCTCCGTACATTATGGGGATCTACCTGCATGGACGGGACAAACAGGTGTTGTATGCGCTGGCAGCCTCCAGCAGCTTGTGGGAACGGCGTATTGCCATGCTTGCCACGTTCTTTTTCATCCGCCAGAACCAGTTTGGGGATGCGCTGGCCATTGCCAGGTTGTTGTTGACCGACAGGGAAGACCTCATCCACAAGGCCGTTGGCTGGATGTTGCGCGAAATTGGCAAGCGTGACCGGGCAGTTGAAACCACCTTCCTGCAAGCCCATTACCGGATCATGCCGCGCACCATGTTGCGCTATGCCATTGAGCATTTTAGCCCGGAAGAGCGGCAGCGGTATTTGCAGAAGTAGGCGGAGTATTATTGGATAAACGGGCGATGGTGTGAGTTTTGCCCGCAGGCCAAACAAGCTCGAAGCCTAATGGAACGAAAATTCCTTACCCTTCCGAACAAATGGCTGGATGTGGTGCGCTTGTTTGAAACGATCTGCCATGCCCAAAATCCTGCTACCCAAATCCAGGAAGTGAAATTTTTCACTGCTCCCATCAAGGTGAGGATTTCCACCCGCAAGGATCAGGCATTACGCTCGCAGCGGCTTTATCTTAATGCGCTCCAGCAAATTTAACCTGACCGTGTGACCGTGGTAGAGGGCTTTTTCCAACTGACCAAGGGGGGTGTTCCCACGCTATCAGGAGCCGCTCGACAAAACCGATAGGGTGTCTGTCTGGCGGTTGGAAGAAAAACAGACTGACGTAAATATCGCACTCCACCTTTATGATGATGTGGTGCAGGGCAAGGTTGAACAGGTGGTACTGGTTTCCAATGACTCGGATCCCGTACCCGCTTTTCAGTTTGCCAGACGTGCTGCTCCGTCGTCTGGTTATTGGTACAATCCTGCCCCGCAGCTATCATGAGTCAGGCCATCAGCGTCCCAACAATGTTGAACTCTCTAACATCTCCGACTGGTCACGCCAATACATTCGGGATGAAGAGCTGCAAGCAGCCCAGCTCCCCGACAAGATACCCACCTGAAAGAAACCCATTTTCAAGCCGGATTACTGGTAAATTCTGTCAGAATAGTCGTTTAGGTCGATGGCAGGGAAGCCAATTTCAACGCGGCATATTCCCGTTCTGTTGGGATGACTTCCCCGGCAGGTGAGCCGTCCAGGTGGTATCGCCGTGGCTGCTGTATCAGGTTATGCAGGTATTGCATCGCTGAGGTGTGATGGTGCAGCAGTTGCTGCACGACCCGTTTGCTGGCACTGAGGTGATTTGTGCTGATGTAGCGGAAAATGGCTTTCTCGACCCCCAGTGCCAACGGCAGGTTGTCACGCCATGCCCCAAACTGCCTATTGAGTTGTTGATCAAGCTCCTGCATTCGGATAGTGCTGGGGGGGATGACCACCTTTCTGGGGGGAGCCGTTTTTTTACGGGGTGTTTTCCCTTTGGCAGGTTTGTTGCGTGGCGGGGATGGGGCCGTTGATGCTTCACGCCGTATGATCCGTTTGCCTGTCATGGTCTTGATGCCTGAAGGGGGTGTCCCTTCAGGTTTGTCTGCCTTTTTGGTCAGGGACAAGGTTTTACGTGGTTTGTCGGTCATGGTGTCAGGCTGTGTTGTCCAAGGTTATCCAGCATATATACGGATGAAATATCCAGTGCTTGCCCTGTCAATCTATCACGGGATGACAAATTTACAAGGTAGCGGGTTGCCCTGCGGGTCGGGCTGCTCCAGGTTCCACTGGCGCTGCATCCCTGCGGGACTTCGCCTTACACATCCCTAACCCCTCCAAAAGCACCTGCTACGCACGCACTTTTTCCGCACTCCGCTTGGGATGAGGAAACCAGCCCTGCTTGCAGCAGGACGGGTGGCGGTGGTTTGTCCTGGTGGGGGTGCTTCCCCCGTCTTTATCAATGACAGGCTACGTGCTAACCGGGGTTTCCCCAACCTTCCGCACTCACTTCCGTTCCCTTGTGCAGGCCGGGTGATCCCCCTCCCCGTCTGGCATCATTGATACCGCCTCCCCCGTTCTCGCCGAAAGGCATAAGCCGCAGTGCGGCTGTGGCATTGCATTCTTAAAGGAGGACAAAACGATGCAAGACATGGGAAAGATGTACCACCTTGGTGGTGGGGATTTTTGTTTCAAGTGGGAAGGCGAAGGCGATGTGCGGGGATACCGGCCACCGGCAGGTTTTGAGGCAACAGCAGACCTGATTGATTGCCATCCGGTGACGGGTGAGCCAATCGGATTTTCTGAATGGTGGATATTCCTGCAACCTGAAGGAGGTGAACAATGAATGTGCTGGAGCTGATGGATGATGTGATCCATGCCCTGAACCAGCTACCCAATACACGGTTGTCTGGCAGGTTCAGGAATACTTATGGGTTGGTGGCAGCACTGGAACAGGCACAGCGGCAAAACGGTATCCGGCTGGAAATCCGGGGTGGTGTGTTACAGGAGCCAGTCAGGGCAGATTTTGCCCAAGGTATCCGGGTGGAGCTGTTTGACCATGATGATGGTGGGCAGTCAATTGTTACGGTGGTGGATCAGGGGGATGTCAGGCATGGATAACCCAAACCAAGCTAAAACGTGCACACGGTATTCACACCGGGAAAACCTGAAACGGGCAAGGCAGGCCAGGGAAAATTTCCAGTACCTTCAGGCCATGACGGTCAGGACAGATGCACCCGACAGTTTGCTGGTATTACGCCAGCACCGGCAGCAACTGCGCCAATGGCGGAGGATGATGGTCTACTGGATGGATGCAGCGATTGAGGGCAGGCGGCAGTACCAACACCGCAAGGCGGTTGAAGACCCACTGTTACATCGTTTCCGTTTTGTGACTGGCTCATTTGTCGTTTACAACCCGACAGTTTCCTGTCAGTAGGCATTCTGGGCATATCAAGGCACGGCTACCCTACCCTGGTTGGTAGGGGGCTGCATCCGATCCTACTTCCCCTGTTACCCCAATAAAACCGTGATAATTTTGACCTTTGCCATTATTCTCCCCAAAACACATTGGTGAAATGTTGCCGTGCATAATCCCTATATACCGTGAAATCACTGTCCACGCTGGCAACGATGCGGGTATTAAGACGCTCACACAAGGTAATCAGTGACGCATCGGCAAAATCCGCTGGTAAGTCTGCGTATTTTTGCAGTAAGGCAAGGATGTTTGCCCAATCACCCCGCGTATTTTCATCAATCTCCACGGCTTGGTTGGCCCAAAACAGGAAATCTTGCTGTGCCTGCTGGGAAAAATCCAGCAGGTGAACCACTTCGGTGATAACTGCCAAATTGGTGTGCAGTTGTCCTTGTGGATTGCGGATAAACTGTTTTGCCTGTGCGTGGTAGCGGTCACTCTTATCAAACAACGCAATGAATACCCCACTATCAACGACGATGTTTCGCATTCAGCTTCTCCCGCAGCAAGGCTTTACGGTTAGTGCTGAGGTCATCACGTCCGCTGCCGTAACGCCCGAACAGGTGTTGCCCCAACTCGTAAGGGCTAGGCTTTTTGTCGTCTTTGGTGAGTTTTTCGCGGATGGCATCACGGATAAAATCTGACAATGACATGCCATCCAGTTGTAAACGTCGCCGTAAGGCTTCTTCCAGCGACTTTTCTAGGCGAATGGATAGGCTCATGGGATTTCTTCTGTAATACACTATGTATTACTATTGTAAGGGCTTTGGTGACGAGCCGCAAATGCTTTCCGGCTGGACAGTAAGCCACTTTCTGGACTTTCCATTTCCAGACCGACCCATTGGTTAAGGGGGGTATGAAATGTTCATCTGTCTTGCGCGAGAAACCCCGTCCTTCAGGGCGGGGAGGGATAGCACGTCGGCGTTAGCCGACCCTCTTCTCACGGCCTCCTATCGAATGGGCTATCTTTGGTTGTTGAAATTTCACAGAAAATAAAATAAAATGTGAAGAATGAAAGCTAAACGCGCCTACAAATTCCGGTTCTACCCTGACCAACAGCAAGAAAAGCTGCTGGCCCAGACGTTCGGTTGTGTGCGCTACGTCTATAACAGCATCTTGCGTTACCGCACGGATGCTTACTATCAGGCAAAAGAAAAGGTCAACTACGTTGGGGCTAACGCAAAGCTGACCGAGATTAAGCAATTGCCTGAACTTGCTTTCCTGAATGAGGTTTCCAGTGTCCCGCTGCAACAATGCCTGCGGAACCAGCAAACGGCGTTCAAAAACTTTTTTGAAGGCAGGGCAAGATACCCCATCTTTAAGTCCAAGAAACACCGGCAGTCTGCGGAATTCACTTACCGCGCTTTCACCTTCAAGAACGGTGAATTGAAACTGGCAAAGTGCGATAACCCGCTGGCTATCAAATGGTCGCAACAGCTTCCCTCTGACCCAACCACGGTTACTGTTTCCAAGGATCAGGCTGGACGCTACTTCGTGTCTTGCCTGTGTGAGTTTGAGCCTACGTTGCTGCCAATCACCGATAAGAAAGTGGGCATTGACGTTGGCATCAAGGATTTGTTCGTCACTTCGGACGGTTTTAAGTCCGGCAATCCCCGCCACACCGCAAAATACGCGATGAAACTTGCGAAGTACCAACGCCGTCTTGCCAAGAAGAAACTCGGAAGCTCGAACCGGCTGAAAGCCAAACGCAAGGTAGCGCGTGTTCACGCGAAAATCTCCGATTGCCGCTTGGATAACTTGCACAAGTTATCCCGCAAACTGATTAACGAAAACCAAGTAGTTTGCGCTGAAAACCTCGCTGTGAAGAACATGGTCAAGAACCCGAAACTAGCCAAGCACATTGCGGATGCAAGCTGGGGTGAGTTCACCCGGCAGCTTGGGTACAAGGCTGCTTGGGCGGGTAGGACATACGTTGAGATCGGGCGGTTTTTCCCGTCCAGCAAACGCTGTTCCTGTTGCGGGTTTGTCAAGGACAACATGCCGCTGGACGTGCGGTCGTGGGAATGCCCGGAATGCGGCACACCCCATGACCGTGACGTGAATGCAGCAGTCAACATTTTAGCCGCCGGACTGGCGGTGTTAGCCTTTGGAGAGAATGTTAGTGGCGATTGCATTTCGGTGTCGTCGTCCTGTTCTCGATGAATTAGGAATCCCCTTCCTTTAGGCAGGGGAGGATGTCAATAGGATGCATTGCTGTTCAGTGGGGTAGCCGGGTTAAGCAGCACCGGGTGCAGGCTTGTTTTCCGATGTACCGTCGGGAGCCAAGGCTGCCAGCCTGCCTTTCAGTTCGGCTGCTGTTGCCTTGGCCTGCCCTTCAGCTTGCTGGCTTTGCTCCAGCCATTGTTTCAGCTCCCCTTCCCTGCTGGCTGCACTATCCAGTTTGGTCTGGAGGATGGCAAGCTGTTGCAGGGTTTCCTGCTGCCCTACCCTTGCCTGATCCCATGCGTTTCTCAAGCTGTCTTGCTGTTGTTGGGCGATGATGAGTTGCCCATTGAGTGTTTGTTGGATGCATTCTGAGTTTTTCAGGTCGGCTTTCAGGGTGGTATTTTCCAGCTCAAGTTGTTGGTGTGCCAGGTTGGCAGTCTCCAACTTGCCTTGTAGTGTGCTGATGGTGGTTTGTTGCTCCCTCACCTGCCCTTCCAGTATCCGGGTTTGGGTTTCGTTGACGGTTAATTGTTTTTCCAGTGCGCGGTTACGGGCTTTCTCGTCTTTAGCTTCCAAGGCAACTTTTTCGGCTTTGTCGGTCATGACCGTTAGCCGCTCCTGCAAGCGGGAGTTGTCGGCACTGAGCCGTTTGAGTTCTGCCTGAAGTTGCTCCACCGCTTCCTGTAAGCGGGCATTCTCGTTGTCCAGTTGTTCAACGGTTTCCATGGCTTCAGCCACTTCCACCTCAGCCGTTTCCTTGGCCTTGCGGGCGGCTGAAATGCTTTCCCGTACACGGGATTCGGCAATTTCCTGCGCCCTGCCATACATGCGTTTTGCCAGTTCATCCAGGCTACCCTTGGTGGCATCCAAGGCATCGGCAAATTCGGTGGGCAACTCCACCTTATGGGAAACCATCTGCCCTTCCAAAGCCGTTTTCTGACTTTCCTCCCAGATGGTTTTGATCCGTGCCGGGTTGCCTCCCCCCAACAGGTTACGGATTCCAAATGGTGTAACCCGTTTTTTATCCGCAAGCAATTGCATCCCCGCTTCGATGATTTGTTCGTTGGTGTAAGTGGCTTGCTTCATATGGGTTACTCCTGATTTGTCTATCAGACATTATAGATTAACTTTACTTACTAAACAAACTAACTTAACATACTGACTAAATAAAACAGCGACAACCATGAAGCCATGTATACAAGCAAACTCTGGGTACATCCTGAAAAACGACGTTATTACCGGGCATCCGTGTACCAGGACTTGCTGGGTGAATGGGTAATGGTTAGGGACTGGGGATCACTGGATACCAAGATGGGTGGTACAAAAGTTGAGTTACTGGAAGGTTTGCGACAGGGGGAAAGGCAACTGGAAGCGATTGGCAAACGGCGGGCAAACCACCGTTATCGGCTGGTGGAAACCGACAATATGATCACAATATAATCATGTTGATATATGGTACTGTTCTATAAGGACTATTTAATGTTCGGTGCCGTGCTGGTAGGGGCGGCTGTCGGCGTAATCAGCCCTGCACCCCGGTAGCGGGAAGGTACATCGCCTGCTTGCCGTCGTTCCAGCAGGTTTTGCAGGGTGGAATCAGCAGCGGCATTGCCTGCGCGTTGGTAGAGGGCTTGCAGGTGAGCAAAGGTGGGAGCGTTTGCATCAGAACACGTCAAGCCCGTTCAGGCTCAAGGCAAAACTGGCTGCCTGATCCACTGCTGCCAGTTTGTCGGCGGAGAGTGTGGTGATCAATGCACCCAGCTTACCTTTCTGCACGGTCTGGATATGGTCGAAATTGATGGCGCAGTCGCGTGGCATACCATCCTCTACGCCCAGCACCACCTCGCTGGGGATGTCGCGGATCGTGGTGGTGATCAGGGCAACTGTCACTTCACCCAGATAGGGAATAATGTCGGAACGGATCAGGATCATCACCGGGCGGCGCTTGTCGGGTTCCTTGAAGGTATACCAGCGGATTTCGCCACGCTTCATACGTCGTCACCCCAAGCCTGCTCGTCTTCCCATACCGAGAATTCATCCGGCGTGATGGGGTGGCTCAGGTAGCCAGCGCGGTGTTTTTCCACCAGCTTGCGTTGGCGGTAGAGGGCAATCGCCATCCGCAATGCTTCACGGGTGAAGGCGGAACGGTTGGTGTGGCTTTCCTGGACAACCTGATCCAGTTCCGTCACCAGATCGTCATCAAAAGTCATTTGTAAAGTACGCATAGTGGTTTTCATGTGGGTGTTTATAGCTATAATAACACTTGGTTACGGAACCGCTACCCCGACCAGCACTTTTTGCACCACGGCATCCGCTCCACCCCGGCGGCGCGGGCGGCATAGCCCAGCATCAGCCGGTGGCGCAACACATCCGGGGCGATGTCGGTAATGTCATCCGGCACGACGTATTCACGCCCGTGCAGGTAGGCCAACGCACTGCTGGCACGGAGCAAGGCGATGGAAGCACGCGGTGATGCGCCTGCCAGCAAATAGTCCTTCCAGAGCGCATCAAACTGTTGCAGCGCACTGGTCGCGCCCACCAGTGCCACGATGCGTCGCCATCACGATGAACAGTTCCGGCAGCTTGCGGGGCACGCGTCGATCGTGGCCTGATGTTCCTGCATCGCCTCCAGCAGCGCGGATTGCACCTTGGGCGGGGCGCGGTTGATTTCATCCGCCAACACGATTTCGTGGAAAATCGGTCTTGGCACAAAGCGGAACGTGCCATGTTGCAGCTCGTAGAGGCCTGTCCCTGTCAGGTCGCCGGGCATCAGGTCGGGGATGAACTGGATGTGCTGGAAACTGGCATGGATGCCACCTGCCAATGTAGTGACCGCAGTGGTTTTCGCCAGCACCGGCAGGCTTTCCAGAAGGATATGCCCACCAGTTAACAGTGCCACCATCAGGCGGTCAAGCAGGCGGCTTGCCCGACAATCACCTGTTCGAGGTGGGAACGCAGTTGCAGGAATAAGGTTATATCAAGTGCTTGCGCCCATTGTGCCAGCAAGCCAATAGCCAGCGCACCCACCGCACCAGTGCGTCGGTGAATTTCTCCACCAAGCCTGCCTGATTCAGCGCCAGCAGGCTGCGGTTTTGCCAACTGGCGTATAGGAAGGCTTGCCCAGAAGCGGTTGGAGTGCAACATAGGCCATCAGTGCTGACCTTAGGTACACCAGCAAATTGCTTATCGAAGGCTGCATCCAACTTTTGTGTCGCTTCATCGCGGATAGGGCGGGCAATTTCCACCGAGATAGCGATGTGCTCTTCCGCCACGCCCAGCGAACGCAACCCTTGGCAAAGTGGGGTGCTTGGCGGTAATACCCGCTGCCAGCGAGATCATGGAGACAATAGGCGGATTTAAAAGACTGGCTTATTTTCTGGCCGTCACATCACATGGGGTGCTCATATGTTTCAAGCCTCCTTGTCGGCATTGGTCAGTGCGGTTTGCCCAATATTTTCCAGTTCTTTTTTCAAGGCAAGGGAATCCAGCGAACCTAACGGCAGGCAGATAAAAATGCCGATGCGGTTGTAAAGCTGGCGATAAGCCTCACGGAATGCTACCAGCCGGGTGATTTCATCGCCCTCCACCTCCGCCGGATCAGGCAAACCCCAATGCGCCGTCATCGGTTGACCCGACCAGACCGGACACATTTCTGCTGCCGCCTTGTCGCAAACGGTAAAGACGAAGTGCAACTCTGGTGCATCAGGGGTGGAAAACTCCGCCCAGTCCTTGCTGCGCAGGTCGGTTGTGTCATAGTTAAGGCGCTTAAGCAAGTCGATGGTCACGGGGTTGACTTCATCACGTGGATGGCTACCTGCGCTGTATGCTTTGAACTTGCCAATGCCTAAGCGGTTGAGGATAGCCTCAGCCATAATACTGCGGGCAGAATTGCCAGTGCAAAGGAATAGGACATTGTACACAGTATACCTCATTGTATAGTTAATGGAGTCCATACTATATGCGTTAAATCGAATATATGAAATGACATATATATTCTGTCACGAAAAATTCATCTACTCTAAAGAACAACTCATGCCCATTAACGAAAAAACACCGATGAGGTGTAAGGGTCTGCGCTGGGTATCTTTGGTGAGGGGGGTTGGGGTAATGGGGAGGGCAGTTCCGCTTTTGTGCTGTGCTTGCCATACCTGGCCAAAACCCTACGGACATAGTTGCGTGTTTCACGATACGGTGGGATGCCCCCATACTTGTCTACTGCCCCCTCACCCGCATTATAGGCTGCCAATGTTAACGACCAGTCTTGGTAGCGTTGGTATAGCCAAGCCAAATAAGCAACGCCTCCCCGGATATTTTGGGCAGGGTCAAACACGTCAGACACACCGAAACGGGCAGCAGTGCCAGGCATCAACTGCATCAAACCTTGTGCTCCCTTAGGGGAGACAGCGCGGGAATCATAGCCTGACTCCGCGTGGATCACGGCATCGACCAAACCAACCGGAATCCCCGCATAGGTGGCCTCAGCAACAATGGTTTGCCAGATAGCTTGGTTGGCAAGGCTTAAGGTGGGTAATAATGTTGCCACCAACACGACCAGCCGCCCCACCAACAGCAGAGGGTTAAACATGTGGCAAACCGTCGTATTGTGTTGTATCAGTAGATGCCGGAGTAATTGGGTCAGGCTCGGCATCCTTGGTTGTCCGGGTTACTGCAAGCACTTTCTTCTGTTGCTTTAACCAGGAGCGGAATGCCCGGTCTTTCTTTAATGCCTCATCCAGTAGTTGCTCAACAATAATATCCAATGTCAGGGATGGCTGGCCTTCTTGGGCAGCCAGCAGATACAGCTCCAATTCATCCAAAACATCTGCACTGACATCAACACGCAACTTCTTCTTTTCAGGTATCACAACAAAGCGTTTGCTCACTGACATTGACATGGCATTACCTCCACAAATCCTATTGAGGGTTGAAAAAAATCTGATCAAGTGGCTCAACGGGTGCGACAGGAAAAGGCTTTAGCACCATATCGCGGTGAACCAGAATATTGGTTGAGTAACCGGGCGGGATGCGGACGGTTGGCTTTACATCCAGGTTTCTCTGGGTTATTTCTTGTCCGGCACGGTTAATCCCCATCCCAACATTTTCATAAAAACGCCCAGCAAAACCATCTTGGCTGGAATTAACACCTGCCGTACCTGCCAGTAGGGATGACAGGAGAACCCCGCTTGCCAACCGTTGCCAATGATGGTCGACTTCGGCACTGTAGCCAGCCTGCCCTATCCCATCAATGCCCGGCATTCCCTCCAGGCCAAGGGTCGAGCCATCCTGAAAAATCAGCCGCGACCAGACGACCAAAGCCCTCTCTTGCCCATAACGGAGGTTTGCATCATATTGACCAATTACCCGTGTCCCTTGGGGAATCAGCAAATAACGACCACTGACCGTATCAAAAACATTTTCCCGAACTTGTGCCATGATTTGTCCCGGCAAATCAGAGTTAATGGCAGTCAGCAAAACAATGGGGATGATGGAGCCAGCTTTGACTTCATAGGGGCTACGGGCAGCCTGTATATGACTTTTCAGGTAGCCATCCCCCAGTTGTGGCATTGGGTCTGATACCCCGTCAATATCCTTGTACCCCACTGGAGTGGCTGCTGGTTTGGCAAAACCAGCAGCGGATACCGAGGGTGTGCCAAAACCCTGCGGAGTCGCTTGAACGCCTGCATTGGCAAAAAATATCCCCGATTGCAGGGCTTTTTCCTTAGCCTCCCTGGCAAGTTGTGCTTGCCGTTGACGCTCCAATGCCAAACGCTGTTCCTCCAGCTCTTCAGGTGAAGGGGGCTTCGGTGGCTGGTATGTTGGCAACGGTTGGGCCTGTACTGGAGGCAGGGTTGCAACCGTAGGCGGCTTTATCTGGAAGCCACCCAAGTCACCCGACAGGGGTGGCCCAAGTGCTGGTATATCTGCTTGGGGCTTTGCATAATCTCCAGCAACCAGGCGCAGTGCATCCGGTATTGCCCGTTTTACCGATTCAGGGTCAATATGCACAGGAGCACTGCTTACAGCCATGCTGGGTTTGGGTCGCAAAGCAAAATACAGGGTACTTGCCAGCAAACATCCAACCGCAGCCAGCAAGAGGATGATAGGCAACTTTTTCAACCGGCGGGATCGGGGTCTTTGCAGATCAAGTTGGGGATCATCCGGGCTGATTTTTTCATAACCTGAGGGTATGTTTGTGTTCGCCATGATGCCCGTCAACCTTTACGCAATATCCTGACCGCACTGGAGCTGTCTTGTCCTACCCGTAACTCAGCCATCGTAAAGAGCCGGTCAACAATATAATAATTGCCCTGTACCCGATAATTCACCAACTGGGCATCCCCCTGTTCTGATACCACAAACAAGGCAGGGGCTTCCTGTTGCTGGCGTTCTTTAGGAAATCGGATAAAAACCCTGCGTCCATCATCAAATACATGGGTAGGAGTCCACAGGGGACGTTGCCGTTGTATCTGGAACGCATAGGCAAAGTTCAGGTTATCCAAATCAATATCAGGGGCTGTGATTTGCCGCGCCAATTTTGCTGCTTGGGCAAGACGTGCCTGTTCCTGCTGACGAGCCTTGGCCGCAACCAAGGCTGCACGGGCATCATCTAATGGATAATGCCAACGTACCGCTGCCATCCAGGTTTGGGGATGGCTGGATAACTCCAGCAGGTAAGTGCGCCGGTTGGTATTGATAACCAACGTTGTTTCAAGTCCAGGCTCAGTAGGTTTAATCAGGATATGTGTTTGGGGAATGCCATTATCCATCGACTCGTTCACACCCAATACCCATCTGACAGTATCACCGGCAGCCGGACTGCCTATGACCTTCTCCCCGGCTTGGAGCTGGATATTGGTCAGCCGTAACGGTGCTGTATATACCTGATAAAGCGCCCCTACCTGGTACTCATAATTCATCATGGCATTCTCATAGCCGCTTTCGTCAGGACGGTGGAGCGCTTCCCGGTTGGCGGTCTGGATGGCAAGTACGGGGTTGCCACTGGATACCTTTTGGGGTTTGGCAACCCTTGGTGGCTCTTCCGGCAACGGGGGTGATTTTGGGGTGGGGGGAAGCAATACATCCATGTTAGGTGGGCTGACAGGCAGTGCTACCTCTTGGCGGGGAGTTGCCACGATGGGTCGTGCCATCACCATTTTGGGCTGGATGGTGGGCAATGGTGTCAAGGTAGGATTATCAATTTTACGTTGTTTTAGGGCAGAGCAGCCAGAAAACAACGAAACGGACAAAAGGGCTAATGTGAATTTTGTCGTATTCATCATGCAAGTTTCCAGGGTTCAGGGATTATTCGACTGCCGTCCAGCTAAATGAGTCGATGTACATGCCAAGTGGATTGGCCTTAAGTTGGGTTTCCGTTTTTGGCTCTTGGTAGACGAGGTTGAATATCCCTTTCCATTTGTGTGTTCCATGATTGCTGCCTTGGTTGTTCCAAAGCGTTTCCTCCCACTCAGCACTCCAAGAGTGTTCAGAAATAGGAATAAGGGTGATCCCCTCTACCGTAACCCGCTCTTGTTTCATGCGTTCTGTTGGTGGGTTGCGTCGTGCATGGTCGCTTAGGACATTGGCCGCCTGGGGTGTCAACAGGGTGTACGCATCTTCCCATTGTTGTTTGACAACCACAGTATCTGCTGGCAAGGAGCGGACATCCTCAATAAAACGAGCCAAGTGATAACGGCGGGATGCCTCACTGATGCGATGATGGGCGCTATCCAATCCAGAACGCCCCATATAGGCGGCTTGCCCCAGCTTGTCTATTTCAACAATGTGTACCGATTGTTTGGGTAGTGTGCCAAGGTATACCATCCCAACCAATGCTACCGTCAACAGCCCCAATAGGAAAAAGGACAGGTAACGCCAATTCAATGCTTGGGCTTGGGCGCTGCCATAACGGTCATCCCATTCCCTGCGTGCCTTTTGGTAACGGATCAAGTCAAGCTGTTCGTCTTGGATTCCGCGATTTATGTCGTGGCTGCTCATGGTTTTTCCCTAAAGTTGTTAGGCAACCTGCCTAAAGGCGGGCATGGATACCATTGGTGGGATGGGATTCATGGGGAGTATGGCGACCCGCACTTAGCAGGCGGCTTGCCCAATCAGGACGGTTAGGTGTGGCTATTGGGGCAGTTGCACCTCCCGTGAAGGCATGATGGCTGGCAACCTGCCCCTGCTGCCATGCACGCGCCGTCCCTTGGGTAATGGGCTGGACAGAGCTTCTCACCAGGCTTTCCCCTGCCCCTGCCAACCCACCCAACGCTTTTTCCATTGGGTTGCCATGTGTAAAGGCACTGCCACGCTGATAACCCGCAGTGGCATTACCCGCCAATCGGGTAGCTGCACTAGCGGCGGCACGGGTCGCACTGGTTGCCCCACCCATGACAGTCGATGCAGTGGTTGAGCTGGCAACGGTATTCTGGGCAGCATTCCCGGCAGACAATGATGGTGAGCCCGTTACCAAACCTGCTGCCACACCAGGGGCATTCCATGCCAATAAGGCAATTGCCCAAGCAATTACCATGACTGAAAATATTTCATTCCACTCCACCACCCCATTGTTGATGGTAAAATTGGCTGCCCGTATGAGTGTAGGCTCTGTCACTGCCAGGATGAACGCCAACACCATCATCCTGACACCATAATTGACTACCCCTCCCAAGGTCTTTTCGGCGATGAACTGGGTATGCCGGTTAATGCCAAATGGCAACAGGATGGCAGATAGCCCCATGAACAGGTAGAACTCCAAGACGGTCAAAAATACCTGGATGGAGACCACGGCAAAAGCAACCAAGATAATCACGGCGGAAAACCACAAAATAAGGATCTGACCCAGTTGGTTCCAATCATCCATATCTTCAATCAGAGCCATCAGCGGCCCAATGGCATCGACCCCGGCAGTAAAAATACGGCTTGGGTCAAGGATAATTCCATGCCCGCCCGTACCACCACCGCCACTAATGCCTGCATCCACCAACGAATACACAAATACGGGTGCTAACCAAGCAAAGTTGGTCACTATCCATAACCAGAACATCAGGAACAGGATTTTCTTGATGGCTTCCACAATCTGGGGATTTCCCGCCAATGCCCACCATAAGGCAACCAACACCAACTCAATTCCAGCCAATACCCATAGCAATGCTTGCCCACCATTTGCCCAAATTAATCCGTAAGCCCCATTGAATGAGGTGAGGAATTGGTTGAGGGATTGAGTAAGGATACTGGTGTCCATAAACGTAATGTCCTTAAGGCAAGTGCGTCAGTGGCGTTACTGGGCTTGATTTTCCCCAGTTCTGCATCATGCGTTGCTTGAGTGCCCGAGCAGCCTCCCGTGACTTCTCCTGACGGGCCGCCTGGATAGCTTGCAAGCGCCCATTCGCTGCCAACAATTGCAGGCTGTCATTCATTTGTTGGGAAAGTATGGCCATGTTCTGCTGCAATAACTGAAGCTGGCGTACCTCACCATCGGCTGTTTGGCTTGCTGCCAATAGTGCATTGACATTGGCAACATTAGTGGCTGCCCGCTGGACAATAGCCTGTGCTTGCACCGCTTCCAGTGCACTGTTATCAATCTCAGCACTCCATTTGTCCAATACATCACCAATTTGGCTAAAATCGTAATTGTCCCAACTGGATTGGTCAGGGAACAAAGCCTGAAATTCACCACCAATTTGTCCAAGGTTCTGGGATATTTGGGTCAGTGTCCCCAGCGTCCCCTGCATGGTCTGTAACTGGTTGTCCAGCCCTTGGGTAATCGGTGCATATTGGCTGCCCCCCAATGTTTGTAGGGTTTGTGCCATCTGGTTTATTTGCTGGATTTGGTTCTGGATTTGCGTGACTGCATGGGTGACTTGCAGGATGCTTTGTGTGAGGTTGCTGAAATCAACCACAGGCAATGCAGCACGGATAGGGGTAGGCATCCACAACAGGCAAGTCAATGTTATTGGCAAGAACAGGGCTTTTTTCATGCTAGGCTCCTTCTTTGCTTATTGAGCAATTCAATTGCCCATTCCAATTTGTTGAACTTAAGGATGGCACTCGCCCAATGCATTGCTGGCACTTGTTGGGATACCCTATCCAAGTACTTCTGGTGGACAGGCGAAGAGAACGCAGTGAATGCCAAAGCAACCGGCCCCAAGTCCAGTGAGAACAGGCGGCGGCCTTGGCTGCTCCGGTAGTAGTAATCCCGTTGGCGATGACCATGGGCAATAATGTCAAGCTCAGCCCCGCTTAGGCCAAATATCCTGTAATGCTTGGCTACCTCTGGGGCGGTTGCATCAGCATCGGGAAGGAAAATACGGGTTGGGCAAGCACTGATCAAGGTGGAGCGGATGCTTGATTCTGCGGCATCTGCTGGTTCTTGGGTGGCAAAAACCACATAAACATTTTTCTTACGTAAGGTCTTTAGCCAGCTTTGCAGGCGGCTGGCAAAACTGGGATGTTTTAGGAACAACCAACACTCATCCAATACCAACAAGGTTGGACGACCATCAAAACGTTGCTCTATTCTCCTGAAAAGGTAAGTTAATGCCGGGATAATGGCTTTCTCACCCAGATCCATAATGTGTCCCATTTCAAACATCAGCCAGAAATGTCCACCTAACCCATCATGGTCTGCATCAAACAATTGCCCATACGTGCCCAGTAAAGTGTATGGCTCCAAGGCTGCACGGATTGGGGTGTCTTGGCATAGGGCATGCAGCCCCGTCAGCGTCCGTTGGTTAACGGGGGCATCTGCCAGTGAACGGAGGGCACCCCCCAGTTCTTGTACAACCGATGGTGTGACAGTGAGTTTCTGTAACTCCAGCATGTCACAAACATAGCGTAATGCCCAATTGCGTTCACTCTCTTGGTCAACCAATGCCAGTGGCTGGAATGCCAAGGGCGCATAATCATTCCCTGGCTCATAGTACAAGCCACCCACTGCCATGGTTGCTGCCCGTGCCGAACGGTCTTTATCAAAGATAATGACTTGGGCTGATGGGTAGCGTAGCCATTGCAGCTCCAATAGCCCCAGGAACGTTGACTTACCTGAACCCGTCGGCCCTATGATCAATGTATGCCCAACATCCTCCACATTCAGGTTCAGGCGGAACGGTGTTGCCCCGGTTGTGCTGCATACTACATGTGGCAACCCTTCCCCTGTCACCCGTTGCAGATGGGCGTTGCGGACATCCCCTGCCCAGATTGCAGAAATTGGCATCATGTGTGCCAAATTGATGGTATTAATCAGTGGGCGGCGCACATTGGCGGCGATTTCTCCTGGCAAGCTTCCTTTCCATGCTTCAAAGGCATACAAATGCTCATCCTTTGCAATGAAGCCGTTGGCATTCAGGACTTTCTTCACCTCATGCAACTTACCCATGGCAGCCGGTAGGCTCTTGTCCCACACGGTCACAGTCAAGGTGTACTGACCATAAGCGACCATATCCATCCCCAGCTCTTGGGAGGCTGAGTCAGCATCTGCCGATTGGTTGATGGCATCGGTGTCCAATAGGCGGCTAGGCTCACCTGCTGCCGTCTCTTTAAGCATGACCCAAATGCTTTTGACCTTGCCCGCCCAGTACCGGCGTTTTTTCAGGATCTCAGCCATTGCTTCACCTTTGTCAAAACAGATGAAGCGGTTGACCCAACGGTATTCAAGCCCCAAATGGTTAAGCTGATCAAGGATGCCTGGTTGGGTCGTTTGCGGGAAACCCGTAATACTGATGGTTGGCATATAATAGCCACCCAACATCGCAACCTCGCCTGGACGGAAAGGTTGGTCAGGTAGCCAGGCATCCAAGTACATGGGCAAATCAGGAGCTGTGATGGGCTGGACATCAACAGAGAGCGTGGAATGCAGGTAAGAAAGGAGCTGACTGTCATCCAACGTACCGACTGCGGGGAATACGGTCGCCAGGATGGTTATGACATCGGTGGTGGTTTGTTGGAAATAATCCAAGTCCCGTGCAAAATCATCTTCTGGTACATTTTCGGACGGTGCTTCATAAAACAGGTTTTCCAGTTTCTTGCCAAAGGGCGTGGGGCGCTCCCACACAAAGGTCAGGAAGTATGTCGACTCAAAATGCCCAGCCACTGACTCAAAATGCCCCTTCCGCTCTTGGTCAACCAACCAGGACACAGGTTCAGGCCAAGCGGATTCAGGATAGTGGTTCTGGGAAAAACGTTGTGCCTCAACAAAGTAAGTCCAACCCGAGCCAAGGCGCTTCAATGCGTTATTCGTCTTGGCTGTCACCACCATCATTTCTTCATCGGATGATGCAGCCAAATCAGGGCCACGGAAAGCAATTGACCGCATCAGGGTACGGTTTTTATTGAGGATAATGCCCGGAGCAACCAATGCACCCCATGGCAGGTGATCCGAGAGCCGGTGCGGGTCAGGTGCAGCCTGTTCTGCCATCCCTGCCCTGGCAACAATAAACATCCCAAATGCCAATAGCGCAACCACACCACCCAGCAGCAGCACCAACAAATAATCACTGCCTGCCCACATCACGGATATTTGTCCTTGGTATGACGTAATCCTGCACGGATTACCGCCAAGAAGTGCGGGTCAAACCGTGTCAGCCGTACCAATCCCCAATGCCCCAACAAGGCTAATGGCAATAACCATAACTGGTGCATCCCGATAACCAATGCTGCCACTACAGTCCAATACAGGAAGGCAATGCTACGGGGTAAACCAACAACCAAGATGGGTGCAACCAATGATGCATGTACTGGAGCGCTAAAGCCTTCGGGGTGTTGTCGCCTATCACTCATAGGGTTGCCCCACCCCCAAAGCCGAGGAACGTCAGCCCCCAGGTGGCAGCAGCGAATGCAATCGACAGGCCAAACACAACCCACAAGGCGCGACGCATAATGCCCCCACCTTCAGAAAACGCAAGCCCCAACCCAACAAACACAATGGCCACTGTACCCAAAACTTGTGCAACTGGCCCTGTCAGGGAAGCAAGCAAGTTTTGTAAGGGGGTTTCCCAAGGCAGACCTGCCCCTGCACCAGCAGCCCATGTATCAGAAAATGGTAAAACAACAACAGATAGGACAATGGCCTTTAATAGGCCCAGGTAACGGCGTAAATACATAATCCCCTCCAAGATCATGAATGTTTTGGATTTAGTACGGGGTTATGCAAGTTATAACCCCAAAACTAACTGCCTTGCTGGCAAGCAAAGAAGCCTATCTGTGTTCTTTTTACAACGAAAAAATTGTCTTGATTAACGGGCGCTTTTTGCGAATGAGTGGATAAATTGTAAAAGTCCGTTGATTGATTTGCGTGATGCTGAAGTTAGTTGACCAACAGCAAAAGAACCAAGGCAGGGCGCTGCCCCCTTGCCCCATCAACGACAAGCTACCGTGCTTGGCAGGGTATCCCCAACCTTCCGCGTTCACGGTGTTCCCTTGTGCAGGCTGGGTGATCCCCCTCCCTGCCAAGCATCATTGATGTTGCATCCCCCGTTCTCGCCGAAGGGCGTAGCCGCAGGCGGCCATGACCGACTGTAAATAAGGATGCAAAAGATGAAAAAAAGCCCCACCAAAACCGAACAAGCTGTATTGCCCCTGTTTGATTCACCCACGCACAAATTACTTACCCATGGGATAGAGTCTTTATCAGATACAGAAATTCTCAGCCTTTTTATGGGTGAGAATGTGGAGCGGGCAAGGACGACGCTATTGTTTAACTTTCAATCGCTGCGTGAATTGTTCATGGCAACAGCCGATGACTTTGCCGTACTTGGCGTAAGCCAGCAAACATGGGTTCAATTACAGGCAGCGTTAGAGTTGTCACGCCGCTGGTTAAAGGAAAAGCTGCAACGGGGTGATCCCCTCACCGATCCAGATGCAGTACGTTATTACCTTTCAGCCCGCCTGCGCGATTTAAAAGCAGAAAAATTTTGTGTGCTGTTCCTTGATACCCGCCACCGGGTTATTGCTATCGAGGATCTGTTTAATGGCACGATTGATGGGGCTAGCGTGCATCCACGTGAAGTGGTACGCCGTTGCTTGTCACACAATGCGGCAGCAGTCATTTTTGCCCATAACCACCCATCCGGCGTTCCAGAACCCAGCCCGGCAGATGAGCGCATCACACAGAAACTCAAAGATGCCTTGCAACTGATTGATGTGCGGGTACTGGATCATTTTGTAGTGGGGGATTCCGTTGTGTCTTTTGCGGAACGTGGCCTGTTGTAGGCCTCTGCCCTGCTTTGTTCTACTTTGTCCTGCTGCTGGAGAGTGGCAGGATTTTTGGCGGCGAAAGCCAAGGTCTCACTGCGTGAGGTCGTGTTGCGGCGGAGCTGGATGCTGCCCCGCCCGCTGGTTGGGCAGCACGGCGCTGTGCCGGGGACTCCAGAACAGATGTTCGTGCCTCACAACTGTTTTTCCGCGCTGTGCTTGGTGGGAAACCAGACCCGTACCGGGACTGGTACTCACCAGAACCGGAAGGCTTGCGCCATCCTTTTCTAAACTGGCAGACAGCCTATGCTGGTCTAGGGTATGATTGTTGAAGTCTCAATAATCGGAGTGTTGCATGGCTACCGTCAATTTTAGTGTCCCCCAATAAATCCATGAAAGCCGCAAGGCACTGCGCGGATGAAGTTGGTTATTGATGCCAGCACATTTATTCAACACGCCTTACCATGCTGTGGCGATTGAAACCGACTCTTTGCTGATCACTGCTGATGAGAAGTATTGGCAGAAAGCCAAGGCTCATGGTCATATCGAATTATTACAAAATCTAAAACCAACACCATGAACCCAAAAAACACCGTTAAACAGAGCAAATTTCTCAGCCTGATCCTGCGCCACCAACCAGAAAAAATTGGCTTGGCACTGGACGAATCCGGTTGGGCATCCGTTTCTGAACTGCTGGTAAAACTGGCCGGGCATGGCTTCGGCATGAGCCTGGAGGAACTGGGCTACGTGGTAGCCAGCAACGATAAACAGCGTTTCAGTTTCAATGAAGACCAAACCCGTATCCGTGCCAATCAGGGTCACTCACTAAAAACACTGGATTTGGGTTTGCAGGCTGTTGAACCTCCCAAAATCCTTTATCATGGCACAGCAGAACGTTTTCTGGACTCCATCTTACGGACAGGTCTGGAAAAACGTTCGCGCCAGCATGTGCATTTGTCGACAGATACGGAAACTGCGCATAAGGTGGGTATCCGTCATGGCAAACCCGCTATCCTGCAAGTGGCCGCAGGACAAATGCAACGTGGTGGCTATGCATTCTACCGTTCTGCCAACGGCGTGTGGTTAACAGACCATGTACCAACCCAATACCTGGAGGTATCGGTATGACCTTCATCATGGTTGACATCGAGGCCGACGGCCCGATCCCCGGCGATTATTCGATGGTCAGCTTCGGGGCGGTGATTGTCGAGCCTGGTTTGAACCGTACATTTTACGGGCAACTACGCCCCATTTCCGAATGCTGGCTTCCTGAGGCACTGGCTGTCAGCAGGCATAGCCGCGAGGAAACACTGGGTTTTGAGGAACCTGCCGTCGTGATGCGGCGTTTTGCTGATTGGCTTCAGAGTGAAGTTAAGGGCCGCCCGCAGTTCATTTCTGACAACAACGGTTTTGACTGGTCATTTATTAACTGGTATTTCCATCATTTCCTGGGCAGTAATCCGTTCGGTCACAGCTCCACCAACCTTGGTTCATTCTACAAGGGGGTAGTGCGTGACCTATTCCAGAATTTCAAACATTTGCGTAAAACTAGCCACGACCACCATCCGGTAAATGATGCCAAGGGCAATGCTGAAGCACTGTTGGCCATTGCCAATCAGTACGGGCTAAGACTGCCTTAGCCAAGCTGGGCTGCTGGCTAGCTCAGGGTTTGAATAGGCAGGCCTGAAGGCTTAATGCACTACCAACCCCCGCACCTCTTCCAAACTTAATCCAGTCTTGTCGGCAATGGTCTGTTCGTCCAGCAAGCCGATGAGCTGTTGGGCAACCCGCAGGCGTTCACGCAGAGTACCCTGCTCGATTCCCTGCTCAAGCCCTTGTTCCAGCCCCTGTTTAAGCCCGAGCTCAATCCCAGCCTCCAAGCCAATCTGAAAGGATGGCAGGTTTTCTACTTTCACTTGTGTCAACATCTTTTCAGCCTCCTTGACCTGTGGTTGCAGGTGACGGTTTTCGGACAACACTTCCAACATGCCCATATAGTCCCGGAAGCCCTTTTCATCATGCTCCAGCAAAATGTCTTTGGTTTGCATCAAAGCGACTTCTTGGTTTACCTGCAACCTATACTCTAGCATGGCAGGCAAATACCCTATACCCGTGCCAAACCTGCGTTGGTTGACGCTGACCGAACCTCGTCCAAACCCATGCACCCCAAAGTTTTACATGAAAAACTCCACCGCCCCATCATCTTGGCATAAACACCTTGGGGTTTGGGGCAACGCCCCGGATATGTCACCTGAATTCAAAATGTGCCAATTTTTTGTTTATGTACTGCAAGCAATTTCTGGCACGTTAGCTCTTGTAGATTAAGTTTGGTCTATATGGCTTGCTACATCCTGATGGGCAAGTGGGCAATGCTTGGGCATCTGCCAACGCACGATGAAACTGCCCGGACATGGGGAACTGGAGAAACCTGACCAGTGTTCCCAGTTGATGGTTGGGTGCTTCGGGGAATACCCGTCTGGATAACAGCATGCAACAGAGAAAATCCTGCTGGCGTTGCTTGCCCTGTTGGGTAAGTGCATCATCCCAGAACTTGCGGTCAAAAGAGGCGTTGTGGGCTACCAAGGGGTGGTTGCCTGCAAACTCAATGGCTTCACCCATCACCTTTTCCATGGGTGGGGCTTTGCGGATCATGGCATTGGTGATGCCAGTCAGGGATTCGATAAAGGGCGGTATCCAGGTATTGCCGTTCATTAGGTTTTGGTAGCGGTCGGTAATCCGCCCATCCTTTACCAGCACGATAGCGATTTCGGTGGGACATGCCCCGTGGTCGGGAGACATGCCTGTGGTTTCAAAGTCGAGGATGGCGTAGGTGGTCATGGAGTTACATTGGGTTTGGGGGTCTCACTGCGTGAATGGGCTGCTACAGGTTTGCTGTTCGCTCATCCCTGACCTCTGCCGCGCTCCGCTTGGGGGATCAATTTGATTGCAAGCCGCTACAGATAAACACTGTACTGGGCAAGCGGGTCTGGATGATGCAGACTGGCATTTATTGGCTCGTGCTGAGCAGCAAAAATCAGGAGCAGTTACCATGAGCGGTGGACATTTTGATTACAAGCAGGTGTATCTTGGGTATATCGCTGACCAACTGGAGCGCGATATAGCGTACAACGCCATACCCTATGATGCAGCTATCGTGAAAGATGGTGAGAAATATTATGGTCACCAGCTACAAGCGCAAACCATCGAATTCATGGGCGATGTTGTTGAGCAGTTGCGACGTCTTGAGAATATCCTGCGAGAATATGATTTGGCAGTATCCGGGGATAGTTGTGAGGCAACCTTTCAGGTGCGGGTGGGTATCCCACCAAACACGGTATAACCTGCATGTATCTACAGAACTTTTCCCTGCATGATTCCATTTGTTTGGCACTCAACGAGACCCACCATGATCTGCGTTATTATACCCTTCGCAAACTGAGTCATGACGTGCGTGGAAGGCAATTTGTGCTGGATCTGGCTGAACACTGGGAAGAACAGCCGGGTTTACGCCTGACGTTTGAACAAGTGACCTTCTTACACCATCAGGAACCTGTACAGTGTACACGCGGTGTGGCAAGTACCGATGACCCGATACTGGGTGTGTATTGGGTTGGCCGTCCCAACACCGATGCGGTTACAACGGGTGCGTATGCGATGGAAATGCCCTATATCCGGCTGGACGCGCCTGATAGCCATACAGGACATCATCTGTATTTTGATATGCTGTCAGGACGTGCAATCCGTGTGGGGGCAGCGTATGTCCACTGTGCATTGATTCCGCTGGAGTGAAGCCTTATGGAGCTGAAAAATTTTGCATTGACTGATAACATCTATTTGACGGTAGAGGGATCGACCTTCGACCTGCACAATAGGTTTTCGTTTCATCACCTTGAATATGACATTTTTGCCAGAAGGCTTGTCCTGTCATGGGAAAATGGGCAGGTATTCCCACCCTTGGGATCAGGGGATTTGCAGTACATCAAACTGGTGTTTGAGGGGGTATATTTTTTCCGTTGTCGTGAAAGTATGCAGAATATCCCCGCCATTCAGGAATCGGATTATGTCATGAACTCAGCCGAGTTTGTTCGGTGGTTGCCGGATATGCGTGATGCGCCTTGGGATGGTTGGGAGGTGACGGCTGAGTCACAGGGGAAAACCCACCTGCTCTTGTCCTTTTGTTTGGGTTCGGCACTGATGATAGGTGCTGGCACTGCCCAGTGTGAGCTGTTGCGTTGTGAATAATGCTTCAAAGTACTGGTGATTGGGTTTGAGAACCTCACTGAGTGAACCGGCAATTTCCATCTCTCGATGGCTTTCCCGCCAATTTCTGTACTAACATCGACCAACCTCCACCACCGCAGCCGTACCATGCTCAAACTCGAAGACATCCAGAAAAACGCGGTCATTGCTGGGCTTGAGCCGGGTATTGCCGTCACTATTCGCTTTGTGGAAGCCATTAGCCCTGATGCTGTTGAGGTCAATTACCGTCTGCCTTCGGGTGAAACCCGTGACCAGATACTGTTCCGGGAAAATGAAACAGGCTTGTCTTTAGCGGAAGCCGGACGGCCTTGGAGTTTTGATGTATCGGGTGCGGAATTCAAGCTGGCGGTAGAAGCGTGGCGGATCAATCTGGCGCACCTGTTTGACCCGATGATGGCAGTGCATACCTCCAACGTAGTGCCGCTACCCCACCAAATCACGGCTGTTTACGAGTCCATGTTGCCGCGCCAACCCTTGCGCTATGTGCTGGCGGACGACCCCGGCGCAGGCAAAACCATTATGGCGGGGCTATTCATCCGTGAACTGCTGATGCGGGCAGATGCCCGACGGGTGCTGATTGTTGCTCCCGGTAGCCTGTCTGGGCAGTGGGCGGATGAGATGTGGGAAAAGTTTGGCTTAAAGTTTGAGGTGTTTGAAGGTACTAACGATAACCAGCCACTCGGTTTGAATCCTTGGGATCAGGCAGACCTGTGGATCAGCCGTCTTGACCAGCTTGCACGTCGGCAGGATTTGCAAGAAACCTTGCAAGCTACCCATTGGGATTTGGTCATTTTCGATGAAGCCCACAAGCTGTCTGCCACCTACTTTGGCAACAAAGTGAATGAGACCAAACGGTTCAAATTGGGCAAGTTGTTGGGAACTACCACGCGCCATCTGCTGCTGATGACCGCAACCCCGCACAATGGTAAAGAGGAAGATTTCCAGCTTTTCCTCTCGCTGCTGGATTCTGACCGTTTCTATGGCAAATTCCGTGATGGGGCGCACAAGGTGGAGGTATCCGACCTCATGCGCCGCATGGTCAAGGAAGAAATGCTGCGCTTTGATGGCACACCTTTGTTCCCGGAGCGCCGCGCTTACACTGTCAATTACCAGCTTTCCGCGTTAGAAGCCGAACTCTATGCCGCTGTCACTGATTACGTGAAAGAGGAAATGAATCGGGCAGACATGCTTCAGGATGGCAACCGCAAGGGAACGGTGGGTTTTGCTTTGACCATCCTGCAACGCCGTTTAGCTTCCAGCCCTGAAGCCATTTACCAGTCACTGAAACGTCGTCGGAAAAAACTCACACGGCGGGTAGAAGAAGAAAAATTGCGCCAGCGTGGGCAGTTGCAGGCGGAAACCTTTGGCAATGGCGACAGTGCCGACGATATTTGGGACGCAGCAGAGTCAATGGCGGCGGATGAATACGAGAGCTTTGAAGAAAAGCTGGTGGATCAAGCCACGGCAGCCCAAACCATCCAAGAACTGGAAATTGAGATTAGCATCCTTGCCGAACTGGAAGAGCAGGCACGGCAGGTTGTCCATTCCGGGCAAGACCGCAAGTGGGAAGAGCTGTCCAAATTGCTGCAAAATACCCCAGAGATGCTTGATTCGGAAGGCCATCAACGCAAGCTGATCCTGTTTACTGAACATCGGGATACCTTGAATTACTTGGCAGCGCGAATTGGTGGGCTGATCGGCAATCAGGATGCGGTGGTGGTGATTCACGGCGGGGTTAAGCGCGAGGAACGTCGCAAGGTGCAGGAACTGTTCCGGCATGACCCGATAGTGCGGATATTGCTGGCGACTGATGCGGCTGGTGAAGGCGTTAACCTGCAAAACGCTAATTTGATGGTCAATTACGACCTGCCTTGGAATCCTAACCGGCTGGAGCAGCGTTTTGGGCGTATCCACCGTATCGGTCAAACCGAGGTGTGCCATTTGTGGAACATGGTGGCAGGTGAAACCCGCGAAGGGGATGTATTCCAGCGTCTGTTTGACAAACTGGAAGTGGAACGCAAAGCACTCGGTGGGCGGGTATTCGATATTCTGGGGGAGGTATTTGACGACAAGAGCCTGAAAGATTTGCTGATAGAAGCTATCCGCTACGGTGAAGACCCGGAAATCCGCGCCCGTTTGCTGCGCAAGGTGGAAGGCGCACTGGATACACAACATCTGGAAACCATCATCAAGCGCAATGCCTTGTGTGAAGAAGTGATGGATGAACGCCGCTTGTTTGCCGTCAAGGAAGAAATGGAAAAGGCGGAAGCCCGCAAGTTACAACCGTATTTCATCCGTGCCTTTTTCATGCAGGCATTCCAGCAATTGGGTGGGGTTTTGCGTCCCCGCGAGACAGGTCGTTATGAAATCACCCATGTTCCGGCAGTTATCCGTGAACGCGACCGCCAAATCAGTGGGCGTGACCGACGTAATGCTGACCCGGTGCTGCGCCGTTATGAACGGGTTTGTTTCGAGAAGCAGCATGTACGTCTGACTGAGCGGGTGAATGCACCGATGGCAGGGTTGTTACACCCGGCACATCCACTGATGCAGTCGGTAGTGGATATGGTGCTGGAACAGTCACGCAACAAAATCAAGCAGGGAACGGTCTTGCTTGACCCGCACGATGTTGGGCTGGCTCCACGTATGCTGTTCATCATTGACCATTCCATTTGCGAAGGAGCAAACCCCAAGCAGGTGGTTTCCCGGCGGATTCAGTTTGTGGAAATTGATGCCAACAACCAGTCGGTCAATGCTGGGTGGGCTCCGCATCTTGATCTGGAAGTCATGGAGGCCGCTGATCTTGCATTGGTAAACGATGTGCTGGCAGCCCCGTGGATTAGCCGTAATCTGGAACAGGTTGCATTGATGTACGCTTCCACCCAACTGATGCCGGAACACTTTTCCGAAGTGCGAACCCGCCGGGAACAGCAGGTAGATAAAACCCTGAATGCGGTGCATGAGCGGCTGGTGCGGGAAATCAATTACTGGTCAGACCGCTACATCAAGCTGTCAGATGATAAGGCAGCAGGCAAGGATGTGCGCCTCAATATCGACAACGTGAACCGCACCATTGAAGAACTGACTGCCCGGATGGAAATACGCGAAAAGGAACTACAGGTAATGCGCCATGTAGTTTCCGCTACACCTGTCATTGTGGGGGGCATGTTGGTGATTCCGGCAGGTTTGCTGGCAGAACGTCAAGGGGTGCAGCCGGATTGGGTGGCGGATGCCGTCGCCCGCGCCCGGATTGAGCGTATTGCCATGCAGGCGGTGATCAATGCCGAGCGGGCATTGGGGCATGAAGTGCTGGATGTATCCGCGCAAAAATGCGGCTGGGACATCACCAGTTTGCCCAAGGCGGTAAATGACAGAATCCCGCCGTCACGCCATATCGAAGTCAAAGGTCGGGCAAAAGGTGCTACCACCGTCACCGTGAGCAAGAATGAAGTGTTTTCCGGTTTCAATCAGGCTGACAAATTCATTTTGGCGGTAGTGCTGGTCGATGGTGATCAGTATGAAGGCCCTTATTACATCCGCAAGCCATTTACCCAAGAACCGGATTGGGCAGTGACCAGCATTAATCTCGACTTGGCAGAGTTGCTGGCACGGGCAGAATCACCCAGTAAAGCGGTTTAAACAGGCAGACAACCAATGCTCATCCGGGATATGATTGTTGAAATATTCAATAATCGAGGTGTCGCATGGCTACCGTTAATTTTAGTGTCCCTACTGAAGTTCGGGATGAGTTCAACCGTTGCTTTGCAGGTGAAAACAAAAGCGCAATCCTGACCCAGTTGATGCGTGATGCCATTGAGAAATACAAACGTCAGCAACGCCGCAGTCAGGCGATTGATCGTTTGTTGGCATTCCGCCAGACACAACCACCGATCAATCAACAACAAATCCGTGAGAGCCGCGAGGCATTGCGCGGATGAAGCTGGTCATTGATGCCAGTGTGGCGGTGAAGTGGTTTTTCTCGGATGATCCTGCCGAGCAAGATACCGATAAAGCCATTGACCTGTTGACGGGGCTGTACAACCAGCGTTATGACATCCGCCAACCTGCCCATTGGTTGGTGGAGGTTTACGCGGTGATCGTGCGCCGTTCTGCTGCCAATGCTGCCCAAGAGGCATTGGGCATTCTGCACGCACTGGAATTGGATGTGGTGGATCACATCGGTATTCACGAATTGGCTGGAGCACTTTCCCAGCAATACCAGCATCATTTGTTCGATACGCTGTATCACGCAGTGGCGATTGAAACCGATTCCCTGCTGATCACCGCTGATGAGAAATATTGGCAGAAAGCCAAGGCTCATGGGCATATCGAACTGTTACAACACCTGAAGCTGAAACCATGACCCCCGTCAAACCCCGAAACAAACGCATTGAAGTGGCATTCCTGTTGAGGGCAGTGACACAGGAGTAAACCTTATGATTCTGAAAATATTGCGACTAAAGAACTTCCGACGCTTTGAAAATCTGAGCATTGACTTCCATGATGAACTGACTGTCATTGTGGCTCGGAATGGTCAGGGGAAAACGACAGTACTGGATGCCGCCACAGTCGCTTTGGGGACGTTTGTTGGTGCATTTGATTTGGGGAAAGGTCGGGGAATTGATCGCAGTGATGCTCACTATGTCCGAACCACTGGACGGCTATCGAATGAACAGCACTACCCGGTTGAGGTCGGGTCTGATTTTTCTGAACCCAATATGACAATATTGCGGCAGTTAATGGGAGCCAAAAACAAAACGACTATCAAAGACGCGAGTACGCTGACCGAATACGGCAAGCATTTGCAGGTGCTGATGCGAGAATTGAGTGATGACCCATTGCCGGTAATTGCCTATTACGGTACTGGTCGTTTGTGGAAAGCACACAAAGATATGAGCAGGAAAGCCGTACTCAGTGAAAGTCGTTCGATGGGGTATGAGGATTGTTTGTCGTCAGCATCCAGCTTTGTTCAGGTACAGCAGTGGATGGCAAAAGCAACATTAGGGGTTTGGCAACAAGAAAAAATGTCTGGCTACGAACATAGTACCCTACCGGCACAATTGGAAAATATTCAGCAAACAGTGAATAGCTTGTTGGCGGAGGAGGGCTGGGACAATTTCCACTACAGTTCTCAGTATGAAGAATTGGCGATGTATCACCCTGATCACGGCATTTTACCCGTGAGCCTGCTGAGTGATGGCGTTCGTGCCATGATTTCGCTAGCAGTTGATTTGGCATGGCGTTGCACCAAGCTGAATCCGCAATTTGGGCGGGAAGCGTCAGTCAAATCTCCCGGCATCGTCATGATTGACGAAGTGGATATGCACTTGCATCCACAATGGCAGCAAAGGGTTGTGACATCGCTGCGGAAGGCATTTCCCAACATCCAGTTCATTGTTACCACTCATAGCCCGCAGGTGTTATCGACAGTACACCGTGAAAATATCCGTCTGTTAGGAACGAATGAAGCAGGGCAAATGACCGTCTCTGAGCCATTGGCAGATTCGTATGGCGAGCCAAGCAATGATGTATTGCAAGCCATCATGCACGTTGACCCGCCGCCACCAGCCCAGTTGGAACGTTTAACAGAGCTAGTGGATCAGGGCTTGCCCGGCGACGCTGAAGCCCAACGTTTGTTGGCGGAATTTCTGGCAAACTCAGCCGCTTTTTCAGTGCAACCCGCCAGCGTTTTGGGTGGATAGCTGAACAATTGTTACAAGAACACGCACCGGAATTGCTATGACTACCCCCATCAAAACCCCAAAAAAACTCATCGAAGTCGCCTTGCCGCTGGATGCCATCAATGTGGCTTCCGCCCGTGAGAAGTCGATCCGACACGGGCATCCTTCCACGCTGCATCTATGGTGGGCGCGTCGTCCGCTGGCAGCAGCGCGGGCGGTGATCTTTGCGCAGATGGTCAACGACCCCGGTTATGAGAGGCAATTGGGGCGTGGGGTGAACAAGGAAAAAGCGGCGATTGAGCGCGAGCGCCTGTTCACGATCATTGAGGATTTGGTGCAGTGGGAAAACACCAATAACGAAACGGTGTTGCAGGCGGCACGGGATGAAATCTGGAGGTCGTGGCGCGAGACTTGTGAGCTGAACCGTAAGCATCCGCAAGCCGCCGAGTTGTTCAACCCGGACAAGTTGCCTGCGTTCCATGACCCGTTTGCGGGAGGTGGGGCGTTGCCGTTGGAGGCGCAGCGGCTGGGGTTGGAAAGCTATGCGTCTGACCTGAATCCGGTGGCGGTGACGATCAACAAGGCGATGATTGAGATTCCGCCGAAGTTTGCCGGGCGTGCGCCCGTGGGGTCTTTGCCCCCCTCGCCCTCTGGTAGAGGGGCTGGGGGTGAGAGTCTGTTTGCGCGGGAATGGCGTGGGGCGCAGGGCTTGGCGGAGGATGTGCGCCGTTATGGGGCGTGGATGCGGGCGGAGGCTGAAAAGCGTATCGGGCATCTGTATCCGAAGATTGCCATCACGCCGGAAATGGTGGCGGAGCGGCCTGACCTTGCGGCTTACAAGGGCGAAGCGCTGACGGTGATTGCGTGGTTGTGGGCGCGGACGGTCAAAAGCCCCAACCCGGCGTTTTCGCATGTCGATGTGCCGCTGGCTTCGACCTTCATCCTCTCCAGCAAGGCAGGCAAAGAAGCGTATGTGCAGCCCGTCATCGACGGCGACAGCTACCGCTTCACCGTCAAGATCGGCACTCCCCCCGAATCCGCCAAGGATGGAACAAAGCTGGCGCGGGGTGCGAATTTCCGCTGCCTCATGTCCGATACCCCGATTGACCGGAAGCATATTTATGCTGAAGCCAAATCGGGCAGGCTGGGTGAGCGGCTGATGGCAATCGTTGCAGAAGGTAAAAAAGGTCGCGTTTATTTACCGCCGACGCAAGCAATGGAAAATATTGCCTTTTCCGCAGTACCGGAATGGCAACCAACGGTTGAAATGCCAAACAATCCTCGTTGGTTTTCCCCGCCTGCTTACGGCATGAAAACTTACGGCGAACTGTTTACCAAACGCCAACTGGTTGCCCTCACCACCTTTTCCGATCTGGTGCAGGAAGCCATCGAAAAAGCCCGCACCGATGTAATAGCCGCAGGCATGGCGGATGATGGCGTGGGGCTGGATGCGGGCGGTTTGGGCGCAACGGCGTATGCACAAGCCGTCGGCGTGTATTTGGGGTTGGCGGTTAGCAAAATGAGCGATGCTCAAAGCTCATTATGCCGCTGGAAAACAACGATGGATCAGTCAATTGCCACATTCGGACGACAAGCATTACCGATGGTCTGGGACTATTCAGAAGCAAATGCTTTCTGCGGAATGGCTGGGGATTTTGGCGTTTCGCTAAAGAATATGATGCGTGTGTTAGACGATACATTGCCTTTTAGATTTGGGTATATCAGTCAAGCAGATGCCCAAAACCAAACACTTTCAGCTAATAAGGTCGTGTCTACAGACCCACCATATTACGACAATATTGGATATGCCGACCTCTCCGACTTCTTTTATGTCTGGTTGCGTAAGAGTCTAAAACCGATTTTCCCCGGTTTGTATGCCACGCTTGCCGTGC
The DNA here is from genome assembly GCA_964293005.1 of uncultured Thiothrix sp. Lineage (GTDB taxonomy): Bacteria > Pseudomonadota > Gammaproteobacteria > Thiotrichales > Thiotrichaceae > Thiolinea. Next base: position 97,326 of record CAXYXW010000012.1, read on the forward strand.
CGAAAGCTGAGGAATTGATTGCTACACCTTACCGTCATGGCAGCAAGGAAAAAGCCGAAGCGTTCTTTTTGGGTGGCATGACCAAGGCAATCCACAATCTGGCGGAACAGGCACACCCCGCTTTTCCGGTAACGATTTACTACGCTTTCAAACAGGCTGAAACCAAAGGCGATGCAGGCACATCCAGTACAGGCTGGGAAACCTTCCTTGAAGCCGTATTGAAAGCCGGTTTTGCCCTGACAGGCACTTGGCCAATGCGTACCGAACTGGGCAACCGCATGATTGGCTCAGGCACAAACGCGCTGGCATCGAGCATTGTGCTGGTGTGCCGCCAGCGGGCAACGGATGCGGCAACCATCAGCCGCCGCGAGTTTATCCGCGAACTCAACGCCACCCTGCCCGATGCCCTGCTGGACATGACCCGTGGCGGCGTGAATTCCCCCGTCGCACCCGTAGATCTCTCCCAAGCCATCATCGGCCCCGGCATGGCAATCTTCAGCCAATACACCGCCGTCCTCGAAGCCGACGGCACACCCATGAGCGTGCGCACCGCGCTGCAACTCATCAACCGCTTCCTCTCCGAAGACGACTTCGACCACGACACCCAATTCTGCCTCGCATGGTTCGACCAACAAGGCTGGGCAGAAGGCAAATACGGCGAAGCCGACGTACTCGCCCGCGCCAAAGGCACGAGTGTCGGCGGTTTGCAAACCGCAGGTGTCGTCGAATCCGCCAGCGGCAACCTGCGCCTGTTACGCTGGGCGGACATGCCCCACGACTGGAACCCCGAAACCGACAAACGTGTTCCCATCTGGGAAGCCCTGCACCAACTGATCCGCGCCCTTAACCAGGACGGCGAAACCGCCGCAGGCGCACTGCTAGCACGGATGCCGGAACGCACCGAAAGCATCCGCGCCCTCGCCTACCGCCTCTACACCCTGTGCGAACGCAAAGGCTGGGCAACCGATGCCCGCGCCTACAACGAACTCATCGGCGCATGGGGCGGCGTGGAACAGGCATCGCAAGAAAGCGGGCATGTGTACACTCAAGGTAGCTGGGAATTTTAGGAGACCAAACCATGAAAATTGAATCCATCCGCCTGAAAAACTTCAAAAGCTACCGTGATACGCTCATGGGTGACATGCCGAGCTTTTGCGTGGTGGTCGGTGCAAACGGGACAGGCAAATCCACCCTGTTCGACGTGTTTGGCTTTCTCAAGGATTGCCTGACCTACAATGTACGTCAAGCCCTGCAAAGCCGGGGTGGCTTCCGCGAAGTGCTAGCACGCGGCACACCCAAAAACGAGTGTATCGAATTCGAGATCAAGTTCCGGCTCGATATTGCTGGGGTTGATCGGTTAGTAACCTACATGCTGCATATTGGTGAGGAAAAAAACCGCCCGGTGGTAGTGCGTGAAGTGTTGCGCTACAAACGTGGGCGGCATGGTTCACCCTTCCACTTCCTCGACTTTGCCCACGGTAGCGGTTACGCCATCACCAACGAGGAAGATTTCAACCGCCCGGACGAAGAACTGAAGCGTGAAGAACAAAAGCTCTCCCCGGATGTATTGACGATCAAGGGTTTAGGGCAGTTTGAGCGTTTCAAGGCCGCCAGCGCATTCCGCCACCTGATTGAAAACTGGCATGTGTCAGACTTTCACATCAATCTGGCAAGGGGCAGTAAGGATGCCGCAGGGTACGACGAACACTTGTCGGTGACGGGTGACAACCTGCAATTGGTGGCACGCAATATTTACGAAAATTACCCTGACGTTTTCCAGACCATTATTGAGCGCATGAAACACCGTGTGCCGGGTGTCAGCGACGTTTCCCCGGTAGCAACCCAAGACGGGCGTTTGTTGCTGCAATTCCAGGACGGTTCTTTCAAAGACCCCTTCATCGACCGCTATGTATCAGATGGCACCATCAAGATGTTTGCTTACTTGGTGCTGCTCTATGACCCCAGCCCGCATCCGCTACTGTGCGTGGAAGAACCCGAAAATCAGCTTTACCCCACCCTGTTGTGGGAACTGGCGGAGGAGTTCCGGGCATATGCCAACCGGGGCGGGCAAGTGATGGTGTCCACCCACTCGCCCGACTTCCTCAACGCCACCGAATTGGATGAAGTGTTCTGGCTGACCAAGGAACAGGGTTACACCCAAATCAAGCGGGCAAAAGATGACAAGCAAATTGCCGCCTACATGGCAGATGGCGACCAGATGGGCTACTTGTGGAAACAGGGCTTTTTCACGGGGGTTGATCCACGATGAGCCATCTGGTGTTTTGTCTGGAAGAGCCTTCCGCCAAAGCCATGCTGGAGAAACTGTTACCACGGATATTGCCAGAAGGAGTATCTGTGGATTACATCGTGTTTGAAGGCAAGCAGAATTTACACAAGCAACTGGGTAAACGCTTGCGTGGCTGGCAACGCCCAGATACCCGCTTTATTGTTATTCGTGATCAAGACAGCAGTGATTGCATCGTGACTAAAGCGGAATTAGCAAACATTTGTGCAGAAGCTGGTCGGGCGGATACTATGGTACGTATTGCTTGCTGCGAATTGGAAAGCTGGTATTTGGGCGACCTGCAAGCAGTTGAACTGGGATTGAAACTCAACGGGCTAACAAAACACCAAGGAAGCAGTAAGTTCCGTCACCCGGATGCATTGGTCAATGCCGCCGAGGAACTTAAAAAGCTCACCAAAGATAAATACCAGAAGCTGTCGGGTTCACGCGCCATTGCGCCCCACCTGAGCTTAAGTGACAATAAATCAACCAGTTTTAACGTATTGATCCGTGGTATTGAGCAGGTTTGTAAGGAGATGGGGGCATGAATTTGAAACCGTGGCGCGAAATCGCCGTGCCGCATGAAGATGTGCTGAAAGGCACATTCCAGCAAGCCGAATTTGCAGCGGACATTTCGCGGGTGCATGAAGGCACTGCCACAGATGAATACCAGAACCCGGCACTATTTTTCCAGCGCACTTTCATCACCGAAGGGATGCGTTTGCTGTTGGATTCGGTGGTCAAGCGGCTGGCTGGCCAAGGTGGCGATCCTGTTATCCAGTTGCAAACAGCGTTTGGTGGTGGCAAGACCCACACCATGCTCGCGGTTTACCACCTCGCCAAAGGCGAGCTGCCCGCCAGTGATTTGCAGGGCATCCCCGCGATTCTCAATAGTGCCAGTATCGTCGAGCTGCCCCGCGCCCGCCTTGCGGTGCTGGACGGTATCCGCCAATCCCCCAACCAACCGATGTGGCGGGGCAATATCGCCGTGCATACCTTATGGGGTGAGCTGGCGTGGCAACTGGGTGGGCAAGAAGGTTATGAACTGGTGCAGGAGGCTGATCGTTCCGGCACATCCCCCGGTAAAGCCGTGCTGGAAACTTTGCTGGCACGTTATGCCCCGTGCGTGATCCTGATGGATGAATTGGTGGCTTACATCCGCCAGTTTGAAGACGGCAAGTCACTCACGGGTGGCACATTCGATTCCAACCTGAGCTTTATTCAAGCCCTGACCGAAGCCTTGAAAGCCGTGCCGACCGCGATTCTGTTAGCCTCCCTGCCACAATCACACCGCGAAGCGGGTAGCCAACAAGGTGACAAGGCATTAGCCGCCCTGTCGCACTATTTCGGGCGTATCCAAGCCTTGTGGAAGCCGGTTTCCGCCGAAGAAGCCTTTGAAATTGTGCGCCGTCGTCTGTTTACGCGCATCAACGACAAGTTGGCAATGGAAGCTGTGTGCCGCAGCTTTGCCGATTTCTACCTTGCCAACCGCCAAGATCTGCCCAATGAAACGCAAGAAAGCCGTTATTACGAGCGTTTGGTATCCGCTTACCCGATCCACCCAGAGGTGTTTGACCGGCTCTATGAAGACTGGTCATCGCTGGATAATTTCCAGCGTACCCGTGGGGTGTTGAAGCTGATGGCAAAAGTCATCCACCGCTTATGGAAGGATGACAACAAAGACCCGCTGGTGATGCCCGGCAACTTACCCTTGTATGATGCCGATACCCGCAATGATGCGATTTACTACCTGCCGCAAGGTTGGGATCCGGTACTGGAAAAGGACATCGACGGCGAGCGGGCTGAAACCACCAGCCTCGAAAACCACGATACCCGCATGGGCAGTGTACAGGCTTGCCGCCGTACTGCGCGTGCCATTTTTCTGGGCAGTGCGCCCAGCAGCAGCAACCAGATGGTGCGCGGGCTAGAACTGGAACGGGTCATTCTTGGCGTAGCTTTGCCCGGTCAACAGGTCGGTGTGTTCAAAGATGCGTTGCGCCGCCTACAAGATCGGTTGCATTACCTGAACCACGCCAACAACCGCTTCTGGTTTGATACCCGCCCCAACCTGCGGCGTGAAATGGAAGAGCGCAAACGCCGTTTCCAGGACAAGGAAGACGTTGTGCCACTGATCCGGGAACGGATGCAAAAAAGCTTTGCCTTCAGCCTGTTTGGCGGCATTCATGTATTCACCCCCAGCAGTGACGTGCCGGATGATGTGCAACTACGGCTAGTCGTGTTGCCACCTGATGCCGCTTTCAGTCGTAATGGGCAAAGCTTCGCGCTGGATCGTGCGGCTGACATCCTGAAAAACCGGGGCGAGCAGCCGCGTTTCAAACAAAACCGCTTGATCTTTCTGGCAGCCGATTACGACAGTGTAAGTCGTCTGAAAGATCAGGTTCGTTCCCTGTTGGCATGGCGTTCTATTGTGAATGACAGCAAGGAAATGCGCCTTAATCTCGACCAGTTCCAGTCAAAACAAGCCAACAACAGCTTGCAAGATGCTGACAAAGCCCTACAAAGGATGCTGCGTGAAACCTACAAATGGATTCTTGCCCCCATGCAGGAAGCGCGTCCCGGTAAAGGCTTGTCCGCCATCCAGTGGGAACACTGGCAGGTCAATACCAATGCACCCAACCTGTCGCAGGAAATCGAACGGGTACTCAAAGAGAACGAACTTCTGATTACCGAATGGGCAGCCATTCACCTCTACAACTTGCTGAAAAACTGGTTCTGGAAAGACGGCAATCAAGAAGCCGATTCCCATAAAGTTTGGGAGCAGATGTGCCAGCAACTCTACATGCCCCGATTGAAAGATAGCCGCGTACTCCAGCACACTGTGGTAATGGGCAGCAACAGCCGCGACTTTTTCGGGCTGGCGCAAGGCAAGGAGGATGAGCGTTATCTCGGTTTCAGTTTCGCCAGGGCAACCTCCGCGCTAATGGATCAGGTGCTGTTTCTGATTGAACCTGCCGCAGCCGCCACCTACGCAGCCGCATTACAAGCCGCCGAGGAAGCTGCAAAACAACCAATACGACAACCCGAGTTATCGCCATCTTCGACCACAGGTGAAGATGGCGTTAAAGAAAAAGAACTCCCCGTATACGTTGGTAAGCCCAATAACAACACTACACCACCTCCGCCACCACAGCCCCAAGCACTCAAACGCCAGTTCTATGCCACGGTTGAACTTGACCCTAATCTGGCCAAAAAGCAGTTTGCGGATATTGTGGAAGAGGTCGTTACCCAATTTACGACCCGGCATGGTGTGAAAGTGAAAATTAGCATCGAGATTGAAGCTGAAACGGATGCCGGATTTGATAGCCATTTGCAACGGGCAGTGACCGAAAACTGTAAGGTGCTGAAGTTTAAAAATGCGGAGTTTGAATGAGCTACCCCCCTTAATTGTTCATTCTTGGTGAATAGTTTGCCGTATGCATAGTTTCACATGAAAAACTCCCCTGCCCCATCATCTTGGCATCAATACCTTGGGGTTTGGGGCAAAGCCCCAAGGGAAGTGAGTGTAGGGGCTTCCCCGGCGGGTCGGGCTGCTCCGGGTTCCGCTTAACACGCTATCCCGGCAAGCTGGGACAAGCCCTGCACATCCCTAAGCCATACTCCCCTCCCCTGTCACTTGCTGCTATAGTCAGCACATCCCTGTCAGCAGCCAAGTACCCAACCATGCGTACCTACACCACCTACCCCGACACCTTCCCCGCATCCTGGGCATCCGGCTGGGGTGACGACGAATACGGCCTGTGGATGAGCTTCAACTACAAGGGAGTGTCCCACCTGTTCCGCTGGTGCGAACCAGGGACATTTCTGATGGGGTCGCCAGCCAATGAGCCGGAGCACTACGACAATGAAACCCAACACCTAGTCACCCTCAGCCGTGGTTTCTGGATAGCGGAAACCCCCGTGACCCAAGCCCTGTGGGAAATCTTCATGGGCGACAACCCCAGCTACTTCAAAGGTGCGGAATTGCCCGTGGAGAATGTCAGTTGGGACGACGCGCAACACTTCATCAATAAGCTCAATGGCATGAAACCCGAACTGCAATTGTGTTTGCCGACGGAAGCCCAATGGGAATACGCCTGCCGTGCCGGGACTAGCACCCCGTTTTCATTTGGGGATAACATCAGCACTGATCAGGTGAACTACAACGGTAACTACCCGTACAACAGGGGCAGGGAAGGCAAGTACCGGGAGCAAACCGTCAAAGTCAAAGCCCTGCCCTCCAATGCTTGGGGCTTGTACCAAATGCACGGCAATGTCTGGGAATGGTGTCAGGACTGGTACGACGATTATCCGGCCGAGCCAGTAGTTGATCCGCAAGGAGTCGAGTCAGGCCCTGGCCGTATGTTGCGCGGTGGCTCGTGGGTCTACGACGGCGGGCTCTGCCGTTCTGCTTACCGTCACGCTCACGACCCTGCTTTTCGCGGCTTCGACTCTGGTTTCCGCCTTGCCCTAGGTCTTTGAGCTGCGGTCAGTAAGGCCAGCAGCCGCTGGGGATACACGCGGCGGTAGCGCGTGAGGCACAAGCCGGGAATGGACTGCGGGTCGGTTGCATATTTCTGCATCGTTGGGTTATAAGGGTGTTGAATCATCAAGCGTTTCTCCCACCTTACATCAGGAGCCAGCACCGCCATGTCAGGACGCAAAATTTCCCCCGTCGAAATCAACGGTAAAACCATCTGGATTGAGGTGGATGACATCGACATTACCCAGCCCCTTACGCCGCCACAGGCTACCCGTCCCAAAGATTTATTGGATGGTGATGCTGCCCCTGTCGGGCCAATTAGCGACTATTTCAAAGGAAAAGTAGCCAGTGTTGCTGATACCTTAGAGGCGGTCGTCGGCTCCATCGACAAGGGTATTGGTAAACTCAGTCCAGATGAATGGTCGATTGAAGTCACCATCGGCTTTGCAGGCGAACACAACATCCCCTTCCTTGCCAAAAGCAGCGTCAATGGCGGTGTGAAAGTCAATGCCAAATGGAAAAAAGCCACATAAGGTAATGCTGATACCACTGCGTAGGTAAGCAAACATGGACTTGTCTGACATCATCGTCAGTTTATGGGATGGGTTGCCCAATCAAGGAACGTTCTTGGGGTCTGGGGTTTGCATTGCGCCTGACAAGGTGCTGACAGCAACACATGTCATTTGCCCCGACTCAGGTGAAGTGCCTGCTGACCGCATCAAGGTAGGGATGGTCAGGCGTGATCCTGGAATGCCCATTACAAACGTACAACATCACCCCAATAGGGACATTACCTTGTTGACACTGACTTGGGAGCATAAGAAGACAGTGGTCAAATGTCATCTCAAGGCAACCTTGGAACAGGGGCAGGCTATTGAGTTATTGGGTTATGACAATTCCGCTTCTGGAGGGGATACCAAGCGTTTTAACAGTACCTTGAGCATTCGGGCTGAACCCGATAGTTGGAAGTTTCATACCCAACCATCCCACGGCATGAGCGGTGGGGCTGTTTTATGCGGTGAACAACTTGTTGGTATTATTCAGGCCAAATCCGATAGCCAGAATGCGGGGATTATGATCCCCTTGTCCGCCATCCACACTTTCCTCACAGCTAACCTGCAAATTGTACCGATCCCTGTTTCCCCTGAACAGGATGAGCAACTGGAGCAGGAAGACCAGCAGTTTTTAAAAGACATTCATGACAGTATCACTGCAAACTGGAAAGCCTTTCCTGCTTTATCCGAAGCACTTGCCAAAACTTATAAAGTGTTGGTTGGCGTGGCATTGACTGACAAGCTGATTGAGGAGTGTAAACAAGGCCGGTTCTCGAGAATCATCCAGCACCTGCAATCCGCTTTTGTGAGTTGCTGGCGGGAGTTGGGACACACCGATATATTGGGTCGCCGGGATTTGTTGAAGGTGGCGGAATCACTGGTGTCCCATCTGGCGCTGTTTAATGTCAGAAAAGACTGGCTTCATGCCTACCGTAGCCATCATGCCAGCACCGGCAAGCTGCATCATCTATTACCTAAAATGAGACTTGAAAGCGTCCATGTTGCTTTCTCCCGTCAGGCCAGGGTTATCCCTTCTTTTCGTGAGCCGAGCAGAAAGGCAGAGTCCATCAAGAGTCTTGGCAACATGTTCATGCTGGAAACAGGGGCTGGCAAGGATAACTCGTCAGTGACCTTGGTGTTGCGGGCACTGTATGCCATGTTCAACCCCCACAGCCTTGAAACCCCGGATGACAATCAGGATATTGCTGAAGAGATCAGGGAAGCCATCCTTTTGTACAAGACACATGAGGATGTTGGGTTTCGCCAATGTCCCTTTGTGCTGGTTCCGCAAGCAGAAGTAGAGGATGTTGCCTACGGGGAGCTTGCCGGGCTGATTCCCGAACTGGAGTGGGTTACACTGGAAGCTGGAGGGCATCAGGAAGTTTTTGTCATCAGGGATGTTCAGTTGATGACCGCCATCCAGCAGTTTTTCAGGACACTCGAAGGATACGAACCCGCATGAACACCGCCCTGCAAACCAAAATCCGCGCCGATATTGCCAAATTGGACAATCTCGCCAGCTTGCCTTTGCCCGCCAGTGGTTCATGGCCTGAATCGGTGCATCAGTTTGATGCCGCCAGCATTAATGCCCTGAAAATGGCCTTGGCTGCCCGCCGCCCCTTGTTACTGTACGGCGACCCCGGTACGGGCAAAAGCCAATTGGCACGAGCTGCCGCCATTGCCCTTGGACGCATGTTTGTCTATGACGTAGTGAATGCCCATACCGAAAGCCAAGACTTGTTATGGCGTTTCGATGCCGTCGGACGGCTAGCAGAAGCACAATCGTTGCAAGGACTGCCAAACTGTACGCATGAAGAACGCCAGAAGGTATTGGACACCAAACGCTATATTTCCCCCGGTTCCCTGTGGTGGGCTTTGTGCTGGGAAACCGCCAATACCGTGTACCAAGACAGCCAGTATCGGCTCACCAGCCCTGAAAAGCCGCAAGGTTGGCAGCAGGAAGATGGTAGTGTTCTCCTGTTGGATGAAATCGACAAAGCCAACATTGAGCTACCCAATGGCCTGTTGGAAATTCTCGGTAATAACGCCATCAATATTCCTTGGCTGAATACTGCCATCGGTGGCAAGGACAAGTTACCGCCGCTGGTGATCATTACCTCCAACAAGGAACGGGAACTGCCCGCCGCTTTTGTGCGCCGCTGCCTGGTGTTGAACCTTGAGTTACCCAGGGATGATGTCGCATTCATGGACATGATGGTGGCGCGTGGTGCATTGCATTATGGTGCTTCATGCAGCCCTGCCATTTGCCGGGAAGCGGCGAAACAATTGCTGGATGCCCGCAAGTTTGCCCGTGACAAAGGCATCCCCAATCCACCGGGACAGGCGGAATACCTCGATATGTTACGCGCCTTGGCAATGCTGGGCGAGACGGAAGCCGAACAGCAGGCAATGCTGACGCACATTGCCGGGTTTGCCTTGCGTAAATACCCGGTGGCGTATGGGCGTTAGGCGGCATGGCTCTACTCTGGGATATGCTGACCTGCTGTGGTGTCTGAAAGAGGTCGCACAGGAGCAGCAAAAGCCATTAGCCACACTGGACGAACAGGAGACAGATGCGCTGCTGGCAAGGCTCAGGATGACAGCGGGTCTGCTGGGGTTCGAGGAGCTGGAGCGGGTGGAATCCCCCGCTCATGACCAGCAAACGATTGGAGCGATAGCACCTACGCCGACGGATTTTGAGGCTTTCCGTCCTACTTCGTCTGCTAAACCACCTGTTGTCACCAGCACATCCTATTACCGTGTCCAGGATCGACAGGCCGACAGTACCCACCCAGACAAGGCAAAAGATGTACGGGCTTTGCCGGAGTGGTATACACAGGCAAAACCGACGTTCTTGCAGGAAACAGCAAGCCGTATTCCCGACATCCACAACGTCATGCCTGAGTTTTTGCCGCTGGTTCCGTGGGCAAGGCTATGGCCTTTTCTTCAGCGTGACTTGGGTACGGATGTACCGGGCAGCAAGCCAGATATGCCTGAGTTGGTCAGAAAGGTATCACAGGGGAAGTTGATAGGGCGTATTCCCAAACAAACCCGTTTTACTTGGTCGCCTGACAGTTGCCTATTAGTCGACATTAATGAGGGTAACTTTCCCTACCGGCAAGACTTCCTGCGGCTACAACAGAAGCTCTTGCAATGGTGCGGTACAAACGGGCTGGACGTGCAATTCATCCACGATGAACCGGGTGGGTATGTTACCCGCCCTCAGCGAAAAAGCCCTCAACCGTGGCGCTTCCCTCCCGCAGCCTCACCCCTGTTGATACTTAGCGATTTGGGGATACACACGCAATCACGCCGTAGCCTGTACGCATGGCTGGCCTTTGGGCAGTTACTTAGCCAGCGGGGTATTCGCCCCACTGTCTTGCTGCCGGTTGCCCGCCGTGATGTGGATGACCGTCTTCTGCCCTTTTTTAACTGCATTGTCTGGGATAGCAGCAGCGATCTGCGTCCGGTTAATAACGGTCAACAGCTTGATCAGGATAAGCTACCTGCTATGGCGCAAGCGGAAACCTTGTTAGCCTTGCTGTTCCCTGCCCTGCGGGTGGAGTTGGGTCTGTTGCGGTGTGTCCGTCGCTTATTACCTGCTAACCACTATGACGTAAGCCACGAAGCCGCCGTTTGGCATCATCCAGCGGTTAATGTTGTCGGGGATGAATGGGGTTGGCAAGCTAACAGCCGAGGGCAATATCTGGAGGCTTTCAAGACCCTGTTTGGAGAGCTACCCCCTGACAGCCAGCAAATTCTTGTGGAGCAGCTAGGCCGCTACCACGCCCAGTTGCCGGATGAACTCTATTTTGAGGCGATGGATGAACTGATCCGCCTAAAGCTTCCCGTGCCGGAAGCGGTAAAGGCTGCAACACATGATTTTATGTCCACGCTGGTCAAGACCTATGCCGAGCATCCAGAACATCAAGGCTTGGGGTTATGGGTAAAACGCTACCTTGCCCGCCATGACCACCCGACGATGCGCGGTATCAGTGAACACCAAAGTGCCTTGCTGGCATTTGAAACCATGCGCACCCATCAGGGGGATGCTGCCAGCATCGAATGGCCTGATGGCATTCCTACAGAACAGATACTCCCTTTTATCAACCACCAACAGGAACAACAATCCTATCTGCTGCGGCAAACGGGGGGGGCACTGGAACTGATACCCGAACAGCTTGCTGCCATGCAGGCAGAAGGTTGGGGAGTATCCGTCACCTTGCTCAAGCTGGTATTGGGTGATACCCAGATATTCCACCGTTACACGGACGTAGACGGCAACCCGAAGCAGGTGAGCCTTAACCTGGAAAAAGGCAAACACGCCCGTATCCCTTTCCCGTCCGGTAGTAACCACCAACTCCAAGTGGGTGCAGAAACCTTCCAATTGGAGGTGCTCTCCGCTACGGATAAGCCCGACTGGGTGGTATACCGGGGCATGGAGAGTGAAACCACTTGGGTTGAAACCCGCGACAACAAAGGCACGTTGTACCGCTGGTACTGGCATTCCCCCGAAGTGGGTCAAGATCAGGCGGAGACTGTCAGCTATCCCGGTTTCTGGCATTACCTCCCCCCCCATGCCCCTAGCCTGAAACCCGCTTGGGCAGTAAAGGCAGGTCGTGACCCATACGGCCTTTATGCCGATGTAAACCTTGCCGGAATCAGCCAACGTTTCCGCTGGATCCAGCCCGGTAGTTTTCTCATGGGTTCCCCCCTCGAAGAGGAGGGGCGTTATGACGACGAAACCCAACACAAGGTTATCCTTACCCAAGGCTATTGGCTGGCGGATACCGCCTGCACCCAAGCCTTATGGCAGGCGGTCACAGGCGACAACCCCAGCCACTTCGAAGACCCCAACAATCCTGTCGAAAGCGTCAGTTGGGATGACGTAGGCCAATTTCTGCAACAGCTTAACCGCCAGCAACCAGAACTGGCATTACGCCGCCCCACCGAAGCCGAATGGGAATACGCCTGTCGGGCAGGTACAAGCAGCCCGTTTCATTTTTGGGGTGAATTGTCACTCGACAAAGCAAATTACCGTGGGACGTGGGAATACAGAAGCGACGAATGGGCGGAAGGAGCGTTACAGCAAACCGTAGTAGTCAAAAGCTATCTCCCCAACCCATGGGGTCTATACGAAATGCACGGTAATGTATGGGAGTGGTGCCAAGATATTTACGGTGATTATCCGGCTGAAAAGGTAGTTGACCCGCAAGGGGCTACCTCAGGCACTGCCCGCGTGTTGCGCGGTGGCTCGTGGTTCAACGTCGGCAGGTACTGCCGTTCTGCTGCTCGTGACGCTTCCGATCCTGCTAACCGCTACAGCCACTGCGGTTTCCGCCTTGCCCTAGGTCTTGAGCTACCGTCAGGCCAGTCAGGGGCAGGCCAGCAGCCGCTGGGGACACACGCGGCGGGAGCGCGTGGGGCACAAGCGGGGGATGGGCTGCGGGCGGTAGGTGAGGAACGAAAACCGGACAAAACTACCCGTAAAAAAACCAAAAGCTTACTCGACCGAGCCAAGGACTTGTTCAAAAAATGAAAATACCCTCACCCCAACCCCTCTCCCGCGAAGCGGGCGAGGGGCTAAAGCGTTCTGCTGACGATGGCCTGCATACCCTGCTTCTGCAAATTGTCGGACTCCATGCCTCCCCCTCGCCCGCTGGGCGGGAGAGGGGGTTGGGGGGTGAGGGTCTTTCCCCATGACCCGCAACCATACTGTTTTTCCCGACACCTTCCCCGCATCCTGGGCATCCGGCTGGGGTGAAGACAAATACGGCCTGTGGATGAGCTTCAACTATAAGGGCATCCGCCACCTGTTCCGCTGGTGCGAACCGGGGACATTCCTGATGGGTTCGCCAGAAAGTGAGCCGGAACGTGAGCATTGGGATAAAGGCAACGAAACCCAACACCCAGTCATCCTCAGCCGTGGCTTCTGGATAGCGGAAACCCCCGTCACCCAAGCCTTGTGGGAAGTATTTATGGGTGACAACCCCAGCCGTTTCAAGGGTGCAGAATTGCCCGTGGAGAATGTCAGTTGGGATGACGCACAACGTTTCATCAGCAAACTCAATGGCATGAAACCCGAACTGCAATTGTGTTTGCCCACGGAAGCCCAATGGGAATACGCCTGCCGTGCCGGAACCAGCACGCCCTTTTATTTCGGGGATAACATCAGCACTGATCAGGTGAACTACGACGGCAACTACCCTTACCACAACGGTAAAAAGGGCGAAGACCGTAGCCAAACGATCGAAGTCAAAGCCCTTCCCCCCAATCGTTGGGGTTTGTACCAAATGCACGGCAATGTCTGGGAATGGTGTCAGGACTGGTACGCAACGCAGTATCCAAGCGAACCTGTCACTGACCCGCAAGGGGCAGCGTCGGGCGCTGTCCGCGTGTTGCGCGGTGGCTCGTGGTTCAACGACGGCAGGAGCTGCCGTTCTGCTCTTCGTTTCGCTAACGATCCTGCTTTCCGCTTCAACGACTTCGGTTTCCGCCTTGCCCTAGGTCTTTGAGCTACCGTCCAGTCAGGTCAGAAGCAGAGCAGCCTCCACTTGGGACACACGCAAAGCAATGCGCCGGGCGCATAGCGTGCGGGGGGCACAAGTGGGGGATGGGCTGCGTGGTTTCCCCCGCTTCCTAGGCATCTGGCTGAGGTGTCAGGGCTACGCAATTTCATGCTGCAAATGGAGCACCGAACACACCGCTCCTTTGCCCCTATGCTAAACTGAACCCTTCGGAACAGTCGGCACGACGCAATGAACCTCAAGATTCCCTACGGCGAAAGCAATTTTAAGAAAGTGATTACCGAAGGTTTTGTCTATATCGACAAGACCCCTTACATTCCCAAACTGGAACAAGCGGGTAGTCACTTGTTCCTGATGCGTCCGCGCCGTTTTGGTAAAAGCCTGTTCCTGTCAATGCTGGAATACTATTACGATATTGCTTACCGTGATGAATTTGACCCCCTGTTTGGCACGCTGCATATCGGGCAGCACCCCACACGATTGCACAACAGCTACCCCGTTTTGTTCATGGATTTTAGCGGCATTGACACCGACAGTGGGCATGATGGGATTTATGCCGCCTTCGACCGCAAAATTGCCACTGCCTTGCTGCGCTTTCTGGAACGTTATGACTACCCATTAGCCGCGCAACTACAAATACACGCTGAAATGACCCCGCAAAGCCGCTTGGAAACTTTCCTGCGCATCCTCGACAACACTAACCAGAAATTCCTGCTGCTGATCGACGAATACGACCACTTTGCCAACAGCATTCTCGCGGATGACCTGCAACTGTTCCAGAAAATCATGGGCAAAGGTGGCTTTGTACGCAGTTTTTACGAAGTGCTGAAAACCGCCACCCAACGCGGCACGCTCGATCGGCTATTTGTCACCGGAGTCACCCCGGTAATGCTCGATAGTATGACCAGTGGCTTCAATATTGGCGTGAATTTATCGCTGCACGAAGACTTCAATGAGGCGATTGGCTTTACCGAAGCGGAAGTGATCACCCTGCTGCAACCACTGGCGGATACCTGCCCATTATCGCTGGAGCAACTACTTGGCGATGCTCGCGCTTGGTACAACGGCTACCGCTTCAACCTCAAAGCGCAGCAAAGCGTGTATAACGCCAATATGCTGCTGTATTTCGTCAAAAATTTTGACCACAAACGCTGTGAATATCCCAAGCCAATGCTGGATGAGAACATCGCCTCGGACTACGGCAAGATCATGAAGCTATTCACCATTGGCAACCGCGATGACAATTTCGCGGTGCTGGATGAGTTGCTCAATGCGGGTGAAGTGCAAGCCACCCAGCGACGCAAGTTTGAGTTTGACAAGGGTTTTGACCGCAATGATTTCATTAGCCTGATTGCCTACATGGGCTTCACCACGTTGGTGCGCGAATCGCTGGCGGGGGAAATATTTGCTGTCCCTAATCACGTGATGCGCGAGTTGTATTTCCAGTACTTCAAGGTGGAGATCGAGCGGCGTAATCAAATCACCATTTCCGACCGTACCTTGCTATTGGCGGTGGAAAAGCTGGGCTTGTATAGCGACATCCAGCCGCTGGTGGCGGAACTGGAACGGGTGCTGCAATTGCTCTCCAACCGCGATTCATTGTATCTGGATGAGGAACACATCAAGACCATCCTGCTGGCGTTGTTGTACCAATCTCCGGCGTATTTCATCCTGAGCGAACGCGAAATGGATAAGAAATACCCCGATATTTTGCTGCTGGAGCGTAGCCCTTACAAGGTTAATTTCCAGCATTTGATTGAGCTAAAATACAGCAAGAAAGGCGAGGGTGACAAAGGCTGGCAGACGAAAACACAGGAAGGCATTCAGCAGGTGCAAGGCTATTTGCAATTGCCCAGCATTGCGGCACTTAAAAACTTGAGTGCTTGGCTGATCGTGACGGATACCCAGCGCGTGGAAGTGTCCCGGCTGGCTTAAAGCGCGATAGGTAGCATCCTGGAAATAAAAAAGCCTCACGCATGATCAACAGCACCCAGACCCCAGTTTTACATGTAAAACCCCCCTGCCCTCCCGCGCCACCTGTTCCGCTGGTGCGAACCGGGGACATTCCTGATGGGGTCGCCAGAAAGTGAGCTGGGACGTGAACCTTGGGATAAAGGTAACGAAACCCAACACCCAGTCACCCTCAGCCGTGGTTTCTGGATAGCTGAAACCCCCGTCACCCAAGCCCTGTGGGAAATTTTCATGGGCGACAATCCTAGCCACTTCAAAGGCGCAGAATTGCCTGTGGAAAATGTCAGTTGGGACGACGCGCAACGTTTCATCAGCAAACTCAATGGCATGAAACCCGAACTGCAACTGTGCTTGCCGACAGAAGCCCAATGGGAATACGCCTGCCGTGCCGGAACCAGCACGCCCTTTTACTTCGGGGATAACATCAACACTGATCAGGTGAACTACAACGGTAACTACCCGTACAACGATGGCAGGAAAGGCGAGCACCGCAAGCAAACGGTCGAGGTCAAAGCTCTGCCACGCAATGGTTGGGGTTTGTACCAAATGCACGGCAATGTCTGGGAATGGTGTCAGGATTGGTATGAAAGGCCGTATCCAACCGAACCTGTCACTGACCCGCAAGGGGCAGCGTCAGGCACTAGCCGCGTGTTGCGCGGTGGCTCATGGGTCAGCGATGGCGGGTACTGCCGTTCTGCTTTCCGTATCGCTGGCATCCCTGCTAACCACGACTTCAGCTTTGGTTTCCGCCTTGCCCTAGGTCTTTGAGCTACGGTCATGGCAAAAATGAAGATACCCTCACCCCAACCCATCTCCCGCGAAGCGGGCGAGGGGCTAAAGCGTTCTGCTGACGATGGCCTGAGTATCCCCACCCGTGGCTTCTGGATTGCAGGGGGATTGTCGGGCTGAAGCCCGACCTACAGCCATCGACAATCCTTAACTTAATGGCACGGCCTCCACGTTCTCCCCATCCGTCAGCAAGAGCCAAGCACTGAGTTTGGGCAGGGCAACCATCTCAGGCAGTTGCAGGTAGCCGGATACCTGCGTGATACCTTCCTGCCGCTTGGCTTCCCAACCTTTTTCCCCATCACCCTTCTTGCTGTATTTGAGTTCAATCAGGTGTTGGTGATCTACCGCATACGGGCTGCGCTCCAGCAGCAGGATGTCGGGGTATTTGCGGTTCACTTCCCGCTCGCTCTGGATGAAGTAAACGGGAGACTGGTACAGCAGCGTGAGCAGCAACACCTTGATGTGCTTCTCATCCATGCCGATGGCATCGCGGTTGGACAATAGTTGTAGCGCCCGCGCCATTTCCGCCACCAGCGGCTGGATGTCATCACGCAGGGCAAGGGCTTCCACCGCCACTGCCAGCGCCCGGTTGGGGATGCTGATCTGGTTGCGGCGTTCCAGTTCCACCTTGAAGTACTGGAAATACAGTTCCTGCATCACATGGTTGGGGATGCCGAACACTTCACCGGACAGGGATTTGCCCTGCAAGGAGGCAAAGCCCATGTAAGCCAGCAGGCTGATGAAGTCGTCGCGGTCGAAGCCTTTCTCAAAGTCGAACTTGCGCCGTTGTTGGGCAACCACTTCCCCGGTATTGACCAACTCGTCCAGCACCGCATAGTTTTCATCGGGGTTGCCGATCTTGAACAGCCCCATCAGCTTGCCATAATCTGAGGCGATATTGTCATCCAGCATCCGCTCCGGGTAGGCACATTCAGCGCGGTCAAAGTTTTTCAGGAAGTACAGCACCATGTCGGCGTTGTAGACGGTTTCCGGGGCTTTGTGGTGGAAGCGGTAGCCGTTGTACCAGCGTGTCACGTCAGTCATGAGTTGGTTTTTATCAAGCTGGCAGTCCGCCGCCAAGGGTGAAAGCAGGCTTTCCACTTCAGCTTTGGTGAAGCCCATGACACCGTTGAAATCCTTGTCAAAAGACAAGTTTTCACCGATATTGAAGCCGCTGGTCAGGCTGTCGAGCATCAGCGGTGTAACGCCCGTGATGAACAGGCGGTCTACCGTGCCGCGTTGGGTGGCGGTTTTGATGGTTTCGTAGAAGCTGCGCACAAAGCCGCCTTTGCCAACAATGTGCTGGAACAACTTCAGGTCATCGGCAAGGATGGCATTGGCGAAATGGTCGTATTCGTCGACCAGCAACAGGATTTTTTGGCCTTCCACCGCCTTGAAGAAAGCTTCCATCTTCTCATAAGGGGATTCACGCATGATCCCGGCGACACTGGCAGCCGGGTATCGGTAACGTTCCAAAAAGCCTTGTAAGGCCAGTTCCACTTTGGTGTTAAATGCCCGATAGATGGCTTCAGGGCTTTCCGTCGCAATGCCGCTGAACTCCATAAACAGCACCTGATAGCTGCTTTTGAGTGGGGTGGGGTGTTGGCCGATATGGAGCGTTGAAAACAGCGCGTCAAAGTCTGCTTTGTGACCAATGTCGTAATAATATTCCAAGGCGGACAGGAACAGGCTTTTTCCAAAGCGGCGCGGGCGCAATAATATCTGGTAGCTTCCAGCCGCCTCCAGGTTGGCGATGTAAGCCGTCTTGTCGATGTAGGTGAACCCTTGGGTGATCACCTTTTTGAAGTTGCTTTCGCCGTAAGGGATTTTCATTGCGGTTCCTGTGAAATGCCAACTCGCCCAATCATAGCATACCCGTTGCACCAAGCCTTACCTCCCCAAGTTTCACCTGAAAAACTCCCCCTGCCTTTCCCCCCCACTTGCCGCTATAATCACCACATCCCATTCACGAACCAAGCACCGCACCCATGCGTACCTACACCACCTACCCCGACACCTTCCCAGCATCCTGGGCATCTGGCTGGGGTGACGACGAATATGGCCTGTGGATGAGCTTCAACTACAAGGGAGTGTCCCACCTGTTCCGCTGGTGCGAACCGGGGACATTCCTGATGGGGTCGCCAGAAACTGAGCCGGAACGTGAGCCTTGGGGGGAAGGCAACGAAACCCAACACCCAGTCACCCTCAGCCGTGGTTTCTGGATTGCGGAAACCCCCGTCACCCAAGCCTTGTGGGAAATCTTCATGGGTGACAACCCCAGCCGCTTTCAAGGGGCGGAACATCCGGTGGAACAAGTCAGTTGGGATGACGCACAACACTTCATCAGCAAACTCAATGGCATGAAACCCGAACTGCAATTGTGTTTGCCCACGGAAGCCCAATGGGAATACGCCTGCCGTGCAGGAACCAGCACGCCCTTTTACTTCGGGGATAACATCAGCACTGATCAGGTGAACTACGACGGCAATCACCCTTACCACAACGGTAAAAAGGGCGAGTACCGGGAGCAAACGGTCGGGGTCAAAAGCCTCCCCCCCAATGCATGGGGTTTGTACCAAATGCACGGCAATGTCTGGGAATGGTGTCAGGACTGGTACGCAACG
>CAXYXW010000013.1:0-111435 GCA_964293005.1 uncultured Thiothrix sp.
GACTGCTCGCTCCTGTATCAAACTGCGTAGCACCTGCCGTGCCTGCTGTAGTTTAGCATGATTGTAGAGTCTATGATCACACAGGTCTTTACAATTAACATCATTTCTGGTTGGGTGGCCTATTCCTATCAAGACAAAAAGCCAGCGCTGGATTTGAAAACATCAGCACTGGTCGTGATTTGAATTGGCTGAAAGCTTATCCCGAACTCAGGTTATTTAACCTGACGGCTGTTAGGGGTGGCGAATACCGGCGTGACACGCTGGATAATGTCGAAGTCTTCTTCCAGCCGTTTCAGGTAGGGGCCGATGGACATTTCCAGCACCGACTCAATTTCGCTGCGGCTGGTTTTACCGCTGGCTAAGGTGGCAAGGATGGAAAAGTAAGTGCTTTGTTCCGCACCGAATTCTTCCGCAAGTCGATAGCGACCTTTTTCAACCACCAGACTGAATTCGTTGATCACACACATCGCGTTGCGGGTCGGTTTGTGCCAGCCATTCGAGGTATTTAGGCACGCCACCACTCAGGGTGTACCACGTCAGCAGGTTCTCCGCGCTATAACGCCCGCTGTCATGCAGCAATTCGGCAAGGTAGGCGGGTTTGTGTGGTTGCAGGTTAAGACGGTGATCAGCACGCCCAAACAGGGGGTCTTTGCTGTCCTGAAACAGTTTGGTCATCAGTGAATACAGCCGAACCACAGCAAATCAGGTGCAGTTTGCAACGCAGGCGATACTGATCCCACAGGTTTTGCAGTTCGGAAAACACCGCAGGGTTCACACCCGTGCAATATCCTGAAACTCATCCAGAATAAGCGTCAATGGTTGGGTTTGCGCATATTGGAACAGGATTTCGAGCACTTCGTGCAAACTGCGGGGTTGCCCGAAAACCGAAAGATTTAACTGGGTACGGATTTGCTCAGTGAACTCTGCACACAACAGCGGTTCGGCTTTGCGGGAAATGAACAGGTAGAGGGCTGAACCTTGGTAGATATGCGCCAACAATCCCGTTTTACCGACGCGCCGCCGCCCGACCATCAGGGTCAGGCTGGATTTACCTTCTACGGCTTGCATGACCACAAGCGCAATTGTTGCTGTTCGCTGTCGCGGTTGTAGAACTTCACTTGATATTACAGTAATAATAATTACTGTAATTTGCTTTACGCTAAATTGGCAGCAAGGGACAGGAGAAATGTTAAGCGCCAAACAATTCGAGGGAAACGGGATCAGCCACCCATTATCAAATTCAACGCCATCCCCCCTGACAGCCCCTTGTTGCATCGCTCATCATGCCCCCCTTGAATCCAGACCCATTCTCCCCCATCCTTGCAGGCATATCGTCAACAACCGAGTTGCCCAGCCATGACTGCCATTACACACACCATTCCGGTCATTAAAGTTCCGGTCACAGCCCAAGTCGAATCCTTGCGCCCACACTACACCCCGGAGCAAAAGGCTGCGGTCAAGGCGAAAATCGCGCAGAAGCTTAAGGAACAGGATGCGGTATTGGTGGCGCATTATTACGTTGACCGTGATTTGCAGGAGCTGGCGGAAGAAACCGGCGGTTATGTCTCAGACTCGCTGGACATGGCACGCTTTGGCAATGAGCATCCTGCCAAAACCCTGATCGTTGCTGGGGTGCGCTTCATGGGGGAAACCGCCAAAATCCTCAACCCGGAAAAGCGGGTGTTGATGCCAACCCTGGAGGCCGAGTGCTCACTTGATCTTGAATGTCCGGCAGAAGCATTCCATGCCTTCTGCGACCAGCATCCTGAGCATACGGTGGTGGTCTACTCCAACACCAGCGCGGAAGTGAAGGCACGGGCGGATTATGTGGTCACATCCAGTATCGCGGTGGAATTGGTCACATGGCTGGATGAACAGGGCAAGAAAATCCTCTGGGCTCCTGATCGCCATCTGGGGCGCTACATCCAGCGCATCACCGGGGCAGATATGGTGTTGTGGCAAGGCTCCTGCATTGTGCACGATGAATTCAAACACCGTGCCTTGGGCAGTCTGATGGAAAAATACCCGGATGCCGGTGTGCTAGTGCACCCGGAATCCCCCGAAGAGGTGATCAAGCTGGCAGATGCGGTCGGCTCCACCACGCAAATCATCAAGGCCGCCCAAACCCTGCCGCATCAACGCTTTATCGTGGCAACCGACAGCGGCATTTTCTACAAAATGCAGCAGGCTGCACCGGGAAAAGAATTCATTGCCGCTCCTACGATGGGTGAAGGAGCCACCTGCAAAAGCTGCGCCCATTGCCCGTGGATGGCCATGAATGGCCTGCATAACCTGTTGCAGGTATTGGAAAGTGGCAAGAATGAAATCTTTGTGGATGAAGAAATCCGGGTAAAGGCTTTGCGCTCTACCCAGCGCATGCTGGATTTTGCAAAGATGCGGCGCGGTTGATGCCGCCAGGTTAAAGGATACCAGCGGATAAAGCCCTGCCCCAACACGGAACAGGGCTTTACAAAAACCTAGCGCCCCAGCCGGTACGCCTTGCCATCGGTAAAACTGGTACGCCCCACGATCTGGTCAACCAAAAGCTGCGCCGAAGCCAAGCCGGTCGCTATGCCATGATTACCATGCCCGGCATTGACATAAAGGCCACGTATCTCCGGGTGTTCGCCAATGTACGGCACATTATCCATCGAGAAGGACAACAAACTGCCCCAATGGTTGTGTACCGGCAAGCCTTGCAGGGCAGGAACCAGCCCACAAGACAGCTCCCACAATTGGGTTCTGGCCTCGGCAGTGATTTGCTTTTCCAGCCCACCGCCATCCAGCACCGATCCGCAAACAATACGCCCATCTTGGCGCGGGATCAGGTAGTGGTTCTGGTGGACAACAATGCGCTTAAGCAAACCGGGGTGGGAGCGGAACATGATTGACTCCGCCAGCATCGAATAAACCTGGATACCTGCGGATTGTACCTGAGGGAAACTGCCCATCCAGGCACCTGCCGCCAACACCACCTTTCCGGCCTTGAACAGCTCACTGCCCAGATAGACACCTGCTACCTGCCCCTTTTCCACATGCAAACCCGTCACCGGGTAATGTTCGCTGACCAACACCGGACGCTGGTGCAAGCTGGCACGCAATGCCGCCGACAGGCGTGGGCTACGCACTTGTCCCAGGGCAGGCAGGAACAGGGCTTGCGGGATGGTACTGGCCAATTGCGGCTCGCACGCCTGCAAATCAGAACCACTGAGCTGCTTCAGCTCATAGCCCCATGTTTGTGCCCAACGCTGGGCATGAGCATGCTCCGAGGTATCCGTCACCAGCAGGCCAGAACGCAGCCATTGGGGATCGATGCCAACCTCATCCCGCATACGCTCACAGAGGGCAGGGTAATGTTGCTGGCTGTATTGCGCCAGCACCGAAACAGCATCGCTGCTGCGCCAAGGATAGAGGGGGGAAACCAGACCGCCACCCGCCCACGACGACTCGCGCCCCAGCTCATTTTGGTCGAGAACCATAACCTTCAGTCCTGCATCGTGCAGGAACAGGGCAGTGAGCATCCCTTTCAGGCCGCCGCCCACAATGATGACATCTTTCATGCAAATCCTTCGGGGTTAACTGCGTGCCAGTATAGCAGCGCGAAATCCCGCCTGTGATCAAAACAGACTGAACGGACGCTCAATGTTTTGCTCACCCAAGTTTGGCACTTCTGTGAACAGGCTTTTGTCTGGCCCTTGGGGAGCAGCAGGGGCGGGGGCTTGCCCAGCCGGAGTAGCTGCCGAATTTACTGCGGTATTGGCTGCTGGCGCTGTACCTTGGGTACGTGGGCCGCCAAACAAACTGAACGCATGTTCACGGTGCTGCTCGCCCAGATTCGGCACTTGCGTAAACAGGTTGGCATCCGGCAAAACGGCGGCTGGGGCAGGGGTCGCTGTACCACTGGCAGGTTTCGCAGCCCGTGAGCCAAACAGGTTCAAGGCATGTTCACGGTGCTGCTCACCCAGATTCGGCACCTGGGTAAACAGGCTGCCATCCGGCAACGGGGCAGGCTGTTCTGGTGCAGCGGTGCTTGCCTGCGGAGGCGGCGGATTACCCTTGCCATTGGCAGGCCCACCCGACGTGAAAAATACATGATCCTGGGCGATTGCCCCCAGCTTGGTTGCGGTTTCCGCCTGTGCGGATGGCATGGCAAGCGTGGCGGTCATCATAGCTGCCAGTGCCAGTAATGGAATGCATTTACCCATATCAATCTCCTGCTTGCGGATGGGGCGGGTTGCCTGATAGGGGCATTATAACGGATCAGGGCGCAAACACACCTATCCGCAATAAATGCACATGGATGCACAGGCCGAACCCGCATGGCAGCTAGGTTTCCGGGACATCAAGCCGGAAGCGGGTTGTCACTGTACTGTAGCTGCCCTGCCGTTTGGCAGGTTCAAAGGGTACAAAAAGGGCACAAAAACCCGGTACAAAAAGCCATGTTTCTAACCAACTCTATCCAAATACTGGACATACCCGTTCCCGACAAAGGCTACACAGAAACAACACTCGACGCTGTACCCGGCTTGCGGGTGCGCGTGACTGCCGCAGGCGGGCGGGCTTTCGTGTTCCGCTACAAAGTGGCGGACAAGGCGCACACCGTAACCATAGGGCGGTGCAGCCACATGAGCATTCAGGAAGCCACCCAAAAGGCGTTGGAGTGCAGGGCACTGCTGACCCTAGGGCGTAACCCTGCCGAAGAAATGCAGGCCACCAAACGTGAGTTACGCACGCGGATAAGCAGACAGGACGAACTGAACCCCAAACTGAAGCACGCGGCGGAACAATACCTTGAGGTGTACGCCAAACCCCGCAAGAAGCCCAAAACCTACCGGGCGGATGTTTACCACCTAACCACTTTTATCTTGCCAGCCCTTGGCGGGATGCGGATACAGGACATCCAGCGGCGGGATGTTGTAACCGTACTGAACCCGCTTTTTATGCGGGGGGTTGACATGACGGCAAACCATGTCAGGGCGACCATGAGCGGCCTGTTCAGTTGGTGTATCCGGCAAGGTCTTCTTGAAAACAACCCCGTGACCTATGCGGAACGGGCTGCAACACGTTCCCGTGAAAGGGTATTGGCAGACAGTGAGATCAGGGCGCTATGGGCTGATGACAAGCCTACCGCCCCCGTGTTGGCATTGCGTATGGTACTGGCAAGCGGGCAAAGGCCGGGGGAAGTGGCGGGGATGTGCTGGGCAGACCTGCACGAAGAGGCAGGCGGTACAGTGTGGCGCATGGCGGACACCAAAAACGGGCGGGCGCAAGCCGTCCCCCTGTCCAGCCTGATGGCGGACATACTGGCAGCGACCCCGCGACAAGGGGAGCATGTTTTCATGACCCGGAGAGGCCACACAGCAGGTCGTGTGGCAATGGGTCGCGCAATGGGGGCACTGTTCGGAACCAATAACCCCACGGGGCGGCGGGGGAATAACCCAACGGCACACGACCTGCGGCGCACCGCCATAACCCGCATATCCATGCTGGGGTTTGCCCGCACCGTACAGAACGCCATAGCCAACCATGTTGACCACTCCGTTGGTGGCATATACGACCGGAACGACTACCTGAAGGAGAAGCGGCAAGCGCTGGAAGCACTGGCGGCTGAACTGAGGGGGGTAACCGGGGCAGGTGCGGTGAATCTGGTTGACCGTTCATCGGAAAATGCACAACTTTAGTACAACTCTAGTAAAGGCATTGTCCATGACCTAAAAAGTCGTTACGATGGTTCCGTGTATAAAGGAAAAGGAATGATTACTTATGAAAACAGTAAGTTATGTACCGCAACGGCAAGCCCCAGCGAACTATGTGGGGCGGCGGGAGATTATCGGACGGTTGGATGTCTGTTATGCGACTGTCCGGGACTGGTTGAAAACAGGCAAGATCGTTCCCCCCGATGTGGTCATCGGCAAAGCCCAGTTTTGGAATGCGTCACGTCTGGACGACCTGACCACTTTTTTTGTTAACCCTACCGGCAAGGCGGCAAACAATGATCCAACCACTACGCTTTGAAGTCCCACCCACTGGATGGGAAGACCCCAGTATGAGGCACAACGAAGGACGCGCAATGAAGAAAACAAGCAAGCAGACCACAATCCCGGATGCACTCCACGCCCGGATTCGCCACCACAGCTACATGCTCAACAAGCCGATAACACATCTGGTGGCAGAAGCCCTTGAGGATTACTTGAACGAACAGGAGGACGCTTACCCTGATTGCAGGCTACCAGCGCCCCCAGCACCAGCAGGAGAAAACCAATGATCCAACCACTACGCTTTGAAGTCCCACCCACTGGATGGGAAGACCCAGTACACACAGCCATCATGCTGGGGGGCGGGCTAAATGCCAGTAACCCGTTTATTCCTGGGATGCTGCAACGCATCGCGGGCAACTATTGGGATGTCACTTGGCTGGGGTCAGCAGACCACCCGGCACTACAGGCCATCATACCGGGGGCGTTACGCGCTAAGGATGGACAGTGGCGCGGTATCGACATCCCTCCCGCGACAGCGGCTAGCCTGCTGACGCATCAGGCGGGCGTGGACACGGCTGGGATGAACCACTGGGGGGACAGAATCCTACTGGCGTTCTACAACCATTTTTTACCGAAGGGGACGACCCCAGAAGGTCAGTCGCTGGAAAAGGAATACGTCTTGGAACCAGACAGCCCGTGGCGTGACAAGTTGGGCGGTGGCACACACCGGGACTTGACCAGCGGGGATGTATCCTACCAGATTCTTACCAAAGCTACCCTTGATGCGTTTGTACAGAAGGCGGTTATACCGGCGCTGAACAAAGATAGCTATCTTGGATATGTACCGGGGCTGCATGCGGGTTTGGAGTTGGTGGGGTTGCGGGTCATGCGTGAGCTGGTAGACAACGCGCCTGCAACATTTGAACTGCTGCGGAACTTCCGGGACGAGCGCCGGGTGTTGTCGGCGGGTCAGCAGTGGGGGGGACAGGGTGCGGAAATGGTACTTCTCTGACCACTTCTTTCACGGATGTCATGTGGGATCACGCGACATCAGGCAGCAATGCCTAACCAATTATTGAGCAAAGGAGTTTTAGGAATATGGGCAGAACTTGAGCGCCGCGCACACGGCATAAAAAAGGCGGCTGTGCAACGAACACGAACCGCCTTTGAAAAACATATACAGGTAATCATTTTATGATGAAAACCACCGTGTCACAACCCCTGTCACAGACCATTAGTCCGGTAAATGCAGGAGCATGGGGTTCTTACGAACCCATCGACTACCAACAAGCTGCACCTGCACCAGCAAGCCCACCATGGGCAACCGACAGAACCCTGAAAACACTCCACGCCCCCAGCACGACCGATGGGAAGCTGAAAGACGCGGCAGCGCTCACATCAGCAGGCTTGCGGGTTCTGACTATCAGCTTACATCCAGACGATAAAGGGCAGATAAAGTACCCATGCTGGACGGCTGCACACTGGCGCGAGAACAAGGCGAAACCACCCAAAGAAGGTAAAAGCGGGCTGTATCATGCCACGTCGGGCACAGCGACCGTGCAGCGCTGTACGGCGCACTGCTGGCGTACAACCACCCCACAGGCGGGCAGAATGCCGGGATTGCGATCCGTGGTGGCTCGACTGGTACGGTCGGTGCAAGGGGCAAGTATCTTGTCATCATCGACATTGACGTTAAAGACGGCAAAGCGGGGTGGGATGAGCTGGCGGCTATGGAAGGACGGTGGAGCGCACTCCCGCCCACGATGGCAGCACAGACCATGAGCGGCGGCAGACACCTGTTTTACTGGGCAAAGCAGCCTGTCAAAAGCGCTCAGGGGGTTGAACATCCTGACCTGCCCAATGGCAAGGCGGCAGCTATCGACCTACGCGGGTTCGATGGCTATGTTGTGGCCTGCCCAACCGGTGGATACTCGTGGTTGGAAAGTGTGACAGGCCAACCCGGTATCCAGTTCACAGGCGGCACGGCTGACCCGATTGCCGACTTGCCTGAAGCGTGGGAAGCGGCGCTAGTTGCAGCAGCCACCAAGACCCAAAAGACCAAGACCAAGACAAAGGCAAAGGCCAGCAACCCGGCACAGGGCACACTGCCTACGGGTGACAACAAAATGGCTGTACTGGCGGAAAAGTGGGGCGAACCCGAACGCTTTGCAGGCCAGCACGAGCAGGGGCTTGACTATTTCCTACGCCTCATGTTCCCGGACTGTGACACGAATGTTTGGGTGAACACCATGCGGGTCGCCATGTCACTGGCGGCATGGCTGGAATCCAAGGGTGATACGGGCGCGTGGGAACGCCTGAAGGCCAAGGCCGACGCTTGGAGTCGTGGCGACTACTGGGGAGAGTTATCGGAGCTGTACAAAGACGGCAAATTGCCGTTTAAAGACAAGTGGGAAAAGCTGGAGGGTGAAGGTTCTTACCACGGGTATGGATTGGATTTCCTGCAAAAGAATGTCGAGGGGACAGCGGCGGCAATGGCGGCGCAAGCGGAAGGCAAACTAAAGGCAGCACAGGCCGCTCAGGTTGAGGCACAGCAGGCCGTTGGGCGGAACCCGTCCCCTGAAGCACTGGCAAACCTGCAACGCACTGGCGAGGGTTTGACGGTGGCGGAAGTGCGTTTGGAAAAGGCCAAAGTCCGGGCGGCTGAAATCGAGGCTGCACCTTCATGGATGCGTGAGGTGTCCAACATTATTAACGGGCGGCAAGCGGCAGCGGCACAGGCAGCCGGGTTGACGCTGGGGCAGTATGTGCCTGGACAACAGGCAGCGACCGGGACAGGGTTCGGGTTTGCGGCTACAGGCACGGGCGGGGCTGGCGGCACAGGTGGGGCGGGCGGCAATGTCGTTCCCTTCACCAAAAAACCGGGCAGACCACCAAAGCAGGACAAGGGCGACGGGGATTCGATCAACCCGGAGCATAAGGCACTCGGCACGACGCTTGCCCGGTTCGGTGGGCAGTTGGCGTGGGACTTGGAAACAAGTACCGCATGGCGGTTGTGCGGTGATACATGGTCGCCAGTGCTGGATGATGGCCTTACCACGTTGGTTTATAGCGCGAATGCCACAGATAACACGCTGTCTTCCGGTGTCTACAAGGGGGCAGCGGACATCCTGCGGCAACAGTTGGTAACGTTCAGCAGGGCGGCATGGGTGACAGATGGCAGGTACTTGCCGGTGCGGAATGGTGTGGTGGACACGGAAAAACCACACGGCGAACACCTGCGAGCCTATGGGGATGTCATCGCAGAGGCACGGGATACCGCAGTCGTGCGGGCATTGGCTGACCTCAATAACCGGGAAGACCGCGCCAAGGTGGGCAATGTCGAGGATGTTGTGTGGCGGGTCGGGTTTAACCGGCAGTTGGGTTTTGAGTACAAGACCGAAAACAACGGTTGTCCCGCGTTCCTATCCCTGTTCACAGCGGCGCAATGGGAACAGTCCACCATCGAGGTGGTTCAGGCATGGCTGCGCTGTGCCGTGACCGGCGCGACGGGACACCAGAAGTTCCTTGAACTGTTGGGCGTGGGTGGGTCTGGGAAAAGTGCATTTGCGAAAATCGTAGCCAGCCTTATTGGTGATTCCTTCACGGTGTCCACCAAGCTATCACAGATTCAGGCCGGGTTCGGCCTTGCCAGCGTTATGGGTAAACGCCTGATACTGCTGGCAGACCAAGGGCGCTACACCGGGTCGCTTGACGCGCTGTTCAACATTACAACGGGGGAGGAAGTGACAGTTACCCGGAAGTACCGCACCGATGCCAAGTGGAAGAACACAACCGCCAACATCCTGATGACAGCCAACAACGCCTTAGCCTCAACAGAGGTTGATGGGGAGCTTTCCCGGCGACGGCTAACCATCCGTTTTGATACGCTCCCTACGGTTGCGGACGTTGAGCGGTACGCGGCCTATGGTGGCATTGAGCAGTACATAATCCAGTATGAACTATCCGGCATACTGGACTGGATTATGCAGATCGACACACCGACAGCCCTGCATAGAACACGCTGGGGACGTACCCACAGCAAGCAGATTGGTATGTGGGTGCGGGCGGTGAAGCTTGAAACCGACGCTGTTGCACAGTGGGCAAGCGAAGAACTGAAGCACGACACATCCAGCACGGTGGAGCGGAACACGCTCTACACCAGATACACCATGTGGCATGAGATGTACGGCAGCCGGGATGAGAAGCCGGTGGGGTTGATAGACTTTGTGCGCAAGCTCAAAGCCCTGTTTGCTGACAAACCACCGGGGGAGAAGGTAGACACGGTACGAATGCCCCCGAAACGCAGTGTGACGGTATTCACCAACATCACCCTGAAGTAACACCATAGCGGGGCATCCATCCGGGTGTCCCGCTCCCCACCTCCCGCGCACCGCGCACACTGTAACAATCCCAGCCACCAACGGCACGCGACAAGCACGCCACACACCCTGACCAGTTTGTTATGCAAGCGACAAAAACAGGCAATCCAACGGACAGATGCCAAGATAAACCAACATGCTGCCAAGATGCTGCCAAGATAAAACCGGCCTTTGCCAAGATGTTTGGGGGCATCTTGGCAGGCAAAACCTAGGCGTGGCGAGGGTTCCGGGCATTCCTGCCAAGATGACAGGATAAAACACCGAAAACCTCCCTATATATAATTAATAATAGGTTAAATACTAACCAGTAGGTATACACACAGTCCTCTGCCAAGATAGATGTAATGTATTCTTTATTTTTATATAGAAGAGTTGGTCGAAACATCTTGGCATCTTGGCAGCAAGTGGTCAGAAGTGGCTATACATAAGGGTTGCAGGGGGGTGTGCTTAAAAAACGATCTTGGCAGCATCTTGGCAGCCGGTTTTTGCACAACCTGCTGGAAGTGGCTTTGCATAAGGGTTTGCGGGGGGTTCGGCAGTCGCCATCATCTTGGCAGCATCTTGGCAGAGTGCCGGAAAAGTGGGCAACTTTGGGCGTTTTTTCGGCAAGTGGGATTCGGTTCCACACTTCCCGGCAAAGAGGATTGGGCGTGAACCACTGCCAAGATAACGGCACTCACTGCCAAGATAACGGCAACCGCTGCCAAGATACCGGCAACCACTGCCAAGATACCGGCAACCACTGCCAAGATACCGGCAACCACTGCCAACCCACGACAAGGCGACACCCACCCCAGACCGTAACGCCTGACCACTGGTGTTATGAGCCACCGGCAACAACTGCCAACCCTGCCAAGTGTGCCGGTGGTTATCGCCCTGCAAGCAAGCCCCAGAGCCATGCCGCCCCCTACCAAGTGTGCCGGTGGTTATCGCCCTGCAAAACCACGACCAGGCGCACGACCCAGCCACCCGCAAGACAAGACCAGAGCGGCGAAGCCGCGACAAGAGCAGGCACAGGACACAGCGTGGTGAGAGATTGCAGAGAGCCTCAAATTTGAGGCGACCTCCCGACAGGTACGGCAATCCCGTACCTGTTCCAGCACCTACCGTGGAAACCAAAACCGTGCCGGAACGCCCGGAACCCGCGCCAGTGCTGGTGTTGACAGTGGAAACCACAGGCGACCTGATTACATCTGGATCAGAGTGTCGGGGAGTTTGAGCCGTTGACAGTGGGTGTCAGTGTCTGACCATTCGGTGTGTGCCTTCCCGAAAACGGGGGAATGCTTAAAAATGTCACTACGGAATTTTCGTAGTGGGGATTTCTGGCAAGTGCCGGTATCTGCTGGGGCATTCCCGAAAAGTCAGGAGGTTATTTTTTAACAATTGCCCCCACCCCCGTACCCCCGAATTTAAGAGAAACCGACAACATACCGTCTTGGCGAACTTTTCCGGCACTGGGGGGACTGTGACGGACACCCCTTGCCGCGTGGCGGTTACTGGCAACCCATGACAACCGCCACAAGTTGCCGGTAACAGCCTAACAAGTGGTCAGATCGGTGTGGATTTTGTCATGGCTTGCCGGGAGCCTGCACACCTGCGGCCTATGTCGATACTGATAATCTATGGGGCTATCTGACCACCTCTCTGCGGTGGCTCTTCGGCACTGGCGGGATGTGCGGCAAGCAAGCGAACGGGTCGGGGATGCCGTGGGCACGACACCAGCGTTGCAACTCCTGCACCTGATCAAGGGTGACATTCGACATGGCGACGGCTACCGGATCAGGCCGTGTGGGATCAGCATACGACGCTTGCAGGCTGGAAATGACACCAAGGTCATAAGCAGCCCTTCCCGGCAGGAAGAACCCGGAAAACTGCTTACGGGTCATGAACCGATTCCCAGTGGCATACTTGATGGGGATTCGCTGCACCATCCCGCGCTCTATGAGCTTGGATAGCCGTGGGCGAAGTGTGGTGGCATCTTTCCATACATGGCAGTTCTGGGCGTGCAGGATTGCCAGCAAATGCTCGACAGTGTACGGCATTACTCCAAGGGCGTGCAGTTGCAGGGTCATGGCGGGAACATAGTTCAATGCCGCCATGATGTAGCGGGTCTGTTGCTGCATATACCCGCCGGGGTTATATTTTTTGGGCGGTTTCACGGTTTCAGCAGTGGTGATTTCCTGACCTTCCATTTTTTCTAGTGTCCTAATGTAATTGATCAGTATTATGACTAATTTCGGCTTGTGGGCAAGTACTGGCAAGTGCCGTGGGTTTCGTTATTGGGGCAAGGGCATCGAGCGCTACATTTTTCGGGAGGGTGTGGGTTTCGGTATTGCCGGAAGCTCGAAACTCTCGCTCGTGCGATACCCCCCTAATAATCCGCGCCGGGGGAGGGGGGCAAAGTGTCCATAGGGGGGCGGGGTATGCCATGCCGACTTTTTCCTGACCACTCTCTTGCGGGTGCGGCGGCAACTTCCGGCAAATACGGTCAAGGCTGCACAGGTTGGAAAATCTACATCACCCCCACCCCCGAACCCCCGAAGACTATTTGTGAAAGCGACAATCCGTGGTGTGCCCAGCGTACCGGCAAACACTGGCAAGTGCCGACTACCCCATAAGGTCGGGAAGTGTCGGCAAGGGTCACATTTCAAATGGGATGTTCCGGCAAGGTCGGATGTGTAACAAAAGTCTTTAGGACTTGCAGGACATATTTTTAGTACAACTTGTGGGACGCTCAGAACCCGCATGCCACCGTAGGGAGTACCGGCAAGGGTGGGTGTACTAAAACTTATAAGATTTGTGACAATTGAGAAAACCGAATGGAAGTGCCGGAGGTTCTGGCAAGTGCCGACAGCTAACCTAAAGATGGTCAGGGTCAGACCTTCACACCCTGCCAAAAGCGCCGCTTTTCCTTTGCGCTCTTATCACGAATCAGATTACCACTAACCCCCGCAACCCGCGCCCATACTGGGTTTAAGCACTGTATGGCACAGCAAAAAATGTATTTTTGTATCCATTTTGTACCCGCCACAGTATATGCAGCGTGTTTTTCCCTACCAGTTGGCGGGTCAGTATTGACATAACCTTACCATCCTTTTACTGTCGTTTGCACTACGGTACAAAAAGGACACAAACCCGCTTTTGGGGTGTTTCCGCCTGTGCGGATGGCATGGCAAGCGTGGCGGTCATCATAGCTGCCAGTGCCAGTAATGGAATGCATTTACCCATATCAATCTCCTGCTTGCGGATGGGGCGGGTTGCCTGATAGGGGCATTATAACGGATCAGGGCGCAAACACACCTATCCGCAATACCTAGGAATACCCCTGCACCCAAGCCATCAACCCCAACCAGACAAACAGGTGCAGCAGGAAAGCCAGCCGGAAGCGTCCAGCTAGTTCATCCGGGGGGATATTGGTAATCAGAAACAGCCGCCCACCAGTCGCCGCACGGTCAATGATATGTGTACCGGGTCGCTGCCGCTCGTCTTGAGCATCCGCTCCGGCAACCTGCCCAGCCGTGCGGCACACCTGCTCCCACTCATCAGGATCCAGCACGCCATTACCGTTGCGGTCGTAAGCCTCCAGCAATACCTCCGGGCGGCGCTTCCAGCGTGCCAATAGCTCACTTACCCGTACACTGTGGCTAAGCCTCCCATTATCCCCAGCCAAGGTACGCATTTCCCCCAGCACATACAGGGTCTGCCCCGGATAAATGGCATGCAACCAATCCAGATGGTTATCAGCCGGGCGGGTAAGGATTTCAGCTGCATCGGGATATAGCAGGCAACGGCCTTTACCATCATCCAGCACGAAGGGTTGATCCTCCACATAACCGGGCAACCAGACTGTCACCGGTAAATCAGGATGCCCCCGGTAGCCTTCGCCCTCAGGCAAGAAAGCCCGTCCATGCAACTCCACATAACCTTGTGCACCACTACCCAGGCGGGAGGTGGGCGTATCTTCAATCAGGCGGTAACGCAGGTACAAACCAAGCGCAAAGAACAAGTTGAACTGTGCCACTGCCAACAACCACGGCACATCTGCCCAGTGGAAGGTGGCGTAACATAAGGCAACCCATAGTGGGATAAATTGCCATTGCGCAGCCAGATTCATCAACCCACCCCGGCGCAGGAGGGCATGCCCATGATTATGGATAAGGTGCGACCAATTGGAAATGGCGGGTTCGCGCATCATCAGGAACGGAATTGGGCTGCCATATCCACATCCGCCGTTTCGTTGGCGGCAAACCCCATCAGGCGGAAACGGCGGAAACTGAGTGCTTGGGCAATCAGCACATCCGGGAATTGCTCAATACGGGTATTGTTGATGGCAGCCGCATCATTATAAAACTCACGGCGGTCAGCAATGCTGTCCTCCAGGGTGGTAATGCGGGCTTGTAATTGCAGGAAAGACTGGCTGGCCTTCAGTTCTGGATAAGCCTCCGCCACCGCAAACAGATTGCCAAGCCCTATCCGCAACTGGTTTTCGGCGCTATCCAAGGCAGCCATATCGCCCTGGTTCATGGCGGTTGCCACCTGGCTACGGGCTTCCATCACCTTTTGCAGGGTTTCACGCTCATACTGCATGTGTTCCTTGCAGACAGTCACCAACTTGGGTAACTCATCGTGGCGTTGCTTGAGCAGCACATCAATATTGCTCCAGGCCTTCTCCGTATTGTTCTTGAGGAGGACAAGCTGGTTATACAGCAGGATACCCCAAAACAGGAGGCCACCGAGCAGGGCAATAAAAATCAGGAGTCCGGTTGTCATGGCTGTGCACTTATTTATGTTGATGGATTGGCTAGGGTTTCTAGCCTAGCAAAGGCCAGCAAGAACGGCCTGATTGTGCCGACTACCGGCTATACGCTAGCCAGATGACCATTCGGCAGCAAAATACAACCGTCTGATGTTGTTCAGCAATTAAACAGCCTGCATGTACTAAACTCTTAACAATAATAACAAATTGTCCGTTCTACTTTCCTCCTCTCCCAGCCCTGTGCCAACAGGGCTGTATTTTTTGGCGGAAAACCGCCAGCCCACTGATTTGCAAATGGTGGAATACCGCCTTGGTTTACCTCACCCCACCACCCAGCAGCGTAAGTACACAAACCATAACCCATTATTTATAAATAACTTTTAACATCCTCACCTGTACCTTCCCATAGATTGGCACGATTCTTCCATTAGGCATGTTGTTTTTACCAACTAGTTATTTTGGAGCGAGAGATGAAGAAAACCCTGTTTACCCTGACGACTGCTGTTGTATTGGGCTTGTCTAGCCTGTATGCCTATGCTGCTGATCCGATCACCATCAAATTCAGCCACGTCGTTGCCCCCGATACTCCAAAAGGCAAAGCGGCTGAAAAATTCAAAGAACTGGCAGAAGCAAAAACAAACGGTGCGGTCAAAGTTGAAGTCTTCGCCAACAGCACACTGTACAAAGACAAGGAAGAAATGGAAGCCCTGCAAATGGGTGCGGTACAAATGCTGGCTCCTTCCCTGGCGAAATTCGGCCCATTGGGTGTAAAAGAGTTTGAAGTATTCGACATCCCGTACATTTTTGACGGCTACGATGCCCTCCACAAAGTCACCCAAGGTGAAGTGGGTGCTGGCCTGCTCAGCAAGCTGGAAGCCAAAGGCGTAAAAGGTTTGGCCTATTGGGACAATGGCTTCAAGGTGATGAGTGCCAACAAGCCACTCAAATCCCCAGAAGACTTCAAAGGCGTTAAAATGCGTATCCAATCATCCAAAGTGCTGGATGCCCAAATGCGTGCCCTCGGTGCAAACCCACAAGTCATGGCGTTCTCTGAAGTGTACCAAGCACTGCAAACCGGCGTTGTTGATGGCACTGAAAACCCACCATCCAACCTCTATACCCAGAAAATGCATGAAGTGCAGAAGTATGTAACCGATTCCCAACACGGTTATTTGGGCTATGCGGTTATTGCCAACAAAGCATTCTGGGATGGTTTGCCTGCTGAAACCCGTACCCAACTGGAAGAGGCGTTGAAAGAGTCTACCGATTACGCCAACCAGATCGCCAAGGAAGAAAACGAAAAGGCCCTGCAAGCGGTTAAGGACTCCGGCAAATCTGAAATCATCACCCTGAGTGACGATGAAAAGAAAGCCCTGAAAGAAGCCCTGAAATCCGTACAGGCTGATAGTGCAGGTCGTGTCGGTCAAGAGCTGCTTGACTCCATCAATAAGGCTACTGCGCAGTAAGGCTCACCGCCCATGCCTTCCAAGCCCCTCCCTGTATCAAGGAGGGGCTTTTTGCTCAGGGGAGGATGGTTTCAACAGACAAGGAGGAGGGATGTATGAAATGGCTCGACCGTTTTGAGGAAATCTTCATCACTGTGTTAATTGCGGTGGCAACACTGGTTGTGTTTGTCGCTGTCGTACACCGTTATGCGTCCGGCGTAGACCTAAGCAACGTATTCCATACCGGCTTGGACTTAAGTGCTGTGCAGGACTTTTTGTTGGGTATCCACATGAGCTGGGCACAAGAGTTGTGCATCATCCTGTTTGTGTGGATGGCTAAATTTGGCGCTGCGTATGGTGTGCGCCAAGGCATCCATGTGGGTGTGGATGTGTTGGTCAATTACTTATCCCCTGGCAAACGCCGCATTATGACAATCATTGCCTTGTCAGCAGGCATCTTGTTTACTGGCATTATTGCCATTTTGGGTGCACGGCTGGTTTGGGAAAACGGCATGGCCTATGTCGTATTACATAACCTGTTGGGCATGGATGCAGGCAACCATTTTGAAGGCCCCACCACCCCTGACCTCGAATGGCCGACCTGGGTGGTTTACTTGGCCGTCCCGCTAGGTTCATCGCTGATGTGTTTCCGGTTTATACAAGTATTAAGCACCTTCCTGCGCACGGGCGAAGTCCCGCACCACGATCATGGGCACGTTGACGGGCTTGATGAAGTTGAACCCCTGGCCCTTGGAGGCACGAAGTCATGAGTGCACTGATTATTTTTGGCCTGTTAATGATGCTGATGCTGACCGGGATGCCCATCTCCATTGCACTCGGCCTGACGGTTCTCACCTTCCTGTTTACCATGACCACTGTGCCAATCGAAGCGGTGGCGCTGAAGCTGTTCACCGGCATTGAAAAATTTGAGATCATGGCGATCCCCTTCTTTATCCTGGCGGGTAACTTCCTCACCCACGGCGGGGTGGCGAAACGCATGATCATGTTTGCCTCGTCCATGGTCGGGCATTGGTATGGCGGCTTGGGTTTGGCAGGCGTTTTGGCTTGTGCCTTGTTCGCAGCTGTATCAGGCTCCAGCCCAGCGACGGTGGTTGCCATCGGCTCCATCCTGTTACCTGCGATGGTCAAGGCGGGCTTCCCGAAAAACTTTGGTGCAGGTGTCATCACCACCTCCGGGGCTTTGGGCATCCTGATCCCGCCCTCGATTGTCATGGTTATGTACGCTGTCGCCACCAACAGCTCTGTTGGCGCACTGTTCATGGCAGGTGTTATCCCCGGCTTGATGCTGGCGGGCTTTTTGGGCTTCACTACCTGGTATCGGGCGCGTAAGTTTAACTACCCGCGCCAACCGAAAGCCAGCCTGGCGATGCGCTGGAAATCCTTCCGGGATTCGGTCTGGGGCTTGTTGTTGATTGTGGTGGTCATGGGCGGGATTTACACCGGCATCTTCACCCCGACTGAAGCAGCCGCCATGAGCGCAGTCTATGCCTTCTTCGTTGCTGTCTTTGTCTATAAGGATATGGGTCTGAAAGATGTGCCCAAGGTCTTGTTGAACTCTGCCAGCATGTCCGCCATGTTGCTCTACATCATCACCAACGCGGTCATGTTCTCGTTCATCCTGACCAATGAGCAAATCCCACAATCCTTGGCAGACTGGATGCTGGCACAAGGCATGGGGCCAATCATCTTCCTGCTGGCTGTGAACGTCCTGTTGTTGGTTGCAGGTAACTTCATGGAGCCTTCCAGCATTGTGCTGATCTTTGCGCCGATCCTGTTCCCAATGGCGATCAAACTGGGCATTGACCCGATCCACTTCGGCATCCTGATGGTTGTCAACATGGAGGTGGGCATGTGTCACCCGCCGGTTGGCCTCAACCTCTATGTGGCCTCGGGTATCACCAAAATGGGTATTACCGAACTGACCATTGCTGTTTGGCCTTGGCTGCTGACCATGCTGGGCTTCTTGGTACTCGTCACCTACGTACCAGCCATCAGCCTGTGGTTGCCCGGACTGATGGGGATGCTTTAAAGCACCCCCGTTGGAATGTACTGTTTTATCTGTTACGCCTGCCGCCTTGCGGTGGGCGTTTTTCCAAGTAGACCTAATGGCAGTGCCTGTTGTCCTGTTACAGTTGGGACGGCAGCAAAAAAAGAACCCTGTTTAAACCCACCCCATAAACTGTTATAAGTTATCTCATGACCAACTGGCATTACCTCCTGTTTCCGCCCAAACCACGCACGTTCCCAGGGGAGCGCTGGCTGGACATCGGTTTGCGCAGCATTCACCTCATCGGTATCGCAGGCATCGGCGGTGGCTTTTTACTCAATGTCCCAGAAGCACAATACCAGCCGTTTTGGCAGCTGACGATGGCTACGGGCAGCCTGCTCGTCTTGCTGTATGTATGGACAGATGGTAAGTGGTTGCTACGGGTAAAAGGTATCGTCATCCTCCTCAAACTGTTTCTGCTGTTGCTTGCCAGCCTATTGCCAGAATGGCGGGCGGCATTGTTTTCATTGATTATCCTCATGTCAGGCTGGGTGGCACATGCACCGGGGAAAGTGCGCGGGTTTAGCCCCTTTACCAACTAATTGCACACACCCGTTCTACGGTACATAGGCACACCCATCCCCTCCATTTATACTTAGCGGCACTGGTTGGACTTGAACTGATTGGACTTGAAGAGGGAACACACCATGCTGACTTGGAGCCACATCATCCATTTTTCTGAGACAGGCAATCCAGTGCCTGACCGTACCGTTGAAAAAACACAGGCCGAATGGCAAGCCCAACTCACCCCAGACCAGTTCCGGGTTACGCGCCTGCATGGGACAGAGCGCCCATTCAGCTCGGAGATGTGCAGCCTGTTTGAACCGGGTTTATACGCCTGTGTGTGCTGCGGTACGCTGCTGTTTGATGCCAACCAGAAATTTGAGTCTGGCACAGGTTGGCCTTCATTTACCCAACCCGCCAAAGAAAACGCCATCGCCTACCATAGCGACCGATCACACGGCATGTACCGCGTGGAAACCCTTTGCAATACCTGCCATGCCCATTTGGGGCATGTGTTCCCGGATGGCCCAGCGCCCAGCGGTTTGCGCTATTGCATGAATGCGGTTGCCCTGCAAAAGGTTGCAACAGAAACGGCTGAAGACACCCCTGAAAAATCGGCTGAAAAACCCGTGGATACCGGCTTGGCTACGGCAACCTTTGGTGGTGGTTGCTTCTGGTGTACGGAGGCGGTTTTCCAGCCATTGCGGGGCGTGGTATCCGTCACCAGCGGCTACAGTGGCGGACATCTGCCCGACCCTGATTACCGGGCAATTTGCAGTGGCACAACGGGTCACGCTGAAGTAGTTCAGGTACGTTTTGACCCACAAGCCATCAGCTATGCCGACCTGCTGCACATTCACCTGGCGACCCATGACCCAACCACCCTGAACCGGCAAGGGGCAGACCGGGGCACACAGTACCGCAGTATTATTTTTACACAGGATGCCGAGCAGGAGGCCGTTGCCAAGGCCGTGATTGATGCTATGCAGGCTCAGTTTGACCAGCCGATTGTGACGCAGGTACAACCCGCAGCAACCTTTTACCCGGCAGAGGCCTACCACCAGAACTATTATGCCTCCAATCCACAGGCAGGCTACTGTCAAGCCGTCATCAACCCGAAACTGCACAAAGTACGGGCATTATTCAAAGACAAGCTGAAAACCTAAATGCCCTTACCCCCTTCGGGGCAAGGGCTGGGACGGGGGGAGGGAGTCAACTTCCCCCTTACCTCTCTCTCACTCTCACTCTTACTTGCGGTGCATCGCATCCACGCTGGCAAACGCAGCCATGTTCACAATCCCACGGACAGTCGTGCTATCGGTCAGGATATGTGCAGGGTAGTTTGTCCCAACCAGCATCGGCCCGACTGGCAAGCCATCCGCCAACATTTTTGTCATGTTGTAAGCAATGTTCGCTGCATTCAGGGATGGGCACACCAACAGGTTGGCCTCACCCTCAAAAGCAGCATTCTTGAATAGCCGGTCACGGACTTCCTGTGACAAGGCCGCATCCGCATGCATTTCACCCTCTGCCAGAATATCCGGGTATTTATCCCGCAAGACCTGCAAGGCAGCCCGCATCTTTTCGGAATGCTCATTCTGGCGGCTACCAAAATTGGAGTGGGACAACAAGGCTGCTTTCGGGGTCATACCAAACCCGGTAATCAGCTCAGCCGCCAACGCGGTATTGTCCGCAAGCTGCATAGCCGTCGGGTTGACATTGACATGGGTATCGGTCAGGAAGTATGTGCCCTTTTTCAGGATCAGCATGGTGACAGCAGCAATATCCGTCAAGCCCGGACGCGCCCCGATAATGTCCCGCACATAATGCAGATGGGAAACATAATTGCCCTCGACACCGCACAGCATCGCATCCGCATCACCACAACGCACCATCACTGCCGCCAACTGGGTAGTGCGTGAAGTCATCACCCGACGGGCATAGGTCGGCGTGACCCCTTTGCGCGACATCAGGCCATAGTACTCATCAGCATGTTTCTGGAGGAGCGGGTTATTAC
Source organism: uncultured Thiothrix sp. (assembly GCA_964293005.1). Taxonomy (GTDB): domain Bacteria; phylum Pseudomonadota; class Gammaproteobacteria; order Thiotrichales; family Thiotrichaceae; genus Thiolinea. The sequence goes on from CAXYXW010000013.1 coordinate 21,148, forward strand.
GCGGGTCAATAATCTCAATATCTTCACCAATCCGCATGCGCAGGCTATAGGTTTCAATATTGTTGCGGATATTTTCCGGGTCGCCAATCAGGATAGGCTTACAAATCCCATCATCCACCAAAATCTGCACCGCATTGATCACCCGCTGGGATTCACCCTCAGCGAAGACAATCCGCTGCTTGTTACGTTTTGCCAGTTCAAATACAGGCTTCATCACCATGCCGGAGCGGAAAACAAAGCTTTCCAATTGGCGTTGGTAGGCATCAAAATCCGCAATCGGGCGGGTAGCGACCCCGGTTTCCATGGCAGCACGTGCCACACGCGGCGGAATAATGGTCATCAGGCGCGGGTCAAACGGTTTCGGGATCAAATACTCACGCCCGAAGGTAAACGCCTTGCCACCATAGGCAGACACCACCGCATCCGAGGCTTCACGCATCGCCAAATCACCAATGGCCTCAACCACGGCAATTTTCATGGCCTCATTGATTTCGGTTGCGCCCACATCCAATGCCCCCCGGAACAGGAAGGGGAAGCACAGCACATTATTGACCTGGTTCGGATAATCGCTACGCCCTGTTGCCATAATGGCATCACTGCGCACTTCATACACCAGCTCAGGACGAATCTCGGGTTCCGGGTTCGCCAAGGCCAGGATCAGGGGGTTTTCCGCCATGACCCTGACGTGCTCCTGCTTGAGCACACGCGGTGCAGACAAGCCCAAAAACACATCCACACCCGCCATCACATCATCCAGCGTGCGGGCATCCGTCTCAATGGCATAGGCGGAATTGTACGGGTTCATTTCGTCCACCCGGCCTTTATAGATGATGCCGAAGCGGTCATTGACCGTGATATTTTCTTTCTTTAGCCCCATTTCCACCAACAGGTTCAGGCAGGCAATGGCGGCTGCCCCTGCACCCGAACAGACCAACTTGATTTCATCAATCTTCTTGCCCGCCACCCGCAAGCCATTACGGATCGCAGCTGCCACACAAATCGCCGTGCCATGCTGGTCATCATGGAAGACCGGGATTTTCATAATGGCCTTGAGGCGTTTTTCCACCTCAAAACACTCAGGAGCCTTGATGTCCTCCAGGTTAATCCCGCCAAAGGTCGGCTCCATCAGGCTGATGGCATCAACCAGGCGGTCAACATCCAGCGTGTCCAGCTCAATATCGAAGGCATTCACCCCCGCAAACTTCTTGAACAGAACCGCCTTACCTTCCATCACCGGCTTGGATGCCAGTGCACCAATCGAACCTAGCCCCAAAACGGCTGTACCATTGGAAATGACTGCCACCAGATTGCCACGGGTGGTGTATTCAGCAGCCATATTTGGGTCAGCAGCAATCGCCAGACTAGCGGCAGCCACCCCTGGCGAATAAGCCAACGCCAAGTCACGCTGGTTGACCATGTTCTTGGTAGGGGTCACTTCAAGCTTGCCAGGGTTGGGGTAGCGGTGGTAATCCAGCGCTGCTTGGGTCAATTCATCAGCCATATTGGTGTGTTTCCTGCGGTGGTACAAAAGGTCATGATTTTCAATATCCCGGTTAGGGGCGCATATAATAAATAAGCGCTATGGAAAAATCATGCCATCTTGGGGAAATCACAGGAAATACACAGAAAAGTACCATTCAAAACGTTTCAAATGGCTATTAACGGCAGGAAAAAACAAGCAATGGCCTGATTCAGGCATATCCGGGGGAAGACTCATCCCGATAAACGGCGGTATTTCGCCAAAGGCAGGCAGGAAGTGCGGCGATATTCCGCCCGCAAGCCAAGCTTGCTGGCTTACGGGCGGAAGGGAGGCTCAGGCTCGCTTGAACAGGCTGATAATGAACAACAAGAGGGCTGCACCGATGGTTGCCCAAATAATCACGCCGACGATACCAGGAATATTCAGGCCTAATGCACCACTGGCAAAGCCGCCAAGGAACGTGCCCACCACGGAACCAATCAGGCCGACAACGATGTTGCCAATCAGACCAAAACCACCACCCCGGATCAAATTGCCAGCCAACCAGCCTGCAACCGCACCGATACCCAGCATAATGAGTATTTGTACAATATCTCCACCCATGACACGCTCCTACTTTACTGTGGTAAAAAAACTCTACTGATTAGTCGAAACCAAAAAAAGTATAGTTCAGCAAACCCCAGTAAATTTAACTATTTGGCGATAAGGGGTGAGTTTCTTCAGGCGTGCCGCTCACTATAAGATATTGTATAATTCTTACCCTGCTTCAGCTTGCTGTAATTACCAAACACCTCTTGCAGGTTGCGTTTCATGTATTCACGCAGGCCATTGATCGTCACCAAATAGATGTGCCCACCGGGTTTCAGGTGCTGCTTCATATCATGCAGCATGATGGTCATCATTTCCTTGCCGACCTTGGCGGGAATATTGGAAGCCACCACATCAAAACGCTGCTGGCGGTCAATGTGCTGGAAACCATTGCTGAGCATGGCATGGGCATTGGGTAGCTTGTTCAGTCTGGCATTGCGATTACTGTATTCGACCGCCATGAAGTCCTTATCCACCATCAGGGTTTTCCCCTGTGGGGCAAGTTTCGCCATCACCAAACCGACCGGGCCATAGCCACACCCCAGATCGAAACAATCATCTGTTGGCTTAATCTCCAGATACTTCAGCAGCAAATCCGTGCCTTCATCAATTTCACGCGGGGAAAAAATTCCCCATGTGCTGGTAAAGGTAAAAGGATGCCCACACAGCTCAGCCTCAAAGCGGATGTCCTGCCGGATTTCTTGCAAATAACTCAGGTCAGTCATACATCAAGCCTGCTGTAGTGTGGAAAAAATACGCTCAGCCTCTGTCATGGCCTGCCCGGTATCAGCCGCCAAGGTACAAAAGTGCCCCATCTTGCGCCCCGGACGGGCAGCCTGCTTGCCATACAAATGCAACTTACTGGCGGGGCTGGCAAACAGGGCATCCCATACTGGCTGGCTACCACCCCACAAATCCCCCAGCAAATTAACCATGACGACCGGCGTATGCAGGCGGGTTTCACCAAAGGGCAAACCACAAACCATCCGTACCTGTTGCTCAAACTGTGAAGTGACGCAGGCATCCAGCGTATAGTGTCCACTGTTATGGGTGCGGGGAGCCATTTCATTCACCAGCAACGCACCTTCGCGGGTCACAAAAAACTCCACCGCCATCACCCCAACGAAGTCCAGCTTGTCCGCTATCCGCTTGGCAGCCGCCTTGGCAGATTGCGCTAAATCATCCGGGATGCGGGCTGGCACGATGCTCTGATGTAAAATCCCGTGACGGTGCACATTTTCCGCCACCGGAAAACATTCACTCCGGCCTTCCACATTCCGCGCCAGCACCACCGAAATTTCCCGCTCCAACTCAACCCGCTGCTCCAGCACACAATCGACTTGCTGCAACTGCTGGAAAGCCTGCGCAGTTTCCTGCGGGTTATGGACAGTGATCTGCCCCTTGCCGTCATACCCCAAACGGGCTGTTTTCAGGATGGCAGGAAAGCTCACCTGCTCACACGCTGCTGCAATATCGGTACTTTGGCGAATCGCAGCAAAGGGGACAGGCAACAGACCGCAACTGCGTATAAACTCCTTTTCCACAATCCGATCCTGGGCAGTCGCCACCGCTTGGGCTGACGGATGCACTGGGCAAAAACGGGTCAAGAGCTCCAGTGTTTTAGCCGGGATATTCTCAAACTCCGTGGTAATAACCGCACACTGCTGCCCGAAAGCCAGCAAAGCCTGCTCATCATCATAAGCAGCGACCAGATGCTGGTCGGCAAGTTGCCCAGCCGGGCTGCCAGGGTCTGGCTCCAGCACAATCACCTTATAGCCCAGGGTACGGGCAGCTATCGTAAACATCCGACCCAATTGCCCACCACCGAGCATACCGATCGTTGATCCAGGAAGAAGCATGGTAAGAAAGCCTGTCTTAATAGGGTCTAGGGGGTTTCCGGCTCAGGCGGCAACGGCATGTTCAATGCAAACTCCCGCTGTGCCTCGCGGTATTCCGCCAACTTCACCGCCAAGGCGGGGTCATGCAGGGCAAGCTGGGCAATCGCAAACAAAGCCGCATTGGCAGCACCGGCCTCACCAATCGCAAAAGTTGCCACCGGAATGCCTTTGGGCATTTGCACAATCGAGTAAAGGGAGTCCTGCCCATTCAGGTAACGGGATGGCACGGGCACACCCAATACCGGGACAGGTGTTTTGGCAGCCAACATACCGGGCAAATGGGCAGCCCCACCCGCGCCAGCGATAATGGCACTCAACCCACGGGCTTGCGCAGTACTGGCATATTCAAACAGCAAATCCGGCGTGCGGTGTGCAGAAACGACACGATACTCGTGCGCAACCCCAAACTGTGCCAACAGTTCGACAGCCTTAACCATGACTTTCCAGTCACTGTTGCTGCCCATGACTACCCCTACCAGCGGTTGCATCATGTTGCTACCCTTGCGAAACGAAAAATCTGATAGTATACCGCCTGAATCCATTTCTCACTACTTTATGAAACGATAGACGATGCTTGCAAACACCAACTCACCTGCCCCGGTACTGGAAACCCGCCTCATCCACCTGCCATTGCTTGCCCGTGGCAAAGTGCGCGACATTTACGCGGTTGATGACCAACACATGCTGATTGTCACTTCTGACCGGCTATCGGCATTTGATGTGATCCTGCCTACCCCCATTCCGGGCAAGGGTGAAATACTGACCCGTGTCGCTACCTTCTGGTTTGACCACTTAAAGGATGTGATTCCCAACCATCTTAGCAACCTGACGCTGGATGATTTGCCGTTGAGCCTTGAAGAAAAGGCCATGCTCACCGGGCGCAGCATGCTGGTAAAGCGTATGAGGCCGTTGCCCGTGGAAGCGATTGTGCGTGGCTACCTGATTGGCTCCGGCTGGAAGGATTACCAGCAAAATGGCAGTGTCTGTGGGATTGCCTTACCTGCCGGATTGCAAATGGGCAGCCGCTTGCCTGAACCGATTTTCACCCCGTCCACCAAGGCAGAGGTTGGCCTGCACGACATCAATATCGACTTTGCCCAGATGCAGGGTAAAATCGGTGCAGAACTGGCAGAACAAGTCCGCGCGGTCAGCATTGAACTCTACCAACGTGCAGCCGCTTATGCCTTAGGGCGCGGCATTATTATCGCTGACACCAAATTTGAATTTGGCCTGGACGCAGATGGCAAACTGGTGCTGATCGACGAAATCCTGACACCAGATTCCTCACGTTTCTGGCCTGCTGACCACTACCGCCCTGGAATTAGCCCCCCATCTTTCGACAAACAGTTTGTGCGTGACTATCTGGAAACGCTTGATTGGGACAAAACAGCCCCTGGCCCTGAATTACCTGCTGCAATTGTTGAAAAAACTGCTGAAAAATATCAGGAAGTCGCTACACTGCTCACCCAACAGACCTAGGGAGAAAATGATGCGTGTTCTGGTTACGGGTGCTGCTGGGTTTATCGGCATGCACACCGCGCTCCACCTGCTAAAACGGGGCGACGAAGTAGTTGGATTGGACAACCTGAATAATTATTATTCGGTTGAATTGAAACAGAGCCGTTTGCAGCGTATCCGCGAACAGGATGCCCACCAACGCTTCCAGTTTGTGCGCGGGGATCTGGCTGACCGCGCGGGTATCGAAAAACTGTTTGCCGAACAAGGCTTTGATGCTGTCGTCAATCTGGCAGCCCAAGCCGGGGTGCGCTACTCCATCGAAAACCCACTGGCCTACATCGACAGCAATATCACCGGGTTTGCCCATATCCTGGAAGGTTGCCGCCATCATGGCGTGAAACATCTGGTCTATGCCTCATCCAGCTCGGTGTATGGGGCGAATGAAACGATGCCATTTTCCGTCCATCATAATATCGACCATCCCCTATCCCTCTATGCTGCCTCAAAAAAAGCCAACGAGCTGATGGCACACACCTACTCCCACTTATATGGATTGCCGACGACGGGACTGCGTTTCTTCACCGTCTATGGCCCGTGGGGGCGACCGGATATGGCACTCTTCAAGTTCACCAAGGCCATTCTCGCGGGTGAGCCAATTGATGTTTATAATTACGGCAAACACCGCCGTGACTTCACCTATATTGACGACATCGTGGAAGGTATTGTCCGCACCCTCGACCACACCGCCGAAAAGAACGCAGCATGGGACGGAAAAAAACCCGATCCGGGCAGCAGTCTTTCACCGTGGCGTGTCTATAATATAGGTAATCAGCAACCGGTTGAGTTGCTTGATTATATTGCAGCAATCGAAACAAACTTGGGTCGGAAGGCACAGCTCAACCTTCTGCCCTTACAACCGGGTGATGTACCTGACACATTTGCTGATGTTGAGGATTTGGCAAACGATGTCGGTTATCGACCATCCACCTCCGTCCAGGAAGGGATCGGTCGTTTTGTGCGCTGGTATCGGGAATATTATGGGGTTGATCACTGACTTCGCAGGTTTCATGTATGCAAAAACTTAAGCAACAACAACTGTTTGACCGTATTCTGGAAAAGCTGCCTGACCATGTGACCTTGTTATTGGTCATACTCAGTGGTTTTCTGCTGGCCCGACTGACGTGGATGTTATTCCCGGCAGATCCCTCCCTGGTCTCCCAAGCCAATCAAAATGCACCCGCTGCACCCGTCGTGGAAGTCATCCCAGCCAATGCACGCCCCACTGACCTTGGCAAAGAGATTGCGGCTTACCACCTTCTCGGGGTTTACCAACCACCCCAGGCAGCACCGGTTGCCGCCGCCCCAGTGGTGGAAGCGCCGCCACCCGTACCTGATACACCCCGTGACCCGATTAAGCTGGTTGGTGTATATGCACTGCCCGATAACAGAGGTGTTGCCGTCATTGATGTCAAGGGGCAGCAGCGGGTTGTCGGCGTGGGTGAAACCATTGAAGGCAATGGTGCAACCCTGCAAAAGGTATTCTCGGACAAAGTGGAACTCAGCTGGAATGGGCAGGTTGAAACCATTGATATGCCGAAAATGACTGAATCCGCCAACGGCGCAATCGTGGTCGAACAGGAGTTTATCCCCGAACCAGAAATGGAGCCGGTGATGGAACAACCCATGCCTGACCAACTGATGTTGGAGCAGCAGCAAAAAACACAGCAGCAGATTCAGCAAGAAGAGTCTGAGGATGAGGAAGGAGCATCTACCCAACAAGTGGCTCCCCCACAATTACAAGCACCAAGTGGAGACTCCATCCAACAACCAGCTATTGACCCTGAAGCAAGTGCCAATCCATCTAGCTTAGCCAGTTTCCGCCAGCAGGTCGCTGCCAACAACATGAAACTGCTGGATTTGGTCAAGCCAAGTCCAGTTTCCCAAAAAGGCCAATTGACCGGTTTCCGGGTTGCACCGGGCAATAATGAAGCCCTGTTCCGCCAGACCGGATTGCAAGCAGGGGATATTGTCACCGCCATCAATGGCACACCCCTGAACAGCAATAGTTCAAGCTTGCGTGCCATGCAAGGGCTGATGAGCAGTGCCAATGCCCAGCTAACGGTCTTGCGGGGTGGTCAAGTCACTTCACTGCAAGTTTCGTTCTAACCACCCTATCCGCATCAGTCCACTCACCCCTTTGGACTTCCTTTTGGCTCCCTCCACCAGCGGGCTGGTTTAGCTCACTTTCCTTTGCACATCTGTCACTGCCGGTATCTGCATTAAACGCTCCAAGGTGTCTGAGAGCTGCACGGTATCCTGGATCTGGATGGTTATATCCATCAAGGCAAAATCATTGTCATGTACCGGGCGTGTGTGGATGCTAATCACATTGATGCCTTCACGAGCCAGCACATCGGCTATATCCCGCAGCAAACCGGGTTTATTATGTCCCGCCACCAGAATATCGACAGCATAATCTGCATTATGCCCGCCCCAACTCACTTCAATCAGGCGGTTTTTCTGCTCTTCTGACAAATGGGCTATATTCGGACAATCCATACGATGCACAGAAATCCCCCTCCCCAGTGTGATATAGCCAATGATGTTATCACCATGCACAGGTTGGCAACATTGGGCTGGCTGTGTATATAAATCCTCCACCCCACGCACGACCACCGATCCCGATTTGGAGGCGGTTTTCTTTTTGACCTTGCGGAACTGAATTTCACTGGGACGTGACCGAATCAGGGTATCAGCCAACTGCCGTTGCCCTATGTCACCACGCCCCAAGGCAATCAGGAAATCCCGCTCAGTTTGGCGATTAAACTGTTGCACCAGTTCCTTGGCATCCAGATTGGGCAGGTTCAACAGGTGTTTCTCCCGCTCCAGGATCGCTACACCTTCCTGATAATTCTTATCGTGATTTTGCTGGCGGAACCAATGGTTAATCTTCTGCCGGGTGCGGGGCGAACGTGTATAGCCTAATGCCCGGTTTAGCCAATTCATTTTCGGACGGGCTTCCTTGCCGGTCAGAACCTCAACCTGCTCACCGTTATTCAGCTCATAATTCAGGGGGACAATCGCCCCATTGACCTTTGCCCCTTGGCAACGGTGTCCGATGTCGGTATGGATGGCGTAAGCAAAGTCGATAGGCGTTGCACCCTTGGCAAGGTCAATGACCTTCCCTTTGGGGGTCAGGACAAAAACCCGGTCGGAAAACAACTCCGTCTGGAAATCCTCCAGCAACTCACCGTCATCCACATCGTTATCCAACAAGCGGCGCACAGAAGACACCACCCGCTCCAGCGCCCGGTCATAACGCCCCCCTTCCTTGTAGCGCCAATGGGCTGCCACCCCCAGCTCAGCGAACTGGTGCATATCCGCAGTCCGGATCTGGATTTCCACATGCCTACCTTGCGGGCCGATCACCACCGTATGGATGGATTGGTAGCCATTCGGCTTCCGGTTGGCAATATAATCATCCCACTCTTCCGGGATGTGCTCCCAACACTCATGCACCATGCCCAGCACTTCGTAACAGGTGTGGATGTCCTCAACAATAATGCGGATAGCACGCAAGTCGTAAAGATGGTCAATTCCCACCCCTTTACGGTGCATCTTCTTCCAGATGCTATAAATATGCTTGGGTCGCCCATAGACAGTTGCCACAATTTTGGTACTGTCGAGCATGTCACGGACGAGGGAAATAAAATCCTCGATATAGTTTTCACGCTCAAGCCGGGTATTGGCGAGGGATTTTGCGATACTCTTGTATTGAACTGGCTCCAAAAAGCGGAACGCCAAATCTTCCAGCTCCCACTTCAACTGGCTAATACCAAGCCGGTTGGCTAGCGGGGCAAAAATACTCATGGTCAAATGCGCAGTACTTTTGTGTAACATGCCGATTTCCTGGCGCGACAACAAGCGCAAGTACTGCAAATGCCAAGCCAGCTTGATCAAAACGGCACGCACATCCTTGACCATCGCCAGCAGCATGCGGCGCACCTGCTCAGCCTGCTCCTTTTGGGTCAGGTCGGCATTGATCTGTGTGTATTCACGGAAATGATGCAGTGTCCACATATTTTCACACAGCAAGGCAATCGGCTTGCCATAATCGCGGGCAATATCCCCACGCTCCAATGCGTCGGCAAAATACGGGTCTGATAATAGGGAGGCGAGTAAAGTCGCTTGGTCGACCTCCATCATCCGTAAGGTTTCAGCTACATCCAAGCTATTGGGTTGCAGCTTGTCAGCCAGCTTGTTTGGCAGGCCGAGCAAAGGCTGCACGGCATCACGTAGCCGGTGAAGGTCGCGCTCATTCCCCGACACCCACAAACGGTGTACCCAGGCCTCCAGATCACGCGAATCTGTATTGATGGTTTGGCTGTGTTGCATATGGCCTCAAATCCCTATCCGTCTTCATCCATGAAGCTGATTGGTCGTGGAAAATTATTCTTGATTGTTTCAATGCCCTAATAAGCATTTATAATAATTGAAGAAGGCTAGGCATTTCAGCAAAATTTGTCATGACCGCATCAGGATTTACCCCCGCCGCTCTCCCAAGCCGGTTTGGGTTATACCAGATAGTACGCAATCCCGCTTGGCTTGCGCCAATAATATCTTTTTCTGGATCATCGCCAACGTATAACATCTCATGTGCCTCAACCCCGACTTTGGCAAGTGCCTGCTGGAAAATGGCTGCATGCGGTTTGGCAACTCCGGCTTCCGCAGAGCTGAGTGTGAAGCGGAACAAATGCCCAATACCGATATGGTGCACATCCGCATTGCCATTGGTGATCACACCCAGCCAATAGCGGGCAGACAAAGCCTGCAACTGCTCCAGCACTCCTGGGAAAAACTCAACCTGATTCCGCACCCGCCAGAACTCCTGGAACGCAAGCTCACTGATTGCCGGATCGTAGCCACTCCCCAATGCCACCTCACGCAGCCAACGGATACGCAGCAAACCAAGGTCATGGTGCAACTCAGGATGCTGCCGCATGAACTGCACCCGGCTGGCTACCAATTCAGGCAGGCTGGCATGACGGGCGGTAATTGCCGGATAATGTTGGTGCAGCCACTGGTACAAGTGCTGCTCGGCACGGGCAAGGACAGGTTGACAGTCCCACAGGGTGTCATCAAGATCAAAAGCAATGCAACGGATAGCCATTGATAAGGTCTGAAGGTAAATCGGAAGCTATATAGTAGCAACAAATCACAGATTCAACAGGAAAGGTATGCGGATGAATGTTCGGATGAAGTGGATACGGATCATGGCAGGCATTGCACTTTTTTTGCTGCCGCTGGTGAGCAAGGCAGAAACACTGGTGTTGGTTCCCGGTTTTCTGGCACAAGGTATGGATTGGCGCTTCCGGCACGTCACCAATGCTCTGCAATCAGCCGGTTGGGTCGATGGTGGTAATTATACACTGACAGCGCAAGGTATATTGAACACCGTACAACTGGCAAAACGCCCAGCCAATGTGTTCTATACACTTGATTTGCCAACCCAGTCATCCATCACCTATCAGGCTGAAATATTGGGGCAATACCTGCAACACATCCATGCACAACGCCGTGAGCCGCTGGCCTTGGCCGGACATTCAGCAGGCGGGGTTGTTGCCCGTTACTGGCTGGTGACATCCCCGCATGTCCCCGTGCATACCCTGATCACTATTGCCAGCCCCCACCTGGGTACGCCGTGGGCAGAACTGACCGAAGCCTTTATCAATAGCCCTTTGCAGGACATGGTAACTCGTATGGGGATACCGATTGCCAATGCCAGAGACTTGTACACCGAACTGCGCGAAGAGCGCCCCAACACCTTCCTGTATTGGCTGAACCACCAACGCCATCCCGCGATCCGCTATGTATCCATCGTGCGCAACAACCAGCGCCCGGACAAAACCGATTTTGTTGTCCCACCTTACAGCCAAGACATGGACAAAATAGCAGCCCTGCATGGGCATACCGAAACCTGGAGTGATGATGGCGACCATTTTCTGGAAGCCCAGGACGGCTACCGCTTGGCAAAAATACTGGCTAGCCAGCAGCGTGCAAGCCGTTAGCAAAGAAATCAGGGGCAGCTATCGTGAAAAACTACCTATCTGTGCCTGCTGGTGATAGTATTGGGGAGAAGGGTAAATAACAAACAGGCTTCTGTTGCCTTATAATAGAACTACTTAGCTACCTTAAAGACTATGCATACCTTACAGATGAACGGGGCGATGTACTCCTCAAACCATTCTCCATTGATGAAGACCTTGCCGGTCGCGTTGCTGATGCATGCACTGTTGATTTTCGGTGTATCATTTGTGCCAGGGGTTGCGCCCAAGTTGACCATGCCCGCTGCGCTCGACATTACCCTGGTACAGACCCATAGCGAACAAGCACCGGCTGAAGCCAGCTTTATAGCCCAGGCCAACCAGGAAGCCAGCGGTAGTGCTGATGAGGAAAACCGCCCACGTAGCCCATTGGCCTCCCTGCAACCCCAGGATGAGGCGGGGGAAGCCCCCTTGCAATCTGAGGCAAGCACACCGGATGCACCCCCGAAGCTACAACCGCAGCTGCTGACCACCAAAGGTGAAACCTTCAAGCGCATTGACAAAAGCCCTGAGCAACCAGAAAAGGAACCTTCTCCCCTTTCTGAAGCAGCCTCTGATAGCACCCAGGAAATCGCCCAATTGCTGGCAGAGGTGGATGAAGCCGAAGCCCAGTATGCCCGCCGCCCCCGCATCCATTTCATTGATGCAGTCAGTGCGAAAAGTGCGGTCGAAGCCGAATACATCGACTCATGGATCAAAACCATTGAGCGGATTGGCAACATCAACTTCCCGGAAGAGGCCATCCGGCGCAATATGAGCGGCAAGCTGATCCTGAATGTCACGCTTGACCATGCCGGGCGTGTGGTTGACAGCCAGATTGACGTATCATCGGGATACAATATACTGGACAAAGCGGCCTTGCGGATTGTCAAGCTGGCATCACCCTACCCACCCTTGCCCGCCGAAATCCGCAAGAAATGGGATCAATTGAACATTACCCGCACATGGATTTTCCATAGCGGCAACCTGGATACAGAATAAATACCATGCAGGCTATCTCGAATTTGCGCAACAATTTGCTGATCGCCATGCCCAACATGCACGACCCGCACTTTGACCACACCGTTACCCTGATTTGCCAACATGATGAGCATGGGGCATTCGGTGTCACCATCAACCGGCCTTTGGAAATCACCGTCGGTGAATTGTTGGCACAGCTCGAAATTCAGGTTGATAACCCCAGTATTGCAGGCAAAGCAGCCGTCAGTGGTGGTCCGGTGCAACCGGAACAAGGGTTTGTCTTACACAATACCGACCGCACCTGGGATAGCACCCTGCAAATTGCTGACAATATCTCCATCACCTCATCCAAGGATATTCTGGTTGATCTGGCGCGTGGTTCAGGTCCGGAGCACTTCCTCCTGGTACTGGGATGTGCAGGCTGGAGCCCAGGGCAATTGGAACAGGAGCTGAAAGATAATGTCTGGCTGACCTGCCCCTCCAACAATGCCATTTTGTTCGACATGCCGTTCCCACACCGTTGGCGGGGTGCTGCCTCCACGCTTGGCATTGATGTCGGTTTGCTCGGCTCGGTTGCCGGACACGCCTAAGCCCCATGTCTGCCACCATTCTTGCCTTTGATTTTGGCCTATCACGTACCGGGGTTGCGGTAGGCAATACCCTGACCGGCATTGCCAGCCCGCTGGACATTTTATATGCCCAGCAAGGCAAACCCGATTGGGACAGGATCAAGCGCCTGATCGCCCTGTGGCGACCCAAACTGCTGGTCGTTGGCATGCCACGCAAACTGGATGGCAGTGACAGCGCCATGCAGGAAACCATCCTGAAATTCTGCTCCGACCTTGAAAAACACAGTGGACTACCTGTGCAAACTGCCAATGAACAGCTATCCTCAAGGGAGGCTGAGCACCGTTTGAAATTGGCGAGACAAGCGGGGCGCAAACGCAAAATCCGCAAAGAAGACATTGACCAATTGGCTGCTGCCATTATTCTGGAAAACTGGATGCAGGAACACGCACATGGACAACAACTATAACCTACCCCACCTGCTTGAACAGCTTGCCGCACAGCTAAGCCAACACATACACGATAAAGGCATCACGAACCCGGTACTGGTTGGGATTGAACGCTCCGGTGTCTGGTTGGCAAAAGCCTTGCACCAAAGCATGGCACTCACCGAACCCCTGGGGAAATTGAACATCAATTTCTACCGGGATGACCTACACCGCAGTGGTTTGCCCGTACAAATCGAGCCATCCCGCCTGCCACTCAGTGTTGAAGACCGACATATCATTCTGGTCGACGATATTATCCATACCGGGCGCACCATCCGGGCAGCCATGAATGAGCTGTTTGATTATGGTCGCCCTGCCAGTGTTACCCTTGCCACCATTGTGGCACGCGGCAACCGTGAGCTGCCGATTGAGCCACAAGTCTGCGTCTTGCGCGAAGAGCCGGGCAAAGAATTTGTCTACTTGATCTCGCAAGACCCCTTACGCATGGAGCTGGTTCGAAAATAAACCAGCAAGTGGCGGGGGAAGCGCTAAAACAGGTTTATCAGGCTGACACAAACTTGTAAAATACCGCCATCTTAGCCATTAGCAGAAAACGCCTGATGCACCCTCACTTAAAGCCCGGCCCCTTACCGTTGGGCATGCAGCTTGCGCCCGGCAACAAGCTGAAACACTTCCTGACCGTTGAAGGGCTACCCCATAGCTTATTGCACGAAATCCTTGATCGTGCAGAGCAATTCGTCACCCTGCCTGCCAAACAGCAAAAAAAGGCTCCGTTGCTGCGTGGCAAAACGGTGATGAACCTGTTTTTTGAGAACTCCACCCGCACGCGCGTCACCTTTGAGATTGCTGCCCAACGGCTAGGAGCCGATGTCATCAACCTCGACATCCGCACCTCCTCGGCAGCCAAAGGTGAATCACTGCTCGATACGGTGCGCAACCTTGAAGCCATGAATGCCGACATGTTTGTGGTGCGCCATGAACATGCCGGAACTGCCCAGTTCATTGCCCGCTATGCCGCCCCGCATATCAGCGTGCTGAACGCCGGTGATGGGCGGCATGCCCACCCCACCCAGGCAATGCTGGACATGTTCACCATCCGCCAGAAGAAAGGTGCATTTGAACCGCTCAAGGTGGTGATCGTCGGTGATGTGCTGCACTCACGGGTTGCCCGCTCGCAAATCCATGCACTCACTACCTTACTCGCTGGGGAAGTGCGGATCGTTGGCCCCAAGACACTGATCCCGGCAGGCGTTGAGCGCATGGGGGTCAAGGTGTTCCACCATATGGATGAAGGCCTGCGTGATGCCGATGTGGTGATCATGTTGCGCCTGCAACGGGAGCGCATGGAAGGTGCCTTGTTGCCCTCTGAACGTGAATTTTCCAAGTTGTATGGTTTGACTGAAAAACGACTGGAGCTGACCAAGCCTGATGCAATTGTCATGCATCCGGGCCCCATTAACCGGGGTGTGGAAATTGATACGCAAGTGGCGGATGGGGTGCGCTCGGTGATTCTGGAACAAGTAACCAATGGTATCGCGGTGCGGATGGCTGTCATGTCCATGATTATGGGGCAAACGCCCGGAGGTGTCGTATGAGCCTCCTGATCCAACAGGCACGGGTTATTGATCCGGCTGCCAATCTGGATAAAGTCATGGATGTTTGCATCCATGAGGGCAAGATTCTGGCATTAACCGAACCGGGTGAACAGCCTGAAGGCTTTGTCCCCACGGAAACAGTGGATGCAACGGGTCTGTGGCTATTCCCCGGCGTTGTTGATCTGGCAGCCTGGTTACGCGAACCGGGGCTAGACCACAAAGCTACACTTGCCAGCGAAACCCGTGCTGCGGTTGCCAGCGGAGTCACGACCCTCTGCTACCAGCCTGAACCGGCAACCAGCATCGACAACTCTGCCCCAGTCAACCTGATCCGCAACATCAATGCGGGGCTGAAGCTGGCGAACGTGGAGGTCATCGGCAATATGACCTTCAAACTGGAAGGCAAAAAACTTTGCAATATCGGTGGGTTGCGCCGGGTTGGGTGCGTGGGTGTCACCAATGGCTGGCAGCCGTTTGAAAACCTGAATGTCATGCGCCGGGCGATGGAGTATGCATCCACTCATGACCTGACTGTATTCATGTATCCACTGGAGCATGGCTTGGCAGCCGGTGGGTTTATGCATGAGGGTGAGATTTCGACCCGTTTGGGTTTGCCTGCAATTCCAGCCGCCGCCGAAACCGTTGCCGTGGCACAAACCCTGGCTCTGATGGAGCTGACGGGCAGCCGGGTACATTTTTGCCGCCTGTCTGCGGCGGGCAGTGTACGCATGATCCGCCAAGCCAAACGCGATGGCTTGGCTGTCACCGCCGATGTCGCAGCCCACCAACTGTACCTGACTGACCATAATGTGCTGGATTTTAATCCACTCTGCCATGTGCGTCCCCCCTTGCGCTCGCAAGCCGACCGGGATGCGCTGTTGCAAGGCTTACGTGATGGTACGATTGATGCCATTTGCTCTGACCACCAACCGCATGAGCTGGATGCCAAACTTGCGCCTTTCCAACAGACCGAACCGGGTATTTCGGCGTTGGAAACCTTGCTGCCGCTGACCTTGCGTTTGGCAGAAGACGGTGTGTTGACCCTGCCACAGGCCTTGCGCAAACTGACCTGCAATCCGGCTCGCATTATTGGTAGCCACGCGGGGCAACTGGCGATGGGTGCAACCGCCGACATCGTTTTGCTCCAACCGGATGTGCTTTGGGAGTTCACCTTGGAAGGGATGCGTAGCCAAGGCAAAAATACCCCCTTTGCAGGTTGGCACTTCCACGGAGCCGTTGAGCGTACCTTATTGGCAGGCCGCACCGTTTATCATGCAGGAAAGGATGCCTGAACATGTTGCATGTTGCACTTTATGAACCGGAAATTCCGCCAAACACTGGCAATATCATGCGCTTATGCGCCAATACCGGCTGCCGCCTGCACCTGATCCATCCCTTGGGCTTTTCCCTGGATGAAAAACAAGTACGGCGGGCAGGCATGGATTACCGTGACTTGGCTGTGGTGCAGGAGCATGAAAGCTTTGCCGCTTTTAACCGCTTCATTTTGGGTAAGCGGGTCTTTGCCCTCAGCACCAAAGCCAGCTGCGCCTATACCGAAACCCAATTCCAGCCAGATGATGTGCTGCTGTTTGGCCCCGAAACCCGTGGCCTACCCGAGGTATTGCTCGCCAGCTTGCCAGATGAGCTGAAATTGCGCGTACCGATGTTGCCGGATAGCCGTAGCCTGAACCTGTCAAACTCTGTGGCGGTGGTGGTGTATGAAGCCCTGCGCCAACAGGGTTTTGCGGATTTGCGCTAGGTTGATGACATGAAACTGCTGCGCCACCTCCAGCCCCTTCCGGTATCCGCCGCTGGCTGTATTGCCACCATCGGCAATTTTGATGGGCTGCACCGGGGGCATCAACAAGTGATCCGCCTGGTACAGGCCAAAGCTGCCGAATGCGGCCTGCCTGCCACGGTGGTCAGCTTTGAGCCGTTGCCCGCTGAATACTTCCGCACACCACCCCCGACCCGCATCCTGCCCTTGCGCGACAAACTCCACCAACTGGATGCAATGGGGGTGGATCAGTTTGTTTGCCTATCGTTTCGACAAGCCTTGGCAGAAATGGAAGCTGAAACCTTTGTCCAGTCGATCCTGCTGGATGGCTTGCGGGTGAAGTGTTTGGTGGTTGGGGATGATTTCCGGTTCGGGCGACAACGGCGCGGTGATTACCAACTGCTGACGGCAATGGGGGCACAGCAAGGGATGCAGGTCATTGACATACCGACTTTCCTGCAAGCCGATGAGCGGGTCAGCAGCACCTGGGTACGCAAGGCACTGGCAGCAGGCGATCTGGCAACCACCGCCGACTTATTGGGCATGCCTTATGGCTTGTCCGGGCGCATCCGTCACGGTGATAAACGCGGGCGCACCATCGGTTTCCCAACACTCAACTTGCGCATCCCAGAAAATGTGGCCTTACGCAAAGGGGTTTATGCTGTCAGAATCAAAGGCTTGGGGGAGCAGCCGCTGACGGGTGTTGCCAACCTTGGGACACGCCCCACCGTCAATGGTTTGGAATCCCGCCTGGAAGTGCACGTATTTAACTTCGCTGCCCAGGTCTACCAGCAGCATGTCCATGTCGAACCTGTCCATTTTATCCGCGATGAACAGCGCTTCAGCTCGCTGGATGCCTTGCAACAGCAAATTGCCAAAGACGTGGAGCAAGCCAAAAGCCTGCTCCACACCTAACGCTTGCCTTAAGCAGTATGGTAGGACGTTACCAGCTCAACTTCCTTGCGTGAACCCAGGAAAACCGGTACACGCTGATGCAAGGCTGTCGGCTGTATCTCCATAATGCGCTCAAGCCCTGTAGTAGCTGCACCACCGGCCTGCTCAACCACAAAACTCATGGGGTTGGCTTCATACATCAGACGTAGCTTGCCTCCCTTGCCTTCCTTACGCATTTTCTCATCGACCGGGTAGATAAAAATGCCACCACGGGTGAGGATGCGGTGAACTTCCGCGACCATCGAAGCCACCCAGCGGGTATTAAAGTCCTTGCCACGCGGCCCTTCCTTGCCCTGCATGCACTCATTGATATAGCGCTTAACGGGGGCTTCCCAATGCCGCTGATTTGAGGTGTTGATGGCAAACTCGGCTGTTTCTTCAGGAATCATCACATCTTCACGGGTAAGGATGAACTCACCGCAATCACGATCCAGGGTAAACATGTGTACCCCCTGCCCGGTAGTCAAAACCATGATGGTTGAAGGGCCATACAAACAATAACCGGCGGCAACCTGGGCTGTGCCAGGCTGCATGAAGTCTGCTTCCGTGGGATTTTTCACGCCACTGGGGGCACGCAGGATAGAAAAAATCGTACCCACGGACACATTCACATCCATATTGGATGAGCCATCCAGCGGATCGAATGTGACCAGATAACGCCCACGCCGCTTGTTTTCAGGCAGGTTATAGACAAAATCCATTTCTTCCGAAGCCAGGGCAGCCACATGACCATTGTTCTCCAAAGCCTCAATGACGATCTCATTGGAGATGATGTCCATCTTCTTCTGCACTTCGCCTTGCACGTTCTCGGAGTTCGCCGCGCCCAGCACACCCACCAGTGCGCCTTTTTTTGTCAAAGAGGCCAATTTTTTACAGGCAGTGGCAATATCGTTCAGCAAACCGGTAAAGTTACCCGTCGCCCCTGCATGATTGTGCTGTTCCTCAATGATGAATTGTGTCAGTGTAGTACCAATCTGATACATGAATATGCCTCAAAGTATTAAGAATATCGTATCAAGGCGACAGGTCAGCGGATCAACCTTGCCGGATGATGAATGTTCAAGAATAATAGCATTCCGCTAACAGGCATTGGTATACACCCTTAGGCATAAAAGGGGCGGATCCAAAGATCCGCCAGACTTGCGAGGGAGTATTATAATTTTGTGATGACTAGTTCGAGTGTGTGTAGTGTCAGTATTATGCGGCTCGCGCCGTAACATCGAACTTATCAATGCAGACTGAGGATCTTATGCATGTTGCATCATTCGATAACCGTAAGTCGTGACCAGACAAGAAGAGGTTCAAGGATTTTTTTACTTCCTACAATTTTTTTCTCACGAAAAAATTACAAGAAATTTCAAACCAAATAATGACTCAGGGCGACCAAACTAATGAGTGGTTCAATCAGGCAAGGAAAAGAAGGTATAGATACTGTCGAACAGGACGTGGGTAGCTTAGGCGATGAAGAGCTGTTAAGCAAAGTCGCCCAAGGGGATCGCCAAGCCTTTAGCCGTCTCTATCTAAAATATCAGCCCCGGTTGATTAGCTATTGTGCACGTTTGCTGAAAGATGATGTTGCCCAAGCGGCTGACATCGTGGATGATGCTTTGTTTGATGTCTGGAGGTCGGCTGACCGCTTTGAGGGAAAGTCCAAGCCGTCCACGTGGATATACTCCATAGCACGCAATAAGCTGATCTCATGGCTGCGTAAAACATCTGAAGTTACCTTGGACGACGAGGCTATCATGTTGTCAATGGTCGATTCCGCGCCAACTCCAGAGGAGGCACGGATCGAAGATGACATGAAAGACCAACTGATCCGCATGATGAACCACTTGACGGATGAACACCGGGACGTATTAAAGCTCACTTACTTTGAGGATAAATCAGTCAAAGAAGTGGCCGACCTATTGGGGATCTCGGAAAACACCGTCAAAACACGCATGTTCTATGCCCGTAAGCGTTTGGGTCAAATGCTTGAAAAGGCAGGAATCATGGAGTTCGACTTTTAAATTTGGTCATTTTTATGAGTAGCCAAGAGTCCAATAAACTACTGGAAGAGGCACGGTTGCTTCTCCCGTGGTATCTCACCAATAAGCTGACAAAAGTGGAACAGTCACTGGTCAACCAAGCTTTGGAATCATTTCCAGAGTTGCGCCATGAGTTCCTACAAGAAGAAAAGATGATGCATTTGGTTCGGACTAATACCAGTTTACTGGAGTTGTCTGCACTTGATACAACAGAACAACGCCTGGCAAAAATGATGTCCCGTATTGAGCGTGACGCAGAAAGCGGGATTGCTGCTGAGACTGCCCCGGTGCTGGAGCAAGCCCCGCGACAGCCCCAACGCAACACCCCCGCCCCCGCCAAAAAGGGTTGGCTCGACTTCTTGTGGCGACAACCCTTACTCAATATTGACTGGCTAACACCTGCCAATGCGGTATTTGCCGGTTTGTTGGCCTTTCAGGTCGGGTTGGTGGCATATAGTTTTTCCCAGCCGGAAAAAGCGGATACGGTTTTCACTTCCGCCAACGTTGAGCCATTGGCAACTGAACGTAAAGAAACCACCCGCTTTTGGGTACAGTTCGCCGATGATGCCAGACACGGAGCCGTGTGCGATTTCCTGAACCAGTGGAACGCGCACATTATCTCCGGGCCAAACAGCCAAAAGTTGTTTACGGTTGAAATGACCGTCTCTTCCAACATTGACAAGGTTGCCTTGGCAGATAGCATCATGCAGGAAACAAGCCGGAAAAGCTCACCCGTGCTGTTCGTTGGCCCCCAGTTTCAAGAAGGTGAAAACTAGGTGCTGGATGGCAACAGTCACACAATGACCTGGATCAATGCATCATGCATAAACGAGTAAAGCAAACAGGGACGGGGTTATGCGGGCTGATGATTGCCTCTGCTACGGTTGCAGGGCAGCCTGAACCACCTGCCATAACCTATGATTCCCCTGCCTGCCAAATATCAGGTGTCTGGTGTGTGGGCAGTTCTGTACCACAGCGTACCGATTACCGGGACAATGAGCTGTTATTGCTGTACGACAGCAATAAGCCAGACCAGGCGGCTGAAGAGCTGATGCAACGTTACCGCTTGAGCCAAAAGCGCAGTGATGAATTGGGGTCAATCCGTACCAAGATGGTCACGGTAGCCACCAACGGGCAAAACCCCTTGGATCTGGTTGATAAAATCAAGCAGAATGAAAGGGATATTGATGCCAACCCAAGCAACCTTTTTTATTCAGCAGCAATAGAAAGCGCGAACAAACAGGATGTTGGTTATCCCTTGGCATTGACGGGCATTAACGCAGCCCATCAATTTACCAAAGGGCAAGGTGTCAAGATTGGCATGATCGACACCCCCATCGACATCCTCCATAACTCACTCGACAACTCCAAAGTACAACGGATTGAGCTGATACCAGCCGGTGATGCCCGCAACCAGAAACACGGCACAGCCATCGCCGGGGTATTGGTCAGCAAAAACCCGCGTATCGGCATCGCCCCGGAAGCAAACTTATACGCGGTCAGCACCTTCAGTACCGACCCCAAGAACCCTTCTGACCGAACCAGTACAGCAGGTTTGATTGCCAAGGCTATTGACCTGTGTATCCAGGAAAAAGTGGATATTCTCAACTTGAGCTTTGCGGGTGGGAATGATGCCTTGGTCAATCGGATGGTTCAGAAAGCCATCGACAGTGGCATTATTGTCGTTGCCTCTGCGGGCAATGGTGGCCCCACTGCGGAGCCTGCTTATCCGGCAGCTGTCGATAGTGTCCTGGCAGTCACCGCAGTGGACGAACAGGAAAGTGTGTTCGGGCGGGCTAACCGGGGGTCTTACATCGACTTGTCCGCACCAGGCGTAAACATCTTTACGACTTCACCGGCTGGCACGTTTGATCTGGCTAGTGGGACTTCCATGGCAACTGCCCATGTTTCTGGTGTGGTTGCCTTACTGCTTTCCATGCGCAAACAAGGCTTCAATCAGGCAATACTGGAACAGACCGCTGTTGACCTGGGGCAACGCGGGCGCGATAACGACTATGGCTATGGTTTAGTCAATGTCGACCGTGCCTTGCAAGCGTTGAGCATACCTGGAAAAACACATTGATTTACAAAAAGTTAAAGAATCTTGACCTATGGCAAGGAACCTGTTTTCTTGCCTTTGGCGTTTGAGAAAAATCAAAGTCAATCTATCCCACTGACTATACGATGGACTTGTACCCACTACTATGGAGACAAGCTCATGTTGAATTTCTTTTCCAGTACTGGCGGCATTGTTGTCATGTCCAGTATCACCCTCGTGTTCATTTGTGCCTTTCTGGGCTACATGGTCTGGAAACTGATGAAGTTATCAGACCATAAGCCGACACCTGGCGAGAAAACGTGGTAATACCCCGTAATGCCCCCAGTGTGTGTCAGTTACTGCCGCCAAGCCAATCACGTGGGCGCAGGAAATCCGTATACAAGCGAGCTTCTGGTGTGCCCGGTTGCGGTTTCCAGTCGTAGCGCCACTTGACCAAGGGCGGCAGTGACATCAGGATGGATTCGGTGCGCCCGCCAGACTGCAAGCCAAACAAGGTTCCCCGGTCATAAACGAGGTTAAACTCCACATAGCGTCCCCGGCGGTAAAGCTGGAAGTCACGGTGGGTTTCATTGAAGGGCAGGGCTTTGCGTTGCTGCACAATCGGGCGGTAAGCCTGGATATAACGGTCGCCGACACTGCGCATGAACGCGAAGGTTTGTTCGAAGCCCCATTCATTCAGGTCATCAAAAAATAAGCCGCCCACACCACGCGGTTCCTGACGGTGTTTGAGGAAGAAATAATCGTCGCACCATTGCTTATAGCGTGTGTAAACGTCTGCGCCAAAAGGGTCACAAGCGGCCTTGGCCTGTTGATGCCATGCCACGCAATCCTCTTCAAAGCCGTAGTAAGGGGTCAAGTCAAAGCCACCCCCAAACCACCAAACTGGCTCCTTGCCTTCCTGCTCTGCAATGAAAAAGCGCACATTCGCATGCGAGGTCGGCACAAACGGGTTATTCGGGTGGATCACCAAGGATACCCCCATCGCCTGAAAACTGCGTCCTGCCAACTCTGGGCGGGCAGCCGTCGCCGACGGCGGCAAGGTATCACCAAACACGTGCGAGAAGTTCACCCCACCTTGCTCAAACACTGCCCCACCGGATAGCACGCGGGTACGCCCACCCCCACCGCCCGGACGCTGCCATGCATCTTCCTCGAAACGTGCTTGCCCATCTTCAGCAGCCAGTTGTGAACAGATGTCATCCTGTAAAGCCAGCAAATACTGCTGGACGGCTGCAATATCCGGTTGTGCCATGTGCGTATGCCCGTGTAATCAGAAAGCGGATTATTGTAACGGGATTTATAAGCAACGTGCAGTGATCCTGTAGAAAACTGACTTACATCAACCCAATACTTTTCACCAGGGTGATGCCGAGACTGGTCGTCAATAAGGAGCCAACCGTGGTCATGGCAATAATATTGGCAGCCAACACCGCATTCCCGCCCATCGCCTTGACCATCACATAACTCGCGGCGGCAGTCGGGGCAAAGGCCATCAACAGTACAATGCCCAAATCCATCCCATGAAAGCCCAAACCAATCGCCCCCACTGCAAACAGAGCCGGAATCAAAACCAGTTTCCCCACCGAAGCACCGACGGTTTTAGCCATGTCCTGCCGCATGGAATGAAAATCCAAGGCTGCCCCCGTGCACAACAGCGCCAAAGGCAAGGTCATTTGGGCAAAATACTCGCCCGATTTCAACAGCACCGCAGGCAAGGGCACTTGTAACCACGATACCGGCAAGGCCAGCAAAATACCGATGATCAAGGGGTTTTTGGCAATGTTTTTCAGGATAGGAGCCACGCCCTGGCTTTTCTGGTGCAAGGAGCGGCTCAAGGTAATGACCGAGAGGATATTGAATAAAATCGTGATCAAGCCCAGATACAAGGAAGCGGCCACCAAACCAGCCTCACCATAGGCATTGGCACAATACGCCAGACCAATAATGCCCATGTTGGAGCGGAACACACCCTGCACCACCACACCCCGGTCTTCAGCAGGAAACACCAGCAAACGCGCCAACCACTCCGACAGGAAAAAGGCCAACAGCGTAGCCGCTGCCCCATACGCGATCAGGGGAAAGTTGGCACTCTCGCTGATATGTGTTTTGCTGATGCTGATGAACAGCAGGGCGGGCAAGGTGACATTGAACACGAGCCGTGACCCGATCTCCACAAAGGCATCATTGATCATCCCGACCCGCTTGAGGATCACGCCCAAAGCCAGAATCACAAAAATCGGCCCTGTGACCGAAAATGAAAACGCCAGAATATGAAAAAAATTAGACATGATTGAATTTATTTTGCGCCGCAAAAAAACAGCAATCTACGCCTTGCACCAACCACTGACAAGCCTCGCCTGCACCACAACAAGCGCCTCACAGCAAATTTGACCTGCATCGGATTGCACAGGTATAACGTCACACCGAAACTGATACAATGATTGCCACTGGAGATGCTGCCTTGACTGCAAAACAATCAACCCCACCGCTTGCCCAAGTGATCCTGCATAAGGGTCGTGACAAGAATGTGCGTGCCCGCCACCCGTGGGTATTTTCCGGGGCCATTGAGCAAGTCAAAGGCAACCCCAAACTCGGGGAAACGGTTGAACTACGTTCTGCCCAAGGCGATTTGCTGGGCTTGGGTGCTTGGTCGCCCCAATCACAAATCCAGGTACGCATGTGGTCGGTGGGCAAGGCAGTAATCAACCGTGAGTTTTTTGCCAACCGCATCCAGGCCGCCTTGCAGCAGCGTGAACAGTGGGGCATTAGCGCCCGCAATACCGGCTACCGCTTAATCAATGCCGAGTCTGACGGCCTGCCAGGGGTCGTGGTTGACCGTTTCGGTGATTGGCTGGTGATGCAATGCCTGACGGCGGGGGCTGAGTTCTGGAAGCATACCCTTGCCGAATTGCTGGCTGAACAGCTTCCATGCCGGGGCGTTTATGAGCGCTCCGATGTGGATGTGCGTAAAAAGGAAGGATTGACCACCACTACGGGCTTATTGCAGGGTGAAATGCCACCGGCTTTTATCGATATTCAGGAAGAAGGCCGTCATTACCGGGTGGACATCATCGGTGGACATAAGACGGGGTTTTACCTTGACCAACGCGACAACCGCAGTGTCTTGCAGCAGTATGCACACGGCAAAACCGTCCTGAACTGCTTCTCGTATACCGGCGGCTTTTCCATTGCTGCCCTGCACGGTGGAGCGGAAAAAGCCATCAATATCGATGCTTCCCAAGCTGCACTGGATCTGGCAGCACAGGCAGCGACCCTGAATGGCTTTGCTGAGGGGCGCATGGAAAATATCAATGGCGATGTCTTCCAGTTACTGCGCCAATACCGTGATGCAGGCAAACAGTTTGATATCGTTGTACTGGATCCGCCCAAGTTTGCTGAAAACCGTAGCCAGCTTGAAAAGGCTGCCCGTGGCTACAAGGACATCAACTTGCTGGGCTTCAAGCTGCTGAAACCGAATGGACTATTATTCACCTTCTCCTGCTCTGGCCTGATGGATAGCAGCCTGTTCCAGAAAATCGTCGCGGATGCAGCGGTCGATGCGGGTTGCGATGCACAGATTATCCGCAAACTGGATCAGGCAACCGATCATCCAACCCGTCTCGCCTTCCCGGAAGGCTATTATTTAAAGGGACTGGTTTGCCAGAAGTAAACCGTTTTCTAGCCACCCAACCCAACAGGACAAACCACCATGTTAGTCAAATTTGATAGCAAAGTAGGCGCATTTTCCATGTTCGAGCGCGATGCCCGCCAAATGCTCAGCCTGATGGGGCATAGCGGGGCGATTCCCGGAGCCATCCTTGGCGCAGATGTCGGCACGGTGCTGGCAACCTTCCAGGCAGCCTTGACAGAAGCCAAACAAACAGAAGACCAGCAAGCCCCCAAAGAAGATTGCGAGGAGCATGTCCCCGTCAATCGTCGGGCGTGGCCGATGCTGGAGCTACTGAAAAAAGCGGCTGCCCAAAAAGCCAATATCATGTGGGACTTCGACAACAAGCTGGTTTAACACCGTCTGGTGTAAAACCGCAGGCTCAAGGCTCCCAGCGCATAAAGTTTTCCAACAGTTTCAGGCCATCCGCTGAGGATTTCTCCGGGTGAGCCTGCATGGCGAACACATTATCCCGCGCCAAGGCAGCGGCATAACGGATGCCATAGTCCGTTTCACCAGTCACCAGATGCTTATCCACAGGATCGACATAGTAGCTGTGGACAAAATAGAAACGTGCGCCGTCTGCAATCCCCGCCCATAATGGGTGATTGGTTTTCTGCCAGACCTGGTTCCAACCCATTTGCGGGATTTTCAGCCGTTCACGGTGGGCTCGCCCAAAATAGCGCACCTGCCCCTGGTATAAACCAAGGCAGGCAATGCCGTTGTTTTCTTCGGAATGCTCCATCAGCACCTGCATGCCCATGCAAATCCCCAAAAACGGCTTGGTTTGAGCCACTTCCCGCACCACATCCGCCATACCACGGGTTTCCAGCTCACGCATGCAGTCACGCGCTGCACCTTGCCCCGGAAACACCACCCGGTCGGCATGACGGATAATATCCGGGTCAGTGGTGATTTCCACGCGTGTACCAGCAGGGGCAACATGGCTGACTGCACGCCCCACCGAGTGCAGGTTGCCCATGTTGTAATCAATAATGGCAACTTTCATCATAAGCTTCCCTTGGTGGAGGGCATGATGCCAGCCATACGTGGGTCAAGCTCCAGCGCCATCCGCAAGGCACGCCCAAAGGCTTTGAAAATGGTTTCAGCAATATGGTGGGCATTACGTCCGCGCAGGTTGTCAATGTGCAAGGTCACGAGGGCATGATTGACAAAGCCCTGGAAGAACTCATAAAACAGGTCGGTATCAAACTGCCCGATATGGGAACGGCGGTAATCGGCATGGTGTTCCAGACCCGGACGGCCTGAAAAATCCACCACCACCCGTGACAAGGCCTCATCCAAAGGCACGTAGGCATGACCGTAACGGCGCAGCCCCTTCTTGTCCCCCACCGCTTTGGTAAAGGCCTGCCCCAAAGTAATGCCAATATCCTCCACGCTATGGTGGTCATCGATGTGACGATCCCCTTGGCAAATAATGGTCAGGTCGATCATGCCGTGGCGGGCAACCTGATCAAGCATGTGCTCAAGGAAAGGAATGCCTATGTCAAAACTGGATCTCCCCGTCCCATCCAGATTGATGGTCACGGAGATGCGGGTTTCAAGCGTGTTGCGTTCCACGCTGGCGATGCGGTCGGTCATAATACAGCCTGTCAGGATTGAATATGCCGCGATTTTACCACATCGGCCTGCAATATCAGCTTCCCATGTAGACTTGCTGCTTATTGATACGCACGCAATAATCACCAGACAGGATTTTGGCAAACAAATCATTCACCAGACTGCCACGCCAATCATCCGACAGGCGTGTGCGGCCTTCGGTGAGCATCTTCTCAACCTGGCTGCGGCTGGCAATCATTTGCGCGGAAATATTATTCTCCAGTGCCTGCTGGTTAACCACCACCATCAGCACATCCGCCACCAGTGACAATTGGGCATCTAGCTTGCGCCGACGGGGTAGATCAGGCCACTCTTCCGGTGGCAGGGCTTGCCCCTGTTGGATCAGTTCCAGCCAAACCGTACCATAACGGGCGATTGGTTCGGCATTCAAACCCCGGATTTGCTGGAAATCAGCCAACTCGCGGGTTTTCATACGCGCCATATCCACCAATATCTCATCGGTCAGTAGCCAACGGCGCGGCAAATCCTTCTGGATCGCCAGCGTTTCCCGCCAAGCCGCCAACTCACGCAATACGGATAATTGCCGAGGCTTGAGCAATTGCACACCCTTGACCTTTTCCCAACTGGTACGCGGGTCGGGCTGGTATTCTGCTGGATCACTGAGGCGCTGGAACGGCTTGTGTAACCAGCCAACACGCCCTGTTTCGGTCAAACGCTGCTGCAAGACCGGGAATAATTGTCGCAAATAGCGCACATCATCCACCGCATAGTTCAACTGCTCTGGATTCAAGGGACGACGCGCCCAATCGGTACGGGATTGCGACTTGTCCAGTTGCACACCCAGCAACTCCTCCACCAGGCGGGCATAGCCCAGTTGATCCCCCAAACCGAGTACCGCTGCCGCAATCTGGCTATCGAAAATCGGCGCAGGCACATTGCCACTGAGGTGGAACAGGATTTCCAGATCCTGCCACGCAGCATGAAAAACCTTCAGCATCTCAGGGCGTTGCAACCAGGCAAAGAAGGGGGACAAGTCACGGATGCCCAGCGGATCAATACAGGCCAATGTATCGGGGGTGGCGACCTGTATCAGGCACAGACGCGGGTAATAGGTTTTCTCACGAATAAACTCTGTATCCAGGGCAACCCACCCAACTTGTTGGGCGTTTTGCAGAAAATCCCCCAGCAACGTGTCAGTATCAATATAGTGGAACATGTAGGCCAACTATTAAACAAAAGGAGTCTATTATAACCAGATATGGAAAGGGAAGAAACTTAAGCATTCACTAATATACTAACTTTTGTAAATCAATATGTTAAACATGCCAGCCTTGCAATTGACATCTATAAATTTTGGACTAAACTTGATGACACTGAACTGCTGGATTTATCTTGTTTTATTCCTCAACCGCTAGTGAGGATAATATGCTGCGGTGCAATATCTGCGGCACATTCTGGCTCGGTTGCGTTGATTTGTCGCCGAGCCATATTTTACTGAAACATCATCCCTTTATTTGAGTAGCGATTCGATATACTGCGTAATCGCCGTCGCCGTGTTGCGCCCAGCCCCACTCAGATCAATACCTGCCGTCAGTGCATTCCCGCGCAGACCCGTCAGGTAACGCACCAGCAATAAGCCATCGTCCGCCGCCATGCGCTGACCATCTGCATCGACATCCATTTGCTGTGTGAACCAATCCAGACGGCTTTCCAAAACAGTCATATCCACAGCGGCACTGGATACCCCTGCCAACAAGGCACTACCGCGCTTGCCTGCCAAATAGCGTGCCACCAACACCCCATCGACCAAGGCCGTGAACTGCTTGCTTGGGTCAAGCAAGGAAGTGACTGCACCCCCATCCGCATCCAGCCAGGTTTTGACATACGGGTGGAATTTCTCCAAACGCGAATACTCATCCGGCGAAGTTGGATCAGAACAACTGGACGAACCACCCACCAACGTCCCTTTCAGGTAAGCTTGCCCGGCAATCGTCTTCCATAAGCCCGAACCGCTACTGCCTGGTGCAGTAATCCCCTGCTCCCAGGACACCTGGGTAAACAACCCATTGGGGTCAGAAACCACCATATACCCACTTGTGCTAACAGCAATATTCGCATAGCTGAGGAAGTTGCCTTGGCTAAATTGTTTGGGATTACCCAAACCATGGTGAATCCCCACCACGGTATCACCGGCCTGCAAGGTATCCAACGCCCAACCGGACATCAGCACCCCGGCTGGGGGCGGCTCTTTCAGGCGCACCAAGGTACTGTCCAGCTCCAGACGGGAAGCCAGCAAATCAGCACCGCCTGAGCTTTGCGTCCAAGAGGCATCATTTGCCCCGCAGGTACTTTCCCGGTAAAACCAGAAGAAATCCATGCTCCCAGCCGTCGTTGCATCAAATACACAATGCGCGGCGGTCGCAAAATAGGGGATCTGCGAACTGCTGTCCTTGTCAGCCAACAAGGAGCCACTGCACAGATAACTATTCCCAAAACCATCACTGAAAATATAACGGGCTACCGCCTTGCTGGTCTGTTGCCAATCGGTAGGCGCACAAGCAATGCTCACATCACAACTGGCAAAGCGGTAATCCGACACCCCATCCACCCGCAATTCAGAGGACTGCATATCATAGGCAATATGAGATACCTGGGGGATAGCCAGTTTCACCTGTGCAGGGCTAATGCCAGTCGGCACAAACACCTCAATACCGACAGTATCGCCCTCCAGACTGGGAACCCACAAACCTGGCTTGCCACCCGCCTGTACCTTAAAATCAGCTTGGCTATACGGGCCAAACACCTGCCCTGATTTATCCGGCGCATAAATGCGGATTTCCACACCGGCTGGTAAAGGCTCTGCCAACTCCAGGAAACCACGGATACGCAATGCACTATTGGATGTGACGGTAAATTGTCCGGCCTGCCCACCCGCCACCGCATACCATACCCAATCGACTACATCGGGTAAGGCAGGTACATCACGCTTGATGCCAATCTGGAAGGCCTTGTGACGCGAAACGGGTTGTTGCAAGGCCTGCCATTCAGCCGCACTCGGTTCCCCCAAGGTCATCGACATCGGTGGGAACAGGATTTGTTGCAAGCTGCGTTGTGCAAAACTCATCGACTTGGTTTTTAGCTCCTCCGGTGCAGCAACCACCGTTTGCACTGGCTGGAACACTTCTGAAGCAACCAATACCGCCCCTTGTGCATAACCGGGCAAACTGCTCAACCCCATCAGCAAGGACAGGCTAATGCGTAATCTGGATAAAGAACTCATGAGCGCCCTGCCTGTGTTTGGGATGCCGTGCGGCGAATCCGGGAAAAAGCGGACAACCCCAACATCCCAGTGAGTAACAGCATCGCCCATTCGCCCAAGGCGGGAACCTGTTGTGGAAGCGGGGTTGCCTTGGGGGTAAGCAATAAACTGGTGTTGCTGCGCAGCTCGTCATCCTGGATCAGCACCTCCAGATTGGCGATGTCCCCACGCTGGTAAGTCGGCTTATCCTGAATGCCAATCGTGAAGGTTTTGTTGCTTTCCTGGGTACTGTCGTTAATCAGTTGCAATAGCAGGCTGGCTTTGCGCTGCCCAGCCGGTATTTCCAGCATCGGGGGCAAGGCCTGATAATCACTGCCTGCCACTGCCGTTCCCGCCACTTGCAGGTAAACAGATAAAGCCTGGGTCAGATCGGGGGCAGAACGCAATACCGTCAATGTCACGGTATTATCTGTACCCTCCAGGGCTTTCAGGCGACTGCTGGCAAGGGTAACGGTCGGTAAGTTTGCCGCCAAATCATCACTTTGGATAGCGATCTGGGCAGCCGTGCTATTGCCCAGTTGATAGCTGTCACCTGCCACCAACGCGAGGGAAACGTTTTCCGTTGGTTCGACCGCTGCATCATTCAACGCACTTAATACCAACGCGGTGCTTTGGCTCCCGGCGGGAATCGTCACGCTGTTGGGCAATGCCGTATAATCCGTACCGGCAACCGCACTCCCATCCACCTGAAAACCCACCGTGAGACTGCCACAGCCCGCAGGCAAGGGCGCATCCAGTGTAAAAGTAAAAATCCCGGTGACACTGCCTTGTTCGGCGGCAACTGCATCTGTTGCCACAACAGAAACCGTTGGTTTGGCACACACCAGCAAAGGCGTTGACTGGAAACTGGTATTGCCCGCTGTGGCAGATGCTGACAAACGGATGCGGGTCGACCCGGCAAAGCCCGTGCGTGCTTTAAACAGGCTATTGAGCAGCGTCAGGGGTGTGGCAACTACCCCTGGCCACTTTGCATCAAAATCCACCCAGGCAAAAACGATGTATTTATCGGTGCTGCTATCGCCATCCGCATTATCGGTATCATCGCTTGGCTCGCCCACTGGCTGCACCTGGTTGGAATAAGGTGTGTGGCTGACTGGCTCAAGCAGGCTGGAGTTATAATGGACGCGGATACCCAGCCCTGTGGACTGCGTGGTATCTGGACTGGTAACGGTATAGGTGGCGAACAACGGCACTTGATCCAGCGGCTTGGCAAACCGCACCACCGGCTCAGCACTGACAACCTGCGCAGCCATACCTGTGCCAGACGCACATACAGCCGCCACTGCCAGAGCCAAGGAAAGCCAGGATTTATTTTTCATGCCCGCCACTTATTGTTATTGGTTAAACCAGCGATCTCCGGTTAAACCTAACAAAAGTGCCGACCATTGACAAACAATTGCCGATATAAATCCAGTTAATTGATAAGCGGTAGCGTTATAGCATCGCCTCAAGCGCTTCCCAGCGGGCAAATACCGTTTCCAGTTCACCCTCCAAATCCTGCAATGCCTGCTGCTTGCCGGTAATCGTGGCGCTGTCCTGCTGGTAAAAAGCCGGGGTTGCCATTTCCGCCTGCAAGGCTGCCATCTGTGCTTCCAGTTGCTCGATACGCTGCGGCAGTTGCTCCAGCTCCCGCTGTTCCTTGAAACTGAGCTTCTTTTTGCCCGCAGGCTTGGCCTCCACTTTAGGCGCAGGGGCAGCCGGTGCAGCAGCCTTGGCGGGAGAAGACTTATCCACAGGCTTATCAACCGTCGGGGCTGGGCGCTGGAGCAGCCAATCATCATAGCCCCCGGCATATTCGCCCACGCCGCCTTTTTCAAACACGAGGGTACGGGTAACAACCGAATTCAGGAAGCTACGGTCATGCGAAATCAGCAGCAAGGTTCCGGCATAATCAATCAACAACTCTTCCAGCAGTTCAAGGGTTTCGGCATCCAGATCATTGGTGGGTTCGTCCAGCACCAACAAGTTGGAGGGCTGGGCAAACAAACGCGCCAACAGCAAACGGTTACGCTCCCCCCCTGACAACACCTTGACCGGTTTCTGGATTTGCAAGGGGGTAAACAGGAAATCCTGCAAATAACTGATGACGTGCTTGCGTTGCCCATTGATTTCGACAAAATCCGAACCAGGGGCAATATTGTCACGCAGGTTCTTGTCATCCTCAAACTGTGAACGGTGCTGGTCAAAATAGACCACTTGCAGCTTGGTTCCCTGCTGGATCGTACCGGCTTGTGGCTCCAAATGCCCCAGCAACAATTTGATCAGGGTGGTTTTACCAACCCCGTTCGGGCCAATAATGCCAATCTTGTCGCCCCGCAGGATTGTCGTGCTGAAATTGTCCAACAGCTTGCGGTCTGAAAAGCCATAGGAAAGGCCTTTCGCCTCAATCACCACTTTGCCGGAGGCCTCTGCCTGCCCGATTTGTGCCTGCACCTTGCCTTGCAGGTTACGCCGTTGGCGGAACTCCTCACGCATGGCCTCAAGGCGGCGCACCCGGCCTTCATTACGGGTACGGCGAGCTTTGATACCTTGGCGTATCCACACTTCCTCTTCTGCCAGCCGCTTGTCAAACAAGGCTGACTGCTGGGATTCAGCATCAAGGGCAGCCTGCTTGTTTTCCTGGTATTTCTTGAAATCACCTGCCCAGCTCGACAAATGCCCGCGATCCAGTTCGATAATACGGGTGGCAAGTTTCTGTACAAAGGCGCGGTCATGGCTGACAAACAGCAAAGTGCCTTTGTAACCGAGCAGGAAGTTTTCCAGCCATTCTATCGCTGGAATATCGAGGTGGTTGGTCGGTTCATCCAATAGCAGCAAATCAGGATCGGAAACCAATGCCCGCGCCAACAAGGCACGCCGTTTCCAGCCGCCGGACAGCGACTCAAACGGTACATCAGCCTCCAGTTGCAGGCGGGACAAGACAGCCTCTACCTGCCACTGGGTTTGCCATTGCTCATCCGGGTGGGTTTCCCCCAAACCAGCCGCGACAATATTGAAGACACTTTCGTCAGAGCCGTGCGGTACGTCCTGCTGCAAGCGGGCAATGGTCAGGTCAGGCGAGTGGATAATCTCGCCATCGTCTGCCAGTACCTCGCGGCACAAGAGCTTCATCAGCGTGGATTTACCCGTGCCGTTGCGCCCGACCAAACATAGGCGCTCACCCGCTTCGATTTGCAGGTCAATGCCATCGAACAAGCGGTTGTCGCCATTTTCAAGATGAATATTGCGTAGATGTAGTAATGCCATGCGGCGGATTATCGCAGCTCAGGTATAAACTTGGCTAGGCAATCGCCGGATTATTTTCCTGGCTACCGTTAATCAGGTTGCCCGTCCGCATTGCCAGCAATTGCTGATGCAGGTTCTGGCTGTGCTGGCGCAAGGCTGCCAAGGAGCAACGCAAGGCCAGCAACTGCTGCTGGGCGGCATCCAGCTCGTCCGCGTCCCAGAGGGATACCGGCGGCTGCATTGGCTCAACCACCTCTGCCTGTTTGATGGCGGCCTGTTCTGCCAACTGCTGTTGCAGCGCCGGGGACATATAAGTGCTGATAACAGGCCGGTCAGTCTGCTTCCCATACAAACTGACCACCGTTTCCTTGAACAGCTTTTCCATGTCAGCCCGACCCTGCTGATAAACCGCATGGTGCTTGAGACGCAACTCCTCACGGAAGTAATGGCGAACGGCCTCCGGCACCAGCAGCAAGTCGTGATGACCGGCAATGGGCGGCTCCAGCAACTGCAAACGGCGCAGGTTTTCAATAACCCAATGCCAATGTTCTTCATTCAAACGCCCCAAGGGGCCAAGGAAGCGCACATAATCATCGCGGCGGCTTAGCCAGCGTTCCAACAGGGTCGAACGGAAAACCAGTTTCATATGCTGCTGCGGAACCGGATTGTCACTCAAGCTCAGCAGGTTCAGCAATGTCATGTCGGATGCACCCGCCAGCTTGCGCTCAAAAGCCGCCAGAACCCGCCGCAAAGGGCGGCCTGCTGATTTGGTGTCATACAAGACAGGGATGGTTTCAAGTCCATTCAGGCGACCGGCATACCAACGGTTGAGATAAGCAGCCAGTAACCGCAGTGTCAATGGATCGTTATCGAAGCTGGTCGCCACTTGTTCCAGCTTGCGTGGATCAGCCTTGATACCCGCTTCCAACAACAGATCGGAACCTTTAAAGACAGGTGCATTATTGGCATGCGAGCCAACATCACAGGCGAGATTTTCGCATGTTGACATGAGTGTTTCCCCTTGGATCTACAACCCAGCCCTATGGGTTATTAGTATAATGTATTACTGATCACATTAATCATTTATAGTTATCACGTCAAGCGCCCTACCCAACGTATACCATAATACCGTGCTTATTCTGCCGGTACAGCCGTCTTTGGAACCAATTCCTCAATGCCCGGTTGCGGCTTTTCGACCAGCTCATGCGCAATCAAGGCCTCCGGGCTGGACGCTTGTGGCTGTGCATCCAATGCTACCGGTGGCTGCTCGGTTTCTTCTGGCTCAATCGCAGAAGGCGGGGATTCCTGCATATTCCCCAAGTCTGTCGTCATGCTACTCAGGCACGCTTCAATGTGCGCATCGCGTTCTGTCGCCACGATACCCTCATCATCGGCATAACCCTCACACAGCTCACGCATCAGCTTGTCGCTATCCTCATCCTGTGAGGGGGTAATCACCACATCGACCGCCACGGCATCTTGCACAGGTAGCACACTGCTTTCATTGGCGGCATGTACCAAAGACATCGCGCCAGAAACGGACAAGGCGCAAACAGCCAACACAACCGAGGATACTGATTTCATAACAACCTCAAACGTCAAGCATCATGATATACCAGTGAGTATACTGGCTTTTGTATCGACATCGGCTGAATATAAACGTTCCCTTGGCTAAAAACGGGAAAATACCACGCGCACAATATGTGCCAAGTGACGCGCTAAGTGGCAGCTCCCCTGACCCAGGCCGGAGGCAAATAATCAGCTTGCCCGGCATACCAGGCCACTGAACCGGCAGACTGGGGCAAGGGTGACAATTCACCTTGCCAACGCACCAAGCCTTGCCCCGGCATAAACTCATACAACTCGGTGGCATCCGGCTCTTTTACTGCCAACAAGAGCCATGCATTGTCCAGCAACATGCGTAAATAGGGCTGGCGTAGGTAAATCGCCTCAACCAGCGCAACCGGTGCTTCCAGCACAGCCAACAGGCGCATGGGTTCATGCAACTCGGTCATTTGCTGGGCAAGGCCAGTGCGCAAATCACTGGAAGCCCCCTCCATCACACCAAAGGCCCCAACCATGTTATGCGTAATCTTGCTGCCTGAACCAAGATAGCCGTTCTGGATACGGGAAAAATAATAGTCGAGGGAAATCCCCACCCCAACTACCCCATTACCCAGCAACTGCGATTCCAACACCATGCCATCCGGGTCTTGGGCAGCATCATAAGAAATCAGGAAAGAACGCCGATCCCAGAACCGGTATTGGCTCATCGAGCGCCTGCCAATAAATGCCACCGCACAGCCCTGATGCCCCAACTCAGCCCGCGCCTGATCGGGGGAAGCCACCCGCCCCTGAACATGGCGCAAGGCGGCAGCGGCATCCAAACCTGCCGGGGCAGAAGCAAATTTGCGGCAACGCTCATGCGCCGACAACTCAGCCGCCTGTGCCAGACGTGCCTGCACCTGCTGGAAATCATCACGGTGGCTGGCGGGAAGCAAATCAACATCCAGCCAATCAATCTGGTCACTGCTGGTATCATGCTCTGCTGCCATAAACCAGCAGGTGGGCGGGATATGGATCTGGTGACGGGCAGCCAACTCCGCCCGAACTTCCGGCTCATTGATGCTGCCTGCAAAAGCGCGGGCATTCGGCCCACCAAAACGCCCACTGCATGCACCACACCCATAAGCCAGCAGATGCGGGTTATTCAAATGCCGGGCACGATGCGCCATCAGACAAACCAGACGGGCAAAGCCGTTTGTGAACCCTGCCATTTTCAGGAAAGTGGCAATTTTCCCGACTTTTTCTTCCAGAGTCAGACCAAGCTGGTTGTGTTCAGCCGAAGGGGTTGCCTGCGTTGCCAAGTCGGTTTCAGAAGCCGTGTATTGCACACGCGCCTTGACCGGACGCAAGACACGCTCCCCCAGTCGGTTACTGAGTTGCTGGTATTGTCCGGGTGCAAAACTTCGCCCCAATAGCTCCGCCAAGGCAAAAGTCCCGAATGCGGGCAAAGCGGCTGCACTGCCCAACAAGCCTTGACGCAAGCTATGGCTTTTGAACAAGCTGACCCCACGCAAACGTTGCTGGCGCTGCCGGAAGGCTTGTACTGCTGTAATCGGCTCAGCCGGGTCAGGAACCTCCTGAAACTCATGAACAGCCGTCACCACCGGTTGGGCTA
Source organism: uncultured Thiothrix sp. (assembly GCA_964293005.1). Lineage (GTDB taxonomy): Bacteria > Pseudomonadota > Gammaproteobacteria > Thiotrichales > Thiotrichaceae > Thiolinea. The sequence goes on from CAXYXW010000013.1 coordinate 58,040, forward strand.
ACTTCAAGGTATTGCTAGCCCCTAACGCACGCCAGTTATTCGGCAAACCAAAAACACCCGCCACGCCCAAGGTTTCGATCTGCGGGGCAATCTCTTCCAGATGCCGCCGAATGGCTTCCTCACGGTCATCCATGCAAAACACCAGTTGTGCCTCTGGCGTTTGTGTGGGTTTAGGCAACGCTTCTGGGGACAATAGGGCATTAAACACTTGCACACTATAATGGCGCTCATACGCCCGCAGCCACAAATAGCCACGGGTATCGGCATCATCCAGTTGCTTGATCAGGGCAATCAGGCGTTCTAGCGTTTGTGTATCCAGCGCCAATAAGCCCTCAGCACACAGCCCCAACTGTTGAGCCAGCACAAACAACCGCCATGCCTCCTGATAAGCATCCAGACTGACGGGCAATGCTGTCCCGGCTGCCAGTTTCCAGGTCATCACCATGTGCGCCAATTGATACCATTGTTGCGCTGATACCTCTTCATTCGTCCCGCCCAGAAGACCAGAGGCGAGCATTTGCAAATGCTCTGGCAAATGTGCCTGCCAAGCATGGTAACGCACCAGCAACTCCATCAGGTTATGCTTGAAATAACCCCGGATTTCCTGAATAGATGCCTCAATATTCCACTGGTCATGGGTCAATTGGCGGCAATGTAAGTGCTCCAAAACCAAACGGACAGCCAGATAATCAGCCATATCGACGGCGACCGCTTGTTGTGCATAGCCCGGATGCTGCGCCCGCCAATTGAACATGCCAGACCAGCCGGGCAACTCCAGCGCCAAACTGCGCAAATAATCCCCCCAATGCGCCTTGGCAATCCCGATACGCATCAACTCCTGCTCAATAATTGCCAATGGCTCCCCATCCAGCGAGGAGATATAGTCATAACGCGGATCAAGCTCGGTGAATCCTGGCAAATGGTCATTCAAGGCCTGTTGCTTCCAATAAGCATAGAAACCGCCTTGTTTGCTGGTATGTGCCGACATGCCCAAATCCAGCCATTGCGCCAATTGGCGAAACAAAACCGGGCGGATGGCAGACAATACATCTTCACCTGTTAACGCCTTCAACAGCCCGCGCAGGGTCGTTTGTGGCCCCACCTGATGCAACAGCTTATCCAGGGTATGATGTGCCGCATCCAGCACCTGCTGCTCCATATCCGGGTCGGCTTCATCCAGATGGGCTGTTTCCTTGATCTCCTGCCAGAGTTGCCCCAAATTGCTGGCAGTCAGATAAGTCACATTCTCCGGGTGGGCAAACTCATCATGGATATGCAGGGTACGCAAAGCGGCTTGCCATAGTGCGCTCAGGGCAGCCGCCACTTCGGTTTGCCCGTGCTGGGCAGCTGCTGTCAACAAAGCTTGCTGGCTAGCCGGGGTAATCTCTGGCTGGAACACGGCTAACGCCTGTTCTTCCTCAATCTTCCAGCACACTTGCCGGAAATTGAGTGGCCTCACGGGATACAACAACGCCATCCGGCTGATGTCGCACACACGCCAATCGGGTAACAGCGCCTCCGTTGACCCCAGCACGGGTTCTGCTTGCAGGACGTAATGGATGTCACTATCAGTGATACGCCCCACATCATAAAAGCGCCGGTACTCTGCTTGTGGGAGATAACCGTATGCCCCAGTCAGGCGGTGGACTTCACGCAAGGCATCCGCAAACGGGAGCTGCTCGTAATGCATCAGTGGATTGAAATGCACAAAATCTTGCAGGGGCGCTTGGATGGGGAGCACTTTAGTGAGTGCTTTTATTTGTTCCTGAAGGTAATCGTGTGCGTTGTCCATAAAGCCCTCCGAGGCGCAGGCCAAAGAAGGAATATGATCACCTATTGTGCGGGTGCGTCAATAGAACTGAAGGGATGGGCAGCGTTGGCAATACCCTGCAAACTTGCCACTGCGGTGAATAAGCAGCATAATCACCGCAAAATGTGCGGTGATTATGCTAAGGAAATACAGCATGTGGATACATAAACGCCAAGGCTGGCCTGAATTCCGCTGGGATGTAGCCACCCTCAGCCCTTTGTTGGTAGAGATACGTCACCAACAAGGTTTATTGTTAGGGCGGATGGCTAGTTTAGGTTTTAGCTTGCAACAAGAAGCCAGCCTGAACACCCTCACCAGGGATGTTGTCAAGTCATCTGCAATTGAAGGAGAAAACCTTAATGTGGGTGAGGTGCGCTCATCCATTGCCAAGCGCTTAGGGATGGACATCGCTGGCTTGCCCCAACCCAGCCGCCATGTTGAGGGAATTGTTGAGGTCATGCTGGATGCAACCCAGTCATGCCATACCCCCCTCACAGAGCAACGTCTGTTTGCATGGCACAGCGCCCTGTTTCCGACTGGATTTAGTGGCATGTATCCGATTGTCGTCGGCGAGTGGCGACCACCATCCGCCGGAGCCATGCAAGTCGTTTCAGGCGCATTAGGGCGGGAACGGGTGCATTTCGAAGCACCTGAAGCAACACGCTTACCTACTGAAATGGCTGCTTTCCTTGCTTGGTTCGAGCAAGAAAATAACATTGATCCCGTATTAAAATCAGGATTGGCTCATTTCTGGTTTGTGACCGTACACCCCTTTGAGGATGGAAATGGGCGTATTGCCCGTGCGATTGCAGATATGGCTTTAGCGCGGGCAGATAACACACCCCAGCGCTTTTACAGTATGTCTGCCCAGCTTGAGATGGAGCGTACCACCTATTATCAACAACTGGAGCAGCAACAACGCAATACCTTGGATGTAACCCGATGGCTGAGTTGGTTTTTGGGTTGTTTGGGGCGGGCATTCGCCAATGCAGAAAAAGCACTGGGTGCGATACTCCATAAATCCCACGTATGGGAACGTGCCAACCAGTTCCCGGTTAATGCCCGCCAACGCCTGATCCTGAACCGGATGCTGGATGATTTTGTGGGCTACATGAATACATCAAAATACGCAAAACTGGCGAAATGCTCGACTGATAGTGCCTTGCGGGACATACGCGGTTTGCTGGAATGGGGTGTATTTGTGCAAAACTCAAGCGGTGGACGCAGTACAAGCTATCGGTTGGTAACGAGTGAAGCAATCACAGCCACGCCAAACATCGCCCCCACCCCCACTTCAGGCTAGAATAAAGCCCCTTTGACCTACTCCCGGCTGACTTGTATTTTGGACGCACCACAACAACAAACCAAACCAAACAATACCCACCTCCTGCGCAAAAAACTCAGTGACTGCATGGGGTCAGACCGTTTCCGCCTGCGCCGTGAGCTACAGCAACTGGAGCGCAAACCGGATGACGGACACACCGCCCGTTTGCTGGCACAAATTGGGGCGAGCTGTGAACGCCGCAACGGGCGCATGCGGGGTGTGCCGACCCCGGATTACCCGGATGATTTGCCGGTAGCGCAACGCCGCGACGAAATCATCAAGGCAATCCAAGAACATCAGGTGGTCGTGATTTGCGGGGAAACAGGTTCCGGTAAAACAACGCAACTGCCGAAAATGTGCCTTGATGCGGGGCGTGGGGTGGATGGCTATATTGGTCATACCCAACCCCGACGGATTGCTGCTCGCAGTGTCGCAGACCGGATTGCCGAGGAACTGAAAACCCCGCTGGGTCAACAGGTCGGCTACAAGGTGCGCTTCACCGACAAGACCCACCGCGAGAGCTACATCAAGCTGATGACCGATGGCATCTTGTTGGCAGAAATCCAGCAAGACCGCTACCTGAATGATTACGACACCCTGATCATTGATGAGGCACACGAGCGCAGCCTCAATATCGACTTCCTGCTGGGCTACCTGCGCTGGCTACTACCCAAGCGGCGGGATCTGAAACTGATCATTACCTCGGCGACCATTGACCCCCAACGCTTTTCTGACCATTTTGGGGGAGCACCCATTATTGAGGTTTCCGGGCGGACGTACCCGGTGGAAATCCGTTACCGCCCACTGGTGGATGTGGAGGGTGAGGATGAGCGGGATCAGGTGGATGCAATTCTGGAAGCCGTCGATGAACTGGGGCGGGAAGGAAGTGGTGACATCCTGGTATTCCTGCCCGGTGAACGTGAAATCCGCGAAGCCGCCGAAGCCCTGCGCAAGCACCATCCGCCTTCCACTGAAATCCTGCCATTGTATGCGCGGCTATCCGCAGAAGAGCAGCACCGGGTATTCGAGGCGCACGGGCGGCGGCGGGTGGTGTTGGCAACCAATGTCGCGGAAACCTCCCTCACCGTTCCGGGTATCCGTTATGTCGTGGATGGTGGGCAGGCACGCATGTCGCGCTATTCGTGGCGGGCAGGCGTGCAACGCCTACCCATTGAAAAAATCTCACAGGCTTCCGCCAACCAGCGTTCAGGGCGCTGTGGGCGTGTGGCAGCCGGGATTGCCATCCGCCTTTACAGCGAAGAGGACTATAATAGCCGCCCGGCTTTTACTGAACCGGAAATCCTGCGTACCAACCTGGCCTCCGTCATCCTGCAAATGGAGACGATGCAGCTTGGGGAGATTGAGAAATTCCCTTTTGTGGAAGCCCCCGACCTGCGCCTGATCCGAGATGGTTACAAACTCTTGTTTGAAGTCGGAGCCGTGGATGCCGACTTCAACCTGACTCCGGTTGGGCATACCCTTGCCAAGCTGCCTGTCGACCCACGTCTGGGCAGAATGCTGCTGACAGCGGAAAAAGAGGGAGCCATTAAAGAGGTGATGGTGATGGCAGCAGCCCTTGCCATCCAAGACCCCCGCGAACGCCCGATGGACAAGCAACAGGCTGCGGATGAAAAGCATGCCCGCTTCAAGGCGGAGGATTCGGATTTCCTCAGCTTGCTTAACTTATGGGATTATTTCCATCAGCAGCGCAAGGAATTATCCAAAAGCCAATTCCGCAAACTCTGCCAGAAAGAATTCCTGTCATGGACGCGCTTGCAGGAATGGCACGACATCCACCAGCAAATCCGTAGCACCTTGCTGGAAAGCGGTATCAAGGAAAATGAAAAGCCCGCCGAATACTCCGGCATCCATCGCAGTTTATTATCCGGCCTACTGGGGAATATTGGCCTCAAGGATGAAAACCAGGAATATCAGGGGGCGAATGGGCGCAAATTCCTGGTGTTCCCCGGCTCCAATCTGCGCAAGAAGCCCCCGCAATGGGTAATGGCGGCCGAGTTGGTGGAAACGAGCAAGCTGTATGCCCGTACCGCTGGCAAAATCCAGCCGGAATGGATAGAAGAATTCGGGGCGCATTTACTGAAACGTCATTACACTGAACCGCATTGGGAACAGAATTCGGCGAATGTCTCAGCCTTTGAGCGCACCTCGCTGTATGGCATTACCATCACCCCCAAACGGCGCGTGAGCTATGGGCGGATTGATCCGATCACCAGCCGGGAAATCTTTATCCGCCATGCCTTGGTTTATGGTGAATATAAAACCAACGCGGCTTTTTTCCGGCATAACGGCGAATTGATTGCCGAAGTCGAAACACTGGAGGCCAAAGGCCGCCGCCGCGACATTCTCGCTGATGAAAAGCTGTTGCATGATTTTTTTAAGCCACGGGTTCCGGCTAATGTAGTCAACGGCGCATCCTTTGAGAAATGGCGTAAACAGGCCGAAGCAAAAACCCCAAAACTGCTGTTCCTGACCCGCGAATACCTGATGCAACGTGATGCCGGGCATGAACGCAGCGGGCAATTCCCGGATAGCATGGCGGTGCAAGGCATGATCCTGCCCTTGCGTTACCACTTCGAGCCAAATGCTGAAGATGACGGCGTGACAGTACGCATCCCGCTGCTGGCGCTGAACCAGCTTTCACCGGTACGTTTTGAATACCTTGTACCGGGCATGCTGGAAGAAAAAATCACCGCCATGATCCGCGCCCTGCCCAAGCAAATCCGCAAGCAATTTGTGCCCGCCCCCGACTATGCCCGCGCTGCCCTGGAAGCCATTGAACCGAATGAAACCCTACCGTTACAGGAAGCCTTGGGCAAACAACTGCTGCGGATGAGCGGCACACGCATCGACGGGGATTTATGGGAGCAACTGGAGTTAACCGACCACTTGCTGATGCGCTTTGAAGTGGTGGATGAAAGCGGGACTGTCGTCAAAACCGGACGTGACCTCGCGGCCTTGCGCACCAAGGTCGGGCAACAAGCCAGACAGGAGTTGATACGCCAGCCTACGCAAGTGATTGAAAAACAAAACCTGACCGAGTGGAGCTTTGGCAACCTGCCCGCGACCCATACTCTGGAAATGGGCGGCATGAAGCTGCATGCCTGGCCTGCCTTGGTTGCACCGTCTGCCCAAAGCAGCCATGTGGACATCAAGCTGTTTGACAACGAGGCGGAAGCCCTGCGCCAACACCGCCTGGGCACATTACGCCTGTTCATGCTGGCCTTGCCTGCCGATGTACGTGATGTGCCACGCCATGTGCCACAGATGCAGGCACTGTGCATGCAATATGCGGCCACTGGCAAATGTGAAGAGCTAAAAGAAGCCATGACCCGCTATGCCTTCCGCCAAGCCTTTGCCGAGTACCTCGACATCCGCAAACAGGACAGCTTCAATGCGGCGCTACAACTCGCCCGCAAACACATTTTCCCGCAAGCACAGGAATTGGCGCGGCTGCTCATCCCTTCATTTACCCTGTATCATGACATCCGCAAACAACTGAAAGGCAAAATACCCCCGACCTGGTTGGAAGCGCTCAATGACATCAATGACCAGCTTGCCCATCTGGTCTATCCCGGATTCCTTGATACACTTGAACCCGAAGAACTGCGGCATTTGCCGCGCTACCTGAAAGGCATCCAGCGGCGGCTGGAAAAGCTCACCGATGCCCCAACCAAGGATCGTGCCTTACGTGTACAGGTACAGCCGTATTGGGATCGCTATAAAGAGCGGCTCAGCAAAACCGGTCAGCCCTTGTTTGGTAAAGACCAGCAAGCGGCAAATGCTTTGCGCGAATACCGCTGGATGGTGGAAGAATTCAGGATTTCGCTGTTCGCACAAGAGTTGGGGACAGCCAAACCGGTATCAGGAAAACGGTTGGACAAGATTTGGGAGGATATATAAACCATGAACCTAAGTAACTTCGAGAAAGGCATCCCGACCGTCATCATGCAGCGTGGCAGGGGCTATACTCAGGCAGTCCATGATTTGGAGGAAACTGAACCGGAGTTCTGGCAAGCCTATGTGGATGTCTCCCACACTTACGATATTGAAATCCAGATGGATGGGCAGGAGATCACGCACTGGTCGTGTAGCTGCCCCTATGATGGCCCGATCTGCAAGCATGTGGCGGCAACCTTGCTGTGTTTGCGGGCAGAAAAAGCCTCCACATCCGCCACAAGTGCAAAACGCCCGACCCAAAGTGAACAGGTTGAGCTGGTGCTCAGCAAGATGCAACGCGCCGATTTGGAAGCCTATGTCCGGCAATTGTTGCAGGATGACCGCACCTTGCGGGAAAAATTCCTGTTGCGTTTTCAGCCGCCAATCTCAGGTATGGGCGAAGCACCTGCCAAGCGCTACCGCCGCATGCTGGATACGATCATCCGCCAAAATTCATCAAGCGGCTTCATTGATTATGACGATGCAGACAGGTTTTCAGACGCTGCCCAGGAGCTGTTCGACACCCTCAGCCAGTCCAGCCTGACCGCCAACGATAAGATTGATGTCACCTTCGCCCTGATTGAGGGGCTATCTGAAGCGGCTGAAAACATGGATGACTCCGATGGGTATTTGGCGGAGCTGATGTATGCCGCACAAAGCCAACTAGAGGCAGCTTACCCCGAACTGACCACCGCCGACCAACAGCAACTGTTCCTGCGGGTGCTGGAGGCAGCCGGTGCAGATGACTATGGCGTAACCGATAATCTGGACAAACTCCTCAAGCAGTGGGCGATGCCCAGTCCCCATTTCCAGAACATCTACCTGCAAGCACTGGAGAAAGCACCCCACAAAACCTCGTTTGCATGGCAACACCCTCCCCAACTGCGGGAGCGTTTTGAGTTGTTGAAAACGTGGGGGCGGCTGGATGAGGCATTGGCCTTGGCTGCGGAACATCTGGAGGTGTTCGAGTTCCGCGAATGGTTTGTCAAATCAGCCATTGCCGCCAAGGATTTCATCAAAGCCCGCCGACTGATCACCGATGCCCTGAAGCAAGACGAAAAGAACAAAGTCCCCGGTCGGACACGCGAATGGCGTGCGTACCTGCTGGAGATTGCTTATACACTGGATGATAAGCCAGCCATCCGTACCGAGCTGGAAAATGTATTCAAGGAAAGTTTTTACAACCTGGATAGCTACCAGAAACTCAAGGCAACCTATACGGCGGAAGAGTGGCAAGCCAACCGCGACCGCTATTATGCCCTTGTCCCCAAAACCTCATCCTACGACCCGCAGCGGGCTGCCATCCTCAAGGAAGAACAGGATTTGTCAGCCCTCTACGAACTGATCAAGGCACATCAGGCCACCGCCCACGGCAATGAACGTTTATTCAAGACTTATGCACCGATCCTTGCCCCGGCCTTCCCCGACGAAATCCCCCTGATGTATGCTAGTCTGGTCTGTGATTATTTGCAACAAAACACCGGGCGCTCAATCTATCAGCAAACCATTGATGACTTGCAGGTATTAAGCAAAATGCCAGGGGGAGAGGCGATGGTTGCCAATTTGGTCAGGGGCTTCTGCGACCGCTACAAAACCCGCAAAGTGATGGTTGAAATGCTGCGGGAGGCGTTCAAGTTTTAAGGATTTTCCAGGCAGTAGCCACAGCCCACACAGCCCGTGGCTACCTGTCTTGCCTTACTTGCGCCGCCCGGTAAAGTAAACGCGGCATTTTTCCAGTGCGTCAGCCATTTGAATGGGGCCGACATCAAACTGGTTGGGCAGGGTAAACCCACCTGCCGACTGCGAGCGACCTGCCAAGCTGCTGAAGTTATAGGTCACACCCAGCGAACCGACCACATTCACGGTGCTGAATTTTTCAATATGCGCCCACGGGATCACCTGCCCCTCGTTCTGAGAGGATAGCTTGAAGCCTTCTGCACTGATGGTCAGGGCAGGCAGTGGCCGGAAAAACATCGCCCGTCCAATGAAAAAGGACAAGACCAATTGCAACATCGACCAGATCAGCAAAAATGTACCGCCATTGCGGAAAAAGCTGAACAACACAAAAAAGGTCGCGCCAAACACCAACAAGGCCGGTAGCCACATGTGTTTGCGGTTGCCGTGCAGGGTAAGCGGCAACTTTTCGGCAAACGCTTTCATATTATCGGTGGATGGAAGGGCATCGGAAGTATGAAGGATCATCGTGGTTCCTGTGACAAGCAAGGGCTAAGGGTTTATCGGTGCGACAGTATACCAGCACTGCCCTTAAAAAATAATTTCCCGATATGGCACAAATCAGCGCACCCAACACGTAGAATGGCGGTCTAAGCTATACTTATAACTCATTGCTACTTGCGGGAAATTTACAATGACAACTTTTTCAACCGTCTTGCGGTCGCTACCCTTGTTATTGCTGCTATCCGGCGCAGCCGGTCTGGGTGGGTGTGGTTCCGACTCCCCCGCCCCCGCTGATGCAGCCACCTCACCACCAGCGAATGCCGCTGTTCCAGACCCAACGGCACGCCTCATCACTGAACTGTTCAGCCAGCGCCCCCCGAGCATACAACCGCGCAACAAGCCGCTGACCCTCAGTTTCCGCCAACCGGTCATCAGTGCGGACAAGGTGGGCAGCAGCGCGGATGCCTACCTGAGCCTCAACCCCGCAGTAGCAGGCAAGGCACAGTTTGACAGCACCACCAGCCTGGTCTTTGTGCCAGAGGCGGCCTTGGCTTCTGGGCAGGCCTACACCCTGAGCGTCAAACCGGATGGCTTGTTGAATGTCCCCGCCAATACCCCGGCACTCACCTTTGCCTTCAAAACCGCGCCATTGGAACTGGAAGTGCTGACAGATGGCTTGGAGCCGGTGGCTGACCAACCCACCCACATGCAACTGGCAGGCAAACTGTTTACTTCTGATTACATGGCTCCCGATGCCGTTGAAAAAGTCCTGCAAGCCAGTGTGCAGAAAAAACCGCTGGTACTGGGCTGGGAACATAATGATGCAGGGACAGAACACCGCTTCACCGTCAAGGCCATTCCGCGTGAAACCTTTGCAACCGACTTGCAACTGAGCTGGGATGGCAAGGCGCTGAATGTGCAAGGTGCAAACAGCAGCGGCTCCAAAGCCATCGCTGTCCCCAGCCAACAGACTTTTAGCATTACCCGCATTGATGCCTTGAGCGAAGATGCCGAGGGCAAATCGCATGTCAGCATCAGCTTTTCCGATGTGCTGGATGCAGCGCAAAACCTGAATGGCCTGGTGCAATTGGGCAGTGGTGAAGTCCGCACGCAAATCATTGGCAATCGCCTGCTGGTTTACCCGGCTGCCGACCTGGAGCCGGGCGAGCACAAACTGGTGGTGCATGCCGGAATCAAGGCTGCCAATAGCGCCCTGGGGCAATTGGCAGAACGTATTGACCAAACCATCGCGCTGGAACCACCCCGGCCTGCGGTGCGCTTTGTTGGCAAGGGCAGCATCCTGCCAGATAACCAAACCATGGAAATCCCGCTGGAAGCGCGTGGCGTGAATGCCGTGCAAATCACCGCGATGGAGGTTTACCCAGACAATATCGAACAGTTCCTGCAAGTGAATGGGCTGGATGGTGATAGCGAAGTGGAGCGGGTCGGGCGCTATATCTGGCGCAAAACCATTCCGCTGACCGCTGCCAACCCCAATCAATGGAACCGTTACAGCATTGATGCCACCCAATTGCTGAAAACAAAACCGGGCACATTGTACCGGCTGGAATTGTCCGTCGACCGCCGCCACTCAACCTACCCTTGCCCAGCGGGGACAGCAGCCCCCACGGTGGCAGAAAAGCCGCTGGAAAACTATGAAGACCAAAACAGCCAAGCTGCCAGTGGCTGGGATGGCATCTCCGAATACGCCCTCAATAGCACCGTCGAATATAACTGGGAAAAACGCGAAGACCCCTGCGATGACAGTTACTACTTCTATGGTGAAGCCAACAAGGACAGCCACAACTTCATCGCCAGCAACCTTGGCCTGATCGTCAAACAGGATGGCAATGGCAAGCTGCATGTGGTGGCAACCGACCTGCGTAGTGCAACCCCCTCCAGCAATGCCACCGTGACCGTGCGTAACTTCCAGGGTCAGACCTTGGCAAGCGGCACAACCAATGCGGATGGCTTTGCCCAATTAGCCACCCCGACCACCCCGTTCCTGCTGGTTGCCCAGCAAGGCAGTGACCGTGCCTACCTCAAGCTCAATGGCAATACGGCACTGGAAACCAGCCAGTTTGATGTCGGTGGTGAAACGGTACAGAAAGGCCTGAAAGGTGTCCTCTACGGTGAGCGTGGGGTTTGGCGACCCGGTGATGACATCCATCTCAGCTTTGTCTTGCAGGATCGCGCCAAAACCTTGCCAGCCAACCACCCGGTCACGGTGCAACTGTTTGACCCGACCGGCAAGCTCAAGCAAACCGTGACCAACAAACAGCCTACCGGTTCGTTTTATACCTTTACCCTGAAAACAGCAGAAACAGACCCAACAGGGGACTGGCTGGCAAAAGCTGTACTGGGTGGCAGTAGCTTCGACAAGACCCTGAAAATCGAAACCGTGCGCCCGAACCGCCTCAAGGTGGAGCTGGACTATGGCACGACCACCCTGCATGGCTACCGTGAATTGCCTCAAGGTCGCCTGTTTGCCCAATGGCTGCACGGCGGTACAGCAGGCAACCTGAAAGCAGATGTGAGTGTGCGGTTGCGTGAAAAAACCACCGAGTTTGGGCGTTTTAGTGATTTCACCTTCGATGACCCTGCCCGCAAGCTGGACAGTGCTGATCAGGAGTTGCTGGAAGGGCGTTTGGATACATCCGGGCATCTGACCTTCAGTAAGGCTTTCCAACCTGAACAGCCTGCACCGGGCATGCTCAAGGCATGGTTTACCAGCCGGGTGCATGAAGAGGGTGGCGGTTTCAGCATCAGCAAGCAAGAGCTGGATTACCATCCCTTTGCCAATTACGTCGGTATCAAGCTGCCCAAAGGTGATGCTGAACGCGGTATGCTGCTCACCGATACTGAACACAGCGTTGAAATCGGTAGCCTGAATGCCGATGGGCAGGAGGTATCCTTACCCCAGGTGGAAGTCACCCTGTACAAGGTCGAATGGAAATGGTGGTGGGACAAAACCCCAGACTCGCTGGCGGAGTATGCAGACTCCAGCCATAGCAGCAAATTGCAGCAATCCATCGTCAGCACCACCAACGGCAAGGGCGAATGGAAATTCCAGATCAAATACCCCGAATGGGGACGTTACCTGATCCGTGCCTGCGATCTGCAAGGCAAGCATTGTACCGGCAAAACCCTGTACGTTGATTGGCCCGGTTGGGCAGGACGTGCGCAGGAAGAAGGCAGCGGGGCAGCCGCCATGTTGCGTTTCACCAGCGACAAAACCAGCTACAAAGTGGGGGACATCGCCCAAATCCAGTTGCCGGAAGCACAAGCCGGACGTGCCCTGTTTAGCGTTGAAACCAGCAGCCAAATTCTGGAACAGCGCTGGATTGAATTTAATGGGCAGCGTACCCAGCTTTCCTTGCCGATTACCTCCGCCATGTCACCGAATGCCTACGTGAGCATTTCGCTGCTGCAAGCCCACCAGAACAAGCAAAATGACCGCCCCATCCGCCTGTACGGGATTATCCCCTTGCTGGTGGAAGACCCGGCAACCCGCTTGCAACCCGTGCTGAAAGCCGCCGAAGAATGGAAGCCGGAAACAACCCAGACCTTTAGCATCAGTGAGCAATCGGGCAGGGCAATGGATTATACCCTTGCCGTCGTTGATGAAGGCTTGCTCGGCCTGACCCGCTTTGAAGCCCCTGACCTGCACAAGGCGTTTTACCGCAAGGAAGCCTTGGGGATCAAAACATGGGATTTGTTCGATAGCGTGATCGGTGCATACAGCGGCAATCTGGAACGCATTTTGGCGATTGGTGGCGGTGATGAGGCACAGGTTGATGATGCTGCCAACAAACCGAAACGCTTCCCGCCCGTCGTGCGCTTCCTGGGGGCATTCCATCTGGATGCCGGACAGACCCGTGATCATAGTGTGGAGTTGCCTTCTTATTTGGGGGCAGTACGCATTATGGCAGTGGCCTCCGATGGCACGGCTTACGCCAAGGCTGAACAGCCGGTCTTTGTACGCCAACCCCTGATGTTGCTGTCCTCACTGCCCCGTACCCTGAAAGTGGGCGAAACCATTGAAGTCCCCATGACGGTGTTTGTTTCCGATCCGGCGGTACAATCGGTTGAGGTCAAAGTGGAGGCCGATGCTGCATTTGCCAGTGTGGGCCCGACCTTGACTGTCCCCTTCACCCAGCCCGGTGAAAAAGTCGTTACCCTGTTCCTGAAAGCCGGTGAGAAACCGATGCAGGGCAAGCTGCGCTTCAGTGCCAGCAGCGGGGCACTCAGCAGCAGCCATGAGGTTAATTTGGCGGTACAAGCTCCCAACCTGCCCAGCCTACGCACAGTCAGTCAAGTCATTGAACCGAAAGCCGACTGGAAAACCAGCATCACCCCTCACGGTATGGCTGGCACCAACCAGAGCCTGCTGGAGCTGTCCAGCCTGCCCAACCTGAATCTGGAGCAGCATCTGGATTATCTGGTCAATTATCCGCATGGCTGCCTGGAGCAAACCACCTCGGCGGTATTCCCGCAGTTGTATTTGCCCAAGCTGCTCAAACTGGAGCCAGAACGCCAGCAGCGCATCGAATACCATGTGAAACGGGCGATTGCCAAACTGGGCGATTTCCAAAGCAGCAATGGCAACTTGATGTACTGGCCGGGGTCAACCGAAGCCAACGACTGGGCAAGCCTGTATGCAGGGCATTTCCTGATCGAAGCACAAAAGCAAGGCTATAACATCCCCCTAGGCTTGATGAGTGCATGGCAGGCTTACCAAAGCAAGCAGGCACAAGACTGGACGGCAGCCGCCTCTACTGAAGATACCAGCTCCACGCAGGCTTACCGCCTGTATGTGCTGGCCTTGGCGGGCAAAACCCAATTGGGGGCAATGAACCGCCTGCGTGAATCGGGCAAAGCCAACCCACAAGCCCGCTGGTTATTGGCAGCCGCCTACCAGCAGGCCGGACAGGCAGAAGCCGCCCAGCAAACCACCGCAGGGCTGGTTGCCACGGAGCTGAATACGCCCACGTCTGAGCAGACTTTCAGCCAAAAACTGGGGCAATTGGGTCTGCAACTGGAAACCTTGCTGGCCTTGCAAAAGCCACAGGATGCCGCGTTGGTGGTGCAGCAGATTGCCAGCGAGCTGGGGAATAGCGCAAGTGGTCACAATACCCATGACATCAGTTGGGCATTGCTCTCTGTTGCGCACTACCTGAGCACCAGCCAGCAGCCCTTGTCTGCACAATTTGCGGTCGATCAGGCCGCCAACAGCCCGCTGACCAGTACCCAACCCCTCTTGAGCCATTTGCTGTCGAGTGCCGATAATGCCTTCCAGCTTGCCTTGCGCAATGATGGCGACCGCAAGCTGTATGCCTCTGTCACCCAACGCGGTATTGCCAAGGTGGGAAATGAACAGGCTGAAGCATTGGGGATGGCATTACAGGCTGAACTGCTCGACAAACAGGGCAATAAAGTCTGGGATACCGTCACTCCCTTGGCAGAACCGATGCTGAAACTGCAACAGGGTCAGGATTACGACCTGAATATCACCGTCAGCAATAGCAGCCCACAAGCCTTGCGGCATGTGGCCTTGTCTGCCCTGTTGCCCTCTGGCGCAGAGATTGGTACAGCCGTCACCGAAACTGCCAGTGAACCTGCATCGACAGAAGGTGAAACCACTCCCACCCCAGCCCCAACACCTGCCGCTAACCCGAACGCCCTGAGTTATCAGGATGTGCGTGATGACCGCGTGTTGAGCTACTTCGATCTGGCGGCGGGTGAAAGCAAATCCATCAAAATCCGCCTGAATGCGGCCTTCCTGGGCAAGTTCCACTTCCCTGCCATCAGCAGCGAAGCCATGTACCAGCCCACTATCCGCGCCCGGACAGCCGGTTTGCCTGTGCAGATCGTCAAAAGCCTGCCACTGCGGGCAGAAGCTGTGCCCGCCGGGACAACCGGGGGAGGAGAAGGGGATTTGACGAACTGACCGTAGCGTGGTGACAGACAACAAGCCTATAGGCAATGCTGGAATCCCTTCCCCGAATAAGGGGAAGGGGCGGTTGGGTCTTGCCCTGACGCTGGCTCTTTGCTGTATCTTCGCCTTTACAGGGTGGTGGTATAGCTACAGCCTCCCCACCCAACTGTTTTCCGCACCGCACTCCCATCTGCTGCTTGACCAGCAAGGCCGCTTGTTGAGTGCACACATTGCAGCGGATGGGCAATGGCGCTTCCCGGAACTGGAAAGCGTCCCAGACAAATTCGCCACCGCACTCATCCAGTTTGAAGACCGGCGCTTCCGCCAGCATAGCGGTGTTGACCTGTTGGCTCTGGCACGGGCAGCTTATGACAACCTGCGTGAGCAGCGGGTGGTGAGTGGGGCGAGTACCTTGAGCATGCAGGTGATCCGCCTGTCACGGGGCAATCCACCACGCACCTTGACAGAAAAGCTGGTGGAGCTGCTACGGGCTTGGCGCTTGGAAAGCCGTTACAGCAAGGATGACATCCTCAAACTCTACGCCAGCCATGCGCCCTTTGGGGGCAATGTGGTCGGGCTGGAGGCCGCCGCGTGGCGGTATTTCGCCCGCGATCCGGCTCAATTGTCATGGGCAGAAAGCGCAATGCTGGCAGTATTGCCCAATAACCCAGCCTTGATCCATCCTGGGCGTAACCGTGCCAGCCTGCTGGCGAAACGCAACCGCCTGCTGACACGCCTCTATGAAACCCAGGTATTGGGCAAACTTGATTATGAGTTGGCAGTGGCTGAAGCCTTGCCAGAAGCACCACACCTTTTGCCCCGCTTGGCTCCACACCTGCTGGATACCCTGGCAATGCAGCAACCCAAGGGGCAACGCTTCCGCACCACCCTGGATGCGGGTTTACAGCAGCAATTGAACACCTTGGCACAACGCAGTGGCGAACAACTGGCTCTGGAAGGGATTGGCAACCTGGCTATTCTGATACTGGATAACCACACGTTTGCAGTACGCGCCTATATTGGCAACCGTCCCGGTGTGGATGGCAGTGAACAGGGGCAAGCCATCGACATGATCCAGCGCCCCCGTAGCACCGGCAGCACCCTCAAGCCCTTCCTGTTTGCCGATATGATTGAACAAGGGTTGATCCTGCCCCGCTCACTGGTGGCAGATGTGCCGGTCAATTACAGCGGATTCACCCCACAAAATTACAACCGCCATTACCACGGGGCGGTCAGTGCGCGGGAAGCTTTGGCGCGGTCACTGAATATTCCGATGGTCAATATGCTGAGCGTGCGCGGGGTTGATCCGTTTTTGCTGCAATTGCGGCAACTGGGCTTCCAGCATATGAACCGCTCAGCACGGGATTATGGCCTGAGCCTGATTCTGGGGGGGGCTGAGGCTTCGCTGTGGGATTTGGGGGTGGCTTATGCCAATCTCGCCCACCGTGCCGCACAAGGGGCACAACAACAGGAGCGCTATTGGCAACAAGGCCGCCTGTTGCAAGACACCAACCAAGCCAGTCCGCGACTTGCCACCCTCTCCACCGCAACCGCCTGGATGACACTCGACTCCCTGCTGGAGGTTGCCCGACCTGGCGATGAAGGCTATTGGGAGAAGTTCAGCAGTAGCCGCAAAGTGGCCTGGAAAACCGGAACCAGTTATGGGCAGCGCGATGCATGGGCGATTGGCGTGACCCCGGATTATACGGTCGGCGTGTGGGTTGGCAATGCCAACGGCGTGGGGCGGGCGAGCCTGACCGGGACGCAAAGTGCCGCCCCCATCCTGTTCAGTACCTTCAGCCTCTTACCACGCAAGACGGCCTGGTTCCAACGCCCTGATTGGCAAATGACCACCCTCAGCCTCTGCCAAGCAGATGGCTACCTGAGTAATGGCGCGTGCGAGACGGAGAAGGTTTCAGTGCCGCAGAGTAGCCATTATTCCCGTATCAGCCCCTACCACCAGCTCATCCATCTGGATGCTAGTGGGCAATGGCGTGTCACCAGCGATTGCGAATCAGTGGCACAGATGCAAACCCGCCCTTGGTTTGTGCTGCCACCGGATCAGGCCAGCTATTACCAGCAATACCATGCCGATTACCAGCCCCTGCCCCCCTTGCGCCCGGATTGCCACGGTGAAAGCAGCGGGCAGGAGGCGTTGGCAATCGTCTACCCGCAGGACAATACCCAAATTTACCTACCGCGCGAACTGGATGGCAAACTGGGGCAAACCGTCTTCCGGGCAGTTCCGCAACGCCCGGAAACCTTGTTGTATTGGCATATGGACAATCAGTTTATTGGCACAACCCAGGCATTCCACCAGCAGGCAGTGCAACCCGCTGTCGGCAAGCATCAGCTAACCGTTGTCGATGAGGCCGGAAACCGTGCCGAACGGCAATTTGAGGTGATGGCGACGGTAGGGGAGTGATCTTGATGTTTGTGGCTTTAAGGTGTGACTCCCCGCCCATCCCACGCTAGAATGCCGCTTTGCCCAAGTTTCGTTTTCAGGAGAATAACATGCCCGTATACCGCTCCCGCACATCCACCGGAGGCCGCAACATGGCTGGCGCACGCGCTTTGTGGCGTGCTACCGGGATGAAGGATGAGGACTTCCAGAAGCCCATTATTGCCATCGCCAACTCGTTCACCCAGTTCGTGCCAGGGCATGTCCACCTCAAGGATTTGGGGCAGATGGTCGCACGGGAGATCGAAGCACATGGCGGGGTTGCCAAGGAGTTCAATACCATCGCGGTCGATGACGGTATTGCGATGGGGCATGGCGGCATGCTGTATTCCCTGCCATCCCGCGAACTGATTGCCGATGCGGTTGAGTACATGGTGAACGCACACTGCGCTGATGCACTCGTCTGCATTTCCAATTGCGACAAAATCACCCCTGGCATGCTCAATGCGGCGTTGCGCCTGAATATCCCGGTGGTGTTTGTTTCCGGCGGCCCCATGGAGTCCGGTAAAGCGGTCATCAAGGGGAAGGTTGTCAAGCTGGACTTGGTGGATGCGATGGTGTCGGCTGCCAACCCGAATGAGTCGGATGCGGATGTGACCACCATGGAGCGCTCCGCCTGCCCAACGTGTGGTTCATGCTCTGGGATGTTTACTGCCAACTCGATGAACTGCCTGACTGAAGCGTTGGGCTTGAGTCTGCCAGGGAATGGTTCATTGCTGGCAACTCATGCTGACCGCCAGGAACTGTTCCTGCGGGCAGGGCGCTTGGCTGTTGAACTGGCAAAGCGTTATTACGAACAGGATGATGAATCCGCCCTGCCCCGCTCGATTGCAAACAAGGCCGCGTTTGAAAATGCCATGTGCCTTGATATTGCAATGGGTGGCTCAACCAATACCGTGCTGCACCTGCTGGCTGCCGCACAAGAGGCGGATGTTGAATTTACGGTTGCTGACATTGACCGCCTCAGCCGCAAAGTGCCAAACCTGAGCAAGGTCGCACCTGCCACACAACTGTATCACATGGAAGACGTGCACCGTGCTGGTGGGGTGATGGGTATCTTGGGTGAACTGGATCGTGCAGGCCTGATCAACCGCGATTGCTTCACCGTACACAGCCCAACGCTGGGTGCTGCCCTCAACCAGTGGGACATCATGCGTACCCCGGATGAAGCCGTGCAGACCTTCTTCAAAGCTGCACCGGGCAATGTCCCGACCCAAGTGGCCTTCAGCCAAAATAAACGCTGGGATGAGCTGGACACCAACCGGGCGGGCGGCTGCATCCGTAGCACCGAACATGCCTACAGCAAAGATGGCGGTTTGGCGGTGTTGTTCGGCAATATCGCGCTAGATGGCTGTGTGGTCAAAACAGCCGGGGTAGATGAAAGCATCCTCAAGTTTTCGGGCCATGCGCGTATTTTTGAATCGCAAGATGCAGCGGTGGCGGGCATCCTCGGCGACCAGATCAAGGCCGGTGATGTGGTCATTATCCGCTACGAAGGCCCCCGTGGTGGCCCCGGTATGCAGGAAATGCTCTACCCCACCTCCTACCTGAAATCCAAAGGCATGGGCAAGGTTTGCGCCTTGATCACTGACGGGCGCTTCTCAGGTGGCACATCCGGCCTGTCGATTGGGCATGTTTCCCCGGAAGCCGCCGAAGGGGGCGCGATTGGCCTGATCGAAGAGGGCGACATGATCGACATCGACATCCCGAACCGCAGCATCAACGTGCGCCTGGATGAATCGGTGTTGGCTAGCCGCCATGCCGCGATGGAGGCACAAGGCAAGGCCGCTTGGAAACCCGTGAACCGTGAGCGTTATGTCAGTGCCGCCTTGAAAGCGTATGCCGCGATGACAACCTCCGCCTCACGCGGGGCAATCAGAGATGTGACACAACTGGAACGGTAAGGGTTTCAGCCAGGAAAGGGCGGTGATTTTGCCGCCTTTTCGGGTGATTATGTGCCATCTGTAAGGGACGCCACATAAACTGCCATCCACATTCAGCATCCCGCCCACCAGATTCAACAGCGTGCGGGCTTCCGCATTCACATGACCAATAAAACAACTTGCAAGATGCCAACAGGCGACTACAATGCCTGCATGTGCTAGCAACTCGAGGGCGAAATATGGCAAGTTTGAGTATCCGCAAACTGGAAGATGATACGTTGCAACGCCTGCGTATTCGTGCCGCCCATCATCAGGTTTCAATGGAGGAGGAAGCACGGCGCATTTTACGTCAAGCCGTTATGCCACCACCCCGTTTAGGTTCACTGGCCTCCGCCTATTTTGGTGAGGAAGGTGTCGATCTGGAGTTACCCCAACGCAAAACCTACGAGCCTGTGAGCTTTGATATATGATTGTTGTAGACACCAACATCATTTCCGAAGTGATGCGCCCACAACCTGACCCCGCTGTCATTCAATGGCTGGATCAACAGGAAACTTCCCTGCTCTATCTCACCACGATTACCCTTGCTGAAATCCGCTATGGTCTTAGTATTCTGCCGGATGGAGAACGCAAGCAGCGTCTTATCAACCGTTTTGAAGCCTACGTTGATAATGCGTTTGAAGGGCGCATTCTGGATTTCACCGCAGATGCAGCAAGCCGCTACGCAGACATTATGGCGAATCGCCGGAAGATAGGTTTACCCATGAGTATGGCGGATGGGCAGATTGCTGCGATTGCCAGTACCCATCATTTTGCCGTTGCGACCCGAAATATCAAGGATATTGATCAGTGTGGGCTGGAGTTGGTGAATCCGTTTATATTCACAAAATAACTCATCACCGTTTGGTCAGTTGAGATAATTTAACTATGGGTTTCTGGGTAGGTGGGGTTTATTAGACAAAAACAAATCACCTCACAGCACAAAAGATAAGAAATTATCCCGGTTCACATATTGGTAGTGGGCGTGGTAGTTCTCTGTCCATGCTTGGGGAGCGGTTGGTTGCTTTTTCGACCACTTGAATTCATAACCCCACAGTTGCCCTGAATGCTCCTCTATGTAGTCAAGCTCTGCCCCGGTGTAGGTTCGCCAAAAATAGCTAGAGCAAAAGTGTTTTAGGTATTCGTTACGTTTTAGGCGCTCCAGAATCAGGAAGTTTTCCCATAAAGCCCCCACATCATTGCGTTGATCCAACCATGAAAAGTTATCAATCAAGCTATTTCTGATCCCAAGGTCATAAAAATAAATCTTCGGCTTTTTGGAGATTTCCTTACGCAGGTTACGGCTGAAACCACGTAAGGTAAGGATAACGAATGACTTTTCCAATAGGTCAATATAATCTGCAACCGTATGCCGGGATAAGCCCAGTTGGGAACCCAACTCACTGAATGAAACCTCCGACCCAACCTGAAATGCAAGCAGCTTCAATAAGTCCCGGAGTTTGTGACTATAGCGGATATTTTCCAATTCCAATACATCGCGGTACAGGTAGTCACTGGTCAGGTGGCGCAGGTATTGGATTCTGTCAGCACTGTTGTCCATTTGGAACGTTTCCGGGTAATGCCCATAGATTAGCCGTTCTTCCAGTTGGCGCTCCAGCTCAAACGGGTTATGGCGTATTGCCAGCTCCACCCATGAGATGGGGTAAAGCCGATAGGTATGTGTTCGACCGGTTAGTGGTTCTTTAATCTGGTTCGCAAGATCAAGCGAAGATGACCCTGTGACAATAATCTTCAGATGTTTGAATTTTTCATGGAGGATTTTCAGGTTGATGCCAATGTTCCGAATGCGCTGGGCTTCATCAATGAACAAGAGGTCATAACCCTGTACCAACTGCCCCAACTTGGTACTGTCCTGGCTGGAAAGCACCTCATTGTAAATGGCTTCATCACCATCAACATGCAGGGTTTTGTAATCAGTGGCCTCCAGAATGTGTTCAACCAGTGTCGTTTTACCCACTTGGCGAGCACCATAGATCACAACAATTTTTGGGCGTGGCTGCTGGAGTTTTCCAACAATTTCTTCTGCAAGGCGGCGCTGGATGAACATGGGGAAACTTTCCTCATTGGCTGATAGACGCTAATTCCGATTTTAGCGCGAAAAACGGAAATTAACTTACGTTTTTCGCGCGAAAAACGGAATTAGCCCTCCCACCAAAAAACTTCACGCACTCCTGACACCATGCTGTCAGGAAGGGGTGGGTAGAATGGCTTTACTGTTTTACAACCCACAAGGAGTCATACCATGAGCAACCCAGTCGGCTGGTTTGAGATTTATGTGCAGGACATGCCCCGTGCCAAAGCCTTTTATGAAGCGGTTTTTCAGCAGGCACTGGAACCAATGCGCTCCCCGGATACCTTCCCTGAGATAAAAATGTTCCTGTTCCCCATGCAAAACGATGCGTATGGTGCAGGGGGTGCATTGGTGAAAATGGAAGGGTTTACAGCGGGAGCCAATAGCACGATAGTCTATTTTTCGTCGGTTGATTGCACCACCGAAGTTGAGCGGGTGCGTCAATACGGTGACGGTGCAGTGATCCGTGATAAATGGTCGATTGGCGAAAATGGTTTCATTGCCCTGATCCGTGATACCGAAGGCAATATCTTTGGGTTACATTCACTCGAGTAACCCATCCTGACCCAACCCGGAGTTTATGATGCGCCGTGCCGACCGCCTGTTTCAACTGGTACAAATCCTGCGCAACAAGCGGCAGGTAACGGCGCGTGAATTGGCAGGGCGCTTGGAGGTTTCCGAGCGCACCATTTACCGCGATATTCAGGATTTGAGTTTGTCGGGGATACCTGTTGAGGGTGAAGCGGGCATTGGGTATCGGCTACGCTATTCACTGGATATTCCCCCGCTCATGTTTTCCGCAGCCGAGATTGAAGCCTTGGTGGTCGGTGCTCGCATGCTGAAGGCATGGGGCGGCAGTGAACTGGGCAGCAGTGTCCAATCGGCTCTTGACAAGATTCATGCAGTCATCCCCGCAGACCTGCATCAGCATCTGCAAAATAGCCGCCTGTTTGCGCTACGGTTTGGGGTGCGTACTGATATTGAGTCTACCCTGGACATCATCCGCCATGCGATTACGGGGCAACGCTACCTACGGCTCCATTACCAAAACGCCCGGCAAGTGGTGAGCGAGCGTACTGTGAAGCCACTGGGGTTATTTTTCTGGGGCAATGTCTGGACACTATCCGCATGGTGTGAGCTACGGGCTGGTTTCCGTACTTTTCGCCTGGATCGGATGGAATCCCTGACCGTGTTGGATGAGGTGTTCCCAATCCAGGCAGGGCAAACCCTGGATGACTTTTTGCATTTGATGCGGGCTGAAGACGAGGCAGGAAAAACAACGCCGCACTGCAACCGCAGGGGAAGTGAGTAGGGAACCATCACTACTCCCGACTACCCTGCAACCCCGGCTGTCTCTGCTACCCCGCCTGCTGCTTCCACAAAGGCTCTCCTGCCATTCGCAACCTTGAACCAGACGGTATAAACGGCTGGCAAGAACAACAGGGTCAGCAAGGTTGCCACCAATAGCCCGCCCATGATGGAGACAGCCATCGGCCCAAAGAACACACTTTTGGACAGCGGGATCATCGCCAAAATCGCAGCCAAGGCCGTCAACATGATCGGGCGGAAACGGCGCACGGCAGCCTCCACTACCGCATCACGCGGAATCATGCCGTGTTCGATATTCCGGTCGATCTGGTCAACCAGGATCACCGAGTTGCGCATGATCATACCGGACAGGGCAATCGTCCCCAGCATCGCAACAAAACCAAAGGGCTTGTCGAATATCAGCAGGAAGCTGGCGACACCAATCAGGCCAAAGGGAGCCGTCAGCACCACCATGATCACACGCTGGAAGCTCTGCAATTGCAGCATCAATACCGTCAGTACCACCACAATGAAGAAGGGCATCCCGTCCTGGATGGATGACTGGCCTTTGGCGCTTTCCTCAACACTACCCCCCACTTCAAAGCGGTAGCCAAGCGGCAGCTTTTCTGCAAAACCGCTCAGGCGTGACAAGACTTCTGTGGTCACGGTTGGTGCTTGCACACTGCTATAAATGTCGCCCCGGATGGTAATGGTCGGGGTACGGTTACGATGCCAGATAATGCTTTCTTCCTGGGTATTAACCAGTTGTGCAACCTGACCCAAGGGGATGAACTTGCCATTGCCGGTCGGGATGCTCAAGGACAATAAGGTATCCAGGCTGCGGCGATCCTCTTCCGTACCACGTACCAGAATCGGGATGGACTGCTCAAACTGGCGGAACTCACCAATCGCTGAACCTTGCAGCGTACCTGCAAGTGCCCGGTTAATATCCGCCTGGGTGACACCGGAGGCCACGGCCTTTTCTGCATCCACTTTCAAGACCAGCGACTTGCGCAACTCGTTCCAGTCGAGATGGACATTACGCAAATGTGGATTGCCACGCATGGCATCGGCAACCTGTTCTGCCAAACCACGCAATACCCAAAGGTCGTCGCCCGATACGCGGAACTGCACCGGATAACCAACCGGCGGGCCATTTTCCAGCCGCAACACCCGCCCCCGCAACTGGGCGAACTGGGCACTGTCCATCAGCTCAATCAGCTTGCTGCGCAGGGCTTCCCGCTGCGGGATACCTTTCGTGGTAATGACAATCTGGGCAAAACTGGAGTTTGGCAACTGCTGATCCAGCGGCAAGTAAAAACGCGGCGAACCTGTCCCCACATAACTGGCGAAGTTTTCAATGTCCCCCATTTGCGTATTCAAGTAAGCCTCCACTGCCTGCACTTCACGCTCAGTTGCAGCCAGGGCAGAGCCTTCCGGCAACTTCAGGTCAACCAGCAACTCCAGGCGGGTGGCGGCTGGAAAAAACTGCTGCTGGACAAACTTGAAGGCATACACTGACCCGACAAAGGTCAGTAGGGTGAGCAGGATCACCGTTAGTGGGAAACGCACACAAGCGGCAATCAGGGCTTTGAAAAAACGGGCAAAGCCTGCTGCGATGGACTGTTTGACACGCCCCACCCCGCTGAACAAGCCCGGTTTGGCAGGTGGACGATGGTCGGCTTTGAGGATGTGAAAGCCCAGCCACGGTACGATAATGACCGCAGCAAACCACGACAGGATCAAGGCAATGGCTACTACCTGAAAAATTGAGCGCGTGTATTCGCCTGTGGTGGAGGCCGCTGTTGCAATCGGCAAGAAACCTGCCACCGTCACCAACGTGCCACTCAGCATCGGAAAAGCCGTCGTCTGGTAAGCAAAGCTGGCGGCCTTCATGCGGTCGTAACCTTCTTCCAGCTTCAGTGCCATCATTTCAATGGCGATGATCGCATCATCCACCAACAGACCCAGCGCCAGAATCAGCGACCCCAGCGAAATTTTGTGCAGCCCAATGCCGAACAGGTACATGCAGAAAAACGTCCCAGCCAGCACCAACGGAATCGACAAGGCCACCACTGCCCCGGCGCGTAAGCCCAAGCTCACAAAGCTCACTGCCAGCACAATCACTACCGCTTCAAACACCACTTGCAGGAATTCACGGATGGAGCTTTTAACCGCCGTGGGTTGGTCATTGACCGCATGCAGGTCAATACCGACTGGCAACTGCTGTTGGATGCGGCGCATCGCCATATCCAGATCCTTGCCCAACTGGATAATATCGCCCCCTGCCCGCATGGAAACGCCAATCCCCAATGCCGGTTGCCCCTGATAGCGGAAGCCTTCGCTGGCAGGTTCCGCGTAGCCCCGCCGGATGTCAGCCACATCAGATAACTTGACGGTCTTGTCACCGATTTGCAGGGGGGTATTGGCAATGTCATCCACATCAGCAAAACGCCCGGTCGGGTAGACCAGAATACGGTCATGCCCGGTGTGGTATTCGCCACTGGCAACCATGCTGTTCTGCTGCGCCAGGGTATTCTGCAACTGTTGCAGGCTCATGCCCAAATGGGCGGCCTTGGTATTGCTCAGCTCGATATAAACCCGCTCGGCCTGTTCACCAATCAGCAGGACTTTTGCCACACTGGGCAAACGCAACAGCTCCTTGCGGATCGGGTCTGCGGCATCCCGCAACTGCGCCATGCTGAAGCCATCGCCGGTCAGGGCATAAATGTTGCCGTAGGTTTCACCAAACTCGTCATTGAAAAACGGCCCGCGCACACCTTGCGGCAAGGTCATGGCAATATCATTGACCCGTTTACGCACCTGATAAAACATATCCGGCATCGCACTGGAGGGGGTGCTGTCACGGGCAACGACAACCATATTTGCCCCGCCGGGGAAAGAGAAACTGCGCACAATCTCGACGTGCGGTGACTCCATAATCACTTTCTCGATCCGGTCAACCACCTGCTGCTCGATTTCAATCGTGGATGCCCCAGGCCATTGCACCTGCACCAGCATCACCTTGAAGGTAAACGGCGGATCTTCTGCCTGCCCCAGCTTGTAATAACCGAACACCCCCAACAGCAAGGTCAGGACAAACAGGTACAGCACCAGATTCTGGTGGGTCAGTGCCCACAAGGACAAGTTTTTATTGCCCATTTGCAGCAGCCTTGCCGGTTAAGGGTTGGGCTTGCCCATCATACGGCACAGGCATCACCTGCTGCCCAACATGCAAGCGGTTCACACCCGCAGCCACCACCTTCAGATTGGCTTCCAGACCCGATACCCACAAGCCATCATCCAGATAACGCTCCACCTGCACCGGCTGCAAGGCCACTTTGCCATCCGCAGCCACGACCCAAATGGCAGGTTTTTTATCCTGCTGGAACAAGGCCGTCGCCGGGAGCCAGGCCACCTTGTCAGCGAGGGGCTTATGGAAGGAAACCTTGGCGGTCATGCCAAGCTTAAGCTGGGGTGGGGCAGAATGAATCTCCACTTTCACTAGCCACGTCCGGTTTTCATCGGCAACCGGCGCAATTTCACGCACGGAGCCATTGAGCTTCTGCCCCTGATCAGACCAAAGGCTGATCTCCACCGGCATGGCAGGCTGGATGGTTTTAATGGCCTGCTCACCCACGCGGATATGCACCTCAAACTCCCCGGCACGGGCAATGCTCAGCACCGGTTGTCCGGCAGCCATCACTTGCCCGACTTCGGCATAGGTTTTGGTGACAACCCCCGTCACCGTGCTTTTTAAAACCGCGTAACCCGATTGGTTCTGTACCAGCTTGACCTGTGCTTCGGTATTACCGACTTGGGCTTCTGCCATGCCGATCTGGGCTTGGGCGGCCTTGGCTTGCGCCTGTGCGGTTTTAATTTGCCCCGCCAACGCACCCAGGTTAGCCGTCGCTGAAGCTACCTCACCTTCAGCCGCCTGTACTTGGGCTTGGCTGGTTTTGACTCTGGAAACCGCCGATTGCACTTGTGCCTGTGCAGCCGCAGCGTTGGCCTTGGCTGCCTTCAAATTGGCCTGCGCGGTCGCAAGGCGCTGGTTGTCACGATCCAGCACCGCTTTCCCGGCAAAGCCTTGCTGTACCAGCTTGTTGGTACGGTTGAACTCCTGCTGGGCATTTTGCATTTCTGCTTCAGCCACGCCAACGGTGGCTTGTGCCGATGCAGCCGTTGCCTTGGCAGAATCAACCGCTGACTGGGCGGTTTCCAACGAAGCCTTGATAGCGGCCAGATTGCCGCGTGCGCTGGTCAATGCACCTTGGGCTGCCACCTGATTGCTTTGTACGGAAGCCAATGCCCCTTGGGTCGCGCTGTAATTATCGCGGGCTGCCAGCAGGTTCATCTGACTGGATTGCAAACCCGCTTGGGATTGGCTAACCGAAAGTTTGGAGTCTTCATCATCCAGTTGTGCCAACGCTTGCCCTTCGGTAATGGCATCACCGATTTCGGCATGCCGCCCCAACAACTTGCCCGCAACCCGGAAGGACAAATCCACCACTTGGCGGGGTTTGATTTCACCTGAATAGGTATCCACCTCCTCCGCCATTTGCCCTTGCACTTCCCACACTTGGGCAGGGCGGATCGGCTCAGGCTCGACCACCTGTTCTTTGCAGGCCGCCAGCGACAGGCCAAGCACGGTAAGGGGCAGCATTAACAACCACTTTTTCATTTATTGTTGTCCTGTTGAATGAGCAACCCTCGGTAAAGGGTCATCAAGGATGATTGCAACAATTGCAGGAAGTTATCTTCATCAAGGAGCAGACCGTCCGGCAGTTTGCCTTGCTCCTGTAGAGGGCTGAGTGAGTTTTGGCGCAACAACTGCCACAAACCAAGGATCAGGGCATAGCCCTGCATCATTTTCAGGCAATTCATGGCGGGGAAATGTACTTGCAGGGCGAGCACGACGTGCTCCAGTTCAGCAAACAAGCGTCCCTTGAAGGCAAGCGCAATATCCTGTGGGATTTGCCGTTCCATCTGCCCAAGACAAAACGAGGATAAGGGCAGAAACGTGGGCGAGGTACGGATCGAGTGGATAACAATATCTGCCAGATCCTCAAGCCGCATCGGTTCGGCTTGCTGGGCGCGGGCAATAACCCGCTGGAAAAAATGGCTGACATCCCGCTCATGCAGCGCCAGTAATACTTCTTCCTTACTGCGGAAATACAGGTACAGTGTACCTTTCGCCACCCCACTGGCATAAGCGAGTGCATCCATGCTGCTAATACTGTCGCGGTGGGTATTCCACAAATGCTGGGCAGCATCAAGAATGGCCTCACGCTTGCGTAATTTGTCTTCTGGGTGGGTGGCGCGGGGGTGCATGCTCGGCTTGAACTCCTCTGTACTGACTGCCAGTCATTTTTATTCAAAGCATAAATGGCTACGGGTCAGTTGTCTATCTGGATTTATATTCGGGTATACTTTCCCTCCCGAATACACCGACTGCCCAGACCATCATGAGCCTGTTACCACACCAACTTGAACTGCTTGCCCCTGCCAAAACTGCTGACATCGGACGCGAGGCCATTTTACATGGGGCAGATGCCGTTTATATCGGCGGGCCAAGCTTCGGGGCGCGGCACAATGCCAGCAACAGCGTGCAGGACATCGCTGGCCTGGTGGCATTTGCCCACCGCTATCATGCCCGGGTTTTTGTCACCCTCAATACCATCCTGCACGAGGCTGAACTGGAACCAACCCGCCAATTGGTGCATGACTTGTATAACGCGGGTGTCGATGCATTGATTGTACAGGACATGGCCTTGCTGGAAATGGACATCCCACCGATCCAACTGCATGCCTCCACCCAATGTGACATCCGTACCGCTGCCAAAGCCAAATTTCTGTCGGATGCCGGGTTTTCGCAGGTGGTATTGGCGCGGGAACTCTCCATCCCGCAAATCTGTGAGATCGCCGATCGCGTGGGTCAGGGTGCAACCATTGAATACTTCATCCACGGCGCATTGTGTGTCGCCTTTTCAGGGCAGTGTTACATCAGCCATGCCGAAACCGGGCGCAGTGCCAACCGGGGTGATTGCTCACAAGCCTGCCGTTTGCCTTATACCCTGACCGATGAACGTGGTGGGGTGATTGCCTTCGACAAGCACTTGCTGTCGATGAAGGATAATAACCAAAGCAATAATCTGGAAGCCCTGCTGGATGCCGGGGTACGCTCCCTGAAAATCGAGGGACGCTACAAGGATGTGTCTTATGTGAAGAACATCACCGCACATTACCGGCAACTGCTGGACGGTATTCTGGAACACCGCCCCGAATGGGTACGTGCCAGTTCCGGTCATACCGAGGTGTTTTTCAAACCCGATCCAGACAAGACCTTCCATCGCGGCAGCACCGATTATTTTGCCACAGGGCGCAAGCAGGATATTGGTGCGTTTGATTCGCCCAAATTCATCGGCCTGCGTTTGGGGACAGTCCATCAGGTGGGCGAGGGTTGGTTGGACATCGCCACCACCGAAACCATGCACAATGGCGATGGTTTGAGCTTTATGAAAAAGCGCGAGGTCGTTGGCCTGCAAGCCAATACGGTCGCGCAACGTGGGCAAACGGCTGAAGGCGAAACGGTCTGGCGGATCGTCCCCAATGACCCGGCAATCCTCACTGGCCTCAAACCGGGGGTGGAAGTGACCCGTAACCGTGACCATGCATGGGAGCTGGCATTGCTGAAGAAATCTGCCGAGCGCCGGATCGGTATCTGGATGACCCTGACAGAAACCGCCAGTGGCCTGTGTTTAACCTTGGTGGATGAGGACAATATCCGTGCCAGTGCCTCACTGGAGATGACCTTGGAGCCTGCCCGCCAAGCGGATAAGGTGTGGTCTGGCTTACGCGATAATATCGGCAAATTAGGCAATACCCTGTTTTTTGCCCATGACATCCAGCTCAAATTATCCCAACCGTGGTTTGTGCCAGCCTCTGCCATCAACCAACTGCGCCGCGATGCGGTTGAGCAATTGGAGCTGGCACGTTTGGCTGCTTGGCAACGCCCATCGCGCAAACCGGCAGTTGAGCCACCTGCCCCTTACCCGGAAACCAGCCTGTCTTACCTTGCCAACGTTTACAACGCCTTGGCATGGCAGTTTTACCGCAAGCACGGCGTGGAAGTGATCGAACCCGCTTATGAAGCCCATGAGGAAGCCGGGGAGGTCAGCCTGATGATCACCAAGCACTGCCTGCGCTTTTCCTACAACCTTTGCCCGAAGCAAGCCAAAGGCGTGGAAGGGGTCATGGGGCAAGTGCGGGCTGACCCGCTGGTACTAAAGTCAGGCGATGAGACCTATACCCTGAAATTTGAATGCCGCCCCTGTGAAATGCATGTCATGGGCAAGATGAAGAAACAAATCCTCAAACAGCCTGCACCGAGTGTGATCCCAACCACAGCACCCTTGACGTTTTTCCGACAAAGGCCAGTATGAGTACAGCGCCCAAAACACTGCTCGAGACACAACTTGCCGCCTTCCGCGATTTTATCCAACAATACCCGCGCCTGCTTGTCCTGACGGGTGCGGGGGTTAGCCTGGCCTCTGGCATCCCGACTTATCGGGATGAAAACGGGGTCTGGCAACGCAGTGAACCCATCCAGCACCCTGATTTCATCAAATACCCAGCCACCCGCCGCCGTTATTGGGCACGCTCCTTTGTTGGCTGGCCACTGTTGGCACAAACCCGCCCAAACCGCGCCCACCAAGCCTTGGCAAACTGGGAGCAAGCGGGCGGCATCCACCTGTTGATCACCCAAAACGTAGATAACCTACACCAGCAAGCAGGTAGTCGCCATGTGGTTGATTTGCACGGCAACCTAAGCCAGGTCATTTGCCTGCAATGTGGGACAAAAATAGCGCGTCACATCATGCAGGAACGCTTGGCTACGGAAAACCCGCATCTGGCAGGCCTATGCGCCGATGTCCGCCCTGATGGGGATGCCGAACTGACCGACGAGCACATTGAGCATGTCGTCATCCCACCGTGCCTCAACTGTGGCGGTACACTGATGCCGGATGTGACCTTCTTTGGCGGCATAATCCCACCCCAGCGGGTTGAATACTGCCTGAGTGCCTTACAACAGGCGGATGCACTTTTGGTCGTGGGTAGTTCACTGAAAGTCTACTCTGGCTACCGCTTTTGCCTGCGGGCACAAGAGTGGGGCAAACCTATCGCCTTATTGAACCCTGGAGTAACACGGGCAGACCCTCTGGCGCAGTTGCATGTACGGGCAGATTGTGGGGAAGTGTTGGCACAGGTGGTAAAAAATACCAACCCCGGAAAGTAAAAAAGCCCTGCAAACTATTCATTTGCAAGGCTTTCGAAGGTGGTGGGTCGTGCGCGATTCGAACGCGCGACCACCTGATTAAAAGTCAGGTGATTTGACTAAATCAATGACTTACATTGAACAGGTTTGAACAAGTGAAGTAACGCAGGAATGCGGCTTTCAGGGGGAAACAGTGAAATTTCCTGTCCATCCTTGTCCAAAATGCACCAATCTTAGCCAGCAAAATGCGTGACTAAGCCCGTGACTAAGGATTAAAATCAGGTGACTTGCCCAACATAGGCGGATTTAGTCACATGACATTCACCATCAAGTTTCTCGACTCGCTCACACCACAAGCAAAACCTTACCGAAAGTTTGAAGGCTCACAGCGTCCCGGTTTCGGCGTACAGGTATCATCAGGCGGTAAAATCACCTTCATCTATTTGTACCGGGAGCCAATAGCCAATAAGCAGCGTGTCATGACCTTGGGTAGCTATTACGGCGTAGAGCGGGACAGCCAAGCCAAGAGTGGTGGCTTAACCCTAAAGGATGCCTATAGGCTGTATGCAGATGCAAAACGTATCCGTGAAGAAGGCAGAGACCCGCAAACGGTGCGCGATGAAGTTTTGTTGCAAGAGGAAGCCCACCGAAGGGCAGAACACGAACGGCGCAAACTGGAAGCAGCCAAGGGCAGTATCCGCCAATTGTTTGATGCTTACACCGATGACCTGAGAGCCAATAAAAAACGCTCATGGGCTGAGGCAGGCAGGGCATTGGCTGCCAATGTTTATGCTGTGATTCAAGACACCACCAAAGCCAAGGATATTTCACCGGCAGATGTGCGGGCGATATTGGCTACCATGATTCAGCGTGATTCCATGATTGCTGCGAACCGTGTACGCGCGTACCTGAGCGCGGCTTTCACGTTTGGCATTCTCTGGGACAATGACCCAAACCGCCATTTTGAGACGCTACGCTTCGGCATTACCGCCAATCCAGTGCGTGATGTGCCTAAACCTGTCAAATCAGAGAAACCGAGTAAACGCAATTTATCAGCGGCTGAGGTAAAGCAACTGTGGGATACCTTGGGCGAGTGCCAATTCAATCAAAAGACGGTTGCAGCAGTTCGCCTCTTGCTGGCATTGGGTGGGCAGCGTGTGGAAGAGATATTGGAACTTCATGCTGATGATGTGGATATGCAAAACCGGCTCGTCACTTGTCGGGAAACCAAGAACGGAAACACGCACGTTGTACCATTTGGTGAAGTAGCTGCGTCGATACTGCAAGAGCGCCTCAATGATGGGCAGGGCGCATTGTTTGCCAAGGTGAGCGGGCAGGGCATCATTCCCCATGCCACACTGTCACATGCCATGAAAAAACTATGCCAGCGCACTGGAATAGAGCCTTTCGTACCAAAGGACATCCGGCGCACAGTAAAAACCCTGATGGGGTCTGCTGGCATTACCAAGGAAGAGCGTGACCGCTTCCAAAACCATGCCCTAACGGATGTCTCCAGCAAACACTATGACCGCTACGATTACCTTGCAGAAAAGCGGCACACAATGGCGGTGTGGGATGACTACCTGAAAACCATCCTCACAGGTGAGCCACAGGGTAAAATTTTGCCGTTTCGTGCAAGTGGCAATGCAAAGGGCTAAACTGTACGGTATTAATCCGTATTAGGTGAGAACTATGCAAACTGAAACGATTGAGCGGTTCGACATCCGCTTACCTGCCAGCACTAAAAACATGTTGGCAAAAGCAGCAGAAATTAACGGCAGCACACTGACCGCGCTAGTGTTGGGTGCTGCGATGGATAAGGCGCGTGAAATTCTACAAGCCCACCAGTTGTTCGCCCTGAATGCGCAAGATTGGCAAGCCTTTGTCAGTGCCTTGGAAGAGCCACCAGAGCCTAATAAAGCCTTGCACAAAGCATGGAAGGAATACCACGAGGCGGGGCTTGAATGAGGATAGATGCTTTTGATTCTGCACGGCATGACCGCAAGGAATTTGCATCAGGCAATACAAAGCTCGATGAATACTTGCAACGCCACTTATCCCAAGGGGTGAAGAAAGGCATTGTGCAAGCCTATGTTGCGGTTGAGGCTAACAGCAAAGTGCTGGGCTATTACACGCTTTCGGCGGCACACGTTCTGCATGATGATTTTCCAGAAGGTATTGCAAAGAAATTACCGCGTTATCCTGTTCCGGCTGCATTGCTGGGGAGAATGGCAACCGATTTGAAAGCCCGCCAATCTGGGTTACATATCGGCTCAAAGCTGCTGGTGCATGCCATGAAGCAAACCTTGAAAGCAGGGGATAGCCTTGGGGTGGCGTGTATCGTCGTAGATGCGAAACCGGAAGCGGTTGGTTTCTATCAGCGGTTTGGTTTCCTTCCATTGAAAACAGAGGATGGGTTACGCCTTTACTTGCCAGTGGATACCATTAAAAAAATGCTGACACCAGCACCACATTGAAACGGCATATGGTTAAGCGTTAAGGCTATACAGCTTTCCGCACGCCTAGCCCGACGGGGCGAAAACCGGCGACCCTTCAACCGGCTGGCGTGCAATTTCTTCTGAAGGGATGCACCGTGAAGGGGTGTTTATGGAGTTGTTGTCAAGCTACAGTTTGCAAACCGCATCCAGCCACTTAGGAATTTCGGAAGATTTAATGCTTAAGCTAATTACAGATGGTAGCTTGAGTATTGCCGTGGAAATTAGTGAATTATCATTTGGATATACGAGTTTAAGTACAGGTGAAAGAACCGGCTCTTGCGACTTGACTCTTGGTTTTGAGGAGGATGAAGAGTCCACTGCATACGGCTATATAGTTCTATCTCGTCTATCAAGATACAGTAATTTTAATAAGCGGTTCAAAGTTGCTGATCGAGTTTTACTAAAGGATTTGGATGTATTTTCTAAATACCCGTCTGGACACAAGGAGGGATACAGCTATGAACACTTTTACAGGATAAACCCCTGCATCAACAAATCATTGCCTGAACAACTATGGAATGAGACTTACTCACTATCAACCTATATAACCCGCGATGCTTTAATGTGCAGCCCTTTTACAAGACATCTATTGGAGAATCCGACAAGAAAAACAAGCTCAGAAAACCAACAAACACAGACTGTAAAAGCCATTGAAGAGTTTAGTAACACTCAGCAAATTATGGCAGCGGCTAAGGTTATTAGAGCTATCGAAGAGATTTTGCTAGGTCGTGATTATGTGCAGCCGAAAACAGGGTTTTATGCCGAAACATTAAGAAAAGTTCTAATCGAAGCATTCGGCGATATAAGCAAGATACCAAAAGAGCCAACATTGAATAAGCGTCTTGAACTTGAAAGGGTACGGCGTGGATTAAAAGGTTTTTCTCTGCCTAGAGATTCGCTTAGGAACATGCTTGCTCATATTGAACAAAAAACAAACTAAGGTCGGCATAAGTCCGGCGTAACGTCGGCACGCACCAGCCCACCGATAAGCCATCATGTATCCATCTTAAATCAAACGGGATCAATGATGGACAACCAGACAGTTATTTATGACGTAACGCAAGCGCAACCCCGCAAGACTGGCATAGCCACTGTACAGGCTGCAATGCAATTTGCTGGGATTAGCAGCAGAACAACGCTGCTCAATTGGGAGCGTGAGGGGAGATTCCCGGCGCGGGTGCGCGTCAGTGCGCAGCGCGTGGGGTATCGCTGGGCTGATCTATATGCGTGGGCGGATAATTTGCAGGCGGTGGAGGGATAAAAAATGGACAAAAGAATAGCCGCCCCCGGAATAGAGGCGACCCTAATTATTAATACACATGCCAATAATACCACTATCCACATCATCTGCCCATACGAGCACCGCCTCTTGTTACGCCTGCTGACCGGAAAAACCAGCAGGAAAATAAAGTGGGGCGAATATTATTTACTCCCGACCGAGATTGACCGAGTGTGCAGCTCGTTGGGAGTGGCGTAGCGATGATGTCGTATATAGCCCACGACACGACGAGCGGCATGGTCAGTGGGGGAGGGCTGAGTACCTGCCTCTGCTGGGCATTCGATCGCTGTGCAAAAAAGCCTGAATCCGTTGTGACAATCATAAAATCCCGTCCAGGCGAAGATGCCCGCGTAATTGCAGAGGTCGATAAGACAGGTGGACGCTGGATTTTTGGGGGGCGTTACATCCCACGTCGTGAGGTGTCAAAATTGACACGGAGGGCGGCAAGTGGCTAAAAAACCGTACTCTGCCAGCAGGCAACATTACGTCGCGATTAATGATGACGTGCTAAATAGTCCTGCTTATTTAGATTTAAAGCCACCTGCACGGGCTTTGCTTGTCGAGTTTTTACGGATTCATCGCCCAACCAGAAATGGGCGATTATCCATATCGACACGAGAATCAACAACACGCCTAAATGTCACTGAGCCAACCGCACTGAAAGCGTTTGCTGAGTTGGCGGAACACGGCTTTATACGATTGACAAACAATGAAAGCTGGCAAGAAAGAAAAGCCCGCGAATGGGAGCTGACCATGCTACCAGTTAATAACCACGAGCCTAGACACGACTGGATGCAATGGATTCCCGGTGCAAATCTTTGTCCATTGCCGACAAAGAAAAAAAAATCCCCGACTAAAAAAACAGGGGCAATCCTGCCCATGAATTTTGAGCAATCGAGGAAGAAAGTCGGGTAATAGCTGTTGCACTTGCTAAAAAAACAAGGGCAGGAAACAGTTAAGTGATTGATTTTATCTTGTCGATAGCTGTGCTGCCTGCTAAAAAAACAGGGGTGCATATAGTTACCACCGGATAAGGTCAAAGTCAGTCAAAAACCATCGAGGGAATATGGGCAAAATAACCAACTTACCCAAAAAGGCACAGAAACCTGTCACAAGCCTGTCACGGTGACAGGTGTAGACCAGTCACAAACCAGTCACTGTGACAGGTGTAGACCAGTCACAAACCAGTCACGCACTTGTCCCAGTGGGATTCCCTCTGGGATTTCCTCTGGGATTTCCTCTGGATTCACACTGGGATAAATCCGAGTCGAAAAATAAACCCTGTTACAGCGGTTAAACCGTGGAAAAGCTGCGGGTTTACAGCGGCTTTCCCGTGGCTATCTTTAGGGTTTTCACTGGGCAGCCTGAAGCCCGTCAAGTGCGGTTGAATCGTTCGGTGATGTTTGGGGCTAGTCAGTATGGGCAAGGGGCGCGGTAAGTGGATTTAAGGCAATCTGGAGCGATTCAGGCGGCGATAGCGCACACTTGGAGCTACCACACCCAATCCGCAACCAACGGGCGCTGCACGCTGCACCTGATACGGTTGCCAGTACAAGACAAGCTACATGGCATGGGTGCAGGTGACGTAGTGCCTGCAACCCTTGCCTAACGGCGAGTGCTTTTCTTTCACGCACGAGTAGGCCGCCGAAAAGTCTTCGGCAACAGGCAAGACTTTTCAAATGCCTACATGCGCGTGCGATGAGCAGGGCTAGGTTTATCACCTCCCGACTTTTCGGGAACTGTTCAGGTGTCTGCGTGCAAGGTTCAGCGACAGGACGAATAAGAGTTGAATATTCAATCTCCTGATTTTTCAGGAGAACAGTTGCAGCAACCCTTGCCGACATGCTGAATTTTCAGAGCGTCCTCTAAAGCGAGGGGGCTTTGAACGCTCCCGGTTTTTCGGGAACGCAAAGGTAAGAGGATTGACGCTCCTGAAAACTCAGGAACGGCGCAATGCCACCGCGCACAGGCTCCGCACGCACAGGGTGCTAATGTGTGATTTTTCCATATTTACGCTCAAGCGTGCACACACCAAAATTGGAGAGTGAGTATTTAGTTCGCACATGCTCCGCACGCACAGGCAGGGGGGCGGGTATGTTCAAAACTGAGCACACCCCCTATCCTCCGCGTGCGAGTAGGCCGCCGAAAAATCTTCGGCTAACAGGAAAGAATTTCCTCATGCCTACATGCGCGTGCGATGAGCCAAGCATTACCAGATTATCTGGTATTGCCGCCCCCTCATGCCGACATGCTGAGTTTTCAGGTTTTTGCAATGCCCTTGTGTGCACAGGCAAGAGGATTTGCGCTGCTGAAAACTCGGCAGCGTCAAGCACTACCACCGCACGCACAGGCAAGGGGCTGCTACCGACTTTTCGGGAACAGCTCAGCACGCAATGCCACTGCACGTACTGAGGCAAAGCTAATTACGAAATAGCGGGGCTGTTATTCCGTAACGGGTACAGCTATGCAAGCCATTCCCGCCTGTTCACTGGTACACTACCCGCATACAACACCCCATCAGTTTGCCAACGTCGGCAAACTGATGGGGAAAATCTCGAAACTGGCACGAGTAGACACCATGAGCAACGAACCGAAGAAACCCCTATCCTTCAAGCCACCTGCCAAACTTCAAGGATCAGCACCGCCAGTACAAGAACCGCGTAAAACGCTTACTATTAGGCCGAAGGCATCAGCCACACCTACCGCACCACCACAGCCAACAAGCGAACCAAAGGCGGTTACGCGCACGGGGAAACGAATCATCAAGCGGGATGAACTGAAACCGGCTGCACTCACCAAACCCAAACCACCAAAGGCCAAGCCCAAACAGAAGCCGAAGGCACGCAAGCGGGTCACACCACCACCCTCTGAGCTACGGGCGCGTGAGTTGCGGGATTCCCTGAACGCCTTCCCGGTCTGGCTGCACATGCAACCACTGGCGCTGGGGATTGAGCGTGAGGTATTCCAGCATATCGGCAAGCACCACTTGAGTTCGTCAAAACGTGTTGTTCAAAAGTTGCTGTATGCCCATACGCACCAGCGTGACTACTTGCTGGCGGTGGCAGCGGGTGGGATGCGCTATGGATTGGATGGGCAGGAAGCTGAAGCGATTACGCCAGCAGAACGCGATTATGCAGCAAGTGTACTGTCTTGAAAAATGCAGTGAATGAAAATATAAGCTATTGTATGGCAAGCAATAATGTGTACAAGGTGTTGTTATGATCCAGCAAATTAGCATCAACGGTTTTAAATCCATCCCTGATATGACGTTGGCATTAGGGCGGGTGAATTGCTTTATTGGGGCTAACGGGGTGGGCAAGAGCAATATTCTGGAAGCTATTGGGGTGTTGGGTGCTGCTGCCAATGGTATTGTGGATGATGAGGCATTGTTGCGGCGTGGTGTGCGTCCTGGTCTTCCACGCCTGTATAAAGCCTCCTTTGAGGATCAGCGCACGCCTGTCCACATTGGTCTTAGTGCAAGCACAGAGCGAAGGGCGGAATACCGGATTTCTATTTTGAACCCGTTGGAGAATCCTAAGCCTGCGTGGGCATTCAAGACGGAATACCTGTTTGATGGTGTTGAGCCTGTTCTTTCTGATGGCGTTAGAAACAAAAAAAACCTTAATCCGATGGCGGGATTGGCGGCGCTCAAGTTGGTAGAGTTGGATGAAAACAATCCTGCATTCACCTTGATGCAGAGCTTGAAAAACTATTCCATTTATTGCCCCAACACGCCAACCTTGCGCGGCATGGTCAGTGACCAACAATCCCGCGAACCCTTGGGTTTATCGGGGGGGCGGTTGGCAGAAGCCTTTTTTCAATTCAGAAAACAGGCAGATGATGTTGATTTTGATAGTGTGCTGGCATTGATAGATTGGGTTGCCGACATTGATACTTCCCCGATGGTGGGAGAATTGCTTTCCCCTTCGGTTGCCCGCTCCAAGCAAGTGCTGAAGTTCACTGACCGCTTTATGAAGCAAAACCGCAATACCCTGACGGCTTATGATGCCAGTGAAGGGGCTTTGTATATCCTGTTTTGCGCCATCCTTTGCCTTTCGCCCCATTCCCCCGCGTTGTTTGCTATCGACAATCTTGACCAAGCATTGAACCCAAGGTTGGTGACACGTTTGGTCAGCCACCTGGCGGGGTGGTTAGCCAAAACCGATGCCGAACGCCAATTGCTGTTTACTGCCCACAATCCGGCGGTGCTGGATGGGTTGGATTTATACGATGATGCGGTGCGTTTGTTTGCGGTTGACCGCAACAGTGATGGGCATACGCGGGTAACACGCATCCAGCCAACCGCTCAGTTGGCAACGCTGAATGCGGAATATCCGCTTTCCCGTTTGTGGCTGATGGGGCATTTGGGGGCTGTACCGAATGTCTGAATGTCGGATTGCGTTGGTGGCAGAGGGGCTGACGGATTTTATTGTGATTGAAGCCGCGTTGAAGGCGATTTTGCCCGAACCGTTCATTTTGACGCTGTTGCAGCCGGAAGCTACCCGCCCTGATTTGGGTGGTGGTTGGGGCGGTGTGCTGAAATGGTGTCGGGAATTTCAGTCCAGAGGGGCGGCTACGCTGGAAAGTGACCCGACATTGGCACGGTTTGACCTGTTCATTATCCATTTGGATGCGGATGTGGCGGGCAAGTCTTATGCTGATTTAGCGGTGACGGCGCGGGCGGATTGGGGGCATTTGCCTTGTCAAAGGGAATGCCCGCCGCCTGACAATACGGTTGAGGCATTACGGGCGGTGTTGTGTTCATGGTTGGGGAGTGTTCAGCCCACACGCACGACGGTGTTATGTATGCCTGCCCAATCAACAGAGGCATGGTTAGCAGCGGGCGTATACCCTGACAATGCAACCTTACTGGCTGATGTGGAATGTTCCGCGAATATGGAAAGCAGGCTGGGTAGTTTGCCCAAGCGGACGCGCATTAAGAAAAGTGGGCGGGAATACCGGATACATGCCCGAACGCTGGTAACCAACTGGGCAAGCGTTAGGAACATCTGTTCTCAAGCGGATGTGTTTCATTGCAGCGTTTTGGATGCAATTCAAAGGGTTGACTGAACGTTAGCAGAGGATTATGAGTCCCCTGTGTTGAATAGTTGCGATTCTGTGACAAGTCACGCACCATACAGCACACATTCCGCACTCCCCCGACCAATATTGAGAAGCGACCACTAGCACATGGATTTGATCAAGCAAGGCATCGAAAAAGGCTTAATCAGCTTTGATGAAGACAAGAAGTACATCACCTACCTGCACCAGAAAAAACGCCGTAATTACAACAATCCCGAAGAGCAAATACAGGCAGATGCTTTCCTCAAGCTGGTGCTGATCTACGGCTACCCTGCAACGCACATCCAGCAGTTTGTGACGGTCACGATGGGGTCAAGCACCAAAGAGGCGGACATCATCGTTTACAACGATTCAGGTCAACAGTCACCGCATATTCTGGTGGAGTGCAAAAAGCAGGATATTTCCGATGCGGAATACAAACAGGCTGTTGAGCAGGGCTTCAGTTATGCGGTGGCAGAAGGTGCAAAGTATGTCTGGATCACTTCCGGTTCAAAGAACACCCGTTACCAAGTGCCAGACCAAAAGCCCAAGGCGCGGATAACGATAGGTAACATCCCTAAATTTGGTGAAGGCAAGCCGCCTGCCTATCAGTTCGTCAAAGATGGCATAGATAAGGCTGGCAGGGTCTTTGAAGACTTGGAAATCCTCACCGAAAGCGAGCTGACCCAACGCTTTAAACAAGCGCATAACGCTTTGTGGGGTGGTGGCGAATTGAACCCGTCAGAGGCTTTTGATGAACTCGACAAGCTGATTTTCTGCAAGATTTGGGATGAAAAAAATACGGCTCCTCAGCAGCCTTACCAGTTTCAGGTTTTTGCTGATGAAGATGACGAAGCCGCCAACAGGACACTGATGCAGCGTGTCAGGATGCTGTATCAGAAAGGCCAGGAGCGTGACCCGGAAGTATTTAAGGACAACATCCGCTTGACCCCTGAAAAGTTGCGCACGGTGGTTGGGTATCTGGAAAACATCAACCTTGGGGATACCGACCTTGACAGCAAAGGGCGGGCATTTGAAACCTTCATGGGGTCATTTTTCCGGGGTGACTTCGGACAATATTTTACGCCGCGTCCCATTGTGGAGTTTATTGTCAGCGTCTTGCCTATCACCAATGAATCGCTAGTGCTGGATACTTCTTGCGGCAGTGGTGGCTTCTTGCTTCATGCACTGGATAAGGTCAGAAGCTTGGCGAATGACCGCTATCCGAATCATAAAACCAATCCCAAGCAATACCATGAACATTTCAGATTTTGGCATGATTTTGCCGAATACAAGTTATACGGTATCGAAATTAACGAACAAATAGCCCGTACCGCCAAGATGAACATGATTATTCATGATGATGGGCATACGAATGTGATTGCAGCCGATGGCCTGTTACCGATTAATGATGTGGTGGAAAAAGGGCAAGTGATCCAGAAGGGCATCCGTTCACGCACCAACAACCAAGGGTTTGCCTACAATCGCTTTGATTTCATTATTACTAATCCCCCTTTTGGTTCAACGGTCAAGCAGACCGAACAAGCCTATATGCACCAGTATGGGCTTGCCATGAAAAAAGCCGACTGGTTAAGCCCCGGCAGTGTTGCAAGTAACAGACCTAACCAAAGCACAGAGGTTTTATTTATTGAACAGTGCCACAGGTTCCTGAAAGAAGGCGGTTATTTGGCAGTTGTTGTGCCTGATGGGATTCTGACAAATTCCAGTCTGCAATATGTGCGGGATGACATCGAAGAGAACTACCGCATTGTTGCCGTCGTTTCTATGCCGCAAACAGCGTTTCAGGCTACTGGCGCGGGAGTCAAAAGCTCCGTACTATTCCTGAAAAAGCATACCAACGCTGTCACGCAAGCCATCAAAAACCGTAAGACCGCTTTACAGGATTCACTGAAACATAAACTCAACTTTGAAAAAGAATATCAGCGGATTGAAAACCTGAAAAAGCTGCATATTAGTACCCAGAAGGGATTTGAGAACCCCGAAAATCTGAAAGGTAAAGAACTCACAGACTCCCCAGCATTTAAAGAATGGAAAGCTGGCATCAATGCGATGTATAAAGAAAAAATTGATGCGATGAAGGAAAAGCTGGAAGAGCAATACGCCGAACAGCAGCGTTCTTTAGTTGATGACTACCCCATCTTCATGGCAATTGCCGAAGACATCGGCTACGACGCAACCGGAAAATCCACCAACAACAATGAATTGCCACTGATTGCCCAAGAGCTTTCCCGTTTCATCGAAGCTATCGAGCGGGGTGAGGCATGACATCTGAACTGAATCTATCGGCACATAATTTAAAGGTATTTTTCACAAATTTTTCTGACCTTGATGGGCGACTTGATCCGCTTTATTATTTTTCTGTAAACAACTTGCACCTTGCAAATAATACAGCACATCCAGTTCAAAAACTATCTGACGTAATTTTAATGACTCGTGGACGTTTTGGGCATCGTCCACGCAATGACCCCCGATTTTACGACGGAGAATATCCATTTATACAAACGGGAGATGTTGTCAGGGCAAGTGAAGGTAACGGTAAAATTACCTATTCACAAACCTTAAATGAGCTTGGATTAGAAACAAGTCGTTTGTTCAATAAGTCTACCGTTGTCATTACGATAGCTGCCAATATTGGCGATACTGCAATTCTGGATTATCCGGCTTGTTTTCCTGATAGCTTGATTGGTATGCAACCGAAGAATGATAGCATCACCTTGGAATACATTAATCTCTACTTCAAGTTCATCAAAAACTATCTAAATGACCTTGCCCCACAATCTGCACAGAAAAATATAAACTACCAACAGCTTGCACCTGTGCCTATTGTCATTCCACCGCTTGCCATACAAAAGAAAGCAGTTGAAACCTATGAAGCTGCACTATCAGAAAAAGCACAAAAAGAACAACAAGCCCAGACCTTACTATCAGGCGTTGACACCTATCTGCTAAACGAATTAGGCATTCCCACACTGGGACAAGAAGATAACAGCATCAGTCAGCGTATTTTTATACGAAACTATAGCGATATTTCAGGGAGTCGGGCTGATCCTTATTTCCATAAAAAAATATTTATTGATTTTTTTGATGTACTGAGAAATTCTAAATATCCAGTGTACACCCTCAAGAAGTTAAGTGAAAAAATTACAAGTGGAATTACCCCTTTATCTGGTGGTGACTCTTACACAGATATAGAAAGCGGAATTCTATTTATTCGGAGTGGCAATATTGATATAAATGGCCTCTTGGATTTCTCTGAGATGATTTACATAAGGCCGGAAATTCATAATGGAATAATGAAGTCTTCAAAAGTTCAAAAAAATGATTTAATGATTGCGATTGTAGGCGCAACAATTGGACAAGTTGGCATTTATCTTGATGAACGAGAGGCAAATATTAATCAGGCGATTGCATTAGTCAGACTTAATGAGGATTTTAATCCGCAGTTTGTCAAAGAATTGATTAAATCAAGCATTGGTCAAATGTGCCTTAACCGGCTAAAGCGTCCTGTTGCAAGAGCAAATATAAATTTGGAGGAAATATCAAGTATGCCGATTATAGTCCCTCCTAGTGAGATACAAGATAAAATTGTTTACCATATTCAATCTGTTCGTAATCGAGCAGCAAAACTGCGGGAAGAAGCGACGCAGGAGTTTGAGCAAGCTAAACGTGAAGTGGAAGCAATGATTTTGGGCAGGAATGAGGTTTAAGCTAAGCGTTCCCGTTCAAACTTGTATTCGCGTCGGTTGGGCATGTATTTCATTGCCCAAATAGACCCTTTCCCTGTTCGCATAGCTTCGGCAAGTGCAGGTTCGGCATGATTCAGGATGGCGTTTGTCCA
This sequence comes from uncultured Thiothrix sp., assembly GCA_964293005.1. Taxonomy (GTDB): domain Bacteria; phylum Pseudomonadota; class Gammaproteobacteria; order Thiotrichales; family Thiotrichaceae; genus Thiolinea. Next base: position 102,005 of record CAXYXW010000013.1, read on the forward strand.
CTCCAAAACGGACAGGTTCTTTTCTAGCAGTTTCAGCTTGCCCCATTGCTTGCCGGATAGCCAAAATACAACTAAACCCGACTCTGCCAAGGCTTTGCGTTCGGCAGCGTATTCTTTGAATCGGTCATTACTCAGAATGATGCAATTTCTCTGCTTTTTCAGGGTCGCAATCCATTCAAGATCAGGTGTGTTGTGTTCAAATTCGTCCTGTAGATGAACCGCTTGATGAGAGTAAGGTTCAATCAATGCGTTCAGGGCTTTTGCCAGTGACAAGGGCAAGTTGTTATCCAGAAACAGCTTCAAGCGGCATCCTGTAACTGTGATTCATACAATACGGCTTGTTTGACCGCTTCGGGGGTGATTGCGTAATTGGCGGCAATGACTTCCACGGGTTCAGCCAGTCGATAAGCATCATACAGCACCCGCGTAGGCACACCGGATTCGGTCAAAATCGGCTTGCCGAAGGCGCGTTGCGGGTCAAGAACAATGGATTTATCGGGGTGTTGTTCGTCATTCATGGGATACCAGCGTTCTGCATCGCCAAGGCTGGAATAATCAATGCTTGCCAGAAAAGAAGCACGGTAAACCTGTTCCATCACATACTGTTTGCTAATGACATCCACCAAGTGCGTATCACCTACCTGTTTAGCTGCTTCCAGAAATACCTTTTTACCATCGGTATGGAAGTGTTGACGGGCGAAGGGGTAAGACGTGCCGAACTCTTCCTGTGCAATCCGTGCAGCCTGACGGATGACAGCCAGACTTAGACCGTGTTGGCGGAATTCATATACCAGTTTCAATTCCAGCAAATCATGGAAGCCAATCACGCCCGGTTCGTTGACTGCACGCTCCCACAAACCCTTATATTCCACGCCTTTGCTTTGGTAGCCAAACATCCAACGGCGCACTTTATTGGCAGGCACACGGATGATGTGCGCGGCTTCGCGGGCAGAATATAAGCCCTTCCCCACCAGTTCACTCATTGCCATTGCCTACCTCTCTTGCGTGTGTGCGTTTGTACCGTCACTGTCATAACAAGATATAACAGAATTTGCCTAAATTCAGCCATTGGGTGATTGCAGCGCGTAAATTTCTGCCCTATGCTAAAAAAGCAGTCCGGGCAACCGGGCAGCAACTGCAAAATTCTGGGACTCTAATACCCTTAACTGGCGGCAACACCGCCACAGCGACGCAGGCGGTTTTTTTACGCCTGTAGACTACGCATCAACGGTTATGCCGGGTATGCGTGGACTACAACACCGCTGCGGCGGGAACAAGCGCGTCGTTTACCAGTTAAGCGATTAGAGTACCCGGCAACTTTGCCCAATCTAAAAACTTAACTGGAGAATCAGCGATGACCGCTAACCCGATGGGCGCATTGCGTCCTGCACATGGCTATTTGCCCGCCTTCCCGCGTGTGCCAACATCAGCACAACCCACCAGAACCCACCCCCTCACCTTCCGCCGTACCTATACAGGCTGGATGGTCTACCGCCAACACCAACCGCTTGCATGGATCGTGCAAGGCCATCATTCCGGGCGATTGAACCGGCAACCGAAGACCTGCTGTTTTGTGGATGTGGTTTTTCTTCGCGAAACACATCATGGCATCAACCTTGAAACCGCTGATTTCGAGACGGCTGCACAAGCTATCCAGTTCATCCGGCAAACGTTCGGGGGTGCAGCATGAGCCTTGCCCGTGATTTGATTGATGCAGCCCTCGCCGCCGATTTGAGCCAGAACGAACTGCGGGTATTTCTTGCCCTGTTCCGCCAAACCCTTTGCTATGGCAAAACTGCTGACCCCTTGAACCTGAAACGGCTGGCAACGCTGACCGCCATCCGCAAAGATCGGCTTGCGCCTGCGATTGCGGGCGTTATTGGTAAAGGCTTGTTTGAGGCGCAACCACACCCGGCGTTTGAATTTACCTACCACATCCCGGCGGATTTTCTGGCAGCATACCCCGATGGTTTTTTTGTGCCTGCCCTTCCGAAAAATGGGGAAGTTTTCCGTTTTTCGGGTGAAACTTCCGAAAAATGGGAACATACATCTTTATACCTTACTTCCCCTAACCTTACTCCCACCACTACCCCACCGCCGGAAACTTCCCCAACGGCAGACAGTCGCCGTGGTGATTTACCGGAAAAAGCCAGCCCACAAGCGCTGCCCTATCCCCCCAGTTTTGGCAAGCAAGGGCGCAAGTCTGCTGCCCGTATTCTCGATGGCTTGACCCCGGACAATGCGCAGGATTGCCTGCTGTTGCTGTCGGCTGGCATGGACGCAGGCAAAGTGAAATCCCCACTGGGCTACCTGCACCAACTGGCACAAGCGGCGCGGCAAGGCACACTTGACCGCAGTACCTTGCAGGCGCAACAGCAAGCCGCGCAAGAGCGTACCGATACCGCCAGACAAACACGCTTGCGCACCTTGGCGGATGACATTCGCGGCATTGATGCACTGTTTGCCCGTGCGGGTATGCCGCTGGATGCACTGACCGCAGCGAAGCGGGCAGCATGGGTGGCAGAGTACAACGCCATCCGGCAGGAGGCGCAACCATGAACCGCTCCCCCACCCTATTGGATACCCGCCACCTGACCCACTTCATTTTGAAGTTGTTGGCCTATGCCCTGTATGCGCTGTTTGTGCTGGTTGATGGCCTGGTTTACCCGGAGTCCTACCAAACCAAAATGCTGACCCTGCCTTACCTGATAGGTGGGTTGGCATTGGCACGGGCGTTTGGTGAGTCGCTGGACTGCCAGCACCACCTGCACGCGGGGATTTTTGCAACCGGCCTCACCACCTTGGCGGCCTTGGCCTGAAGGGACAAAACCATGAACTTACTGATGCTTTCCATCATCATGTTGCTGGTACTCGTGCTGGCAATCTATGCCATGACACGCGGCGCAGCCATCGAAGCCGAAATACAGCACATGGTTTCCACCAAACCCGTGGAACAGGTCTATGACGAATACCGTGACAACAACCTGACCCTGAACCTGTTTGTGGCGGGCGGTATGCTGCTGACGGGGGCGTTTTGCCTGATTTTCTTTGGTGCGGGTAGCCTTGACCCACGGGAATGGGGTTTCACTAATTGGATTTTTGCCATCATTGGCCTGACTGCCACCATTGCCATTACCCTGGGGCAACGCTCCCTGTATACCCATGTCAGGCAGAACATGGCAGCCTTGCTGGTTACCCTGCTGATCCTGACCTTTGTCATTTTCTCCGAGGTTGCCACCAGCAGCGAACGGGAAGACTCCCTGGTGCGTGACCGCTCCCTCAACTCCCCTACCCTGGCGGCGGTATTGGGGAAGATAAACGCAGCGGATGCACCACCGGCAAGCATGGCAGCGCATTACAAGGCGGAAGCGGCGCGTTACCAGTCGCTGGCTGAACAGTGCAGCGGTGAATGCAGGCGTGCCAACCAAGCCAAGGCCGATGGGCTGACCGCACGGGCGCAAGCCGAAGGTGAGCGGGTACAAACTGCCCTGCTCCAACAGGCCACCACCAAGGCTGCCCTGGTGCAATCCGCATCAAGCCTTGAATACGTGGAGCACAACCACACCGCCATTGTGCGCTTCCTCAAGGAAATCTCACAGGAAACCTACACGGCGGCAATGATGTTTGCATCCCTGATTTTTGTGGTCGCCTTTGAATCCGGTTTCCACTTCACCGGCACACGCAACGGCATCTACATCGAAGCCCTTTCCCGCATGGGCTACACCGTCAAACGCAACATCAAACGCCCCAAGCTGCTGAAGGACACCCCTACCCCTGAACCTGCCCCACCCACCCAAACGGGCAAAAATGGCAGAAATGGCGGCGTGTTGGGGACACACGAAGCGCAATTGCCGTTAAGCCTCAACACGCACGGAAACCGCATTGCAGATCGGGTTACACGGACTTTGGACGGCAAAAACACGGATGACCCGATTGTCCGTGACACGGACAAAACCGACGATATGGCAGTGTTGTACCACATCGCCAAAAGTGCGGCGGTGGGGGCTGTTCTGGCTTGCCCGACCTGTACGACCACCTTCACCAAGAACACCTATAACCAGTGCTTTTGTGGGAAGGGCTGCAAGGATTCGTTCTGGAACCTGACCAAGCCTGAGCGCTTACAGTCGGCAAGGGGTGCAAATATCGGTGGGGGGCTGACCGCATGAACCGCATGATTGAAACCATCCGCGAAAATTTGACACCGGCACAGGTATTGGCAATCCGGGAGAAGGAGCAGCAGCGTGGGCGGCTGGTGAACATAAACCGCATCCATTCGGCACTGGTGGAAATCCAGATTATCCACCCTGATGCCATCGACGTTACCCCACGGGGTAGGGTAGGGCATGACCGGCTGGTGATGCACTGAGCCAACCACTGATCCATCAACCAAAGGCTGGGGCATGTTCCCGGCTTTTTGGTTATGTGGGGTGGGGAGGTTGGCAGTTGGTATCTGTGCGGCCTACAATGAGTCCAAGCAAACACAAGAGGCGTATAACATGGGTGCAATAGTCACTGCTGAAACATTAGCACAACAAGCCCAACACATGCCGGAAGCACTGTTACGTGAAGTTCTGGACTTTATGGGCTACTTGCGGATGAAGCATAACCTGCCACCTGTGGCGGATTGGGAAGAAATGGACGGCGCGGCTTTTGATTGCCTTGCAGAGGAAGCCATCAGGGAACACCGGGCAGGCCGGACAACCCCACTATGAACCACTTCACAACAGCAAGGTTCTGGGAGCTGCACAACCAGTTACCCGCACACATCCAATTGCTGGCAAAGAAAAACTATGAGCTGCTGAAAGCAGACATCGCCCACCCTTCAGTAAACTTCAAGAAGTTGGCAGGTGGGAAGAATCCGTATGCAAGCGCAAGGGTAGGCGACCATTACCGCGCTGTTTGCACATTCGATGGGGTTGATGCTGTCTGGTTCTGGATTGGCAGCCACGAGGATTACAGCAAGTTGCTGAAGCGTGTGTGATGCACTCGGAAGATGCGACCAGAAGGCCGGGCATGTTCCCGGCTTTTTTGTGTCTGGCAGAGAAGGCGACTGTTCAAACCAGAACAACCAAAACCAAGCCTAGCTTACAAATTGCGTGACTAAACCTGTGACTAAGAATGGTGAAAAAGTAGCACAAATAAAAAAGGGCTACAGTAAAAACACTGTAACCCTTTGATATTGGTGGTGGGTCGTGCGCGATTCGAACGCGCGACCACCTGATTAAAAGTCAGATGCTCTACCGACTGAGCTAACGACCCGTGAGGCGCGTATTCTACACAAACGATTTTCTGTTTCAAGCACTTTTTAAACTTAAAATCAGATTAATCGATTTTTTCCAGTTTACGCATACCTTCCGACACTAGACGAGAACCGGGATCAGGCATTCAGGGACGTTTCACCTTGCTTGCATTCGATAATGCGTGCGTCCCCCACCCCTTCCGGGACAGCCTGGGCAGTCACCCAAATCTGCTGCAAACTCCCCTTGCTGGCTTCGCGCAAGCTGGAGAGTGCGGCGGCGGTGCGGTTCTGGTCAAAAAAGGCAAATGGCTCATCCAAGAACATGAACTGTTGTGCCGTATCGTTGCTGTCTGCCAAGGAGTTTGCCAAAGCAATCCGCATCGCCAAGGCAATTTGCCGCTGTGTACCTGCGGAAATCTCGTCAAAATCCAGATAATCACCTTTTTCTTCCGACAAGACACGCAGGGCAAAATCGGTATTAATCGCCAGATCTTTGTAATGGGACTGGGTGAACTCAGACAATAGGCCTTGGCAACGGTTATGCACGATCTGGTTAAAGCGCTCAATCGAATAGCTGGACGCTTGCCGCAACAACTCAGTGGCTTTGCCTTTGACCTGTACCTGATGCTTGTGCCCGTCGATAATGGCTCCCTGCTCGGTCGCCTCTTTATTCAGAGCCATGTACTGGTCAACCAAAGTGCGCTCTTGTGCAGCCTCATCCCCGACAACCGCTGCAAAATCCCCCAGCTTCGAGCTATGGCGTACCAAATCCTCCGCAACCGCTGCTGCGGTATGGGTCACTTGATCCGGAGCAGCCATGTACAGGTGTACCTGTTGTGGCAGGCTATCAGGGACAGCCGCAGCGGGTACATCTTCGGCAGCATTCAGTAAGTTACGCTGTTGCAGGTAAGCACTGGCCTTCTCACCCAATTGGCTAGGTAAACTGTCACGCAATTGCTTCAAGCTATCGGACAATGCCTTACCCAATGCCCTTGACTGCCCCCGCAAAGGTTGCAAGCGGTTGCGTTCAACATGCCACCCAAACAGTAGCAGGATACTGGTCAGGATAGCGATAACCACGCCCGCCCATAACAGGCCACGCGGAAAATCTGGCTGGGCAACAAACACAGGCAGCGACAAACCCGCCAACAGATGCGGAAGGAAGGTCAATACCCCCCAAGCTGCAAGCACAAGAAGCAGAACCACAATACCCAAGACACCCAACCAACCATAATGGCGGCTTTTCCACCGGAAATGCTGGTAGGCACTGTAGTTTTCCGGGTAGTTCTGGCTGGCAGCTCCCATGTCCTTCATCAAGCGTAAACTGCCCTGTTGACGGTCTTCCAGGGTTTCACGGATTTCCAACAAGCTCGGCAAGCGCCCTTCATCCAAACCAATCGCATCCCGTGCCGCCAGCGTGGCATGGTGATCGGCCTCCAATTGCGCAACCAATGCATGGGTTTCCTGTTGCTCCTGCTGGAGCTGCTCATCCAGCTTGGCATAAGCCTTTACACCGGTCATGGCTTGCAGGCTATCGGCATCGGCCTGGCTGTCACCCTGGGTCAATTGGCTCCAATAAAAGGTGCGCACAAATGCCGGATAGCCATACCCCAACAACGCCTTCAGCTGTTGGTCAACATCCGCCGGAGTCGAAGCCAAGGTCACATTAGTATCGGGATTGGATAAGCTGGCAATCTGGTTGCCCGCTTTATCGACTTTGCGGGTAATACGGAAAGGGCGGCCTTGATGCTGGAAGGATAAACTAACGGTTGCCTGTTCTGCCCCCCAAAATACCAGCTTACCCGTGCGGGCTTCTGCCAAGGCCTCGGTGCGCCCGAATAGGGCAAAGCTGATGGCCTCACCGATACTGCTTTTCCCAGACTCATTACCACCTGCCACCACGACCAGCCCGTTTTCAGGCAAATCTTGCAGATACAGGTATTGGTATTTTCGGAAATTCTCTACCAATAAATCACTAATAATCATGGGCGGCCTCCCGTAGGCAGCCGCTGCTCCAAACGCTCAAGCACCAAACGGGCAGCCTCCAGCGACAAACCAGGGTCAGCATCCGCTGCATGGCTTGGGGTTTGCAGGTTCTGTTGGCAAAATTCAGCAAAGCGGCGGGCAGCCGCACTTTTCAAGCTGGCAGGGTTAAGCCAGTCGGTTTTCAGGGCTTCGGATGACACTCTTTACCTCCGTTCCAGAAAAATGGTGTGTATAACTATAATCCAAAATAGCTAAGAATACCGGGATTCGTCTGGTTTTAGGTCGCACGAAGCCAGCACTGTGTTCATTTGGCTAACCTCGCAGGCCACCACAGGGTGTATCTGTATTTTGCTGGTTATCGGGGCAGAGGGGGGTTTAGGCAAGCTTTCCCTCAAAATATCGGATGAAACCCCGTATATATGTCTACGATTAGCGAAGTGAAGACGAAGACGCGAGGGATTGTCACCGATGCCTAAAATATTACTGGTTGACCTGAATAACTTTGCCCGTTACCCCACACTGGCGATTGGATATTTGGTTACGCCATTGCGGGCGGCAGGTTATGAGGTTGATGTGTTATCACCCTTGGCGATAGGTGCTCCTGCCACGGAACGCGAACGTGCTGAAAATTGGCGCGAACACCTGAAACGGCAAATTAATTTTGCCACCCACCCAGTGGTTCAGCCTCTGCATGAGCCAATCCGCAAGCTCTATGAAAAATGGCAATCCGAGCCACACGTCATCACACTGAAAGCGGTGCAAGAACGGATTACCCAAGCAAAGCCGGACATTATCCTGCTATCAGCCTATCTCAATCACTACGGCTCGGTGCAGGCGGTTGCAGGATTGGCATTACGCCATAAAATCCCCGTCTTACTGGGCGGGCCTGCATTTAGCCAGCCTGAAACGATCAGGGAGTGGTTAAGCATCACGGGTGTCACCGCCATTTTTGCCGGGGAAGCCGATTGGGTAATCGCGGATATGGTCGATACGGCAATTCGCCGCAAGGATTTGAACGTATGGCCGGGTATCTTTACGCACGACAATGGGGAGTACGCAGCTGTTGCCCCACCCTTGCAGGAGCTGGACAGACTCCCCATCCCTGATTTCGATGATTTTCCGTGGCACGCTTACCCCCACCGGATTATTCCCGTGATGACGGGGCGGGGTTGCAGTTGGGATGTTTGCACCTTTTGCAGCGATGTGATCACCTCCAATGGGCGCTCCTTTCGCTCCCGCCCGGTACAAGCCGTTTTAAATGAATTACAGGTACAATCAGCACGCTACCGTAGCAAGGATTTCATTTTCCTTGACCTCAAATTGAACTCCAATCTGGCGATGTGGCATGGCTTGATCGACCATTTCCAGCACATCATTCCCGGTGGGCGCTGGATTGCAACCGTGCATGTCGATGCACATGGGGAGAATGGCCTCGACTTATCCACCTTGGTGGCAGCCAAGGCAGCAGGGCTGACCCGTATCAGTTTTGGCCTGGAAACCGGCAGTCAACGGCTGGCAAAGCGCATGTCCAAGGGGACGGACATTGAGCGTAACCGCCAGTTTGTGGCAGATGCTTACCGGGCAGGCTTAAGTGTGCGCTGTTCGATGATGCTGGGGTATCCAGAAGAAACCGTGCATGACCTAAAAGATACCCGTAACTTCCTATTGGATAGCCTGGATGAATTTGACCGGGTACGTCCGGCACGCTTCAAGGCCATCCCCGGAACCCGTTTCCATAAGCTGTACCAGCAACGCCCCGACCGTTACCAAGGTATGACCCATGTGGCGTGGGATTACCGCTTTGCGCGTGCCAGCTACCAATACAAACCCGCCACCGAACCTGCCTACCGCCATGTCAAACAACAGGTGCTTGGTCTGATCCATACCATCAACAGCAAGCCTTTACGGGATGATGCCCGCCAGTTCGATGGCTTGATGTAACGATAAAATGCACATTATTCAGGTAGTAAGTACCTATGCAAAAGTTATAAAGAGTTTTCTGCCAACATTTTCGAGCACGCTGGTAACTGACTGCTTCAATGAGGATGTAGAAAAACCCGAATCTGATCATCCCATCGAGAACGGGCAGTCATTTTTTTGAATACCCCACGCAATGGTGTGGTTTTTTCACCATTGCCAACGTCCGGCTTGCCCTTAGAACCTGCTCATAATCTTCTGAGCAATAAGGATAAGAAAGCCATATTAA
>CAXYXW010000014.1:0-104495 GCA_964293005.1 uncultured Thiothrix sp.
CGGTGTCTGCCTTGACGGACTGCTCCGATGTCTGGAAAAACAGCCCATGGTTGCGACCCATGAACCCCAGCAGGTTGAGGCGTGGACTCCGCTGGCAGGGGATACGGTGGGTTTCCCCGACGGGCTGCCAGCCATAGGGCACAACAGAGGTCAATGAAACGCCCGACTCATCGAAATGGCGTCAATGAATCCGCCCCGATCTTCCTGCTGCTGTAACCATGTCATCACTTCCCTGTCCCGCCTGAATAGCGCCCCGTCCCGTTTGTGTCGGCAAGACTGGCGGCAACGCTTATAGGCATAAGCGTTTTTTCAGTGTACGTTTAACGGTATCCCGGCTGACCGGTTTGCCCGTTTTTTCAAACAGCCCATCGCGTGCCACCTTGATCGGGTGGGGATTGCGGTTGGTGGCTTCCAGCAAAACCGCCACGTCGGTATCATCAAGCATCGGCGGACGGTCACTGCGCCCCTGATCCAGCAAACCGGTCAGCTCCTCCGATTGCCAGCGTTGCAGCCAGCGGCTGACCGTTTCGTGCTGCACTTCGAACAGCTCATGGATACGTGTGAATAACCCCGGTGGTTCAGGAGCAGGGCATGGGCACGCTGGCGAACCCGAAAGCTCGGGTGGTTGCGGTAGGCTTCTGTCAGTGTTACTTGTTCTGCTTCAGTCAGGGGGGCTATTTGTTTCATCAGAGGGCGTTGGCTTAGGGTTAACCCTGCCAGTTTGCCATAAATACTTACCTCTGATAACTTCTGCAAAGGTACTTACAACACCGGCATTGCCACCTATAGTGTTGACCAACACTAAGGCCGCATCACGCCGGGGCAAGGTGCAACTGATTGACGCGACAGGCTGGTATCAGCCGCTGCGCAAGAACATGGGCAAGAAAAACTGTGAATTGGGTGAGGATCACATTCAGGCTATCTGCCAACTGATCACCGCACCGCAACAGGGTGAGCAATCCAAAATCTTCCCGAATGAGGCATTTAGTTATCACAAGGTCAGCGTGGAGCGGCCTTTGCGCTTGGCTGTGCATTTGGATGATGCGCGGCTGCTGCGTTTTCATCGTTTGTGCGTCGAGCCGAAGGATTTTCTGTTGTCTGCGCTTATCGGTGCGATTGCGGAGCCGTTTGGGACAGAGCCACATTACAACTACAACACGTTCATGACGGCAGTGGAAACGCTGGCAAAGGAGCGAGAGCTTAAGCTCACCGCCAAAAACAAAAACACCTTGCGGGATATTTTTACCCAAGTCGATGAAATGGCTGAGCTTGTGATCAGTAAAACCCACAAGCCGGACAAACTAGGGCTGGAAAAAGTCAGGGGCGCAGTATGATTTTTGCGACAACTACCTTGAAAAACACCGATCCACTGCGGGCGTTTTATCACCCGTGAATCCATGAGCCAAACGGTGTTCGGATATATCGAAACCGACTGCAATCGGCTTCGGTTACACTTTGCCAATAACTACCGAAGTCCGGTAAACTTTGAGGTAGATTTTCATCAACAACCCACTTTTTGATGTGCCCACTTTTGATGGGGTAGATCGATCCCTATGTGGTCAATCTTGGATGTGTGGCGTGATGCCATCAGTGAGGTATCATGTATCCAAATCAAGAGGATGGAAATATTTTGCTCACGATGGAAACACGTTCTGTGACAACCGATTGGAACCCCGACCTTTGGCGGCAGTGTGTGCCTGTACAAATGCCCGTGTATACCGATGCCGGGGCATTGGCGGCAGTGACGCAACGGCTGCGGCAGTCTGCCCCGCTGATCTTTGCAGGTGAGGCGGACAATCTGCGCCGCTCCTTGGGTGAGGTCGCGGAGGGGCGGGCATTTCTGCTGCAAGGGGGCGATTGTGCTGAAAGTTTTAGCCATTACCACCCGGATACTATCGAGCAGATGTTCCGGGTGTTCCTGCAAATGGCGATGGTCTTGACCTATGGGGCGGCTTGTCCGGTGATTAAGGTCGGGCGGATTGCGGGGCAGTTCGCCAAGCCGCGTTCAGCACCAACCGAGACACGCGGTGAGGTGACGTTGCCGACTTATCGCGGTGACATTATCAATGGCACGGATTTCAATGAGGCAGCCCGGATTCCCGATCCAGCCCGGATGCTGCGTGGTTATTCACAGTCTGCGGCAACGCTAAATTTTTTACGGGGTTTGGCACAGGGTGGGTTTGCTGATTTGATGCAGGTCAACCGCTGGAATGTCGATTTCCTCGCGGATAGCCCCTTGGCAGGGCGTTATCATGCGATGAATAGCCAAATTGATGATGCCTTGCGCTTCCTGCAAGCATGCGGCCTCAACCCGTCAGCGCAGGCGGGCTTGCATGGGGTGGATTTCCATGTGTCGCATGAAGCCTTGTTGCTGGAGTATGAGCAGGCGCTGACGCGTTTTGATGCACAGCGAGGGCGTTGGTATGCGACCTCGGCACACATGCTGTGGATCGGCGACCGTACCCGTGAGCCGGACGGGGCGCATGTCACGTTCCTTAAGGGGGTTGCCAATCCCTTGGGCTTAAAGGTTGGCCCGAGCATGACCCGTGACGGCTTGCTGCGCTTGCTGGAGGCGCTTAACCCGGAGAACATCCCCGGACGCTTGACCCTGATCAGCCGGATGGGGGCGGGCAAGGTGGGGCTGCATTTGCCCGCACTGATCCGTACCGTGCAGGAGGCGGGGGCAAAAGTCGTTTGGTCATGTGACCCGATGCATGGTAATACGCGCAGTGCTGCTGGTGGCCTGAAAACCCGCCAGTTTGACCATATCATGGATGAGGTGCGCGAGTTCTTTGCAATCCATCAGGCTGAAGGGGGCTATGCGGGTGGGGTGCATATTGAAATGACGGGGCGTAATGTCACCGAATGTGTCGGCGGGGCGGAACAATTGGATGACCATGCCCTACAACGCCAGTATGAAACCCAATGCGACCCACGCCTGAACGCCAGCCAAAGTCTGGAGCTGGCGTTTTTGCTGGCAGAAATGCTGCGCAAAGGGCGTACTTAAGCTTTAAGCCCGATGCGGATGGATAAAGGCCATTCCGTTAGCAGTGTGGTATCGGCAGGCCAGATGGCAGCCAATGCTTGTTCAAGGTCGGTTACGGGGTCATGTCCGTTGGCCTTGATATAGCGGTCATTGGCTGACCAACTGCGTAGATAGCCCAACAGTTGTGCCCGGTTCCAGTGCAGTTGCATGCTGAAAGCCGCAGGCTCGAATTCGGCAAAGGGGAAGGGCAATGTCCGGTAGCCTTTTTCAACAATGGCACGTTCAGGAGGCCAGTAACTGCCCAGCACATCGCGGTAAAAGTGTTGGACAAGTGCATCCACCGCCGGGTCGCTGAGTTTGAGCACACCATACGTCCAGACTGCCAGCACGCCACCCGGTTTCAGCACGCGTTTCACTTCGGTATAAAATGCATCCAGGTCAAACCAGTGCAGAGCTTGGGCGACTGTCACCAGGTCGACACTGGCATCGGCAAGCCCGCTGTGTTCTGCCGGTGCAACCCGCCATTCAATGCGTGGGTGCTCTGGGGCAGCGGCAATTTGGCTGGCACTGGCATCGGTGGCAATCACCTGCTGGAAGTGTTCCGCCAACCCCAGCGAGGCTTGCCCTGTACCACAGGCACAATCCCAGACCTGTTCCTGGGCAGGTGCATGGTTTGCCAGCCAGGCATATAATCCTGCCGGGTATTGGGGGCGGTACGTTGCATAGTTTTGCGTGACACTGGAAAAGTGGTCTTTGAAAGCGGTCATTTGCTATTCCTGGGCTGTTCTTGAGCTATTCTTGGCTGTGTTGGGCAAGGATTTTGCAATCTGTCAACAAGTATACGGTATTCCCCCTTGAAATCCCGAAAGCAATCCCTACTCTGCATGATGAAATTACACTTATTCGCCGTGGAGTAGCGCAATGACTGACCCAAAAGACACAAACACAATGCCGGACAGCCCTGAAGAAACCGTTGTCAATCCGGCTGATGTATCGGTAACTGATGTTAGTGCAGCCGAACTTGCCCAGCTCCAGCAAGAACTGGAGGCGGCTCAATCCAAAGCCAATGATAATTGGGAGCGCTGCCTGCGCCTGCAAGCCGATATGGAAAACCAGCGCCGCCGCCTGGAAAAGCAGGTGGAGGATGCCCACAAGTATTCGGTGCAGAAGTTTGTTGAAGGTATCCTGCCGGTGATTGACAGCCTCGAAATGGGGATGCAGGCCGGTGGTGATATCGACAGTATCCGCGAAGGTATGGGTTTGACGCTGAAGCAGTTTGAGGCCGTGATGGAGCGCTTCAAGGTTGAGGCGGTCAATCCGTTGGGGCAGGCATTCAACCCTGAGTTCCATCAGGCAGTCGCCATGCAGCCTAGCCCGGATCACGACAACAATACGGTGATTGCCGTGATGCAAAAAGGTTATACCCTGAGCGGACGCACGGTGCGCCCTGCCATGGTGATGGTTTGCAAGAAGTAAGCGAAAAAATGCTGATCTGGGGTTAGGTTGGCCTTGAAAAAGGGCAGATAACCCCAAATTACTAAGCCAATTGAATAGATTGTGTTTACCACCCCCTGCAATGCAGCCACCCGGTGGCAAACGAAATGACACAAGTTTTTGGAGATTAGAGAATCATGGGAAAAATCATTGGTATCGACCTTGGCACAACCAACTCCTGCGTCGCTGTGATGGAAGGTGACAAGCCTCGGGTTATCGAAAACTCTGAAGGCGACCGTACCACCCCGTCCGTGGTTGCATTCATGGATGAGGAAGTGTTGGTCGGTCAGACTGCCAAACGTCAGGCTGTCACCAACCCGGAAAACACCCTGTATGCGGTCAAGCGCCTGATTGGTCGCCGTTTTAATGAAGATGCCGTGCAGAAGGACATCAAGCTGGTTCCGTACAAAATCGTACAGGCTGACAATGGCGATGCATGGGTCTCTGTACGTGGCAAGAAAATGGCTCCACCCGAAATCTCTGCCCGCGTCCTGATGAAAATGAAAAAGACGGCTGAAGACTACTTGGGTGAGCCAGTCACTGAGGCGGTCATTACCGTTCCTGCGTATTTCAATGACTCCCAGCGTCAGGCCACCAAAGATGCAGGCCGGATTGCCGGTTTGGAAGTCAAGCGTATCATCAACGAGCCGACCGCTGCGGCGCTGGCCTATGGTATGGACAAGTCCAAGGGTGACAGCAAGATTGCGGTCTATGACCTGGGTGGTGGTACATTCGACGTATCCATCATTGAAATTGCCGATGTCGATGGCGAAATGCAATTTGAAGTATTATCCACCAACGGTGATACCTTCCTCGGTGGTGAAGACTTCGATATGCGCCTGATCGACTATCTGGTGGATGAGTTCCGCAAGTCTTCCGGTGTTGACCTGAAAGGCGACCCATTGGCGATGCAACGTCTGAAAGAGTCTGCGGAAAAGGCCAAAATTGAGCTGTCTTCCAGCCAGCAAACTGATGTCAACCTGCCTTACATCACGGCAGATGCGTCTGGCCCGAAACACATGAACATCAAAGTGACCCGCGCCAAGCTGGAGTCCTTGGTTGATGACCTGATCAGCCGTACCATTGACCCGTGCAAGATTGCCCTGAAAGATGCAGGCTTGAGCGCTGCCCAGATCAACGATGTGATCCTGGTGGGTGGTCAGACCCGTATGCCGAAAGTGCAGGATGCAGTAAAGAATTTCTTTGGCAAAGAGCCACGCCGTGACGTGAACCCGGATGAGGCGGTTGCTGTCGGTGCAGCGATCCAGGGCGGTGTCTTGGGCGGTGGTGTCAAGGACATCCTGTTGCTGGACGTTACCCCCTTGTCGTTGGGTATCGAAACCCTCGGCGGTGTCATGACCAAGCTGATCGAAAAGAACACCACGATCCCTACCAAGGCCAATCAAGTGTTCTCGACCGCAGATGACAACCAGACAGCGGTAACGGTGCATGTTGTACAGGGCGAACGCCAGATGGCGCGTGACAACAAGTCCTTGGGGCGTTTCGACCTGCAAGACATTCCGCCAGCCCCACGCGGTATGCCGCAGATTGAAGTGACCTTCGACATTGACGCGAATGGTATCCTGAATGTGTCTGCCAAGGACAAGGCGACCGGCAAGCAGCAATCCATCGTGATCAAGGCTTCTTCCGGTTTGTCGGATGCGGAAGTTGACCGCATGGTCAAGGATGCCGAAGCCCATGCGGAAGAAGACCGTAAGCAGCGTGAGCTGGTCGAAGTGCGTAACCAGGCAGACGGCTTGATCCATGCAACGGAGAAGTCCCTGAAAGACTACGGCGACAAAGTAGATGGTGCTGACCGTGCCAATATGGAAAGCCTGGTGCGTGAACTGCGCGATGCCCTGAAGGGCGACAATAAGGACATTATTGAGCGTAAGAGCGAAGCCCTGGGTGAAGCCTCCGGCAAGCTGATGCAGAAGATGGCAGGTGCAGGCGGTGCTGCGGGTACAGCCGGTGGCGCTGATGCTGGTGCTGGCTCCAAACCGGCAGACGATGATATCGTTGATGCTGAGTTTGAAGAAGTAAACAAGAAGTAACGGAAACGTTGCTGAGTTAGACAGGTAGGGTGTGCGGAAGCCACCCTGCCTGTTTTTGTATGGTAGAGTCGGGGAAGATTGATGTCCAAGCGGGATTATTACGAGGTCTTGGGGGTTCAGAAGAACGCCAGTGAAGATGAGTTGAAAAAGGCTTTCCGCCGCCTAGCCATGAAGCACCATCCAGACCGCAATCCCGATGATGCTGAAGCTGAGGCCAAGTTCAAGGAAGCGAAAGAGGCTTACGAAATCCTCACTGACCGCAGCAAACGGGCTGCTTATGACCAGTTCGGTCATGCCGGTGTTGATCAGAGCATGGGCGGTGGTGGTGGTCGTCCGGGGGCGGGTGGCGGCTTCGGTGATATTTTCGAGGACATTTTCGGCAATATCTTTGGTGAGGGTGGGGCGCGGCGCGGTGGTGGCGGCAGCCGGGCTTACCGTGGCAGTGACCTGCAATATAATCTGGAACTGACCCTGGAAGAGGCAGTGTTTGGCAAGGAGGTGGATATTCGTGTCCCATCCATGCAAACCTGCAAAACCTGTACAGGTACAGGTGCAAAAAAGGGGACGCATCCCCAATCTTGCCCGACGTGTCATGGTCAAGGGCAAGTCCGTATCCAACAAGGCTTCTTTACGATCCAGCAAACCTGCCCGCAGTGTCATGGGACAGGCAAGGTCATTGCTGACCCGTGTAATGATTGTCATGGGCAGGGGCGTATTGAAGAACAGCGCACCTTATCCGTTCGTATTCCCGCTGGGGTCGATACCGGCGACCGCATCCGCCTGTCGGGCGAGGGCGAGGCCGGGCTGAATGGTGGCCCCGCAGGTGATTTGTATGTGCAAGTGCATGTGAAGGAACATGAGCTGTTTACCCGTGAGGGCGACAGCCTGTTCTGCAATGTGCCGATCCGCTTCACGACCGCTGCCCTGGGCGGTGAGCTGGATGTGCCTACCCTTGAAGGCAATGTCAATTTGCGGATTCCGCCTGAAACCCAGACCGGCAAGAAATTCCGTCTGCGCAACAAGGGCGTGAAGTCGGTGCGCAGCTCAGTCACAGGCGACCTGATTTGTACAGTCATTGTGGAAACCCCGGTTAACCTGACCAAGCGCCAGCGCGAACTGTTGGAAGAGCTGGATGACAGCATGAGTGAGGGTGGTCAACGGCACAGCCCAAAAGAGCATGGCTGGCTGGACAGGGCGAAAGGTTTCCTTGATGATGTGAAAAATGACTTGTTCGGTACGGATAAGCATGACAAAGATCGGGATTGACAGTAAGGGAAGGGGCAAGTGATGGCAGGAGTGACAAGGATCGCAATTGTGGGGGCAGCAGGCCGCATGGGTAAAACCCTCATTGAGGCGTGCCAGCAGGCGGGGTTGGTCGTGACGGTGGCGACTGAACACCCCCATAGCCCGTTGCTGGGGGCGGATGCGGGGGCTGTTGCCGGTGTCGGAGCCAGTCAGGTCTTGATTGCGCCATCTCTGGATGCGGCTGCCAATGATTTTGATGTGTTGATTGATTTTACCCGCCCGGAGCCATGCCTGGAGCATTTGGCTTGGTGTGTGGCGCATGGCAAGAAAATGGTCATCGGTACAACCGGCTTTGATGAGGCTGGTAAGGCAGCTATACAAGCGGCGGCTGGGCAGGTCGCCTTGGTGTTTGCACCCAATATGAGCATCGGTGTCAACCTGTGCCTGAAGCTACTGGATATGGCGGCACGGGTACTGGGCGATAACGTTGATATTGAGGTGCTGGAAACCCATCACCGCCATAAGGTGGATGCCCCTTCCGGGACAGCCTTGCGCATGGGCGAGGTGGTGGCTGCGGCCTTGGGGCGTGACCTGAAGGAATGTGCGGTCTATGGGCGTGAAGGCCATACCGGTGAGCGTGACCGCAAGACCATTGGCTTTGCAACGGTACGTGCCGGGGATGTGGTCGGCGACCATACGGTCATGTTCGCTGATGTCGGTGAGCGGATCGAAATCACCCATAAGGCTTCTAGCCGGATGACCTTTGCCAAGGGTGCGGTGCGGGCAGCCGCATGGCTGGGTGATAAAGAAGCCGGTTTGTACGACATGCAGGATGTGCTGGGGTTTAAATGAGCAAAACCATACCGGTCAAGATTTGGGATGTGCCAACCCGCTTGTTCCATTGGACATTGGCAGTGGGTATGGGGTTCATGTGGTTCTCAGCAGAGATGGGCGGCTTCTGGATGGATTGGCACATGCAGGTCGGTATTTTCATGCTGGCCTTGGTATTGTTCCGTATTGTCTGGGGATTGATTGGCAGTGAGACTTCACGTTTTACGTCGTTCCTGAGTTCTCCAAAAGCCGCGTTGCAGCACCTGCACGAACTGAAGCAGCCAAAGGAAGCGTACCATGCCGGGCATAATCCCTTGGGGGCGTGGATGGTTGTTTTCCTGCTGGCAGGTTTGCTGGTGCAGGGCGGCACAGGGCTATTTGCCTCTGATGATATTATGGTCGAAGCGCCTTTGTATGGGCTGGTTTCTGAAAGCCTCTCCAGTAAACTGACTGGTATCCACCACCTAGTATTCAACCTGCTGTTGCTGGCGGCGGCGGTGCATATTTTTGCGGTCATATTCTACAAACTGCGCAAACGCACCAACCTAATCAAGGCAATGGTGGCGGGCAGTGCCGATTGGCCTGCACATGAGCCTGCCCCGACCACCCTGAAGTTTGCTAGCCCCTGGTTGGCCTTGGTGGTGTTTGTGGTGTGTTATGCCGTGGTGCTGCTAGGGGTGGAGTGGTTGCAAACCCTTCCTTGATCGGAAGGGCTGCGTTTGGGTGTTTCTGTTACCTTAGTCTTTCTTGCGGTAGTTGTCGTGGCAAGCCTTGCAGGACTCAGCGACTTTACCGAATTGTGGCTTGATGGCTGCCATGTCACCGGAGGCTGCGGTCTTTGCCAGATTGGCTGCTTCTACCTTGAAGGTTTCCATTTTTGATTTGAAATCATCCATATTGCTGGCGATTTCTGGTTTTGCACCGGTTTCACCTTCGTAGCTGCCGTCAATGAAGCCATTGATGGGCAGTTGGCTCAGTGCTGCAACGGCATCGGCATTCTTGGTGAACGCTTCAGCATTAAACTCCATTTCACCTTTAACCATTGCAGCCATGGGGCCGAAGTGGAACTTCACCATGGTGAAGGCAGATTGACGGTAATCAATCGCGGCTTCTTGCGGGGTTTGTTTGGCAGCCCAGGCAGTGCCTGCTGCAATGAGGCCGACGAGGACAGCGCTGGTCAGGAATGCGGTTTGTTTCAATGTAGGCATAGGTTGTGCTCCTTAATGAAGGAAGTTGATTTTAATAAAACATTGCGGTGCAGTATAAACGAATACCACACGCAGTAAAAATAGGCACAGGTCGACGGGGTGGAAAAAGTTGGGGGCATCTAACAGCGGGGGTGTGGTGAGGAGTCAATCTAAACCGTATCCCCCAAGGGGACACGGTTAGGCAGGGTGGATGCATTAGACGATAGCACTCGCCATCCATGGCTCTGTCGTATGCCGTGCTAATGCATCCATATCGGTGCGTACTTAGTGATGCCAGCCACCATGATGCCCACCGTGATGGCGGCGTGGGCCATTATCATAGTAGTAGATAACCTGTGGCGGTGGTGGTGCAGGCCGCCAATGGTGACGCGCAGGCCGCCATTGGCGGTGGTGTTGGCGTGCAGGCCGCCATTGCCGATGGGGGCGGTAAGGCTGATGATAGGGCTGGTGGTAGCCGACATGTTGTGGCGTACCAATGGTTAGGCCATAGCTGACATTCCCATGTGGGCCGACACCAATGAAAAAGGATGTATTGCCATTGGCGGATGCGCCAGTACTGGCAAACATGGCGGTGGCGGCAAGGGTGCTCAGGGCAAGTGCTTTAAGTTTCATAGCGGTATGACTCCTGTGTTAGGGGGTGGCAGCACTGCGTAATTTTTAGTGACTGTCCCTAGGTGCTGCCAGTTTTTTCAGGTTAAACACCTGACGGGAGGAAAGGTTCCCGTTAACTTTAAGCTTAGGCAGGGATTGCGCATTAATCTGGGCAGAAATGTGCAAATAATGTGGAAGCTCTTATTTTGCCAGTAGGGTGCTGTCTTCTGCCTGCGGTGTTTTGCTCACCATGGGTTGGCTGAAGGCTTTTTGTTGTGCCTTCATCATTTCGCTCTGCACCACTGGCATCACATCCGACATATAAGCCCGCATTTTGCCCATCGCTGATTTTGCCCCCGGAGCATTGTAAAAATCAGCCAGTGCACACAGTTCTTCCGCCGTAAAGTGCTTTATCATCGCTTCTTGCATGGCACTTGATACCGCTACCATGTCCAGGTGCTTGGTCAGCATGTCGGTATAAGGCTGGCGCTCGGCGGGCGGGAGGGCATTCATGGTGGTATCGGCAATTTCCTGGAATATTTCCTGCGGCGGGTTAGCTGCCAAATAGCGTGCAGCTTGCTGCTGGCGATTGGCAGTGGTGTCCTCGATTGCATAGGCTAAAGTCGCTGCGGTGATCAGCAGGCCGAGTAGCAATTTTTTCATTGTTTGATCCTGAGGTTAAGGGCTGTTTTGATTGTAGCGTGGTTTTGGGCAAGTAATAGGCTAAATGTAAACAAATCTGACAGATTAACTGGGGGTTTGCGGTGGTAGCTTGCAGGAGTCGGCACGCGGCAGGCAATAGGCAATAATGGCGGGATCGAAACCCCGCCAAATCGCTGAGAGGAACTGTTGGATGCGACAAATGGGGCGGAGCCGAAACCCCGCCACGTCGCTGAGAGGAACTGTTTTTTGCCCCCAATCCATGAGGCTGGGGGGTGTCAAAAATCTATTAGGCTGCCAACTGGAAGGCAGCTTCCAGTTGTTGTACTGGAAGTAGACCATCCTTGTACAATGCTTTGTTGACTTTTTCAACGGTGGCATGGCGTACTGGGATAATATCCAAACCAATCTCATCACGGCATTGTAGCAGATAACGCAGCGCTGCGCGTTCCACATCGATCCCGACCACAAAACCTGTTGCGCCATAGTTGCGGGCAATCAAGGCCTGTAGCAGCAGGGTGCGCTCTGCACTGAGGTTACTGATCGCTGGTAACAAGCTCAGTTTTATCTGCTTGGCTGCGTTGCAGCGGATATTAGCACGCAGGCTGCGGATTTGGCTGTGGAAATCACTATTATGTTCATCTGCACTGATTTGTACCAGCATACCACCATTGCCCCAGGTGTCGCTGGCAGCGGTTTGCTTGAGCCAATCGCAGGCTTGCTGCATATCGGCGATGTTCAAGGTAGGGGCGGCATGGACAGCGACGACGCTTTTCCAACCCTGTCCATCCAGACTGGAACGCAGGGTCGGAACGGTGTGGCGGATGCGGTTGAAGGCGGGGTGCAATACCTTGTTGCGGGCTTCCACTTTGCCTGCTACATACCAAGTGTCAGCCGTTGCGTTGGTCAGGGCGGCGATGTCTGCGGGCAGGCGGTAAACCTGCTCAACCTTGACTTCAGCAATTACCCGTTGCTCATGATCCAGCAGGGCAATGCGGCCTGCAATCTGGGCGGCACGCTTTTCTGCGGGTGTTAACGGCAGTGCCAGCGGCAAAGGCCACAGATAGCCATTTGCCAAGCGGCCTTCCTGCAAAACCTGGGTATGGTCAGCTTGGTTGAGATAGCCCACCAAGGGAGCAAACGCACCATTCAACAGCAGATCGAGGGTTGCCAGTTGGGTGTGATCCAGTGTTTTGTTCAATATGCTCATGTATCTCCTCCTTAACCACAGATATCGGGCTTAACCGCAGATACCGGGGTCAAACAACCATACTTCGGTTTCTGGTTCAGCGTGTTCGGTTTCTGAATCATTGTCCTGAACAGCGTGATCCTGCTCCAGCTCATCCAGAACGATGCATAATTTATGTCTTTGGCTGTTCATTTGAAAATCCTTTGGTGGTACTTGCGTGCTTTCTTTGTGTGGGCTATTTTACGGAAAAGCTTTAATGCATAAAAACGATATAATAAGATATTAATATCTGTTAGTTAGATAAACTGAGGTAGCACTCCATGAAGCTGATCCAGCTCCGTTTGTTGAAGACCCTGTTGGGCAATGGCATGAATGTGTCGCGTGCAGCCGGGCAGCATTATGTGGTGCAGTCAGCCGTGAGCCGCCAACTGGGGCTGCTGGAGGAAGAGCTGGGGATGCCGCTGTTTGAGCGCAAGGGCAAGCGCTTGGTGGAGCCGACACCGGTATGCCGGGCATTGGTGAAGGAAATTGATGCCATTGAGCAGGCATTGGAGAATATCCGTGCGGTAGCGGATGATTTCCGCATGGAAACCAGCGGGGAAGTGCGGATTGCCACCACCCATACCCAAGCCAAGTATTTCCTGCCCGAAGTGTTGTTGGAGTTTCGCCAGCGTTATCCGGCGGTATCCATCCACTTATTGCAGGGAGCACCCTCCCAATTGGTTGCCATGTTGCACGAAGGCAAGGCGGATATTGCCGTTTGTACCGAGGAAATAGGTAAAGCCCCTGGGTTGACGAGTGAAAAATGCTACGACTGGAACCACGGTCTGGTATTGCCTGCCGGTCATCCTTTATCCGACGGGGATTTGTCACTGGAGCGTATCGCCAAATACCCGGTGTTGACCTATGTTTTTGGCTTTGCGGGGCGCTCAAAAATTCATGGCACGTTTCATGATGCCGGGTTGAATCTGGATGTTTCATTTGCGGCGACGGATACGGATGTCATCCTCAGTTATGTGCGTTTGGGGTTCGGGGCAGGCATTATTGCCAAGATGGCTTATTCGCATATCCATGATGATGATTTGACCTTGCGGGATTTGTCGCATTTGTTCCCCGTCTCAACGACACGGGTGGCGTGGTCGAAAAACAAATACCTGAAGCCTTATGTCACCGATTTGGTGCAATTGTTGCTGGAATACGGTGAAAGTGAAGACTGGTATGCGTGAGGTGCAGGGCTGCGGTATGATGCGTGGCTTGACGTGTTGAGAGTATGAAATGGCTAATATACAGGCTGGTCAGGTCAGCTATGGGCTGCGTTTGTTGGCAGGGTTATTGGCACTGGCCTTGGTCGGGTGCGGCAAGCAAGGGCAGCAGGCGGTAGACAATTTACCGTGGCAGGTGGCAACGACTGCGCAAGGGCATACCCATGTTTTTAATGTTGATGTCGGCAAAACCACCTTGCGTGAGCTGATTGAGCGCTTGCACAGTTTCCCGGAAACGGCTGTTTTCATGGATGCTGACAAGCATCTGCTGTTGGAGGCTTACTTTGGCAAGCAGAGTTTGGGTTTCCTTGAGGCGAGGCTGGTTGCTGAACTGGCGGCGGATCAGGCCACCCTGGAAAAATTTGCCACCGAATACATTGACCGGCAGGCGCAACCTAGCGGCAGTTGGCGTTTGACCATTTCTGAACCAAACCAGCAAGTGGCAAATGCATTGGTGGTTAAACACCTGATTTATATCCCGGTGGCAGATTATCCTGAGGATATTGTCCGCACCCGCTTTGGTGAGCCAACCCAGATTGTTGCGGTTAAAGAGACTGCATCCTATTGGTTTTACCCACAGAAAGGCTTGGCATTGCTGGTCAATGGTGATGGCGGCGAAGTCTTTTATTACAGCACACCTGCCGATTTTCCGGCTTTGAAGGAACGGCTACTCACCCGCAAACCGGAGGACAATCATGGCTAATGGCGATAAGATGGATACTGCATCCGGTGCTGATGTACCGTGGTGGAAACAGATTGCACTGGAAGATATGTCGGAGGGGCAATGGGAAAGCCTGTGTGACCATTGTGCCAAGTGCTGCCTGAACAAGCTGGAAGATGAGGATGATGGCACGGTCTATTACACGGATGTGGTCTGTGACCTGCTGGATGCCGGAACGTGCCGGTGCAGTGATTATGCCAACCGGCAGGTACACATGCCGGATTGCGTGCGCCTGACCCCCGGTAATTTGGAGGCGCTGTACTGGATGCCGCCCAGTTGTGCTTACCGCCTGTTGCATGAGGGACAGGATTTACCCTCATGGCATCATTTGGTGTCAGGCAGCAAAGAGACCGTGCATACCGAAGGTGAGTCTGTGCTCGGTCGGTTTGTTTATAACAAAGAGGTCGATGAGGACGAATGGGAAGACCGGATAGTGGATTGGCCACTGGAGTGGAAACCCTAACCGCACTGCGGTTGGACAAATGGCTGTGGGCAGCCCGTTTTTTCAAAACCCGTGCCTTGGCGGTGGAAGCGGTCAACGGTGGGCATGTGCATGTGGGTGATGAACGTGTCAAGCCGTCGCGTGCCGTGCGCCCTGGGGATGTCTTGCGCATCCGTAAGGGGCAGGATACGTGGAAGGTCACAGTGTTGGGGCTGAATGAGCAGCGCCGTCCTGCCAAGGAAGCGGCATTGTTGTACCAGGAAGATGAGCATCAGCGCGAAGAACGTGAGCAACTGATTGAAATGCGCCGTCTGCATGGGGTGAATGTGCCTGTCCGTAAACCGGATAAGCATGAACGGCGCAAGATTGAGGAATTTAAGCAGAGTTGGTAAGCAGGCGGGGCAGGGGAGCTTGGGCTTGGGTTATTTATGGCTCCTCCTGCATGAAGCCCCAATCAATGCTGAGTTCCGGGAACAGGCTGGCTTGGGTCGCCTCGTCCATACCGGTCAGACGGGGATGCCCATAGCGGCCTTCTGCATCCAGGGTGTAAATCATGACCCAACGGTCAAGTGGGTGGATGATCCAGTATTCCTTGATTCCATGCTGTTCATACAGTCGCCGTTTCTTGTCCAGATCAATTAAGGCTGTTTTTGGCGAAAGCACCTCAACTACCCAATCAGGTGCACCTCGGCAACCTTTGTCGTCCAGTTTGCTTTTGTCACAGATGACAGCCAAATCAGGCTGGACAATGGTATCGACTGCATCGTCTGCTTCATGACGGCGGGGCAGGCGGATGTCGAAAGGGGCAGCATAGATACTGCATGGTTTTCCTGTCAGGTAGGTGCGTATCTGGAAGCCAACCTCAAAACTGACAAGCTGGTGTAGGCGCGAAGGTGCAGCCATCGCATAGGCTAGGCCGTCAATCAGCTCCCAGCGTTCCGTAGCAGGCCATGTGCGGTAATCAGCATAAGTAAAGTGGGCTGCTAATGCTTCTGCGGCTCCCATTGGGGGTACTCCTGAATCGCCATTTAATACTAATGTTTAATACTATGTTCGGGCAGACTGCCGTCAAGGGTTAAGCATAGCATGATTTGCCAGACGGATTATTTCCCTCCGACCTGCATCAATGCCCCTTTGAGCACAATTTCCCCCATCGGTTTGTTTTGCCCACTGGCGGAAGCGGGCTCCATACTGATGGCGAATTGGCTTGCCCCTTGCAACCCTTTCCACATGTCCTGGCTGATGGGCAGTGGTTGTCCCCCGGCGGTTGCCAATGCCCCCATCCGCATCGGTGGTTCATCCTTGTTTTTGGGGATGCACCACAAGGTGGGGGTCATGCCCTTGTCTTTGGGCAGTGCCTGTTCGAGCATTTCAAAGGAAATGTTCATATCCTGCTTGGCTGCCATCGCCACCACCACTTTATCCGTTTGTTGGGTGGATTTGAGGGTGGCGATATAACCTTCCGGCTGGGCAGGTTGGCTCAGGAACAAGGTCGTCAGTGCGGCGGCTGCGACCGAGGCAACGGCAGGCAATGACCAGGACAGGTTAGCCGATAGGTAGTGTTGCAGGCGCTGCCAGCGGCTGGGTGTGTGCAAGCCCAATTGTTTTTCAATGCGGCTCCAGATACGTGCCGGGGGTGTCTGGGCAGGTAATAAGTCAGCCAGACCATTGAATTTTTGTTGGTAGGCCAAGGTGGTGGCACGCAGGTAGAGGTGTCTTGCCATCAGCGCCTCAAAACGGGTGCGGGCTTTACCCTGCAATGTCCCCAGGGCATAGGACATGGCAAGGTGTTCAAAGATGTCAGGGTTTTGGTAACGTTTCATGACAGGCACGTTCTCAACTGCTCCAGCCCACGGCGTATCCATGCCTTGACTGTCCCCAACGGCTTGGACAATTTGTTGGCCAGCTCGTCATGGGTGTGTCCGTAATAGAAAGCTTGCATAATACATTCACGTTGTTCCGGTTTCAGTTGTTCCATGCAGTCCAGTAGTTGTTGGGTATCACTGCTGAGCTGGGTGAGGAGGTCAGGTGACATTTCCAGCGAGGCAAATTCCAGTGTCTCAAACTCAATGTCGCCATCCACATCCGGGCGGCTTTTTGCCATCCGCAATTTGTCCAGTGCCTGGTTGCGGATGATGGTTGCCATCCATGTCATGGCGCTGCCTTTATCCACCGTATACTGGGCGGCGCTGTTCCACACCTTGATGAACCCTTCCTGCAAAACATCCTCCGCCAAGGCATCGTCCCGCAGTAAGCGGCGGCACAGGCTGTAGAGCTTGGGTGATGCTGCGTTATACAGATGCCGGAAAGCGGTTGCATCCTGTTTGCCACAACGCACGAGCAGTTCATTCAGTGATTCCATCATTCTTCCCTGTTCTACGTTGCCTGTGCTGGATTGGATGCAGCACCCTGCGTACAAAGATTAACCTTGCCGTAGGGTTGTCCCGGTGCGGGCATCGCGGATTTCGGTTGGCTTTTTCAGCCCGCCCAAGGGCAGGTCAAGTGCGAGGTCAATGTAGCCAGAAAAATACCGGCTGACCATTTCCATGTCTTTGGCTGGTTCTTTGTCCGCAGGGTTGGCACTGGTGGAAACCAGTGGATGCCCCAGCTTTTGGCAGAGTG
The DNA here is from genome assembly GCA_964293005.1 of uncultured Thiothrix sp. Classification (GTDB taxonomy): domain Bacteria; phylum Pseudomonadota; class Gammaproteobacteria; order Thiotrichales; family Thiotrichaceae; genus Thiolinea. Next base: position 17,306 of record CAXYXW010000014.1, read on the forward strand.
CCTGGCAGACGGGGTGGGCGCTGATCCGTACCGCAAGGGTGTCATGGTTGCCCCGTAGCAGGGGTGATACCTCCGGGCGGACAGGCAATAGCCATGTCATAGGGCCAGGCCATGTAGGTTCAAGCAGCTTTAAGGTATCCCGGTCTAGGGGCAGGATGTAATCTGCCAATTGGTTGAGGTTGGCAGCCAGCAGGATCAGCCCCTTGTGTGCGGGGCGCTGCTTGGCTGCCAGAAGGCGTTGCACGGCACTGGAATGTGCCGGGTTGCAGCCAATCCCAAAGACGGCCTCGGTTGGGTAAACCAGCAGGCCGCCCTGCCGGATGGTCTCGACGGCTGCATTCAGGTCGCGGCTGATGCGCATGCTCATGTCCCGGTTTTTTTGCGGCTGGCAACCTTTTTGGCAGGTTTGGCATCGGCTGCTGTGCTGTCTGGCTTGTCCTTTGCTGTTTTTGCAGCGGTTTTGGCTTTTGCAGTCGCTTTGGTTTTGGCTGCCCCATCGGTGGTGGCCTTTTTGGGCGTGGCTTTCTTTTTGGCAGGCTTGGTTTCGCCTGCCTCTGGGGCAGCCTCCCCATCAGCGACCGTGGCTGCCGTTGCGGTTGCCTTTTTCTTGGTTTCCTTTTTGGCAGGGGTGGCCTGCGCAATCAGGGCTTGGGCTTCTTCGAGGGTGACGGCTTCCGGGTCACAATCCTTCGGTAGGCGTGCCTTGATTTTACCTTGCGCCAAGAATGGCCCCCAACGGCCTTTCAGGATCAACAAGCCATCCCCGAAGTCTTTGAGGGTTTTGGCAAGGTCAGAGGCTTTCTTTTCCTCAATCAGTTGCAGCGCCCGTTCCAGCGTGACGGTGTAGGGGTCATCGTCCTTTTTCAACGAGACGAAATGGGTTCCATAACGCAAATAGGGGCCAAAGCGCCCGATACTGGCACTGATGGTTTGGCCTTCGGTGGTTTCGCCAACCGCACGCGGCAGCTTGAACAGCTCCAAAGCCTCCTCCAGGGTGACATTATCCATTTTCATACCTGCCCGCAGGCTGGCAAAAATCGGTTTGTCCTCATCCTCGCGTGTGCCGATCTGCACGAAGGGACCAAACTTGCCCATCCGCACCGATACCGGCTTGCCGCTTTTCGGGTCTAGCCCCAGCTCACGCGCCTGCAACACATCGCTGCGCTGCACGCTATCCATTTTCTCATCAACCAGTTCACTGAAAGGTTTCCAGAATTCATCCAATACCGGAATCCAGGCCTTTTCACCGCGTGATACCTCATCCAGTTGGTCTTCGAGGTTGGCAGTGAAGTCGTAATCGACATAACGGGTGAAGTGCTCCGTCAGGAACTTGTTGACGATGCGCCCAATATCGGTGGGCTGGAAGCGTTGCCGTTCCAGTTCCACGTATTCGCGGGCTTGCAGGGTGGAGATGATGCTGGGGTAAGTTGAGGGGCGACCAATGCCGTATTCTTCCAGCATTTTCACCAGGGTCGCTTCCGAGTAGCGCGGCGGCGGTTCGGTAAAGTGCTGGGTGGCGGCGATGTCATGCAGGGTAATGTCCTCGCCTTCCCGCATGGGGGGCAAGGGGTTTTCCTTCTCCGCTTTCTGGTCGTCCAAACCTTCCTCATACACAGCCAGAAAGCCAGGGTCACGCACGGTTGAACCGCTGGCGCGGAAGAAACTGCCCGGCTCGGCTGCCAAATCCACTGAAACGGTATCAATGGTGGCATGGATCATTTGGCAGGCGACAGTGCGTTGCCAAATCAACTGGTAAAGGCGGAATTGCTCATCACTCAGATAAGCCCGCACTTCTTCCGGGATGCGGAAGCAGGAGGTGGGGCGCACGGCTTCGTGGGCTTCTTGCGCATTTTTCGACTTGGTTTTGTAGGTGTGGGGCGATTCGGGCAATTTGTCTTTGCCATAACGCTGTGCAATCAGGTCGCGCAATTCATCCACGGCTTCTGTTGCCAATATCACCGAGTCGGTACGCATGTAGGTGATCAAACCAACCGGGCCACTGCCTAAGTCGATCCCCTCATACAATTGCTGGGCAGTCCGCATGGTACGCTGTGAAGAAAACTTCAGTTTGCGCACCGCTTCCTGCAAGAGGACAGAGGTCGTGAAAGGGGCGAGGGGATTGCGCTTGCGCTCTTTCTTTTCGACCTTGGCGACATGCAGTTTGCCATTGGCGGCAGCTAGCAGGCGCTCACGGATAGCAGTGGCGCTGTCGCCGTTATTGACATCAAACTGCTCCAGCCGTTTGCTGTCCAGCGTATGCAGGCGGGCATGGAAGCCAATGCCTTTTTCCAGCAGGGCGGTCAGGTTCCAGTATTCCTGCGGGACAAAGCGCTCGATCTCATCCTCGCGTTCACAGATCATGCGTAAGGCGGGGCTTTGCACCCGTCCGGCAGACAGGCCGCGCTTGATCTTGCGCCACAGCAGTGGCGACAGGTTGAAACCGACCAGATAGTCCAAGGCACGGCGGGCTTGCTGGGCATCAATCAACTCGTAAGCCAGGTCGCGTGGGTTGTCGATGGCTTCCTGGATCGCACGTTTGGTGATTTCGTGGAACACCACCCGGTGAACTGTTTTGCCTTCCAATGCACCCCGCTCATTCAGTAGTTCGTACAAGTGCCAGGAAATGGCTTCCCCTTCGCGGTCAGGGTCAGTTGCCAAGTAGAGGGTATCGGCTTTTTTCAAAGCACGGGCAATTGCATCGACATGGCGCTGGTTGCGGTCGATGATCTCATACTTCATGGCATAGCCGTGCTCCGGGTCGACCGCCCCTTCCTTGGGGATCAAGTCCCGGACGTGCCCGTAGGAAGCAAGCACTTCAAAGCCCTTGCCGAGGTATTTTTGGATTGTTTTGCCCTTTGCCGGTGATTCGACAATGACCAGATTTTCGCTCATGTAACCGCTTTTCAGGTTGTATTTGAAATAAGGGCTTGGTTTAAAAAGCCAGTGGCCTGCATTTTAAACCTGAAAAGGCGGCAAAAGTAAAGAGTCCGTGTTGGATTTGGTGTTTGATTTAGTGATAGATGGGGGCAGAACCATCCAGAGTTAAACCCTCCGTCCAGAAGAAACTGTTGTCTTCGTCCGGGCGGTTGACCAGCACCATCAGGATGACCCATTTGAGGCGGTCAAGATTAAAATCGTCATCTTCCAAGGCCATTACCCGGTCAATAACCTGTTCACGGGCGGCGGGATTGAGAATTCCTGCCTGCTCCAGGAACAGTAAGTAACTTTGGCACTCGGTATTCAGCCAGCGTTGTTCTCGGGGTGCGAAAATACGCACGGATTCAGGGAAGTAAGGGTCAAGGACGGTGTGGTGTTCATCGCCCAGACTTTCCAGCCAATTGAATGCACGGTCAATTTCACCGGGCATAAAGCCCGCGCCTTGCAAATAGGCATCCATTGACTCACGGTCTTCGGCGGGCTCGTCGTCTATTTCGGGGTAGTTGTCAAATAGATAAAAAAGTACTTCCAAGGTGCTTTCTTTCATCGAGTTCAGTCTCTTGGTTTCAACCGCATATAGTGACCACCGCCACATGCTGATATATAGCCCTGTAGCTCCAGCATCAGCAGCATGGATGAAACCGCGCCAGTGGTCAACCCTGTTTGTAACACTATCTGGTCAATCGGTATGGGATCATGACCTATGGTAGCAAGGATCAGGATTTCCTCTTCGTCCAAGGCCATGTCTGGTAATTCATTGGCAGGGGCATTGGCAGTCGATGCGCTTACTGGGGCTGCGTTGGCACTCGGGGGAGTACCGAGATAGGTATGCAATTGCGGGGCTATTTCTTCGAGAATATCGTTGGCGGTTTCGACCAGTTTCGCACCCTGACGGATCAGGCGGTGACAACCCCGCGCCATCGGGTTGTGGATGGAGCCGGGGATGGCGAATACCTCGCGCCCCTGCTCCATGGCATGCTGTGCCGTGACCAATGAGCCGCTTTGCAGGGCAGCTTCCACCACCAGCGTCCCGACCGACATGCCACTGATAATGCGGTTGCGGCGGGGAAAGTGTTGTGCCTGCGGTTTTACACCAATTGGGAATTCGGTGACGATTGCACCGTGTTCGACAATCCGCTCGGCAAGGGCGCGGTTGCGGGCAGGGTAGATAATGTCCAGCCCGGTGGCAATCACGGCAATGGTGGTTCCGCCTGCATCCAGTGCACCTGTATGGCTATGCGCATCAATCCCCAACGCCAGGCCGCTGGTAATGCACAAGCCATTTTTCGCCAGGTGGTTGGCGAAGGCATAGGCATTTTCTTTGCCACCACTGCTGGGGCTGCGGCTACCCACCATGGCAATTTGTGGGTCGTTCAGGATGGTCGGGTTGCCTGCAACGAACAACAGCGGTGGGGCTGAGCGTGTATTGCGCAAGGCAGTCGGGTAACGCTCGTCTTCCAGCAACAGGATATGCCGGTGATCCGCTTTGTGTAGCCAATCCAGATCGGCTTGTGCTGCCGATGCTGGAGTATGGCGCAGGCTGCTGATGGTGTCCGGTTTGAGGCCTGCCTGGGTCATTTCAGCGTCGCTACCCTCAAGGGCGGCGACGGCACTACCGAAATGCCTGATCAGGCGGGCAAGGGATGCCGGGCCAAGACCCGGCGCACGCCAGATATGCAGGCGTGCACGCAGTTCATCTTCATTGTAGTCCACGCGCGTTGCAATCCTATGCTGGCGGGTTGGTCGGAGCAGGGAGGCGTATCAAGGATTCCCGATTTTATCGCCATTTTTGACCTCACGTTCGGATTCCGTGATCAGGCCATAGCTGATGTTATCGTAAACGCTGTAAATAATCGCATTTGCCACCTTTTCCGGGGGCAGTGTGACCTTGGGGGTGACACGCGAGTTGCCCCGGAAGGAGTGGTATTTGTCCATGACGGTATTGCCATCCGCATAAACACCGACAGTATATCCCGGTTTGATGCCATGCTGTTTGCCCCGGTTGATGGCAACAATCATACAGCTTGCGCCCAGGTATTCGGCATCATACATGGCGGCAATTTGCCCCCGGATTTTCTCTTTCGGGATTTGGATGGGGGCGCGTAGCTCACCGTGCCTGCGCTCGACGGGCAACAAACGGTCGCCGGTTTTGATCGCCCCTTCCGTATCCAGAATGGTCGCGGTGGAAATGGTGTCAATCCGTTCCAGCCGGGCATAGCCGCTGTAAGTGACCTGATGCCCCAACAATTTGTCGGTTTCCGGGTCATGGATGGGTTTGTCCGGGTGGTAAATCGCATAACGCTCACCCAGGCGTGGTTGGCGCATGTTCTTGACATAAACCGTCTCCCCTGGGGGAATCAGGCTATTATTATCGCGTGAGGCCAGAATATAGGGTGCGTTGCGGATGTCGTTATCGTTCATGATCCGAGGCCATTCCATAAAGGCTGCCAGGGTCGCCAGCGATTCGCCACTGGTGCTTTTCTGTTCGACCCGGATGCGTGGGACGAGTTTGGTTTCGCCGCCACTGCCGCCGCTGGCTTCATTGACATAGCCAAAATGCAGGACATCGCCCGGACGGATCAGGTGGGGGTTGGCAATCCGCTGGTTTTTATCCCACAATTCAGGCCAGTACCACGGTGTTTTCAGATATTTTTTGGCAATCCCCCAGAGGGTGTCACCTTTTTGGACGACATAGGTTTCAGGGGCGGAGGGGTTGACCTCAATACTGCCGTGGGCGTTGCCCTGCTGACCCACATCACCGTTCGTGCGGTTTCCTACCCCCGCTTGTCCGCCGCTCCGGGGTGGTTGCCCATAATAGGCATCATAAGACGGGTTGTAATTCACTTGGGGCGGTGTGGATGTCCCAATGGACTTACCGGTGACGCAACCGGGCAGGGTGACAACGGCACTGCCCAAACAAGCAGCCCATAGCAGGTGGGGAAAGCGAAGCATGTTGGTATCCTTGTTATTCTGGCTTGTAGTTATTATTTGCTTGGATGACTTTGCGGTATAATAGCGGAATGAATGAATTACACGCACCACTTTCTGATTTTCGGTAATTTTTATTATGGCACTTTTGGAAATTTTACATCACCCTGATCCCCGCTTGCGCAAGAAAGCTGCTCCGGTGGCGGTGGTTGATGACAGCATCCGCAGCTTGCTGGATGATATGCGCGAAACCATGTATGCCGCCCGTGGCATTGGTTTGGCGGCAACCCAGGTCAATGTCCACCAGCGCGTGGTGGTGATTGACCTCTCGGAAGAAAAAGACCAGCCCCTCTATCTGATTAATGCTGAGATCCTGAGCAAGACCGGCGTGTTGGAACATGAGGAGGGCTGCCTGTCTGTCCCTGAATATTATGAAAAAGTCACACGGGCTGAGCGGATACGGGTGCGTGCCCTGGGGCGTGATGGCCTGCCGTTTGAAATGGAGGCGGATGGCTTGCTGGCGGTTTGTATCCAGCATGAACTGGATCATCTGGATGGCAAGTTGTTTGTGGATTACCTGTCGATGCTGAAACAGCAAAAGGCACGGAAAGTCGTGCAGAAGTGGGAAAAGGAACAGGCCAAGGCAGCCAGCCGTGCTGCACGGGCGGTTGACGAATGAGTCCTGTTGCTGTGCCGGTGGGCATGCAAACCGCCCCGTTGCGGGTGATTTATGCGGGTACGCCTGAATTTGCCGTGCCTGCCTTGCAAGCCTTGCTCGGTTCCCGGCATCAGGTGGTGGCGGTTTATACCCAACCTGACCGCCCTGCCGGACGTGGGCGCAAGCTGCAATTCAGTGCGGTCAAGGAAGTGGCAGTGGCGGCGGGTATCCCGGTCGAGCAGCCGGTTTCATTGAAAGGGGCTGAAGCGCAGGATATTTTGCGCCAGTATGCTGCCGATGTCATGGTGGTGGCTGCCTATGGCCTGATCTTGCCGCAAGCTGTGCTGGATACCCCGCGTTATGGCTGCCTGAATATCCACGGCTCGCTGTTACCCCGTTGGCGCGGTGCTGCACCCATCCAGCGGGCGATTCAGGCTGGTGATACCGAAACGGGTGTCACCATCATGCAAATGGCGGCGGGTCTGGATACGGGCGATATGCTCCTCAAGACCCGCTGCCCGATTACCCCCATGGATGGCGGGCAAAGCATCCATGACCAGTTGGCTCAGGACGGTGCGGTGGCATTGATGCAGGTGCTGGAGCGTTTGCAGGCCGGGCAGTTGCAGCCGGAAGTGCAGGATCATGCACTGGCCTGTTATGCCCATAAGCTGAGCAAGTCCGAAGCTGAAATTGACTGGAGCCAACCCGCTGCCCTGATTGACCAGAAAATCCGTGCATTTGATGCCTGGCCGACGGCTTATAGCCTGTATCAGGGGCAGCCGGTACGCTTTTTTGCTTCCATGCTGCTGACGGGGCAGGCAACCCAAGCCCCTGCGGGTACAGTGGTGGCAGAAGGCCGGACGGGGGTTGATGTGGCAGCCGGTGATGGGGCTGTGGTGCGTATCCTGCAATTGCAGATGCCCGGTGGCAAGCGGTTGTCAGCGGCTGATTTTGTCAATGCACGCTCCTTGCTGGACGTGCGCTTTGTGTTTGTCGGGAGTCGTGATTGAGCGTCCAAGCTCCGCAGAAGGGGGCGCAAAATACCCGCGCCATTGTTGCCCGTGCCTTGCAGCGTGTCATTTATCAAGGTGATTCCCTGACCGATGTTTTGCAGCATGTCAGTATTAGCAGCTTGCCGCCCCGTGAGCAGGCATGGGTGCGTAATGCCTGTTTTGGTTGCCTGCGCTGGCATGGGCGTTTGGGGGCTGTGTTACGCCAGTTGCTCTCCAAGCCCTTGAAGCAAACCGATAAGGATGTGGAGTGCCTGCTGCGTTTGGGGGTGTACCAGCTCCTGTACCAGCGCACCCCTGACCATGCTTCGGTGAATGAAACGGTGCAGGCTGCCCGCAAGCTGAAAAAGGAGTGGGCGGGTGGCCTGGTGAATGGCGTACTGCGTGGCTTCCTGCGTGATCAGGAACGCATTTTGGCTGAGGCTGACAAGGCAGAGTCAGCACAATATTCTTTCCCGACCTGGCTGGCAGACCGCCTGAAGCAGGCTTGGCCTGATGATTGGCAGGCCATTATGCATGCCAGCAATGAACATCCGCCGTTGGTTTTGCGTGTGAATGCGTTACACTCCAGTCGTGGGCAGTATTTGTCGAAAATGCAGGCACAAGGGCTGGAGGCGGAACTTGTCCCGACGGCTGATATGGCACTTTCCCTGCCGGATGCTGTCCCAGTCGCTGAGTTGCCGGAGTTTGCGCTGGGGGCGGTGTCCGTACAGGATGCGGCTGCCCAGCAAGCGGCGATTCTGCTGGATTGTCAGGCTGGGCAACGGGTACTGGATGCCTGTGCTGCACCGGGGGGCAAGACCTGCCATTTATTGGAGCGTTATCCGGGGATTTCCCTGTTGGCGCTGGACAGTAGCAGCAAACGCCTGCAACAGGTGCAGGATAATTTGCAACGCTTGCGTTTGCAGGCTGAGTTGAAGGCCGTTGATGCTGCCGACCTGTCTGTCTGGTGGGATGGCAAGCTGTTTGACCGGATTCTGCTGGATGCCCCCTGTTCGGCAACGGGTGTGATCCGGCGGCATCCTGACATCAAGCTGCTGCGCAAAAATAGCGATATTGCCGCTTTGCAGCAGGAGCAGGCACGCTTGTTGCAGGTATTATGGCAGGTGTTGAAACCCGGTGGGCTGTTGCTTTATGCCACCTGTTCGGTGTTGCCGGAAGAAAATGACCAACAGGTGGGGGCTTTTTTGCAGCGACATGCTGATGCCTGCCTCCGCCCTATTGACGCGGCGTGGGGACGTGCGCTGTCTGTGGGAAGACAAATCCTGCCTGGGGATGCGGGTATGGATGGCTTCTATTATGCACTGCTGGAAAAGGCTGTGCCGGAACGGACATAAAATGAAAAAACATGCAGTTAGGCGTTTATTGGGCGTATTGTGCCTGTGGTGGCTATTGGCTTTGTCGGCAGGTGCGGCAGACGAGAAAATCACTGTGCGTGATTTTGCCCTTTATCCCAGCGGCAAGCAGGGTGTGCTGGTTGCCAATATTCATTTCAATTACCAGTTGACCGATTACCTGCGGGAAAGTTTGCTGAACGGCGTGTCCCTCCAGCATGAAGTCCGCTTTGATTTGGTGTGGCACAGTGATTGGTGGTTTAACAAGACGGAGCCGGTCAAGCGCATCCAGTCGGAACTGAAATACCATGCCCTGAGCCGCCACTATCAAGTATTGCGCAAAGATACCAATGAGCATTGGAATTTTGCCAATCTGGCTTCAGCGTTGGCACACCTGGGGACTATTGAGCGGTATGCGCTGCCAGTGTTGCCCGATGATGCCTATCACAATAATGCCTCGCTCTATATTGAGGCGGTATTGGAGCCAAAAGACCCGGACAATCTGCCTTTGGGCTTGTCTTCTTTGTTCTCTGACAAGCATCGGCTGGTGAGCCAAGGAGTGCTGTGGGCTCTGACTCCCTGAAATCTGCCCTGTACCGCTGGCTGCCTGCTGCCGTTGTCGGGATTCTGTTGCTGGTTTCGCTGAGCCTGTTGCATCAGGCCACCCAGGATGCCAGTTTTTTCCGTGAATATGGAAAGGGTTTGCTCTACCTCAATGGCTTTATCCTGTTTGTCCTGGGGATAGCCATCCTTGCCAATCTGGTGCGTGCCATCCAGCAATGGCATACCCGTCAGGCTGGTTCCCGCTTTACCCTGCGTTTGATGAGCGGCTTTTTGGTCTTGTCGCTGTTGCCGGTAGTGGTGGTGGCGTATTTCTCCATGAACTTCATCGGCAAGAATGTCGGGCAGCAGTTGGATGTGCGGATTGCCCAGGCTCTGGATGATGCCGTGGAGCTGTCGCATTTGTCCCTCTCGATCCGTAGCCGGGCGCATTTGCAGGATTTGGCGCGGCTAGCCAGCCAGGTTCCGGGCAAGGGGCGGCTGGAGGTGGCAGCCCTGATGGATGAATGGCGTTTGGTGCATGGGGCACATGAGGCTGTCTTGATCAGTGATGACCAGCGCATTGTCGTGACCAGCGTTGATGCGGTGACAACCCTTGCACCGTTGTTCCCGGTTTCCGATCTGATCCGCACCATGTCTGCCCGTAGTGAATACGCCCATTTGGAGCCTGCCGGGGACGATAATGACTTGTTTGTGCGGGTGGCGATGCGTGTCACTTATGGAACAGAAAACCGTACCGGCATCCTGACTGCGATGTTGCCGTTCTCGGTGCGGGAAAGCCGTCTGGCCAATAGCGTGAATTCGGCACAGGAAGAGTACAAGACCATGATCTTCAACCAGGAGGGTTTGAAGAATACTTTCCGCTTGGCTTTGCTGGTGATTGCTGTTTTGACTGTACTGTTTTCCCTGTGGGCGGCTTTCTTGTTTTCGCGGCGTTTGACCCAGCCGGTGCGCGATTTGGTCGAGGGCACACTGGCGGTGGCTTCCGGTGATTTGCAGAAAAAACTGCCCGTTTCCGACCGCGATGATTTCAGCCTGTTGGCACGCTCGTTCAATACCATGACCAAGCGTTTGTCAAGTGTGCAAAATGAGCGCGAGCAGGCACGGCGGCAATTGCAGCAGGAGCATGACTACCTGTTTGTGGTGCTGGAGCACTTGTCTTCTGGGGTGGTGACACTGGATGAGGATATGGTGGTACGGCGGGTGAATACCGCAGCCAGTGAGATTCTGGGGCATCCTTTACAGGAGCAGTTGGGTCTGCCCTTGCGGGAAGCCTGTAGCACGATGGATGGTTTGCAGCCTTTCTTGCAGGCCTTGCAGCCGTGGCTGGATGATCCCCAGGAGGATTGGCAGGCGGAAATCAACCTCGCCTCTGACCGGGGGCGCAAAGTGCTGGTTTGCCGGGGCGCAGGTTTGCCGTATGAGTCCATGCAACAGCAGGGTTATGTGCTGGTATTTGAGGATGTGACTGATGTCGTGCAGGCCGAGCACGATGCCGCGTGGGGGGAAGTAGCTCGCCGTTTGGCGCACGAGATCAAGAATCCACTGACTCCGATCCAGTTGTCTGCTGAGCGCCTCTCGCGCAAGCTGGGCAAGGTCTTGGATAGCGAGTCGGCTGATTTTCTTAACCGCATGACACGCACGATTATCCAGCAAGTGGATACCCTCAAGGCGATGGTCAATGCGTTCAGTGAGTATGCCAAAGCCCCGGTGCTGGTGGTGCAGCCTGTCCATCTCAACCAGATTGTGCGTGAGGTGGCGGAGTTGTATATGGATAACCCGCAGCGGGTGCAAGTGATGCTGGAGCAGGATGACGGTTTGCCCACCTTGCTGCTTGACCCGCACCGTATCCGCCAGTTGCTGGTGAATCTGGTCAAGAATGCGCTGGAAGCCATCGGCGAAGGGCGCGAGGATGGGCGCATCGTCATCCGCACCCGCTTGCAGCAGGCGATGGGGGCGCGTAGTGTGTTGTTGTGTTTGCAGGATAATGGGCCGGGGATTCCGGTGGAGTTGCTTCCGCACCTGTTTGAGCCTTATGTCACCACCAAGCACAAAGGCACGGGTTTGGGGTTGGCGATTGTGAAAAAAATTGTTGAAGAGCACGAGGGCAGCCTCAGTGCAAGAAATGCCGAGCCAAATGGCGCTATTATTACAATAAGTTTTCCCGCTGATAGTCAGAGGGAACCGCGCTATGCAGGTAGGCCAGTCAATTAAGGAGGATGAATAATGACAGCACCGTTGATTCTGGTAGTGGATGATGAGCCGGATATTCGCCAGTTGGTCAGTGAAATTCTGGAGGATGAGGGCTACCGTGTGGAGGTGGCGGAAAATGCGGAGCGTGCCCGCGAACTACACCGCCAACGAAAACCTAACTTGATCTTGCTGGACATCTGGATGCCCGGTCAGGATGGTATTTCCCTGCTCAAGGAGTGGCGTTCGCATAATGTGCTGTCTTGCCCGGTGATCATGATGTCCGGGCATGGCACGATTGAGACGGCGGTTGAGGCCACCAAGCTGGGTGCGTATGACTTTATTGAAAAGCCCCTGTCTATCGCCAAAATGCTGTTGACCATTGAGAACGCCTTGCGTACCAGCCAGTTGGAACAGGAAAATCAGGGCTTGCGGCGGCAGATGGTTTTTTCCCATGAGATTATTGGTAATAGCCGTGCCATGCAGCAATTGCGTGACCAAGCCAGCCGGATTGCCCAGCATGATTCTTGCGTGCTCCTGTATGGTGAGCACGGAGTGGGGAAGGAGGCAGTTGCCCGTTATATCCATGCACATAGCCCACGCAAGGAGCGCCCGTTTGTGAAGGTCGTGCTGCCCATGCTCGACAAGGCCAGCATGGTACAACAACTGTTTGGCTATGAAGAGGCGGGTAAAGTCCATTATGGTTTGGTGGATGAGGCCAATGGCGGGTATTTGTATCTGGCAGAAGTGACGGAGCTGGATGCCGAGAGCCAGAAAACCTTGTTGCTGGCTTTGCAGGAGCGGGTGTTTACCCGTCCGGGCGGGCAGGGGCGCGTGGATTTTGATGCACACCTGATTGTGTCTTCCACCCATGATGTGCTGGATGATGTGCAGGATGCTCGCTTCAACGAGGAGTTGTATTACCTGTTGAATGTGGTTCCGGTGCAAGTCCCTTGCTTGCGTGACCATCCTGAAGATGTGCCTGAGCTGTTGAATTACTACGTCAACCAGTTGATGGCACAGGATGGCTTGCCTTACCGCCATTTTACCTTGCCCGCCCAGAATTTTTTGCGTAACCACCGCTGGTCAGGGAATATCCTGGAGCTGCGCAATCTGGTACACCGTCTGTTGATTCTGGGGACTGAAGTCGAAATCAGCCTGGAGGAGGCAGAGGAGGCGGTGGGTGCATCCGTGCCTTTATTTGCCAATGAGGTGGGGCAACTGCCAGAAAGCCTCTATGACCTACCGCTGCGGCAGGCACGCGAACAGTTCGAGCATGACTACCTGATTTACCAGTTGAAGCAGGCTGATGGCAATGTCAGCAAATTGGCAGAGCAGGTGAAGATGGAGCGTACCCACCTTTACCGCAAAATGCGCTCCCTGGGCGTAGACCCCAAAAAATACGGGCGTTAATGCCTAATTAGTCTCTATAATCCACGCCATGAAAATCATGATTCTTGGTGCTGGACAAGTCGGGCGCTCGGTGGCGGAAGCCTTGGCGCATGAGGACAACGATATAACCATCGTTGATACCAATGCCTTGGTATTGCGCAGCTTGCGTGAAAAGCTGGATGTGCGGGTGGAGGTGGGGCAAGCCTCCTACCCGCGTGTTCTGGAGCGGGCAGGTATCCAGGATGTTGATATGCTGATCGCTGTCACTAATAGCGATGAGATCAATATGGTGGCTTGTCAGGTGGCATTCACCCTTTACCGCACCCCGACCAAGATTGCCCGTATCCGTTCCTCCCATTATCTCGATCATCCCCGCCTGTTTGTGCAGGAAGCCTTGCCGATTGACGTGCTGATCAGCCCGGAGCAGTTGGTGACGGAGCATATCTTCCGCTTGATTTCCCATCCGGGAGCCTTGCAGGTATTGAACTTTGCCGGTGGCAAGGTGCAGTTGGTAGGGGTCAAGGCGCTGTCGGGTGGCGCATTGGTCGGGCATAAGCTCGGTGAGATGTATGAGCACATGCCGGGGATCAAGGCACGGGTCGCTGCCTTGTTCCGTCGGGGCAAGGCGATTGTGCCGGACAACAACACGGTGGTGGAGGTGGACGATGAGGTGTTCTTTATCGCCAGCCCCAAGCATATCCGCGCCATTATCAGCGAGATGCGCAAGCTCGATAAGCCTTACAAGCGGATTATGATTGCCGGGGGCGGCAATATCGGCAACCGGCTGGCACGTTTGCTGGAAGAGGCGCGTTATCAGGTCAAAATCATTGAAAATAACCCGGAGCGTGCCTCCAAACTGGCAGAGCGCCTGGATAAGGCGATAGTGCTGGAAGGGGATGCCGCCGATGAAAGCCTGCTGATTGAGGAAAGCATCGAAAATACCGATGTGTTTATTGCCGTCACCAATGATGATGAAGCCAATATCCTCTCCTCCATGCTGGCAAAACGTCTGGGCGCGCGGCGGGTGATGAGCCTGATCAACCGCTTGAGTTATACCGATCTGGTGGAAAGCAGCATTGATCTGGCGATTTCCCCCCACCAGATTACGATTGGCGCATTGCTGACCCATATCCGCCGGGGTGATATTGTGGCAGTCCATTCCTTGCGGCGGGGTGCGGCGGAAGCGATTGAAGTGGTTGCACATGGCGACCAGAAAACATCCCGTGTGGTCGGGCGGCGGGTCAGCGAGGTGAAGCTTCCCCCTTCCACGATTATCGGTGCATTGGTGCGGGGTGAGGAAGTGATGATCCTGGGGGCGGACGATCTGCTGATTGAGCCGGATGACCATGTGATCATGTTCCTGACCGATAAACGCTATATCCCTGCCGTGGAAAAGCTCTTCCAGGTAGGCATCCACTTTTTTTGAGTCCTGCTGCTTATGCAATATGGCGTTATTCTGCGGATACTGGGTTTGTTGTTGATGCTGTTCAGCCTGACCATGTTGCCGCCGATTCTGGTGGGGTACATGATGGGCGACCCGGATGTATCCAATTTCTGGATCGGCTTCGGTTCGGTATGGTTGATTGGTTTTTGTATGTGGCTGCCCGTGCGCAAGTGCCGCAATGAGTTACGCTTGCGGGATGGGTATCTGATTGCGGTATTGTTTTGGGTGGGCTTGAGTGCGGCGGCAACTATCCCCTTGTCGATGTCCAAAGTGTTGGATTTATCCTTAGCCAGTGCGTTTTTTGAGACTGTTTCCGGGTTTACGACGACGGGGGCAACCGTTATTGTTGGCTTGGACTCCTTGCCCCGCTCCATTAATTTCTATCGGATGGAGTTACACTGGTTGGGCGGGATGGGGATTATTGTCTTGGCGGTTGCCATTTTACCGATGCTCGGGATCGGCGGCATGCAGCTCTACAAGGCTGAAGCGCCGGGGCCGGTGAAGGATGCCAAGCTCACCCCCCGCATTACTGAAACAGCCAAACTCCTCTGGTATGTTTACCTCGGTGCAACGATATTGGGCATTGTGCTGTTTGTCTGGGGGGGGATGGATTGGTTCGATGCGATTTGCCATTCGTTCTCTGCCATTTCGACCGGGGGGTTTTCTACCCATGACTCTAGCATGGGGTATTTCGACAACCCTTTTCTTGATTATGCCTGTATTTTCATTATGTTCTTGGGTGGGATAAATTTCGCCCTGCACTTTGCGGCTTGGCACTCACGCAACTGGTTAGTGTATCTCCATGATTCCGAGTTCAGGGTCTATGTCTGGATTATGGTTGCGACGGTTGTAGTCTGTGTTGGGGTCTTGATGGCTCATGGCACGTATCCTGATTTTCTCAGTGCGCTCAGGTACTCCATGTTCCAAGCTGTATCAATAATGACTTCTACAGGATTAAACCTGACGGACTTTTCAGTATGGCCCAGTTTGTTGCCGGTATTATTGATTTTCACCAGCTTTGTCGGGGGGTGTGCCGGTTCAACAGGGGGCGGGTTGAAAGTCATCCGTGTTTTGTTGTTGATGAAGCAAGGCTGGCGTGAGGTCAACCTGTTGTCCCATCCTCGGGCGCACATGCATGTCAAGGTCAATGGTGAGCCGATACCTAATAACGTAGCCAGTGCAGTCTGGGGTTTCTTCTCAATGTATGTGGCGGTATTTAGTGTGTTCATGTTGGGGATGATGGCTGTGGGTCATGATCAGGTAACTGCATTTTCCGCCGTGGCAGCCTGCTTGAATAATATGGGGGTGGGGTTGGGGAGTGTCTCCAGTAATTTTAGTGAACTGGATGAGTTTACCAAATGGTGGTTATCTGCCGCCATGCTGATGGGGCGCTTGGAGTTGTTTACCGTGTTGGTTCTGTTCTCACCGGCATTTTGGCGGCGTTAAACGTTTGCTTGTCTCCTGATCTATATCAATACATGCTAATATTCTGTTGTTAGAATAACCGCATGAAAACTTTAAACTTATTGGCATTTGCGTTTCTTGTTCTCCCGCTGTCGGCTTCTGCGGAAGGGGTGGCTGGGGGAAGCTCCCCTCCGACTTATTGTGTGTGGGAAATGGTGGATTATGCGATCCCCAGCCCGATTTGTGGCTTGCAAGGTGATGCAGTACGTGGGCAGCAAATTGCCTCTGATGGGCATAAGGGAAATTGTCTGGCTTGCCACCAGTTGCCGTTGGACGGGATAGAAGCTTACGGGACGATTGCACCGCCCTTGGCAGGGATTGGCAAGCGCCTGAATGCAGGCCAGTTGCGCCTGCGGGTGGTTGATTCGCGCCAGCTCAACCCCGGATCAATTATGCCCGGTTTTTACCGGAATCCTGCCCTGATTAACCGCCCCGCCAAGGATTATATGGGCAGGACATTCCTGAGTGCCCAGGAAGTTGAAGATGTCATCGCTTATCTGGGGACGCTGCAATGAAAATAACAAGCGTTTTGTTGGGGGTAGTGGTGTCGGTGTCGGGTGTTGCCCTGGCTGCCCCCAGTCCGCCCTTGTCGGGGTATGCTTTCCTTAAGCCAGAAACCCAGGCCATGCAGGACGATGAGTTGACCAACCCCGGTTTTTTCAGCGTGGATCAGGGGCGGCAGTTATTCAACCGAACCATGGCTGCTGGGCAATCGTGTGCCAGTTGTCACGGTGCGCAGGGTGAAAAGCTGCTTCCGCAGCACATCGCCACTTATCCCGTTTACGATAAAGCCCAACAGCAGTGGGTGCGCCTGCAAGATCGTATCAAGTCTTGTCATGATACCTACTCTGGCGAACAGCCGTTACCGACGGGTCATCCTGACCTGTTGGTGTTGGAAGCCTTTGTCCGTCATTTAGCCGTCGGTTTGCCGGTCAATGTGTCGAGTGGGGATGAGGTGCAACCCTTGCTGAAAAAGGGTGAGGCACTCTACCAGCAACGCTATGGCCTGATTGATATGTCGTGCTCGCATTGCCACGACCGTTATACCGGGCAAATGATCCGGGGGCAGAAGATCAGCCAGGGCATGGGGAATGGTTTTCCGGCTTACCGGCTGGATACCAGCGCCATCACCAGCCTTGACCAGCGTATCCAGCAGTGTTTGACCCTGATGCGGGCGGAACCGTTCGGGGTGGATTCAGAGGAAATCAAGCTGTTGGGTGCATATATCATGGTGCGTTCCAATGGCCTGAAGATTGAATCACCGGCGGTGCGTTATTAGGGCTGGATAGGGCAGGATGCCAAGCCTGGATTCTCAGTTTTGGCATCGCTTTATTCCCCGCTATTGACGGCATGGTTTCCCGTTAACAGCATATTGACGTTAACGTAAACGTAACTTACCATGTAGCCCATTGCCTTCCGGCTTTACCCTATGAGGCTGCATCATGCATTCTTCCCTGAATTTTGCTTTGGGCGATACCGCCGACATGCTGCGTGATGCAGTGCGGGATTTTGCCGTTTCTGAAGTTGCTCCGCTGGCGGCGGAGATAGACCGTTCCAATGAGTTTCCCAACCAGCTATGGCAGAAGTTCGGCAGCCTTGGCTTGCTGGGTGTGACTGTGCCAGAAGCGTATGGTGGCAGTGACATGGGCTACCTTGCCCATATCGTGGCGATGGAAGAAATCAGCCGTGCCTCGGCTTCGGTTGGTTTGAGTTATGGGGCGCACTCCAACTTGTGCGTCAACCAGATTAACCGTAATGGCACAGCCGCCCAAAAGCAGAAATACCTGCCCAAACTGATCAGTGGTGAGCATATCGGTGCGTTGGCGATGTCCGAACCGGGTGCAGGTTCGGATGTGGTCAGCATGCGCTTGCGGGCAGACAAGAAAGGCGACCGCTATGTGCTGAATGGCACGAAAATGTGGATCACCAATGGCCCGGATGCCGACCTGATTGTAGTCTATGCCAAGACTGAACCGGAGGCAGGCTCGAAAGGGATTACCGCCTTCATTGTTGAAAAGGCGTTTGGCTACCGGACTGCCCAGAAGCTCGACAAACTCGGCATGCGTGGCTCGAATACTGGCGAAATGGTGTTTGAGGATGTGGAAGTCCCGGCAGAAAACGTGCTGGGCGAGCTCAACAAGGGCGTGCGCGTGTTGATGAGCGGATTGGATTACGAGCGTGCTGTCTTGTCCGGTGGCCCTTTGGGAATCATGCAGGCGTGTATGGACATCGTTGTCCCTTATATCCACGAGCGCAAGCAGTTTGGGCAAAGCATCGGCGAGTTCCAGTTGATCCAGGGCAAGGTGGCCGATATGTACACCACCCTGAATGCCTGCAAAGCCTATGTGTATGCAGTGGGTGCAGCGTGTGACCGGGGCGAGACTACCCGCAAGGATGCGGCAGGTGCAATCCTGTATTCGGCTGAAAAGGCGACACAAATGGCACTGGATGCTATCCAGATTCTAGGGGGGAATGGCTATATGAATGAATACCCGGCTGGGCGGCTGTTGCGTGATGCCAAGCTGTACGAGATCGGTGCAGGAACATCTGAAATCCGCCGCATGCTGATCGGGCGTGAATTGTTCAACGAAACGGCCTAAAGACATACCTTCACCCACCAGGAGCACAGCAGATGAGCCATCCAGATCCTATTGTCATCACCAGTATTGCCCGTACCCCGATGGGTGGTTTTCAGGGTGATTTTGCCGATATTCGTGCCCCTGAGTTGGGGGCGGCTGCGATCAAGGCGGCTGTTGGGCGCTCCGGTTTGCAGCCGGATGCGATTGAAGAAATCCTGATGGGTTGCGTATTGCCCGCAGGCCAGGGGCAAGCCCCCGCGCGGCAAGCTGCCCTGGCAGCCGGTATGCCATTGGGGGCAGGCT
Source organism: uncultured Thiothrix sp. (assembly GCA_964293005.1). Lineage (GTDB taxonomy): Bacteria > Pseudomonadota > Gammaproteobacteria > Thiotrichales > Thiotrichaceae > Thiolinea. The sequence goes on from CAXYXW010000014.1 coordinate 36,106, forward strand.
GCACCACGATTAACAAGATGTGTGGTTCGGGGATGAAGGCAGTCATGTTAGCCCATGACTTGCTGTTGGCAGGCACGAACCGCGTGATGGTTGCTGGAGGTATGGAAAGCATGTCGAATGCCCCCTACCTGTTGCCGAAAGCGCGGGCAGGCTTGCGGATGGGGCATGGGCAAGTCATCGACCACATGTTCTGTGACGGGCTGGAGGATGCCTATGACAAAGGCCGTCTGATGGGGACGTTTGCCGAGGATTGTGCGCAACATTTTGGTTTTAGCCGTGCCGCCCAGGATGAATTTGCGATTGCATCCTTGCAGCGTGCCAAGCAAGCGATTGAGAGTGGTGCATTCAAGGCAGAGATAACCCCCTTCACTGTTGCGGGGCGTAAGGGCGACCGGGTAGTTGATACCGATGAGCAGCCGCATAAGGCAGCGATTGATAAGATTCCGGGTTTGCGTCCGGCGTTCCGCAAGGATGGCACGGTGACTGCTGCCAACTCCAGTTCCATTTCCGATGGGGCAGCGGCCTTGGTGCTGATGCGCCGTAGTGAGGCCGAGCAACGCGGTATTAATCCTTTGGCGGTTATTCATGGGCATAGCACCTTTGCCGGGCAACCGGGTTGGTTTACCACTGCTCCGGTGTATGCCATGCAGCAGTTATTGGGCAAGCTCAACTGGGATGCCAAGGCTGTTGACCTGTACGAGATCAATGAGGCGTTTGCGGTCGTGACGATGACAGCGATGCATGAACTGGCATTGCCGCATGAGAAGGTCAATGTACATGGCGGGGCGTGTGCGCTGGGGCATCCGATTGGCGCATCGGGGGCGCGGATACTGGTGACACTGTTGGCTGCCTTGCAGCGGCATGGCCTGAAACGTGGTATGGCTTCCCTGTGTATCGGTGGGGGTGAGGCGACCGCTGTTGCCGTGGAGTTGCTGGCATGAAATTGAGTGCAGAACAAATCCTGATCCGTGATAGCGTGCGTGACTATGTGCAGCAAAATGTTGCCCCGCATGCGGCTGCCTGGGATCGGGACAGTACCTTTCCGGCACAAGCCCTGCGTGAAATGGGTGAGTTGGGTTTGTATGGCATGGTTGTGCCGGAGGCTTGGGGGGGCGCAAATGCCGGTTATGTGGCCTTGGCGTTGGCGATTGAGGAAGTCGCGGCGGCTGATGGTGCATGCTCGACGATCCTCAGCGTACAGAACTCGGTGGTGTGTGGCCCCTTGTTGAGTTATGGCAGCGATTTTCTGAAAGAAACCTACCTGAAGCCGCTGGCATCCGGGGCAATGCTGGGATGCTTTTGCCTGACGGAGGCCCATGCGGGGTCAGATGCGGCTGCCATCAAGACCCGTGCAGTCCGGGATGGCGACCATTATGTGCTCAATGGCAGCAAGCAGTTCATTACATCCGGCAAGCATGCCCAGCTTGCCATTGTGTTTGCCGTGACTGACCCGGCGGCAGGCAAGCGTGGCATCAGTGCCTTTGTTGTGCCAACCGCGACGGCGGGTTATCAGGTCGCGGGCATTGAAAAGAAAATGGGGCAGCATGCTTCTGATACCGCTTCCATTTTCTTCGATCAGTGCCGTATTCCGGCTGACCATTTGCTGGGGCAGGAAGGGGATGGCTACAAAATCGCCCTGGGCAATTTGGAAAGCGGGCGGATTGGCATTGCCGCGCAGTGCGTGGGGATGGCGCGTGCGGCCTATACAGCGGCTTTGGCCTATGCACAGGAGCGTACCAGTTTTGGCAAGCCCCTGATGGAACATCAGGCCGTGGCCTTCCGGCTGGCGGATATGGCAACCCGTATTGAGGCTGCCCGTTTGCTGGTGCTGAATGCGGCTGAATTGCGTGATGCTGGGCAAGCCTGTTTGAAGGAGGCGTGCATGGCAAAGCTGTTTGCTTCAGAAATGGCGGAAAAGGTTTGCTCCGATGCGATCCAGACCTTGGGGGGCTATGGCTACCTGAATGATTTTCCGCTGGAGCGTATCTACCGGGATGTGCGTGTGGCACAGATTTATGAAGGAACCAGTGACATCCAGCGGCTGGTGATTGCCCGACAGTTGCTGTAGGAGTTATGACACATGCCAGCCCCGATTGATTTCTATTTTGATTTTTACTCCCCCTATGGCTATTTCGCCAGCTTGAAAATTGATGCGATTGCAGCTCGGCATGGGCGTGAAGTCAACTGGCGGCCTATCTTGCTGGGGCCTGCATTCAAGGCGGTTGGTTCCAGGCCATTGTTGGAAATACCGATGATCGGTGAGTACGCTGCCCATGATTTCCGGCGTACTGCTCGGCTGGAAGGTGTGCCATTTGTCATGCCACCGACTTTTCCAGGCGCTACCTTGGCAGCCGCCCGTGCGTTTTATTGGCTGGATGCGCAAGATCCTTTGCTGGCGCGGCAGTTTGCCAAGCGTGTTTATCAGGCCGGGTTCGGTGAGGGTAGGGACATGCTGGATGTGCAGCAAGTCGCTGGGGTGGCAGAGGCTTGTGGTGTTGAGCGTTCTGCTTTATTGGCAGCGATCCAGACGGATGTCGTGAAAAACCGCTTCAAGGATGCGGTGGCGGCATCATTGGCACAAGGCGTGTTTGGTTCGCCCTTTGTGGTGGTGGATGGTGAAGCGTTCTGGGGGAATGACCGCTTGGGACAGGTGGAGCGGTGGTTGGAAACAGGCGGTTGGTGAGTAATGATTGTTCAGGAAGTTGTTGGTTCTTTAGGCATTTTTCAGCATCAAGACCTCCGTTAATCCCGATTGTATCCACTTATCAGCAATATTAAGCCGTTGTGGCGGGTCATGGTTCTAAGTCATAAGTTTTAATGATTAACTATATACACAATCAATAAACAAAACCCCAGTGTATATAGAGGTCCCAATAAAAAATGTTAACTACTCTGCCTACCAATACTACAACTACTGCACCGACTACTTCAACCGGCACTAACCCATTGAATGGTGGCACTACCACGACTCCAGTCACGACCAGTCCTGCCATTAACCCGATGAGCTTGTTGCTGGGCATGATGGGCGGCGGTAATTTGGGCGGTACAACAGGCCAGACACCTGATTTTTCCCTTCAGATGTTGCTGCTGCAATTGATCCTGCAACTGTTGCAACAAATTCAAGCACCTACAGGTGAGGCCGCGAAGCCTGCACCAACGACTCCAACACCTACACCGACAGGAATAGGTACAACTGCTCCAACGACTGGTAATGGTGCACCAACCGGCACAACTGCCCCGGCAACTGGAACAGGTACAACCGCGCCAGCAACCGGCACAACTGCGCCAACGACTGGCAACGGTGCGCCAACCGGCACAACTGCCCCGGCAACTGGAACAGGTACAACCGCACCAGCAACCGGCACAACTGCACCAACCACTGGCAATGGTGTACCAACGGGTACAACTGCCCCCGCAACTGGAACAGGTACAACCGCACCAGCAACCGGCACAACTGCGCCAACCACTGGCAATGGTGCACCAACCGGTACAACTACGCCAACCACTGGTAATGGTGCACCAACCGGTACAACTACGCCAACCACTGGCAATGGTGCACCAACTGGCACAACCGCCCCAACCACTGGTAATGGTGCGCCAACCGGCACAACTACGCCAACCACTGGTAATGGTGCGCCAACGGGCACAACTACGCCAACGACTGGCAACGGTGCACCAACTGGCACAACCGCACCTAAACCAGAAGTTGTATTGCCCCCACCTTTGGCGGCTGCACCCGCAGGCGGTAAGGCAACAGGAACGGAAGACAAGCCACTGGCATTGAAGTGGACTGATTTTAATATCAATGTCGCCAACGGTGATGGCCTCAAGGTTAAGACCTTGCCAGCCGACGGTACGCTGCAAGTGCAGGATGGTACAACGTGGAAACCGGTGGCAGCCAACCAGGTGATTAGCAAGGCTGACATTGATGCAGGCAAGTTGCGCTTTGTCCCGGATGCGAATGAGTCAGGTGTTGATGGTTATGCAGAGGGTGTTGGCAACCGGAAGTCCGATTATGCACGCATCAGTTTTGCCGTAACCAATAACCAGAATGAGGTTAGCCAAACGGGGCAGATGAATATTGACATTAAGCCACTCGCTGATGCCAAGCACACCATTTCTGCCACGATGCATTCCAACACCACACCACCGACCGGTCATAGCCAGTGGGAGTGGCTGACACCGGATGGCAAGGTTACAGACGCTGCGGACAAGACGGCATCGCATGGTACATGGCAGTTGGCAACGTTCACTTCACAAAATACCTCCCCTGACAAGGATGGTAGTGAGCGTGCGATGATTTCGTTCACGGTAAACAACTATGACCGTCCAGATTGGGGTAATCAATATCAGGTTGTCACCCTGACTGACGGGACTGTCCTGAAACCGGATGACAAAGGTAACTACCTGATTCCAGCAGATACCAAGCAGGTGCATATTTTCCGTGCCTGGGGGATGACACCGATTGGTGGCGTGTCCTCCCACCAGACTGTGACTGCAACAGCCTTGACCCAGGAGCTGGATGCTGCCGGTAAGGTGGTGGATCAGTTGAAAGGTAATACTGTCCAGACGGCAACCAATACCCCGATCACCCTGGATTTGGATGGTAATGGTATCCAGACGGTTTCTTCCGAGAGCGGTGTGAAGTTTGATTACTCCGGCACAGGCAATGCCATGCAAGGTGGTTGGGTTGGCAAGGGTGACGGCTTGCTGGCACTGGATCTGGACAAGAGCGGCACGATTGACAGTGGCCGTGAGTTGTTCGGTGATGGCACCAAGCTGGCAGATGGCTCTACCGCGATTGATGGTTATCAGGCCTTGTCACAATATGATGGTAACAAGGATGGGAAAATCGACAAACGTGATGCCATCTTTAATGACCTGAAGGTTTGGATAGATGCCGATAGTGACGGTGTGACTGACAAAGGTGAGTTGAAAAACCTGCGCCAGATGGGAATCACGTCCTTGAATGTGAATGCTGAAAAGACCGACATCCAGCAAAATGGCAATACCATTGGCCTGATGAGTGATTACACCACCCGTGATGGCAAGAAGCATGATATGGGTGATGTCTGGTTTGGCACAAACGTGAACACCGATAACAAGACCACGGTGACTAACCAGTAATCCTGTCAACTGACTGTTGATAACAGATAATTGGTCGTAGACCGATAGCCGCAGGGGAAGAGTGATCTTCCCCTGTTTTTTTTCTGTTTATTGACGTTAACGTAAACGTCAATTATTATTTTCGGCACTATCATCACGCAGTTCAGCATCATGATCCTGACCAGCCAGACCAATTCCCGTAGTGCCGATTTCCAGGCCAACCGCGCCCACATGCAAACGCAGGTCGATGACCTCTATGCCAAGGCCGCCCAGATTGCATTGGGGGGCGGTGAAAAAGCCCGCCAAAAGCATTTGGATCGGGGCAAGCTGTTGCCCCGTGACCGCATCCATACCCTGCTCGACAAAGGCTCCGCATTTCTGGAGTTGTCGCAGTTTGCCGCATTCGGTATGTACAACAATGAAGTGCCATCGGCGGGGGTGGTGGCTGGGATTGGGCGTGTCAGTGGGCAGGAGTGCGTGATCGTTGCCAATGATGCGACCGTGAAGGGCGGCACGTATTTCCCGCTGACCGTCAAAAAGCATTTGCGGGCGCAGGCGGTTGCGCTGGAAAACAATCTGCCATGCATTTATCTGGTCGATTCGGGAGGGGCATTCCTGCCGATGCAGGATGATGTTTTCCCGGATCGGGAGCATTTTGGGCGGATTTTCTATAACCAGGCAAATATGTCGGCTGCCGGTATCCCGCAGATTGCCGTCGTCATGGGGTCTTGTACGGCGGGTGGTGCGTATGTGCCTGCCATGTGTGACCAAAGTATTATTGTTAAGGAGCAGGGGACGATTTTCCTCGGTGGGCCGCCACTGGTGCGTGCTGCCACCGGCGAGGTGGTCAGTGCAGAAGAGTTGGGTGGGGCGGATACCCATTCGCGTATTTCCGGCGTGACCGACCATTATGCACTGAATGACCATCATGCCCTGGCGATGGCACGGCAAATCGTTTCCGGTTTGAACCGGGTCAAGCAGCCGGGCGTGCGTTTGCAAGCACCTAAAGCCCCCTTATACCCGGTTGAGGAGTTATACGGCATTATCCCGCAGGATGCCCGCAAGCCTTTCGACATCCGCGAGATTATTGCCCGTTTGGTGGATGGCAGTGAGTTTGACGAGTTCAAAAAGCTGTACGGCACAACCCTGATCTGTGGTTTTGCGCATATCCACGGCTATCCGGTCGGGATCATTGCCAATAATGGCATCCTGTTCTCCGAGTCTGCCCTGAAGGGGGCGCATTTTGTCGAGCTGTGCTGCCAGCGGGGTATCCCCTTGGTCTTCCTGCAAAACATTACCGGCTTCATGGTGGGCAAGAAGTCAGAGCAGGGGGGGATTGCCAAGGATGGGGCAAAGATGGTGACAGCCGTTGCCTGTGCGAAAGTGCCCAAGCTGACCGTCGTGGTGGGCGGGAGCTTTGGGGCAGGCAATTACGCCATGTGTGGGCGGGCGTATGGTGGGCGTTTCCTGTGGATGTGGCCGAATGCGCGGATTTCGGTCATGGGTGGCGAACAGGCTGCCAAGGTGTTGAGCCAGGTGCGCCGTGATGCGTTGGAAGCACAAGGCAAAAGCTGGTCTGTGGAGGAAGAGGCCGAGTTTGAGCGTCCGGTGCGTGAGCAGTACGAAACGCAAGGCCATCCGTATTATGCGAGTGCGCGGCTGTGGGATGATGGCATTATTGACCCCAAAGATACGCGCAAGGTTTTGGCATTGGGTTTGTCAGCAGCACTGAATGCACCGCTGGAGCAGACCCAGTTTGGCATTTTCAGGATGTAAGGGGAAAAACGACCATGTTCACGAAAATCCTGATTGCCAACCGTGGCGAAATTGCTTGCCGGGTGGCACGTACCGCCAAGCGCATGGGGATCCGTACCGTAGCGGTGTATTCTGATGCGGATGCCAATGCCTTGCATGTCAAGTCGTGTGACGAGGCTTACCACATCGGCGGGGCAGCCGCTACGGACAGTTATTTGCGGGCGGACAAAATCCTGGAGGTTGCCAAGCGTTCTGGTGCGCAGGCGGTGCATCCGGGCTATGGCTTCTTGTCTGAAAATGCCGGATTTGCCGAAGCTTGTGCGGCGGCTGGGATTGTTTTCATTGGCCCGCCCGTTCCGGCGATTGTGGCGATGGGTTCCAAAAGTGAAGCCAAAGCCTTGATGCAGCAAGCCAATGTGCCCTTGGTTCCCGGTTATCATGGGGATGATCAGGCCTTGGCAACCTTGCGGGCGCAGTCAGCCCAGATTGGTTATCCGCAGTTGATCAAGGCTTCGGCGGGTGGCGGCGGTAAGGGCATGCGGGTGGTACGTAGCCTTGCTGAGTTTGATGAGGCATTGCAGTCTGCCCGGCGGGAGGCATTGGCTTCGTTTGGCGATGACCATGTGCTGATCGAGCGTTACCTGCAAGCGCCCCGCCATGTCGAGGTGCAGGTGTTTGCGGATACGCTGGGGCATGCGGTGTATGTGTTTGAGCGTGATTGCTCGGTGCAGCGCCGTCACCAGAAGGTGATTGAAGAGGCTCCTGCCCCTGGCATGACCCCGGAGCTGCGGGCTGCAATGGGGCAGGCCGCCGTGAGTGCCGCCAAGACGATTGGCTACGTCGGGGCAGGGACGGTGGAGTTCCTGCTGGATCAGGACGGTACGTTTTACTTCATGGAAATGAATACGCGCCTGCAAGTCGAGCACCCGGTCACAGAAATGATTTCTGGGCTGGATTTGGTCGAGTGGCAATTGCGCGTGGCTTCTGGTGAACCGTTGCCCTTGATGCAAGACCAATTGCGCATCAACGGGCATGCGTTTGAGGCGCGGGTTTATGCGGAAGTGCCGGAGCGTGATTTCTTGCCAGCGACCGGGCGGCTGGATTATCTGCGCATACCTGCACAGACAGCCCATGTGCGGGTTGATACGGGCGTGGCGCAGGGCGATGAAATTAGCATGTATTATGACCCGATGATTGCCAAGCTGATCGTCTGGGGTGAGGATCGGGCAACCGCGCTGCGGCGCATGCAGCTTGCTTTGGCGGATTACCGTATTGTCGGTGTGAAGACCAATCTGGCGTTTCTTGCCAGCTTGTGCGTTGAGCCAGATTTTGCGGCTGCCCATTTGGATACCGGCTTTATCGGTAGGCACATGGATAGCCTGTTTCCCCCTGCACCTGCCATCCCGGATGTGGTGTTGGCTGCCGTCTGCCTGCATGAGTTGGCAACCGGGCAGGAAGCTTTGCAGCAGCAAGCCACCGACAATGACCCGTATTCACCGTGGGGGCAGGCAGATGGCTGGCGCATGAACCTGCCGAGTGCGGATACGCTGGTGCTGGAGTATGCTGGGGAAACACACACAGCGGTCGTGCATTACACGCCCAATATGCCCACGGGCTATCGGCTGGAAACGGCTCACGGTAGCCAAGCCTTAAGCGGTGTGCAGTTGGCAGCGGATGACTGGCAAATCCAGTTGGGTGGGCAGCGGCTACGGGTAGGTGTGGTGCGCCAAGGCGACCAGTTCACGGTATTTGCTCTGGGGCGGGCGTGGACAGTGGTTCTACACGATCCGGTGCATGAGGCAGACAGTACGGCGGTGCAGGGTGGCAGTTTGGTTGCGCCCATGCCCGGTGCGGTGGTCGCGGTGCAAGTGGCGGTCGGGGATCGGGTCAGCGCCGGGGATGCCTTAATGGTGGTGGTGGCGATGAAAATGGAGCACACCATTGTTGCCCCCCATGCGGGCGAGGTGACTGCGGTCTATTTCCAGGTCGGTGATCAGGTTAAGGATGGCGATGTGCTATTGGGTTTGGAGTGAGTATGGCGATTCCAAAGCAAGTCAAGATCGTTGAAGTGGGCCCCCGTGATGGCCTGCAAAACGAACCGACTCCCGTCCCCTTGGATATTAAAATCCAGTTGGTGGAACAGTTGGTGGATGCCGGTTTACCTGTGGTTGAGGTGGGCAGCTTTGTTGCGCCGAAATGGGTTCCGCAGATGGCGGGGAGTGCTGAGGTGTATGCAGGGATCCGCAAGCGTCCCGGTGTGGCTTACCCGATGCTGGTTCCGAATTTGAAAGGCCTGGAAGGGGCATTGGCAGCAGGTGTGCAGGAAATTGCGGTGTTTGCCGCCGCTTCGGAAGCCTTTTCCCAGAAAAACACCAATTGCAGCGTGGCAGAAAGCCTGAGCCGGTTTGAGGCGGTCATGCGTGCCGCCCAAGCCCAGCAGTTGAAGGTGCGTGGTTACGTGTCCTGCGTGCTCGGTTGCCCGTATGAGGGGGCAGTGCCGGTGGCAAAAGTCGCGGAGGTGGCGGGGGCGCTGTTTGAAATGGGCTGCTATGAGCTATCCTTGGGTGATACGGTCGGCGTGGGTACGCCATTGCGGGCGCAAGCCATGCTGGATGCGGTGATGCAGCGTGTGCCGGTGCAGCAGTTGGCGGCACATTTCCATGACACCTATGGGCAGGGTTTGGCTAATCTGTTTGCGGTGATGCAGTTGGGGGTGGCGACCATTGACAGCTCCGTCTCCGGCTTGGGCGGATGCCCGTATGCCAAGGGAGCAAGCGGCAATGTTGCCACCGAGGATGTGGTGTATATGCTGGATGGCATGGGTATCCAGACGGGGGTTGATTTGACCAGGTTACTGGAGGCCGGACGCTTCATCTCGGGCTTTCTCGGACGGCAACCCGCTTCCCGCGTCGGGCGGGCATTGGCGGGGTGATGCATGCCATTGCCAGACAGCGCCCCGCGTGAAAAACTGCACCACCGCAGTATCCAGTGTGAAGGCTTCAGGCGTGCTGATGGCCTTTGGGATATTGAGGCACACCTGACCGACCAGCGCAGTTATGATTGTAGTTATGACCCGCTGCACCGGGGTGGCCTGATCCGGGCGGGTGAGTTTGTGCATGACATGCGCGTGCGCCTGACGCTGGATTTGGATTTTGTCATCCACGCGGCGGTGGCGGTGTCGGATGATACGCCATTCCCGGTGTGTAGCCGTGCGGCACTGGCGATGCAGCAACTGGTTGGCCTGCGCATGGGCAAGGGTTGGCTACGGGAAGCACGTAAACGGATTAGTACGGATGCATCCTGCACCCATCTGATGGATTTGCTGAACCCCTTGATGGCAACGGCTTACCAAACCCTGCATGCAGCCCTTGAGGAGCGTATCCGTCAGCAGCAGTCAGAAAATAAACTGGATAATCAGATTGTTACAAGGAAGAAACCGCCGATACTCGATACCTGTCTGGCTCTTGCCAGTGATGGTGAGGTGGTAAAGCGGCGTTGGCCGGAGTTTTATACAGGAGAACGGGATAATGGGTGAAACACAGTTTGATGCCGATTATTTTAATAGCTTTTCGGCGGGGGCGTTGCCAGGGCATTTGGGGATCAAGTTTATCCGGGTGCAGCCCAGGGAGTTTGTGGCAGAAATGCCGGTTGAGCGCCACCTGTTAGCCCCGAATGGCTTCTTGCATGCCGGGAGTGTGGTCGCGTTGGCTGATACCGCAGCCGGTTATGGCTGTATGGCACACTTACCGGAGGGTGCTAGCGGTTTCACCACCATTGAACTGAAGTCCAACCATTTGGGTACAGCCGTGAATGGTGTGGTCGAGTGTGTGGCAACACCGGTGCATTTGGGGCGGGCTACCCACGTATGGGATGCCACGGTCACGCATCGGGATACGGGCAAGGTCATTGCGCTTTTCCGTTGTACCCAAATGATTTTATATCCAAAATCATGAGCAACTTATTGGGTTCTGTCGGGGTGTTGCTGGTGATTGCAGGCATCTCGGCCTTGATTATCGGTGCAGTCCGCCATTTCTTCCCCTTCGTGGATGAGTATTTCCCTGAAAGCTTTAAAAAGCCCCTGTCATTTATGTATGGGGCTTATTATTTTTTGGCAGGCTTGATGTGTTTGTTGGTGATTTGAATTGTTATGTTTGTTCCAGAGCATAGGTTCCCATCACTGGGATGTGGAAAAAAATCGCGGGATTTAACCGAAAACGTACCGATAGGGCTTGGATGTGTTCGCGGGTCAGGTTGCTCGAGCCTTTCAGGATCATGGAAACCAAGCTCTTGCTACCGATTTCATGTTTCAAGTCTTCGGCTTTGAGTTGGTATTGATCCATTAATGTCCTGAGGACGGCTACACCATCATCCAACTGAGAGATTCGATGGTTGAAATCCGCAAATTCTGGGGCATGGTTTTCCCATACCTCAATCGCATTGGCTAGGATGCTGATTAGAATACGATGTTCGTCGTAGTCCTCGATCAGCTCATCCATCAATGCCAATGCATTTTCGTAATCTGTTTCATTTCTGATTTTACTGATGAATCGAGCTTCAGTGAAAAGGTCTTTGGCCTTGGTTTTGACAGCAGCAAAGTCCATCAATTTGTTCCTTTGTTATTGTTGATACTCAAGCCGTTGTGGGTGGCAACAGTCTTGATACCCACAACGGATTAAATAGTCGGTGATTGACTTACACCGTCTTCAACATCCCCCCATCAACGAAATACGAACTGGCGCGTTTTGATCAAAGGAAAGTCGAGGATGGTGGTTTAAATGAGTTTACGCATACATTAACTAAGTTGAGATTTTTGTCCTAAATTCGTTAGAGTTTTAATAGAGTATAAGAAGAGTGGAGTTAATTCACTGTGTTCCAATATATGATCCACTTCTTGATCTGAGAAAGTCAATTAGTAATTCTGCGCAATTTGTTTCCCCTTCTTGATATAAAGAGCCAGTAGCAGTTAAGTGGTTTTTTATATTCGACAAACTAAGATTTCCACTATTTGATCCCAAATTTGAAAATACATATCCTTGATAATGATCTCGTTGTGGACTAGTCCACGGCCCTCCACCACATTTATATTGATGATCTGGTCTATGGCAGTAATAGTCAATTTTAATTCCTAAATTACCAACTTCTAAATTCATTATTTGAACTGTTTCAGTAATTTTTACATGGCAGTTATTGGGAGAATAATAATCTCTCTTGTAAGATTTGTTGTTATCTAAGAACATATTTGGTTGAAACAAATTTTTTGCATTTTCTACTTGCTTTTCTGTCAGATCCGCAAAAGCTAGTCCAGACTGTGCTAGAAGCACTGTAGATGCACAGGCCAATATAAGAGAATTTTTTGATTTTTTCATGATTAGCGCTCCATGTGATTAACAATTACCTGCTTTTTATATTAGCCAATAGTGAGAATATGTAAATAGTGATTAATTGATCTTTATCATAAAAATTAAAAGTTTTAAAGTGGTCGGCAATAGCTTCTATTGGTATTTTCCTAAAGAAATAAGATAAAATTACTGTATTTAAAGATAATTCTGATGAATTGCCATCAACTAGCCAGTTGGAACGCGCCCCCCCCTGTATTTATGTGGGAAGTCCCGATGGTTTTGCTGCCATTTTCTGGAGGGGGTATGAATACCCCATTGTGGGAGGCAACAGCCTTGACACCCACAACGGATTAAATAGCCAGTGATAACTTACACCGTCTTCAACATCCCCCCATCAACAAAATACGTTGCTCCCACCGAGTAACTGGCACGTTTTGAGCAGAGGAAAACAAAGAAGTCCGCCAGTTCCTGGGGGGAGGCAAAGCGGTCAATCGGGGCATGTTCACGGGCTACGCCTGCCAGATAGCCCTCCCAGTCGCCGCCTTGGTCGGCGGTGAGTTGTTTGGCGGTTTTGATCCAGTCAGGGGTGAGGATGAGGCCAGGGTTGACGGTATTGACGCGGATATTGTCCTTGATGACTTCGTTGGCGAGGGTTTTTGAGAACATCATCAAGGCAGCTTTGGTGACGTTATAAATCGGTTCGTACCACAATGGCTGCACGGCGCAGATGGAGGCGTTATGCAGGATCACCCCGCCACCCCGTTGGCGCATGAGCGGAACCAGTCCGCGTGCCAGCCGCACCGCTGCCATCACATGCAAGTCCCAGTAAAACTGCCATTTTTCATCGGGTGCATCCATGATGGTTTCATTGGAGCCTGTGCCTGCATTATTGATCAGGATGTCCGCACCGCCGAATGTTTCGGTGGTGGCTGCAAGAATGGCAGCTATCCCTGCGGGGGTGGAAACATCAGCAGCGACCCCGATGGCCTGCACCTGATAGTGGGCTGCCAAGCGTTCAGCCTCAGCCTGCAAACGCTCTTCCTGACGTGCGACCAAGACGAGGTGTACCCCTTCTGCTGCCAAGCCTTCGGCAATAGCGAGGCCAATACCGATACTGCCGCCGGTGATGATGGCAACTTTGTTTTGTAATCCGAGATCCATGCCTGCTCCTGTGGTGGTTTGTTGGTCGGGTATGGGAAAGATGGTGTATGTTATACCGTATCAAGTATATGCCTATCTTCATGCAAGGTGACAGTCATGTTAAAAGCCCTTTGGATCAGTATTTTTATGGCGGTGTTGTTGTGGTCAGGCATCCAGCCGAAGGATTATTTCACCTGGTTTCTGGAGGTCGTACCTGCCTTGATTGGCTTGGTGGTGCTGGCTCTGACCTACCGTTCATTTCCCCTGACCCCGCTGGTGTATGGCCTGATCCTGTTCCATTGCATCATCCTGATGGTTGGTGGGCATTACACCTATGCAGAAGTGCCGCTGTTTGATTATTTCAAGGATTGGTTTGGCTTTGAACGCAATAACTACGACAAGGTTGGGCACTTTGTACAGGGTTTCGTCCCCGCACTGATTGCCCGCGAGTTGCTGATCCGCAAGCAGGTGATCAATGGGCGCAACTGGATGAACTTCTTCATTGTCTGTTTTTGCCTCGCCTTCAGTGCCTTCTATGAGTTAATCGAGTGGGGTGTGGCAGCCTCAACCGGCGAGTCGGCAGAGGCATTCTTGGGTACGCAGGGCTATGTTTGGGATACCCAATCCGACATGGGCTTGGCGTTATTGGGGGCTATTGTGGCATTAATGGCCTTGTCACGTTTGCATGACCGGCAATTGCAGGTCTTGGCAGCAAAGGGATAAAAGGGCTTGTAAATTATTTTCGATCCATAACAGTTTGAAAAATAAATTATTAATTTATTAGTGTATCAAAATAATGTAAATTTTCAGGTTTAGGGTGGTTTTCCTTCCGGCAACTGTGTACTATCCCCTCCCGGATGGGGTAGGGGGCGTTCTGCGTGTATCCCATTCAGGCTATAAGCTTAAAAAATAACCATAACATCTGCTGCTGGTTGCCTCGTGCACCTTCGGGATGTGCGGTTAGGCCAGTTTGGAATACCGTTTAGGAGACACTCACCATGAGTCATGAATACCGCGACATCGACCCACAAGAAACGGGCGAATGGCAGGAAGCAATCGACGTTGTTGTCGAGCGTGCCGGTGCTGACCGCGCCCGCTACCTGCTGCATAAGACCATTGAGGTCGCATATGAGGCAGGCATTGAGCCGCCCGATATGCACACCCCTTATGTCAATACCATCCCTGTCAACCAACAGCCAGCTTATCCGGGGAATCTGGAGCTGGAACGCCACATCCTGCGTGCCTTGCGCTGGAATGCGACCGCGATGGTGGTACGTGCCAACCGTAAACCGGCTGAACCGGGTGGGCATATTGCGTCGTTCCAGTCCTCTGCGATCATGTATGAAGTTGGCTACAACCACTTCTGGAAAGGGCATGAGCATCCAAATGGCAGCGACATGCTTTTTATTCAAGGACATACAGCTCCCGGAACCTATGCGCGTGCCTTTGTTGAAGGCCGTATCAGTGAATCCCAACTGGAAAACTTCCGCATTGAGAGCAAGGGTCAAGGTCTGTCCTCCTACCCACACCCGTATTTGATGCCGGATTTCTGGCAGTTCTCGACCGTATCGATGGGCTTGGGGCCCATTATGGCGATTTACCAAGCCCGTTTTTTAAAGTATTTGGAAAACAGGGGCTTATCAAAGAAAGCAGAAAATCATGCCGAAGGTCGTAAGGTATGGGCTTTCCTGGGCGATGGGGAAATGGACGAGCCAGAATCGCAGGGTGCGATTTCGCTGGCCTCCCGCGAGAAGCTGGATAACCTCGTATTTGTCGTCAACTGCAACCTGCAACGTCTGGATGGCCCCGTCCGTGGCAATGGCAAGATTGTGCAGGAACTGGAAGGCAACTTCCGGGGTGCTGGCTGGAATGTGATAAAGGTGCTGTGGGGTTCAGGCTGGGATCGTCTGCTGGAAAACCCCAAGTACGGCAAGCTGCTGCGCAAGGTCATGATGGAGTGCGTGGATGGTGAATACCAGAACTTCAAGAACAAGGGCGGCGCGTATGTGCGCGAAAAGTTCTTCGGCAAATACCCCGAGTTGAAAGAGCTGGTCGCGGATATGACCGATGACCAGATTTACTATGATTTGCTGCGCGGTGGGCATGACCAGGAAAAGGTCTATGCGGCTTACCACAGTGCGGTCAATAGTGTGGATCGCCCGACCGTGATCCTGATGCATACCGTCAAAGGGTATGGCATGGGTGAGGCGGGTGAGGGTATGAACATCAGCCACCAGCAGAAGAAGCTCAGTTCTGACCAGTTGCGCAAGCTGCGTGACCGTTTCCGTATCCCGGTGAGTGATAGCCAGGTGGAGGCGGCTGAGTTTTATAAGCCATCGGCTGATTCGCTGGAAATGAAATACCTGCACGAGCGCCGTCAAGCCTTGGGCGGGTATTTGCCGAACCGTCCGCAGAATTTTGAGACGCTGGCTGTCCCGGCTTTGCCAGAGCTGTTTGATGCCCTGCTGAAGGATACCGGCGAACGCACCATGTCCACCACGATGGCAATGGTACGTGTCATGGTCGCGGTTGCCCGCCATAAGGTATTGGGGCCGCGCCTCGTGCCGATTGTGCCGGATGAGTCACGCACCTTTGGTATGGAGGGCATGTTCCGGCAGGTGGGTATTTATGCACCGGAAGGGCAGAAATACGAGCCGATGGATGCCAACGACATCATGCCCTACAAGGAATCGCAAAAAGGCCAGTTGTTGCAGGAAGGCATTAACGAAGCGGGTGCAATGTCCTCATGGGTTGCCGCAGCCACGTCGTATGCCAATAACCACACGATGATGATTCCGGTCTATATCTTCTATTCCATGTTTGGTTTCCAACGGATCGGGGATTTGGCTTGGGCAGCGGGTGACATGCTGGCGCGTGGTTTCCTGGTCGGTGGCACATCCGGGCGCACCACGCTGAATGGCGAAGGTTTGCAGCATCAGGATGGGCATAGCCAATTGTTTGCCGGGTTTATCCCCAACTGCTTGTCATATGACCCGACCTTTGCCTATGAAGTGGCGGTGATTTTCCATGACGGTTTGCGGCGCATGTATCAGAACGGCGAAAACGTGTTCTATTACATCACCACCTTGAATGAAAACTACAGCATGCCAGAAATGCCTGTGGGTGCTGAAGAAGGCATCATCAAGGGCATGTACAAGTTCCGGGCGGCAGAAGGCAAGGCCAAGCACACGGTACAACTGTTGGGTTGTGGTTCCATCCTGCGTGAAGTGATTGCGGCGGCTGACCTGCTGAAAAATGACTGGGGCGTGGATGCGGACATCTGGTCAACACCTAGCCTGAATGAGTTGGCGCGTGATGGTATGGCTTGCGCCCGCTGGAACCTGCTGCATCCTGATCAGGATGAGCGCAAGTCCTGGGTTGCACGCTGCCTGGAAGGAGCCAGTGGGCCGGTCATTGCCTCCACCGATTACATGCGCAGCTTTGCTGAGCAAATCCGGGCGTATGTGCCAGGGGATTACCATGTACTGGGTACAGATGGCTTCGGTCGTTCTGATAGCCGGGCGGCCTTGCGTTCCCATTTCGAGGTTGACCGTTACTATGTGACCGTGACAGCGCTGAAGGCGTTGGCTGATCAGCACAAGTCCGGCAAAGGCAAGGACAAGATCACTGCCAAGACGGTGTTGGAAGCGATGGCGAAATACGGGATTGATCCTGAAAAGCCAAACCCTTTGTATGCCTGAGCGTATTGCCCCCATCCCCGAATAGGAAGATTGAGTCATGAGTAAAGAAATTCGTGTTCCCGACATTGGTGATTTTTCCGATGTCAATGTGATTGAAGTGTTGGTGAAAGTGGGCGATACCATTGCGATTGATGATGCATTGGTCACGCTGGAATCCGACAAAGCGTCGATGGATATTCCTGCTTCCCACGGCGGCGTGGTACAGGAAATCAAAATTGCAGTCGGCGATAAAGTCTCCGAAGGCAGCTTGATCCTGTTGCTGGCTGATGCTGGCGATGCCAGCGTGAATGTGGCAGCCGGTGCTGCCCAGCCGAAGGTATCTGGTTCAGTGGCGGATGCTGCTCCTGCCCCGAGTGCAGGCGGGCGTGGTTACGGTGGCGGTGGCTTGGAAGAAATTCATGTGCCGGATATTGGTGACTTCAAAAACGTGAATGTCATCGAGGTGCTGGTGCATGAAGGCGACACCATCAAGGCAGAAGATTCCTTGCTGACCTTGGAATCGGATAAGGCTTCGATGGAAATCCCTGCGCCGAAAGCCGGTGTCGTCAAGCAAGTGAAAGTCGCGGTCGGTGACAAGGTATCCGCCGGTAGCCTGATCCTGTTGCTGGAAGTTGCCGGTGGCAGCAAGCCGGTGCTGGATGCAGCGCCTGTCCCTGAGCAGGGCGGTTCTGCCAAGGCTCCGGCACGGGTTGCTGCTGCTACCAACCCGGTGGATGCCGAAGCATTCCGCCGCGCCCATGCCAGCCCGTCCGTGCGGCGGATGGCGCGTGAACTGGGCGTGGATTTAACCCGAGTGACCGGCACTGGTCATTTGGGGCGTATTACTGAGCAAGATGTGCGCAATTACCACCAAAATGGGGGTCAACCCTCAACCGCAAGCACCACACAGGCTGCATCTGCTCCCGCGCCCCAGGTTTCCAGTGCTGCTGTCACTGCTCCGGCTGCTCCAGCGGCGGGTAATAGCATGGGCATCCCGCCCATTACCCAGCCTGACTGGAGTAAGTTTGGCGCAGTGGAAACCGTGCCGATGTCACGTATCGGCAAGTTGTCTGCCAAACATTTGCACCGTGCCTGGTTGAATGTGCCGCAAGTGACGCATTTCGATGAGGCTGACATTACTGATCTGGAAGCCTACCGCAACAGTATGAAGGACAAGGCCAAGTCGATGGGCTTCAACTTCACACCGCTGGTCTTCATGATGAAGGCCGTGGTGGCAGGTTTGCGGGAATACCCGAAATTCAACTCGGCCTTGTCGGATGATGGTGAAAACCTGATCCAGCGCAAGTTCTATAACATCGGTATTGCCGTGGATACGCCGGATGGTCTGGTTGTGCCAGTGATCAAGGACGTTGACCGCAAGGGGCTGTTTGAGCTGGCACGCGAGCTGGGCGATATTTCCAAGAAAGCCCGTGAGGGCAAGCTGAAGGCCGCTGACATGCAGGGTGGGTGTTTCTCCATTTCCAGCCTTGGCGGGATTGGCGGGACGAATTTCACCCCGATTGTGAATGCGCCCGAAGTCGGCATCCTTGGCCTGACCCGTGCCCAGGATCGCCTCAAGCGCGTGAATGGTGAAATTGTTGACCGGCTGATCCAGCCTTTGGCGGTTTCGTATGACCACCGCGTGATTGATGGTGCGTATGCGGCACGTTTCGTTAGCCATATCGCGTTTGTCTTGTCTGATGTGCGTAACCTGATCCTGTAACCGGAGTTGATATGATGAGTCATGTAATTGAAATCAAAGTCCCGGATATTGGTGACTTTAAAGAAGTCGATGTTATCGAAGTGCTGGTTGCCGTCGGTCAAACCGTGGCGGTGGACGATGCACTGATTACGCTGGAGTCGGACAAGGCTTCGATGGACATCCCCTCCAGCCATGCCGGAACCATCAAGGAACTGAAACTGGCGGTGGGCAACAAAGCTTCAGAAGGCAGTGTGATCTGCTTGCTGGAGGTCGAAGGCGCAGCGGGGGCAAATCTGACTCCTCCAGCCGTGAGTACCCCTGCTGCGGCCTCCCTCCCTGCTGCCCCAGCGCATGTTGCTCCGGCAGCGGCAAATCATGCAGGCAGTGCCGACCTGACTTGCCAGATGCTGGTGTTGGGTGCGGGCCCTGGAGGTTATACAGCCGCGTTCCGGGCGGCTGATCTGGGCATGCAGACCGTGTTGGTCGAGCGCTGGAGCACCTTGGGTGGTGTCTGCCTGAATGTCGGTTGCATCCCCTCCAAAGCCCTGCTGCATGCTGCCAAGGTGCTGGATGAGGCACATGAGGTGGCTGATTGCGGGATTGAGTTCGGGAAGCCAAAGGTCGACATCGACAAGCTGCGTGGCTGGAAAGAAAAGGTGGTCAGCCGTTTGACGGGGGGCTTGTCTGGTCTTGCCAAGCAACGCAAGGTGCAGGTGGTGAATGGTGTGGGCGCGTTCATTGACCCGCACCATGTTGAAGTGGTCGGCAATGATGGCAAGAAAACCGTGATCCGTTTTGAAAAGGCTGTGATTGCTGCTGGTTCGGAAGCGGTCAAGCTGCCTTTCATCCCGGATGACCCACGGGTGATTGATTCGACCGGCGCACTGGAACTGGCAGGCGTGCCGGAACACATGCTGGTGATCGGTGGCGGCATTATCGGCCTGGAAATGGCAACGGTTTATGCCGCACTGGGCGCGAAGATCACGGTGGTCGAAATGCTGCCCAATATCATTGCCGGTGCGGATAAGGATGTGGTCAAGCCGTATTTCACGCGCATCAAGAAGCGTTATGAAAATATCTGGCTGGAAACCCGCGTGACCAAGGTTGAAGCAACCCCGGCTGGCATGAAGGTGACGTTTGAAGGCAAGCAAGCCCCTGCCGAACCGCAGTTGTATGACCGGGTATTGGTTGCGGTCGGGCGTACCCCGAATGGCAAACGCATCGGTGCGGACAAGGCCGGGGTCGCGGTGGATGGGCGTGGTTTTGTGCAGGTGGTGGATACGCAAATGCGGACTACCCAACCGCATATTTTCGCCATCGGTGACATTATCGGGCAACCAATGTTGGCGCATAAGGCGGTACACGAAGGCAAGACCGCTGCGGAAGCTGCTTCCGGTTTGCCAATCCATTTTGATGCACGGGTGATTCCGTCGGTTGCTTATACTGACCCGGAAATTGCATGGGTGGGTGTGACGGAGGAAGAAGCCAAAGCCAAGGGTATTAAATACGGCAAGGGTGTATTCCCGTGGGCAGCCAGTGGGCGTGCTTTGTCATTGGGGCGCGATGAGGGTATGACCAAGTTGATTTTCGACGAGGCGACTGAGCGTGTGATTGGTGCAGGTATTGTCGGCACGAATGCAGGCGATTTGATTGCGGAAGTTGCGCATGCGATTGAAATGGGGTCGAATGCGGCGGATATTGGTTTGACGGTACATCCGCACCCGACACTCTCGGAAACAGTTGCAATGGCAGCGGAAATGTTTGAAGGCACGATTACGGATTTGATTGCGCCGAAGAAGAAACATTAACTGCTTTTCAGTTAGTGGTTTGAATAGAAAGCCCTCCTCTGGAGGGCTTTTTTATTTCTTGTGTGGCAAGGGTGGACAAAAAATGTTGGTTGGCGGTATAGTGGTTGCTAACCATTCATCTTGCTTGGAGATCCCCAATGCCAGCAATCGCTTACGTCAGCCCTGATCGCGCTACCTATCAGGATAGGCTGCGTATGTATAGTCTGTTAGACAGGGTTGCTGTATAACAAGACATTTATGCCCCGTGCTGCCGCACACGGCATAAAATGCTTTAACGTTATGTGGCAAGAAGTGAATCATGAAATTTGACGGAAATCATCTGTACATACTTTCAGGGCTGCCGGGTACAGGAAAGACTACTCTAGCGAAGTATCTTGCTAATCATGTAGGTGCTGTGTTCTTGAGAATAGATACTATCGAGCAAGGTATAAGTGATTTGTGTGATTTTAAGGTAGAGGGTGAAGGCTATAGGCTCTCATATCGAATAGCTGCTGATAATTTAAGGGTGGGAAATAGCGTTGTAGCTGATTCTTGTAATCCCATAGAACTAACTCGGCGAGAATGGCAGGATGTAGCCCTTTCAAATAATTCATCTTATACAAATATTGAAGTTGTATGCTCCGATATAGAAGAGCATAAAAAGCGTATCGAAGAGAGGAAATGTGATATTCCGGGCATGGTCTTACCAAGCTGGAAAGACATTGAAGAACGAGAATATGATTCTTGGGGTGAAGGAAGAATACTAATCGATACAGCTAATAAGAATAGCTATGAGAGTTTTAATGAGCTGTTGTCTAAATTAAGTATGCCACATAACAAGGCAAATTAACTCGGATGCAAATTACGCTACGCTTCATTTGCTCCTGTTATTTGCAACGTTAATTGTCGCCAGTAGCAAGTCATAATTTAATTTTGCATGACTTTTGTTAATTCTTTATTTGTTGGTATTTAGGTAGTCTGCGAAAAATAATATGATGCAAATTGTGACACATACACCCGCGTGGGTTTTTGTATTATTCATAGTCCTGCTTGTTTTTGGTTTTTTACAAACCAGAAGCAGAAACGTCAAATTTATATTTGCGTACCTACTACCTATCGGAATGGTCATTTTGTCTTTTGTTGGTGTCATTTCTAGCTTCGGTTTAGAGCTAATACCTATTTTTTTGTGGCTCGTAGGTGTTTTTATCCTTTCGGTGCTAGGTTACAAACTATTTCCTCTAAGAGGTATTGCTTACAACTCAGAAAGCAAGTCCTACTCTATTCCTGGAAGCTGGCTTTCTTTTGGTGTTATTATGGCAATATTTTTTACTAAATATTCTGTAGCTGTTATGAAATCCGCAAATGTTTATTTTTTAAATAATTCATTTTTTGTTTTTGCACTATGTTTGGCCTATGGTGCATTTAGTGGTTTCTTTATATCAAGAGCTATATGTTTAATTTCAGCGCAAAAAGCTTAATTTAACAAGGTGTTGCAGCTCGTTCCGCTGCGCGTCACTGGACAGTGTAGTAAGCCGTTTGTTTGGCATTTGCTTCGCAAATTATTTGCCAAAAAACAACTTTCCACACTGCCGGTGAACTTAACGTTATGCCTATTGATATGCCATCCTCTTGACAAGGTATAACCATTGTCATACCCTAGATCACATGAAGACAGCAGTATCAATACCTGACCCAATATTTCAATCCGCAGAGCTTTTTGCCCAGCACTTTGGCCTATCCAGAAGTCAACTTTACGCCAAAGCCCTTGAAGAATACATAGCATCCAGAAGATTTATAAACGTTACAGATGCACTGAACAAAATTTATGGAGAAGAATTTTCCAGTGTAGATGATGAATTGTATTCAATGCAGCTCAAATCCATTCCTCGTGAGGAGTGGTAATGAAAAGGGGAGAAATATGGTGGGCTTCTCTTGAAGAGCCGAGAGGCTCTGAGCCTGGTTACAAAAGACCTGTCGTGATAATCTCATCGGATGCTTTTAACCAAAGTAGAATACAAACTGTCATCGTTGCTGTCGTGACATCAAACTTACGATTAGCTAATGCTCCGGGTAATATTCCCCTCGCCAAGAAGGATTCAGACCTTTCAAAAGAATCTGTTATCAATGTTTCACAGATTTTAACTATTGATAAGTCCTTTCTGGTGGAGAAAGTTGGCAGGTTGCCAGACAAAAAAATATCGGCACTTGATGAAGGCCTAAAATTGAGCTTATCTATTTTCTGACTGCATCCTAAATCATTAGGTATTCCATGAAGATTATCCGCTCCAAAGAGTTTACTGCCTCCAGAGCATGGGGTGCGCTAGATATAGCCAATATGCGCGGCATAACGACTCGCCTGCATTGGACTGACCAACCATACAAGTGGCATACAAATGACGGGGAGGAAGTTTTTGTTGTTCTTGATGGCTCCGTTGAAATGCATTTCAAAGAAGATGGCGAAATTCGTGTAGCAGTACTCGGTGTCGGTGACATTTTCTATGCCTCTGTTGGCACTGAGCATGTGGCTCACCCTCAAGGCGTTGCACGTATACTGGTGGTAGAAACTGAGGGCAGTGTCTGATGTCCATTCAAGCCGAAATTTTTTGATTTTGACAGCAGCTTATACGCATGCTATCAGAAGAAACCCCTCCCGGCCTCCCCTTATCAGGGGAGGAGTTAAGAAATACTGCCATTTCTTGTCCCTCCCCTGATAAGGGGAGGTTAGGAGGGGTTTCTTTTAGAACCTCCCCCTCCACCCCTTGCGAGGGTTGGGGAGAGCATTTGCTTATCAGGGGATAGATGAGTTTATTTTTTTACCTGCCAAACTTATTCAACAGGCTAATAGAGCCAAAAAAAACTATCTTTTTGCTTTTTACTGCTGTCTGATATGTAGTGGTGTGAAGCTATGCGAGGCATAAGGGGGTGGGGGATGTTTTTGCTTTCCAAGGGTTTTTGGTTATCTTGCGTATCCAGGCGGCTGGTAGGGCTATGCTGCTGGATTTTGTTGGCTTGTGGGATGGGGATGGCTCATGCGGCGGGGCAGGATGAGTTTGTCATTTCGTTCCATTCGATGCCGACTTTCATGGATCCGCACCGGGCGCGGGTCAGTGCCAATGTCGCTGTAAATTCGAATGTTTTCGATACCCTATTCCAGGTAGTGGATGATGATGCGCCGAATTCCCTGATTTTGGAGTCATGGAAAGCGGAAAGTGATCATGTCTGGTTATTCAGGTTGAAGCAGGGTATCCGTTTTCATGACGGTAGCCCGCTTACCAGCAAGGATGTGGTGTATTCATTTGACCGTATCCGTGAGTTGCCTGACTCTGATTATGCAACGTTCATCAAACGTTGGGAGCGTTATGAGGCCGTGGATGATTACACGGTAAGAATCGTTACCCAACAGCCCAATGCCAATTTGCTACGTGACGTGGGGCGTATTTTTATCATTAAACACCGTGATACGCCGCTGACGACAGAAAATTTTGTGGCGGAGAAAGGTTATATTGGCACAGGTGCATACCGTCTGGATGAGGTCACGCCAGAAGGTGACATCCGCCTGTCAGCTAATCCTGATTATCATGGCAATCCCGTTTTCCTGAAAAAGATTCGGATTACCCGTATCGCTGATCCCAAAGCGCGGGTACAAGCCTTGCAGGATAATAAAATTCAGTTGGCTGAAGGGCTGACTGAAGCAGAAGTGGCGTTGCTGGATGGGGTTAATACGGCCAGTGTTGTCCGTTCACCCACCCACCGTCTCCTGCATTTTCATTTGGATATGTTCCGTGACCAAAGCCCCTTTGTTCGGGGTGCGGAAGGTGAGGTTTTAAAGGAAAATCCCCTTAAAAATATTAAGGTGCGCCGTGCCCTGTCATTGGCGATTAACCGCGATGTGTTGGTCAATGAGGTTTTACGCGGTCAGGGCATTGCGGCGGGGCAGTATATGTTGCCCGGTGTCCTCGGGCATATCCCCGGCATGGAGGCTGACCCGTGGTCGCCGGATGAGGCTCGCCGTTTACTGGCAGAGGCAGGTTATCCGAAAGGGTTCCAGTTGACCCTGCATGGCTCGAATAACCGCTACCTGAAGGATAAGGAAGTGGTGGAGGCGGTTGCTGCCATGTGGACAGCGGTGGGGGTAACAACAACGCCCGTGACCCTGGATCGTAAAGCGTTTTTTGCCGCCAGTACAAAGCATGAGTATTCGGCCTCGATGCTGGGGGTCAGTACCGATGGCAACCTGCAAGCATTCCTGGAAGTGCTGCTGCATACCCAGACCCCGGAGTTGGGGCTTTTCAATGATGGGCGCTACAGCAATTCCGAGGTGGATGCCTTGATCGACCAGGCTGGGCAGCAATTTAATCAGGTGAGCCGGATACGCAGTTTGGCGCAGGCTTCTGAGTTGGCGCTGAATGACTACGGGATTATCCCCTTGTTCTTTGAGAAGGCGGTGTGGGTGATGCGTACCGATGTGGGCGGGGAGTTTTGGCCTACCCGTATGGGGTATACGGTGGCAGCTGATGTCCGTCAGGCTAGCCGTCCAGCAGAATAATAGATTTCTTTTATTAAATTAATATATTATCTTATGAACAGATGAGGATGGCATGCATAGGGCGTAATTATTCAAAACTATTGATGCGTTGCATGGCTCCTTGATAGCCGTACAACCAGGCTGAGACGATGAAGTTTGAGAATCGAATTCTGGCAAAAATATTGGCAGCGTTCCTGTTTGCATGGACGCTGTTTTTAATATTCCTTTATCAAAATATGTACTCGAACTTGATGTCTGACTTGCGCCAGCAAGGGCAGCAAAGTCAGGAGCAGTTGGCGATCCTGATCCATGATACGGGCGCATCCTTGTTGACCATCTCCAAAAACATGTCTGACTTGGTTTTTTCTGCGAATGGGCA
The DNA here is from genome assembly GCA_964293005.1 of uncultured Thiothrix sp. Taxonomy (GTDB): domain Bacteria; phylum Pseudomonadota; class Gammaproteobacteria; order Thiotrichales; family Thiotrichaceae; genus Thiolinea. The sequence goes on from CAXYXW010000014.1 coordinate 61,519, forward strand.
GGCTTCTGGCTATTCAATCGCTGATTTGCAGGTCAAGCTGACCCAGGGCTGGAAAATATTCGGCAAACAGCACCCCTTGCTGACGATGGGCTATTACGACAAGAACTACCAGTTGCTGGGAAGCTGGGGTGTGGATGCCAGCCGTAATCAGGTATATGCCACCCCATCGGGGTTGTTGCAGGCGTTTGAGGAGCGGGTCGGCATCAATTATTTTACCTGCCAGGACATTTGTTATTATCATGCCAGCCGTGCGTTTTACCCCAATTCGTTTGAATATGGCATTTTGCATCTGAGTATTCCGGTTGACAGTATTCTGGGGAAGTTCAAATCACTCAATACACAGAATATTACCTTGCTACAGAAAGGCGCTGGGCCAGATGATGTGCCGATTACCATGTTTGATGAGCGGTTCTTTTTGCAATCGACGACCCGCCTATTGGAATTTCGCACGATCCAGCCGTTTTTGATCAAGATCAGTAGCCAAAAAATACCCTATTTGTTTAATGAAGGGGGTCAAACGCATTTTTTGTATGCGTTTAGTTTTCCTAAAAATCCGGGGATGCTGTATGTCTTGTCCAGCAATGTGACTGCACAGTTGACTGACTTGCGGCATACCTTTTCCCAGATTATGTTGGGGTCATTTTCTGTTTTGTGTCTGATGCTGGGGGTCTTGCATTTTTCTTTACACCAGATCATTTTCCGCCTGCATCGGCTGATCAGGGTTTTGCCAATTATCGGTGAAGGGCGTTTCAAGGATGCCGCAGGCCAATTGGAGGGGATTGCCAAGGCCACCAAAAAGGTCGATGCCAAAGATGAGCTGGGGTTGTTACATGCCACCACAGTCAGCCTGAACCAACAACTGGAAGACCTGCACCACGGTTACATGAGGCAGAATGTCCAGTTACGCCAGCTTGCCGAATATGATGCCATGACCGGTTTGTATAATAGGCGTAAGTTTCAGGAGTTGATGATGGCGTTGCATGCTGCCCAGCAACCCTTTTTCCTGGTTAACTTTGACCTTGACCATTTCAAGCTGGTCAATGATACCTTGGGGCATGCGGTGGGGGATCAATTGTTGGTTCTGTTTTCTGCGATCCTGAAGCAGCATGGCAAGGATACGATTATTGCCCGTATGGGGGGCGATGAGTTTGCCATGATCATTGAAGGTGACATCCGCGACCAAGCCTATGTGCGTTTGAGTGCCATTAACCAGCAAATGGAGCGGCTAAAATTGAATGAGGCAACTGCCGCTTTTTTGCGTTGCACCCCTTCCATTGGCTTGGCGCATTATCCGGGGGATACAGAAAACCTGGATCAGTTGGCTGCCTTTGCGGACGCTGCCATGTATGAAAACAAGCGCCGCAAGCAGGGGGTCTGCGTGTTTTATTCCGGGCAGGAGGTGAGTGTTGCGGAAGAAAAGCAGTTCAGCAAATGGATTAACCTGATTTTTTATGCCATCCAGCATGACCAGTTACAGCCCTTTTTCCAGCCCATCATTACCGCCAACAAACAGGAGGTGGTAGCGTTTGAGGCTCTCGCCCGTCTGTATGGGCAGCATAGCCTGGTGAGCGTGGCGGATAATTTTATTGCCTATGCAGAGCAGGCTCAGGCCATTGTCCAGATTGATTATGTGATGCTGGATCGGGTGCTGAAGAAGGCTTCCCGGATGTGTCCCCAGCCGTGTTTGATGATCAATATTTCCAATATCACCCTGGAGCGTGTTGATACGCGGGCATACATCATGGGCAAGTTGCAGGAGTATAACTATGACCCCGGCTGTGTGGTGTTTGAGCTGACTGAAAGCAATGAGATCAAGGATTTCGTCGGGTTGCGGCGTTTGATGGTGGAGTTGCGTGCCATTGGTATCCGTTTTGCGCTGGATGATTTTGGCGTGGGGTATTCTTCTTTCAACTATATCAGTTGCCTCAAGTTTGATTTTCTGAAGATCGACAAATCCATTATCAATGGGCTATTGCGTGCGCAGGAGGCAGATGATCATGTCAGCAGCCTGCATATTATCGAGTCGATTGTGTTCATTGCGGAAAAGTCAAAAATCAAAACGATTGCCGAAGGCATTGAATCGCTGGATTTGTTGAACAAGGTACTGGGTTTTCGGATTGACCTGCTGCAAGGCTATTTGTTCGGTAAGCCAGCCCCCGAACTCATCCATTTGCCAATGCAGCAGGCCGCCTGACCGGCCTGTTCAGTGATGGTGCATGAAGTGCAATTCCTGGAACTGCTGGCGGTATTCCGTCACGATGGCAGCCAGTTTGGGCAGGTCTGCATCAGGCCGCAAGGCGGTGGCAATCATCCGTCCCAAGGTCGGCATATCGGTTGGCTGCATGCCAAAGCGGGTAATTTCTGGGGTTCCGAGGCGCAATCCGTTCATATCCCCCGCCACTTCCGCGATGGGCAGCCCAATCCCGCAGGCAAGGATATTGGCTTGGCGCAGGCGTTTGGAGGCTGCTTGCCCGCCGCCATAGTTTGCTGCTTGCACGGCAAACTGGTGGGATTGTGTGAACCCGTAGCGGGTGCTGAAAACTGGCACACCCCGTGAGGCCAAGGTATCTGCCAGGGCGCTGGCGTTACTCTGCATGGTTGCCGCATACGCCAAGCCAAAATCGAGCCAGTCGAGCAAGGTGATGGCTAGGGAGGCACTTTTGGCGGCATCAAAATTGGCGGTCAGGCCGGGAAAGGCAATCTGGTCAATGCGCTCCATCAGTTCGGCATCATTGCTGACAATCAGGCCGGAGGGTGGCCCGCCCAGGCTTTTATAGGTGCTCATGGTCATGAGGTGCGCCCCTTCCGTCAAGGGCGATGCCCAGACTTTACCGGCAATCATCCCGCATTGGTGGGCAGCATCAAACAATACCTTTGCCCCCACACAGTCGGCAATTTCACGGATATGGGCGACATCATGCGGTAACAGGTTCAGGCTGGAACCAATGGTGATGAGCTTGGGTTTGATCGCTTGTACCTGGGTATGCAGGCCTGCGAGGTCGATGGTATAACGGCTGGCATCAATCGGTGCTTCGTGGATGTCCAGCCCATACAAACCGGCAGCCCCGGCGCGGTTGTGGGTGACATGCCCACCAATGCTGGCAGGGGGGACAATAATGCTGTCACCCGGCTTGCAGGTGGCCATGAAGGCATACAGGTTTGCCATTGCCCCCGATGCGACCCGGATTTCCGCATATTTGGCATTAAACAAGGAGCAGGCCAGTGCGGCGGCGATGATCTCGATTTTTTCGATGGCTTCCAAGCCCATTTCGTACTTGTCCCCCGGATAGCCAAGCGATGGGCGGGAGCCAAGGCCACGCGCCAAAGCTTGTTCGGCATGCGGGTTCATGACATTGGTTGCCGGGTTGAGGTTAAAGCATTCGTGCCGGTGAATGGTTTGGTTTTGCTCAATTAATCGGTCGATTTTGGTGCGTAATGCCATAGGGCTGAGCATTTGGCAACCCTGTATGACGCTGCTGATATAATGATTGGTTTCAGCAGGTAGCCAAGGGCTTGGGTGATGGGCACGCATGGTATTTCCCTTCTCGTTTTAATTGAGTGAATCTAAGGCAGTTGGAGCCTTTTCCCGTGCTAAGGGATGTGTATAGGTTATAAGTTGCCAAGGGTGATGACAAACGGAGTATTTTTGTCGTCAGGGGTAAAAAATTTATGCCAAAATGGATCGATGAAATCAGCCTATCCTCCACTCAATGCTTTAAGGGTTTTTCAGGTAGCTGCCCGGTACGGCAGTTTTGCCTTGGCTGCCCAATCCTTATACCTTACGCCTGCGGCAGTGGCTTATCAGGTCAAGCAGTTGGAAGATTATTTGGGGTTTGCCTTATTTGAGCGCAAGCCGCGAGGTGTAGTTTTAACCCAGGCCGGTGTCGATTATTGGCAGGCGACCGCTGGTTGTCTGAAAAAGCTGTCTGAAGAAACCAGTCGCCTGATCAATGATTATGGTCGGCAAGATGCTGCCATTAACGTCTATACCCTGCATGCGATTGCCGAAAAGTGGTTATTGCCGCGTTTGGCGGGGTATCAGAGTGATGGCAGCATCAATTTGGTCGCCATGACTTCGATTAGCCCGGAGGCCAGTCAGGAAGGTGACATTTCCATCAGTTTCCAGACGATGCCGGATAGCGACCGGGTTATCGCCCGCCCCCTGATGGCGGAGTCTGTTTTTCCGGTCTGCTCCCCGGATTACCTGCGCCAGTTTCCGCATGCGCTTGATCTGGGGCGTTTGCATGAGCATGTCTGGTTATACGATGTGGATTGGGAACAGGATTGGGTGTTGTGGCAAACCCAGAAGCAGCAGGACAGGCTGCGACCCAGCAAGCGCCTGAACTTCAGCTTATATAGTCTGGTGGTGGATGCGGCAGTCAATGGCATGGGGGTGGCGATGGGGCGGCAGCAATTGATCCGCGCTGAATTGGCAGCAGGCAAGCTGGTTGCGCTCAGCAGTCAGGCAGTGCAAATGCCACAGGTGTATTGCCTGCTGGTAAACCCCGAAAAACTGCACAAGCCTCCGATCCGCCAGTTATTTGATTGGTTATTGCTGCAAGGTGGGCTATCCGGCGATAAATAGGTTTTTATGGTCACTGTATCTGCGGGTAAATTTACAGGTACAATAGGCGGCATTGAGCAATGCCTACAGGCGATTACCACCATGTCATACCAGAAACCCGAACCGGGCGTGCCCCTACGCCGTGCTGATAAAGTCTCCCGTATCCCCATCAAGGTTGTCCCCAAGGACGAGCCACTGAAAAAACCCGCGTGGCTTAAGATCAAGCTGCCCTCGGCTTCGCAAGCGGAGAAGGTGCGCGGCATGTTGCGCAACAACAAGTTGCATACCGTGTGTGAGGAGGCTTCTTGCCCCAACCTGCCAGAGTGCTTCGGGCACGGCACGGCAACCTTCATGATTCTGGGGCGTGTGTGTACCCGCCGTTGTCCTTTTTGTGAAGTGGGGCATGGTCGCCCGTTGCCGGTGGACGCGGAAGAGCCAGCCCAGCTTGCCGATGCCATCCGCAATATGCGCCTGAGCTATGTGGTGATCACTTCGGTTGACCGTGATGATTTGCGGGATGGTGGCGCAAAACATTTTGCGGATTGCGTGCGGGCTGCGCGTGAAGCCCAGCCGGGCATCAAGGTGGAAATCCTGACCCCTGATTTCCGGGGGCGGATGGATATTGCCCTGGATGAAATGTCAGTCGCGCCGCCGGATGTTTTCAACCACAATATGGAAACCGTGCCACGCCTCTACCTGAAAGCCCGCCCCGGTGCGGATTACCAGTGGTCGCTTGACCTGATCAAGCGTTTTGGCGAGCGCCATCCGACTGTCCCAACCAAATCCGGCCTGATGGTGGGTTTGGGTGAAGAGGTCGATGAGATCAAGCAAACCATGCGTGACTTGCGGGCACATGGTTGCCGCATGTTGACCATTGGTCAATACCTTGCCCCTTCCGATTCCCATTTGCCGATTGAGCGTTATTACACGCCGGATGAGTTCGAGGAATTGCGCGTGTACGGCGAGTCGATTGGTTTTGAGCATGTTGCCAGCGGCCCCTTGGTGCGCTCATCCTATCACGCTGACCAACAGGCAAAGCTGCTGGTTTAGTGGCTGTCGGCTCGGCTGTAAGATCAAGTAGATGCGCTGTCTTGCTCCCCTCCTTTGCAAAAGGAGGGGGTGGGGGAGGATTTTCTTCGGCGTTTTGCGTGCTGGGCGGGACTGCCTCATTTCATCTGTTGGCGGATGTCATTGATTTTCCAGCCAGTGATCCTTGCCAAATTCTGTGCGGCCTCATCGCGTTGGCGCGGCAGGGTTTTGCCCAGGTATTCTTTGGCGGCGGGGCAGCTTGCTGTGCCTTGCCATGCATGGCGGATCACATAACGCCCCTGGAAGTTTTCAGTATTGCCGGTCACTTGGAACATCAGGTCTTCCGGGAATGTTTTGGCATCGTAGCGCACATGCAGGCGTGTGACATAGGCTTCGGCTGCCCCACCGTAATTGTTGGCATCCGGTTTTATCCAGAACGCACCGAGTTCGTTTAGCTCCTTGCTGGAGAGCGGGTCAGCCGCGCAAGGGTCACACCAGTTCATGTTCCATGCATATTCCAGAAACACCGCATCCCGTTCCTTTTCGGCTTGGTTATTGAACATAGCACGGTAGAAGCCGGGGAATTGTTTCTTGTCTTTGATATAAGCCGGAATATCCATATCGGTGGGCAATTGGACTGTGCGGTAATTGGTTGTTTCCACCCGGCCTGTGCGGGTGAGGGCATAGACAAATAAATCCTGCTTGCCTTGTGAATTGACTGTACCAAGGCGAATGGGCAGCATAAAGCGTTTTTCCCGGTAATTGACCTGAATCGGGCGTATCTGGGTAAAGCCGGTTTTGGAGTATTCCTTCAGGTTGACTTTGGCAATGAAGAATTTCATATTCTGCTTCAGGTAGCTGCCCACCACGGCTTCAGCCCCTTTCGGGATTTTGTAGCCATTTTCTGTCAGCCAGGTAATCAACCCACTGCTTTCCTTGCCGGATAAGACCATAATGTCATATTCACCCAGCGTATAAGAGGCTTCGATTTTTACCCCCAACTCGCGGGCGCGGGCAGTAGGAGCCATGACCGCTGGAGGGCGTGGCATGATTCTTACACATGGGTCTGAGTCATAGTATTCGACCAAACGCGGGGCGGTATAAGCATCCAGATGTTTGATGGTGCTGTTATTGACCAGTTTGACCTGTTCTTTTTGCACGACCACCGGAACCGGGATAACCATGGCAAATTCTTTGACATCGCCTTTGAAATCACTGCCCATTGTGACAATACTGCGGTCTTGGTCGCGGGCATAAACCACTTGGGAGGATTGGTTAAAGAGCGAGGTATCGGCCTTGGCTACATAAAAGCCGCAGAAAGCATCGGCATTAAGGCTAAAGGTGGCGGCGGCAAGTCCAGTTAAAATCGGGGCAATTTTTTTCATGGGTTGGTCTCTGATGGGGTGGCTGGTGTTTTTGCAAGTTTGCTTAACGGTTTTGACCATTCAAAGGCTGGCGAATTCCAATAATAATTTAGCAGATAGACACTAGGTGACAAACAAGCCAGTGCATATAAGAATGCATTTGGAATAAACCAGTGCCATTGTAGCCAAACAGCGAGCAGGGCTACCATGACCCCGAACAGGATTCGGCTGAATGGATGGGCAGGTGTGGTTTTCGGGTCAGACAGCATGAAAAAGCAGAACAGCAACAAGGAGCCATTTTGTAATTGGTGGAGGGGGATGGCGAATGGGTCGCCCAGCCAGAGGGCTTTTGCGAATAACAAGCTGGCATAAGCGACCAAAAAGCTGATGGAGGTCAGCATGGTACGCCAACCCACCCAGAAGATCAGGCCGCCTCCCGCCAGCAATAAAAATAGCCACAGGCCATGCCCCCATTGCCCCGGTGCTGCCCAGACTGCATCCGTCAGGAGCAGGGCGGCAACAATGCCGATATTGGAGGGGTTGAAGACATGCCGCCCGCCCAGGCGCACGGTAAACTTGCTGGCAATCCCGACCACCGCTGCCAACATCAGCCAGCCCACGCCTTGGGCGTGTAACAACAATAATAGCGACAGGCTGGTATTGAAGGTGCTGAGCCAGACCATCGGCAAGCCCAGTATCCGGCAACACGCGGCTTGTGTGAGTAAGGCACTCAGCAAGACCGCGATGATCTGGCTCGCTGTCACCGGAAAGCCCAGTACCCCAATACCCCATCCCAGCAAGCTGCATTGCACAGCAAGCTGGTAGTGGCGGGGGTCAAGGTAGTGAAGCATTTGCTTGGCTTTGTTCAATGATCACTATCCTATATCAGGCGCTTATTTCGGCTTCACCAGTGTCCAGAAGTTGGCAGGGTAGCCACGGGCATCGACTTTGGTGTGGGGTTTGCCAATTTTGGGTTTGCCATTTTTGCAGCTCCATTCGTAAATGGTCGTCCGGCCTGTGGCGACCGCCGGGATGAAGTCGCTGTTCCGTTCGGTTTTGCAGTATTCAATAATGCCTGCATGTGGGGTGCGGCTGATGTCTGCTTTGGCTTCACAGGGGATATTGGCTCCTACCATGCATGTCCAGACCTGTTGGTTCATACAACGCCATGTCACAAACCCAGGGGACTCCAGCGCCATTTTTTCCCCTTCAGCCGAGAGATCCAGCGCTTTGAGAATGGGTTTGGGCAAGGGCTTGCCGATGTAACGCTTGTCCAGCACATCAATGTTTTTTACAACCTTGCAGTAGGCAAACGGGTCGGTATAGCCTACGGTAGGCGTTCTCGGTTTGGGCTGGGCTGCTGGGCACTCCCCCCGGAACAGTGCCCATTCTTCACAACGCACGCCATTAGGTAGTGTGCAGTAACCGGCTTGTCCGGCAGGTGTATTGACCATTTGCAGCTTGCCGCCTTTTTGTATGCAGTTGACGGAAGCCGGGTTGGCCATGCCAACAGCGGGCGGGCTTTGTGCAATACTTTGGGGAGCAAGGCCGATGCTGGCGGATACGGCTGCGGTAAGTAAGGCCTGTTTGATGAAATGGATAGGGTTCATGGTCGCTCCTTGGTGAATGATGTTGTGCATTTTTGCGTGTTTACTGAGCGGGAGTTTAGCGGTTAATGCGTGTACCCATCATCCCCTAAATAAGGCATGATACCGCTTGTTTAACTGAACGGAATTGACCCATGACAACCAAACCTGAAGCCCCCCATTGGTTCACTGAGCTGTCACATGCTGGCTCAGTGTTTGGCTTGGAGCTGACTGCTGCCGGTAAGATCCATTCTGAGCAAACGCCTTACCAGAAGCTGGAGGTGTACGAAACGGCGGCGTTTGGCAAGCTGATGACCCTGGATGATGTCACCATGCTCACCAGCCGTGATAATTTCGTTTACCACGAAATGTTGGCGCACCCGGTATTGTTCAGCCACCCCAACCCCAAACGGGTATGCATTATTGGGGGCGGGGATTGCGGCACACTGCATGAGGTGTTGAAGCACCCTGTCGTCGAGTCGGTGATCCAGATTGACATTGATGAGCGCGTCACCCGTGTCAGTGAGTTGTATTTCCCGGAGTTGTGCGAGTCGAACGCTGACCCACGCGCTACCCTGGCTTTCGAGGATGGTATCGTCTGGATGCAGAATGCGGCTCCTGGTTCGCTGGATGTGCTGATCGTTGATAGTACAGACCCGATTGGCCCCGGTGCGGTGTTGTATAGCGAGGAATTTTTCCAAAGTTGCTGGCAGGCATTGGGTGAGCATGGCTTATTGGTGCAGCAGAGTGAATCGTTATTGGTGCATGCGGAATCCATTATCAAGCCGATGCATGCCACCATGCGCAAGGCCGGTTTTACCGATTTGCAAGTCCACCAGTTTTGCCAGGTGACGTACCCGACGGGTTGGTGGAGCTGCACGATGGCTGCCAAAGGCGGCAAGATTGGCTTTGCCCGCCAAGCGGAGGCGGCGCAGTTGACCTTCCCGACCCGTTATTACAGTGCGGCGATCCATACCGCGAGTGCGGTCATGCCACCCTTTTTGCAAAAATTATTGGAGCTGTAATCATGCTGGCAAGCAGTCTGGACGGTAAACAGCGTTGTTTTGGTGGGCAGCCGGGCAAGGAATTCTATGCCGACTACCACGACCAACAATGGGGTATCCCGGAGCATAATGATCAAGTCCTGTTTGAAATGCTGATTCTGGAAGGGGCACAGGCGGGCTTGAGTTGGGAAACCATTTTGCGCAAGCGGGAAGGCTACCGAGCTGCATTTCACCAGTTTGATGTGCCAATGGTTGCCGCCATGACCGATGCGGAGTTGGAGGCCTGCCTGCAAAACCCTGCCATTGTGCGTAACCGCCTCAAGGTATTCTCTGTCCGTAAGAATGCCTTGGCTTTCCTGAAAATCCAGCAGGAGTTTGGCAGCTTTGCCGAGTACTTGTGGCGTTATGTGGACGGCAAGCCCATCATCAATCAATGGCAGTCATTTGCAGAAGTGCCGGTGAGTACGCCCATCAGCGATGCCATTTCCAAAGACTTGAAAAAGCGCGGCATGACCTTTGTCGGCTCGACGATTATTTATGCTTACATGCAGGCGGTTGGGCTGGTCAATGACCACTTGGCGGCATGTTGGTGTCGGGCAGCGGGGCATTCATAAAACTGTAATAAGAATGTTGCAGTGCAGCATATTCATTTGTATACTCGCGCTCGTTTTTTCATTTTCACACTACCTTGAACGGCTAACCCTTCCTCCTCCCTCCTTCAAACTTGGGGTTAGCCGCTTTTTTCCCGTTTATCCACGCCACCAGAACATTCAACCCAAGCGTAAACCGTAGTAAGCTGGCATCTTTTGCCGATGGCCTATTATTTTTATGCACCAGTCTGTTTTGAAGGGCTACCTGCTGGCTTTACTGGGGGTAGTCATTTTGTCCCCTGACGCTTTATTGATCCGGCTGGCGGGGAATGACCCGTGGGCAATCAGCCTATGGCGTGGCCTGATCGGTGGGGGCATGGTGCTGGTTTATAACCAGTGGCTGGATCGTCGGCCTTTACGCGAGCAGATTCGACCGGCAGGCCATTGGTTTTATACCAGTACCCTGATTTATGCCGCTGCCCAATTCAGTTTTATCTACGCCATTACCCATGCCAATGTGACTGATGTCCTGGTGATTGTCGCCTTCACCCCCTTGCTGAGTGCCTTGTTGTCGGCAGTGTTCCTGCATGAACGGGTCTTGCCCCGCACCTGGATAGCGACCGTGATTTGTGGGGTAGGGTTGGCGGTGTTGTTCAGCCAGGCAGGTAGCCAAAGCGAGCCACAAGGTTTGGCGGCTGCGGTCGTGTGTGCCGTGCTGATGGCTGCGCAGTTCGTCGTGATTCGGAGCTGCCCTGACGCTAATCTGACGGCAACGATTGGCTTTGGCAGTATCCTGTCGGGTTTGGTGGTGATGTCGATGACCGGCTTGGTCTGGATGGGGCAAGCCCAGTTTATGGCGGTGTTGGCGATGGCACTGATTGTCGGGCCAATTCCCTTTGTGCTGTTTACCTTGTCACTGCGCTCTATTACGGCGGCAGAAACCAGCCTGATCATGCTGCTGGAGTCGGTGTTGGGGTCGTGGCTGGTTTGGTTGTTTCTGGCTGAGCAACCCTCCTTGCAAACCATGGCGGCTGGTATCCTGATCCTGTCCACGCTCAGTGTGTATGGCTTGTTGGCTTTACGGGACGGGCGCAATGCCCCGGCTGGGCAGTCCTCCTGAAGGCTGTTGATTAAAACCATTCCATTAAAACCATGCAAAGGAGGTAAATCGATGAGTGAGACCAAACCGGCTGTAGCTCCGGGTGCAACTGAGATTCAGGACAAAAAAGTGCAATTGCTGGACATGTTCAACCGCATGTTGCCTTTGGTGGATGGCATGGCGGACAGCATCCGTTTTGCCGCATTGTTGGGTTTTGGGTTGGTGGCCTGGATATTTGTTTGGCTGTTTTTTCTCAAGGATTTTTCCTTGACGACGGCGTTGATCGTGACGGGTGTGATTGTCCTGCCCATCCTGCTGCTGTTACGTTTCTGGTGGGCGCTTGAAGAGTTGAAGCGTCTGCCTGATATTGTCGGCGAGATGATGACTGATGCAAAAGAAGAAGTGCAGCAGACGGTGCAGGAGATCCGCGCCGGTCAGGTGCAGAAGCTCAGCTTGCTGGGTTCAGTGAAAAACCTTTGGAAAGTTGGCTCGTTTGCCGGGGAAGCCCGCGAGTTGCTCGGCTCTTATATCAGCATTGGCACATTGGTAAACCCCTTCTCGTTGATACTGGGTGTATTATCACTGTTGTTCGTGCTCTTGCTGATCGTGGTCGGGATCATTCTGGCGGTGCTGGCCTTCTAAATTAGCCATCCAATAATTAACCACATAATTAAACCACACAAGGAAGTGAAACGGTGTCTGAAGAGTCTACAGAAACGCTTGAACCGCTATCCGTTCAGGCTGCCCAGGAACCGACGCGGATTGATTTATTGCGGCATGGGCAGGTGGCTACCCCCTCCCTGTTTGCTGCCCCACTGGATGAGCCGCTGGGCATGGCGGGTTGGAAACAGATGACGCTGGCGACCCAGCAGGGGCAATGGGATGTGGTGTATAGCTCCAATACACGCCGTTGCCACGACTTTGCCCGTTTGTTGGCACAACGCTTGGGCAAGCCATTTATTCCCGACCCGCGTTTGTGCGAATTGGACTTTGGTGCATGGGTCGGTTTGAGCCAGCAGGAAATTTTTGCCCGCGACCCGGAGCTGCTACAGCAATATTATTTTCAGCCGCGCCGCTTCACAGCACCGGATGGGGAGTCGATGGAGTATTTCATGCGCCGTGTCCATGACGTGTGGGAGGAGATCTTGCTGGAGCAGGCAGGCAAGCGGGTGCTGGTCTTGACTCATACTGGTGTGATCCGCGTGCTGATTGCCAAAGCCCTGGATTTGCTCTACCAGAAAAGCTTACGTTTTGAGGTGGGTTATGCCTCCTTTACCCGTTTGCAGGTTTACCCGGATGGTGAGGTGAGTTTGCTGGGGCATGGCCTGCCTTCGGTAACATAAAGGGGCATCAATAAGGCGCTGGCATGGCTATGCTATACTTCCCCTTATACCACAACCAACAAGGGGAGTATCTTGATGCAACCAGCCGCTACTGAGCCTCAGGCAGGGTATTTCGATAACCTGCTGAATGTCCGGCAAGCCACTTTGTCGAGTGTTGCCGAAAAAGCCCTGAAACAGTTATCAGATGCCAACAATGATGATGTCAAGGCGATTGCTGCCTCGCAGATTGAGTTGCTGTCACGTTTCTATGACCTGTCCTTATCACAGGCGGGGCGCAGTTTCCATTGGGCATTGATTGCCAGTATGGTTGGGCTGGTTTTTTTCTTGCTGGCGATAGCCTTTATGTTTTTCCGGCTGTCTGGTGAGCTATCGATCATTACCATGCTAGGTGGTGCGCTGATTGAGTTTATCGCAGGTGTGAATTTTTATCTGTATGGCAAAACACTTTCCCAATTGACCTTATTCCAGGGGCGTTTGGAAGTAACACAGCGGTTTTTGTTGGCGAACAGTTTGTGTGAAAGTTTGGGGGAGGGGTGGAAGGATAAGACCCGCGCCCGTCTGATCAACCAGTTGACGACAGGTAATCCCTTGGCGGAATACGTGGATTTTGGCATGGATGCCACCCATAACCGCTCTGTCAGCCCAGCGGCTCCCGTGGCAACGGAGGCTGATAGCCCGGTTGCCCAACCACCGGCTTAGAATCAGCACAATTGGTATCCCTCAAAACAAAAAGGACACCCGAAGGTGTCCTTTTTTAAGCTGTGCTCGAAAGCTCTGCTTAGGCAGCCATTACATTGGCAGCTTGCAGACCTTTTTGGCCTTTTTCAGTTTCAAAAGAAACTTTTTGGCCTTCAACCAGAGTCTTGTAGCCTTCAGATTTGATGGCGCGGAAGTGGACGAATACGTCTGCACCGCCGTTGTCTTGGTTAATGAAGCCAAAGCCTTTCTCAGCGTTGAACCATTTTACAGTGCCAGTCAGTCTAGCCATGAATATTCTCCTGAATATATGTCAAATTATAATGCGCAAAGCGCGTAGTGGAGCCGCAATGTAGATTTAGTTATGACAGGGAATGAACATCTTCAGGACAACATGACTTACATAGGTGAAGCGGTGTAGCGAAGTTTTCTGTTTCATTGTGTTGCATTAACTTAGGTCTTTATCAGAGGCCGATGCCTATGCTAGCACAGGCATCTATAAACTTATACCGCTATTTGTCGCCTTGGCGCATTGTTTCTGTGCCGTGCAGGGGCGGATTTGGCGGTATTGCCCGGCTGTGCCGTTTTTTGGCCTTGTGCAGGGCGGCTTTGTCCGGGTTTAGCTTGAGGTTTGCCGTTGTTGCCACCGGCCCCATTGGCGGGTTTGCCCCGGCGGGCTTGTGGCTGCTGCGGTTGCTGGCGCTGTTTGGGTGGCGCGGTTGGAACCATGTGGTCAGGTTCAAAGCCATCAATTTGCTCGCGCTGGAATTTGCGCTTGATCAGCTTTTCAATATCCAACAACTGTTTGGCTTCATCCGCACTGACCAATGAAATGGCTTCACCTGTCGACCCGGCACGCCCGGTACGCCCGATACGGTGTACGTAATCTTCTGGCACATTGGGCAGGTCGAAGTTGACCACCTGTGGCAATTGGTCAATATCAATGCCGCGTGCTGCAATGTCGGTGGCGACCAGAATGCGTACCTTGCCTTGCTTGAAACCCGCCAAGGCTTCGGTGCGCTGGTTCTGGCTCTTGTTGCCATGGATGGCAGCAGCAGAAATATTGTCATTTGCCAGTTGCCGCGCCAAACGGTCAGCACCGTGTTTGGTACGGCTGAACACCAAGACCTGTTGCCATTTCCGGTCATGGATCAGGTGGCTGAGCAGGGCAGTCTTGCGTGCCTTATCAACCACATAAACGGATTGCTCGACCAAGGGGGCAGCTGAGTTTTTCGGTGTGACGCTGATTTCTACCGGGTTGTTCAGCAAGCCCTTTGCCAGATCGCGGATTTCTTCCGAGAAGGTCGCGGAAAACAGCAGGTTTTGGCGGTTCTTTGGCAAGAGGGCAAGGATTTTCTTGATGTCGTGGATGAAGCCCATATCGAGCATGCGATCCGCTTCATCCAGTACCAAAATTTCCAGGTCATTGAACTGGATGGCATTTTGTTGGTACAAGTCCATCAGGCGGCCTGGCGTGGCAACCAGCACATCCGCTCCCCGGCGTAGGCGCATCATTTGTGGGTTGATTTTAACCCCACCGAAGACGACCGTTGAATGCAGGCGCAGGTGTTGACCATAGCCGACCACATTGTCATGCACTTGGGCTGCCAGTTCGCGGGTCGGGGTCAATACCAGGGCGCGTACCCGGTTGGCACGTACCGGTTTGCCAAGGCTCAGGCGGTGCAGCAGGGGCAGGGTGAATCCCGCCGTTTTACCTGTACCGGTTTGGGCGGCTGCCATGATGTCGTTACCACGCAGGATGGCGGGAATAGCCTGTGCCTGGATCGGGGAAGGAATGGTATAACCTTTTTCCAGCACAGCACGCACGAGGGCTGCATCCAGCCCCAAAGTATCAAATGTCATCTAGTTAGTGTCTCGCAGGCACACATGTACCTGAAAATCTTATGGAAAATTCGGCATTGCCGGTGGGTGCGCCAAGGGCGCGGGCGGCATTCAGTAATTGGCACTCGGAGGAGGGGCTGATCGGGATGCGTAATGCAGGTTGGATCAAACAACTAAGGATGTCGCTAGTTGCAGCCAACCTATCGGCTTAGGCCACAACAATGACGCGGACTGTAGCATACTTTGCCCATAGCGGCACGCGCTATTTTTCCATACTACCCCATAACCCCAGCTAATCGTGGGTTTATCACGGTCGGCTGTGCTTTCCTTTATTGTGACAGCTCCCTAGAATCACGCTTCTATTGCTTAATAGGAAAGCCCCATGTTGCAAGCATTGCGTCGCCCCGACATCCTTTTTACGACCTTGGCCGCCGCCGGTATCCTGATGGTGACAATGGGCATCCGCCAATCACAGGGCTTGTTTGTCGAACCGTTGAATGTGACCACTGGGCTGGGGATAGCCACCATCAGCCTCGCCTTGGCTATCGGGCAATTTGCCTGGGGCGCGATCCAGCCCGTTGCAGGGATTTTGTCTGACAAATATGGCCCGCAAGTGGTGTTGATCATCGGCATTGTGTTGCTGGCAGTGGGTAGTGCGCTGACTCCCTTGATGGATTCTGGTTTTGGCCTGATTGTGTCATTGGGCTTGTTGTCTGCGATTGGCTCCGGGGCAGCCAGTTTTTCCGTATTGATTGGGGCAGCAGCACAACGCTTGCCTGCGGATGCACGCGGTGCGGCATCGGGGGTGATTAATGCGGGAGGTTCCTTTGGGCAATTTGTGTTTGCCCCTATTTTGCAAAAGTGCATCCAACTCTTTGGCTGGATGGGCGCGATGTGGATGATGGCCTTGCTGACCTTGGCGGCTTTGCCTTTGGTGGGGCGTTTGATGGGTAAAAAGGGTGAAACACCTGCCCAGCCAAAACCCCAGGAGGGTGGTGTGATGCAGGCGATCCGCACCTCTTTGAAAAGTCCCAGTTATTTATTATTGCACGCGGGTTTCTTTACCTGTGGTTTCCATATCGCCTTTCTGGTCACGCATTTGCCCGGAGAGGTGAATCTGTGTGGTTTACCGGCGGAGGTTGCGGGTTGGTCACTGGCAATTATTGGGTTGTCGAACATTTTTGGCAGCATCTATGCCGGGTATTGTGTTTCCCGTTACCGTAGCAAATACATCCTGGCGGTCATGTATGGTTCGCGTGCCGTGTTGGTGGCCTGGTACTTGATGATGCCACGCACGGAATGGACGTTTTATATTTTCGCCGTTGGCCTCGGGTTTACGTGGCTGGCAACTGTGCCACCGACGGCGGCCTTGGTGGGCAAGTTATTTGGTGTGCGTTATTTGGCAACCCTGTTTGGTTTGACCATGCTATCCCACCAGATCGGTGGCTTTTTGGGTGCTTATCTGGGCGGTTTGGCGATCACCCGCTTCGGTGATTTTGGTTGGATGTGGTATGCCGATATGGCGTTGGCAGCCGCAGCCGCCGTATTGAACCTGCCCATCCGGGAGGACAAGGTGGAGCGGGCAGGTGTGGCGGCCTGAGTGGTGGGTTTTTCTATTCACTGATTTCGTATCAATGGAAATAGTTGATTGAATTTAAAAAGGAAAAATTTGATTTTTCTATTCACTTATCTATTCATGTATATGCGATGCCGATGGCAAACCGCAGCTTGTGGGGAGGTGTATTACCACCGGACGGTCGGGTGTTACTGCAACAACAGGATGCCTTGAAGGTTTATGCTGATATTCCGTGGTTTTGCAAAGTGTATTGCCAGCATAGGTTGCCTTATTGCGTTGGTATTGCAACAGCCTATATCTGCATCAAATAAACCCAAACAATCCCCAGGCAAGCTGCCACCAGTGTGGCAAAGGTCATCATCATGCCCGCGACCCGGTAGTCGTAGTTTTCCTTTACCTGGCTTACGCCGTAGGCATGAACCAAGCGTCCAACCAGCAGTACGAGACACAAGGCGTGAATCCACCAACCGGGGCCGGTACGTGATTCCAGCAAGACAATAATCAGCAGTGTCAGTGGCGTGTATTCGGCAAAGTTGGAATGTACGCCGATGGCATGGGTGAGTATTGGTTTGCCTCCATCCCCCAGGCCGACCCGCAGTTGGCGGCGCAGGCCAATGACACGCACGCTCAGGGCAATGAAGATAAGGCCAAAAATGGCGGCATACAGGGGGGTAATGGGCATGATAATTGTCCTCAAAACGGGGGGTGTATTGAGTTTACAACAAGATAGGCAAATGTGCTGATGATTGATTTTGCTATGGTGGGATGTGGATGTGCAGCTGGAGGATTTCCGGTTTGATCAGGGAAACAGGAAGGCTCATAACGGGATTCCGGCAAGCCTTCCTGCTTGTTTAGTACTTGTGTTTATCGGGTTTACAGGCTTAATGCCAGTTTCCGGGCGGTGGCAAAATCTGTTTTGCCGCTGCCGAGTTTTGGCACTTCATCAACCTGATGAATCTCTGCCGGGATCATTAACGGGTTCATGCCGCTTTCAATCAGGCGTTTTTTTACTGCCTTGGGGTCATGTTCGCCGCTGAGCATCAGGATGACCTTTTCACCTTTCTTGTCATCTGGCAGGTTGACGGCAACCAGGTCAAGTTCAGGCTCTTGCATGGCTTGGCGGATGGTTTGTTCAACCGCCGTGAGGCTGACCATTTCGCCACCGAGTTTGGCAAAGCGTGAGTAGCGGTCAACGATAGTCAGGAAGCCGTCCTCATCCAAATGGCCTTTGTCGCCCGACTTGTACCAGCGCTGCCCGTCGATTTCGACGATGACATCGGCTGTTTTGGTCGGGTTGTGCAGGTAGCCTTTCATGACTTGTGGGCCGCCGATCAGGATCAGGCCGTCCGTGCCGGTGGGTAAGGCCGCCAAGGTCACGGGGTCAACGATACGGAAGCTGGTTCCGGGCAGCGGCATCCCCACCGTACCCTCACGGTTGCCGGGTTGGACACGCCATGTGCCCGGATCGAGTTGATCGGGGATATTGACGCTGGCAACGGGTGAGGTTTCGGTTGCGCCATAGCCTTCCAGAATCGGCTTATTGAAGCGCTGGCTAAACAATAGGCGTATATCGGAGGGCAGCTTCTCTGCCCCGGCAACCACATAGCGCAGCGAATCCAGCATCAGTGGATGCACCCGTTGGTTGCGGGCATACAGGCGGAAAAAGGTGGCTGTCCCGAACAGCACCGTAGCATCGTACTTGGCAACACCTTTGGCGATATTAACCGCATCGGTGGGGTCAGGGTGGCAGACCACGGGAATACCTTCCGACAGCGGCATAAAAATCCCTGCCAGCAAACCAAAGGCATGGAAGGCTGGCAAGGTTCCCATCAGTACATCATTTTGCCGGGTATTGAGCATGTCTGCGACCTGGCGGGCATTGACCGCCAAATTGCAGTGGGATAGCTCCACGCCTTTGGGTGCACCTTCGCTACCACTGGAAAACAGGATGGCGGCAGTATCGTCCATGTCGATGTGTTTGATAAACAGGGTTTGCAAAATACGGGTGGGCAGCACAACGACTGCCAACAGGGTCAGGAGCAATTGTGCTTTGGTGATTTCGGCTTTCATGTCTTCCATATAAACCAGCGGGGTATCCGGCAGGATGGTCTGGATGTCGATGCCGCGTTCCAGCAGTTTTTGCAGGAAGAGTCTGGAGGTATACAGGCGCTTCAGGTCTGCCTGTTGCACTGCACTGCGCATGGCTTCCGCACTGGCGGTGTAATTGAGGTTGACCACGGTCTTGCCAAGTGTCATCACCGCCATATTGGCAATGGTGCTGCCCATGCTGGTGGGCAACAGTAGGCCAATGTGTGGCTCGGGGCTGTACTTTTTGATCAGGGCTGCGAAGCGGAAAACCGCCGTGATAAAGCGGTGGTTACTGAGTGGCTCTCCGGTGGCATCGGTTGCGCCCATGCGGAACCCCAGGCGTTTGGCAGCCCGTAGCCAGTTGACCGGAATCGGGTCGATCATTTGTGCATAGGCTTGCCACGAGGTAAAGGACAGGTCAAATATGTGCTGCTTCAATTGGTAGGCTGGGGTATGGGTGGGCAGTGCCTTGCCGAAAGACACAATAATGTCACGCTTGAAACCGGAGGGGCGTGTTTCCCGCAGGAAGCCACTGGAGCGCGAAAAACGGCTACCCCACAAGCCATGCAGGTAAAACGGGATGATTTTGGCATCGGTCGCTTGCACCGCCTTTTCATAGCCGCGTTTGAATTCAGACAGTTGCCCCGTCCGGCTGATTGCACCTTCAGGGAAGAGGCAAACCAATTCACCGGCCTGTAGCAGGCGGGTAATCTCGCCCAATGCATCACTGCTGGAGCTGCTGCTGATCGGGATGACACCCAGCAAATCCAGCACACCTTTCAGATACCAGCGTTCGTAATAGCCTTTTTCCATGACAAAGCGAACCTGACGCGGGCAGGCCATCTGTACCAGCGCCCAGTCGATCCAGCTAATGTGGTTGCCGAGCAGCAGGGTTCCGCCCGTACTGGGCAGGTTTTCAAAGCCGATCACTTTCAGGCGGTAACGTGCATGGAACAGGCGGCTGACCACAAAGCGCAGCAGGGATTGCGGCACTTGGTAAACGGTATAGGCTGCACCTGCCAGCACCACCAGAGTCAGGAAGGTAAACAGGTGTTTGCTGCCGATGCCCGCGATTGCCAGTAATACCGTTAGGCCAAGGAAAGACAGCATGACCAGGTTGCTGACCAGGTTAAAGGTTGCTTGCACCCGCCCCAGGTGGTCGGCGGGGGCGTGGTATTGCATCAGGGCATTCATGGGGACGATAAACAGGCCGCTCATGATGCCCAGAAACAGGAAGTTGGCGGCTTGCAGGAGGGGGCTATCCAGCCATGTCACCAAGGCAACGCCAATCAGGATACCAATCGCGCCGACGGGGATGAGGCCTGTTTCGATATAACGGCGGGATAGCCGACCCGCCAGCAGTGAGCCAAGCATGATGCCGATCCCGGCAAAGGCCATCAGCCCCTGTACGGCAGCCGTATTGGTCAGGCCGAGGTGTTCTTTGCTATAGGCCGGGTAGCTCGCCAGTATCACCTGCGCAACCGCCCAGAAAATCGACAAGCCCATAATGGTCAACCAGACCAGTTGGTTGTTTTTCGCCAGCCGTATGGTGTCAAGCGCTGTTCTGCCCCGCAGGTATCCGGCATAGTTAAAGTGCATGCCGTGGTTGGTTGGGCGGGTTGGTGGCAGTTGGTAGGCGCACCACAATTCAAACGCGGTGAAACCAACCAGCACCCAGCCCAGCACGGCGATTTGTTGCAGGATGCCGTGCTCAGAGTCAAGGCTTGTTCCTGCCAGTTTGATTTCAAACAGGATGGAGAAGACAAGAGTCCCGAGCAGGATGGCTGCCATCACGGTGGATTGCATCAGCGCATTGCCTTGGGGCAATTGGGTTTCCCCGCTCAACTCGCGGATATAGCCGAGTTTGGCGGGGGAGTAAAAGGCGCTTTGCAAGGCCAGCAAAAAGGTCATGCCAAACCCGAACCAGAACCAGCCCATGTAATAACTGAGCGTGATCAGCAGGGTTAGCCCCAGGCCAGCCCATGCACTGTAGCGCATCACTTGCGTTTTCGGGTATTTGTCAGCAAGAAACCCGGAGGGGGTAAACACCAGGATAAATGGCAGCAAAATCAGCGCATTGACAATCGCTGTCAGGATGATTTGCGTATCCCCATCATACATTTTGAAGACGGTATTCTGGATAATGATCTTGTGACCCAAATCAACAAAGGCATTCAGGAATGCCATTGTCATAAAGGCCATAAAGCCTTTGGTACGCAACACTTCCCACATGGGTTTGCTCCTCCCGGTGTCATCTTATTGTCAATGCACACACCATACGATTTTTTGTGGGGCAGTGCTACGGGATTGATGCGTGGTAGCGTGAGATGATACGCAGGGTAGTATGCTTCCGGTGCAGACAATTTTTGCGTCGGTGCGGCTGATGCCCTACAGTTAGCGTTCCAGCCTGAAGGAGTCCCCATGTTCGAGCGTATCCGTGAAGATGTTATGTGCATCTTTGACCGCGACCCAGCGGCACGTAATGTTTTTGAAATTATCACCACTTACCCTGGCATCCACGCCATCCTGTTCCACCGGATGAACCACTGGTTGTGGTTGCGGGGATTCAAGTGGTTGGCGCGGTTTTTGGCGAATGTCCCGCGCTGGTATACCGGCATTGAAATCCATCCGGGTGCAACCATCGGGCGGCGTTTTTTCATCGACCACGGCATGGGCATTGTGATTGGTGAAACGGCGGAGATTGGCGATGATTGTTCGCTGTATCATGGTGTGACCTTGGGCGGCACGAGCTGGAAGCCGGGTAAGCGCCATCCCACCTTGCTGAATAATGTGGTGGTGGGGGCGGGGGCAAAAGTGCTGGGGCCGATTACCCTGCATGATGGCGCACGGATTGGCTCGAATGCGGTGGTGGTCAAGGATGTGCCGGAAAATGCTACGGTCATTGGTATTCCCGGTAAACTGGTGATTGCCCGCAAGCCGGAAGAAAAGCGCCGGGAAGAAATCGCCGAAAAGCTGGGCTTTGATGCCTACGGTGCAACCCAGGATATGCCTGACCCGGTGGCGAATGCGGTCAACCGTATGCTCGACCATATCCATCTGATGGATGAGCGCATGGACTACCTCTGCGGTGAAATTCAGCGTTTGGGTGGCAAGCTGGATGTGCCGCCCATCCCGGAGCTGAAGGCCGAAGGCTTTGGCAAGCATGAACATGAAGGTTGCAGGTAAGGCACTGAAACCTTCCCGTATCAGACTGAGACACGAATAAAACACGAACTTGAGACACGAAAATAACCACAGGAGTTAGCCATGCAAACATCCCTCGTCCTGACTGTCCTTGGCCCTGACCGGTCTGGTTTGGTCAAGTCCATTGCTGAAGTGGTCAAAGCCCATCAGGGCAATTGGCAGGAAAGCCGTATGGTGCACCTTGCTGGGCAGTTTGCAGGCTTGGCGCATGTAGCCTTGCCTACCGGACAAGTGGCAGCCCTCAAGCAAGCATTGGCAGGCTTGCAGGCGGATGGCTTGCAAATCCTTGTCCAGCACAGTACAGCGGAAGCCGCCCGCAGCATCAGCACCCTGACGCTTGAACTGTTGGGGCATGACCGTCCGGGCATTATCCACGACATCAGCCGCCAACTGGCAGCGCTGAATGTGAATATTGAAGAGCTGAACAGTGAACAACGTGCAGCCCCCATGTCCAGTGAACTGATGTTCTATGCCCAACTGAAACTGGGGCTGCCGGAGGGTGTGAGTGCTGAGGATGTGCAAAACGCATTTGAAGCCCTGCCTGACCCGCTGACGGTGGATTTGAGTTTTAGTTGAGGTGGCGCACGTCCTCCTACGTGAACCTTCAGGTTAATGTCCCCAATACGCTGCCTTGCTGGAGATAGTTCAGCAACTCGGCATAACGTGGCGCTGTCTTGCAATAGGCCGCCACGAATGCCTCTGCCAGAAATGGGTGGTGTCCCCGCTCATATACCGCCAATAACCCGAACATATAATCCCGTTTGCGCAAATCAGCAAAAGAAAAGGGCGCAAGCCGGTTTTTAAGCAGTGGGATATTCATTGCCAGCCGTGAGGTGCGCTTATTCCCGTCTTGGAAGGGTTGCAGGTAGGGGATAAAGGTCATGATGAAAAATGCCTGCTCAAACGGGTCACGGATAGCATTGGCTTTGCTGCAAAATAATTCAAAGGCATCCTTGAGCAAGTGGGGATTGTCTGGGGGCAGGTAGCGGCTATCGGCAAACCTGACAACTCGCTTGCGTAATGTCCCCACTGCGGCTGTTTCAGCAATCAGTCCGCTGGCAATCAAGGCATGTAAATCAAACAGGTCACGCGGGAGGGGCTGCATCTCTACTGCATACGTGGTCAGATGGTTAATGGCTGCCTTGTGGTTAAGCACGATACGCAGCTCTGTTTCATCCAGCCCTTCTGGACGCTCACCAAACTCGATCAGGGTTTTGGTATCCAGCCATGAAATCGGCACATTTTCCAGATTGGACGAAGCATGTGCCAAGTCAATCAGCAGGGTGGAAATCAGGCGGGCGTAATTTTTGCTGCCAAACTCAGATGGGTTTGTGCCGCTGATCTGGCCTGCGGCGGTCAAGATACTGCGTTGCGTGCTGGTCAACAGATAGCTTGTGTTGGGTTGGTAAGCTTCCAGGAGCTTGGGGTTGTAAGTGGTCTCTGGGCGTTGTTGTGGGGGGCGGCTTAAATCCCATTGCAGGTAAGGGCGGGAGTCGGGATTTAGGCGATATGTGCGGTTTCGGGTAGGTGAATCCGCCAGCAACAGGCCTGCTTCAACCAGCACAGTAAGGTCACGGAACAGGGTGGTGCGTGGGATGCCCAAAACCAGTAACAAGTCCCCCGCAGACAAGGACTGGTCAGGTGCTTCCAAAAACTCATCCAAGATGGTTTGTTGGCGCTCGCTTAACATGGGGCATGCTCCTTGGCGATGATTGTTCCAAACATTGTTCCACAGTGGAACAATAATTGGAACAATCAGGAAGCTGCCCTAAAACCGCAGATGCTTCACTGACAAGCCGTGGTTGATCAACTCATGCAGTGAATCAATGCCGATGCGTAAATGTTGGGTGACAAACGCTTCTGTCACTTTCTGGTCACTGGCTTCGGTTTTGACCCCTTCCGGTTCCATGGGGCGGTCAGATACGAGCAGCAATGCCCCGACCGGGATTTCATTAAAAAAGCCCGTGCTGAAAATGGTGGCGGTTTCCATATCAATCGCCATGCAGCGGATACGTTTCAGATACGCCTTGAACTCATCGTCATGCTCCCATACCCGGCGGTTGGTGGTGTAAACCGTACCTGTCCAGTATTCACGTTGGTATTTGCGGGAAATGGTGGTTGAAACGGCTTTTTGCAGGCTGAAGGCCGGGAGTGCCGGGACTTCGGGTGGGAAATAATCGCAGGATGTGCCTTCGCCCCGGATGGCGGCAATCGGCAGGATCAGATCGCCCAGTTGGTTTTTCTTTTTCAGCCCGCCGCATTTGCCAAGGAATAACACGGCCTTGGGGTGTACGGCACTGAGCAAATCAAGGATGGTCGCGGCATTTGCACTGCCCATGCCAAAGTTAATGATGGTGATGTTGTCGGCGGTGGCATTCGGCATACTGCGGTCAGTGCCATGTATCTGTGTTTGGTGCATATTGGCAAACAGCTCAACGTATTGGTTGAAGTTAACCAAAATGATGTACTGCCCAATGGTTGCCGGGGTCAGGCCTGTGTAGCGGGGTAGCCAATTGGCTACGATTTCTTCTTTGGTGCGCATGAAGTCCTCCAGTGGTATGTTTATTATTGTTGAAGTTGCTTCATGGATATGATAACGCACTTCACAAAACTTTACACATGCAGCGTAATCCAGCAACACAACCCCGGCATGATAGCTCCCATGCCAGCCAGTAACTGGCAACAGACAGGGAAAGAACCTGCTGATTTATCAGTAAGCTAATATGGAGCAAATGAAATGACAGACACCAACAAAATCGCCAGCGTAGAAATCCCGGCAGAAACAGCAACCCGCCCGCTTAATGTGGAAGCCCCAGCCGTGGATGCGGCTGCGACCAGCCAAGCTAACACTGCCCAGGCCAATGCGGGTCAAGGGAACGGTTCGGGCAATGGTTCCGGCAATGCGGGTCATGGTGGGCGTGGTGGCTGCGGTGGTTTCTGGAGTCGTGAACATAAGCAGTGCCAATGGCAGGGCAAGAACCGCTGGAAGGTGATTGGTGCAGTGGCTGCGATTGCCTTGGTTGGGTTCATGCTCGGACGCGGTAGCGCCCATCACCATCAGTACCACCAGGGCGGGCATCATGGTAAGTCGCACATGACCGAATCCTACAGCGGTGCGGTGCAGTCACCGCCGCTGGGGATGATTCTGGATGGGATTGCCGCTACCCCAGAACAGCGCTCAAAAGCAGTTGAGTTGTTTCAGGGGCGTTGAGCCAGTTGTGAGTTAGTTTCAGATGGAGTTGACAGGGTACAGGGACGTACTATTAGACAAGGCTGCCTGCGGGCGGCCTTGTTGTCGTTGTGTCTGCCCTGAAAGGATGAGCCGCCATGCAGGAATCCGTCTTGCTGATTGATGATGATGTGCGCCTGAGCAATATGCTGGTGCAATACCTGGGTGATGCCGGTTATGCCGTGACGGCTGCTTATACCGGGCAGGCCGGGATGCAGGCTGCCCGGCAGGGTGGCTGGTCGCTGATCCTGCTTGACCTGATGTTGCCTGATGCCGACGGCTTGGACTTGTGCCGTGAGCTGCGTACCGGCCTGACCGCCAATATCCCCATCCTGATGCTGACTGCTAGGGGCGATGCCACCGACCGGATTATTGGTCTGGAAATGGGGGCGGATGACTACCTCCCCAAGCCATTCGAGCCACGCGAATTACGCGCCCGCATCAAGGCGATTTTGCGGCGTGGTTTGCGTGATCAATTGCGCTTGCCGACCTTGAGTTTTGGGCGGTTGGAGATTGACCGCGAAGCCCGTGAAATCCGTGTGGATGGCAGCATGCGTGAAGTCACCAGTTACCAGTTTGACCTGTTGGTGGCGATGGCAGAGCGTGCTGGGCGGGTTTTGAGCCGGGAGCAGTTGATGGATATGGTCAAGGGCGAAACCCTGGAGGCCTTTGACCGCTCGATTGATGTGCATATCTCACGCCTGCGGGCTGCGATTGAGGATAACCCGAAAAGTCCGCGCCGGATTATTACCCTGCGTGGGGCGGGTTATGTGTTTGCGCGTAGTCAGGATGGGGAGGACACGCCATGAGGCGCTGGGGTTGCAAGGACAAGGAAGGGCGCAAGCAGCGGTGTGCGGCGGATCAGCAAAGCAAGGGGGGGCAGGGAGCTTGCCGTACCCGCCAGCCCGGTTCGCGTTTGCGCAAGCAGTTGTTCTGGCAAATTTATCTGGTGGTGGTGGGCAGTGTGGTGATGGTCGCACTCCTGACCGGAGTGCTGTTCCATCTACGTGGCGGCGACCGCGATAACTTTGATGGCAGGCATGGTGGTGGCGGTCAGCATATTCCCATCCTGCCCTTGCTGGGGATGACGGCTGCGGTGGTGGCACTGGGGGCGTATCCTGTTTCCCGCCGCTTGACCCACCGCCTGGAGCGCCTGAAAGCAGGGGTGGATGCTTTGGGGGAAGGTAATCTGGCGGTGCGGGTGGATGAGACGGGCTGTGATGAGGTGGCAACCTTGGCGGCTAGCTTTAACCGTTCGGTCGGACGCATTCAGGCCTTGCTGGGAAGTCACCGGCAATTGCTGGCGAATGCCTCGCACGAGCTGCGTTCCCCGCTGGCGCGGATGCAGATGGGCTTGGCAATGCTGGCTGAACAGCAGGGCAGTGAATCATCCCCGCACATGGTAGCGATCCGGCAGGACATCCGTGAGCTGGATCAGTTGGTGGAGGAAATTCTGTTGGCAAGCCGCCTTGATACCCTGGAACTACCCTTGGAGCGTCAGCCAGTGGATGTATCGGCCTTGTTGGCGGAGGAGTGTGTGCGGGTCGATGGTGATTGCGAGGCTGAAGCCCTGCAAATGGAGGGGGATGCACGCTTGCTGCGCCGCCTGATTCGTAACCTGCTGGAAAATGCGCGGCGGCATGGCGGTGGGCAGGTGGAAGCGCGTTTGTGCAAAGGGGAAAACCAGACCTTGGTGTTACAAGTGCTGGATCGGGGGGCGGGTATCCCGGAGGCTGAATTGGGGCGTATTTTCGAGCCATTTTACCGCCCTGCTGGACGCAGTGAAGGGCAAGGCGGGTGGGGCTTGGGCTTGAGTTTGGTCAGGCAGATTGCCCAGCGGCATGGTGGGGCTGTGAGTTGCCAGCCGCGTGTTGGCGGCGGTTCCCAGTTTGAGGTTGTGTTGCCACGTTTGGTGTGACGGGTGTACGGGCGGGTGGTAGTAATTTTTCGGGATAGGCGGTGGGTTTGTTTGTCAATTACGGCTATGCTTCTGATAAACATGATAAGAAAAAACATTGGGTTCGGTTTTTTTTTGCACCAGGAGTATATCGTATGAGAGTAACTATGATGGCGTGTTGGCTGGCACTCAGCCTTGGTTATGCCAACCTTGCCCACGCAGCACCATCCCGTATTGACAGCATGTATACCAGCTTGGCAGATACGGCCTGCAAAACCCTTGAGTCCAGCGAAGAGGGCGGCGGTTCCTACAAAGGGCGTTGTCCGGGTGTTGCAGGGTATCAACTGAATTTGCTGGAGGGGGATTTGCGGCAGAGCCTGACTGTGATTGACCCGCAAGGCAAGGAATTCCCGCTGGAGTTCTGGAGTGTGGTCACATCGGGTTTTTCCACGGTTGGGCAAAAAGCTGAGTGGCGCATGAAAAAGGAAGGCAGTAAAACCGTACCGATTGCTTTGATTGTGCGTGTGAATGCCAGTGAAGACCCCGAGAAGCCAGAAAAAAATACATCCTATCTGGTCGTAACCAAGCTGACTGCCAATGCGGTGTGTGTGACCGATGTGGTCAAGCCCAGCAGCACGGCGAACCACGAGGCACGCATTTTGGCGGATAAGTCTGCTACGGTTGCCTGCAAGGCGACACCGTAGGGGTGAATATAATGTGTGCCATTAAATTACCATCCTTACAACGCAGCTTGTCTGGTAGCCTGTTGGGTGTCTGCCTGTTACTGGTGGCTGGTTCTGCCAATGCTGATTTGATCAATCCTGCACAAGTGCAAGCAGAACAGCGGTTTAAGGATAATCCGCAGCTTGTTGACCAGACTGACCAATATTGCCATCAACGGAAAATCAATGCAGCCTGTGCCCTGCCAGGGAATGTGTTTGAAGGTGGTGGTGCAGGGCAATGCCAGCGCGAGCTGCTGGGTCTGAAAATCACTTTGCAATGTCAGCGTACTGCCAGCGTGGTGATTGAGCGTAATATCCCGCCCTTTGCCGGTTTTGATGCGCAGCCCCCGCCTGCCGATACCGTGGTGACTGATCGCTTTTGTCAGGGCAAAGCCAGTGGTGCAGTGTGTGAAGTGGCCTTATTGCACAATAGCAAGCCTGAAACCTATGCCGGTGTTTGCCAGTTACAGGCGGAGTCCGTGTTGTTTTATGGTCGGCTGTACCGTCCAACAGGGCGTTCGCTCCTAACCTGTGAGCCTGCGCAGGCAGAGCCACCCCGCCAGTATTCCCCCGTCAGTCTGTTGGATAAGCTGAAGCCTTTGTTTATGTCGGCGTTTTGTGTTGGGGGTTGCCCATCGCCCTGACACAGGCTGACGCTATGCTGCTGACACTGTTACTGGAGTTGCCGGTGGTGTTGGCGGGGGCGTATGGGTCGGGAGTCCGTTGGCAGCGTGCTTTGGTGGTGGGAGTGTTGGCTTCATGTCTGACACATCCGCTGGCATGGTCGTTGGCATGGTTGGCTGTTGTGTATTTGGCGACCCCTGATTATTTGCTGTGGCTGCTTGGGATTGAGGCCAGTGTGGTTTTGGTCGAGGCATGGGTATTCCGCCATTTGTTACCATTACCTTGGGGGCGGGCGCTGGTCTTGTCGGTACTGGCGAATGGTTTGTCCGCCCTGACCGGGCTACTGCTATGAGTGCTATGCCAGCTTTCCTGCATGTGTCGATCCTGGAACTGCTGCTGGTAGGGACTGGTTTGTCACTGGCGGCGATTGCCATGCCTTTGCCCTTGTACGTATTGGCCTTGAGTCTGTTTGGTTTGCCGCATGTCCTGTGGGAAATGAACTGGGTACGCCATACCTATGGGCGTAGTATCCCACGACAGGGTTGGTGGCTGTTGCTTGGAATCTTATTGGTACAAGCTGGTACACGGTTGGCGGTCTGGTTTGGATGGGTTACGGCTGAGGTGACTTTATGGGTGGATGTACTGACCCTGGTGGTGTTGCTTTGGGTGGCGGCTGGATTGGTTTACCACTATGGTGGTGTGCGGGCGTGGCTGGTAGCTTTATTTGCTGTTTTGTTGGGTGCGGCGCTGCTGGTGGCAGTACAGACAGAAAATCTGGTGATTGTTTTGACCTTGCTGGCGATTGCCCATAATTTCACACCCTTATTCCTGGTTCTAGGCCAACAACAGTTTGGCACATTACCCTCCCGGCGTGTCTTGCCCCTATTGTTTTCCCTGCCGCTGTGGGTAATGGCTATTGTCTGGTTGATGGGTGTGCCTGACCCGGTTGCAACAGGTTTGTGGATGCCTGGGGAGGCTTACTGGTTGCAGCAGTTTTGGGCTGAAGGTTTTAATGCGGCCTTGTCTGGCTTGATTTTGGCGCAATGCCTGCATTATTACACGGTGTTGCGGCTGTTGCCAACAACCTTGGAGCAGGGTATGCCCTGGCCTTGGTGGTTGGGTGCGGGGTCGCTATCGGTTCTGTTGGCAGGGTATTTCTGGATGGATTTCACTTCCGCCCGCAGTTTGTATAGCGTGGCTGCTGGTATGCATGCCTGGTTGGAGTTTCCACTCATCTGTTTGCTGCTAAGTGGTGCTGTGGTGCAGCAGGCAAAGCAAGGGGCTATTTCTTGAGTGGTTATGCTTTGCCCAAAAGGAATAGATAAACACCCTAATACTTGACTGGTTTTGTCGGGAATTGGTAGCATGTAGCCAGCTTAATGGAGAGCGCATGTAATGAAACTGACAACCAAAGGCCGCTATGCGGTGACTGCCATGTTGGACTTGGCCTTGCACAATGGTGGGGAGCCAGTGTCACTGGCTGAAATATCTGAACGCCAAGATATATCACTATCGTATCTGGAGCAATTGTTTTCCAAGTTGCGCCGTGCCGGATTGGTGGTTAGCATGCGCGGCCCAGGCGGGGGCTATCAATTGAACGGTGAACCTGCGGATATTGCTATCGCTGACATTATTGCGGCTGTCGATGAAAATGTCGATGCGACCCGTTGCGGTGGGCTGGGGGATTGCCAAGGTAACAAGCGTTGCCTGACACATGACTTGTGGTCTGACCTGAGCAACCAGATTCGTGTGTTCCTGTCTGAGATCACCTTGGCGGACATGACCGCCCGTGCGGATGTCAAGGAAACGGCGCAGCGGCAGAAGCAGCGCATTGAGTTTCTGGCTCCATCTGCCCGTTAACGGGGACAGGCCATTTGCCCCTAGGGGTATTCCGATAAAATTATGTATTCAAGGCAGAGTGTTGCAGCATGAGCGAAGCAAAAGCCCTAATTTATCTTGATTATTCAGCTACCACGCCGGTTGATCCGCGTGTGGCTGAAAAAATGATGCAGTGTCTGACTTTAGATGGCGTGTTTGGCAATCCGGCCTCCCGTAGCCATGCTTTTGGCTGGCAAGCGGAGGAGATGATTGAACAGGCGCGTGCTGATGTCGCTGCCCTGATCAATGCTGACCCCAAAGAGATCGTCTGGACAAGCGGTGCGACCGAATCAGACAACCTGGCCATCAAAGGTGCTGTGCATTTCAATAGCCGTCGGGGTAAGCACCTGATTACGGTCAAGACGGAGCACAAGGCCGTGCTGGACACTTGCCGCCAATTGGAGCGTGAAGGGTTTGAGGTGACTTACCTTGACCCGGAGCCCAATGGCTTGCTTGACCTGCACAAGCTGGAAGCTGCCATGCGCCCCGATACCACGCTGGTATCCGTGATGCATGTCAATAATGAAATCGGTGTCATCCAGGACATTAAGGCGATTGGTGAGTTGTGCCGTGCCCGTAAAATTATTTTCCATGTGGATGCGGCGCAGAGTGCAGGCAAGGTGGTGATTGATGTGCAGGCCATGCCGGTTGACCTGATGAGTTTTTCTGCCCATAAGGTCTACGGCCCGAAAGGGATTGGGGCGCTGTATGTGTGCCGCAAGCCACGGGTGCGGATCGAGGCACAGATGCATGGCGGTGGGCATGAGCGCGGTATGCGTTCCGGTACATTGCCGACCCACCAGATTGTGGGGATGGGTGAGGCTTTCCGCATTGCCAAGGCTGAAATGGCTGCTGAAAACGAGCGTTTGCGCATGCTGCGTGACCGTTTGTGGGCAGGCTTGCAGGATATTGACGAGATTTACCTGAATGGTGATAAGGAACAACGTATCCCCGGCAACCTGAATGTAAGCTTTAATTTCGTTGAAGGCGAAAGCCTGATGATGTCCTTGAAAGGCTTGGCTTTATCGTCGGGTTCTGCATGCACCAGTGCCAGCCTGGAGCCTAGCTATGTGTTGCGGGCATTGGGGCGGAGTGATGAGTTGTCACATAGCTCCTTGCGTATGACCTTGGGGCGGTTCTCGACCGTTGAGGATGTCGATCGGGCGCTCGTAAGCCTGCATAAGGCGGTTGAGCACCTGCGTGCCTTGTCGCCGTTGTGGGAAATGCATCTGGAAGGCATTGACCTGAGCAAGGTCGAATGGGTATCGCATTAAACGTTTTATTGAGGTGAGCTATGGCATACGGTGAAAAGGTTATCGACCATTACGAGAATCCGCGTAATGTGGGCAGTTTTAACAAGGCAGATATCCAGATTGGTACGGGTATGGTCGGTGCTCCGGCCTGCGGCGATGTCATGAAGCTGCAAATCAAGGTGAGTGCAGATGGCATTATTGAAGATGCCAAGTTCAAGACGTATGGCTGCGGTTCGGCGATTGCATCGTCCAGTTTGCTGACCGAGTGGGTCAAGGGCAAGACACTGGAGCAGGCCAAGCAGATCAAGAATACCGATATTGCGGCTGAACTGGATTTGCCACCGGTTAAGGTGCACTGCTCGGTATTGGCGGAAGATGCCATCCGGGCTGCGATTGAAGATTATCAACGCAAGCAGCAAGGCTAAGCTATGGCAATTACGCTGACTGAAAAAGCTGCTGAGCGGGTAGCCAATTTTCTTGCCAACCGGGGTAAGGGTGTTGGCTTGCGGTTGGGTGTGAAAACGACTGGCTGTTCGGGCATGGCATACACGATGGAGTTTGCGGATGTGCTCGATGCCAGCGATACCGTGTTTGAAGCGCATGGGCTGAAGCTGATCGTCGACCCGAAAAGCCTGGTGTATCTGGACGGTACAGAGCTGGATTACACCCGTGAAGGTTTGAACGAAGGTTTCAAGTTTTCCAACCCGAATGAAAAAGCCCGCTGCGGTTGCGGCGAAAGCTTTACGGTTTGATCCCGGTCATGCAGCAGGCTGCACCGATGGCGGGTGATGCAGCAGGGGCAAGCCTGCTACAAGGGCTGCCCCGCAACTGGTTTGAGCTGTTTGGGTTGCCGCAACAGTTTGACCTTGATACCCAAACCCTGAATGGGCGTTTCCGCGCCCTGCAAGCCCGCTACCATCCTGACCGGTTTGCCAGTGGCAGTGATCAGGAGCGGCGTTTGGCGATGCAGCTCACCTCCCTCCTCAATGAAGCCCATACCACCTTGCGCCAGCCACGCCTGCGGGCACGCTACCTTTTGGAGCAGGCTGGGGTCGTGTTGGATGATGAACGTGATACTTCATCGGACACCGCTTTCCTGATGCAGCAGTTGGAGTGGCGCGAAGCGATTGGGGAGGCTGCCGCAGACCATGACCCCCTGGCTGGATTGGATGCGGTGGGTCAGCAGTTGCAGGCAGAATCCCGCTTGCTGGAAGATCAGTTTGGCGAGGCTTGGGTGCAGCAACAGTTGGTGCGGGCTAAGGATTTGATGTTGAAAATGCGTTTTTACGAGCGTCTGCTGGAAGATGTCCGGGCGCGAACAGAGCGTCTGGAGGATGCATTGTAATGGCCTTATTGCAGATTGCCGAACCAGGAATGGCAACCGCTCCCCACCAACATCGGTTGGCTGTGGGGATTGATTTGGGTACAACCAATTCGCTGGTTGCCACCGTGCGTAGCGGACAGGCAGATACCTTGCCCGATGCAGAGGGAAGGCATTTGTTGCCCTCGGTGGTGCATTATCAGGCCGGACAAGCTCCCTTGGTAGGCGCGGCTGCCCGTGCCCTGGCAGTACAAGACCCCATGAATACACTGGCCTCAATCAAGCGTCTGATGGGGCGCGGCATTGCGGATGTGCAGACGCTGGCGGGGCAGTTGCCTTACCAGTTTGCGCCAGCACCGGAGGATTCCGGCGTACCGCGTATCCACACGGCTGGGGGCGATGTCACGGCGGTTGAAGTTTCTGCTGAGATCCTGCGTGTCTTGCGGCAACGGGCGGAGGATACGCTGGGGGGCGATTTGTCCGGGGTGGTGATTACCGTTCCTGCCTATTTTGACGATGCCCAACGGCAAGCGACCCGTGATGCTGCCCGCTTGGCAGGCTTGCATGTTTATCGCTTGCTGAATGAGCCGACTGCCGCAGCGGTGGCCTATGGTCTTGACCGTGATAGCCACACTGACCAGGTGATTGCGGTGTATGACCTGGGGGGCGGTACGTTTGACATTTCCATCCTGCGCTTGAGCAAGGGCGTGTTTGAGGTATTGGCGACCGGCGGTGACTCTGCTTTGGGTGGCGATGATTTTGATCATGCCGTGGCAGAGTGGTTGTTGGCACAGGCAGGCTTGGCGGGTTCGCAGGATCAGCAGGTGCTGCGTGCGGCCTTGCTGGTTGCCCGTGAAGCCAAGGAAGCCTTGAGTACGCTTGGGCAGGTTCCTGTTACCTTGGCTGCTTGGCAAGGCCTCCTGAGCCGTGACCAACTGGATCAGTTGATTGCCCCCTTGGTGAAAAAGACCTTACTGGCCTGTCGCCGTGCCTTGCGTGATGCCGGTTTGGAAAAGTCTGACATCCATGAGGTGGTGATGGTGGGTGGCTCCACCCGGACAGTGGCGGTACGGGCGCAAGTCGGCGAATTTTTTGGGCAAGCTCCTAAGGTTGACATTGACCCTGATCGGGTGGTGGCGCTGGGGGCGGCGATTCAGGCTGATATTTTGGCGGGCAACAAGCCGGATGCCGAGATGCTGTTGCTGGATGTGATTCCGCTCTCGTTGGGGCTGGAGATGATGGGCGGGCTGGTTGAAAAGGTGATCCAGCGTAATACCACCATTCCGGTGGCGCGGGCGCAGGAGTTCACCACCTTCAAGGATGGGCAGACTGCCATGTCGATCCATGTCCTGCAAGGTGAGCGTGAAACTGTGGATGCTTGCCGCTCATTGGCGCGTTTTTCGTTGCGTGGGATTCCACCGATGGTGGCTGGGGCAGCCCGTATCCGTGTCACGTTCCAGGTCGATGCCGATGGCTTGCTCAGTGTGACTGCCCGCGAAGAAACGACCGGTGTCAGTGCCGGGGTGGAGGTTAAACCCTCTTATGGCCTGAGTGATACCACTATTGAGGGCATGCTCCGTGACTCCATGACCCATGCGCGTGCCGATATGGAAGCCCGCCGCCTGCGTGAGCAGCAGGTCGAAGCAGATCGGGTGCTGGAAGCGCTGGATGCGGCTTTGCGTACCGATGGCGACCGCTTGCTGGATGCCGCCGAGAAGTCCGTATTGCTGGAGCGGCGTGCTGCGTTGGCGGCGAGCCGTGCGGCAGGCGATCACTTGGCGATTGGCGAGGCTATCAAGGCATTGGAAGCGGCAGCCGAAGGCTATGTTGCCCGGCGGATGAATGATAGTGTGCGGGCAGCGATGGCAGGGCATCGCGTCGATGAGTTTTCAGGATCAAATGCAGGATATAACCGACCATGCCAAAGCTGATTTTTCTTCCCCATGAAGGTATTTGCCCGGACGGGGCAATGTTTGATGTCGAGCCGGGTATCAGCATCTGTGATGCTGCGTTACAGAATGGCCTGGAGATTGAGCATGCTTGCGAAAAGTCTTGCGCCTGCACGACTTGCCATATTTATGTGCGGGAAGGATTGGACTCGCTGGAAGAGGCGACAGATCAGGAAGAAGACTACCTCGACAAGGCCTGGGGGGTTGACCCGGATTCGCGTTTGAGTTGTCAAGCCTTGGTGGGTGATGAGGATTTGGTGATCGAAATTCCCCGTTATACCATTAATATGGTTTCAGAAGCCCATCATTGAGGAGTGCAGAGCCATGAGTTTGATGAGTTTGAAATGGACGGATACGCTGGATATTGCCATTGAGCTATATGAGCAACACGCTGAGGTTGACCCGCGTTATATCCGCTTTACTGACCTGCATACCTGGGTGCTGGCGCTGGAGGGGTTCGAAGATGATCCGAACCGCTCCAATGAGAAGATTCTGGAGGCCATCCAGATGGCTTGGATTGACGAGGCAGGCCTCAACTGAAGCCTTGCCTTGGCTTTGCCCTGGTGTTTCAGCGTAACGGGACGGGATTCCGACTCCAGCTGATGACATCGCGGGCGGGGCGCATTCTGACCATCGGTTTGCTGAGTGCATAATCAATAAATTCACGTAAAGCACTTTGCATTTCTGTCATTGTCACCTGTGGTGCGTTATTGGCTGCCCATTCAGGGTCAACGTAAAACTGGCTGTGTGCCCCAAACATCATCGGGGCGCGGTTGCCTTGCAAGCGTAAGTCGAGGTTATATTTGAGGATACCCACAAACTCTGTTTTATTGACCTTGGCATGTGCCCACAGGTTGTAATCAAAGCCGGTAATGCGGTCAGAGTAAAAGCCTGTCTGATCGGCAATGCGACTACGTAAACCTGGCTGGATACCATAGCGGAGGCCAACACTGCTATACGGGATCATCAGGACATGATTAGGTAACTCCCATAATCCCGGTGTGCTGCCCAATACCACTTGGTTTGGGTTATAGGGGCTGCCTGCCCAGTTTTCACTGTGCCCTGGTGAACCATTGTGCAGGGTATAAGGCCAGCGGAAGTTTTTGCCATTGAAGCTGGGGTCATAACCTTCCTCAATGGAGCAGTCATAACGAATCCCTTGCTGGAGCAGGGTGGTGAACATGGCCTGGTTGTAACGCAGGAAGGGGGCACGGAAGCCACTGACAACGGTTGTGGGCGCACCTAACTGTTGTTTTAAGTCGTCAGTACATTGTTGGATACGGGGCTGCCAGTCTGCAACCGACAGGTTGGTCATGATTTGCTCGAAACTGTCCCAGTTATCGGACACCAGGTCGGCATGGTGGTTTTTGGTATGGTTGCCGATTTCGTGCTGCTGTTGCTTCAGGCGCATCATGCTGGCTTTGAGCCGTATCGGGTCATCGCTTAACCAGTCATTCAAGCCTTCGGTATTCATGTAAAAGCTGGTACGGGCGGGTGTGCCGTCGTAAGTGCCACGATAGCCCCTGCCACTCGGGTTCTTTCTGTTCAGGAGCAAGTTGCCAACCCAATCCATTCCGCTGGCAAGCAGGTTGTCATCAAAGCCAATGACCACAAATTGCGGCACTTGCTTGGCAGTTAACCCACCCGGCGGCGAGCTGGACGGCTCCCGATAGTCGACCGCAGCGGCTGTTGTACTGGCAATCAGTAAACAAGCCATCAATAGCATGGACAGTATATTTTTGTGTGTTTTCATTAAAATCCCTCAATGGCTACCTGCCAAGATCCGTATGTAATCGCCCTGCGATGATAATTATTCTTTCCCTGGCAGTGATGGGCTGGCTACCTGAATGGTAGTAAAGTCAGGCTGACCGTGTAGGCCTGCTGCCTCGGTTTTGGTAAGCGGGCTTGGGTTTTGACACCACGCGATGATGTCCCGTGCTGGGCGCAACCGTACCATCGGTTGGCTGAGGGCGTAGTCAATGAACTCACGCATTGCCGCCTGCATGTCTTGCAGGGTGACTTGGGGAGCATGCT
Source organism: uncultured Thiothrix sp. (assembly GCA_964293005.1). Taxonomy (GTDB): domain Bacteria; phylum Pseudomonadota; class Gammaproteobacteria; order Thiotrichales; family Thiotrichaceae; genus Thiolinea. The sequence goes on from CAXYXW010000014.1 coordinate 98,411, forward strand.
CACGCGCCCATGTGGGGTCTGTGTAATATTGGGTATGTGCGCCAAACATCATCGGGGCACGGTTTCCTTGCAAGCGCAAGTCCAGGTTGTATTTGAGTATGCCGACAAACTCCGCCTTGTTCAGGCCTGCATGTACCCACAAATTATAGTCAAAGCCGGTGATGCGGTGATTAAGCAGGTCAGGGTGGCGTTGCTGCATGCGTTGCCACAAACCCGCTTGGATGCCATATCGGGGGCAGGTGGCATCATCGGGAACCATCAGCACATGGTTTGGTAGCTCCCACAAACCGGGGATACTGCCTAAGGTGACGCGGTTAATATTGTCTGGATGGCCTCCCCAGCCTTCTTTGTGCCCCGGTGAGCCCTGATGCAGGGTATAAGGCCAGCGGAAATTAGTGCCGTCAAACCTTGGTTCAAACCCTTCTTCAATAGAACAATCATAAGCAAAGCCTTGTTGGGTCAGCGTGCTGAACATGGATTGGTTGTATTTCAGGAAGGGGGCGCGATAGCCACTGATTGTTCCGTTGGGCAGATCCAGGCGGTTTTGCAACTCATCGGTACATTGTTGGATACGCGGCTGCCAGCCTTTTTTATTTAGCTTGGTGATGATGGGCTCAAATTTTTCCCAATCAGCGGGTTTAAGGTCGACGTGGTGGTTGTGTGTATGGTTGCCAATTTCATGCTGCTGATCTTTAATGCTTTTCAGGCTGTTTAGCAGGGCAATCGGGTTGTCATTCAGCCATTCACCCAGCCCTTGGGTATTCATGTAAAAACTGGTGCGTGCCGGTGTGCCATCATACGTTCTGGGGTTGCCGTTGCCCGCCGGGTTTTTTCTGTCTTTGAAGAGTTCAGCCGCCCAGTCCAGCCCACTTGCCAAAATATTGTCATCAAACCCAATGACTAAGAATTGCGGGACTTGCTCTGGTTTTAAGCCACCCGGAGGGGAGCTGGAGGGTGCTCGTTGGTTCGGGTAGTGCGGGGTGGCTGTCGCCGGTTGGGGCGTTGTTTTGGCTGGTTTCTTTTTGGTGCGGGCTTTCGGCTTGCTGCCCGGTTTGCCTTTTTTGCTCTTTTTGCCTTTTGCCCCTGGTGCACCCTCCTTCAGCAGATGGGGTGGGTGATTTTGTCCCAGCAGGCTATCTGCCAGTGCATCGGCTAGCGGCTTCAGTGGCCTGTCGTTGCCGTCCTGTTGGTTGGGGTAAATGCCCATTTGGTCGCCCCGATAGCTCCACCAGGCAAAGCTGACCCGATACTTTGCAAACAAATCCAGCAGGTCACGCAGCCAGTATGCCCCACCTTTGTCAGGAATCTCAAACGCCTCACGGACAAGCCCTGTTTCAAGGACGGATACCGGGACTTGATGGTCAATGCCAAACTGGAGGTATTTCATCAACTCATATTCAAGATAGTGGCTATCACGCGCTAACAGGGCAGGTGGTGCATCTGCCGGATTTGCATAAAAATCAAGTTCCAAGGCTGCTTTGGGAGGTAGGTCGGTGCTTGCTGTTTTAGCAGGTATGCTGCGCATATACCCACTGATTTGATAGTAATGCCCGGTCGTGATGGTGAGCCAACTGTGGTCACTGCTCCATCCTGCCAGTGTGTTTTCAGGGACAGCCTGCAAGCTGATGGACAGGCTGTGGCTATCGTTTTGCCCGTTATCGTTATGGCGGGTGAAGGTGACACCCGCAGGGTTTGTTTGCCAGCCCCACCATTTCCACAGGGTTTGTTCTGTCAGTGGGTCGCTCATGACCTCCCTTAGCCAGTTGCCCTTGGAGTCGTATTCATTAACACGGATATTATCAAACTGTATTGTACCGTTGCCTCCACTGCGGATGCTCATGAGGGGCATGGCAGCAATAATGCTGGGGTCGGTGATTTGTATTTTTGGGCTAGTGTAGGTTTGCCAATCACTGGTGATGAGCGTGGTGGGCGTTTGGATACGCAGCTCAGGTTTGAGTACCTGTTTACCCGTTGGGGTCAGGTATTTGGCATCCGGGTAACGCCCACCGTCACCCAAGGGGTTGGCGATCCAACTGGCGTATTGGTGGGTATAGATGATCGGTTCGTAAAAGTGGAAGTCATATAAAACATTGTTGTCATTGACCAAAAACTGCGACGGGACATCTTTAGTCCCATATTGGCTGTTAACACCATACAGCTTTTCGACAATGATCAGGTGATTTTTGTCGATGTCACGGATGGCAGCTATCATCCGCTCTGCCAAGTGTTGCCATTGCTTGCCGCTGGCATCGGTTGTGACGGGTTCATTCAAAATGTCGTAGCCCGCTATCACGGGTTCATCCCGGTAGCGTTTTGCAATCGCTTCCCAAAGTGCGATATTGCGTTGCTGTAGTTGCTGATCTTCCCAAAGGGCAAAACTGGCTTCCGGGCTGTTCGGGGCAAGCCAATAACTGCCAATGGGTACGTGCAGATCCAGGATCAATAAAAGCCCCTGTTTTTCTGCCCAACTAATGTTTTGGTCAAGCCATTCCCAAAAGCGATCGGGGTCATTTTCATACCACTGCCCATTAAATGCAAAGCGGATGCTGTTAAACCCTAATGCCTTGACCTGTTTGAAGTCGGCTTCAGTGTGGTGCTTTGAGCGTAAGGGGTTGTTGTGTTTTTTATCATAATCATTGGCGAAGCAAATGGCCTTTAATAGAAGGGGTTCGCTCTTATGGTGCAATTCTCTGCCGTGGGCTTGTACAAAACTGTTACTGGTGGCATAACCATAAGCAGGAAATAATGCTATTAATGACCATAGCAATAAGGCCAATCGGTAGGCAATGTTTTTCATGGGATTTGTTAGCCTTGCTTTTTTATAGGTGCGCTTGATTATCTAAAGTATGGCAAAGCTTTTTATAAGCGTGTCGGATGACGGGGTGAGTGGTATAGAAATGCGGATCGGAGGGTGAATAGATTATTTGCATTGATCAGGCTTAATAATTTATTAAACCTGATACTTAATAATTATTTTATCCGCCGAATTGTTGCCGGACATTCCGGTCAATGGCGGCAGTTTCACGTAATTTCAGCAGTTGATTGGTCAATGAACGGGCGTAATTCTTGAACTCTTTCATTTCATTCGGGGTCAGGATGCCCGTTTGTGGTAATGCTACCGTCATTGGATCCTGGTGTTGACCATCAATCTTGAATTCATAGTGGACATGGTTGCCGGTTGATGTGCCGGTCGAGCCAACGTAACCGATTACGTCGCCGCGCTTGACGGAATCACCCTCTGCCAGGCCTTTCTGGTACTGGGACATATGACCGTACAGGGTGCTGACCCCATCGCTATGCCCCAGTTCGATGACTTTGCCGTAACCACCCTTACGGCCTACATAGCGGACAACACCCGAACCCGTTGCATAAATCGGTGTACCATGCGGGGCAGCAAAATCGGTTCCGGTATGCATCCGCCGGAAACCAAACACCGGATGCCGCCGTGTACCAAAGCCGGATGATAAGCGACCACCATTCAAGGGATAACGGCTAAAGGCTACTTGCTTCAGTTCCATATCACTGTCAGGTTTCAGGTAATTGGTTTTGCCATCAGCAAAGGTGAAGCGGATGCGTTGGTGAATATCACCCCGATGGTTGAATTCTGCGGCTAATACATTGTTGGTAAAAATTCGTTCGCTTTGGTAGTAATAGTCTTCAAAAATAACACTGACCTGATCGCCTATCGCAATATGGTGAAAATTGACATCACCTTTGAATATTTTATTGAGCTGGCGGGTGACAGACAGTGGCAGACCTGCCCTGTTTGCTTCGTAGTGGAAGGGATTTTTGATGGTAAAAGCGATACGGTTATGTTGTTCTTCAAACAGCTCGTTATCCCATTTGGCGGTGTATTTGTCATCTTGCCGGGAAACAATATAGGCATCGCGTTTGCCGGTTGCATAAATCAGTTGCTTGAGCCGTTTGTCATGAATCTGGATTAATAGCTTGCTATCTGCTTTCAGTGTGGAGAGTGTTTGCTTGATGTCTGCATCTGCCATCAGACTATCCATGTCACTGGTAAGGTGCAGGGAGTCCAATACCTTTTCCAGGGTTTGGCTTTTGGTGATGGTGTGCAAACTCCAGTCACCATTACTGGCAGAGGGTAGTGCCTCCACCTCGTAGCCTGCATAGGTTTCAGTAACCGAAGGGAGGTTCAGCTCCTGCGTATCTTGTGTTTCACGTAATGTAGTGCGGACTTCGCCAGCGATGTCTTGCAAGTCATCAGGAGGCGGGAGGTAGACCTTGGAGTGGACAGGAATATTGCCCAATGCGGCAAAAGCGCCCACTAAAATCAGTGCACGGGTGATGGCATAGCGCAGGGGTTTAATTTTCGGGTGCTGTACGGGGGGAGTTTGTGTTGGTTTCGCTTGTCTGGGGTGTACCTCTGCTGAGGTTGTCACCGCGCTCACTTCGCCCAGTTTGGTTGGTTCCCTTCCACCGATGGTGACTTCTATACCGCCAACCGGAAGGTTGTAACGCTCCATTGCCTGGCTCCATTTTTTATTATTGTTATTTTGATGGTGCGAGGGCTTTTTCGTTGTATTTAACAAAGTAACAACTCCATGTATGCAAGACCTCATCTATGCACGAATCTATTGTCCCAACGCGAGGCTAGCCAAGGCATACTGAACCCTACCTGAACAGTTTGCCCCATAACCAAGGCATATGATGGCATATGACTGCTATGCGTTGATTGCTCCACCCACACTACGCTCCACGCAAGGCTATTCAAGAAAGCAATTCGTGATAAGCTTATTGCCGCTTTTTAGGGTAAAAAAGTTTTGTTGTCAATCATTGGGATGCGTCGATGGAGCAGTTTGCAGATATTTTGGGTGAGTTGGAGCGTGGCACGGAAGAAATTCTGGTCAAGTCAGAGTTGGTTGAGAAGCTGAAGCAAGGCAAGCCTTTGCGGGTTAAGGTCGGTTTTGATCCGACAGCTCCTGATTTGCATGTCGGGCATACCGTCATTATTAACAAGATGCGACAGTTCCAAGAGCTGGGGCATCAGGTTATTTTCCTGATCGGTGATTTTACGGGCAGGATCGGTGATCCAACCGGTAAGTCCGCCACCCGTCCGCCTTTGACTGAAGAGCAGGTCAAGCAGAATGCCATGACTTATAAGGAACAGGTATTCAAGATTCTTGACCCTGATAAGACCGAGGTTGCATTCAACTCCACTTGGTTCTCGCAGATGGGTTCTGCTGAGATGATCCAGTTGGCTGCCAAGCACACGGTGGCTCGCATGCTGGAGCGTGATGACTTCAACAAACGCTATAATAATGGTCAGCCCATCGCTATTCATGAGTTTCTGTATCCCTTGGTGCAGGGGTATGACTCAGTGGCATTGCGTGCCGATGTCGAGATGGGGGGTACTGACCAGAAGTTCAATTTGCTGGTTGGGCGTGAGTTGCAGCGCCAGTATGGGCAGGCATCGCAGGTCGTTATTACCTTACCTTTGCTGGAAGGCCTGGACGGCGTGAACAAGATGTCCAAGTCCTTGGGTAACTATATAGGTATCACCGATGCGCCGAATGACATGTTTGGTAAGGTGATGTCCGTTTCTGATGAGTTGATGTGGCGCTACTTCGACTTGCTCAGCTTCCGGCCGTTGAGTGAGATCAAAAAGCTCCGACAGGATGTTGAGGCAGGCAGCAACCCACGTGATGTTAAGTTTTTGCTGGCGGAAGAGCTGATTACCCGTTTCCACAGTCGTGCCGCAGCCGCTGCCGCACAAGAGGACTTTATTACCCGTTTCCAAAAAGGGGCGTTACCGGATGATATGCCCGAGCTGGAAGTTGAAGGTCAGGCAGGTGGCTTGCCAATTGCGAACCTGCTGAAGAATGCAGGGCTGGTTGATAGTACTTCTGATGCGTTCCGCATGATTCAGCAAGGTGCTGTAAAAATCGACGGCAACAAGGTCGAAGACCGCAATGTATTGATTGAAAAAGGAAGTTCTGCGGTATTCCAAGTAGGCAAACGCAAGTTCGCCAGGGTGTCCGTCAAATAGTTAATGTTTTTTGAAAAAGTTTGTTGACGGGTGAGATGTGGTCTGTATAATGCGCAACTTCTTGAGGACGACAAC
>CAXYXW010000015.1:0-99618 GCA_964293005.1 uncultured Thiothrix sp.
GACCCCAACCTTGGCAAGGTTGTGCTCTACCACTGAGCTATTCCCGCTGAACAGGCTGCGAATAATAATAGCGACCTTCAGACCTGTCAAGCATTAGTCAGCAAGAAAATGTAATCAGGTGCATGGAGCCGACCATGCGGTGTTTTTAACCGATAGGAGGTCATCACACCGGCGGCAAGTGTGCCTGCAAGATGTCATAAATGGCAGGGCGATATTCACGGATCTCCGCCACCGACAAACCTTCCAGCGAATGCGGGTACTTCAGCCACTCACTGGTTTCGTGCAAATAGTAATCCGGCTCAAAACCCACCTGCCGCCGTGCCGGTTTGTAGTATGGCACTGCCACGCGGATGTCATGGGGGGCATTCAGGCGAGCCTTGCGGTGCAATTCATCAATAATTGCCCCAATCGAGCGTCCGGTGTCAAACACATCATCCACAATCAGCAAGCGGTCATGATGCTCAATATTCTTCACCAGGTAATTGAGGCCAAACACCCGCACTTCACGGGATTGTTGGTCGATACCACTGTAGGATGAGGTACGGATGGCGATATTGTCGGCGTGGATGCCGTGGAAATGCAGATACTCTTGGACAGCGATGCCCACAGGGACACCGCCGCGCCAAATGGCAATGATGAACGTTGGTTCAAAACCACTTTGCAGGATTTGATGTCCCAACTGGAAAGAATCCTCCAGTAAACCTTGGGCAGTCAAGTAGCGCTTAGTGCTCATCCTCCCTCCAATCATTGCCTACACAAGAATCAACCCTTGATCATGCCTTCACATTCAGCAATCAGGTCATCCAGCACTTTTACGGCTGTTTTTGCTTCTGCTTTGATTTCTTTCAGGAAATCCAGCTCACTTTTGCTGACATCGCCATCTTTCAAAACCAGTTCGCGCAGCATGTCCACTTCTTTAATACTGATGTGACCATCACCCAACACAAACCCTTTGGCAACCTTACGCCATTCTGCCATGATCTTCTCTCCCTTTAAGGTATTACATTAATGAATGATGCCTCTGATACCAAAAGCATCCATGACCGATTATCATTGAATTGGCAGGCTGAAACAACCACTCCTTTCCCGTGCAAACCAACGGATGGTCAAAATTCATGCAAAAACAGTTTCTTGACGAAGAAAACCTGATCCTCGACTCTTTCCGGCTGGGGGTACAGATCTTTGCCAGCGGCTTCCGCCCGACGTTTATAGTCGGTTTGTGGCGGGGTGGCAGCACGGTGGGGATTTATGTGCAGGAGTGCCTGCAAACGCTGGGGGTGGAAGCGAACCATATTGCCGTGCGCACCTCATACCGGGGGCAGCCCTATTACCAGCAAATGTTGGCGGATGAAGGAGCCAGCATCCGGGTGCACGGCACGCAATACCTGCTGGAAACACTGAATGCCGATGATTCGTTGCTGCTGGTTGATGATGTATTCAGCTCTGGGCGTTCGGTCGAAGCTGTCCTCAAACGCCTGCGCCTGCACCTCAAACGCAATATGCCGGAACAGGTGAAAATAGCCACACTTTGGCAACGCCCCTCCTGCAATGCCACCCGCCTGCAACCGGACTTTGTGCAGCACCGTACCGAAAATTGGCTGGTGTTCCCGTATGAAATGAGTGGCCTCAGCAGGGAGGAAATTGCCGAACACAAACCTTGGCTATTGCCGATGTTGGGGAAGCAAACTTAAAGGTGGATGTCGGGCTAAAGTCAGACAAGACATTAAGGGTGCTTGTCTCTAAGCTGCCTACCCGGCAGTAAATCCAGTGGGAATCGAACCCACAGCTACTCCTTATTTCTAAGCTGCCTACCCGGCAGTAAATTGGTGAGCGCCCTACCCTATGCTCATATAACGTTTCTAAGCTGCCTACCCGGCAGTAAATCAAAATCGGCGATGCTGACGATTACACCGAATTTTCTAAGAGCCTGTTCATAATCATTTTGTTTGCCAGACTCAATGCTTTTATGAGTAACTGGCATGATCCAACGCCGCCCCTACCCGAGTGATATAAGCCGTGAGCAATTCGATGCTGTCCGCTGCCATCTGGAGTGTTTCCGCCGTCGTACCCGACCGCGCACCCATGACCTGTATGATGTTTTCTGTGGTGTGCTGTATGTACTGAAGACGGGTAGCCAGTGGAGGGCATTGCCCCACGACTTCCCACCCCACCACACGGTTTATACGTATTTCCGGCAATGGGCAGCCAAGCCGCATGACAATCAGCCCAGCCTGCTGGAAACCCTGTTGGACAGCCTGGTGAGCGCAGAACGTGAGGCAGCGGGGCGGGCAAAAAAAACACCTTACTGATAGTGGACTCCCAAAGTGTGAAGAATGCGGATACCTCGGGGACAAAAGGGTATGACGCGGGTAAGGAAGTGTCTGGTATCAAGCGACCTATCGCCGTCGATACCGGGGGATTACCCCATGCGGTGTTCATCACCGCAGCGGATGTCAATGACCGTCAGGGCTGCCTGTCCGCCTTGTCTTGCCGTGCAGGCTGCCTGACCGGGGTGAAAAAGATTTTGGTGGACGGTGGCTACACAGGCCAACCTTTTGTCGAGGGTGTCGACCGCATTTTGCCGGGTGTGGAAGTCGAGGTGGTTAAGCGCGATGCATTGCATACCTTTAAGGTTTTGCCGAAACGTTGGGTGGTGGAGCGCTCTTTTGCCTGGCTGGAAAAGTGTCGGCGGCTTTGGAAGAACGGTGAACGTTTGCCCAATAACAGCCTTCAAATGGTTAATATGGCTTTCTTATCCTTATTGCTCAGAAGATTATGAGCAGGTTCTAAGGGGTTGATAATGCTGTCGATGGATGCACAATTTTAGATATTTACTAGAATTATAAAAATGTATATACTTTTGTTAATACTAATTAGGTATGAGGACATTAACTATGATGCAACCCGCTCTCGCCAAAGTTTTCACCAGCGGCAACAGTCAAGCCATCCGTTTGCCTAAACAGTTCCGGCTGGATGTCAAAGAGGTGTTTATCCGTTGGAGTGGTAATAACCTTGTGATCATGCCGCACCCTGATTCGTGGGTCGGGTTTATGCAAGGTTGTTCGGGGTTCAGTGATGATTTCAGCGTCAACAGTGACGCGCTTCCCACCGATATTGAACGCCGAGGGTTTGAATGATGCAGTACATGCTGGATACCAACGCCTGCATGGGCATCATCAACAACAAACCACCTGCATTACGGCAAAAGCTGTTTCAAGTCGCGGTTGAGCAGGTTGCCATTTCGCAGATGGTGTTGTATGAGCTGGAATACGGTATCTGCCGTTCACAGCATCAGCAACGTAACCGCGACAACCTCAATAACTTCCTCAAATACATTCAAGTGCTGGATTGGGGCGAAGAGCAATCGCAAGAAGCGGCTTTGGTGCGCTGTGAGTTGATGCAGTTGGGGCAACCGATTGGGCATTATGATACATTGATTGCAGCACATGCCCGTTCGTTGAAAGCGACATTGGTGACGCATAATGTCCCTGAGTTTGAGCGGGTGCAGGGATTGTTGTTGGAGGATTGGGAGTTGTGATTTGATGCAGCAGTTGCAGCATGACCATGGGTCGTATTGCTTGCGGAAGAGTCGGGAGCATACCCGCTTTTAAGACTGTCCACTATTTGTGGGGTAGATCATGAAGGTTATTACCATGAAAAATAGCTACACCTCTATCGAAATTTGTGCCGGAGCAGGTGGGCAAGCCCTTGGACTGCATTTAGCAGGTTTTCAGCATCAAGTTCTTGTTGAAATAGACTCCTCTGCGTGCAAAACACTCCAACAGAACAATGAACGCCATAACCTCGGATGGGGTGACATTATTGAAGGGTGTGTAGGGCAGTTTGCCCAATTCACTTCCCACCGCTACAAAGGTATTGATCTGGTTGCGGGTGGTGTTCCTTGCCCACCCTTCTCGAAGGCAGGCAAGCAGCTTGGGCAGCAGGATGAGCGGGATCTGTTTCCGGCAGCATTGGAGATTGTTAAAAACACTGCTCCCAACGCTGTCATGCTTGAAAATGTCTCTGGCTTGCTGGATGCAAAATTTGATGATTACAGATCTGACATTGAAGCCTGTTTGGAAGAAATGGGGTATACGGTTTTCTGGAAATTGCTCAATGCTTCTGATTTTGGTGTGCCCCAATTACGCCCACGGGTCGTGTTGGTCGCGTTGAAATCTGAGTTCGCCCGCTACTTTTCTTGGCCTGTGTACAAAACTGCTCCCCCTACGGTTGGTGAAGCATTGTATGACTTAATGGCCTCGCAAGGCTGGGAAGGTGCGGCAGAATGGAAACAAAAAGCCAACAAAATCGCCCCTACATTAGTCGGTGGGTCTAAAAAACATGGTGGGCCTGATCTTGGCCCTACCCGCGCTAGGCGGGCGTGGCAAGAGTTGCATGTGAATGGCAATCTGCTGGGCGAGTATCCGCCAGAAAAGGGATTCGTTGGTTACAAAAATAAGGTGGGCTACGAAAATATGCCGCTGCTAACAGTCAGAATGGCAGCCAGAATCCAAGGCTTTCCTGATTGGTGGGAGTTTTACGGCAAGAAAACACCAGCCTATCGGCAAGTGGGTAATGCGTTCCCACCACCGGTGGCTGAAGCGGTGGGCAAACAGATTATTGCTGCGTTAGAGATGGCTAACCGTGAACGCTTGGCGGCTTAACTGCCTTCTTTTTCATCAAGATAGTGGTTTGCCGCCGTTTCCATGATTTTGTCGGGGCTTTGACCTGTTTTAGCGGCGTACCTATCTACGCGGCGCAGGGTGGCTTCGTTGATGGAAAACATGGCTCTTACCCCGTGTTTTTCAGGAAAAGCCCAAGAGCATGTTCTGCAATCCAGTGAACACCCTTCGCAAGCCCGTCTTTTGCCAACATTGCAGTTGTTGCACATTGGTTGCCAATTCAACAGCTCATTGCCACCGCCACGGGAGAGTGGCACTTTGTGGTCAGCTTGCAAGCCTCTGACACCGGGCTGAAGTTGCACACCACAAGTGGAGCAAGTGAACGTAGCATCTTGGAATAGCTTGTTTTTCTGACTTTGGGTCAAATACTCCCGGTCTTGTGCATCTGCCAGTGCTGCGGAATGGATGCGCCATGCGTGACCAGAAAATGCGTCAAGGTAAGCCGTTTCAATGTCGCAACCGAGTTGGTCGCGAAGACCATCTTCACCAAACGCCTGTGGATAAAGGCACTCCCTACACCTTCAGCAGTGCCGAACAGCTATTGCAGGATTTTTTTCAACGGGTTAATCAGATTCTGAATGAGGTAAGCAAACCATGAATACCGTTTTGAAGGTTGGCATTATGCCCCGCGAACAGTTCCAGCAACGCTTGTTGGATATTGCTGTTGGACGCTACAAACTGGCAAAAGATGAACCTAAAATCTGGTTCAGTTCCATGAAATCCCTGAGTGAGGTACTGAGCGACAACAACATGCGCTTGCTGAAAATGATTGAGGAAAACTAGCCGGAAACCTTGAAGGCACTGGCTACCCTGAGTGGACGGCAAACCAGCAACCTCAACCTTACCTTGAAGACGATGGAGCGCTACAGCATTGTGGAGTTGTGCAAGCAGAACCGGTCTGTGCGTCCGGTGGTGAAGGCTACGGCGTTTAATATCCAGTATACGATTTGAGGATTGTTAATCAATCGAGTCTGACCCCTTTGATTCACAGGCGGCAGGTTTGTGGGTGCAGGAAGAAGTGATCGTAGTGCTGTTGAAAGCGGTTGGTGAATAGTTGCATTGGGGTGTAGTCTTGGGCGTTGATCTCCCTGCAACAGTGATATTTATGCTGGACAATTCCTGGCAAGCAGCCTACCTTATCAGCAATATAATCAGTTTGTTGTTAACCGGAGAGGTCAAAGTGCTATGTTGCACAACCTGCAAGCCCTTAATATCAGCCTGACATCCCCCCCTTTTTGCCCGTATCCGGGCTATTTCTCTCCCGTCAACCCATGTTTCACCAATCATTCTGAATTTCGGAAGGACTCCCCATGCTTGAAAAATCCTTGTGCCTGAGCGCACTACTTGTATTGCTCCCGTTGCCAACCTGGGCGATGGAGTTTGTTGATATTCCCGCTGGCTGTTTCGCGATGGGGCGTGATGCCAATTTTGAACAGGGTTATGATTATGAACTGCCACAACACCGGGTCTGTGTGGATGCCTTCCAGATGGGCAAATACGAAGTCACCCAGGCTGACTGGGTGGCAGTGATGGGCAGCAACCCCAGCAACTTCAAGGGGCGCACCAACCCGGTGGAACAGGTCAGTTGGGATGATGCCCAGCAATTCATCAAGCGTTTGAACCAGCAGGGGGGAAGCCAGTACCGTCTGCCCAGTGAAGCAGAATGGGAATATGCCGCACGTGCGGGCACGACCACCGCCTATTCCTGCGGAGATGATGAAAGCTGTCTGGGCAGCATTGCCTGGTATGAGGGGAATTCAGGGGAACGCACCCATCCGGTCGGGGAAAAGCAGCCCAACAAATGGGGGCTGTATGATACCACTGGCAATGTCTGGGAATGGGTGCAGGATTGCTGGCACGACAACTACCGGGGTGCGCCCTCGGATGGCAGTGCCTGGACGAGTGGTTGTTCATCCGGGGGCCGCGTGAATCGTGGCGGTAGTTGGGTCAGCAGCGCCTCCTACAGTCGTTCGGCGCGCCGTGTCAACAACTCGCCTGACTACCGCCTCAGCCGCCTCGGTTTCCGCCTGGTGAGGCAGCCTTAGTATCACTATGCATTTTTACCCTTTTACCCTCTGACGCTGTTTTGTCGCTGGTGCTGCTGGCTGGGGCGTGCGTAGCCGCCATCAGCCAGCAGCGCCAGCGGCTGGACTGGAAGGCTCTGCCACAAGAACCGATGGCTCAAAAGTCGATGGTACGGGTGGTAAGGTCTCCACCAGTTGGAATGGCAACTCCGCCTATCCAAAAAGCGGGTATTACCAACTGGAGTTGGGGGATTCGGCTTGTGGCGAGAAGGTGACGGTGTATGTGAGCGGGATGGATATGGGGCGTTATAAAATCCCTGACAGTGGTTACGCTACATTCAACTTTACGTTGAAAGGGACAACGGACTCCCCGGTGCGTTAAACCAGAGTCGCTGGTTAAAGGTTTGGGTGGCTCGTGTCGCTCAAACCGTAGTCACCAAAATTCAGTTTTGCAGGATGCCTGCCTTCCCCATAGTGTTCGTAAGCCTGCCGTGCCAATGCGGCCTGTTCGGGCGTAACCGCAACGGTTTCTATGGCAGCTTCCTGCAAAAAAGTGTCCAGTTCAGCAGCTCCTGCTTCGCCGCGCCGGTTCAGAACCACAATGCTGGTTTCGACCAGGGATACGGCTGAAATCAGGCGTACCGGATCGTTGGTAATGGCATCAACGAGCTGTGCTGCTTCAGGTTCATTTCTCTTTGAGAAAATACTTCTACCGGCTGCGCTGTCCGGGTTTGCCGGTCGGTTTTCGCTTTCCGCCAGCATTTGCCTGTGGTTTTGGCGGCAAGCCGGTATGTTGGGTCAATACCTTTCCACCTTGCGGTTTACCTGATTTGGGTTTGCCTGTTGCGGTTTTTGCAGTCACGGGCTTACTAGCTGGAGCAGCTTGTTTCCCCACCCGCTTCTCATGCTCCCTCCCCTTATTCTTCCGCCGATGCGCCTCATACACCAGCTCTTCTTCCCCCTTCTGGTAATGCGGAATCAACTGGTTCGGCCCATCGCCAATCAGTTCCTGCCGCCCCATATCCGCTATCGCCTTGCGCAGCAGTGGCCAGTTTTTCGGGTCATGCCAGCGCAGGAATGCCTTGTGCAGCTTGCGCTGTTCTGGGGATTTGGCGGTGGCGACCTTCTCGCTTTTGTACGTGACCTGTTTCAGCGGGTTTTTGTCGGTGTGGTACATGGTGGTGGCGGAGGCCATCGGTGAGGGGTAGAACGCCTGCACCTGGTCGGCGCGGAAGCCATTCTTCTTCAGCCACAGCGCGAGGTTGAGCATGTCGGTATCCGATGTGCCGGGGTGGGCGGCGATAAAGTAGGGGATCAGGTACTGTTCCTTGCCCGCTTCCTTGGTGTATTTCTCGAACATGCGTTTGAATTCGTCATACGCGCCGATGCCCGGTTTCATCATCTTCGACAATGGCGCTTCTTCGGTGTGTTCCGGGGCGATTTTCAAATAGCCGCCGACGTGGTGTGTGACCAATTCCTTGACGTATTCGGGGTCACGCACCGCAAGGTCATAGCGCAGGCCGGAGCCAATCAGCACTTTCTTGATGCCAGGCAGGGTGCGGGCTTCGCGGTAGAGTTCCTTCAATGCACCGTGGTCGGTGTTGAGGTTTTGGCAAATGCCAGGGTACACACAGCTCGGTTTGCGGCAGGAGGTCTCAACCTTGGGGTCTTTGCAGGCGAGGCGGTACATGTTCGCCGTGGGGCCGCCAAGGTCGGAAATCACCCCGGTAAACCCTGGCACTTTGTCGCGGATTTCCTCCACTTCCTTGAGGATGGATTCCTTGGAGCGGTTTTGGATAATGCGGCCTTCGTGTTCGGTGATGGAGCAGAAGGTGCAGCCGCCAAAGCAGCCGCGCATGATATTGATCGAGAAGCGGATCATCTCATAGGCCGGGATGCGCTCGCCCTGATAAGCCGGGTGCGGTTGGCGGGCGTAGGGCAGGCCGAACACATAATCCATTTCCGGGGTAGTCAGCGGGATGGGCGGCGGGTTGATCCAGATGTCCTGGTTGTCGTGACGCTGCACCAGGGCACGGGCGTTGCCGGGGTTGGTTTCCAGATGCAGCACACGGTTGGCGTGGGCGTACAGCACCTTGTCCTTGCTCACTTTCTCAAACGACGGCAGGCGGATCACGGTTTTATCGCGGTCTAAACGGGCACGCGGGTGGAAGGTGAGCTTGTGTTCATCGGGGCGTTTGCTGCGCGGGTCTTGGTATTCAAACCACTGCACATTGCGCTTTTCAACTTCGCATTCATCCATTTCCACTGTATTCAGGTAGGGGTTGATGATGCGGTCGATCTTGCCCGGTTGGTCGACACGGGTGGAGTCGATTTCCATCCAGCCTGCGGGTGTGTCACGGCGGATGAAGGCCGTGCCGCGCACATCAGTGATGTTGGCAACTGCCTCACCGCTTGCCAGCCGGTGGGCAATTTCCACCACAGCGCGTTCGGCATTGCCATACAACAGCAGGTCGGCGGCGGCATCCATCAGGATTGAGCGGCGCACCTTTTCCTGCCAGTAATCGAAGTGGGCAATGCGGCGCAAGGAGGCCTCAATCCCACCCAAAATGATCGGCACATCCGGGTAGGCTTCCTTGCAGCGCTGCGAATACACCAGGGAGGCGCGGTCGGGGCGTTTGCCACCGACATTGCCAGGGGTGTAGGCATCATCCGAGCGCATCCGCCGGTCAGCCGTATAGCGGTTGATCATCGAGTCCATATTGCCCGCCGCCACGCCGAAGAACAGGTTCGGTTCCCCCAGCGCCATGAACGGGTCTTTGGAGTGCCAATCGGGTTGGGCGATGATGCCGACGCGGAAACCTTGTGCCTCCAGCAGCCGCCCGATCACTGCCATGCCGAACGAGGGGTGGTCAACATAAGCATCACCGGTGACAATGATAATGTCGCAGGAATCCCAACCAAGTTCGTCCATTTCCGCACGCGACATAGGGAGATAGGGGGCTATGCCATAACATTCTGCCCAATATTTGGGGTATCCAGACAGGGCAACAGCGGCTTGGGGCGTGGTTTGGAGCGACATGGGAGCAATTCCGGGCGATTACACAGTAAATAGGTCGGGCATTATACCGGAATTTGTCGGGCTGTATGCGTTGCTATTCGGTTGGCAAGGAAATCTTCACGATACCCTCACAATAAACGTTCCGCCAACCAACCGGGAATGCGGCTATCCAGCCAGTAAGTCGCTTTCCACGGCACAGCCCCGCCAATAAAACCAACATGTCCGCCGTGCTCCGTTAGCTCCAACGTGACATTGGTAGGGGCTTTATCGGCGGTTGGGGCAACGGCTGGGGTCATAAACGGGTCATCCTTGGCATGGATGATAAGCGTTGGTGTCTGGATGTGGGGCAAAAAGGCGGCAGAGCTGCACTGCGTATAATAATCCACTGCCCCAGCAAAGCCATTCAGCGGGGCGGTGATCTGGTCATCAAATTGGAACAGGGTGTGCAAGCTTGCCAAGTCCACGGGCAAAGGCTTGCCCTGATGCGCAAACTTGCGGCGGGTAGATGCCTTAAGCTGGTTTAACAGGTGTTTGCCGTAAAGGGTTGAAAAACCTTGCTCCAGCTTGCGGGAGCAGGCCGCCAACTGGAAGGGGATGGAAACGGCAACGGCGGCTTGTAAGCCCGACTCTGCACCCGTTTCCCCCAGGTATTTCAGCAGCAGATTGCCGCTGAGGGAAATGCCAAGGGCAGCGGCAGGCATCTGCCCGCGTGCTTTGAGTTTGCCCAACACCTCCGCCAGATCAGCACTTGCCCCGGAGTGGTAGCTGCGTGCCAGCCGGTTGGGTTCACGCCCACGTCCCCGCAGATGCATAAAAACCACGCTGAACCCGGCGCTATGCAGTGTCTGCATCAGGGTAGGGGCGTAGTGTGATTCCAGCGAGCCTTCCAGCCCATGCATCATCAATACCAAGGGCGCATGGGCACGCGGATGCCATGCAAGGTCGATGAAATCGCCATCATCCAGCTCCAGCCGTTCCCATGTCAGGTCAAGCGTGGGGCGCTTGCGGAAAAAGACTGGCCACAGGGTTTGCAAATGCGGGGAGCGTAGCCACCAGGCTGGGCGGAACGTGTCAGTCATCGCAATTCAAACCCGTCGGCATCCATCCAGGCCGGGAATTGCTGGCGGAAGGTGTTTAATGCCTGCCCATCGAGCGTGGTGGTGGCGGTGAAGGCGGTGTGTTCTGGATAATCGACCAGCAACCCGCCCCGGAAGTCAATCGCCAGCGAATCACCACTGTAGGCCAATCCTGCCCCATCGCTACCAATGCGGTTGACCCCAACCACATAGGCCAAATTCTCGATGGCACGCGCCTGTAATAGGATTCGCCACGGTTGGCGACGGGGGGCAGGCCAGTTGGCAACCACCACGGCAAGGTCATAGTCATTGCGGTTGCGCATGAAGACCGGGAAGCGCAGGTCGTAGCAGACTTGTGGCAGGATGCGCCAGCCCCGGTAATGGAATACCTTGCGCTCCTGGCCTGCGTGGTAATGGTTGGGTTCATCACCCATGCGGAACAGGTGATGCTTGTCATAAAACTGCACCTCGCCATCCGGTGTGACCAGCAGGAAGCGGTTCACATAGCGCCCCTCGGCGGCAGTGGCGACTGAGCCGCACACGGCTGCCTGCACGTGGGCGGCTTGTGCCCGCATCCAGACCAGTGTTTCACCGCCATAAGCTTCGGCCTGTGTTTCGGGTGACATGGTGAAGCCTGTGGTAAACATTTCCGGCAAAACCACCAGATCAGTCTGACCTGCCAAGGGCGCAAGGCTCTCTGCCAGCGCTTGGCGGTTCTGGGCAGGGGCATGCCAATGCAGGTCAGTTTGTACTAGCGAAACGCGCAAGGGGGCAAGGGTGCTCATGGTGGTATCTCCGTGGCTCCGAGGTTATAGGGCGCAGAGGCGTTCGGCGGCGCGTTCCAGCGTGTCTTGCCCCTTGGCAAAACAGAAGCGGATCAGGCGCATCTCCGGTGGGGTTTGGCAAAAGACTGAAACCGGAATGGCAGCCACGCCTGCCTGCTGGGTTAGCCAGCGGCAGAATTCCACATCCGGCAGGTCACTGATGGCGCTGTAATCAACCAATTGGAAGTAGGTGCCTGCACTGGGGGTAAAGCGGAAGCGGCTGCTGCTGATTAAGTGGCAAAAGCTATCCCGTTTCTGTTGGTAAAAGGCCGGGAGCTGGTCGGCGTGTTCGGGTTGTCCGCGCAAGATGTCCGCCAGTGCCCATTGCATGGGGGTGCAGGTGGAAAAGGTCAGGTACTGGTGCATTTTGCGGAATTCAGCGCTCAAGGGCGGAGGGGCAACACAGTAACCAATTTTCCAGCCGGTGGTGTGGTAAGTCTTGCCAAATGACGACACCACAAAGCTCCGTTCATACAGCTCCGGGTGGCGGTGCAGGCTTTGGTGTACCTGCCCATCAAAGACGATATGTTCATAGACCTCATCACTGAGCAGCAGGATGTCGGTATCACGCACCAGGGCTGCCAGTTGTGCCAAGTCATCGGCTCCCAGCACTGCCCCTGTCGGGTTATGCGGCGAATTGAGGATGATGAGGCGGGTACGCGGGGTGATGGCAGCCTGCACTTGCTGCCAATCAATACCAAACCGGGGCGGCTGAAGCTGCAAATGCACCGTGCGCCCACCATTGAGGGTAACGGCTGGTTCGTAGCTGTCATACGCCGGGTCAAAAACGATCACCTCATCGCCAGGGCGTACCACCGCCGCGATTGCTGCAAACAAGGCTTCCGTGGCTCCTGATGTGACCGTCACTTCGGCATCCGTGACCGCATTGCCATATAAGCGTGCGACTTTGGCGGCAATCTGTTCACGCAGGGCAGGCACACCCATCATCGGTGCATATTGGTTCACCCCTTTGCTGATATAGCCTGCCACACCGTCCAGCAAGGCGCTGGGGCCATCAAAATCCGGGAAGCCTTGGGATAAGTTAATCGCCTGATAATCAGCCGCCATTTGTGACATGACGGTGAAAATGGTCGTACCAATATGCGGGAGCTTGCTGCTTGGGTAGTTCATGGCGTGTGCGGCTAACGGTTGGGTGAACAAACGCCTGATGATACCGGGGTGCTGGGTTGCGGACAACTGCCATTGCAGCGGGCTTGTGCGTTATACTGCCGCACTTGGAGTTGGCTTGATTGGGCGTGGAAAAGGGATAACACATGCAGGTTCGTGCAGAACAAATCAATGAACATTTGCAGTTGGGCTTGAAGCCGGTTTATCTGGTGAGTGGGGACGAACCCTTGCAGGTGATGGAGGTGGCGGAGGCCATCCGTAAGCATGCGGCAGCCCAAGGCTTTGCTGAGCGTGATGTCTTGTCTGTCGATGCACAGTTTGACTGGGGCGTATTGCTGGCGGCGGGTGAGGCTTTGTCGTTGTTTGCCCAGAAAAAGCTGCTGGATGTGCGCTTGCCCACCTGCAAGGTTGGTACGGCAGGCAGTAAGGCTTTGCAGCAGTATTTGTCCTATCCACCGACCGATAAAATCCTGCTGATCCAGAGTGGGCGGCTGGATAAGGCGTGCCGTAGTGCTGCGTGGGTGAAGGCGGTCGAGCATCATGGGGCGTTGGTGCAGGTCTGGGAGTTATCCCCGGCGCAGACCCTGGCCTGGGTGGGCAAGCGTATGCGTGAGGCAGGCTTGCGCCCGCAGGAGGAGGCCGTCCGTTACCTGACTGAGCGTATTGAGGGGAATTTGCTGGCGGCTGTGCAGGAAATCAATAAGTTGCAATTGTTGCACGCAGGTGAGGGCATTAGCCTGGAGCAGATGGCGGCTGTCATTTCAGATAGCTCCCGCTTTACTGTCTTTGATTTGGCGGATGCCATCCTGACCCAAGACATTGCCCGTTTGCAGCATATCCTTCAGGTACTGCGTGAAGAGGATACGGCTTTGCCCTTGATTGTATGGGCATTGGGTGATTTGTTGCGCCAGTTGAATGAGGGTGCTGAACTGGTGCGGCTGCAACGCTCCGTCCAGGGTTTGCTGATACGGATGCCGCGTAATCGGCAAGCCCCATTCCAGGCTGCCCTGAAGCGCATGGTGAATGCCAATTGGGGGGCCTTGTTCCGTCGTCTTGCCGTCCTTGACCAGCACAGCAAAGGGGTAGGGCAGGATGTGTCCCGCCATGAGGAGCGCTTGTGGGATGGGGTATTTGATATGGCGTTGGCCTTGGCGGGCAAGCGCCTGTTTTAGATGGGAGTAGTACACTTCGAAGTGCCTGCCCTCCAATGCACAGAAACCGCGTCAATGTGATTGGGTGGCCTATAAAGAGGGCCATTTGATTCGGTGGTTTTGAGTATTTTCTCGCTTTGAAAAGAAAGCCCAGAACTTTCCGGGTTTCCTCAAAATCACCGCGATACTCATCTGGGCTGGATGAAGTATTAACAGAGCCTTGGTAAGGCTTTGCCCTTTTCATCAAACATATGCAGGCTGCTGCGTTGTGCGTAGGCCTTGACGGTTTGCCCCAGCGGTATGTTCCAGTCGCCGCTTTGGGCAACCGTGACCAGTTCCGCACCGGGCATTGAGAGGTACAGGTAGGTGGTGTCGCCCATCCGTTCGATGGATTCAACCACCCCTTCCAGCATCAGGTCGCTGCTATGGTCGAGTGACAGGTGTTCCGGGCGTACCCCCAGTGTGACAGACTCCCCGTTTTTTGTGCCAATAAAGGGGATGTCACTGACCTGTTGCCCACCGATTTGCAGGGTTGTGCCATACGGGTCATTGCTAACCACCTGGCATTGGATGAAGTTCATGGCAGGGGAGCCAATGAAACCCGCCACAAACTTATTGGCTGGATGGTGGTACAGCTCCATCGGCGCACCGATTTGCTCAATGTGCCCGCCTTGTAGGACGACAATCTTGTCTGCCAGTGTCATGGCTTCCACCTGGTCATGGGTGACGTAAATGGTGGTGGTCTTGAGCATTTTTTGCAGACGGGCAATCTCAATACGCATGCGTACCCGCAGGGCTGCATCGAGGTTGGATAGGGGTTCATCAAACAGGAAAACCCGTGGGTCACGCACAATCGCCCGCCCAATCGCTACTCGTTGGCGCTGCCCGCCGGACAATTGCCCCGGTTTGCGTTCCAGCAACTGATCGAGGTGCAGCTTGGCAGCGGCATCGCGGATTTTCTTATCCACTTGTGCCGCGTCCATGCCATCAATTTTTAGGCCGAATGCCATATTCTTA
Organism: uncultured Thiothrix sp.; assembly: GCA_964293005.1. GTDB lineage: Bacteria > Pseudomonadota > Gammaproteobacteria > Thiotrichales > Thiotrichaceae > Thiolinea. The sequence goes on from CAXYXW010000015.1 coordinate 14,922, forward strand.
TAAACCGACATGTGCGGGTAGAGGGCATAGGACTGGAATACCATCGCTATCCCGCGTTCACGCGGTGACAGGTCATTAACTACCTCACCGCCAATATGCAACTCCCCGCCGTCAATGCTTTCCAGCCCGGCGATAACCCGCAGCAGGGTCGATTTGCCGCAACCGGAGGGGCCGACAAATACCACAAACTCACCGTCATTGACTTCGAGGTTGATGCCATGCAGGACTTTGGTTTTGCCAAACTGCTTGGTGACATTGCGCAAACTTAATGATGCCATTGTATTTAATCCTTATTTTACTGCGCCTGAGGTCAGGCCACGGATCAGTTGTCTTGAGAAGAACATGTACAGTACCAGGACTGGCATCACCGCCAGTGTCAGGGAAGCCAACACCGAGTTCCAGTCTGTCACGTATTGGCCGATAAACTGCTGCACACCCAGGGTCAGGGTACGGGTTTCTTCGCCAGGGGCGAGGATCAGCGGGAACCACAGGTCATTCCAGATCGGGATCATGGTGAAGACTGCCACGGTGGCAATCGCCGGGCGGGTCAGGGGCAGGATGATCTGGAAGAAAATACGGTATTCACTGACATCATCACAGCGGGCAGCTTCCTTCAGCTCCTTGGGGATTTGTGACATGTATTCACTGAGGATGAAAATTGCCAGTGGCAAGCCCTGGGCGATATACACCAGGATCAGGGCGGTCAGGGTATTGACCAGATCCAGTGCCACCATCATTTCCAGGATGCTGACCGTGCCAAGGCGGATCGGAACCATAATGCCCATCGCCATGAACAGGGTGAGCATGCGCCGTCCGGGAAACGGGTACTCACTCAGCGCCCACGCCACCATGCCCCCCAGCAGCAGCACAAAGAACAGGGATACCAGCGTGACTGTCAGGCTATTGCCAAACAGCAGGATAAAATCCGACTGGGCAAACACCTTCTCAAAGCCGGTGGTGCTGAAGGTTTCGGTGGTGGGCAAGGCCATCGGGTCATTGAAGATGCCTTTACGGGTCTTGAAGGCATTGATCAGGATCAACAGGATCGGGAACAAGGCCACCAGGGTATATAGCCCCAGCACCAGATGCACCAGCCCGGTATTCAGGGTACGTTGGGTTGCAGCAGACATGGCAAGCTCCTTACAGTGGGTAGCGCTGGATGCGGCGCTGGATCACAAAGAAATACACCATCACACCCGCCAGGATGATCAGGAACATCAGGGTTGCCACGGTTGCCCCCAGCGTGGTACTGCCCAGATTCGATTGGAAGCCAAAGAAGGTGCGGTAGAAATACGAACCGAGGATGTCAGTCGAGAAGTTCGGCCCCGCCAAAGCCCCCTTGACGGCATAAATCAGGTCAAAGGCATTGAAGTTGCCGATAAAGGTGAGGATCGTCACCAGCCCCAAAGTCGGCAGGATCAGTGGTAATTTGATTTGCCAGAACACCCGCAGTGGCGATGCTCCATCGACATAGGCGGCATCCAGCAATTCATCCGGGATTGCCAGCAAGGAGGCATAAATCAGCATCATCGGGATACCAATGAATTGCCAGACTGAAATCAGTGCCAGGGTCAGCAGGGCGCTCGACTCCTTGCCCAACCAGGGTGCAAACCAGCTTTCCAGCCCGACCGCCCCAAGCATCGACTGGCTCACGCCCCACAGTGGGCTAAGGATCAATTGCCAGATAAAACCAATAATGACCACCGACAAGAGGGTGGGCATGAAAATCAGGGTACGGTAAGTGCGTGCACCGCGCAGGTCTTTCAGGCTTAACAGTGCCGCCAGCAGCAGGCCGATGGGGTTTTGTACCAGCACATGCACGAGGAAGAATTTCAGGTTGTTCCAGGTGGCATTCCAGAATCCGGCAGAAATGTCCGGGTCGGTCAGAACTGTGCTGTAGTTGTCCAAACCGACAAAAGCCCGCTCACCAGAAGCCGATTCATGGAAAAAGCTCAGGATGAGGGTATCCAGCAAGGGCCATGCACTGAACAGGGTATAGATGCAGAATCCGGGCAAGATGAATACCAGGATGTGCCAGGGAAAACGTTTTGCGGATGTCATGAGTGTGTCACCATTCCGTTTGGTTTGGAAAACTCTTCCTGCCAAAACCCACCCAGCCCCCCCAAAATCCAAGGGGGGAGCAACAGCTTGTTTGTTTGCTTCCCCCAGGCAGGGGGCGGGGTAGGGGCGTTCGGGGCGGCCTTACTTGTCGAGCATGCCTTGTAGTTTGGCAGTGGCCTCTTCCGGCTTCGTCGTACCGTTGATCACACCTTGTCCGGCATTCCAGAAGGTGGTTTCCAGGTCATCCTTGCCACGGTTGAGGACTTGTGCATTCAGGCGGATGGTCGACTTGCAGCTATTGCGCCAACTGATCATTTCTGCTGCCACCGGGTCTTCAATCTTGATGTCGTGCTTGGTCAGCGAGAAGAAGCCTGTCACCTTGTTGGTGTATAGCTCCGCAAATTCCTTGGAGGCCAACCAGTTCAGGAATTTTTCGGCATCTGCCTTGTTTTTGCTGGCGGGGTTAATGCCCATGCCAATGTCGGTATGGTCGCTGATGTAACAGGTATCGCCCTTGTTGGCGACGGGGGGCTTGAATGCACCCATTTTGAATTCGGCATTGGTCTTGAAGTAGGCAATATCCCAGCTCCCCGCCGGATAAATGGCGGCACGCCCCAGCGAGAACAGGTTTTGGGAGTCGCCATAGGTCTGGGATTGGTAGCCCTCACTCAAATAGGGTTGCCACTTCGCCATTTGTGCATAGGGGGCAGCAAATTGCGGGTCGGTCAGTTTGGCGGTTTTGCCGATCAGGGCTTTGCGGCCCTCTTCACCTTTCCAGTAATTTGGGCCAATGCCGGTGTAGACAATCTGGTGGGTTTCCCAGCCATCGTTGGTGCCGAGGGCAATCGGTGTGTACTTGCCACTGGCCTTGATTTTGTCAAGGGCAGCAAAGAAATCAGCTTCTGTTTCCGGCACACTCAAGCCTAGCTCGGCAAAAATGTCCTGGTTGTAGAAAAAGCCGTGGATAACCGAGGCCATCGGCATGCAAAAGGATGCGCTGCCATCATCGGTTTGCCATGCGCTTTTTGCCACATCGGAGAAGTTCGCCATACCTTCCAGGCCTTTGATGTCGCTGAGGAAGCCTTTGTTGAACAGCTCCAGCGAAACATCGAAGGGGCGGCAGGTGATCAGGTCGCCTGCTGTACCACCCGCCAAACGGGTATTCAGGCTGGCATTGTATTCAGTGGGGGCGGTGGGGGCGAATTTAACGGTAATATCTGGATTTGCCTTGTTGAAGGCCGGGATTACTTCCTTTTCCCACAAATCCTTGTCGTCCACCCGCCAGCTTTCAATGGTGAGTTCCCCTGCCTGGGCAACTTGCAAGCCCGTTGCGACCAATAAGGCGACTGCGGTCAATTTCAGGTTCTGTTTCATTATGTCCTCCGGGCTGCTAAGCCCCTCTCGTCTTGATAAAAAGTATTAAAACCCGTGCTAAAACTTACTGCCCCAATGCCTGCATGGCGGCTCGCAAGCGGTTGCCATGCCGTGCCAGTAATTCGTGTGCCGCTGCCAGTTCCAGTCCCCGTGCCAGCAGGACTGCCACTGGTATGTGGCCTTGTGCTTGTTGTAAGTGTTGTTCTGCCTGGGCGGGGCTGCATTGCCCAATCCGGGCAACCATCCCGGCTCCACGCCCGATCAGCTTCTGGTTGCTGATCCGCATATTGACCATCAGGTTGTCATACAAGTAGCCAAGCCGTGCCATCACCAAGGTAGACAGGGTGTTCAAAGCTATTTTTTGTGCTGTCCCGGCAGCCATGCGGGTAGAGCCTGCAACCGCCTCTGCCTCCGTGGTCAGGACAATGCTGTAATCGGCGCATTGCTGTAATGCACTGCCGTGGTTGTTGCAAAGGCCAATGACCAGCGTACCGGTTTGCCGAGCCGCTTGGGCAATCGCCACGGTATAGGGGGTGTTGCCGCTGGCAGAAACGGCAACCAGCACATCCGCGTCCTTGGGCTGCAAGGCATGAAAGGCTTGCACACCCGCTGCCGTATCATCTTCAGCGCTGCCGTCATCCTGGAAGAAGCACTCCAGACCACCTGCCAACAGGACGGCTAGCCGTGCCTGTGGCCAGCCATACGTGCCGGGCAGCTCCATGCCATCCATACAGGCTTGTGCCCCCGCTGAACCGGCTCCGCAGTAGATCAGGCGGCCTTGCCCGGTTTGCAGGCGGGTGACGGCAGCTTCCCCGGCTTCAGCCAGCGTTTGGCTGGCAGCTTCCAGACATTGCAGGGAGGCCATCTGTGCCTGACACAAGTAGGCAGACAATTGATCGGCAGGCCATTGATCCATGCCCAGCCCGGTTTGGGTTGCTGCCTCGGTTGTCTGTGCTTGGGTATGCATGATCGGGAACCTTTGGGTAATACCACTTGAACTTGCCCTTACATGGAAACACCTAACGTATAGGTTAATTGTCTGACTCCATGCTGCCAAGTCTACTTTTTTAATACCAGTTTTGCAAGTGGTATTTAAAAAAATTAATACCACTAGAGACAGTGGTTTGTTTTTGGTGTACGATGGTATCCAAGTGATAGGACAAGCTTAAGGCGGTTGGGCTATCATCAGTGGCTTTGCAATTGGGTAAGGAGGGCGTTGCTGGATGGGCAACCGACACGACACAACACTGTATCTGGGCATTGATGGCGGGGGCAGCACTTGCCGTGCCCGTTTGGTGGCTGCTGACGGGCGTATTTTGGGTGAGGGCAAGGGCGGGCCCGCCAATTTGCGCCTGGGTATCATGACGGTTATGCAGGAAATCCGCTTGGCTGCTGAAAGCGCCTTGTCTGCGGCTGGCTTGGCGCATATCCCGCTGGATCAATTGCATGCGGGTATTGGCTTGGCAGGGGCGGTACTGGAGTCGGATGTGGCAGCCGCTGCCCCGATCCGTAGCCTGTTTGCCGAGTGCAAGCTGAGCCAGGATGCTTATATTGCCTGTTTGGGTGCACATCAGGGGCGGGATGGCGGCATCCTTATTCTGGGAACCGGTTCTTGTGCACAGGTGATCCGGGGGCAGGAAAGCCGTACTTTTGGTGGGTGGGGATTCGCCTTGTCGGATCAGGCCAGTGGCGCATGGCTTGGGCATGCCGCCGTCCGTCTGGCTTTACAGGCAGAGGAATCCATCGTACCTGCCAGCGCCCTGACGCAAGCGATCAGCCAGCATTTTGGGCAGCAGCCGACAGCGTATCTGCGCTGGAGCCTGGATGCGAAACCGGCTGATTATGCCCGCTTTGCCCCACTGGTTTTTGCCCATGCCGCTGATCAGGATCCGCATGCCTTGGCTTTGCTGGAAACGGCGTGTGCCGAGGTGATACGTTTTCTGGATGTCCTCCAACAGTACCAGACCGGCAGGCTGGCCTTGTTGGGGGGATTGGCTCATTTGTACTCACCGTTCCTGCCAGAACCGATCCGCCGTTTGTTATCCAGCCCCCAAGGTGATGCCCAGGATGGTGCGTTGTTGATGGCTGGTTTGCGGCGGGCATGATGGGATCATGATGGGATTAAGCAATCAATAATAAGGACAGGATTATGAATATTGAGGAATTTTTACTTCAATTAACCGACTTGGACGATGGCAAGGCTCCTTTGTACCAGAATTTGGCAGATGCCCTGCGTAAAGGGATTCATGATGGTTTGCTGGATGCGGCAGAGGCTCTGCCCAGTGAGCGCGATTTGTCTACCTCCTTATCCCTGTCGCGGGTAACAGTGCGCAAAGCGATCCAGGTACTGGTGAGCGAGGGGTTGTTGGTGCAGCGTCAGGGCGCGGGGACGTTCATTGCCAAACGCATGGAGCAGGCACTCACCCATCTGACCAGTTTTACCGAAGACATGCAGAGCCGCCAATATGCCTCCGGGGTGGTTTGGCTGGATCGGTCGCTGGCTGAAGCATCTTTGGAAGAGCGTGAGGTGCTGAGGTTGGCAGCCGGTGAGCGCATCGCACGGCTTTACCGCCTGCGTACTGCTAATGAGCAGCCGATGGCACTGGAGCTGGCGGTTTTACCAGAGCGGCTTGTGTCGAACCCGGCAGTGCTGAATGGCTCCCTGTATGAATATCTTGACCTGAACGGCAAGCGCCCGGTACGTGCCACCCAGCGTTTGCGGGCTGTACCGTGCGATGACGAGCAGGCAACGTTCTTGCGTATCAGCACCGGTAGCCCTGTTTTATATATCGAGCGCCATTCTTTCGACGGTGATGGTTCTCCGGTCGAATTTACCCGCTCACATTACCGGGGCGATAGCTATGACTTCGTTTCCGAAATGGTTATCAAACGGAGTTCATAATGAATAATAGCGACACCACAGTTGTTAGAACCCTTATGTACCAAGAGGCGATTGAAACCCCGGCGCGTTTCCGTGACCAGCTTGAGGCTTTGCAAACCACCTTGGCGCAGCTTGGCAAGCGCCTGCGTGAGCATCCGCCCCGCTTGGCGATTACCTGTGGGCGTGGCAGCTCTGACCATGCCGGGGTATTTGCCCGTTACCTGATTGAAACCGCCCTCCACATCCCCACGGCCTCCGCCACACCCTCCACCTTGTCGGTGTATGGGGCAAATACCCGCCTGGACGACACGCTGGTGATTCTGGTTTCCCAATCGGGGCAAAGCCCGGATTTGGTGGCTTACGCTGCTGCGGCGAAACAGGCCGGAGCCTTGACGGTGGGTTTGATCAACCGGCATGTGGATGCACCTTTGGCTGCCCATTGTGATTTTGTCCTGCCCTTGTGTGCGGGGGCGGAAAATGCCGTGGCTGCCACCAAATCCTATTTGTGTACCCTGTTTGCCAGCTTGCAATTGGTGGCACACTGGACAGCTGACAGCAGCTTGCAGGCCGATTTACGCACATTACCGGCAGCGATGGAGCAGGCTCAGGCACTGGATTGGTCAGCCGCTGTTGACAAGCTGACACCTGCCCGCAATATGTTGGTATTGGGGCGTGGGCCCGGCTTGGGCATTGCCAATGAAATGGCGCTGAAGTTCAAGGAAACCTGTGCTTTGCATGCCGAGTCCTTTAGTGCCGCCGAGGTGTTGCATGGCCCCTTGGCGATGATCCGGGCGGGTTTTCCGGTGCTGGTTTTCAACCAGGGTGACAATAGTAGTGCCAGTATCCAGCAAACATTAATTCGCTTGCAGGCTGCGGGAGCTGATATTTTATTGGCTGCACCGCAGCCCGTTGAGGGCTGTACCCATTTACCGGTCTTGGATGGATTGCGTCCCTGGTGTAGACTGCTGACGCAGGTACAGACCGGCTACCTGATGGTGGAACAGCTTGCCCGCCAGCGCGGTTATAGCCCGGATGCACCTGCCCATATCGCAAAAGTGACCAAGACGCTTTAAAAAATATAGTAATAGTTTATAAAAAATATGATGAAACCATTTGCCCTTACCCATTTTTCTTTAGCCCCTGGCTTTGATTACCCACTGGAACATGCCTTGCTGATCGATTCAGGCCGGATTGCCGGGTGGCTACCTGAGGCGGGGTTGCCGCCTGATATGCCCGTACAGGATTGTGGGGGGGATGTGTTGGCTGCCGGTTTTATCGACATCCAGGTGAATGGCGGGGGCGGGGTGATGTTCAATGACCAGCCTACCCCTGCCGGGCTGGATGCTATCCGGCGCGGGCATTGGTCTGGCGGGACGACTGCCTTGCTGCCAACCCTGATTACTGATAAGGCCGCCACCATGCGGCGGGCGGTGGGAGCGGTGGCGGAAGCGCTGGACACTTTGCCGGGGATACTGGGTATCCATCTGGAGGGGCCGCATTTGAATGTGCAACGCAAGGGCGTGCATGCCCCCACTGAAATCCGCCCCTTCGATGCGGATACCGATGCCTTGCTGAAGGTGCTGCCTGCGGATAAATACCTGCTGACACTTGCCCCGGAATTGTTGCCTGCGGGGACGATCCGTGCCTTGAGCCAGCGGGGTATCCGGGTTAGTGCCGGGCATACCGCTGCCACCTATGCTGAAATACGCGCAGCACTGGATGAGGGCTTGGGTTGCTTTACCCACCTGTACAATGCCATGACCCCGATGACCAGCCGTGAACCAGGGGTGGTCGGGGCAGCACTGGAAGATGCTAATAGCTACTGTGGCATTATTATTGATGGCTACCATTTGCACCCGACCGTGGCAAAGCTGGCGATTGCCAGTAAGGCACGCGGCAAGATGGTGTTGGTGACAGATGCAATGGCGACGGTTGGCAGTGACGACAATACCTTCACGCTTTATGGCGAAACCATCCATGAGCAGGATGGGCGTTGTGCCAAGGTGGATGGCACACTGGCAGGTTCAGCCCTGGATATGGCGGGGGCGGTGCGCAACTGCGTACACGATTTGGGCATCCCACTGGATGAGGCCTTGCGCATGGCTAGCCAGTATCCGGCAGAGTTCCTGGGGATTGCCGGTGAGTATGGGCAGATAAAACCGGGCTACCGCGCCGATTTGGTCTTATTGGACAAGCACTTGCAGGTAAGGAAAACCTGGGTGCTGGGCGAGCTGTGCTTTGAGCGTATGGCTTGAGAGGTATCGCACCCTCCACCCATGCGGGGTGGAGGGCTGGGGAGGGGCGTAGCGCGGCCTAGCGCCCTAATTGCTGCTCCAGCAAGTCCAGTACCCGCATGGCTGCCAATGCCTGCTGTACACTGGCATTCGGTTCGCGTTTTTCACGGATGGCGGCGATAAATTCCCGGTCTTGCAATTCGATCCCGTTCATGGAAACGGCAACCTGGGTCACATCGACCGGTTTTTCATAACCGTCGACCAGATCGTCATAGCGGGCAATATAAGTACCATTGTCACCGATATAACGGAAGAATGAACCCAGCGGGCCATTATTGTTGAATGACAGTGACAGGGTGCAAATCGCCCCGGATTCAGATTTGAGGCCAATGCTCATATCCATCGCAATGCCAAGCTCTGGGTGTTTTGGCCCTTGCATGGCTTGCACCTGTACGATTTTTTCGCCCGTCTGGTAAGCAAACAAATCCACCGTATGGCAAGCATGATGCCATAACAGATGGTCAGTCCAGCTACGCGGTTGCCCCAAGGCATTCAGGTTTTTGCGGCGGAAGAAATAGGTCTGCACATCCATTTGCTGGATTTTCAGTTCACCCGCGACAATCTTGTTATGTACCCATTGGTGGCTGGGGTTAAAACGGCGTGTATGCCCTGCCATTGCCACCAGGCCGGTTTCCTGTTGTTTGGCACAAATCGCTTCGGCATCGGCGAGTGTATCCGCCATCGGGATTTCAATCATCACATGCTTGCCTGCGTCCATGATTTGCAGGGCTTGTTTGGCATGGATCGGGGTAGGGGAGGTGATAATCGCTGCTTCCACCCCCGGTTGTGCCAGGGCTTCAGCCAAGTCCAGTGTCCAGTGCGGGATGCCATATTTTTCGGCGGTGGCTTGCGTGCTTTCCGCACCCCCCCCGGCAATCGTGACCACTTCCACACCCGGAATATTTTTCAGTGCATCCAGATGCTTATGCCCAAATGCACCTTCGCCGACCATACATAATTTCATGCCTTGTTCTCCAATACCAAATGCCCGACTGCGGTATTCGAGGCAGGCACATGATAAAAACGGTGTTTCAATTCGATCTGCTCATCCAGCGCCCCGCGCATGATCAGCCACATCACCAGCTCAACGCCTTCTGAACCTGCTTCCCGCACATAACGGATATGTGGCTCCTGGGCGAGGCTATCGGCATCGTCAATCAGGCGGTCAAGGAATTCATTATCAAATTCCTGATTGATCAGACCTGCACGCGGCCCCTGCAATTGGTGGCTCATGCCGCCTGTGCCCCAGATCTGCACATTCAGGTCTTCGGGGTAGCTTTCGATGGCACGGCGTAAGGCTTTGCCCAGATCATAACAGCGCTGCCCGGACGGTGGCGGGTATAACACGACGTTGACTGCAAACGGGATAATCAGGCAAGGCCATTCTTCCACTTGCCCAAACACCAGGGATAAGGGCACGGTCAGGCCGTGATCCACATCCATTTTATTCACAACCGTCAGGTCAAAATTGTCCTGGATCACCGATTGGGTAATGTGTGCCGCCAATTCCGGGTGGCCTTTGACGGTTGGGACAGGGCGTGGCCCCCAACCCTCATCGGCCGGTTTGAATTCATCCGCACAACCAATCGCAAAGGTCGGGATGAAATTCATATCAAAGGCGGTGGCATGGTCGTTATAAACCAGGAAAACCACGTCGGGCTTTTTCTCTTTGATCCAGGTTTTGACGTACTCATAACCCTTGAACAAGGGCTGCCAATACGGCTCCTGGGTTTTGCCCAAATCAATCGCCGCCCCAATCGCAGGCACATGGGAAGTCGCAACCCCGGCAGTAATACGCGCCATTATTCACCTACCTTTTTATACAGATTACCGACCGGTGAACGCCCACCCTTTAACATCATCTCGGCATATTCGGGTTGGGTCATGCCGGTCATGGTGGCGGCGGCATGCTGGAAGCTTAAACCATCGGTGGAAAAGATTTTCGCCAGGAAATAGACATTCCCCCCCAAAGCCATCATGCGGTTGTAATCGCGTGCCAAGACCGCCTGCTTCTGTGCTTCCGTCATTGCCCATTCGTCGAGGTAGGCACGCTCATTCGCCTTGAAGCGTTCCCGGTTGGCGGCTTGCCGCAAGGACATGGCAAACTGGTTCAGGTGGTAGCCAATACGCCCCATTTCGGCATCAAAAATGACCGTACCGGGAATATCATCGTAAGGTTGTGGGATTCTCATAGCAAACCGACCTTCTGCAAACGGGCATCCAGACGCGGGAATACATGGCGGGTATTCAGTTCAAATACCTTGGCCTTGTCTTCTGCGCTGAGTTTGCTGCCGTCAATATAACGCTTGGTGTCATCAAAATAATGCCCGGTCTGGGGGTCAATCCCGCGCACTGCCCCAATCATTTCTGAGGCGAACAGGATATTCTCAATCGGTACAACCTCCAGCAACAAATCAATGCCTTCCTGATGGTAAACACAGGTGTCAAAGTAAATGTGTTCGCGGATAATGTCATTCAGGTGCGGCAACTTCATCATATCCGCCAAGCCCCGGAAACGTCCCCAATGGTAAGGGACTGCGCCACCACCATGCGGGATAATGAACTTCAGGTTCGGGAAGTCCTGGAAGAGGGTTTTCGCCATCATCAGGTGCTGGAAGGCAGCGGTGTCAGCCCCCAAATAATGCGAACCCGTGGTATCAAAACAGGCATGGCACGAGGCGCTGACATGGATCATGGCAGGCACGTCCAGCTCACTCATTTTTTCATAAATCGGATACCAGTAACGGTCATCCAAGCGCGGGGCTGTCCAATGCCCACCGGAAGGATCGGGGCTTAAATTGCAGCCGACAAACCCCAGCTCCTTGACGCAGCGCTCCAGCTCGGCAGCACTGGCGGTCATATCGGCCTTGGGGGATTGTGGCAGTTGGGCTGCCCCGATAAAGTTTTGTGGGTAAAGCTGGGTAATGCGGTAAATCAGGTCGTTGCAGTGCTCTGTCCAGTATTGGCTGGTGGACTGGTTGCCGATGTGATGCCCCATCCAACTGGCACGCGGCGAGAAAATGGCAACATCCGTGCCGCGTTCACGCTGTAGCCGGAGCTGTGCCCCTTCCAGGCTGTCACGGATTTGGTCGTCACTGATGTTAATGATGCCTTTGACGTGTGCAAACAGTGGGTCGGCTTTCACATCCTTTTTTTGCTGGTCACGGTAATCGCCCAGCTCATCCGGTGCGGTGGTGTAATGCCCATGGCAGTCAATAATCAACGGTGTTTTTGTCCCACTCATACCAAATCCTCCCCTGTTTCAACGTATTTAAAGCCAGCCGCTTCCAAACCTGGGCGCATGTTGTACATGTCCAGACCCAAAATCCCGGAGGCGAGTTTGGCGCGTTTCTCGCCCTCAAAGGCTTCGCGCTTTTGGGCGGCTGCCAAGGTTTTGGCGGCCTGCAAGCGCGGTACAACACAGACACCATCATCATCGGCGACAATGACATCGCCTGGCATGATATGTTGGCCTGCACAGATAATGGGTACATTCACTGAACCCAAGGTATTTTTTACCGTACCTTTAATGGAAATGGCTTTTGACCAGACCGGGAAATTCATGTCGGTCAGGTCACGCACATCACGCACCCCGGCATCAATCACCAGACCCCGCACCCCGCGTGCCTGGGCTGACGTTGCCAGCAGGTCGCCAAAGTAGCCATCCGTGCAGGGCGTTGTGGTTCCGACCACGAGGATGTCGCCCGGTTGGCACAGTTCGATGGCAACGTGGATCATCCAGTTGTCACCCGGCTGGGCAAGGATGGTGATGGCACTTCCGGCTATGCGTGCACCGCTGTAAATCGGGCGCATGTACGGCTGCAAGTTACCGATGCGGCTTTGTGCCTCATGCACGGTGGCTGCCCCCAGTTTGGCGAGGCCGTCGACGACGCTGGGTTCAGCGCGTTGGATGTGTTTGACGGCAACCCCCTGGATAGTATGGGTGATCATGGCGTACTCCTAGAATCCGTATAAGCGTGCAGGGTTGTCGACCAGGATTTTGTGCTGGGTGGCGGCATCACGGGCAATCAGCGGCACGAGATCAAGCAGGTCGGCATCATTTGGCATGTGCTTTTTAATGTTCGGGTGCGGGTAATCCGTCCCCCACAGAATGCGGTCAGGAGCCAGCTCAACAAAGCCTTGTGCAAACGGTACGGCATCATAAAACGGTGGCCCCATGGAAATGCGTTCTGAGCCGCAGACCTTCATCCACCAGTTATCGCGCTGCATGCGTTCCAGCAGGATTTTATAGGCGGCTTGCCCGACCCCGGCGCTGGTGGGGACACGCCCCATGTGGTCAACCACGATGTCCATGTCGATGGCATCGAAGAAATCGGCATAGGCAATCACATCTTCCGCATTGACGTGGATCACCAGATGCCAGCCCAGGGGTTTGACCCGGTTCAGGACGGTTTGCATGGATTCAAGGTTGGGTGCACCACCCAGATGCTTGACGAAATTGAAGCGTACCCCGCGCACCCCGCCATCATGCAAATCCTGGAAATCATTTTCGCTGAAGCTGTCATTGGCGATGCACACGCCCCGGTATGCGCCGTTGCTGGTCTTGATGGCATCAAGCATGGCGCGGTTGTCCGTGCCGTGGCAACTGGCTTGCACCAGGACTGCCCGCTGGATGCCGAGTTTGTCATGCAGGCGTTTCAGGGCGTGCTTGTCGGCATCCGGTGGCCAGTAGGTGGCCTTTTCGGAATAGGGGAAAACCTCATGCGGGCCGAACACATGGCAATGCGCGTCGCAAGCCAGGGGTGGCGCTGTATACAGCGGGGTACGGGTATCATGGTCGGGCGGCATACAACTGGGCTTGGTCATGGGTTTCCTCCGGTAAGACTTATTGGCAGCCAGTATATTGCGTTATTTTGCGGCGTTGTATGCAGAAATGGGGGATGTTCTTGTACTTTTTTCGTGTTCTGGCAAGGAAGATTGAATGCTGCAATGTGCAAATTATCCTATGAAACAGTTTTTATCATATATTTTTCACTTGGTATTGAAATTTCAATTTCTTCCTTTTATTCTGAATAGGAAGGTCATTTTTGGTTCAGGAGGAGGTCATATGGCGGAAGTTATCAAGTTAGGCTTGTTGGGTAATGGAATTGGGCGCAGCCGTGCGAAAAACCTGCATGAAATGCTGGGTGAGTTGTATGGTTTGCCGGTTCATTACCAGCCAATGGATTTGGCTTCGCAGGCGCACGTGTCAATCGCTGCCGAGTTGCAGCGTTGCCGTGCGGAAGGCTTCCGTGGTGTGAATGTGACCCATCCTTACAAGCGTGATGCCTTCCATGAAGTGCAAACCGTGGCAGGTTTTCCTGAGGGCTTGACGGCGGTGAATACTGTGCTGTTTGAGCCAGAGCGCTTATTGGCAGCCAATACCGATTATTCTGGCCTGTGCCGCGCCTTTGCCGCCCAGTTTGGTGCGGGTTTCAGGCCGGGCAAGGTGCTGATGCTGGGGGCGGGTGGTGTTGGCTTGGCGATAGCCTTTGCCTTGTTGAAATACAGTGCAGATTCCTTGGTGCTGTACGACAAAAACCCGGAAACCGCCCAGACCCTGCTGGCGCAATTAAATGGCGTGCATTTGCCGGTGCGTTTGGCGGGTGATGATTTGGTTGCAGAAATGCAGCAGGCCGATGGCCTGATCAATGCCACTCCCGTGGGTATGTTCCAATATCCGGGCAACCCCTTCCCCCTGGACGGCTTCAGCCAGCAGCGTTGGGCGTTTGATGCGGTGTATACACCTGAAAATACTGAATTTTTGCAGCGTTGCCGTCAAAGGGGTATTGAAACAGTGTCGGGTTTCAAGTTATTCCTGTATCAGGGGCTGGATGCCTTCGAACACTTTACCCACATCGCCGTCGATGAAGCGAGTGTTGAGCAGGCATTTTTACAGCGCTACCCCCTGGAAACCATGCCACCCATTTGACAAAAGGATAGACCCATGAGCCTGTATGACACGCTGCGCACGGATATTTTAACCGGGACATTTGCACCGGGCAGTAAATTGAAAATGGATTTGCTCAAGGAGCGTTACAGCGCCGGGGTCAATGTATTGCGTGAAAACCTGGTGCGGCTGAGTTCGGAAGGCTTGGTTGATGCCGAAGACCAGAAGGGCTTCCGGGTGGCAGAAACCACGCTGTCGCGCCTGAGTGACCTGACCCGCTTGCGTATCCTGCTGGAAGCGGATGGGGCAAAACATTCCTTCCTGCATGGCGGGATTGATTGGGAAAGCAATCTGGTCGCTGCCCACCACAAGCTGGTGTATATCGAAGAAAAAATGCGTGAGGACGAGGCGACCTATTTCAAAAGTTGGCATCAGTACGATTGGGAGTTCCATGCTGCCCTGATTGCAGCCTGTGGCTCCCAATTGCACCGCCATTACCACAAACAGGTGTTTGACCAGTTCCGCCAGTATGTGGTGCTGGAGCTGAATACCCACGGGTTCCGGGGGAACGACATTATTGGTGAGCATGAGGCCGTGATGGAAGCTGCCTTGGCGCGTGATGCCGAGCGTTGTGCAGCGGCTTTGGAAAAGCATTTGAGCGTGTATTACCAGCGCTCGTTGGCTAGCTGAGCGTACAGATCACTTGCCCCATCCGGTAGGTGGTGTTTCGGAGTGTTGAAAGGAGGAGGAGATGGTGAGCAAGTGGATTGGCTATTATTGCCGTGCCTTGTCGGTTTTGCTGGCGGTCTTGCTGGCACTGATGGTGGTTCTGGTATTTGGCAACGTGGTGTTGCGTTATGCGTTTAACTCAGGGATCACCGTATCTGAAGAGTTGTCACGCTGGTTTTTTGTCTGGTTGACCTTCACCGGGGCAGTCATTGCCCTGCATGAGCGCCACCACATGGGCTTTGAATTGCTGGTGTTCTCCTTGCCACCCGCCGGGCAGCGGGCAATACGCATCGTCGGGCTGGCTCTGATGCTGTGGGTGACGTGGTTGCTGTTTCAGGGCAGCCTCGCCCAGGCCAAAATCAATTGGGACGTAACCGCTCCCGTCACCGGGTTTTCAATGGCCTGGATTTACGGCGCAGGTGTATTTTTTGCCCTGTCGACAGCTCCTATCCTGTTGCTGGATTTGTGGGATGTCCTGCATGGGCGTTTGCCGGTGCGTACCGATGATTACTCTGTGCACGGGGGGGAATGAGCCATGACCGTTTTGGTATTTTTGCTGGCCTTGTTGGGGGCGATGCTGATCGGTATGCCGATTGCCTATGCCTTGTTGGTGGCGGGTATCGCCCTGATGATCCATATGGACTTGTTTGATGCACAAATCCTTGCCCAGAACCTGATCAATGGGGCTGACAGCTTCCCCCTGCTGGCGGTGCCGTTTTTCATGCTGGCAGGCGAGATCATGAATGTTGGCGGGTTATCGCGCCGTATTGTCAATCTGGCCTTGACCCTGGTGGGGCATGTGCGCGGTGGTTTGGGGTATGTCACCATTCTGGCGGCTTGCCTGATGGCGGCCTTGTCCGGGTCGGCGGTGGCGGATACTGCTGCTTTGGCGGCACTGTTGCTGCCGATGATGGTACGTGCCGGGCATGACAAGGCCACGTCCGCCGGTTTGATTGCCTCTGCCGGTATCATTGCCCCGATCATTCCACCCTCCATCCCCTTCGTTATTTTTGGTGTGGCAGCCAATGTGTCGATTGGCAAGCTGTTTATGGCGGGGATTGTACCGGGGTTGCTGTTGGCGATTTCAATTGCGCTGGCCTGGCGGTTTGTGTTGCGTGGTGAAACCGGGCGCAATGAGCCACCACCGAAAGCGTCCCGTGCGGAGCGCTGGAAGGCGTTCACCGATGCGACATGGGCGTTGTTGTTGCCGGTGATTGTGTTGGTTGGCCTGAAGATGGGGATTTTTACCCCGACCGAAGCGGCAGTTGTTGCTGCTGTGTATGCCCTGTTTGTGTCGATGGTGATTTACCGTGAAATCAAATGGCCTGCGTTGTTTGATGTGTTTGTCAATGCAGCCAAAACCACCGCAGTCATTATGTTCCTGGTGGCAGCGGCGATGGTGTCAGCGTGGCTGATTACCGTGGCGGATTTGCCGGGGATGGTTGTGACCTTGCTGGAACCATTGATGGATAACCAGACTTTGCTGTTGCTGGCGATCATGTTGCTGGCGTTCCTGGTTGGGACTGCCATGGATTTGACCCCCACCATCCTGATCCTGACCCCGGTATTGATGCCGGTTGTCAAGGCTGCGGGTATTGATCCGGTGTATTTCGGGGTGTTGTTCATCATCAATGGGGCGATTGGCTTGATTACACCACCGGTAGGTACAGTGCTGAATGTGGTGACAGGGGTTGGGAAAATCCGGCTGGAATATGTGGTCAAGGGGGTATTGCCTTTCTTGTGTGCACAACTGTTTGTGCTGTTCCTGCTGGTGTTGTTCCCACAAATTGTTCTGGTACCACTTTCCTGGTTTTATTAGGGCGATTAGGTTGTTAGCAGGCCGTGGCAAAGGGGTGCTGTCACGGTCATTTTGAGTTTTGCACCCATGAATGAAGGTTTTTGGAGGATTACATGAAACGTTTTATCGTAAATACACTGGTTGCGTTGGTGGCTGCTGCCAGTATGGGCTTGGCGAGTGCTGAGGATGCTAAAGAACTCAAATTGGCACTTCAGAATCCTCAAGGACATCCTGCTGAAATGGGGGCAGTCAAATTTGCCGAGCTGGTGGACAGCAAGAGCCAAGGCAAATTGAAGGTGAAGGTCTTCCCCGGTGGCACGTTGGGCGGCGATGCGCAAAACGTCTCTGCCCTGCAAGGCGGTACACTGGATATGGTAGTGCTGAACTCTGGCATTTTGGCTTCCCAGGCAAAGGAATTTGCTGTATATGATTTGCCATTCATGTTTGCCAAGCCGGAAGAGGCTGATGCGGTGGTTGATGGCGAGTTTGGGCAAGGCCTGCATGCCAAACTGGCTGACAAGGGGATTGTTGGTCTGGGTTATTGGGAACTGGGTTTCCGTAATATCACCAATAGCCAGCGCCCGATCAGCAAAGTGGATGACATCAAGGGTCTGAAGCTGCGCGTTATCCCGAATGCCATCAACGTGGATTGGGTGACTGCCTTGGGTGCAAACCCGACACCGATGCCATTCCCTGAGGTTTATGCAGGCCTGGAGCAAAAGGCGATTGATGGGCAGGAAAACCCGTTCACCGTTATTTTCTCCAACAAGCTGTTTGAAGTGCAAAAGCATTTGGCGATTACCAATCACCAGTATAATCCACAGTCCGTGATTGTCAGCAAGAAAACCTGGGATGCTTTGGCTCCTGAGCTGCAAACGGTATTAAAGGATGCTGCTGCCGAGGCAGGCAAGTATCAGCGCGGCATTTCCCGTGAAAAAGCGGGCACGGCGTTGGAAGAGCTGAAAAAAGCCGGGATGGAAGTAACTGAACTGTCAGCCGAAGAGTTAGCCAAGTTCCGTGAAACCCTCAAGCCGGTGATTGAAAAGCATGCTGAGCTGGTTGGCAAAGAAACGGTTGATGCGCTGAAAGCAGAGCTGGAAAAGCTCCGCAAATAAGGCTTGGCCTTGTCACACACCCACTGCCCATGATTTCATGGGGGTGGGTGTTTCTTGCCGGTTTTTGTTTTTTGGCTTTTCCCTGTTTTTTATTTCTCCATTTTTTATTTAGGTTTGTCTATTTAAAGGAATCATCATGGCATCTATCCTCGTTTTGAACGGCCCGAACCTGAACCTCTTGGGGCAGCGTGAACCTGCCCAATACGGCTATACCACACTGGCTGATGTGGAAGCCATGTGCAAAGCGGCGGGTGAGCGTTTGGGGGTCGAAGTCAACTGCCTGCAAAGCAACCATGAAGGTGTGCTGATTGATGCCATCCATGAGGCCGGGCGCGGTGTGAAAAATGGCACGGTATTGGGGGTGGTCTTCAATGCCGGGGCGTATACCCACACCTCCGTCGCCTTGCATGATGCCATCAAGGGCGCAGAAGTACCGGTGATTGAAATCCATATTTCCAATGTGCATGCGCGTGAAGCTTTCCGCCACCATTCTTATATTTCCCCGGCTGCTGCCGGTATTGTGGTGGGCTTTGGTGTGGAAGGGTATGTGCTGGCGATGGAAGGGCTGCTGCGGAAAGTCAGGAAGAGCTGATCGTTTACTTTACCGCCACCCCAAAACACCACCAAAGCACACCATCAAAAAAAGCATTAAAGAAGACCATCATGCGTTATTCGATTGCCACTGTCTGTTTGTCCGGTACGCTCCGCCAAAAAATTGAGGCCATTGCCAAGGCGGGTTTCAAAGGGATTGAAATCTTTGAAAACGACTTGATTACCCATGATGGTTCTTTGGCTGAAATCCGCCGCATGATTGAGGATCATGGGCTGGAGATTGTCACCTACCAGCCCTTCCGGGATTTTGAGGGGATGCCGGAACCTTACCGGCAAAAAACCTTTGACCGTGCCGAGCGTAAATTCGACTTGATGGAGGAATTGGGGACGGATTTATTGATGGTGTGCAGCAGTGTTTCTCCGTATGCGCTGGGGGGAATCCAACGTGCGGCTGATGACTTCCATGAATTGGGGGAGCGGGCAAAGGCACGCCAGATGCGGGTGGCGTATGAGGCGTTGGCATGGGCGCGGTATGTGCATGATTACCGTGATTCCTGGGAAATCGTGCGCCGTGCCAACCACCCCAACGTCGGTTTATGTCTGGATACCTTCCATATTTTCTCGCGCAATACCGATTTGCAGGCCATGTTGAATATTCCGGGCGACCGGATTTTTTTGGTGCAAGTGGCGGATGCCCCGCGTTTGTCGATGGATCATTTGTCCTGGAGCCGCCATTACCGTTGTTTTCCGGGGCAGGGTGAATTACCCATCGGGCAGTTTGTGGCGAACCTGCATGCGACCGGCTATAACGGCCCGTTTTCGTTGGAAATCTTTAATGACCAATTCCGGGCAGGTTCGCCGGAAAATACCGCCCGCGATGGCTACCGTTCCCTGGTGTTTGCCAACCAGTCGGCTGAAGCCGTGACCAGTCAACAAGGTGCACGGTTGCCGCCTGTCACACCACCGGCTGAAGTCCAGTTTATTGAGTTCGCCATCAACGACAACGAAAAGCAGGCCTTGACGCAATTGCTCAGTACCTTGGGCTTTAGCCATGCTGCCACCCACCGCAAAAAGGCGGTTGAGTTGTGGCGGCAGGGGCAGGTTAATCTGGTGATGAATCTGGAGCCGGACAGCTTCGCCCAGTGTTACCATGAACAGCATGGGGTATCGGTGTGTGCGTTTGGCCTGACCTGCCAACAGGTTGGCAAGTGGGTGGAACGGGCGCAGATGCTGGGTTATGGGATGGTTTATGGCAACCCCGAAACCGATACCCACGGCATCCCGGCAGTCGTCGGCCCTAGTGGCAGTTTGTTGTATCTGGTGGATGGGGCGATACAACCGGCGCATTGGGAGCGTGAGTTTAATTATCATCCCCAAGCAGCACAGCATGCCTATTTGCAGCAGATTGACCATATTGCCATCAGCATGAGTTATGAAGAAATGCTGCATTCGGTCTTGCTCTACCGTTCATTGCTGCAAATGGTACATACCCCGACCGTGAGTGTTTCTGATCCCGGTGGTTTGGTGAAAAGCCAGGTGATGCAAACCCCTGACCGGGCGGTGGCTTTTACCCTGAACAGCTCACAAGGGGCGCAGACGGTTTCCAATTATATCCAGAGCCGTTATGCGGGGAGTGGGGTTAACCATATTGCCTTGCGCACCACCGATATTTTTGCACTCGCCCACCGTTTGCAGGCACAAGGTTTGCCGACCATGCAAGTGACTGCCAATTATTATGATGATTTGGCTGCCCGTTTTAACCTGTCGGATGAATTGCTGGAGCGCTTGCAGCGTTACCAAATCCTGTATGACGAGGATGGGGACGGGATATTCTTCCAATTGTTTACCCAATTGTTTGCCGGACGCTTCTGTTTTGAAGTGGTGCAACGCAATGGCTATCAGGGGTTTGGCACACCCAATGCGCAAATGCGTGTAACCATGCAGGCACAGGAGTTGCGCAAGCAGCATGTTTAATCTTTTTTCCACAATCTTGCCGGTCTTTTTGCTGATCGGTTTGGGTTATTTTGCAGTACAGGCCAAGCTTCTCAAGGTTGAGGCGATTGGCAGCATTGGCAATTTGGTGCTGTATTTCTTCCTGCCCGCCACTATGTTTGCAGCAGTCAGCCGCATTGATTTTAGTACGGAGCTGGAGGTGTATTTCCTGCTGGCGTATGGCATGGGGTCTTTGGCGGTGCTGTTGGGCGGCTTGTTGTTTTCACGCTGGGTGATGGGAGCCAATGCAAGTGCCGGTGCGATCCGCGCGTTGGGGATGTCGATCCCCAATAGCATGTTTATTGGTTATCCGATCCTGATCCTGAGTTTTGACCCGGTTCCCACCATCGCGTTTGTCATGGCGGTCATAGTGGAAAACCTGCTGATTTTGCCGATTGTGTTGGTTTTGTTGGAGTATGGGGCAGGGCAGCAACCGGGTGATGGGCAGGTTTTGCGGAAGCCAGTCTGGAAAATGATTGGCTTGCGCATTGCCAAAAACCCACTGATGGGGGCATTGGTGGCGGGTGTGCTGGTCTCGGTGCTGGACATCAGCTTGCCGAAACCGATTAACCAGACCATTGAGATGCTGGCACGCACCTCCGCCGCCATTGCCCTGTGTTTTGTGGGGGCGACCTTGGCGGCGAACCCGTTCCGCGCTCATCTGGAAGGGGTATCCAGCGTGGTGGTCGGCAAATTGTTGGCACATCCCTTATTGGTGGCCTTGTGTGTGTGGTTGCTGCCACCCTTTGCCCCTGATTTGCAGAAGGCGGTCATTATCATGGCGGCTGTCCCGATGATGGCGATTTACCCGATTTTGGGTGAACGGTATGGCTACCGGGCGTTTTGTGCCAGCGCCTTGCTGGTGACAACCATCGCCGCGTTTTTCAGCTTGGCGCTGGTGTTGGGGTTGGTTGGGGTGTAGTTGTTGGCTTGGATGGCAACCACTCTTCTAACATGATCATAGTGATCATGATGTATGGTCTTGTTTGTTGAATTTTAAAATAAACAAGATCATAATTTATCCCATGAAAGAACCCAATGCGTTTGAAACCTCTGCTGATACCTTGGCAGCCATGAGCCTGCCACAGCGTGAGCGGCTTGCTTATATCGAGTTCCGCCTGTTTTTCCTCGGTGATGTGCGCAGGCAGGATTTGATGGATCGTTTTGGTATTGCGTCCGCCGCCACAACCCGTGATTTTGCGCAGTACCGCGAGCTTTGCCCCGACAACCTCAACCTGGATGGTAGCAGCAAGACCTATGTGCTGGGTTCCGGCTTCCGGCCTGTGTTTGTGCACAATGCCGAGCGGGTGCTGATGATGCTGTCACGCGGGTTTGGTGATGGCCTCAGCCAGATGGAGGATACATTGCTGCCGTGCGAATTGCCGTTGGCGTTGAACCGGCCTGCGGTGGAGATTCTTGCGCCGGTCACGCGGGCGATTTATCAGCAAAAAGCGGTCAGGATGCGTTATTTATCACATACCAGCGGGGTGTCGGAGCGTGAAATTGTGCCGTTCGCGCTGGCAAATGATGGGCTGCGTTGGCATGTTCGTGCTTTTGACCGCAAATCGCAAGAGTTCCGCGATTTTGTATTTACTCGCATGGAATCCACCGAACTGCTGAATGGCAACCCCGCCAAACACGAACTCCCCGCGCAAGACATCCAATGGAACCGCATTGTCGAACTCGACATCGTGCCGCACCCTGACCGTGAGCATCCCGAAATCACCGAACGCGACTATGGCATGGTTGATGGGGTGCTGCATTTGAAACTGCGGGCAGCGATGGCGGGGTATGTGCTGCGGCAATGGCAGGTGGATTGCTCGGCGGATCATAGTGTTAAGGATAAAGGTTGCCGGTTGTGGCTGCGGGATGTGTTGGCCTTGTATGGGGTGAAGAGTGCGATGCTGGCGTTGGGGTATGACTTAGAATGACAAACACAGATAACCCAACAGCCACCTATCGAGGATATAGAAGACAAGTTTTATATTGTTTATATAGATTATTTGATGACAGTCTCCCTTTTGGTTCTACTCTACATCCAGAAGGTAAAGAAGACCTAGCAATATGGTCTTCTGAAGGGAGTTTGCTCGAAGTTATTCAAGTAAAAGATTATACAAATAATTTATCAATTTCAGATTTCAAACCGATATTTTTCGAGCGAGTACGAAAATATTGCACTCCTGACTCAAAAATAAAAGTGACTATTGCTCATTTTGGAGAGCTTGGGTCTGAGCTATTGGCTGCATTGGATAATAATAAGGATACACCTCAAAGAACAGTGCGTACATTAAAAGCGAAATTAACTGAAAGGGGATTCAGTCAACAAGATATTGAAAATATTCTTGCTCACTTGGTAGCAGAAAAAGTTGATGAACTAAGGCTGCAAGATTTTATTTTTGATAAGTTAAAAAACACTGTAACATCAGCTTCTCCCCAGCATGCCTTTGAAAACCTGATGTGGTGGCTGATGAATGCATCAGAGCATCAGCTAAAAATTAACAGATGTGATGCTATTGAGAAGATCAATAGAATTGGAAAATTTCTCACTCAACGACTTGAGTATGAAAAAGAGTGGAATACATCAATAGTACCCATTTTGATGGAGCGCATTGATTGCTCTGATCGACAGAATCGAGAGTTCTATAAAGGTGGTCGTGTTCAACCGGCTCATATTGCAAATGACTTGGATGTGCGTAGGACTGCATTACTCCAAGAAATAGATGAGCAGTTTTTTATAAATAGTGTGGTAATTGTTAGAGCTGCCTCCGGGCAAGGTAAGACTACTCTTGCTTATCGTTATATCGCTGATTACTCACCTAGCAATTTTCGTTTTGAAGTATTGCGACCAACAGATATTCGGCATGCTCGCCAAATGGCGCAGGCTATATGTGGACATTCTGAAGCAATTGATGTTCCAACCTTGCTGTATCTCGATGTTCGGCCTGGTGATAGGGCTTGGATAGAGTTTGTACGTGAGATTTCATTTTTACCTAAGTTAAAAATTTTGATTACCATTCGGGAGGAGGATTGGTTTAAGTCACAAGTTCGTGTCGATGATTTTATTTTCTCAGAAGTCACCATAAACTTTGATAAAGAAACAGGGAAGCAATTATTTTCAGAGTTGTGCCGTAAAAACTGTACTAATAAATATCTAAACTTTTCAGATGCATGGGCACAATTTGGGGAGCGCAAAACGCTGTTTGAGTTTGTATATTTTCTCACCCAAGAAGAGCAGCTCACTAGAAGAATTAAAGACCAAATAGTAGATCTACAAGAAGATATTCGTAGAGGCATATTACATCCAAACGAACTAAGGCTACTTAAACTTGTGGCTGTAGCTTCTGCCTATGAAGCCCGTATTCATTTGAAAAATTTGGTTAACCATTGTGAGCTATTAGAACCACAAAGGACTATAAAACGTTTTTGTGATGAATTTTTGTTGCGTACTTCTGATGATGGTCACTTTGTTGAAGGTTTTCACGCAATTCGCAGTGAAATCATGTGTTCGGAGCTGATTGATGAGGCTTTTGATCCTTGGGCAACTTTTGCTGCTGAAGTTCTTGAGCTACTGGTTGAGGATGACCTAGAGCTTTTCCTCCTATGTTCTTTCTCACGTAGGCAGGAGGCATCAAAAGAGATTCTCTCGGCATTGTCGAGTTTTTCTCCTAACTCATGGATTGGAATACATGGCGTTTGTACAGCGCTTCTTTGGTTAGGATTGAATGAGTATGTTGATACTAACTTAAACGTTATAAAAGATGCTCATGCGTTAGTTGGGGCAGGTTGGTGGATAATGCTTGACTGGGATATTGCTCAGGTAAGGAAAGAAAAGGGCTTTGGTGTATTCCCTCGTTTGGTAGATGCATCTCCCCACTTTAGGCTAGCTGCTGAAGCATCTGAAAAACTAATGGAGTTACAAACAAGTAAAGAAGAAGTGTTTTTTTATTTCAAAAATTGGCTTTCAACACATCTAAATACTCCAAATACACCACGACTCTCGCTTGATTTCATTGCTATGGCTGAAGTCATATTCTGGCTTGGTCACTTGAAATTAACGAATCCATTTAATTTCAATTTTATTGAATTATTAGATCAGGCATTAACTTCTCTAACAGTTTACTCTTTTAGTATGGTTGCAATTTCTGTGCAAAAATTTGATGAAGTGTTATACGCTAGATGGCATGAGGAAAATAAGGAGAAGGTACAGATAAAACTACAAAAAGAGGCAAGCATTATTTCGATTGTTGAGGACGGTGAATGCCTGATAAGTCATTATTTAATTGATCAAGACAAAAAGTCTTCAGCTATTAAGGAATTAAGTGACATTGATAAAACGGATGAAAATAATCTGATTAATACCTTATCTGTCGATAGAGTTGGGGTGCTGAATCGATGCATTCCCAATTATAAATGTTATGGTGTAACTGGATATGGTCACTTATTTTCAATGTTTAAAACTGAATTTGATAACTCAACGAAGAGAATGCCTGTTGAAAATATAATGCTGCCTTGGCTGCCAAGCTTTAATGCTTTGGCACGGGGCTTAGTTGAGCTGAGGTTTCGCCCTACAGGTTGGGATGAACACTTTTCTAATATCCAAAAGATGAGAGAAGGAGTTCAAGATAATCTATCTCAGTTAAGAAGAGCCATTAAAGTCAAAAATATCAAAAAAGATAAGTTATTTGACGATTTTGAACGATGGAATGAAAAAAAGAGTGCGACAACAGATAGCTTCTTACTGCCGTTAGTTTCTGTTGATGAATGGGGGTTTGTGTGAGGGAACGGCAGAAAATGACAAGGCTAGTTTATTAGCTCGTTTCTCTACATTAGAGCAATTAAAATCATTTTCTAAGCTAACAACTAAGTATCGCCAGTCCGTTGGAAATTTTATGCGACAGTCACAGCAAGCTGTTGTTTTAATACTGGGTCTTAGAGCAGCTAAAAATGAAGCTCAAAGGAACATATGCATAGCAACTGCGGAAGAACTTGGTATCCAACAAAATTCTATTCATCTGTCTGTAACTAATGCTATTGATGCAATGAAGTTTTTAGAACTTCTACAGTTCAATGAAAGACAATTAGAGGGGAAAATAAATCAATGCATTTCTACGTCAAGCTACCAAGAAAAAGAGCTATCCAGCCTCAATGAAACTGTGTACCACTGGTGTAAATTTATCTGCCCAGAAGAATTTCCTACAGAAAGAAAATCATCTAATAAGAAAAGCTCTACAAAGGGGCCAACTGGTGACCTTCGAGAATGCTTAATTCCGACGAAAAATCGTATACGAGAGTCTCTAAAGGTCTTAAAAAAGAAGGAATTCATACAAATTTCCTTAGTGAAGATGTTCGATGGGAGCAAGAGCGCGTACTTTGGGTTTCGTTTGATGTAGATGAAGCCATTAATTCATTGGGAGCAATGGAAATCTTATGGGAAACCATTATTGCCTCACTAAAACCTGATTATGGTAAAAAAATACGACAAGCTGTGATGAGTTATTACTGGCAACGCATAATTTTAGTACCATTGATTGCTGGAAAAAGTCTTGATCAAACAGCTTTCGTCAATATGCAAATAACAACGGCTCATTTGTCACTGAATAAACCAAGCGAACAGTTTTGGAGATTTATACCAGAACCTGTGCCGAATGAAACTTGGGATAAGCTATCTCTCCCTGTGTGGGAAAAGCCTGAAAGGTGGTATGTTTTTCAAAGGTTCGTCGAATCGTATAACCATCTTTACCAACATATCGAACACCTTTCTGATGTAATACGGATTGAAAATATTAATGCAAACACTACAGGTGAGGAAATCGCTAGAAAATACCTAGATAAGATAAGAACTAAAATAGAACCACATTTGCAAGAAACATTCGATTCATGGGTAGCTATCGTAGATGAGGTAAATGAAGTATTTGAAAATGAAACCGATATTTTGCTTGAAAAGTGGCCTAATATTATTGGTCTTCCTGATGCATTGATTCAGTTAAAAGAGTCGATTGTGCCTCCTGCTGATAAAATCGATGACACATATACATTGACCGGCGATCAGCTTACCTTTTGGAGGGATAAACTTAAAGATGGGCTTCCGACCTTAGGCGTTGCGCGTTATCTGTGGATAACTGATCTTTTCAAACAGAGTGAAACTCAGAAAGTGAAGTTAGTATCATGACCTTTAACTTTCTCCTCTACTAAATCCCCGGCAAAAACCGCCTCGCAGTCCACCTACCAGACGAATCCGTATGATTTTCCCTAACCGACATGAGCAACCTGTTCCAGCGCGACAAGTCGGTGATTTCCCGCCGAATCCGCAACCTTTTCGCGGAAGGCGAGCTTGAGCGGTAAGCGTTCACCGCGCCATCTGGAAGGGGTAGATCATTGTGTGGTTACTGCCACCCTTTGCCCCTGATTTGCAGAAAGCGGTCATTATCATGGCGGCTGTCCCGATGATGGCGATTTACCCAATTTTGGGTGAACGGTATGGCTACCGGGCGTTTTGTGCCAGCGCCTTGCTGGTGACAACCATCGCCGCGTTTTTCAGTCTGGCACTGGTGTTGGGGTTGGTTGGGGGTGTAGATGTCGTTGCAATGATCCAGACCTCTTTTTTGATATATTTGTGTGTTTAATCAATAATTTGATATGGTAGTCAAAATTATTGGTGTTATGTGGGTTTGCATTGCCACTACCTTGAAAAACACTTGGGCTTGCCCCCACTCGAATTTTGATGAATAAGAAATGTTTATGAGGAGTCTTTATATGCTAACTAAGAACCTGAGTTTTAGCTTTTTTTCTAAAAAAAAATATATTGCCATAGTTTACTATGTTTATATTAACCCTGATAAAGATTGGAAGAAAGTTATTCTAGGTCAAATTGATGATATAAAAAAAACAAAAATATTATCTGTTGCTGATCTTTATATAGTGGTTTCAAATCCATTTGGTGTTGAAAATGTGGAAATGTTTTTTGGAGGAATAAGTAATATATATAAAAATATTGAATTTCATAGAGAAAATCGGTTTGAGTATTGGGGTATATCATTTATTTGGAGGCTTGCTCAAGAAAGTAAGCGATATAAGTATTTAATTTATTTTCACACTAAAGGTATGACCCATAATGAAAATGCAAGAATTATAACGGAAGAAGTTTTAACTTATTATACTTTTCATGATTGGAAGTTTTTTGTTAAAATACTTGACCAAAACAGCAAGATCAATAAAATTGGTCTTTTTCCTGCTTGGAAAATTAATGATCAATGTGAAATATTAAGAGGGGGATGGATTTGGTATAATTTTTGGTGGGCTAGAGCAGATTACGTAAAAATACTAGAGCAGCCAAAAATTGATCCTAAGCATAGGTATTATTATGAAGAGTGGCTTTCATGTGTTACAACAAATACTATAAATAAGTTTCATGATGGTTTTTCAATTTATAATATGGATATATCATCGTATACTAACAAAGAAACCCTTGAAAATATGAAAGAATTAATTGAGCGCCATGATATGGACAGGAAATAGCTAATTTTTTTAATCGATTATAAGGCGGTTTTCTTTTCTTCACCAGAATTGTTTAAGCAGTATTGTGATGGTGCATGGCAAACACTGCAACTACCATTTGATGTGGTATGCTCCTAAAGTACCTCCAACAAAGCAAGGAAACAGGTCTGGGGCTTTAATTTATTTTTTGCCCCTTGCCCTCTGCACGAATTTGCCCATAATGCCTCATTCCAATCACCAACAAAGATTCCAACCATGCTGAGCATTGCCGAACGTATCGCTTCTGAACTGTCTGTTGCCCACCGCCAGGTCGAGTCTGCCATCCAGTTGCTGGATGAAGGCTCCACGGTTCCATTCATTTCCCGCTACCGCAAGGAGGCCACGGGTGGTCTGGATGATACGCAGTTGCGTCATTTGGAAGAGCGTCTGGGTTATCTGCGCGAGTTGGATGAGCGGCGGGTGAGTATCCTCAAGAGCATTGAGGAGCAGGGCAAGTTGACTCCGGCATTGGCACAGGCCATCCATGCGGCGGATACCAAGACACGTCTGGAAGATTTGTATCTGCCCTTCAAACAGAAACGCCGCACCAAGGGGCAGATTGCTGTGGAAGCGGGCATCCAGCCCTTGGCAGATGCATTGCTGGCGAACCCACGCCTTGACCCACTGGTGGAGGCTGCCCGGTACATCAATACGGGTGAGGACTTCAAGGATGCCTTCAAGGACAGCAAAGGCGTGCTGGAGGGGGCGAAATATATCCTGATGGAACGCTTTGCTGAAGATGCTGAATTGGTCGGCACGCTGCGTGACTATGTACAGGCCGAAGGCAAGCTGGTTTCAGCGGTCGTGGCGGGCAAGGAGGCGGAGGCTGCCAAATTCCGCGATTATTTCAGCAATGTGGATGCCCTGAAGAGTGCGCCTTCGCATCGGGTGTTGGCGATGCTGCGCGGGCGTAATGAGGGCTTTTTGACGCTGGCGGTGGACGTGGGGCATGAGCCGGACACCGCGCACCCGTGCGAGGTGATGGTCGCTCGCCATGTTGGGATTAGCCAGCAAGGGCGGGCGGCGGATGGCTTTCTGGCGGAGGTGGTGCGTTGGACATGGAAGGTCAAGCTGCATCTGAAGCTGGAAACCGACCTGTTGTCTGACCTGCGCCAACAGGCCGAAACCGAGGCCATCCGCGTATTTGCGCATAACCTGAAGGATTTGTTGCTGGCTGCCCCGGCTGGGCAACGCGCAACCTTGGGGCTTGATCCGGGCTTGCGCACCGGGGTGAAAATCGCCGTGATTGACAGTACCGGGCAATTTGTCGCCCATTCCACCATTTACCCGCACGCACCCCGCAACCAATGGGATGAGTCGCTGGCAACCCTGGCGAAACTGGCTGCCCAGTATCAGGTCGAGCTGTTGGCGATTGGCAATGGTACGGCTTCGCGGGAAACCGACAAGCTGTGTACTGACCTGATCAAGCGCCACCCGGAGTTGAACCTGCAAAAAGTCATGGTCAGTGAGGCGGGTGCGTCAGTGTATTCCGCATCAGAAACGGCTGCCAAGGAGTTCCCTGATCTGGATGTGACGATCCGGGGGGCGGTGTCGATTGCCCGCCGCCTGCAAGACCCCCTCGCCGAGTTGGTGAAGATTGAGCCAAAATCCATTGGTGTCGGACAGTACCAACATGATGTCAGCCAAGTGCAATTGGCGAAAAATCTGGATGCGGTCGTTGAGGACTGCGTGAACGGTGTCGGTGTGGAAGTGAACACCGCATCAGCCGCATTGCTGCGCCGGGTGGCTGGTTTGAACCAGACCATTGCAGACAATATTGTTGAGTTCCGCAATAAAAACGGACGTTTCACCAGCCGCAAGAAATTGCTGGATGTGCCACGCCTGGGCGCAAAAACCTTTGAACAGGCCGCCGGTTTCCTGCGCATCCACCGGGGCGGGAACCCCTTGGATGCCTCAGCGGTACACCCGGAAAGTTATGGTGTGGTACAGCGGATTGCCGCCAAAACCGGCCTGCCCCTGGAAAAGCTGGTGGGCAATAGCAGCATTCTGAAAAGCCTCAATCCAGCAGATTTCACTGATGCCCAGTTTGGTGTGCCCACCGTGACGGACATTATCACCGAACTCGACAAACCGGGGCGCGACCCCCGCCCGGCCTTCAAGACAGCAACCTTCAAGGACGGCGTGGAAACCCTTGCCGATCTCAAGCCCGATATGCTACTGGAAGGCACGGTCACGAATGTGACCAACTTTGGCGCATTTGTGGACATCGGTGTGCATCAGGATGGGCTGGTGCATATCTCCATGCTTTCCCACCGTTTTGTCAAAGACCCGCATGAAGTCGTCAAGGCCGGGGATATTGTCAAAGTGAAAGTATTGGAAGTGGATCAGGAGCGCAAACGTATTGCCCTGACCATGAAACTGGAAGAAAAGGCCGACCAACAACCCAAAGAATTGAAAGCACCTGCCAATAAACCGCAGGGACAGGATAAACGCGGCGGGCAACGCCCGGATAACAAACCTGCCCGCCCCAAACCGGATAATACCCCGCCGGTAAATAATGCTTTTGCGGCAGCCTTTGCGAAGGCACGCAAGGGTTAGTGCACTCCCCAGTAATAGGGTTTATTCTTAATGGTAGCAAGATGTGTTGTTATTATCATAATAAAGCTGCTATATAGTTAAGGTAGTCCCTCTTACTATCTGCGGGGAAAGGGCGTAAACGTATGCGGGAAGCGTTGGTTGTCGAGGATATAGCGGAGACAGGGGCATGGTTGCAATGCTTGCTGTCTGAAGCCTTTTTGGGCGTGCACGTAACGGTATGCCCTACTTGCCATGATGCTGTCAGCCATTTGCTCAATGCCCGGCCTGACTTGGTTTTATTGGATATAAGCCTGCCGGATGGTTGTGGCTTGAATGTCATACCCTCTATTCTGAATGCCTCTCCGGGGGCTGCGGTTGTGGTAACGACCATTCTGGATGATCAAGACCATATTCTGGCGGCATTGCAGGCGGGGGCAAGTGGTTATTTACTGAAGGATTTGCCGGAAGATCAGTTTATCCAGAAATTGCGCGGTATTTTGAATGGCGATCCGCCCTTATCACCTAAAGTGGCTCGTAAGGTGCTGCAGTATTTCAATGCCGGTATTGCACCGCTTGCAAACGTTCACCCCTTGCCTACTACGGGTGAAAATGAAAGGTTGTCTTCCCGCGAAACTGAAGTGCTGGTGTTGCTGGGTAAAGGCTTGAGCCGCCGCGAGGTGGGCGAGTTGCTGCATCTTTCTGATAATACCATTGCCACCCATGTGCGGAATGTGTACCGCAAACTCAATATTTCCAGCCGCGCTGAAGCGGCGTTGGAAGCTTGCCGGATGGGGTTGATAAACACGGAGTTCTAGCATGCAGCGGGGATACTGGCGCGAGGTCGGGGGGCTGTCACCTGCGGGTGTCCTGTTGCTGACACTGCTGTTGGTTGCACTCGCCCAGGTGGCAGCCGTGTACCTTTTACTGCACCAGCCCTGGACGGGGTTACAGATCGATGCCGATGCTGGTTCAGGGTTTGTGCGGGTGGTGTCGGTTGATGCGGGGTCTCCTGCCGCAGGGCTCATCCAGCCGAATACGGTTCTGACCCAAGTGGGGTTTGCGGGTGAAGTGGTTCCATTGACCTCCAAACACTTTTTATTCCCTTTCATGCATAAAAGCCGTCCTGATTTTCAGGTTCATTTGCAGCAACAAGCCAAAATCCATGCTTTCTTGAGCAGAGGGAAGCCGCTCACGTTTGAGGACAAAGCGGGTACAGCCTATAACATCCTGCCGGAACCCAATACACCCATCAGGACAATACCGGTCTATTTCTGGGTATCCCTGTTGGTGTTTCCTGTTGTTCCCCTGATAGGGGCATTTGTTTTTTCCTATAAATCTTATGGGGAGTTACCCGTATTATTTTTTATTGCCAGTATTGCCAATTATGGGTTTAATTTTATTGGTGTCATTAACTTTGCCAAGGAGTTCTTTTTTTCTTTGCCAGTTGCTGAGTGGCTATTTGTTATCGAGTTGATTTTTCTGAATATTTATATACCATTTGTTTTTAATGTCATGTCATCTTATCCGCACCGCTTATTAGGGTTTTTTGGCTATAGCGTATTTTTTGTTATTTTTACGTTCTATTCATTTAATTTTTATTTTTCTTGGCTGGGTAGTTCAGTCAACTACCTGTTGGTTCAGTCCATCCTGTCTTTTTTACTGGTCTTATGGGTTAGCCAGGTGCAAGTGGTAAAAAGCCGTCACCGCCCGGTTGACAAGATGGCAGCACGGCTCATGCAGTGGTCATTGGTGGCTCCATTCGTACCGCTCATCCTGCTGCACATTATTCCGGTGGCCTTGGGGCAGGAACCCATAATCAGCAAAAATATCGCCCAACTCTTGGGGATTACCCCTTTTATCGGCTTGACGATTGGTATCCTGCGGTTCCAGTTGTTTGAGGTGGAATATTGGTGGTTCAAATCGTGGTTATGGTTGTTGGGTGGATGTGTGGTGGTGATGCTGGATCTGCTGCTGATTGGTTTGCTGAATACACCACCAGTGTATGCACTGGGTTTGTCCGTGGTCTTGACTGGCTTTCTGTATTTCCCGCTGCGCCAATGGTTGTTGGGTAAATTAATGCCCCCGGAAAACCAATCACTCCGGGATTTTCTGCCCCATTTCAGTGCCGCACTGGCACAGGCGGATTCACCATCCACGTTTGAGCACAGTTGGCAAACGGTTTTGCAGGCACATTTCAGGCCACAGCACCTCGCCGTACAGGCGGCTGCCCTGACGCAACCTGCCTTGGCGGACAACGGTTTGAGTTTGCGGGTTCCGGCCTTGGGTCATGGTAGCGTTTACCAATTGACTGGCAAGCATAGGGCAGCGCGTTTGTTCAGCAAGGCCGATGTGCTGGCGGCCTCTGCGTTGTTGGATATTGCACGGATGGCACACAATGCCAGTGAGGCGCGTGAACAGGCGGTGTTGGGGGAGCGCGGGCGTTTGTTACACGACTTGCAGGCGACGCTGGGGGGGAAATTACAGGCATTAGCGGATGATTTGCCCGAACCGCAGTACCGCCAAGCGGCAGAGGAGGCTTTGCAAACCTTGGAGGGCACGGTGCAATTGTCCCTGCAAGCTGAACCTTTCAGTCTGCGGGCGCATTTATACGGATGGCAAACCGAAATGGCGCAGCGCACAACAGCCGCCGGGGTGTTGCTGGATTGGCAAGTGGATGAGGGCTTGGAACAGTTTGAGTTGTCTTCCAAACAGGCATTGGCCTTGACCCAGTTCTTGCGTGAGGCGGTCAGTAATGCCCTGAAGCATGCCCATCCTGCCTGTTTGATGATGCGTTTTGCACGGGATGCAGGGTATTTGCAGGTGAGCATCGGCAATGATGGCACTATCCAGCCCCCGGAGCATTGGCACGCCGGAACGGGCTTAGGGAGCATGAGGGCGCGGATTCGTGCGTTGGGCGGGGATTTGCATATCCGCTATCCAGTGGGGCAAGGGGTGGTGTGGCTGGAGGCCAGGATCCCCCTGTTCAAGGTAAGGTCTGTATGAGTCTGGGGCTTTTTGCAAAGGGGATATGGCGCACGTCACCTGTGCGGGCGATTGCCATGATCCTCGTGTTTTGTGCTGTGGTACAGGGGTTGGTGGTTTATCTGTTATTACAGCAACCTTGGATGGGTTTGCGTTTGGAGCCTGATCCATTATCAGGGCATGTCCGGGTTGTTGCAGTGCTGGACGACTCCCCTACCACAGGGCTTATTCCGCTCGATACCGTATTGACCACCTTGCAGATTGAGGGGGAAGACAATGCGTTGCCTTTAACCCCAGCGCTATTCCTATCCCCATTCTTTAATGCAACGTATGCTGATTATCAAGCTTACTTACAAAGCCAGTCTGCGATTTATCTTGCATTGCGGGCAGGCAAACCGATAACCGTCATGAGTATGGCGGGTGAGCGTTATCCTTTACGGGCTAAGCAATCGACACCTTGGCATGCCATCCCCCTGGGGACTTGGTTTTTTTCTTTGCTGTTTATCACTGTTCCTGTTTTAAGTACATTTGTTTGGAGTTATCAACCCAAGAAGCTAGCGCCTGCCTTGTTATTGTATGCAGGTATTGGTTATTATCTTTTTTATATGATAGGCACATTAAATATTTCTAAGGAATTGGCATTTAGTGGCGTATTGTCAGAAGTGCTCGCTGTTAGCGAATTTTTTTTCTTGGCGGTATATATTTTTTCATTCACCATATTGTTTTCCTGTTATCCAAGCAACATCATAAAAAAATATTGGCTATATGGGTTTGCCTTATTTTTATCTTTTTTCATTGTCAATTTCCACTTCGGCTGGGTGGATTTTTATGGGCATAACTTCTTGATTCCTTCTTTTTCTGGTTTCATATTTGCTTTGGTGCTAAGCCAGATTCAAGTCATAAAAAACAAACACGAGCCTGCGTCCCGAATGGCTGCCCGCCTTATGCAAATGTCAATTATTTTTCCATTCTTCCCGATCATGCTTTTATATGTACTCCCGCTGATGTTGGGTGCTGATCCTATTATTAGCATCCATGTAGTGCGTGTATTGGGTATTGCTGTTTTTATTGGCGTGACGGTAGGTATCTTACGCTTCAGGTTGTTTGATGCTGAGTATTGGTGGTTGCGCTCATGGTTATGGTTGGCTGGTGGGGTATTGGTCATATTTATTGATCTTCTGTTTGTCAGTGTGTTGCACATGACACAGCTCTACTCCTTGAGCTTGGCCGTATTGGTTACAGGTTTTCTATACTTCCCCTTGCGCCAATGGTTGCTGGGCAAGCTGATGCCGCTGGAGAGTGGGTCTGTACAGGACTTCCTGCCGACCTTTAACCAAGTGATGAAAGGAGCCATTTCCACTGATGAGTTTGAGCAGCGCTGGCAAGCGGTGTTGCGATTACGTTTTCAGCCGCTGAATTTGGCTGTGTTGCCCCATCCGGTACAGGTGGCTTCCCTGGCAGAGGATGGTTTACACATGGATGTGCCATCGCTCAGCGGCATCAATGGCTATCGGCTGACTGGCAAGCAGAGGGGGATGCGTTTGTTTGGCAAGGCCAATGTGAAGGTTATTGCCCCCTTATTGGATATTGCCCGGATTGCCAGCAATGCCAGTGACATCCGCCAGCAGGCGGTGTTGAAGGAGCGCACCCGCATTATGCACGACCTGCATGATACGGTTGGTGCAAAGCTATTGACACTCACCCACCTCTTGCCATCGCCCCAGCATAAACAGGTTGCACAGGAGTTATTGCAGACCTTGAGGGCGATGATCAGCCTGACCTTGCGCACGACCCCGCTGCATTTGGATGAGTATTTGGCGGATTGGCGGGGGGAGGTCATGGAGGTTATGGACTTCAACCGAGTGGCTTTTGCATGGCAGGTTGACCCCCGGTTGACAGGTTACATCTTATCAGCCAAACAAGTGCTCAGTATTGGCGACTTTATCCGTCTCCGGCTCCGACTGATTTTAGGGGCATCCAGCGTGACTTCCCTCCAGGTCTGTTTTTCCTGCCATAGCGGCGGCATCAGGATTGTTGTGCAGTGGACAGAGGGGGGCAAAACCTTAAGCCTTGATGAATATCATCCGAATGGGTGAGGCGGTTCTTTTTGGTTTGGCCTAATCTGGTTATAGAAAAATACCATAACTGATCCCAAGGGCTTTAGTGTTGTATCCCTTTATGGAGGTGCTGTATGCATGTTCTGCTTTTGGAAAACCACCCATTATTTGCCGATGCCCTTAAGCAAGTTGTCTTACGTTTAGCGGTGCAGGTGGTGGTACGTATCATTGATGACCATCCGGCGCTGGCGTTGCAGCTCGTTGAAACCAGCAAGCCGTTTGACCTCATATTGGTTGCTTGCAACCCTCCCGATGACAATGGCTTGCACTTCATGCGTTTACTGCATAACCAACGGGTTTCTGCGCCTATTGTTATCGTGTCCTCGTCTAACGACCCGGATCATATTCAACTGTGTTTTGAAAAAGGTATTATGGGTTATATCCATAAATCATCGGATGTCAAGACTATCCTAGGCGCTTTGCACCAGGTTCTAAGTGGGCAGCGTTATTACCCATCCATTGATTATACAGAAAAAATAAATGTTAATAAAAAGACGAATAGGGATTCAATCAAGCTGGAAATCACTGATCGGCAACTTAATGTGTTGCAGCTTCTGGGTGAGGGGCATTCCAATAAATCAGTGGCTCGTACACTGAACATTACCGAGTCAACTGTCAAATCGCATGTCTCACACCTGATGAATACTTTTTCCGTCAGTAACCGCACAGGTTGTGTCTTGGAGGCACAACGACTGGGGTTGTTATGAGTAGGGCATCGCTGCCCTACCCATTGATCCACTGTTAGTAACTGCTATGTGGTGGTGTGTAATGTGGGGCTGGTGGGTAGTGGTTTGCGGGTGGTGCATAAATTTTCTTCGCAGAGCAACGCCACTCGTATACATAATTGTAATAGCGCTTCTGGCACTGATGAATGACGCAATCGTAGCCATAATGGTCTTGGCAACTACTGATTGCGGCAGACTGTGCTGATGCAATGTTTGGATACCAAACAGTCCAAGGATTCCATGCATAGGCGGCGGAACTGGTGAGGGCAAGTAAGGTTGCAGCAATTAACAATTTTCTCATAATACACCTCTACGTCTTGGCTTTTAAATAAGACTTGATCAATCTCTATGATATTCTTTTTTTGATACTTGACCATACGACTTAAGTATGATTACGCTTGTCTTGTTTTTAATCATTCTATAAAGGCTTTCGGTTCTACAGTAGACAACCAAACATTTAGTCTTGAAAACTGTCCTAATAGCAAACCAGCTTGGGGGCTACATGGTAAGGCTGGAATATTTATTGATCGCCTTGGTGCTACTGCGTTTTGTTCAGCAGCACGGGCTTTCCCGTGCAATTGGCCATGTTCCCGTGGGCGGTAAGCTCCGTGCTTTAACCTCCCAACGCCGCCCTAAGCGCATGCCAGGACGCTTTTGGTGTGCGTTTCAGGGTGTCGAAGTCGACATGTACCAGGCCAAAGCGTTTGTCATAGCCGAGTGACCATTCATAGTTGTCGAGCAGTGACCACACAAAGTAGCCTTTTACCGGCGCACCGTCGGCGATGGCACGGCGTACCGCTGCCACGTGTTGCTGGAGGTAGTCGATCCGTGCCGGGTCATCGACTTTGCCATCGGCAACTTTATCATAGGAAGCCATCCCGTTTTCAGTGACATAGATCGGCAAGCCGTGTGTGTATTCGCGGTGTGCCCATGTAATGAAATGGTGCAGGCCATCCGGATAGATTTCCCAGTCCATCGCCGTTTTTGGCAGTGTGCCTGCCATTTCTTTGGTATCGGGGAACAGGCCGGTATGGTCAGCAGCAATCACTTTCCGGGTGTAGTAGTTGATACCCAGCCAATCAACCGGCGTGGCGATGGTGGGGAAGTCATCCTGCCAGCCAGCGGGTAGGTGGGGTTCCAGCCCTGCCAACACGTCAGCGGGGTATTCCTGTTTGAAGACACCGCCCAGGAAAAAGCGGTTATAGATGCCGTCATACAGGCGCGTGGCTGCCAGCGTTTCCGGGGACGTGTCCGCTGGGGTGGGGTATTCAAAGTTCATCACCACGCCCAGGTTTTGCATGCCCAGTGAGCGCATCACCTGCGTTGCCCGTCCGTGTGCCAACAAGACATGGTGCATGGCACGCGCCGCCGCCCGGATGTCCCGCAGGCCGGGGGCATGGATGCCCATAAAGTGGCTGAGCCACGCAATGCACCACGGTTCATTGAAGGTGGCTGCGGCATGCAGGCGGTCGCCAATGCGTTTCATCACCACTTCGGCAAAATCAGCGAACCAGTGGGCAATATCCCGGTTGCGCCAGCCGCCCCGGTCAAGCAGTGCCGCAGGCAGCTCCCAATGGTAAAGGCAGGCATAGGGTTTGATGCCCCGCTCCAGCAGCCCATCCACTAGCCGCTCGTAATAATCCAAGCCTGCCTGGTTGACGTGCCCCTGGCCTTCCGGCATCACCCGCGCCCATGAGGTGGAAAAGCGGTAGCTGTCGAGGCCACAGGCTTTGATCAGGTCAAAATCCTCTGCCCAGCGGTGGTAATGGTCGCAGGCTACCGCACCATGTTCACCCCGCACAACATTACCGGGGGTTTGGGCAAAGATGTCCCATTGCGAAACCCCACAACCCCCATACTGGCTGCCTTCAATCTGGTAGGCGGAGGTGGCGACCCCAAACTCAAAACCAGTGGGGAAGTCTTGGCGGGTGAAGTCAAAAGTCATGCGGATGCTCCTGTGTTTTCCAAAACGCCTTGAGAGGATAACACCACACGCCCACAGGTGGTACTGCTGAGTGCTTTCCATGCATAACCCTGTCCAAGGCTTGCCAGTGCTGGGGTGATATTTATTGATTTGACACGTCAAATAAATTGACCTTTGCCCAAGAAATTGGTTAACTTACACCGTCAATGCTTATTGCAGGCAAAAATCCAAAGCGCTTTGATTGTTGTGGATGGCAGGCAGTAGGTTTTTGTTAACGTGGAGGAGAAAAATCCAATGAGTACATTCCTGAAACAATCTTTGCTGGCAAGTGCTGTTGCCTCTGTTCTGGCTTTGGGCAGCGCCCAAGCGGCTGATCTGAAGTTTGAACCGGGCAAAGATGCCAAGTTCAACTGGGCAAGCTTCGAAGAGCTGAAAAAAACTGACCTGAAAGGTGAAAAGATTACCGTTATCGGCCCGTGGACGGGTGCAGATGGTGACTTGATCAATAGTGTCATTGCTTACTTTGAAGCAGCGACTGGCGCTGATGTTGAATATACCGGCACAGGTTCTTTCGAACAGCAAATCGTTATTGATACCCAGGCAGGCAGTGCTGCCAACGTTGCCGTTTTCCCGCAACCTGGTTTGGCTTCCGATTTGGCTGCCAAAGGTTTCCTGACCCCATTGGGTGATGACACCAAGAAATGGGTGGCGGACAACTATGCCGCAGGCCAGTCCTGGGTTGACCTTGGCACGTACAAAAACAAGGAAGGCAAGGATGACTTCTTCGGTTTCTTCTATAAGGTCGATGTAAAGTCGCTGGTATGGTATTCACCTGAAAACTTTGCCGATGCCGGTTACAAAGTGCCGGAAACCATGGAAGACCTGAAAGCGCTGACTGAAAAGATTGCTGCGGATGGCAAAAAACCGTGGTGTATCGGTTTGGGTTCCGGCGATGCGACTGGCTGGCCTGCAACCGACTGGGTTGAGGACATGATGCTGCGCACCCAGAAGCCAGATGCTTATGACAAGTGGGTCAAGAACGACATGAAGTTCGACGATCCTGCGGTTGTCGGTGCATTGGATGAGTTCGGCTGGTTTGCCCGCAATGACAAGTTTGTTGATGGTGGCGCAAGTGCGGTTGCCTCTACAGATTTCCGTGACAGCCCTAAAGGTTTGTTTGCTTCCCCGCCAAAGTGCTACATGCACCGCCAAGCTTCCTTTATCCCGACCTTCTTCCCGGAAGGCACAAAGTTGGGTGAGGATGCCGACTTCTTCTACTTCCCTGCTTACAAAGACAAGGATTTGGGTAAGCCGGTGTTGGGTGCAGGTACTGTATTTGCCATC
Source organism: uncultured Thiothrix sp. (assembly GCA_964293005.1). GTDB lineage: Bacteria > Pseudomonadota > Gammaproteobacteria > Thiotrichales > Thiotrichaceae > Thiolinea. The sequence goes on from CAXYXW010000015.1 coordinate 54,771, forward strand.
ACCAAGGACTCCAAGGGTGCAAAGGCATTTATCGACTTCCTGAAAACCCCGATTGCGCATGAAGTGTGGATGGCACAATCAGGCTTCCTGACCCCATTCAAAGGCGTGAACAACGAGGCTTATGCCAACGATGCGCTGAAAAAGCAGGGTAAAATCCTGTTGGATGCGACCACTTTCCGTTTTGACGGTTCTGACCTGATGCCGGGCAAGATTGGCGCAGGCGCATTCTGGACGGGCATGGTTGACTATGCCGGTGGTAAGGATGCCAAAGAAGTTGGTGCAGCAGTCCAGAAGACGTGGGACGCACTGAAATAACAGTAATAACGGTTAATCCCCCATCCACAACCCCACTCCCTGCTCGGGGGCGTGGGGGCTGACAGGCCATATCCCTTCCCCCTGCTGGGGGAAGGGCGGGTGGGGGGTATTCTCCACCACACACTAATCTCAAGGAGGACGCTATGGGACAGCTATTGCTGGCGTTAGTCACCATGGTGCTGGGGGTGCTAGGTTGTGCCGCCTATTTCTATTTATCCAATCTATTGCTTGATCGCCTGTTTCCGCTGAATACCGACAGTCACGCCCAGACGGCGCGGAACCTGCGTATCACCAATGCTGTCCGTCCGTGGCTGTTTCTTGGCCCGGCTTTATTGATCCTGACCTTATACCTGATTTATCCGGCAGTTGACTCCATCCGCCTGTCCTTGTTTGACCGTACTGGCGAGAATTTTGTCGGTTTGGGCAACTATATCTGGCTGTTTGGCGATGCCGAGTTCTGGCGGGCTTTCCGTAACAATATGCTGTGGTTGGTCGTGGTTCCGGCTCTGTCGACCTTTTTCGGCCTGATTATTGCCGCCATGACTGACCGTATCTGGTGGGGGAATATTGCCAAGAGCCTGATTTTCATGCCGATGGCAATTTCTTTCATTGGTGCATCGATCATCTGGAAGTTTGTCTATGACTACCGCGAGGGCGACCAGATCGGCTTGCTGAATGCGATTGTGCAGTTCTTTGGCGGCGACCCGCAGCCGTGGATTACCTTGCCGTTTTGGAACAACTTTTTCATGATGGTTATCCTGATCTGGATCCAGACTGGCTTTGCGATGGTGATCCTTTCGGCTGCCTTGCGTGGCATCCCGGAAGAAACCCTGGAAGCGGCGGTCATTGATGGGGCAACCGGCATGCAAATCTTCTTCCGTATCATGATCCCGCAAATCTGGGGGACGATTGCCGTGGTCTGGACAACCATCACCATTACCGTGCTGAAAGTGTTTGACGTGGTATTGGCGATGACCAACGGGCAATGGGACAGTCAGGTCTTGGCGAACATGATGTATGACTGGATGTTCCGGGGCGGTGGTGATTTCGGGCGCGGGGCAGCGATTGCCGTGGTGATCATGCTGTTGGTGGTTCCCATCATGGTCTGGAATATCCGTAACGCCAACAAAGAAGCAGAGGGTCATTAACATGGTCAGGTCAAGACAAGGTACGCTGCTGAACTGGGTGATGCAGCTCAGTGTATTGTTTCTGGTACTGGCGTGGGTAATTCCTACGTTTGGTTTGCTGGTGTCATCGGTGCGTGACAAAGACCAGTTGTCGGTATCCGGTTGGTGGAGTGCGCTCTCCAGCTCTGAGCAGGCGCTGGTGGGGCGTACCGATAGCCCAGAAAAGCAACAGCAACAGGATGGCAAATACGTCATTACTGGCACGGTGCAGGAAAACGGTGCAGGCAGCCCCATTTCAGCATTTGGCTGGCAGTCCCAATCCCCCAGCGCCTTCAAACCGGGCGAAACGGCGGATATGGGCAATGGGCAGACGCTGACAGTGCAGGTGGATGGGTCGTATGTGATGGCTTCCCCCACCCCGTGGGAGGGGACACGCGGCAAACGGGTGTTCTATACCACGGAAGTCCCGCCACGCTTCACCACCGAGAACTACGGCGAGGTGCTGGGGGCGAAGGGCTTGGGGAAAGCGTTCATCAACTCCCTGACGGTGACAATCCCGGCAACCATTATCCCGATCCTGATTGCCGCCTTTGCTGCTTACGCCCTGGCGTGGATGCGCTTCCCCGGACGCGCCTTGCTGGTGGCGACCGTGGTTGGCTTATTGGTTGTGCCGTTGCAAATGTCCCTGATTCCCTTGCTGCGTTTGTATAACGATGTGGGGGCATTCTTTGGAACCGATGCGAAAAGCTTCCTGGGGATATGGTTGGCACACACCGGCTTCGGTTTGCCACTGGCGATTTATTTGCTGCGCAATTACATCGTCGGCTTGCCCAAGGAAATCATGGAGTCAGCACGGGTGGATGGTGCAACCCACTTTGACATCTTCGTGCGGATCGTGTTGCCCTTATCGTTCCCGGCCTTGGCCTCATTTGCCATCTTCCAGTTCCTGTGGGTGTGGAATGACCTGCTGGTGGCGATTGTGTTCCTGGGCAGCGGTGATGACCAGGTAGTGTTGACAGGGCGCTTGCGCCAATTGCTCAGTTCCTTCGGCGGTAACTGGGAAGTCCTGACCGCTTCGGCCTTCATCACCATTATTGTTCCGCTGATTGTGTTCTTCGGCCTGCAACGCTATCTGGTGCGTGGCATGCTGGCGGGTTCAGTCAAATAAGACGGTTTCTTTCCTCCGTAACAGCATTTAGGGCGCAATTTGCGCCCTTTTTTTATGTCAGTTTCACGTCAATTTTTGCTGGGGGGAGATCGCAAGCCATAGTAACGGCTCGCCCGCCATGCTATGTTCAGCCGTAGTGATTTAAGGATATGAAGCATGCCAGCACAACCTGTCTACCTGTTGAGCGAGGCCGAATACCTCCAGAGCGAACGCCAAGCCGAGTTCAAAAGTGAATATTTGAACGGTGCAGTCTATGCAATGGCAGGGGCAAGCCGCGAACATAACCAAATTACTACCAATTGGGTGGTGTCGTTGGGGGCGCAACTGCTGGAAAAGCCGTGCGGTGTTTACTCCAGCGACATGAAAGTCAGGACGCGCACCGATAAAACCAGTAAATTCAGCTACCCCGATGTGGTTGTGACCTGTGGTGATGAGCAGTTTGAGGATGAAAACGGCGATGTGCTGTTAAATCCGTTGGTGATTATTGAAATCTTGTCTACCTCTACCGAAGCTTACGACCGTGGGCTGAAATTCTTCCATTACCAACTGATCCCTTCCTTGCGTGAATATTTGTTGGTGGCTCAGGACTATTGCCGTGTGGAAAAATACCTGCGACAGGCAGATAACCAGTGGGTTTATTCCGAGTTTCACGACAGGCAGGATGTGGTGGAGATTAGCACACTGGAATGTAGCGTGACGGTGGCGGAGATTTATCGGCGGGTTTTAATGTGACTGCCTTGCAAGAATAGTACGGAGACGATGATGTCTACAGCGCGTCAGATACAAGACCATTACCTCACTGAAGCAGCGTATCTGGAGGGTGAGAAAACGGCTGCTGAGCGTCATGAATATGTCGATGGGCAAACGTATCTGATGGCAGGTGCAAGCAAGCGACATAATCGGATTGCCCGTAACTTCATTAACCGGATGGAGGATGCAGCAAACCGTAAGGGTTGCGAGGTATTTTTCTCTGATGTAAAAGTACGGGTGGCGAAATATAAAACCTATTATTACCCTGATGTGGTTGTCAGTTGCTCGGCTGATGATGAAGCAGATGAATACTACTTGGAAAAGCCATGTTTGATTGTTGAGGTTGCTTCTGACTCGACGATCCGAAAGGATTACATGGAAAAATCTTTGGTGTATCAGAGTATTGCTGCCTTGCAAGCTTATTTGGTGGTGGCACAGGATAGGGTTCAGGTTGATATGCTGGTGCGGCTTGAGGATGGTAGTTGGGGATTAAAGAAGTTTGATCGCTTGGATGATGAAATTGAGTTGCCTTGTTTGGGTATAGTGTTGAGTGTGGAAGCAGTTTATGCAGGTGTGGCTGTTTTAGGTGAGTGATTCGGTACAGTTTGCTGTGAGTCGTAGTCTAGCATTCAATCAGGATGGCAACGGTTCGTTAGCCGTGCTATGTTCAACGTATCATGATTGCAGTAAAGGATCGTCATGCCCCGCTTGGATATTTACCACGAAACGGTCAAACATGCTTTGGTCAAGGATGGCTGGACGATCACGCATGATCCATACACACTAACCATTGGCAAGAAGCGCCTGTTTGCTGACCTTGGCGCAGAAATGCTCCTCAGCGCGGAAAAAGGTAAGCGCCAGATTGTGGTTGAAATCAAAAGCTTTACGGGGGTATCCGATGTCAACGATTTGGAGCAGGCTATTGGTCAATACGTTTTGTATAAACAAATTATGCTTCAAACTGAGCCTGATCGGGAGTTGTTTCTGGCTGTCACCAAAAAAGTAGCGAATACCATTTTTTCTGTTGAAATTGGTCAGATATTACTAGATGCAAAAATTGTTAAAGTTGTGGTGTTTGATCCTGAAAATGAGGTCATTGCTGAATGGCTACCGAATTGAATTACTCTGAAATCATCAAAAAAATCCTTTTGGAATATCTCAAGTATGACTCTGTAGATGATGTTATCAAGTCCAGTGTTAGTTTTGATGATGAGCATGGAAATTACGTCTTATTGCAGGCTGGCTGGCGAGGGGATGATTATCTGCAAGGTGCGATTATCCATATTCAGTTGATTGGCGATAAAATTTGGGTTCAGTATGATGGTACTGAATATGGGGTCGCTAACGAACTGGCAGATGCCGGAATTCCCAAGTCAGATATTGTGTTGGGGTTTCGACATCCATCAGTACGGCAATATACAGGCTTCTCTATTGTTTAATTGAATATGGGTTTATGAATCGAGAGGTTAATCTGTGAGTGTTTCATTTGAGTTTGACCTTTACTCTGATTGGCTGTCAATTGTGAAAGATGAACTTGATAAGGTCAAGATTAACACGTCAAATTTGGCTGGTGATAAGCTTTCTTTAGCATATTTAAATCTAAGAAAAAAAGCAATTCGGCCTATTGCTCGTAATGTGTTTAAATCAAGAAGTTTTTCATGTCTATCTACTCATGTCAATGGTTTAATAAAGCTTGAGAAGAAAATTGAAGCTGGAGATGATTTAACTCCATATTTAAGTAAATCAATTCTCAATCCTAGCTTTCATGATGATCTTCTAAATCATTGGGGTATATATCATCTGCATTTAGGTGAGGTTATAAAAGACAACTTTGTTGCAAGAACTGGACCGTTACTTTATGCTCGCTTTGATGAAAATAGTGCCTATTTTCTTGATGTAAAAGAGCACGGAGCATGGGGACAACAAGACCTTGTTCAAATTATTCATGATAACTGGCCTCAAAGTATATTTGTGTTACGTTATCCTGATGATTCAAAGATGATATATTCTATTACTGATAAAGATGTCGATAAACTAAGGAAAGCAAGAATAAACTTTCCAGTAATGGTTAATGATGGAACTATTTATAGTAATCTTGGGGATGGCGTGGCAAGTAATGGGAATAATATAGATGTAGTTGATATGATGCTAGGTATAAAGAGAAAAATTATTAATTGGGAGGCCAGAGTTAATCAAGGAATTGATGAAATTGTAAAAGATGCGAAGTCTAAAGGTGTTTCTCTATCAGGAGTATATGAACTAAGGTTTGATTTTGATGGCTCAAAAGCTTATGTTTTTGAGAAAAATAGTATTTTTAGCTTTGAGCTTGGCTTTTTAATGCCTGATGGTTTATAGCCTATATTTTTAATATTAATCTTTAAAAAATAAGTAAGATCCTTAAGTCCACTGATTTTTTTGATGGCTAACTTATTTTATACTGTCATGATTTGTTGAAAAATTTCATCATAAAAAATCAACTAACTTACAGTTAAAAGTGAGGTGAGAAAGTAATAACTCACCTCGGCTATAGTTATTTACAGTCAGTAATCACAAAGCCCGTATCTTCTCCAACTGCCCTTGCAACTGTCCCATCGCTGTCCGTTGTTCATCGGCTTGTTTGCGGGCGGTTTCCAGAACCTCCGGTTTGGCCTTTTCCACGAACGCCGGATTATTCAGCCGACCTTCCAGTCCAGTCAGGTTCTTTTGCAGTTTTTCGATTTCCTTGCTCAGGCGGGCGATTTCCGCGTCCTTGTCGATCAGGCCAGCCAAGGGAATGAGGATTTGCATTTCCCCGACCAGGGCGGTGGCGGATTCCGGGGCGTTTGCACCTTGATCCAGCCATGTCACCGTGCCGACTTTTGCCAGTGCTTTGGCAAAGCTTCCGCTGTTGGCATAGAGTGCCTGGTCGGTGCCGTTCCAGTTTTGCAGCAGTACATCCAGCACTTGCCCCGGTTTGATGTCCATTTCCGAGCGGATGCGGCGGATACCCATGATGAAGTTTTTCACCCACTCAATTTCAGTGAGGGCTGCATGGTCAACCAAAGCAGGGTCGGCACTCGGGTAGGCTTCCAGCATGATCGAGTCGCCCTGTTTGCCTGCAACCCCCTTGATACTTTGCCAGATTTCTTCCGTAATGAACGGCATGATCGGATGCAGCAGGCGCAAGGTCGTTTCCAGCACCTGTACCAGTGTGCGGCGTGTACCGTGTTTGGCGGCCTCATTGTCATTACCCTTACCTAATACCGGCTTGGTCAGCTCCAAATACCAGTCGCAGTATTCATACCATGCAAATTCGTAGATGGTCTTGGCAGCGAGGTCAAACCGGTAGTTGTCGAGGTGGTCTACCACGTCGGCGGTTGTGCGTTGCAGCAGGGTGAGTATCCAGCGGTCGGCAATGGATAGCTCGACTTCAGCAAGGCTGGGGCTTTCTTCGCCTACCTGCATTTGTACATAACGCGCCGCATTCCACAGCTTGTTGCAGAAATTGCGGTAGCCTTCCAGACGTTGCAGGTCGAATTTGATGTCACGTCCGGCGGTGGCAAAGGAAGCAAAGGTAAAGCGCAGTGCATCCGTACCATAGGCCGCAATGCCATCCGGGAATTGCTTGCGGGTCGCCTTTTCGATCTTTTGTGCCAGTTGCGGTTGCATCATGCCACTGGTGCGTTTTTGTACCAATGACTCAAGGTCGATACCGTCAATAATATCCAATGGATCCAGTACATTGCCTTTGGATTTGGACATTTTCTGGCCTTCCGCATCCCGTACCAGACCGTGGATATAAACATCACGGAACGGCACATCACCCATGAACTTCATGCCAAACATGATCATGCGGGCGACCCAGAAGAAGATAATGTCGAAGCCTGTGACCAGCACGGAGCCAGGGTAGAAGGCTTTCAGGGCAGCATCGTCGACATTCGGCCAGCCAAGGGTCGAGAACGGCCACAAGGCGGACGAGAACCAGGTGTCGAGCACATCCTCATCCTGGCGCAAGGCGGTTTCAGCCGCGATGCCATGTTTACGGCGCACGTCGGCCTCATCACGCCCGACATAGATATTGCCCGCATCGTCATACCATGCCGGGATGCGGTGTCCCCACCACAACTGGCGGGAAATACACCAGTCATCAAGGTTATACATCCAGTGGTTATACGTATTCACCCAATTGCCCGGAATGAAACGGATGCGTCCGCTTTCAACCGCATCAATCGCTGGTTGGGCAATGGCTGCTTTCCCGCCGGGGCGACCATCCGCTTGCACCTCACGGGTCAGGTCAACATACCACTGGTCAGTCAGGTACGGCTCAATCACCGTGCCGGAGCGGTCGCCACGCGGAACCATCAGTTTGTGGTCTTCCACTTTTGCCAACAGGCCAAGCGCATCCATATCAGCAACAATTTGTTTGCGGGCAGCGTAACGCTCCAGGCCTTGGTAGGGGGCAGGAGCCACCCCGTTGATATGCGCACCCTTGGTGAAGATATTAATCAGCGGCAGGTTGTGGCGTTTACCGACCTGATAGTCATTGAAATCATGTGCAGGTGTGATTTTCACACAACCTGTGCCTTTTTCCGGGTCGGCATAATCGTCACCTACCACCGGGATCAGGCGGCCTACCAAAGGCAGTACCACGTATTTGCCAATCAGGTGCTGGAAGCGGGCATCATTCGGGTTGACTGCCACGGCTGAGTCACCGAGCATGGTTTCAGGGCGGGTGGTGGCAACGGTCAGGAATTCAGCCGTCGCCTGACCGTTGGCATCCGCGACCGGATAGCGGAAGTGCCACATGAAGCCGTTTTCTTCTTCGGAGACAACCTCAAGGTCAGAAACAGCCGTGTGCAGTACCGTGTCCCAGTTGACCAAGCGTTGCCCACGGTAAATCAGGCCTTCTTCATGCAGGCGCACAAACACTTCACGCACCGCTTCCGACAAGCCGTCGTCCATGGTGAAGCGTTCGCGTGTCCAGTCTGGGCTAGTCCCCAGGCGGCGCAATTGGTTGCTGATGGTTCCACCGGAGAGGGCTTTCCATTCCCAGACTTTTTCCAGGAAGGCTTCACGCCCCAGGTCGTGGCGGGTAATGCCTTTGGCATTGAGTTGGCGCTCGACTACCATTTGCGTGGCAATACCGGCGTGGTCAGTGCCCGGCTGGTAGAGGGTTTGGTCGCCGCGCATGCGGTGGTAACGGATCAGGGTGTCGATCACCATCTGGTTGAAGCCATGCCCCATATGCAGCGTGCCGGTCACATTCGGCGGCGGGATCATAATGCAATAGGGGTTGCTGCTGCCCTGTGGGGCAAAATAGCCTTGCTGTTCCCAGTGTTGGTACCAGCGTTGTTCAATGGTTTCAGGTTGGTAAGTCTTGTCCATGTGCCGCCACTTTATTGGAATCTGAAAGGGCGGCATTATAGCGCGAAACGCATAAATTGTTCATAGCCCCAGCACCCATTTGCAGGGGGAGGGCAGCAAGGCTCAGGAGGGGGGAGCTGTCCTCAGCATGGCAGACAGTTCGCGTAGCAGTTCATTGCGCTGATGGTCGATGTTTTGCTCGTAATCCTTGTCCAGCGAAAAGATATTGCTGTCATCCTGCTGTTCGGAGCGGATCGCATGGGCGCGACCCAAGCCTGCATACTCGTCCTGCCCGGTGGCAGACTGGAGTTCGGCAATACGTTCCTTGAGTTTGCGCTCAAAATGTTTTTGGTGTTCATTACTCGCGCCTGATTTGGCACGTTTGACGATTTCCGGGTCGCCAGGGCGTACCAAGTCGGTAATAACCGGAATGCGGATGGTGGAATCGAAATCCTGTTGCCTGCCTATCATAATTTTTTGCCGGTGGTGAGTGTATTTTTAGTATGCAAACAGTCTCTGCCATCACAACTGATGGTAGTCGAGAGTATAGCCCCTGTTGCGGTAAAACTGGTAGCGTTTGCGACCAGCGAGCAGGATAGGCTCTTCCTGATCCAATATTTCTGCCATCCGTTCAAAGCGCGGGAAGAATTCGGGCGTTTCATTGGACAGGTTGATCAGGAAATCGCAATGCTCCATCGGTTCGTAGGCATGCCCGATTTGCACCAGCACCTGAGGGTCAGTGCAAGGCGCAAAGGCATGCGGGATAAAACTTTGGTCGTTATACGTCCACAACAACTCATCCAGGCGGGCACTGGTCGCGGCACTATCGGTATGGATGTAGATGTGCATGGCTTGTGCCAAGCCCTTTTCCACCAGCTTGCAGGCCAGCAACAGCCGCGCTTGCAGGTTATTTGATTGCCCGACGTAGAATGAAATGCGTGTCATGTATACAGCCTTGTTTGCCCCCTAACCCTTAGATAGGGAAGGGGGCAGGTAGCTTATTTCGCCCGGTTGATCAACCATTGGCACAACAGCGGTACAGGCCGCCCGGTTGCACCTTTGGCTGCACCACTGCGCCAGGCAGTCCCGGCGATGTCGAGGTGTACCCACGGGTAACTTTCGGTGAAACGTGCCAGGAAGCAGGCAGCGGTAATGGTTCCGCCAGCAGGCCCACCGATATTGGCCATATCAGCAAAGTTGCTTTTCAGTTGCTCCTGATACTTTTCACCCAGCGGCAAACGCCATGCTTCATCCGCTGCCTGACGGCTGGCTGCCAGCACTTCATCTGCCAGTGCATCATTATTCCCCAATAAGCCGGAGGTATGATGCCCCAGGGCGGTAATGCAAGCTCCGGTCAGGGTGGCAATGTCAATGACGGCGGCAGGCTTGAAACGCTCGACATAGGTGAGTGCATCACACAGCACCAAACGGCCTTCCGCATCGGTATTGAGGATTTCGATGGTTTTGCCGGATAGGCTGGTCACGATGTCGCCCGGTTTGCTGGCCTTGCCACTGGGCATATTTTCAGCCGCGACCAGCACACCAATCACATTTAGCGGCAGTTGCATGGCAACGCAAGCGGACATTGTACCGAGGACGCTGGCAGCACCACTCATGTCATACTTCATTTCATCCATGGCAGCTCCCGGTTTCAGGGAAATGCCGCCGGTATCGAAGGTAATGCCCTTGCCAACCAGCACCAGGGGCGCGGCATCGCTGGCTCCACCCTGATAGTGCATGAAAACCATTTTGCCCGGCTGGATGCTGCCCTTGGAAACCGACAGGAAGGAACCCATGCCCAAGGCCTCCATCGCGGCCTCCTCCAACACGGTGACTTCCAGGTTGCCAGCGGTTTTGGCAAGGTTCAGGGCGGCATCCGCCAAATAGCTGGGGGTGCAGACATTGCCAGGGCTGTTGGCAAGGTCGCGGGTAAGCTGCATGCCTGCGGCAATTGCTGCCCCTTGCTGGACGGCATGGCGCATGTCACGCTCACTGGTGTGGGCAATTGTCCAGTTATCCAGCGTGGGGGCGGTCAGCTCATCCTTTTTGCTTTTGAAGGCATTAAACGTGTATAGCGTATCCGCCACAGTGGTGACAGATTGGCGTACTGCGGCTTCGGTGTGCCCGTTGCCGACTTCATCACTGAGGAAAGAAATGGCATTGGCGGCTTTGGCCTGCTTCAACACGTTGACGGCAGCCTGGGTGGCCTGCATCAGGGTATCCAATGTCAGTTTGCCTTCTTCCCCCAGGCCGACCAATAACACCCGCTTGGCCTGGATACCGGGCAATTGGTAGAGCATGCAGGTACGGGATTTTTCACCCGTGAAATCACCCAGCTCCAGATGGGTACGGATAGCCCCACCACTCGCTGTATCCAGTTGGGCAGCAGCAGCGGAGAGTTGGCTGTTTTTGTAAACACCGGCAACCACACAATCGGTCTGCAACGCAGCGGCGTGGGCGGATGCCTCGAAATAATAATGCATACCTGATCCTTTTTCTTTATCTTTGAGTATATCGACCTGTCCGGGAACATGGACATTATACAAGCAATTTCCCAATCGGGCAGTGTTTAACCCGCTATGTTTGCAAGATTTGCCTGTGTTAATGCCAAGACTGCCTTTTAAACCCTAACCAGCCGTGTCCGTGAAAGGCGGTCGTGCCAGGTGAGTTTTTCCGGGTCAAACAGTGCAATCCAGTAACCAACCCCCAAGGCCAGCCAGCTAAACAGCGCTCCAACAAAACGGAAAAACGCCTGCTGCCAATCCAGTGCATGCCCTTGTTCGGTGACAACTCGAATTTTCCAGGCACGCATCCCCAGCGTTTGCCCGCCGTGTGTCCAAAACCAGCCAAACAGGGCAAAGGCAATGGCAAGGTCAGCGATGAAGAGCAGGTTGGATAAGCCGCTGCCCGATTGCAATGGGACATTGAGCGCATGACTGACGAGGGTGGCCAGGATGCCGCCAAGGATGGCGGTGCTGACACCGATCAGCAGGGTGTCGTAAAAAATCGCCGCCATCCGGCGCAGGAAACTGACAGGTTCAGTCGGTGCAGGCATGCATCACTCCAAAAACAGGTTGGGTCGGTTGGGTCAGGCGTGCAACTGTACTATAAGCCCAGCCACCCGACCAGCCACGGCAAGAGGGCAGAGGTGGCAAGGGCAGACAAAGCCATTGCCAAACCAGAAAAAGCCCCCATTTGTGCGGAAACCTGAAACGCCCGTGATGTGCCAATCCCGTGTGCGGTTGCTCCCATGGCTACCCCCATCACGCGGTGGTCTTCAATGCCGAGCCATTGGAACAGGCGTGTCCCAAAAATTGCACCGATAATGCCGGTGGAAACCACCAAGGCGGCGGTCAGTGACGGCAATCCGCCCAGATGTTCGGCAATGCTCATGGCAACGGGGGCGGTAACTGATTTTGGGGCAAGTGACATGACGGTGGCATGCGATGCCCCCAGGAGCTTGGCGAGATAAATCGAAGCCAGCGAGCCAAATACCACCCCCAGAAGGAGTGATACCAACAGGGGGATAAACAGGCGGCGGATATGTTGCAGTTGCCGGTACAGCGGGATAGCCAGTGCGACCGTGGCAGGCCCGAGCAGGAAGTGGACAAACTTTGCGCCATCGAAATAGTCCTGATAGGGCGTATGGGTTAGCCACAACGCAGCAATCAGAACCAATACCGCCACCGCCACCGGGTTAGCCAGTGGCGAGGAGCGGCAATAGGTATAAAAGCGGTAAGCCAGCACATAGGCAAGCAGGGTCGCGGTTAAGCCCAGCAAGGGTGAGGTCGACAGGTAAACCCAGATGTCCAGCAATTCAGCAGGGTTCATGGTGCGTCCTCCTGATGGGTGGTTTGATTTTGGTTTTTCGGGGTGAAGCGGCGTACCAGTGCTTGCATGGCGAGGGCAACCACCGCCATCGTCAGCAGGGTGCTGAGCAGCAAGGTGAGGACAATCGGCAGCCATTCGCGGGCAATTTCATCGAAATACACCATCAGGCCGACCCCAGCGGGAATGAATAGCAAGGACAGGTGGCTGAGCAGGGCAGTGGAGGCGGTTTCCAATGCCACCGGCACACCGCCATGCAGCAGCAGTACCAGAAACAGATAGCCCATACCAATCACCGGCCCTGGGACGGGCAGGTGTAACCAGCGGGCAGTGACTTCACCCAGGAGCTGAAAGAGCAGCAAGAGGGTAATTCCATTCAGAAAAGACATGGTTGGCGACCAAACAGGGGGAAATGTGGCAAATAGTGCCTGCCTTGAGGGTGGCGGGTCAAAACAAAATTTTCACACCATCTGCATGACCTTTGCACCTGATTCATGCAGAATCAGCGGCTTCAACCAACTGGACTAACCATAACAATGAGCCGCCTTTTGCGTTCCGGCGCGGTAATTAGCGCCATGACCATGATTTCCCGCGTTTTGGGTCTGATCCGTGATGTGATTGTCGCCCGTTATTTCCCGGTAGACGGGGCAACGGATGCATTTTTTGTTGCCTTCAAAATACCTAACCTGTTGCGGCGTTTTTTTGCAGAGGGTGCATTTTCGCTGGCTTTTGTGCCGGTGCTGGCAGAATACAAGGAAAAGCAAAGCCGTGAGGCCTTGCACGACCTGATTGACCATGTGGCAGGGACGTTGGGCTTGATCCTGTTGATGATCACGACCATCGGGATGCTGGCTGCCCCGTGGTTAGTGCCGGTGTTCGCTCCGGGGTTTGTTGCCAAACCGGATGCCCGCCCGGATTTGGCGGCGGAGATGCTGCGCATTACCTTCCCTTATATCTTGTTTATCTCGTTGGCAGGATTGGTGGGGGGTATCCTGAATACTTTTGGCAAGTTTGCGATTCCTGCGATTACGCCTGCGCTATTGAATGTGGTGATGATTGGTTTTGCAGTGTGGGGTGCACCGTATTTTGAGCAGCCGATTATGGCCTTGGCGTGGGGGGTATTTGTTGCCGGTGTGGTGCAGTTCCTGTTCCAGTTGCCTGCCTTGGTCAGGCTCGGCTTATTGCCCCGTTTCCGTTTCAAACAGGTGCATGAGGGGGTATCGAGGGTCATGCGCCTGATGGTTCCGGCGTTGTTTGGCTCGTCGGTCGCGCAACTGAATCTGGTCATCAATACCGTTATTGCCTCTTTTCTGGCAGTCGGTAGCATTTCCTGGTTGTATTACTCAGACCGCTTTGTTGAATTGCCGTTGGCGATTTTTGGTGTGGCCTTGGGAACCGTGATTTTACCGAAGCTGTCCAGTGATCATGCCAAGGCTGATGGTGTGCAATTCCGGCAGACAATGGATTGGGCGTTGCGCTTGGCCTTATTGATTTCCATCCCGGCAACCTTGGGGTTGATGCTGTTGGCCAAGCCGATTCTGGCAGCAGTGATGATGTACGGTGCATTTAAATGGGGCGATGTGGAAATGTCTGCCCTGAGTTTGATGACATACTCATTCGGGTTGCCTGCGTTTATCCTGGTGAAAGTATTGGCTCCGGGGTTTTATTCTCGGCAGGACACCAGAACGCCGGTAAAAATTGGCATGATTTCCATTTTTGCCAATATGGGTTTGAACGTGTTGATTGTCTTGCCGTGGTTCTGGTTGGGCATCAGTGGGGCACACGCCGGGCTTGCCTTGGCAACGGCATTGGCAGGGTATGTAAATGCCGGGCTTTTGTTCCGAACCTTACAGCGTGAAGGCATCTTTGTGGCTGGGCAGGGCTGGGGCAAGCATGTGGCACGGATTGTGCTGGCTTCTCTGGTGATGGGGGGATTGGTTTGGTTGGCAACCCCTGCGGCGGCTTGGTGGCAAGTGGCAGGTTCTGCGCTACGCTTGTCGGTGTTGGCAGGTTTGATTGTATTGGCGTTGGGGAGTTATTTCCTCACCCTGCGCCTGACTGGAATGCAGCTTCGGCAAATGCTGGGGCGTTAACGTTAAGGGAGTTTATGGATAATGAAAAAATTAGTGCTAAGCCTTGTTTTCGTGTTACTGGTGGGAGCCGTTGGGTGGTTAGGGGCGAGCTGGTGGATTGGTCAGCAAACCGAGGCTTTATTGCGCAAGCAGTTGGAGCAGGCCAACCAAAATGCCAATATGCAGGGCGTGAAGCAGGAGCTGGTCAGCTATGCAGGCTCTTTGCTTGGAGCCAAGGCAGTGACCCGCCTTCAGGTTGAGCATCCGGTACTGGGCAAGTGGTTGAATAACCTTCAGATTGTCCATGACATCCAGAATGGCCCGGTGATGCTCCGGGACGGTATGCATTTTGGCCTGTCCCATTGGCAGTCGCGTCTGGATATGGCAAGCCTGGATGAACAGGCACGCAAGTTTATGGAAACGGCGTTTGCAGGCAAAGAGCCATTGACGGCGGTAACAGATATTGGCTTTGACCAAATGATGCATACCACCATGGATATTAGCCCGCTGGATGCTGCCTTGGGGGAGTCAGGTGCAGCCTTGAAAATGGCTGGTGCGCAAATCAGCGGCGAGTTTAATGTAGATAAACAGTCTGGCCCGGTGAAGATGAATATTGGTGCAGTCGAGTGGCGCGATCAGGATATGACATTATCCTTGCCTTCCGTCGAGCTTCAAGGGCATGCCGAAGCTGAAGGCGTTGGAGCTTTTGCCATGAAAGCGGCTGATATTAAGGTATTGCCTGCTGGGGAAACCAATGGCCTCCAGTTTGATTTGAATATGGAATCAGATTCGGCTATTCAGGAAGGCAGTGTCCAGGGTAAAGGCAAGTTTCAGGTCAGTAATGTGCGTGGCATGGACACGGGCTTTAAGCAATTTGATTTGACCATGGATTATGCCGGGTTGAACCTGGAAGCGTTGAAGCAGGCACAGGTGTTGCAGGGCAAGCTCCAGACCTTGCAGGCACAGATGGCGGTGGATGAGGCAGCTACTGAATTGCCGGAAGGCCAGAAGCAAATGGAGCAGCTAGGCATCGAGGCACAGGAAGTGACCAACCAGTTGCTGGATGTCATGCTCAATCAGGTGATGCAGGCCGGTAAATCCAGCTTGCGTTATGACTTGAAGGTGGCACTCGACAAGGGGGTTGGCAGCAGCAAGGTTGACCTGCTCTATGCAGGCAGTGGCAAGCCGATCCAGTTGGATGATCTGATAAGCTACAGCCCACAGGATTGGGGGCGTTTGCTCAAGGGCAGTGTCGAGCTGGCAGCGGATAAGGCGGTTGTCCCGGAGGACTTGCAGATGATGCTGGCCTATCCGTTGGCGCAAAAGGCGATGGTTGAACAGGACGGTCAATACCGCCTGCAACTGAAACTGTCCGGTGAGCAGGCTGAGCTGAATGGTGAGGCGGTCGCGTTTGAAGCATTGCCCGGCAAGTTTTTCCCGCAAATGCCCGCCATTGATGAGAACAGCAGTATGGGGATCCCCCCGGAAATCATGCAGCGGATTGAACAGGAAGGCATGAGCGAGGAGTTGCTGAAAGAGCTGGAAGGCAATAAGGACATCCCGCCTGAAACCCAGGAATTGCTCAAGCAATTGCAGGAAATGTCAACACAAGTACAGTAAGTCCGTAAGGCAAACTGCCTTTGGTTGCCCCTTCAGTCTATTGGCTGGCGGGGCAATCTAATCTGCCTTTGGCACTTTCAGTGCTGACGGGTGTAATTCGCCTTCAATGCCAGATAGTCGGCGACCAGTTGGTCAGCCACACGGTCATCATGCGGGATCAGGCCACTGACCAACAGGCGCTTGAAGCCATGCCCGACAATCGCATCCCCGGATTTGATATTGAAGTTCAGGTTGACTTCACCGCGTTTGCCATTGACTTGCAGCTCGGCCTTGGTGGATTCAAGTACCGGGTTGTTGATGTCCAAATGATCCAGCTCAAACAGCATGCGCTCGTAAATGACCAAGGGGCGCTCCGGGTTGAGCATGACACCGTTTTCGGTCAGCAGGGGCTGGATGGTATAAGGGTAGTTCCGCCCGGAAAAGGCCACATAATGCCGCGCCATGTTTTCTGCCAAGGCGGGGTCGTGGCTGCGTATGCCGTCACGCTGTACGCTCAGGTAAACTTTACCCTCGTCATTGCCGATGTCAAACTCAGGCGCATCGGTCGGGGTGAAATCCAAAGGGGTATTGTCGCCCACCATGCCTTTGAAAATAAAACACATCTTGCGGCTGACCCCATATTTTGCCAGCACCAATGAAAACAACAGATCCCCAGGGACACAGAAGCGTTTGGCATCCGGGTCATGGATGGGGTTGAAGTCATCTGCCAATTCCTTGGCAAAACGGCTGGCTTGTTGGGCAGAAATGCGTAAAGTGTCGCCGGTGGCGCTATGGAATTCGTCTAGGTACATGGTGTGCTTGGAGCCACTGCTGAAGGTTCATCGAGCGGGGAGTATAAACAATTCCCGACAGATAATCAGCCTTGCCTGAAGGCTGCTTTACCCCAACATCAGCCAGATGCCTATGCCGATCATCAGTGTGCCGGTGATCCGGTTCAGCAGACGCACATTACCCTGTTTCAGCAGCAGGTGACGCAGCATTTGCCCGCCACTGGCATAGGCGATCAGGCAGCCGAACTCCAGGGTCAGGACAATGCTGAGCATGACCACCATTTGTGGCAGGATCGGGCTGGTTTGGTCAATAAAGGGGGGAAGCAGGGAAAACAGGAACGCCCAGCCTTTCGGGTTGGAAACGGCGGTGATGAAACCTCGCAAGGCCAAATCCCACGGGGCGAGGGGGATGCTGGCATCCGCTGATTCCGGGATGGCAAGCCGCCCGCGTGAGCGCCACATTTCCACCCCCAGCCATGCCAGATACAAGCCGCCCACTACCTTGAACACGGCGAACACGGTTGGTAACTTCAGCATCAGTGCGGCAATTCCCAGCACCCCAAGGGCTGCCACCAAACCCACTCCCAGCAGCTCGCCCCACATCATGGGCAGGCTACGGCGCAGGCCAACCGACATGCCCAGGGTCAGGGCAAGGGTCATGCACATGCCAGGGGTGATGGACACGAACAGGAAAGTTGGGATGAAGACCGCCAGTGTTTCAGGACTCATGGTTCAGACCGCGACCGGTGCTTTGATGTGTGGGTGGTGTTGGTAGCCTTCCAGTTGGAAATCCGCAAAGCGGAAGTCAAACAGCGAGGTGACTGCCGGGTTCAGGCGCATCTGGGGCAGGGGGTAGGGCGTGCGTGAGAGCTGCTCATCGGTCTGTTCCAGATGGTTCAGGTACAAATGGGCATCGCCGAGGGTGTGCACAAAATCGCCCGGTTGCAGGCCAACCACTTGTGCCACCATCAGAGTCAACAGGGCATAAGAGGCAATATTGAAAGGTACGCCCAGGAAAATGTCGGCACTGCGCTGGTAAAGCTGGCAGGACAATTTGCCATCAGCGACATAGAACTGGAAAAAGGCATGGCAAGGCGGCAAAGCCATCTGCCCAATGTCAGCCACATTCCAGGCACTGACAATGATCCGCCGTGAGTCCGGGTTGGTTTTCAACTGCTGGATGACTTGGCTAATCTGGTCGATATGCTTGCCATCGGGGGTCGGCCATGCCCGCCATTGCGAACCATAGACCGGCCCCAGGTTGCCTTCCGCATCCGCCCATTCATCCCAGATGCTGACCCCGTTTTCCTTGAGGTAACGGATATTGGTGTCGCCTTGCAGGAACCATAGCAACTCATGGATGATGGAGCGCAGATGTACCCGCTTGGTTGTGACCAGCGGGAAACCTGCCGCCAGATCAAAACGCATCTGGTAGCCAAAAACGGATACTGTGCCCGTCCCTGTGCGGTCGTCCTTGCGGAAACCGTGGGTGCGCACATGGCGCATCAGGTCAAGGTATTGCTGCATGGTATGGTTGCCCGTGTCGTCGCGATGAAACGCGGACTTTAACGGCTTTTGGGCTCACGGGCAATCGCAGGATGTAGGCGATATTTAATAGGCTTGATTGGAGAATAGCCGCCCCATCCGCGTATCCCAGTCCTGGGTGCGGTTCTTTTGGTGGTCGAATTTCAGGGTGCAGGTATAAACCAGTGGGCGTGCATCATTTTGCCCAGCCTGGGTTTTACTGGTTTCGACCAGATGGCAATTGGAACGATGGGTATAAACCAGCGGGCGCTGTTGGGTTTCATCTGATTGTTGGGTAGTTTGCATAATCGCTGACTCCTTATTTTTCTTGGTTAAGACCAAATAAATAGTAAACTTTTCCTGTGCAAAAACATTGCATAGCCGATGGATGGTTGGTGGATTTTGAAGAGGGCAGTAAACGGTCAATCCGTGGGGGATGGACGGTTATGCGCAAATTCCAACGGACGGGTTTGGCTGGCTACCTTGTCGAGCACACCATTGACAAATTTATGTGCCTGTTCCGCCCCAAACTTTTTGGTCAGGTTGACTGCTTCATTAACCACCACCTTGTAAGGGGTTTCCGGATTATTGAGCAGTTCACAGGTGGCAATACGCATCACAGCATGTTCAATCATGTCGACCTGTGACAATTTGCGGTCAAGGTGTGGGCTGAGCAAGGGTTCGAGCTGTTCGGTATTTTCGATGGCACAGCGCAGCAGTTTGTGGAAAAACGCGGCATCGCATTTACGGAAGTCTTCGGATAGCTCCAGATCCTGCTGGAAATAGAGATAGATGTCATCAAAACTGTTGGCGGTGATCAGCCACTGGTACGTGCCAATCATCGCGAGCTTCCGGGCAACCCGGCGTTTGGCAATCAGTTGCTGCATTTCATTGGGCTTGCGGTAGGGCTTGTTTGCCATGTCAGTTCCGAAGTTTGTTCAGCAGGGAAACCATTTCAATGGCTGTCAGGGCGGATTCTGCCCCTTTGTTGCCTGCCTTGGTTCCGGCACGCTCAATCGCCTGCTCAATGGTGTCGGTGGTCAGTACGCCGAAAACCACAGGGATGTCATGTGCCAAACCGACGGAAGCCAGACCCTTGGCGGCCTCACCTGCCACATAGTCAAAATGGGCGGTGCTGCCACGGATAACCGCTCCCAAGGCAATAATGGCATCATAATCACCATTGATAGCCATGGATTGCACCACCACCGGCAGCTCATAAGCGCCTGGGACACGCACAATTTCAATGTCATCATTGTCGATGCCGTGCCGCTTGAGGGTGTCGAGTGCGCCTGCCAACAGGCTTTCGACAATAAAACCATTGAACCGCGCTACAGCAATGCCATAACGGGCTTTTTGCGGGGTAAAATCACCCTCGGTCACTTTAATACCGTTCATGCCCAAACCTTTCCAGTGGATCGTCTGATCCTGTCCAAATATGCCCAAATACCCGCTGGCACTAGCCTTGGCTAGTCCTGCACATAATCCACCACTTCCAGCCCAAACCCGGCAATGCCGAGGAAGCGTTTCGGGGCGCTCATGACGCGCATGCGCTGCACACCCACATCCGCGAGGATTTGTGCGCCAATCCCGTATGTTTTCAGGTCAGCGGGTGAAGAGGCCGTATTGTCCTGTACAATGCGCTGAGATTCAAACGCTTTCAAACGATTCAGCACATCTTGCCCATTATTCGGTGTGCGCAGGATGACAATCACCCCGTGGCCTTCGCGGGCAATGCGCTGCATGGCATCACGTAGCGGCCAGCCACAGCAAGGCTCCTGCAAGGCCAGCAGGTCACACAGCTCATTTTCGAGGTGGACACGCACCAGGGTTGCCTGTTCCGCCCGGATGTCACCCTTGACCAAGGCCAGGTGGATGTCATGGCGGGCTGCTTCCTGATAGGCATAGAGGTGGAAGCTGCCAAATTCGGTTTCGACCAGACGTTCAAAGACCCGTTCCACGGTTTTTTCATTGTGTACCCGGTAACGGATCAGGTCTTCAATGCTGCCAATTTTCAGTTGGTGCTGCTGGGCGAAAATTTCGAGATCCGGGCGGCGTGCCATCGTGCCATCCTCATTGAGGATTTCGACAATGACGGCGGCGGGTTCAAAACCTGCCAGCCGCGCCAGGTCACAACCGGCTTCGGTATGCCCGGCACGGGTCAAAACTCCGCCCGGCTGTGCCATCAGGGGGAAAATATGCCCCGGTTGGGTGATGTCATCCGAAGCCGCATTGGGGGCGACTGCCGTGCGGATGGTGTGGGCGCGGTCATAGGCAGAAATGCCTGTGGTCACGCCTTCCGCCGCCTCAATCGACAGGGTGAAATTGGTCGTCTGGTATTGGTCGGTGGTTGATACCATCAGCGGCAGGTTAAGCTGCTTGCAACGCTCACGGGTCAGGGTCAGACATACCAGCCCGCGTGCTTCCTTGACCATGAAGTTGATGTCTTCCGGGCGGGTCATGGAAGCGACCATCAGCAAATCGCCTTCATTTTCACGGTCTTCGTCATCGACGATAATGACCATCTTGCCCGCTGCCAAATCCGCCAGGATTTCTTCGATTGTGTTGAATGCCATGTGGGGTTCCGCGCCTGCACTACCAGAAAATTCTGAGGCGGCAATCATACGCAAATCCAGGACGATTGCCTAACAGTCTGTTGGGGGGGGGGATCAGCGTGGTTTTGGCAGCCGCCACACCAGCAGCAGGTTCAAGAGCACCGTGGTTGCCAACAGGAACAGGATTACCCGCAGGAAGTAGGTTTTAGGCATCAGATACCATGAGATGTCGCCCGGATCAGTCCGCCACAGCTCGTTGTCAAACACTAAAGGGTGGAATATCTCCATCCAGAAAAAATTGAAAAACGGGGAAATCGCCAGCATGACCAACAGCAGGCCAATGACAAGGATAAGGCTACCGGTGGCATAACGCCGGTAGTCTGCCAACTGCCGGTGCTTGGTCAGGTCGAATACAAACAGCAGGCTGATGCAGGCAAAAGCCAGAAAAGCCATGTCATAAATGCCGCGCACCTCCCGCAAGTGCTGGTGTTCTTTCTCTGTCCACGGAGTTGCCAAGCTTGCTTGCTGGTGGCGGAAAAAGCCTGCCAGCTCCTGACCGGATTGTTCGGCAACCGTCAGGCCGATACGTTCGCAACGCTCATTCCAGTGGCAGTTAAGCTGGTATGTCCACGGGGTATAGACCGCCACTGCCAATGGGAGACAGAAGAGCCAATACAACAGCAAGACAGAAAACAGGATGCGTTTCATCGGGGTCAGGCATGTTTGCGCATGAAGGTTTCCATACGGGTGACCAAGTCCAGCGGCGTTTCTTGCATGGGGTAATGTCCGGCATTGCCAATCACCGCCACTTCACAGGCGTCATACCAGGCAGCATACGTTGCCTGCATAGCTTCGACAGTGATGGCCTTGTCGTGCTCACCGACGCAGGTTAGCACCGGGATATGACGGATACGGCTGATTTCATCACTAAAGTTTTCCAGCGCCCACGCATGCAGGTAGCCTGCATAAGCGGCTTCTTGTGTGGTCGCACGGGAAGCGGCAACCATGCGCTTGATCCAGGCGGGGCTTAGACGGTTGCCGGTGGTGAAGTCAATAATGGCATGGCGGTTGTCATCGTTGCTGATTGCCCCGAAGAACAAAGGCCAGACCTTTTCATTCAACTCCCCGCCCGATGCCGGTACGGGTGTCACCCCAACCGCCGATTTGACGCGGATGCCTGCCCCTGTATCCAGTGCAAACCGTTGCATCGCCATCCCGCCCATCGAGTGCCCGACCACATGCAACTCTGTCCAGCCGAGCGATTGCACCAGTGCAAGGGCATCGGCGGCAATTTCATGCATGGTGTAACTGCCTGATTGGGTGGCTGATTTGCCATAGCCCCGGTAATCCATGAACAGGTAAGTGAAGGTGTCGGTATCCATGCCTTTAAAGGTGGGTTCCCAGACGGAGTAATCCCCGAACCAGCCTTCAAAAACCAGTACTTTTTCTGCGCCAGAACCCATTTGGGTGTAACCAAGTGTCATAGGGAAGTCTCCAGGGTGATACTTTTATGGGCAAACACGGGCAAACTACTTGTGCGGTTAATGATAGCGGTTTTTGCAGCATTTAGGGGCTACTGGGGCTGGATTTCGTTTTTTCCTATAGCCACTTCACCACAAAAAACACGACCACCCCAACACTGATGGTCAATAGGGCTTGTTGGCGGATCAGCCCGACCGCAAAGGCAGCCAATGACCCTAATAGCCAAGGATTGTGCCAGTCGAGCGCCCATTGTTGCTTGGGCATCAGGATCATGGGGGTGATGATGGCAGTCAGGACGGCAACCGGCACGAAGCGCAACGCCTCTTCCATCCACGCGGGCAACTGGATGCGGTGGGCGCTGGCATAGAGGATGAAGCGGATGCCGAAGGTGACGGCAACCATCCCGGCCAGGGTCAGCAGTAGGCTTAAGGTGTCTGGCATCAGTTGGCTCCCCGCTGAAGTTTTAGCTTGTCTTGCATTTGTTCAATCCCTACGCCAGCGGCAACTCCCAGCAAGGCCGCCAGCAGCATGCCCAGATTGTTGGGTAAATCTGCCAGCAGCAGTGCGGCAGAACCAGCCACCACGAATGCTCCCCAATACGGCAGGTTGCGCAGGTAAGGGGTAATGATGCCAATAAAGGTTGCGACCATAGCAAATTCCAGCCCCCATTCACTCATGCCGGGGATCAGTTCACCCGCCAGCATGCCGATCACGGTAGTGGTGTTCCACATCAGGTACATGGCAACAATCGAACCGAAATAAGCCCAATGCCCGGTCGCCAAATCGAATTTTCCATTGGCGTAATAGGGCTTGACACCGGCATAGGCCTCATCTGTCAGGCCAAATGCCAAGATGACCCGCCAGCCTAGCGGCAGGTGGCGCACGTATTTCAGCAGGTCAGCGGCATACAGGATATGGCGCAGGTTGATCACCAGGGTGGTAAACACGATTATCCACGCCGGTGTGCCGGTTGCCAGTAACCCCAAGGCCACAAACTGTGCCGATCCGGCAAATACAAACAACGATAAGGCCAGCGGAACCCACGGCTCCAGCCCTTGGCTGATGGCGAGTGAGCCAAAGATCAGCCCAAACGGAATTCCACCGATAATCATTGGAGCTGTAACCAGTGCCCCTAAACGCATGGCGGCAAGTTTGCCCATGATGGCCTTTCCTCCTTGGTAAAAATAGGCGGGGATTGTAGCAAAAAGGCAGCCAGGATTTGCGGGAGATTCCAGCTTGTCCGTAAGCCATGCTATCCTTGTATTTGTGACCTTTTGATTTCGTACAAACTGTGAAGGTATTAATGGAACACGAACAATTGCAAAACTTGGTGTTGAGCAGCCTTGAAGACATGAAAGCCCGTGATGTTAAAGTCCTTGATGTCCGTGGTAAATCCACCATTACGGATACATTGGTGATTGTGTCTGGCACATCCACCCGCCATGTCAAGTCGATTGCTGATTTTGTGGCAGCCAAAGCCAAAGAAGCCGGACATCAACCCTTGGGGGTTGAGGGCGGGCGTGATTCGGAGTGGGTGCTGGTTGATTTGGATCAGCTCGTCGTGCACGTGATGCTGCCGACTGCGCGGGATTTCTATAACCTGGAAAAACTCTGGGGAGCGGGGGCGGGTGATTTCCACCCCAGATACACAGAGCCTGGGCTGCAATTAGGGGCAGCCTGAGTGCGGATTCACTTGCTGGCGGTGGGAACCAAGATGCCCGCCTGGGTGGTGACAGCAACCGAAGAATATGCCAGCCGTATGCCAGCGCATTGCCAATTGCTGGTGCGTGAATTGCCTGCCGAAAAGCGCACCAGAAATTCCGACCTACAACGTATCCGCGATGCAGAGGGTGAAAAGCTGCTGGCAGCTATCCCTGTGGGTAGTCTGGTGGTGGTGTTGGACGTGTTGGGCAAGGCTTGGTCAACCGAGCAGTTGTCCGGTCAGCTCAGCCAGTGGCTGGCCTCCGGGCAGGATGTGGCCTTGTTGGTGGGGGGGCCGGAAGGATTGTCGGCTGCCTGCCAGCAACGGGCTGACCTGAAATGGTCGCTGTCACCGCTGACGTTTCCGCATCCCTTGGTACGGATCATTGTTGCTGAGCAACTGTTCCGTGCCTGGAGCATCTTATCCAACCATCCTTACCACCGGGGGGGCTGAATGCTGCAACCGCATCTGATCCTCGCGTCGGCCTCCCCGCGCCGCCGTGAGTTGCTTGACCAAATTGGCATCCGTTACCGGGTGCAGACGGCTGATATTGATGAAAGCCCCTTGCCGGGTGAGCCAGCCGATGCCCTGGTGCAGCGTCTGGCACAGGAAAAGGCCTATGCTGTTTGGCAGCGCAGCGACAAAACCTTGCCGGTATTGGGGGCGGACACCTTGGGCGTACTGGATGACACCCTGCTGGTCAAACCGGCTGACTTTGGTTCTGCCCGCGACATGCTGCGGCATATGTCAGGGCGGCAGCATACCATTTATAGTGCCGTTGCCCTGTTCCATGCCGGTGGTAGTGAGGTGGCTTTGAGCCGCAGCACCGTAAATTTCCGGGACATCAGTGAGGTTGAAATGGAGGCCTACTGGGAACACGGGGAGCCGCGTGACAAAGCCGGGGCGTATGCCATCCAGGGCTTGGGGGCGGTATTTGTTGAGCGTCTGGAAGGTTCCTATTCCGGGGTGATGGGTTTGCCCCTGTTTGAAACGGCTCAATTGCTGGCAGCAGCCGGGCTTCGTATTATATGAAAAAAAGCTAATAAACAAGTTTCATAATTAAACTTCACCACAGAGAGGAATGCATGAGTGCTGAGCTGCTGATTAATATCACACCCCAGGAGTCACGGGTTGCGTTGCTGGAAAATGGCATTTTGCAGGAAGTGTTGATTGAGCGCATTTCCCGGCGTGGTATTGTCGGTAACATTTATAAAGGACAGGTGTCGCGGGTGCTGCCCGGAATGGAAGCAGCCTTTATTGACATTGGCCTCGATAAGTCAGCTTTCCTGCATGCCTCTGACCTGACCGCCCCGCCGATGGAGGACTTGAATGGCGATCTGGAGCTGATCAAGAAACCCAGCCCCCAAATTGGCGATGTGCTGTATGAGGGCAAAAAGCTGTTGGTGCAGGTGATCAAAGACCCGTTGGGGACGAAGGGCGCACGCCTGACCACCTACATTACCCTGCCATCGCGTTTTCTGGTGCTGATGCCGGATAACCAGACCATTGGCATTTCCGGCAAGATTGAATCGGCGGCAGAGCGTGAGCGTTTGCGGGGGCTGGTGGTGCAGTTGCGGGCGGAGTTTGGCGACCATTTCGGTTATATCGTGCGTACTGCGGCGGATGGCATCAGCGAAGAAACCCTGCGGCAAGACATGGGTTTCCTGCGCAAGTTATGGGGGCATCTGGAAGAGGCCAGTGCTTCGTCCTCCCAGGCAACCCTGGTCTATTCGGATTTGCCGTTGGTGTTGCGGGTATTGCGTGACATGGTGGGCGAGCCGATCCAACGCGTGCTGATTGATTCGCGTGAAACCGCCCACCGCGTGCGTGAGTTTAGTGAGATGTATATCCCTGACCTTGCCCAGAATATCGAGCATTATCCTGGTGAGCGCCCGATTTTTGATTTGCATGGGGTGGAGGAGGAAATCCAGAAGGCCTTGCAGCGCAAGGTTCCGCTGAAATCAGGGGGCTACCTGATTGTTGACCAGACCGAAGCGATGACCACCATTGATGTGAATACCGGTGGGTTTGTCGGTAGCCGCAATCTGGAGGAAACCATTTTCCGCACCAATCTGGAGGCTGCCCAGGCGATTGCCCGCCAATTGCGCCTGCGTAACCTCGGCGGCATTATTATCCTCGACTTTATTGACATGACCCAGGTTGACCACAAACAGCAGGTCATGAAAACCCTCGAAAAAGCGCTGGAAAAAGATTACGCCAAGACCTATATCTGTGATGTTTCCCCCTTGGGTCTGGTGGAAATGACCCGCAAGCGTACCCGTGAAAGTTTGGAGCATGTGCTGTGTGAATCCTGTCCGACCTGTAATGGGCGTGGCTATTTGAAAACGGCTGAAACGGTCTGTTTTGAAGTGTTCCGGGAAATCCTGCGTGCCGTGCGCCAGTTTGAGGCCAAGGAGTTGCTGGTGTTGGCGGCACAGGATGTGATTGACCGCCTGCTGGATGAGGAGTCGGATAGCCTTGCCGAGTTGCAGCAATTTGTCGCCATCCCCATCCGTTTACAGGTGGAGTCCCTGTATACGCAAGAACAGTTTGATGTGGTGTTGTTGTAGGTTGGCAGCCATCCCTGACCGTTAGTTTGCTATTGGTCATGAAAAATTTGCTGTTTACCCCACGCGGGGCAACAATGAGGAGAAACAGATGTCTGGGAGTGGAGACATGAAATCAATAGCAGCCGTGCAGATGGCATCCGGCCCGCAGTTGCAGGCCAACTTGATGGAAGCGGGGCGCTTGGTGGGTGAGGCTGCCGAAGCGGGTGCGGGCATGGTGGTATTGCCGGAAATGTTCGCCATTATGGGTAAATCCGATGCTGCCCGTGTGCAGTTGACCGAAGACGAAGGCAACGGCCCTATCCAGGATTGCCTTGCCCGCCTTGCCCGTCAGCATAAGGTCTGGATTGTGGCAGGCACCATCCCCTTGCGCTCGGCACAGGAAGGCCGCCCTTATGCCGCTTGCCTGCTGTATGATGACCACGGGCAGGTTATTGCCCGCTACGACAAAATCCACCTGTTTGATGTGACCGTCGGCGATGAGGCTGAAGTCTATACCGAAAGCCATACCAACTATCCGGGTGAACGGGTGGTGGTGGTGGATACCCCGTTCGGGCGGCTTGGCCTGTCGGTCTGCTATGACTTGCGTTTCCCGGAACTGTACCGTGAACTGTCCCGCCAAGGGGCGGAGATTCTGGTTATCCCTTCAGCTTTTACTGAAATCACCGGGCAAGCACATTGGGAAGCCCTGCTCCGGGCGCGTGCCATTGAAAACCTGTGCTACGTGGTGGCAGCGGCACAAGGTGGCTACCATGTCAGTGGGCGTACCACCTACGGGCACAGCATGGTGGTTGACTATTGGGGGCGGGTGCGCGGGCAGCTCAACAAAGGCTCCGGGATTGTTCTGCTGGAGCCGGATTTGCCTGCCCAGCGGGTAATGCGCCAACGCTTCCCTGTCTTGGGACACCGCCGTCTGGTGTCTGGCAATATTGCCTCTGAACCGTGTTGTGGCTGAGCTGTCACCTTGGTTTCTTCCACACCCCAACACGGTTATTATGACTTCCTGGACAGGCTATGGTTATACTGGCACGTAGCCCAATATTCATGCAAAAGGAACCAATACATATGCAACAGGCCATGGATTATGCCCGCGCCGCGTTCTTCGCGCCGAGTGGGTTGAGTGAGCGTGACCTTGACAAGGTATTCGCGCAGTTGCTCACCAGTGACACCACCTTGGCAGACCTTTACTTCCAGTCTTCCCGCTATGAGTCGTGGGGTCTGGAGGAGGGTATTGTCAAAAGTGGCAGCTACAGTATTGAGCGCGGGGTTGGGGTACGTTCCGTGTGTGGGGAGCAGACGGGCTTTGCTTACAGTGATGAGATTAGCCTGGGCGCATTGATGGACTCTGCCCGTGCTGCCCGTGCCATTAGCCGTGCCGGGCAATCCGGGCGGGTGCAGGCTTGGCAGGCACGCCAGCCCTCCCGCGCTTTGTATGGTTTGGCTGACCCACTGGCTTCCTTGAGTGAGAGTGACAAGATCGACCTGCTGCACCGGATTGATAGCCGGGCGCGTGCGGCTAGCCCGCATGTCAAACAGGTCATGGCCAGCCTGATTGCCGTGCATGAAATTATCCTGATCGTCGATGAGCAAGGCCGCATGACTGCCGATGTGCGTCCGTTGGTGCGAACCAATGTGTCGGTGATTGTGGAGCGCGATGGGCAGACTGAAAGCGCCATGTCTGGTGGTGGTGGGCGTTTTGACCTCGATTTCTTCCTGAATGATGGGCGGGCGGATGCCTATGCAGATGAGGCCGTGCGGATGGCACTGGTCAACCTTGATGCCAAGGCTGCACCTGCTGGCAGCATGACGGTGGTGTTGGGGGCAGGCTGGCCTGGGGTTCTGCTGCACGAGGCGATTGGGCATGGTCTGGAAGGCGACTTTAACCGCAAGGGCACGTCGGCTTTCTCCGGGCGCATGGGTGAACAGGTCGCCAGCAAGGGCATTACCGTGGTCGATGATGGCACGTTGGAGCAGCGCCGGGGTTCCCTGAGTGTGGATGATGAGGGCACGCAAACCCAATGCACCACCCTGATTGAGGATGGCATCCTCACCGGTTACATGATGGATCGGCAGAATGCGGCACTGATGGGGACTAGCTCCACCGGCAATGGTCGCCGCCAGTCTTATTCGCATTTGCCGATGCCGCGCATGACCAACACCTATATGCGTGCCGGACAATATGACCCGGAGGAAATTATTGCTTCGGTCGATAAGGGCATTTATGCGGTGAACTTCTCCGGTGGTCAGGTGGATATTACCTCCGGCAAGTTTGTGTTCTCCGCGTCCGAGGCTTATTTGATTGAAAACGGTAAAGTGACTCACCCCCTGAAAAACGCCACCCTGATTGGTAACGGCCCCGATGTGTTGACCCGTGTGAGTATGGTGGGTAACGATCTGGCCTTGGATACTGGTATTGGGGTCTGTGGCAAGGATGGGCAAAGTGTGCCGGTTGGGGTCGGGCAGCCGACCTTGCGGGTGGATGGTTTGACCGTGGGCGGGACAGCAGCCTGTTAGCAACCTGAGCAAAAGGATAAAGACATGATACAACTGGAAAACAGGGAAGCACTCGGGGCTGAGTTTCAGGAGCTGACCGATTATGTGCTGCGTGGTGCGAAAGCACGGGGTGCGACCGCTGCCGAGGTTAACCTGAATAAGGGGACAGGCCTGTCGGTGGAAGTGCGCATGGGGCAGGTGGACAAGCTGCAATACCACCGTGACCAGGGTGCAAGCCTCACGGTTTATTTTGGGCATAAGAAAGGCTATGCCTCCAGCGGCGATTTTTCCCGCCAAGCGCTGGATGATACCCTGGATGCAGCCTGCCGGATTGCCCGCTATACCGCTGAAGATGAATACAATGGTCTGGCTGACCCCGAATTGATGGCCAGCGAATTCCCGAATCTGGATTTGTACCATCCGTGGGATATGGATGCAGACCGGGCGATTGCCCTGGCGGTGCAGGCGGAGGATGTGGCGCGTGCCCATGACCCGCGCATCACCAACAGCGAGGGGGCGAGTGTCGACAGCTATGCCGGGATTGGTGCGTATGCCAACTCCAATGGTTTCTGTGGGGTTGATTATGGTACGCGCCACTCCTTGAGCTGTTCAGTCGTTGCCCAGGATGGCGATTCCATGCAGCGCGATTATTGGTATACCACCTCCTGCTTGCCTTCTGGCCTCGAAGGGGCGGAAGCCGTGGGTTTGGAAGCAGCCCGCCGTACCGTGCGCCGTTTGGGGGGGCGTTCCATCCCTACCTGTGAAGTGCCTGTCCTGTATGTACCGGAGTTGGCACGCGGTTTGGTCGGGCATCTGGTGTCTGCTTTGGGGGGCGGTGCACAATACCGCAAGGCCAGCTTCCTGCTGGATGCTGTCGGCAAGCAGGTTTTCCCGGACTTTATCCAACTGGTCGAAAATCCCCATCTGCCCCGTGCTTCCGGTAGCCGTGCCTATGACTCGGAAGGTGTTGCAACCCGCATCAGTGACGTGATCCGCGATGGTAAGGTCGAGCGTTATTTCCTTGGCAGTTACTCCGCCCGTAAATTGGGGCTAAAGACCACCGGCAATGCGGGTGGCAATGGCAACTTGTTGCTGGCGGATACTGGGGCAAGTTTCACCGACCTGTTGCAGCAAATGGGGCGTGGGGTGCTGGTGACTGAGTTGATCGGCAGCGGCATCAATATGATTACGGGTGACTATTCGCGTGGTGCAGCGGGCTTTTGGGTGGAAAACGGTGAAATTCAGTATCCGCTGGAAGAAATCACCATCGCCAGCAACCTCAAGGACATGTACTTGGGCATTGCCGCCATCGGCAATGATACTGACCGGCGTGGTAGCATCCAGACTGGCTCGATTCTGGTCAACCGCATGACGGTGGCAGGGCAGTAAGGCGCAAGCCCAGTCTATTGAACTGGGGGGCGGGTCTCTTGCCTGCCCCTGACCAGAACAGACATTACGTTGTTTTATGTTGTCACTTGTCCCAACTCACCCCGCCAGCGATAATAGGCCGCTTTTCCGATCCTACGCCCAATACAGGTAGATGCACATGGCTGGCAAAATTTTTATCGAAACCCACGGTTGCCAAATGAACGAGTACGATTCAGCGAAAATGCTGGATGTGCTGCATGCCCGCGATGGCATGGTGTTGACGGATAACCCCGAAGAGGCCGATGTGCTGTTGTTGAATACCTGTTCGATCCGTGAAAAGGCGCAGGAAAAGGTATTTTCACAGATTGGGCGTTGGCGACCGCTGAAGGAGAAGAACCCGAACCTGATTATCGGTGTCGGTGGCTGTGTGGCAAGCCAGGAAGGGGAGGCACTGCGTGAGCGTGCGCCGCTGGTGGATGTGGTGTTTGGCCCGCAGACCCTGCACCGTTTGCCTGACCTGATCAGGCAGGTACGCAGTGAGCACAAGCCGGTGGTTGACATCAGCTTCCCGGAAATTGAAAAATTCGACAACCTGCCGGAGCCGCGTGCAGAAGGCCCGACCGCGTTTGTGTCCATCATGGAAGGGTGCAGCAAGTATTGCACCTTCTGCGTCGTCCCCTATACCCGTGGTGAGGAAATCTCCCGCCCGTTTGACGACGTGTTGGCAGAGGTGGCACAACTGGCGGCACAGGGTGTGCGTGAGGTGAACCTGCTGGGGCAAAATGTGAATGCCTACCGTGGCAAGATGCACGATGGCGACATTGCGGATTTGGCCTTGCTCATCCAGTACATTGCCGCAGTGGATGGTATCGACCGTATCCGTTATACCACCTCGCACCCGAATGAGTTCAGCGACAGCCTGATCAATGCCTATGCGCAAGTACCGGAATTGGTCAACCACCTGCATTTGCCGGTACAGAGCGGTTCTGACCGTATTCTGGCGGCGATGAAGCGCAACCACATGGCGGTTGAATACAAATCCAAAATCCGCCGCTTGCGGCAAATCCGCCCGCAGATCAGCCTGTCATCTGACTTTATCGTTGGTTTTCCTGGTGAAACCGACAAGGATTTTGCGGATACCATGAAGCTGATTGAGGACATTGGCTTTGACCATAGTTTCAGCTTCATTTACAGCGCCCGCCCCGGTACACCGGCTGCCAGTCTGGTGGATGATACCCCGCTGGAGGTGAAAAAGGCGCGTTTGCAGCAGTTGCAAAGCCGTATCGTTGCGATGGCAGCGGCGATTAGTGCCGGTATGGTTGGTACGGTGCAACGTGTGTTGGTTGAGCGTCATGCCCGTAAGGATGCACAGCAACTGGCGGGGCGCACGGAAAATAACCGGGTGGTCAATTTCGATGGGCATGAGCGCCTGATTGGGCGTTTTGTGGACATTGCCATTACCGAAGCGCTACCCAACTCGCTGCGTGGTCGGGTCGTGGCGGTGGAAAGTGACCAAGGCCGCATGCAGATGGTGGCTGTTTGAGTGGGGAGGGGGCGTTACCCATCCTGTATCAGGACTCCCAACTGGTTGCGGTCAATAAGCCATCCGGTTTGCTGGTACACCGCAGCCTGATTGACCGCCACGAAACCCGTTTTGCGGTGCAAATGCTGCGTAACCAGTTGGGGCAGAAGGTGTATCCGCTGCACCGGCTGGACAAGCCCACTTCCGGGGTGTTGTTGTTCGCACTGGATGCTGCCACTGCCCGGCTGGCAGGGGAGCAGTTTCAGGCAGGGGCGGTGCAGAAAACCTATCTGGCCTTGGTGCGCGGTTATACTTCCGCTGCCGGGGTGATTGACTACCCTTTACGCGAAGAGCTGGATGAGGTGGCTGATGCCAAGGCCGACCACAACAAGCCTGCCCAGCCTGCCATCACCCATTACCGCAGCCTTGAGGCCTTCGAGCTGCCGTTCGCACAGGGCAAACATCCCACCAGCCGCTATACCCTGCTGGAATTAACCCCGGAGACGGGGCGTAAGCACCAGTTGCGTCGTCATCTCAAGCATATTTTTCATCCGATTGTGGGTGATACCACTCACGGTGATGGCAAACATAACCAGTTGTTCCGTGAGCAGTTTGGCTGTGGGCGTTTGCTGTTGCATGCTGCCCGCTTGGTGTTTGTGCATCCATTGACAGGGGCAGCGGTACAGATTGATGCGCCATTGCCAGATGATTTTAAGTGCGTGCTGGAGGCAGTGCGCTGCATGGCGCGGGCTGCGTTTGCTACGGATAGCTTCGCCTGAATTTGCTATAGTTGACCAAACCCGTACACCGTACAGAAAAGGACGCACATCATGCTCGACAGCCTGCACATCAAGAATTTCCGCTGCTTTGAAGATTTGACCATCCCGTCACTGGGGCGGGTGAACTTGATCGTCGGGAAGAATAACAGCGGGAAGAGTACTTTGTTGGAGGCGATGTATATTTTTTCCCATAAGTTAAATGTAGCGATTGATGGGGTACTGGATGATCGTAATGACTCTCTGGATGGACTATTCAATTATCAGTCCATTTCCGATTATATTTATATAGGTGATATTTCCGAGAGTAAAAAGATTTATATTAACAGGGCTGGGCGTATTTTAGGTTATCTTCCAGATAAAAGTAATAAGGAATCTGCTAATGAAAAACCAAACAATGCAGGTCGCCTTAGAATAAATAAATATAATTATAGCTTTATCGGAACTAATCTTATTCCTGAGTATGAATTAGCCTATCTTTGGGATAAGGCAGTATTGAATTCTGATGATGAGTTTATTAAGGATATCTTGAAAATAATAAACCCTTTATTAGTGAATGTTTTTTTTATAGAACCATTAGATAATAAAAGAAAACATTCAAGAATTGCAATAGCAAAAATTAAAAATGGCTCTAAGGGAGTTCCCTTGAGGGGGATGGGTGAAGGGGTGATGCGTCTACTACAGATGTTCCTTCATGCATTGAACGCTCGTGGATGTTATTTGATGATCGACGAATTCGAGAATGGCTTACATTATTCGATCCAGGAAGAAATCTGGGAAAAGCTGTTCGAGTTGGCGAAAGCGTTAGATATACAGGTCTTTGCTACCACCCATAGCCAAGATACCTTGAGGGCTTTTGGTCATGTTGCCCTGCGCTCACCGGAAGAGGGGAAAATTATCTCATTGGCGCGGCATACACGGGATAATGACCCGAAAAAAGGACAAATCTCTGCACTCGTCTATGATGAAAATGACATTGAAATGATCCTGCAAACCAATATGGAGGTACGTTAATGCAAAATACCGCCATGCTATTGGTTGAAGGTGAGGGTGACAGGCTTTTTTTTGTCGAGTTTCTGAAGAAAATACCACTTGCTGTTAATGTCCAACCGGACACACCTAAGAATGTAGCCCATAATATTCATCGGAATGGGGTCAATACCTTATTTACCCGCCTAGATCGTGAGATAGTGCGTTTAATCCGGGGGGAGCTTGGAAAATTGGCTATTGTGTTGGATGCAGACCAGTCGCCTGCTTTTGGTTTTCAGAACCGGCGAAATAAAGTAGAAAGCATCTTGGCGAATCATCGTTTCAACTCAGGAGCTGTGCCAGCCTTGCAGATGCAAGGTGAGGTTTTTACGCATATATCTGGTGCAGAAGTCGGTTTGTGGATTATGCCCGATCACTTTTCAGATGGACTATTTGAAACCTTTTTACTCCCAACGATTGCGGCTTCAGGCCAAGCACTCCTGCAAATAGCTCAGACGACGGTTTCTGACTTAGGTGGGCAGCAGTTATTTAAGCCTATCCATCAACCGAAGGCAGAGCTGGCTACCTGGCTGGCTTGGCAGCAAGAGCCGGGTATATCACCCTCATATGCCTATTCTCAGGCTCTGTTTGATAAACAGCATCCCAACCTTATCTCCCTTTCCACTTGGCTAACCCGCGTATTCAAATAAATGCAAGGACTTAATCCCCAACAACAGGCTGCGGTTACGCACCTCGGCTCCCCCTTATTGGTGCTGGCAGGTGCAGGCAGTGGCAAGACCCGTGTCATTACCCAAAAGGTGGCTTGGCTGATCCGCAATGCGGGTTATGAGGCCAAGCAGATTGCCGCGATTACCTTTACCAATAAGGCTTCCCGTGAAATGCGTGAGCGTGCCAGCC
Source organism: uncultured Thiothrix sp. (assembly GCA_964293005.1). Classification (GTDB taxonomy): domain Bacteria; phylum Pseudomonadota; class Gammaproteobacteria; order Thiotrichales; family Thiotrichaceae; genus Thiolinea. Next base: position 89,640 of record CAXYXW010000015.1, read on the forward strand.
AATTGCTGGATAAGGACGAGGCGAAGGGCTTGACGGTGGCGACCTTCCATAATTTGGGCTTGACCATCCTCAAACAGGAGGTACGCAAGCTGGGTTATAAACCGGGGTTTTCGATTCTGGATGCCCAAGATAGCAGCACCATCCTGAAAGAACTGGCGTTCAAGGAGGAAATTGAGGAGGAGTCAGAGGCTATGCGCTGGCAGGTTTCGCGCTGGAAGAATGATTTTGTCAGCCCAGAGCAAGCCATGCAGCAGGTTGCCAATGAATTGGAAGAGCGGGCGGTGCGCTTGTATACGGCTTACCAGCGCCAAATCAAGGCTTATAATGCGGTTGATTTTGATGATTTGATCGTATTGCCGGTGCAGTTGTTTGACCAGTATCCTGAAATTCTGGAGAAATGGCAGAACCGCTTGCGTTATTTGCTGGTGGATGAGTATCAGGATACCAATGCTTGCCAATACCGCCTGATCCGCCAATTGGTCGGGGTGCGCGGGGCATTGACGGCAGTGGGCGATGATGACCAGTCAATTTATGCATGGCGGGGGGCACGCCCGGAGAATATTGCCCAGCTACAGAAAGATTATCCGAGTTTGCGGGTAATCAAGCTGGAGCAGAATTACCGTTCCACCCGGCGTATTCTGGAAAGTGCCAATCACCTGATTGCCAATAACCCGCACCTGTTTGAAAAGAAGTTATGGAGCACCTTGGGGGAGGGCGACCCCATCCTGATTATGCCATGCCGGACAGCCGAGCATGAGGCGGAAAAAGTGGTGGGTGAGATCATGAAACGCCATTTCCGTGACCGCACGGCCTATAAGGATTTTGCCATCCTGTACCGGGGCAACCACCAAAGCCGTTTGTTTGAAAAGCTGCTGCGTGAGCAGAATATCCCGTATAAATTGACGGGCGGGACTTCTTTTTTTGAACGGGCAGAAGTCAAGGACATCCTGGGCTATTTGCGGATGGTCAGTAACCCGGAAGACGATGCTGCTTTCTTGCGGATCATTAATACCCCACGCCGTGAAATTGGTACATCCACCTTGGAAAAGCTGGGTGATTATGCCCATGAGCGCCATACCAGCCTGTTTGTTGCTGCCCAGGAAATGGGGTTTGCCGAGCGCATTTCAGCGAAAGCCCGCCAGCGCATGGATACCTTCACCACCTGGCTGAATGCGATGATTCATGCCAACCAAACGGAAGCGCCTGCGGTGTTGGTCAAGCGTATTGTTACCGAAATTTATTACGAGGACTGGTTATTGCAGGATTCCAGTTCACCGAAAGTCGCTGAAAAGCGCATGGCGAATGTCTGGGAAATTGTTGATTGGGTACGCAAGCTGCACGATGAGGGCGCAGGCAAGGAAACCTTGGCGGAAATCGTCGCGCACATGAGTCTGGTTGATTTGTTGGAGCGCAATAGCGGCGAAGAGGAGCAGGATGCCGTTACCCTGATGACCTTGCACGGTGCAAAAGGTCTGGAGTTTCCTTATGTGTTTTTGGTGGGGGCGGAAGAGGAATTATTGCCACATGCCAACAGTTTGGACGCTGCCGGAATTGAGGAGGAGCGGCGCTTGGCTTATGTGGGCATTACCCGTGCGCAAAAGCACCTGACCATCAGCTATGCCAAGACCCGTTCACGTTATGGTGAAAAGGTCGCCTGTGACCCCAGCCGTTTTCTGGATGAGCTGCCGGAGCAGCATATTGAATGGGAAGACCGCAAGGTGATCACCCCGGAGCAGCGCCAGGAAACCGCCCGTGCCTATGTGTCCAGCCTATTGGATTTGTTGGGGGACTGAAGCCCGGTCGAGCCATAAACGCCTGCGCAAGTGTTGCCCGCTGGCTGCATCCAGATTATCGGGCAATAGCACTAGTGTAAAACGCCTGCCTTGGCGGGTTTTGAAGTTGAGCACACTCAGGTAGTAACTGCTGAAGCTGCTGCCACACAATTGGGCAGGCCGCGATTCCCCGCTGTGGGTCTGCAATTCCCAGCCGCCAAATTCACGCCAGATGGCAAGCTGCACCGAGCGCTGCGGCAAATATCCGCTGTGCAGCCCACCGTAATAGAGCACCGACACCAGAACTGCCAGCAGTAATCCGGCCTGCCAGCCTGCTGCCAACGGCATTGCCCACACCGCCACCCCTGCCAGCAGGTGGCTGCTGGCAATAAACCCCAGCAGCAGGCGTGAGGGTTTGGCGTGGAGGTGCAGTTCAGCCTGGAAGGGGTTGGCGGCTGTCACCAAGCCTGAACGGGCTGGTTCAGGCAATCAGCACTCCAGCACTTTCAATAGCTTGCGCAGGTTGGTCATGCCGACTGCCAGATGCTGGTGGATTTCATCCATGGTGATTTCATTCGCGCTTTTTCCGGCAGCCCAATTGGCAACGACCGCACAACTGGCATAACCCAAGCCCAGCTCTTTTGCCAAGGCCGCTTCCGGCATGGCGGTCATGCCGACCAGATCGCAGCCATCGCGTTCCAGCCGCAGGATTTCGGCGGCTGTTTCCAGACGCGGCCCTTGGGTGGCGGCATACGTGCCTCCGTCAATCAGGTCGATCCCGGCCTGTTTGCCTGCTGCCAGCAACGCTTGGCGCAAGTTCGGGCAGTAGGGGTGGGAAAAGTCAATGTGAGTGACGGAAGTCAGCCCTTCCTCGAAAAAGGTATGTGAGCGCCCATAGGTGTAGTCAATGATCTGGTCAGGGATGACAAGGGCTTCAGGAGCCATTTCCGGGGTAATGCCACCGACCGCCCCGACCGCAATCACCTTGCTGACACCAATGCTGCGCAACGCCCAGATATTGGCGCGGTAGTTGATCTTGTGGGGCGGGATATTGTGGGTGTAACCATGCCGTGCCAGAAACGCGATGCGCTGGTCGCCGATCACCCCGTGGGTGATTTGTCCGGAAGGTTCGCCGTAAGGGGTGTGCACCACTTCGCGGTGGATCACTTCCAGGCCTTCGATTTGCGTCAGGCCAGTCCCACCGATCACTGCAAATGCTATTTTGTTCTCATTCATTGCCCTTGTCCTCGTATGTGTGCGTATTCCCAAAGCTTGGGCATTGATTTTAGGCAATTCCCGTGACTTCTGCCACCGCTTGCCGCCAGTGATCTTGGCTGAGCAGGGCAGAGCGGTTCATGAAGGGTTTCCCCAGCATGCGTTGCAGGCGTTGGTCACTGGCAGCTGGGGTTTGCAGTTTCACCCGGTCGAGGATTTCAATGATCCCGGTACGTTTGTTGCAGGCCAAAATCATGTCACAACCGGCCTGTAAAGCTGCCTCTGCCCGCTCAGGATAACCCCCGGCGACCCCTGCACCTTCCATGCTCAGGTCATCACTGAAAATCACACCGTCAAAGCCCAATTGCCCGCGCAGGATGTCTTGCAACCAGACCCGCGAGAATCCAGCCGGTTGGCTGTCGACTTGCTCATAAATGACGTGCGCAGGCATGACGGCATCCAGCCCCTGTTTGAACAGGGCGGTAAACGGGATCACATCCTCCGCGAGAATGGCAGCGGCGGGGCGCAGGTCGACCGGGATGGCAAGGTGGGAGTCGGCCTCCACAAAGCCATGACCGGGGAAGTGCTTGCCGGTGGAGGCCATGCCAGCCTCACGCATCCCGGCAATGAAAGCACCCGCCAGCTCCGCCACCACCTGCGGGTCACGGTGGAATGAACGGTCGCCGACCACACGGCTGACCCCATAATCCAGGTCAAGTACCGGGGCAAAGCTGAAATCAATGCCAACGGCACGCACCTCGGCTGCCATCAACCAACCCATGCGCTGGGCGTGTTGGCGGGCAGCGAGTGGGTCAGCGGCGTACTGTTTGCCGAGCTTGCCAACGGCAGGTAACAGCGTGAACTGCTGGCGGAAACGTTGCACGCGCCCGCCCTCATGGTCAACCGCCAGCAGCAGTGGGCGGCCTGCGGCTTCCCGGACGGCCTGCACCAGGGCGGTCAATTGTTCCGCTGATTCGTAGTTGCGGGAGAAAAAAATCAACCCGCCGATGGCTGGGTGTTGTAACAGTTCGCGCTCTTCGGCGCTTAGGGTTTTGCCCTCCAAATCCATCATCACATTGCCGATGGGCATGGTTCCACTCCTGATTGGTATACTTGATTGTGCTGATGTGCAGTAGTGTACCAGCCCTCGGGTGCTTACTCCATGAACAAGCCGAACTCGGAAAAGTTGGTGTGCAGGTGCTTCATGTCCGGGTTGGGCAACAGGTCTTCACCACTGCCGTGGTCATCGGCAAACTCCAGGCTGGCCTTGCCGTCGGCATCGCGCTGGACATTGAACTTGCCAGTACAGACCCGGCAATACACGGTATCGACCCCATCGGGCGGCATTTCCACCACCGGCCCGCAGACATAGCAGTCCAGCAGCGGGCGGTTGGTGTCGCTATGCCCGACAATGTGGGAGAGCTTTTCTTCACCAATGGCAAGGAAGGCATCCACCAAATCCGGGTCAAACTGGATGCCCTTGTTGGCCTGGAGGCGTTCCAGTGCGGTGGCGATGGGCAGCGCCGTGCGGTAGGGGCGGGTGGAGGTCATGGCATCAAAGGCATCGACAATGCACAGCAGGCGTGCGCCGAGCGGGATTTCGGTATTCCCCAGATGGTGTGGGTAGCCGTGCCCATCCCAGTGCTCATGGTGGTAACGTACCAGTTTGGCAATATCCACCGCCAGTTGGTGCTTGATGAGCGCCTGATAGCCCATTTCAGCATGCGAATGCATTTGCACCAGCTCGCCGGATTCCAGGATGTCCCGCTTGTTGAGCACTTGGTCGGGGACAACGATTTTGCCAAGGTCATGCAGGTAAGCCCCCAGGGTGATGTGGAATACATCGGTGTCCTCGAGTTTGATTTGGCGAGCCAGTAGCTTGGCCATTTGTGCTACCCGCCATAAATGCCCGGCAGTATAAGGGTCACGGGCTTCGACGATTTGGGTCATATACAGCAGATGCTCAAAATCCGCTTTGCTGAGTATGGGTGTTGACATAGGTTTAGCCTCAACGCTTTTAAGGGTTTGTGTTTGGGTAGGTTGATGCTAGGGCTTCTGGTTTATATGCCAGCTTAATTTATTAATAAGCTGGATTGATGGTCGGTGACTTTCCGACGAGCGTTGATTCTGTGGGTTTTTTAAACGGCCTGGGGAATCAGGCCGGTCACTTATTTTCGCCAATCCGCGAGAATACATTCAGCCCCGCGTGCTGCCAGCATAATGGTGGGTGAGCTGGTATTGCCGGAGGTGATGGTAGGCATCACCGAGGCATCAACCACCCGTAACCCTTGCAGCCCCCGTACCCGCAAACGGCTATCAGTGACGGCGGATGGATCATTATCCCGCCCCATTTTGCAGGTTCCGATCGGGTGGAAAATGGTTGTGCCAATCGCCCCGGCTGCCTTGACCAATTCTTCCGTTGATTGGTAAGCATTGCCGGGCAGGTATTCCTGCGGCTGGTAAGGGGCAAGGGCAGGCTGGGCGGCAATCTGGCGCGTCAGGCGGATTGCTGCTGCGGCCTTGGCCTGGTCTGCCGGGTGGCTCAAATAACAGGGGGCAATGCGTGGTGCGGAGGCCGGGTCAAGGTCGCGGATTTTTATCCAGCCCCTCGATTGCGGGCGCAGGTCACAGACACTGGCGGTAAAGGCGGGGAAGGGGTGTAGTGGGTCGCCAAATTTATCCAGCGACAAGGGCTGCACATGGTATTCAAGGTCAGGGGTGGCTATATCAGGGCTAGAGCGAGCGAATAAACCCAATTGGCTGGGAGCCATCGTCAAGGGACCACTGCGGAATAATAAATACTCCAAGCCCATCGCCATTTTTCCCCATAACTGGTTGGCGCTTTGGTTGAGGGTTTTAATGCCCTCTACTTTGAATATGCTGCGCAATTGCAAATGGTCTTGCAGGTTATTGCCGACACCGGGCAAATCCATCACCACCGGAATGCCGTGTGTTTGCAGGAATGCGCCATCCCCTATCCCGGAACGTTGCAGGATGGCAGGCGAACCGATTGAGCCTGCTGCCAAGACCGTTTCCAGACGGCTGTGCGCCATGCAGTTTTCACCGTTGAGGCGGAACTGGATACCACGCACCTGACGGTTTTCCAGCAATAGTTTATCGGACAGCGCCCCGGTGAGAATGGTCAGGTTGGGGCGTGAGCGCACCGGGTCAAGAAAGCCACGCACGGCACTCCAACGTGTGCCGCGCCGCTGGTTGACTTCAAAATGGCTGACCCCGTGGTTATCCCCGCCATTGAAATCAGCCGTTGCCGGGATACCGGCCTGGACAGCAGCTTCGGCAAAACGGTTAAGGATGTCCCATGACAGGCGCTGTTTCTCCACCCGCCATTCACCGCCCGCGCCGTGGGTGGGGCTTGCGCCCTGCCAATGGTCTTCAACTGCCTTGAACAGCGGGAACACGTTTTCCCATGCCCAATGCGGATCGCCGGTCAGGGCTGCCCATTCATCATAATCGCGTGCCTGCCCGCGCATATAGATCATGGCATTGATCAGGGTACTGCCGCCCAAACCCTTGCCGCGTGCATAAATGATTGAACGCTCATTCAGGCCAGGCTCCGCTTCCGTTTTGAAACACCAGTCGGTGCGGGGGTTGTTGATGCAAAACAAGTAACCCACCGGGATTTTCGTCCAAATCCAGCGTTCATCATTGCCCGCTTCCAATAATAATACCGAGGTGGCTGGATCAGCCGAAAGGCGGTTCGCCAATACACAGCCAGCAGCCCCGCCACCGGCAATGATGTAGTCGAATGTTCCGAGGTTTTGCATGGGGACTCCTAAAGGTATCGTTTGTAAAGAAACCCCACCCCAACCCTCCCCTTATCAAGGGAGGGAGCAAGAAGACAGTGATACGCTCGTGTTCCTCCCCTGATAAGGGGAGGTTAGGAGGGGTTTCTTTATTTGAATAAGCCAAGAAGTCAGTTTGCAGTGTTCTTCCAATAGCCGTCAACCCTACTTATCTGGAGGGTGTCGTAAAACTGAGATGCCCAGAAGAAAATCCCCCTCAATCCCCCTTTTTCAAAGGGGGAGGCCGGACGGCACGTTGTAAGATTAAGCAGATGCGCTAAGGGTTTTCTTGTTAGATGGCTATAGGTCATCTTCATCTTGAAGTGGACTGTGAATCCAATTCCATTTTTTCATTACTGCCTCTTCTTCATCATCAAACTGATAGTGGTAATAATGAGCATGAGGGACTGGAGTACTGATTTCCCCCTCTTGGAACCCCAATTCTTCTAATTTTTCGATGTACTCAGACACCGCCCCATATGCAAATATGAAGTTATGTTTATCATATATAAACTGGCCTTCACTAGTCATTGATACTACCCATAGATGATGGCGACCATCTTGCTCGAAGAACTCTTGGTGTTCATACAAGAATAACTCAAGCTCTTCATATGTCATATATTCAGGTGATTGATAACGACCTGATTCGTTACCAATTCTTGATATTAAAAGAACATACAAAATACAAAATGGCCCTTTCATATTTCTACATAATTCAAGAATTGTTGGTATTTCTTTATTTTTACATCCGATGAGAACTCTATCAACTTTATCAGTGGTTTCTCTTTGATAGAGGTTATCCCAATACCACTCTTCTTGTTTGTCTATTTCACTAAACTTTGGAAGCATGCAATCCCTCTCAGTTATCTAACAGTTTGCTATAAAACAACCCTATCTAATATTGGGGTTCTCCAAGCAAAATAAATCGTTGATAGAAATATACTGCGGATAAACAATCATTGTCCAGTATTTTTGATGAGGCAGATCAATCCAAACATACGCTCCGAACATTCCCCCCCACCCCTTGGAGGGTGTCGTAAAACTGAAATGTCCAGAAGAAAATCCCCCTCAATCCCCCTTTTGCAAAGGGGGAGGTCGGACGGCACGTTGTAAGATCAAGTCGATGCGCTGTCTTGCTCCCCTCCTTTGCAAAAGGAGGGGTTGGGGGAGGATTTTCTTCGGCGTTTTGCGACACCCTTTGGGGTGGGGGGGGATTTTCGGGAATTGAAAAACTCAGTTTGTAGCGTTTTTCCAATAGCTTTTGGATAAGGAAACAAATTCATTAAACTGCGCTTCTGACTCAAAACTGTGTTTCGGTAAAATGTGATATAAGTAGCTAGAAATTTTTAAAAACAAATAATTATCTACAACATTAATATCACTAATTCCAGCCCACTTATTCAGGCTTTCATTGGCTATTGTTTTTTCATATAAGCCTTCTTCTGAGAGGGTGTATTCATGTTTTCCTAAAGTCCCATTTGTTGATGATGAAGTTAGGGTGACATAAGTGATTGAAATAATAAAGCCAAAAACTATGCCAAGAATGCCACCGATAGCGGATGCCAGAAGTGTAAAACCCCAATCACTTGCAGAGTAGGGTATTCCATGCTCCAAATAAATGGCAATAAATGTAAATAAGGAAATGATTAGTAAGCCGATATAGGTTGACTTTAATCGCGGCAATATCGACAAATTAAATAAAATTATATCTGATTTTTTGATTTCTATGGTAACTTTCATCTTTAATCCTTTGAATTTTTGATCTGATAGAGAGTCGAGTGGTCTAGGTCGCGTGCTACCACTGTGTCCGTCGTGGTGCTAATCATTAACCAATAAATCAGAATCAAAAATACTTCTAAAATCTGTTAATTCATTAATGCAAGTAATAAAATCCTTCATATCAATAGATTGTGTGCCAAAGATAATGTCATTATTTTCAAGAGCTGAATAGTATCCATGATATTCATCGCCTTCGAAATTTGCTATGGAGCTCCTTATGTCATCGCGCATTTTATTTTCAATGCTAGCTAATGTGACTTTTTGTCCTTGTGATATTTCTTTAATTGCAGTTTCTATAGTATCTAGGCATCTCTGAATAGCTCTTCCTACAAGAAATGTATTTGCTCCAAAATCTATTCTCCAATCAGGATTTGATCCATAGACATTATTTTTGTGGTTTGGAGCACGAACTGGGTAACTAGGGTGCTTTAACCACCAAGCAGATTTCTCAATAAAATAACAAGCTGTCATCTCATCAATGCTGTGCTTGCTGCCAATACTACTGAAATTTCTTAAATTTTTGTATACGCGAGGGATTTTTTTTTGCATTTCCTCTAATTGAACCTTATACCAATATTCTTTTTCTGACTTATCTATTCCAAGAAATAGTTCATGCATTTTTTCTTGAAATGGGATAATATAGTTTTCTGCTTTAGTAAGCATCTCTTCGGAAATTTCAATAGATTTTTCTAGCCAATTGTTGATGAAGTTAGATAGCTGTAAAATTTTTTCTTTTTCAAGAATAATAATTGATGCTTCCTTGTTGCGTGTGCCTCCAAAGGTAAGGTTTTGACTACCCACGCTGGCAAATTTATCATCAACTGTTAAAATTTTCGCATGCAAACTATCTAAGTGAAGTAACCTTATTCCCATGTTTTTTAATTGAATAAGAGTTTTTACTGAGGATGCGCCAGTAACAAAATTTTTAAATGAAAAAACAGTACAAACGGTTATGATTTCTGGTGGTGATTTCTGAAAAACTAAATTTGCTGTATTTGATGTGAGATAAGGGGAGAGGAAAGTGATTGACTTTTGAGCTTTAGCTATTTCTTTTTTCCAACGTCTATCTATACTTTTTAAGTAAAATTCATCCATGATTTTTTCCATTATACAAAATATTTAAAAATCTATTTTGCATTAGTGTTTACTTCGATTGCCTTCAAATCTTCCGCCACTAAAAGCTACTTGCATAGCGTCAACTTTTCCAAATGACTTATCCCATATATGAGTTTTACAATCTTGGCAAAGGTGGACAATACCATAATTACTTTTTGAGTATCTCCAAACTGGACTTGAAGGATAACCACAAGAGCTACAATCAACTCGCTCAGAAATACGAGTCCCACGCTTGCTCAATAATTGTCAAGACCCATATGATCATAGACCCGCTTATTGAATAATTCGGGTTTC
>CAXYXW010000016.1:0-84545 GCA_964293005.1 uncultured Thiothrix sp.
CAGATGGCAGCGGACAGCATCGAATTGCTCACGGCTTATATCACTCGGGTAGGGGTGGCGTTGGATCATGACAGTTACCCATAAAAGCATTGAGTCTGGCAAACAAAATGATTATGAACAGGCTCTAAGCGGCGTGCGCCATCGCATCCCTTGTTTTTTGCAAATAACCGGGCAACCTCTTGGTCGAATTCGGTTTGCCGTTGTTGACGTTGCTGGATACGCTGCTGTTGCTGCAACCAACCGTAGTAGCTGCTGCGGGAGACTTTCAACAGGCGGCACAGGGCTTTCAGGTTGAACTGCTGGCTGTGGTTCTGGATGAATGCGTACTTCACCTGATTTGCCTCGCTAAGTACGCACTGGCTTTTTTTAAGATGACCACCTCTTCGTGTGCCACCGCGAGTTCACGGCGTAAGCGGGCAATTTCTGTTGCCTGTTCCTGTTCACGGTGGCTAACACTTTGTTGGTGTCGCTGCTGGCTGCGCCATTGGTACAGTTGGGATTCGTGCAAGCCTAACTGACTCGCAGCTTCCGGTACGCCAACCTGTTCCGCCAATTTCAGGGCTTCCGTTTTGTATTCGGCACTGTGGCGGGTATAGGCCTTTTTGCTGACTTTTGTCGATTTCATTATTTACCCCCAATAACCCCCCAATAAGCAAGTACTTAATTTACTCGTTTCTTGAGATGTCCGGGGTTGCTGGGTCGGATCAATGACGTTTAGTAAGCTACCGCCCTACCGTATCAACAGCATCAATTAAATATCGACAATCATGGGTATCAGCTTGTGGTTGGGGCGACAAGTCATATCTTCCCACCCCCAACCAAGCTTCATAAAGTGGCTTATCTTAACCCATCCTTAGCCACTTTCATATTTCCGCCTCACTCACACATACCGATTCACCACATTTTCCAGCAATTCCTGCCGACCGGAGCAGGGTTGTGGGTTGATTGCACCGCCTTCGACTTGGGCTGCCAGATCAGCCAAGGAGCGCTCACCCCGCAGTATCGCTTGCGCTTCCGGGCTATCCCAACCGGCATAACGGGCGGAGAGTGGTGCGGACAAGGCTTTGTCTTCAATCATTTTCGCGGCGGCTTTCAGGGCGCGGGCGCAGGTATCCATGCCACCGATATGCCCAATCAGCAGGTCTTCAGCATCCAGGGATTGGCGGCGCAGTTTGGAGTCAAAATTGGTGCCACCTGTACCAAAGCCGCCACCTTGCAGGATGTAGTAATAGGCCAAGGCCATTTCCGGGGTATTGTTCGGGAACTGATCCGTATCCCAACCCGACTGGTAGTCATTACGGTTGGCATCAATCGAGCCAAAAATACCCAGCGCATTCGCCAGAGCCACCTCATGTTCAAAGGTATGCCCTGCCAACACCGCATGCCCCACTTCGATATTGACCTTAACTTCGTTTTCCAGACCGTAACGCTTAAGGAAGCCATACACCGTCGCGGTGTCGAAATCATACTGGTGTTTGCTCGGTTCCTGCGGCTTTGGCTCAATCAGGATAGTCCCCTTGAAACCGATCTTGTGTTTATGTTCCACCACCAGATTCAGGAAGCGCCCGTATTGATCGAGTTCGCGCTTGAGGTCGGTATTCAGCAGGGTTTCATAGCCTTCGCGCCCACCCCATAGCACATAGTTTTCCCCTTTCAACTGGTGGGTCACGTCAATGCAATGCTTGACCGTGGCAGCCGCATAAGCAAACACGTCCGGGTCAGGGTTGGTGGATGCACCCGCCATGTAGCGGCGGTGTGAAAACAGGTTAGCCGTCCCCCACAACAAGCCAACCCCGGACTGTTCCATCCTTTGTTGGAAATAATCCGCCATCGCATGCAGGCGGTAGGTACTTTCTGCAAAAGTGTCCGCTTCCGGGCGAATATCGAGGTCATGGAAGGTGAAGTACGGCACACCCAAGGTGGTATACAGTTCAAATGCCACATCCGCTTTCAGCCGAGCTAGGCTCATGGTGTCGCCAAACCACGGGCGCTCGAAGGTTTGCCCGCCAAACGCATCTTGCCCCTGCCAGCAGAACGTATGCCAATAGCAGACGGCAAAGCGCAGGTGTTCTTCCATGCGTTTGCCGAGGACAATTTCATCTGGGCGGTAATGGCGGAAAGCCAAGGGATTGTGGCTATCTGCACCTTCGTAGGCAATCGGGGCGATGTCGCCAAAAAATCCGGTACTCATGCTAAGGCTCCTTTGAGGGCTGGGTAGAGGCGGCAATAACGGGCATATGCCGCTGCATAAGCCGCCCGGTGTTGTTGTTCAGGTTCGATGGTGGTTTGGGTGGCAGGTGGCGTACAGATTTGCAGCGGATCAGCACCACTGGCAGCAATCAGTGCCAGTCGGGCAGCGCCAAATGCTGCACCAAAATCACCTTCCGCAGGCAAATCAATCGGCATATCCAGCACCGTTGCCAGAATTTTCAGCCAATACAGGGAACGTGAGCCGCCGCCCACCGCTGTCACACGGGTCAATTCCGTACCGGCAGCGTGCAAGGCCGCCAGATTATCACGGATAGCAAAGGCCACGCCTTCCAGCACGGCCTGTGTCAAGACCTGCTGGCTGCTGTCATGCGCAAGGCCAACAAAGGCTCCCCGGATGGCGGCATCATTGTGGGGGGTACGCTCCCCGGACAAATACGGCAGGAAAGTGACAGGGCTAGGGGCATGCAAGCTTTCACCCAAGGCGGCTGTCAAAACCGCAGGCGTTTGCCCGGTCAGGTTGGCATACCAATTCAGCGAATCGGTCGCCGACAAGATCACCCCCATCTGATGCCAGGTATCCGGCAAGGCATGGCAGAAGGTATGCACGGCACTGGCGGGGTTTGGCAAATAGCAGGCATTGGCAGCAAACAGCACACCCGATGTCCCCAGGGAAACGAAGGCCGAACCTGCTGCCACTGTGCCCATCCCACAGGCAGCGGCGGCATTATCCCCCGCGCCGCCTGCAATAACTGGTGTACCTTGGATGCCCCAACGCTGTGCCAGCTCAGGACGCAATACACCAGTAATATCAGTCCCTTCGGCGACGGTTGGCATTTGGCTTTCGTCCATTCCGCTGGCTGCCAGCAGCTCCGGCGACCAGCAGCGCTTGCCCACATCCAGCCAAGCTGTCCCAGCCGCGTCCGACATATCCGATGCATAGTCGCCACTCAGCCAGAGGCGCACATAATCCTTGGGCAACAATACCTTACGCACACGGGCAAAAATTTCCGGCTCGTGGTTTTTCACCCAGAGCAGCTTGGGGGCTGTGAAGCCCGGAAAAACAATATTGCCGGAAATGGCACGGAACTGCGGGTCTGCATCCAGTTGTGCGGCCTCCTGGAAACTGCGCGTATCATTCCACAGGATACACGGGCGCAATACCCGGTCGCCTTCCCCCAGCAGGGTTGCACCATGCATATGCCCAGCAAGGGCAATTCCTTTGACGGCTGCCATCTCCAGCGGATGGGCAAGCCGCAAGGCCTGCATCACCCGTTCGGTTGCATCCAGCCAATCTGCCGGTTCCTGTTCCGACCAGCCCGGATGCAGGCGTGTCACCCCCAGGTTATGCTGCTGCGAGCCGATCACCCGCTGCTCCCCATCCATCAAGACCACTTTGACACTGGATGTGCCAAGGTCAATTCCCAGCAGATACATGATTAACGTACCTCAATCCTTATTCGTTATAAACATCCGGCATATTGTCCCGCAGGAACACGTCAATGCGGATACGCTCCTGGGCTTCCAACACCGGCTGACCATCCAACTGCGCTTTCAGGACACGCACGGCGCTACGCACTTCGTGCCCGGCATCCTGGTTCAAGACCACATCAAACGTGCCATCCAGCAGCGCATCCCGTGCATAGTCCGTCAGCTCATGCGCCACCACCTTGACTTGCCCGGCTTTGCCTGCCTGTTGCAAGGCACTGATCAAACCGCGATTACCCGCCCCGAGGCTATAAACCCCGCATAAGGTCGGCTGTGCCTGCAAACAAGCCGCCATCAAACGGGCAACCGTCCCAGACTCATCGCGCCCTTCCAGGACAGGCAAAACGGTCAATGCCGGAAATTCGGCCTGCATCACCTGCATAAACCCCAAGTGGCGCTCCACGTGGTCACGCAGCAGCATGGATCCCGCCAATACTGCCACTACACCACCTTGCCCATGCAGGAAACGCCCCAGCAGGCTAGCCGCAGTACGCCCGGCAGCCACGTTATTGATCCCGGCATAGTGGCTACGGCGTGATTGCGGCACATCCGAAACCAGTGTCACCATCGGCACGCCCTGTGCGACCAGGGCATTCATCGCCGCAATGACCGGGGCAGAATCAGTCGCAACCAGCGCCACCCCCGCAAAACGGGCAGGATCAACGGCTCGCAAAGCCGCGACCAGGGCGTTTGAATCCAACGGGGGAACCAACTGGATATGCAGGCTGACCCGCTCGCTGCTGGCATGGGCTTGCAATTGCCGCACCTGCTGCTCCAAGCCGCGCATAAACGCATTACTCCCTTCCGGGAGAATGAAGAGCAACGGATAACTGCGCTGCCGGGCAAGGTTGGCTGCCCCCACATCCCGCACATAACCGAGCTGGCGCACTGCCATTGTCACCCGTTCGGCAGTGACCAGACGGACACCGGGGCGCTGGTTTAATACGCGGTCAACCGTTGCCAGACTCACATTGGCAAGGCGGGCAACATCATGGATGGTCGGGCGGTTACTTGGACTCATAGTGAAGGAGTATAACAGTCATTTGAGGTGCGTCAATCAAATCACCAGCGGTGTTTCCTACCCCAAGCCAGAAATCCACGCTACACTAGTGGGCAACTTGTTTATCTGATGACTATTGGGAGCATACACATGAAACGGACTCTGGTTCTGGCCAGCTCCATGCTGGCTGTTTTATTTTCCCTTACCCCCATACAGGCCGCTGACATCAGTGCTGCTAGCCGCGTGTATGCCGTCACGAAAGTTGCCCCCGATGATGGCCTCAACCTGCGTACCCAACCGGGAACCGGCGGAACCGTGGTCGTGGTCTTGCCTGCCAATGCCAAGGGTCTGCTCTCCCTGGGGCTGGAAAAGAAAACCGGCAACTCGACCTGGCTGAAGGTGTCCTGGTCAGGCAAGGAAGGCTGGGTCAATAAGTATTACCTGCGTGAAGATGTTGACACCACCAATTACAATCCTGCCAAACCCGCTGAAACCAAACCTGCCCAGCCTGCCAAAAAGGAAGTGGTGATGGAGTGCGGCGGGACAGAACCTTTCTGGAGCATCAGCATCAGCGAGCGCGACATGAAGGTGAACATGATGGATGGCCCACAATACAGCGTCCCGGTCAGCCTGCGCCAGCAGTCTGCCAATAGCACATCGGTGGCGGTAGTCGCAGGCAACCGGGGGGCAGCCGCTACCACTGCCTTCCTGGAAAAGGTCGAAACCTGTAGCGACGGCATGTCGGACAAAAATTACCCCTACTCGATCACGGCTGTCCTCAATGGGCAAAAGGTCGTCTCCGGTTGCTGTTCGATTTCAGGTGCAAACTGACCCATGGACAGGCAGACAAACCCGGAGACCCCAAACCCACCGTTGCTGTGCATTGCCCACCGGGGAGCAATGGGGCATGCTCCGGAAAATACCCTGCTGTCGATCCGTACTGCCCTGGACTTGGGTGCTGCCTGCATTGAGGTTGATGTCTTCAATGTGCATGGCAACCTGCTGGTGATCCATGATGACCGGCTGGAGCGCACCACCAATGGCAAAGGCCGTCTCTGGGATCACGGTATTGGCTACCTGCGCTCACTGGATGCCGGTCAGGGTGAGCACATTCCGACCTTGGCAGAAGTCTGTGCGGAAATTGACGGCATGGCTTGCCTGAACATTGAGCTGAAAGGTCCTTCAGCCGCTGCGGATGTGGTCGGCCTGATCCAGACCATGACGGCTCCGGGTGTGAGCCGCTGGCGGCTGGAGCAACTGCTGGTGTCGTCTTTTGACCACCGCGCCTTACAGCAAGTGCGCCGCCTTGACCCGCGCATCCCGGTCGGTGCACTTGGCTATGCCCTGCCGGTGGATGATGCCCGCTATGGGCAGGATTTGGGAGCTGTTGCGGTCAACCCGGCGCTGGAGCTGGTGGATCAGCGCTTTATTGAGGATGCCCATGCCCGTGGCTTGAAAGTGTATGTTTACACCGTCAATGAGCCTGAAGACATCGCCCGCATGGCGCAATGGGGAGCGGATGGGGTCTTTACCAACTACCCGGAGCGGGTATTGGCACATTACCCGCAACCGGATATGAGTGACGGCTGGGTATAGCCCCCGCCACCCAACCCCTTAAACCCGCTCAGGCTTGCCCGGACGTTGGCGGCTGGCATACTCGCTATCCAGCCCCACAGCCGCATCAGACGGCGGCAACAGGCCACGTCCCTTGATTAAATCAGCAGCCCGCTCCGCCAGCATAATGGTGGGCGCATTCAGGTTGCCATTGGTGATGGTCGGAAACAGCGATGAATCAACGACCCGCAAGCCCTCGATGCCATGCACGCGGGTATCGGGGTCAACCACCGCCAGCGCATCAGTACCCATCCGACAAGAACAGGACGGGTGATAGGCACTTTCTGCCTTGGCACGGACAAAAGCATCAATCTCCGCATCAGTCTGGATGGCTTCCCCCGGTTGGATTTCTGAACCCCGGTAGGGGTCAAACGCCGGTTGGTTGATGATATTGCGGGTCAAGCGCACGCAGGCACGGAAACCGGCACGGTCATCTTCATGTTGCAGGTAATTGAACAAAATGGAGGGCGCATCACGCACATCTGCCGAAATGGCACGCAGCCAGCCCCGGCTTTTCGGTTTATTATGCCCGACATGCACCTGGAAACCATGCCCATCAAACGCCGAGCGCCCGTCGTAGCGCATTGCGGCAGGCAGGAAATGGTATTGGATGTCGGGCCACTCAACCCCCGCCCTGGAGCGGATAAAAGCACACGACTCAAAATGGTTGGTTGCCCCCAAACCATCACGGGACAACAACCAGCGTGCGCCAATCAGGAACTTGTGCCACGGGTCAAGCTGACCATTCAGGGTAATCGGTTGCAGGCAACGGAACTGGAAATAAAACTCCAGATGATCTTGCAGGTTTTCCCCCACCCCTGGCAAGTCATGCACGACCGGAATCCCCGCCGCCCGCAGCACCTCGGCGGGGCCAATCCCCGACACTTGCAGCAGGTGTGGCGAACCCACCGAACCGGCAGACAGGATCACTTCCCGCCGGGCGCGGGCAACCGTGATCGTACCACTACGCTCAAACTCAACCCCTACCGCCCGCTTACCTTCCAGCACAACCCGTTGGCTTAAGGCATGGGTGAGTACCGTCAAATTCGGGCGCTTCAGCGCAGGCTTCAGGTAGGCATTGGCCGTTGACCAGCGGAAACCGTTTTTAACAGTCATGTGCATCGGGCCAAAACCCTCTTGCTGGCGACCATTATAATCAGCCGTATGCCCGTAACCCGCCTGCTCACCTGCGGCGATAAAGGTACGGTAGAGCGGGTTTTTCATCTGGTTGCCATTATTCACCGCCAATGGCCCGCCTTGGCTACGGTACTCATCACTACCAAACGCCCAATCCTCGGCCTTGCGGAAATAAGGCAAGCAGTGGCGATAACCCCAATCATGCGCCCCATGCGCCTCCCACTCGTCAAAATCCCGCGCATGCCCACGCACATACACCATGCCATTGATCGACGATGACCCCCCCAACACTTTTCCACGTGGGCAATGCATACGGCGGTTGTCCAGGTATGGCTCCGGCTCGGTATGGAACTGCCAGGCATATTTCTCGGTATTCATGGGGATCGACAGTGCCGTGGGCATCTGGATGAACAGGCTGCGGTCACTGCCCCCATGCTCCAGCAACAACACCTGTACTGAGGGATCCTCCGTCAAACGGTTTGCCAACACACACCCCGCTGAACCTGCCCCGACAATAATATAATCCACTTCCATACCCGAACCCTCCAGACAGACTTGACCTGATACATGAACTGTCGGCAGTCTACCCTGCCCGTAGCGGTACGGCTACCTGCAAGATTACAAGTATTTTTCAGCTTTACATGAAAAAATACTGGAAATTGGCAATGGTTTTTATTAGTCTAGGCAACCTTCGGAGGGCTGGTCGAGCGGTCGAAGGCGGCGGTCTTGAAAACCGTTGAGGGGAAACTCTCCGGGGGTTCGAATCCCTCGCCCTCCGCCATTACATAGGCCGATAAAGGCCGAAAATACATAAAAGCCTGCATTTTAGCGGGCTTTTTTGTTTCTGGTTAGTTCGAGGAATAACGGCTAAAAACGATGATCTCTGACATTCATGTGATGGTTGATACTGGCACTTCTGAAGTACGGAGTGTGGTTCAAGCCTTTCTAATCGTTGGTATATTCCCCAATCCTCTCAATGAGCTTGTGTGAGCCTTTCTTCCGCCACCAGTCGGAAGGCTTCAATCAGTGGTGATAGCGGGTCAGTATCCCGCCAGAGCAGGCCAACAGGGTGTTCGACATGCGGCTGGGTGAGCTTCAACGCCCGCACCCCTTCGGGTATGCCAACCAGTTTGGCATGGAAGCTGGGGGCGATGGTCGCCCAGTATCCGGCGCGGACGTGGGTGTATAGGGTCATGATCGAGTTGGACTGCAATTGCGGTTCGACCACACAGCCGGATTGGGCAAAGGCATCTTCAATAATCCAGCGGTTGTGCATGCCCTTGGTGAGCAGGCAGAGGGGCAGGGTGGCTGCTTCGCGCCACGAGATTTCGGTGCGCCCCGGAAAGTATTCATCGGCAGGAACCAGCACCACATATGATTCCTGGTAAAGCTCCATGGAGCAGATGTTTTCCGGCAAGGTACTGGACAGATAGGCAATGCCCATGTCGAGCATGAAGCCTTCCAGCATTTGCGTGATTTCATCCGCCGTGTGCGAGGTGCTGATTACCGATACCTTGCGGTATTTTGCCAAAAACGGTGTGGTCAGTTGGGCGGCAAAGGGGAGGGCAGAGGGCACAATCCCCAGCCGCAAATTGCCATCCAGCTTGCCTTTGATGAGGGCAACATCTTGATATAGTCCCTCATAATTCATCAAGACCCGCCGTGCCCACGCCAATACCTTTTCACCTTCCGGGGTCAAGCCTTGGAAGCGGTTGCCCCGGTAAATGAGTGGCACACCCAATTCATCTTCCAATTGGCGGATGCGCAGCGACAGGGTAGGCTGGGAAATGAAACAGGCGGCAGCCGCCCGCCCGAAGTGCTTTTCCTGGGCGAGTGCGTCGAGGAAGCGTAATTGCTTGATGTCCAAACGAAGTGCCTTTGTCGGATCGTTGATGCGCTTGATTATACCGTGAACATTCCCCTGCTGTGAGCTTGACCCGTGCGGCTGAGGCTGTAAAGTAGCCGGTATGATAAAACTATACCCACATCCAACGACCGCCTGCCAGGCAGTCGATACCTTACAGGTGACAGTGAGCCAGCAGGCGGGTGATTTGCACCTGCATTATGTGTTGCAGGGCGACCTTCAGGTCTTATTGATCCCCTCCCCACAACCGGCAGCAGCCGTTGATGGCCTATGGCAGCATACGTGCCTGGAGGCATTCATCGGCGTGCAGGGTGACAGCACCTATCATGAGTTTAACTTTTCGCCATCTTCGCAATGGGCTGCGTATGCTTTCAGCGCTTACCGTGAGCGGGTGGATTGGCAGGCCAGCCAAGCACCACCGATCCGCATCGGGCAGACAGTAACCAGCTTGTCTGTGGATGTGGTGGTGGCAGCGGCAGATTTGCCCGCCAATCCGCTGGGCTTGCCGTGGCAACTCGGTTTGACAGCAGTCGTTGAAGCAGTGGATGGCAGCAAGTCGTATTGGGCGCTGCACCATCCGGCGGATCGCCCGGATTTTCATCACCGTGCTGGTTTTGTATATGGACTGGTGTGCTGAGGTATACTCTATGGGGTATGCCGTTATTGAAATGCAGGTTTTCAGGATAGTTTCATGTTCTCACCCCACCAAAGTGCCTATTTTGCCCATTGGCTCAGCCTGAAGGGCAAAGCTGAAGCAGCGTTGACCCAAACCATTGCCAGTGCCAAGGTCGATATGAATCCGCATCAGGTGGAAGCAGCTTTGTTTGCCTTACGTTCCCCGCTGTCCAATGGGGTGGTATTGGCGGATGAGGTTGGTCTGGGGAAAACCATCGAAGCCAGTCTGGTACTGGCGCAGAAGTGGGCAGAACGCAAGCGTAAACTCATGCTGATTGTTCCAGCAACCTTGCGCAAACAATGGAGTCAGGAACTTCAGGAAAAATTTGCCCTGCCTTCGGTGATTCTCGAAGCCCGCAACTTCAATCTTGAGTGGGAACGTGCTAATCCTTTTGACCGTGAAGCCATGGGGCAAGCGGCTATTGTTATTGTTTCCTACGAATTTGCTGCCAGAAAAGCCCAAGAACTGGGGCGTGTACCGTGGGATATGGTGGTGTTTGATGAGGCGCACAAATTGCGCAATGTGTACAAACCGGATGGGGCGAAAACGGCTAAAACCTTGCGTGACACCCTGATGGGTGTGCCTAAAATCCTGATGTCAGCAACCCCATTGCAAAACAGCCTGTTGGAGTTGTTCGGGTTGGTTTCTATCATTGACCCATATTTTTTCGGCGACCTGAATTCCTTCAAGGTACGTTATGCCCGCCCCCGTCTGGAAGAAGAGGAGTTGCGGGGTTTGCGTCAGCGTTTGGGCAAGTTGGTGAGCCGCACGTTACGGCGCAAGGTACAGGAAGAAGGGGGCATCAATTTCACACGGCGTTATTCCCTGACGGAGGATTTCCGCCCCACCGATGAAGAGCTTCAGCTTTACGAACAAGTGTCTGCTTATCTAAAAAGTGATGATCTGCTTGCCATCAAGTCCAACGCCCGGCATCTGGTCACCTTGGTTATCCGCAAAATTCTGGCATCTTCCTCCTATGCACTGGAAGGTACGTTGGAAAACATGATCGGGCGCTTGGAAAAAAAGATGCCGTTGCTGGCAGGCTTGGAAGAAGATTTCGACTCATTGGATGATACTGCCGACAGCAGCGATGTGGATGATGAAGACAGCATTGACCCTGAAGCCTTGCGGGATGAAATCGACCAACTTAAAGGCTTCAAGCAACTGGCGAATGACATCAGCAACAATGCCAAGGCAGATGCGCTGTTACGGGTACTGGGCAAGGCGTTTGAACTGAATGAACGTTTGGGTGGGGCGCACAAGGCGGTCATTTTCACTGAGTCGGTACGTACCCAAACATGGTTGGCTGGTTTGCTGGGGCGGAATGGTTACGACGGGCAAATCGTCATGCTCAATGGCAGCAATACCGACAGTTCGTCTAGCCGTATTTATCGGGAATGGCTTCAGAAACACAAGGGTTCTAGCCGTATTTCCGGCTCTAAAAGCGCGGATATGAAAGCGGCATTGGTGGATAAATTCCGTGAAGATGCCACGCTAATGATTTGTACGGAGGCGGGTGCGGAAGGGATCAACCTGCAATTCTGCTCCATCCTGATCAACTATGATTTACCGTGGAATCCTCAACGGGTGGAACAACGTATCGGGCGTGTTCATCGTTACGGGCAGAAACATGATGTGGTGGTGGTCAATTTCATCAACAAGGGCAACCGGGCGGATGAGCGCGTGTTTGAACTGTTGAGTGAAAAATTCCAGTTGTTTGAGGGCGTGTTTGGTGCGTCGGATGAGATTCTGGGTTCAATTGAATCCGGGGTGGATATTGAGCGGCGCATTCACGACATTTACCAGAAGTGCCGCGATGATGCGCAGATTGAAGCTGAATTTAATGCCTTGCAGGACGAACTCAAGCAGCAACTGGAATACCGGATGCAGGATGCCAGCCGTTCGGTACTGGAAACCTTCGACGTGGATGTGGTCAAGCGGTTGAATATGCGCCGCGAACAGACTGTGCATCAACTCAACGACTACCAGCAACTGCTGTTGCAGTTGGCACGGGCAGAGTTGCCGCAAGCTGTTTTCCATCAGCAGCGTTTCCGTCTGGAACAGCAATGGTATGACGTGCGTTGGCAGGAAGCGGAAACTTCTGATGCGCAGTTTTTCCGCCCGCATGAAGGTTTGGGGGCGACACTGATCCAGCAAGCCAAACAGCGTCCACTGGCGGATAGTGTGCTGATGTTGGACTATGCGGCACGGGATGGCGGGCATTTTTCCGATGTGTACGCATTGCTGGGGCAGTCTGGTGAACTGGTGGTGGACAAGCTGACCTTCACCAGTAAAAAGCAGCAACTGGAGCATTTGCTGGTGGTCGCTTGTACGGATCAGGGCGAGGTTTTAGCCCCACGCATCGCCGAGCGTTTAATGCAAGTGCCGGGGCGGTTATTGGCTGATACCTTTAGCGCACAGCATGAATCCCGTTTACAGGCACAACTGTTGCAACTGGCGGATACCCGTTTCCAGCAGGCGGAAGCGGATAATGCCCGTTATTACGAGGAAGAAAACGACAAGCTGGAACGCTGGTCGGAAGACCGCAAGGTGGCACTGGACATCCGTATCAAGCAACTGGATGTGGAAATCCGTGATGCCCGCAAAGCGGCGCGACAGTTGCCTACTTTGCAGGAAAAGGTGCATGCCAAACGCGAACTCAAGCGACTGGAACAGGAACGGGATCAAACCGTGCTGGATTACCATACTGAAAAGAAAAAGATTGAGGCGGAAGAAGACCGTTTGCTGGATGAAGCGGCTGCCATGCTGGAGCTGAGTACCTCACAGGAACGCCTGTTCACTGTCCGCTGGATACTCAAGGAGAACCCATGATTTCCACCACAGAACTGGCGCGTGAACTATTGTACCAGATTCGTCTGAATGAAGATTCGGCCTACGAATTCAAACAACTGTTTTTCAAGGATGGCAAGGTCAACGAGCCGCACCGTCACAGCATGGCGGATGAACTGGCGGCGTTTGCCAATGCCAGCGGTGGCGTGGTGGTATTGGGGATTGAGGATAAAACCCGCGAAGTGGTCGGTATCCCGCGTGAGTCACTGGATGAGGTGGACAAGTGGCTGGGCAATATCAATAGCCAGTTGATTGACCCGCCGTTGCCACTGGAAATCCGGGTACTGGAAATTCCTAACCGTCAGGGTGAGCAGAAACCTGTCATGTGGGTGCGCATCAGCAAGAGCTTGTTTGTGCATCGCAGTCCGGGCGGGTATTTTCAGCGCATGGGTTCGAGTAAACGGCAAATGCCGCCCGATTTGCTGGCACGGATGTTCCAGCAGCGCAGCATGGCACGCTTGATCCGTTTCGATGAACAGATTGTGCCGCAGGCTGGGGTGGATGCGATTGCCCCTGCCTTGAAGGAACGTTTCCTGCGGGGTGAGTTGCCTTCAATCATGCAGCTTAAAAAGCTCTACCTGATTGCAGAAGATGAAAACAAGCAGCTTTGCCTGACCGTTTCCGGGGTGTTGTTGTTGACGGCGCGGCCTGCTGATTTTCTGTCTTCTGCCATGGTACAGTGCGTGGCCTATAACGGCAAGGAACGTAATGCCGAGTATCAGGTGGATGCGCAGGATTGTGAGGGTTCGATTGACCAGCAAATCCAGTGCGCTTTCAACTTCGTCAAGCGCAATATGCGGGTGGAAGCGGTGAAGCGCCCCGGCAGAATCGACATTCCGCAGTACGATTTGGGCGCGGTCTACGAGGCGATTGTGAATGCAGTGGCGCACCGGGATTATTCGGTGTATGGGGCGCGAATCCGCCTGCACCTGTTCAGTGATCGGTTGGAACTGGGTGCGCCGGGTGGTTTGCCCAATAGCCTGACGGTGGAGACGATGGATGCCAACAGCATTACCCGCAATGAAACGCTTGTGAACCTGTTGAGCCGCTATTTCCCGGCTGATCCGGTCAGCAAGCGGCAGAACATGATTGAGCGACGAGGTGAAGGTGTGCCGACCATCCTCAATGCCAGTGAACGCTTGTCTACCCGCCGTCCGCTGTACGAAAACCACGAAAATGTAGAATTGAAACTGACTATTTATGCTGCCAGCCGGGAAATGAATGGTTTGGTGACGCAGTTTGATGAATAAAGGAGCACAACGGTGAGGTTTACGTTCAAAAAGTTTGGTTACATTGATGAGGGTAGTGTCGAACTTGCTGATCTGACCTTGATTTGTGGGCCGAACAATGTTGGTAAAACCTATATTAGTTATGCTATCTACGGCTTCCTGAAACATTTTCAGCGCTTAGTTAATTTGCGTTTGGAACGTAAGCAAGTGGAATTACTGCGTACTACGGGTGCAATTCAAGTCGATCTGGCTCATCTTGCAGAGCGTATTTCTAGCTGTTTTGAAGAGGCAGGTACAAGGTTCTCAAAGCAGTTGGGAGATTTTTTTAATTCACCTGATGATTTCTTCAAGAATGCAAAAAGTGAGTTTTCTTTTGATGAATTTAAGCCTGATTTTGTAGTTCCACTCAAAAGTGTTATTAACTTCGGCAAGCAAGAGGCAATTAGATTCGATAAGGAAGAAAATAGTAGTGTATTAAATATTGTGCTACAGATAAATGATCGCACGCACCTTCCTTTGGAGATTTTTCAGGATATTATTTCTGAGCGAATTGCTTGGTATTTGTTCTCACAAGTTTTTCCTAAGCCTTTTGCTATTACATCTGAGCGAACAGGCATCGCACTTTTTTATAAAGAACTGGATATTAATAAATATGCTATTCTTGAACAATTATCTGATATGGAAAAAAAGAAGGACTTTGATCCATTCAAATTCATGAATAGTATGCGTTCACGTTATGCTGAACCAATTAAGGATAATATCGACATTATCCGTGATTACGAGTCACTTAATAAAAAGAAAAGTTTTTTACGAGGTGACAAAGACGGTAGTAGATCTGTATTTGACATATTGCAGACCATGATTGGCGGAAGTTTCAAAGTAGTTAATGATCAAGTATTTTATCGCCCCAAGAAAGAGCGTGGCAGAGATGAGGCCCTCATTCCTGTATACCTTTCTTCATCTTCAATAAAATCACTTTTCTTGGTTGATTTCTACTTGAATTGTTTAGCAGAAAAAGGCGGGTTGTTGATTATTGATGAACCTGAACTCAATCTGCACCCTGACAATCAGCGAAAAATGGCAGGGTTGCTTGCCCGTTTAGTTAATAGTGGTATGAAAGTGATGGTGACAACGCACAGTGATTATCTGGTTAGAGAAATCAACAACCGTATCATGCTCAGTAATACGATTACCAATAAAGCTGATTTAATGAAAAGTAAAGGGATGCTGGATGAAGACATCCTCAAACCTGAGCAGGTAGCCGCTTATACATTAGGCGCGAATCATGCCATTGACCGCATCAAGGTTGATCGTTTTGGTATCGATTTGGCTATTTTTGATGGCTTGATTGCGGATGCGAACCGCACGGCTGATGACATTTACTACAGCATCAAGGAGTAATCATGCTAAGGGCTTTGAGTAGCATCATTTTTCCTGATGTGGTTTTGCCTGTGGCAGAAACGACTGCGGGTCAGGGGGTTCTTATTCTTAAGGAAGATGATGATGCTAGTAAAATCAAAAAGTTAAAGATCATGGATGTTGGAGTAAACAGCTTTGCGTTTACGCTTGACCATAAAGTAAATAAAACTGATAAAAAAGTACCTTGCTTCAAGCAGTTGTCATCCTACTTTCATCCTGAAAACGATGTGGGTATCAACAAAGGCTGCGATTTGGTGTTGTTCACTCAATTCAGGGGTATCTGGTATGCGTTGATGCTGGATATGAAATCGAAGAGGCCAGACCGAGTTGCAACAGAGCGCCAGTTGCAAAACTCCGAATTATTTGTGAAATATGTATGTTCGTTGGCGAATGCTTATTATCCCGATGCAGAGTCACTGGTATTTCACTATATGAAAGCATATATCACTACCAACATGCATAGGAATGGTGTGTATAAGGCGCGGAAACAACCATCTTCGGAATATTTATCGGTGTCTGTTGAGGTCAATGATCATCAAGAGGCCAGCGTACATCTCGGCAAACTGTTAGGGCAATAAGGCGAAGGGATTATGACCAAAAAACAAAAACTCGAACTGACGTGGGTCGGCAAGGAAAAACGTCCACGCCGCCGCGAACCGAGCATCCTGCTGGAAGACCGCGATCTTTTCTACCCTATCTTTGCTCCCTTCACCTCTTGCGGGGTGATGGATGGGGGTAAGGCGTAAGCCTTCGACGATAACCGCCTGATTAACGGCGATAACTTAGGCACGTTTTACAAAAAAATAACCCAAGGAATAATATGGACTTTAATATCAGCTTTGGCCTTGACCGTTTACTGAATGACCCTTCCTTACGTGCCCCCTTGGTGGGGCGGCGTGTTGCTTTGCTGGCGCACCCGGCCTCGGTTACGGCTGACCTGACGCATTCGCTGGATGCATTGGCGGCCTTGCCGGAGATTTCCCTGTCGGCGGCTTTTGGCCCGCAGCATGGTATTAAGGGCGACAAACAGGACAATATGATGGAGTCACCGGACTTCATCGACCCAGAGTATGGCATTCCCGTTTTCAGCCTGTATGGGGAGGTGCGCCATCCGACGGCGGCGATGCTGGATAGCTTCGATGTGTTATTGGTGGATTTGCAGGATTTGGGTTGCCGCATTTATACCTTTATCACCACCCTGCGTTATGTGCTGGAGGCGGCAGCGCAGCAGGATAAATCGGTATGGGTGCTTGACCGCCCCAATCCGGCAGGCCGCCCGGTGGAGGGGCTGACCTTGCGGGCTGGTTGGGAAAGTTTTGTCGGGGCAGGGGCGATGCCGATGCGCCACGGCCTGACCATGGGAGAGCTGGGCTTATGGTTTATCCACACACTTAAACTGGAGCTGGATTATCGTGTGATCAGCATGCAGGGCTGGGACGCGGAGGCAGCCCCCGGTTATGGTTGGCCTTTGGGTGAGCGCAGTTGGGTCAACCCCAGCCCGAATGCACCGAATGTATCGATGGCGCGTTGTTATGCCGGAACGGTGATGCTGGAAGGCACAACCCTGTCGGAAGGGCGGGGCACGACCCGTCCGCTGGAGTTGTTTGGTGCACCGGACTTGGATAGCCGTGCCGTTATCCGCCGGATGCAAGCACTTGCGCCCCATTGGTTGCAGGGGTGTCGCCTGCGCGAATGCTGGTTTGAGCCGACTTTCCACAAGCATGTCGGCAAGCTGTGCGCTGGGGTGCAAATCCATGTTGAGGATGGCAGCTATGGGCATCACGTCTTCCAGCCGTGGCGGGTGCAGGCATTGGCATTCAAGGCGATTCGCCTGTTGCAGCCCGATTACCCCTTGTGGCGCGATTTCCCTTACGAGTACGCCTTTGGCAAGTTGCCGATTGATGTGATCAATGGTTCGCCTTTGCTGCGTACCTGGGTCGATGATGCGGCGGCTGTCGCGGCTGATCTGGATGCCTTGGCTATCCCGGATGAACAGGCTTGGCAGGCAGAACGCCAAGCTTTTCTTTTATACTGAGTTTATGGGGTGCAGCTTAAGCAAAGCTTGCCAGAATCTCCTGCTGGGGGCGGGGTTTGCCCAGCTTCCAGCCTTGCAGGCGGTGTGCGCCCCATTCGGTGAACAAGTCCTGCTGCTGTTGGTTTTCAATCCCTTCAACGACAATTTTCATGCCCAAACGGTTGGCAAGGTCAATAATGCTGCGGATAATGGCTTGTGAGTTGGCCTGATGACAGGTTTCGGTATAGCGCCGGTCAATTTTCAGCTCATCCGCAGGCAGGGTTTGCAGGTAGCCAAACGAGGCATAGCCTGCGCCAAAATCATCAATCGAAATGCGGAAGCCGCGCTCCTGTAACTCCTCAACGGCGGCGAGAACCTGCTGGTTATCTTCAATGTGCACCGATTCGGTCACTTCCAGAATAATCTGCCGGGTCAGTTTGCCGGATTCCGGGGTATGCTCCAGCAAGTCATCAATAAACGGCAGGAGTTTTTCGCTCATCAAGTCATAAACGGACAGGTTAATCGAAATATCCAGCTTGGGGTATCGTCCCAGGAATGCAGGGGCAACAGCCAATACCTGCCGTAACACCCAGGCTGACAGCTGGGTGATTTTCAGGTTTTGCTCCAATAGGGGGATAAACTGGGCGGGTGAGACAGTTCCATATTCAGGATGCCGCCACCGTACCAAAGCCTCCAATCCGGCGAGGGTTTGCAGGTTGGAATCAAGTTGCGGTTGCCATTCCAGATAAAACTGGTTGTCTGCCAATGCCTGTTCAAAGTCATTCAGCAGTTGGATTTGGCGACGTTCGTTATAGCCCACATCATCGTTGTACAAGAGCAGGCTGCCGTTGTTCTGGATGCATTGCGAGAGGGCAACATTGGTATTATGCAGCACGGTCTCGCTATCTTTTTCCAAACAGAACGCATTGCTGGAAGCCAGTACCGGGCTAATGTCAAGGTTATAGCCATGTGCCTGTTTGATGGTGTCGAAGGCATGGTGCAAGGTTTTGTGCAGGCGCTCGTGCTCCAGGGTATTCAAGGGGTGGGTAATGATACCCAAGGTGTTTTTCTCGCAATAAAACACACTGAAGCAGCCGGGGGTTTTGCAGGGCAAACTCAAGATAAAGCCTTCAGCCTGCAATTGTTCGTCTGCCAATTGTGCCAAGGTGTGCAGGTAGCTATCCCGGAAAGCCAAACCACGGGCAATTTCCATTTTCTCCAGGCCAGATACCCAGACATAGGTTAAGGCATAAGCCATACCACTGGTATTGATGGACTGGATTTGGGTTTTCAGTGCCAAACGGTTAGGCAGGCCATTACCCGGATCAAAATGCTGGGCTTGCCACACCTGTTGGCGCATGGAACGGATTTGTTTGAAGACCAGCAGGGAGGTAAACAGCATTTCGGCAATAATGATCAGCAAGATCAGGTATTCAGACCAAAACGAATCATCAATCATGCCCAGGCGGTTCAAGGCCAGTAGCAGGCTGGAGGGGGCAAACATCAGCATGAGCAGCAAGAGACCCCAGCCCTTGCGGTTGCGCTGGTGGGCAAGATAAGCCAGGTGCGTCAATCCGGTCAGTATCCCAAAACCAAGGTTGATGGAAAACAATAGCAGTGTGGTACTGAACGGCATCAGGGGTGAAGCCAGGATAACCAGTCCATTGAATGCAACCAGCCCTTCAATAATCCGGGCAAAAACTGGCTCCTGCTTGTGTTCGACGACAGTGACAATAAACAGCAAGACCGCACTGTAGGCAATCCCGATGCAGATAATGCTGAAGGTCGGTTTGGAAATGAAGTCGAGGTAATATAACAGCTTGTCCAGATAACCGTATTGGTTGGTTTGGAACAGGAAAATGGTCAGGCCATAGGCCGCATGGTAAAGAAAGGCTCGGTAATGGGAGGAGAAAAAGTAAGCCAGGTTATACAGGGAAATGGTGACAGCAGTCACCGCATAAGCAATCAGGAGGTATAGGTTTAATTGGTCATGCGCTTGGTAAGCATCCTTGTCCCATAACTGGATGGGGCCAATAATCGAATGCGTGCTGTGGATTTTTGCCAGAATCCGGTATTCCTTGCCTGGTTCCAATGACAGGTACAAGGTATTTTTGTTCGAGGTCAATTGCCCGGACGGGGTTTGCAGGAATTCACCGAGCTGGTATTCACCCAGCAAACCTTGGCTGCCATGCAATTGGACTTCTATAAACTCAATGATCCGGTTGAATTGTAAAACCAGCGTTTTACTGCGGGTTCCCTCTGTGCGGAAAGGCATATCCAGCCACAAGCTGTCATTAATCAGACCAAAGCGTAATTGGTCGCGCCCCAGCGATTGCCAATCGGCAGCAGCCGTAACCGTATCAAAATTGAATTGCTCAGAAGGAGCCAGCAAGTATTGGGCGGGCAATAGATTGCTGGTGTCCGGCCTGTCCAGATTGATGCTTGGGACGTTGGGGGCGGTCGGGCTGGCTTGCGCAGTCAAGCTTGAAAAAACCAGACAGCATAATAAAAACAGTGGGTACAGGATGCGTAACATGGCAATTTATTGGGGTTGTTTGTTATTCGGTGCATGTTGTTCCCTGAAGTGTAGCAGCTTTGTTTTGGCGGGGATGTTTTAACAGAAGAACGGCATCACTCAGCACGAACGTGCTTGCAGGTAAAGGGTAATGCCCTGGGGTGTGCCACTGGTTCCAAACGTGATGTTGCTGTTGCTGTTTTTAGCCCGGATTTGGCTGCTGATATGGATGGTAATATTTTGCCCACATTGTGACGCTATATTGCTCATGGCAATCAGGTTATCACGCTGCTTATAGCTTTCGCCTTCCGCATTATTAAAGTCATCGCTGATATTAGGGCCTGTTTGCCCAGCAAAATGGTAGGAGCGGGTCAGAGAGCCTTGACCTTTGACAAATACCTGATAGTCGGTTGTCAGTTGCGACACCTGCAAACCTGCCGGAATACTCACCGGGATGCTCATGTTGCAATGTTTGCTGCCGCTTGCGGTTGAGTAATCATGAAACTGAATGGTCAGTGTTTGTTGGTCGGGTGCTATTACATAGTCAGCAGAGTCTGCGGTACAACCATTGCCGCTCAGTTCGGGTGACTGGAAGTGTGCACTGGCACTGGCATGGGTATTAGCCAATAAGAATACGGATAAAATAGCAGCATTAGCTGCAATAAGAGGCAATCGCATCATGACATTCCTTTGTCTGGGCTGGGGTGGAGGTGGGGCGTTTCTCCCAGAGTCTGTCAGGATAATAAGACTTATGCGGGAATAGTTCAAAGTTTTTGCAGGGGGCTATCCAGAAAAGCAGGGGTAGAGTGGGTGAAGGCTGCCCAGCAGTGTGGCAAAATAGGCGGATGCAAACCCCAAGCCCCCCGTTTGATCCCCAGGACTTCCTCAAGACCGTGCCCCACAAGCCCGGTGTTTACCGTATGCTGGGCAGCGATAAGCAAGTCCTCTATGTGGGCAAGGCCAAAGATCTGAAGAACCGCCTGTCCAGCTATTTCCGGGGGACGGTCGCCAATTCGCGCATTTATGCGATGGTCAAGCAGATCTGTGGTGTCGAGATTGCCATCACCAGCACGGAGGCCGAAGCCTTGCTGCTGGAAAGCAACCTGATCAAGCAACATGCCCCGCATTACAATATCCGCCTCAAGGATGGCAAGGGCTACCCATATATCCATATTTCCGGCAAACAGGATTTTCCACGTATCCAGTTTTATCGCGGCTCACGCAAGGAACCGGGGCAATATTTTGGCCCCTATCCGAGTGCGGGGGCAGTGAGCCAAACCTTGCACCTGATGAAAAAGCTGTTTAAGGCACGCCAATGTGAGGACAGTTATTTTGCCAACCGTTCCCGCCCCTGCCTGGAGTATCAAATCAAGCGCTGTAGTGCCCCATGTGTTGGCCTCATCAGTCAGGAGGAGTATGCACAAAGCATTCGCCATGCGGTGCAGTTCCTGCAAGGCCGCACCCAGGAGGCGATTGATGAGCTGGTGGCAAAAATGGAAAAGGCAGCGATGGCGCTGGAGTTTGAAAAGGCGGCTGAATACCGGGATCTGATTGAAAGCTTGCGGCATATTTCCCAGCAGCAGTATGTGAGTGGCAGCAGTGGCAATGTTGATGTGGTGGCTATCCACAGTGAGTCGGGTCTTGCCAGTGTGCAAGTGTTTACCATCCGCAATGGCAATAACCTCGGCAACCGCAATTTCTTCCCGGAGCTGCCGGAGGGGGATATTAGCCGTGCCGAGGTGCTGGGCGTTTTCCTTGCCCAGTATTACCTCAATCAGGATGTCCCCGGAGAAATTCTGGTGGCAGAATTGCCGGATGAACCTGAAGTCCTTGAAGAGATGCTGACCCTCAAACAAGGGCGCAAAGTGGCGATCCGCCAGCCGCAGCGTGGCGAGCGTACCAAATGGGTGGAAATGGCGGAACGCAATGCCGAACAAGCGCTCCAAATGCTGTTGCTGTCGAAAGCAGGGATGCGCCAACGTTTACAGGCGTTGCAGGAGGTGCTTAAGCTGAACGCACCGCCCGCCCGGATGGAGTGTTTTGACATTAGCCACACGATGGGTGAGGCGACTGTCGCCTCTTGTGTCGTGTTTGACCTGAATGGCCCACTCAAATCGGAGTATCGGCGTTATAATATCGCCGGTATCCAGCCGGGCGATGATTATGCAGCCATGCATCAGGCCTTGTCGCGGCGTTTTCGTCGGGGTATTGAACAGGATGGCAAGCTGCCTGATATTCTGTTTATTGATGGCGGTAAGGGGCAGGTGGCGCAGGCCTTGGATGTCTTGCAGGGCTTGGCAGTGGAGGGGGTGATGGTCGTGGGGGTTGCCAAAGGTGAAGGGCGCAAGCCTGGACTGGAAACCCTTATTCTGGAAAATACGCCGGAACAGGACGGGCGTTTGTCCTTGCCGGAGTATTCACCGGCCTTGCACCTGATCCAGCAAATCCGTGATGAGGCGCACCGTTTTGCCATTACCGGACATCGGGCGCAGCGGCAAAAAGCCCGTACCCAATCCCCCCTGGAGGATATTCACGGCTTAGGAAGCAAACGGCGGCAAGTCCTGCTGAAGCAGTTTGGCGGTTTGCGTGCGATTGAGCGGGCCAGCGTGGGAGAGCTGGCAAAAGTGCCAGGGATCAGTATCGAGTTGGCACAGAAAATTTACGATAAATTCAACGGAGAGCGATAGTTGATGACCCTTAACCTGCCAACCATGCTGACATGGTTGCGCGTTGCTTTTATTCCCCTGATGGTGCTGTTTTTCTATCTGGATGTTGCATGGGCTCCTTTGGCAGCCGCCACAACCTTTGGGCTGGCGGGTCTGACTGACTGGGCCGATGGCTATTATGCCCGCAAACTGGGGCTGGAATCGCGTTTTGGTGCGTTCCTTGACCCGGTGGCAGACAAGTTGATTGTCGCCGTTGCCTTGCTGCTGATCGTGGGACGCGAAGGGAGTGTGTGGTTTACGGTGGCAGCGATGGTGATCATTGGGCGGGAAATCATCATTTCTGCCCTGCGTGAGTGGATGGCGCAGATTGGGCAGCATGGCAAGGTGGCAGTTGCTTATATTGGCAAGGTAAAGACCACTGCACAGATTATTGCCATGATCTTCCTGTTGTATAACCAGGATTTGTTTGGCTTCTTGCCGATGCGTGAGCTGGGAATCATCGCGTTGGTGGCAGCGGTCATTTTGACGGTTGTTTCGATGGTGCAGTACCTACAAGGCGCATTCTCAAGCCTGAAGTAGGGCTGGCTTTTGCCCCTCCGACCGTCGCTGGACGGTGGAGGGGGAAGCTGGCGTTAGCGGTCGCGTTCTGACAATAAGAAATCCTGGTACTCTTTCAGGCGCTGCCAGTTTTGTTTGGCAGCCAACTCTGCCTGATAAGGCCATGATTTGGGTTCATGCAGCTTGAATTGGCTTCCGCCCTTTTCCAGGATGGCTTTGAGTGCATCCCGATCCATCGTTGCCAGCTTGGCATAGCTTTTGATTCCGGCCTCGTTCAGCAACTTTTCAATGCGCGGGCCGATACCTTCCAGTTTTTTCAGGTCATCCACATGGTTGTCATCGGGCATATCCAGATGGATGTTGTTGTTACGTGGGGTGGCGGCTGGCGTTGGGCTGCGGGTAAAGGATGGGGCACTCCGGCTGGGTGCTGCTACCGGAGCAGGCACGGGCACAGGTGCAGGGGTACTGGCTGGAAAGGTGCTGGCGGTGGTTTCATTCTCCGTGCGCCGACCCCGTAACAGGCTATGCAGGTCAGCCTCATAAGCCATCCCTTCCCCTGGGGCAGGCATGCGCGGAGCCGGGTTGGTGGGGGTGGCTGAAGCAGAGGGGCGGGCGCGGGCGCGGGCAAGGCTGGCCTCAGTCGCACTCAGGGGCTGTGCTTCAGGCTGCGGTGCACGGCGGCAGCACAGCCCAGCCATTTTCAGCAGCTTGCAAAGCAACGCACCTAAGATAAAGGCTCCCAGCAGCAGCAGGATAATCTCCATACTGGCAGTACTGTAGGTGTAGGCTTGGTTGGCGGTGTCGTTCACAGTCTCGTCCTTTAGTCTTGGGATTTGCCCTGCACATAGCAGAACAGGAATCCGAGCAGGAAGGCTACCCCCAACATGATAACCACCTCAAGGCTGGCATCACTCATGTCCGGGCGGCTGGTGATATTGTCAAACAGGGTTCTGGATGGGATGGCCACGGTATATAACTCCTGTCCTGATCATTTAATGGGGTTCAATTCAACACGGCGGTTTTGTTTGCGCCCGGCATCCGTGCGGTTACTGGTCAATGGCTCTTCTTCACCTTTGGAGTCGGTTTCGATTTGCTTTTTCGGTGCGCCCCGTTTGACCAACAAATCACGGATTTCCCGCGCCCGCTGCAACCCTAAATCCTTGTTTGATTCGGACTTGCCCACGCTATCGGTATGCCCTGTCAGGGTGATCTTGGCGGATGGGTTGGCTTTCAGGTAAGCAATCACTTCATCGAAATAAGCCGCAGCACTATCCGCCAATTCAGGTTCAGAGGAGCGGAAAGGGAAATACAGCTTGGCAGGGCGGATGCCTTTGCCATCAGCCTTGCGTCCACCGGTATCGACCGTCAGTTTGTTTTCGTCCGCAGTTGCTGGGGTTGTTGCTTCTGTGGCAGTGGCTTCAAGCGGTGGGTCTTCATCATCGGTTTCAGCCGTGTCAGTGGGTTTGCCATCCTCTGGTGCAGCAGTTTTGTCTACGTCCCCAGCCGGTTTGCTGTCACTGCTTGCAGGCAGTGTGGTCGCCGTATTGCCATCAGCCAATTGGGTATCGGTACTGGGTTGTTCTGTCGTGGCAGGTTTTTCGGTAGGGTTGGTAACAGCAACATTATCAGCCGTGGCAGCTGTCGTCGGTGCAGTAGCCGTGTTTTCTGTATTGCTGGCAAGATCCGTGGCAGGTTTATCAGTTGTGTTTTCTGTGGGGCTGGCAGATGCTGTGCTGGCAATCTCCCCCATGACCGGTGTTGTATCAGCCAGTTTGCTGGCTTCGGTTTGTACAGGGCTGGCTGTGTCCGCTGGGGGTGTTGGGTTTGCTGTGTCCGCCGCATTGTTGCTGACCGCAGCATTGTCCGGGGTTGTCGCCTTGCCGGTTGCCATGTCCTGACCATCGTCGGTGGGTTCAGCCTGGGCAGTGGTCTCCCCTGACATGTCCGCATCCATGTAATCCGGCAGGCCATTACCGTTGTTGTCAGCCGCATCAGCGGTATTGCCATCACCGTTTGGGTCAGGGTTTTCCATGGCAGTCATGATGCCATCGCCATCATCATCGGTATCAAGGGCATCAATGATACTGTCGCCATCGGTATCCTGGGCATCAACCAGTTCAATGCTGTCGGGTACGCCATCGCCATCACTGTCGGTCAGGGTGGGGTTAGTCCCGAGTTTTTTTTCCTCGCCGTTATTGACCCCATCACCATCATCATCCATGGTTGCCCAGCCGGAATCCTTATCGAGGTAATCAGGGATTTTGTCTTCATCACTGTCGCGGGCATCCTTGGGGTCGCCATCATGGTTTGCATCAGGCGCTTCATTGGCGGTGGGGTCGCCATCGCCATCATCATCCTCGTCCAGTGCGTTGATTGTACCGTCATCATCGGTATCCAGCGGGGTATCGGTATTGTTGCCGATTTCCAGCTCATCGCGGATGCCGTCCTTGTCGGTATCGGAGACATAAGGATCCAAGCCCAGCTTACGCTCCAGCTCATTAGGCAGGCCATCATTGTCGCTGTCAGTGGTATCACCGCTGGTATCCGGGGTTGGTGTTTTTGGTTCAGCCGCTGCTGGTTCGGTGCTGGTCGCGGCAACCGCGCTGCTTGCAGCGGTGGCACTTGCACTGACAACGGTCTGACCGGCTCCGGCACTGCAAAATCCCTTGACCTTGCAGGTGTACCACCACCAACTGCCGACACCCCAGATGCCAGCGAGCAATAGTACAACCAGTGTTCTTAATTTCATTGTTTGGAAGGCTCCTTTCCCATTTTGGCGCAGCTCGGCTCAGTGGCTGAGTATAGTAGCAAAAAAATGGGGACAGGTTAGCATTGTTCCCACGGTAAACCGTGAAAACGCCAGCCACCGAGTGTGCTACGGTGGTGGTTTTCATCACGTTCACCTTCAAACCCCTCATCCACATGCAAGATATTCTGGAAGCCTGCTGCCAACAGGGCTGCACCTGCGTCCTTGGTGCGCTTGCCACTACGGCAACATAAAACAACGGCGGCTTCTGTTTTGGGATCGAAACCTTTGCAGCGGTTTTCCAGCAGGCGTTGCACCTCGCTGACAAAATTCGGGTTGATGTCCCAGTCTGGTTCATCAATCCAGGCAATATGCACTGAACCGACCGGATGCCCGACAAACAGGTATTCCATGGATGAGCGTATATCAACGAGCACGCTCCGTTCCGGGTTTTCCTGCAAATAATGGTAGGCGGCAACAGGCGACAGTTCATTCAAGGCTGGCATCACGATTCCTCTAGGCTAATCCGGTTATGTCAGGTAGCAGGCGGGGTACGCATCAGCGCCAGTATTTCCTGGACACCAGGGTCGCGGGGCAAGCGCCTGCCTTTCAGCCAATCCAAAATATCTTGATCAGCGGCGCTTAGCAAGCGTTCAAACGCAAACTGGCTACCCATCGGGAGCTTGGCGTAATGCTGGTTGAGAAACTGGCTCAACGGTACATCCAGCTCCTTCATGACCCGGCGACACGCCCAGCGTAAACGGATCATACGCTCTTCCCGTTGCTCGTCTGTATTCATGTTAGGGGGGTATCAGTGGAAGGCACGGATTTTATCAGCCAGTTGCTGGAAGTGTTCAGGCGTGGGTTCTGTCCCAAACAGGATGCCAAACAAGGTTGGGTCTTGCAGTTCAAGGAGTTCGTCGAAGCATTGTATTTCTGCGGTGCTGGCTTGGCTGAAGTGGGTGTCCAGATAACGCTCCAGCACGAAATCCAGCTCTTTCATGCCCCGGCGGCAGCGCATCTTGTAACGGGAAAATGTATTCATGCTGTGGTCTCCGGTTAACGGGCAGACAACCCCATCCCCTGGCAAGGGGATGGGGGACAAAGCGTGCTTATTTCCGTTCGACCATCATCATCTTCAGTTGACCAATGGCCTTGGCAGGGTTCAAACCCTTCGGGCAAGTATTGGTGCAGTTCATGATGGTGTGGCAACGGTAAAGCTTGAAAGGATCTTCCAGGTTGTCCAGACGCTCACCAGTTGCCTCATCGCGGCTGTCAATAACCCAGCGGTAGGCTTGTAACAAGACGGCTGGCCCCAGGTAGCGGTCGCCATTCCACCAGTAGCTGGGGCAAGAGGTGGAGCAACTGGCACACAGGATACACTCGTACAGGCCGTCCAGCTTTTTGCGGTCTTCGGGTGACTGCAAGCGCTCGCGGTCTTGTGGGGCAGGGGTCGTTGTCTGCATCCACGGTTTGACCGAAGCGTACTGGGCATAGAAGTGGGTCAGGTCTGGAATCAGATCCTTAACCACTTCCATGTGTGGCAATGGGCTGATGGTGATGTCGCCGGGGACATCCTCAATCGCCTTGATGCACGCCAGCGTGTTGGTTCCACCGATGTTCATGGCGCAGGAGCCACAAATCCCTTCGCGGCAGGAGCGGCGGAAGGTCAGGGTCGGGTCAACTTCGTTTTTGATCTTCAACAAGGCATCCAGCACCATCGGGGCGCAGTCGTCGAGGTCAATCGCGAAATTGTCCCAGCGTGGGTTTTGTCCACTGTCTGGGTCATAACGGTAGATCTTGAAGTTTTTGACACGGGTTGCACCGGCGGGTGCTGGCCAGGTCTTGCCTTCTTTAATGATCGAGTTCGCGGGAAGTTTGAATTCAGCCATGATTGTTATGCTCCCTTAGTAGACGCGCTTCTTCGGCGGGATGTACTCGACATCATCCGTCAGGGTGTAGGTGTGTACAGGGCGATAGTCAATATCGACCTTGCCGCTGTCGTCCAGCCAAGCCAGTGAGTGCTTCATCCAGTTGGCATCGTCACGATCCGGGAAGTCCTCACGGGCATGTGCCCCACGGCTTTCCTTCCGGTTCAGGGCGCACTTGACGGACACCTGGGCACATTCGAGCAGGTTAGCCAGCTCAAAGGTTTCCATCAGGTCGGAGTTCCAGACCAGACCACGGTCACTGACTTTGACATCGTTATAGCTGGCATAGATGCCATCCATTTTGTCGGAGCCTTCTTGCAAGGACTCACCCGTGCGGAATACAGCGGCATGCTTTTGCATGGTATGCTGCATGGTGTCACGGATTTCAGCGGTGCTGGCATTGCCACTGGCATGATGGATGCGGTTGAAGCGCTCCATCACCTTGTCCACACCGACTTTCGGCAGGTCAGGTTGGTTCGCACCGGCTTTCAGGGTTTCTGCACAACGGTTGGCAGCGGCACGCCCGAAGACAACGATGTCCAGCAGTGAGTTGGAGCCGAGGCGGTTCGCACCGTGTACCGATACGCAGGCACATTCACCGATAGCCATCAAACCGGGGATAACGCTATCCGGGTTGCCGTCTT
Source organism: uncultured Thiothrix sp. (assembly GCA_964293005.1). Classification (GTDB taxonomy): domain Bacteria; phylum Pseudomonadota; class Gammaproteobacteria; order Thiotrichales; family Thiotrichaceae; genus Thiolinea. Next base: position 28,560 of record CAXYXW010000016.1, read on the forward strand.
TCAGGGTGACAACTTCACCATGATAGTTGGTTGGGATACCGCCCATGTTGTAATGCACGGTTGGCAGAACCGGGATCGGTTCCTTGGTGACATCCACGCCTGCGAAAATCTTCGCACTCTCGGCAATACCGGGCAAGCGCTCGTGGATAATCTCTGCACCGAGGTGCTCAAGGTGGATGTGGATATGGTCTTTTTTCGGGCCAACACCACGGCCTTCATTGATTTCAATGGTCATGGAGCGGCTGACAACATCCCGTGAAGCCAGGTCTTTGGCATTCGGTGCATAACGCTCCATAAAGCGTTCGCCCAGGGAGTTGGTCAGGTAGCCGCCTTCACCACGCACACCTTCGGTAATCAGGCAGCCTGAGCCGTAGATGCCGGTCGGGTGGAACTGGGTGAATTCCATGTCCTGCAAAGGCAAACCTGCGCGAGCCACCATGCCATTACCGTCACCGGTACAGGTGTGGGCAGAGGTGGCGGAGAAATAAGCGCGCCCATAACCACCGGTCGCCAGTACCACGGTTTGTGCCCGGAAAATACGCAATGTGCCAGTGCTCAGATCCCATGCCATGACACCCCGGCATACACCTTGCTCGTCCATAATCAGGTCGGTGGCAAAATGCTCGATATAGAATTCAGCGCTGTGGCGCAAGGATTGCTGGTACAGGGTGTGCAGGATGGCGTGCCCGGTACGGTCAGCCGCAGCACACGTCCGTTGGGCAATGCCTTTGCCATATTCGGTGGTCATGCCACCGAAGGGGCGCTGGTAAATGCGCCCGTCTTCAGTCCGGGAGAACGGTACACCCTGATGCTCCAGCTCGATCACCGCCGGGATAGCCTCACGGCACATGTATTCGATGGCATCCTGGTCGCCAAGCCAGTCAGAACCTTTTACCGTGTCATACATGTGCCACTGCCATTTGTCAGGGCCCATGTTGCCGAGTGCGGCAGACATGCCGCCCTGAGCCGCAACGGTATGGCTACGGGTTGGGAATACCTTGGTGATACAGGCGGTGGACAAGCCCTTGACTGCCATGCCGAAGGTGGCACGCAAGCCAGCACCACCCGCCCCGACCACGACAACATCATAGGTGTGGTTTTCAATTTTGTATTCAGACATGGATGGCTCCTCAGCTTCCGAAAGCCGCACGCAGCACGGCGAAAATACAAGTTGCCCCGGTCAGTACCAAGAACAGCTTCATCCCGATCAGTGCACCAAACTTAATGCCTTCGTCATGTATGTAATCTTCAATCACCACTTGTATACCAAGAATGGCATGGTGGATACCAACGAAGATGAACAGGGCAAACATGGCGACATTGAACGGCGATGAGAAATAGGTCAGGACAGTGTTGTAGTCCTCGCCACTCATGGCGGCGACGGTGAAGGCAACCCATAAGGTGAGCGGGACAAGCGCAATCGCGGTAATGCGCTGTGCCCACCAGTGATGTGTACCATCCTTGGCAGATCCTAACCCAAGGGCTTTCTTTAAGGGGGTGTTTAAGCTCATTGATCGTGCTCCTTCAGTCAGGTTAGGCAACCAGCCACAACAATAAGGTCAGGACAACTGACGCAGCCAGAACAATCTTGTTGGTCAGGTAAGTAGTGGGGAGGTCAAAACCGAAGCCGGTATCCCACAAGAGGTGGCGGATGCCATTGCACAAATGGTAAAACAAGGCAAATGTCCAGCCAAACAAGACCAGTTTCCCCAGCCACGAGCCGAGGATGCTGCTGGCAGTGGCATAGGCTTCAGGGCCTGCGGCGATTGCTGTTAGCCAATAGAGCACCAGCAAGCTGCCAATGGAAAGGACAATGCCAGTACCACGGTGGAGTACGGATAGATTAGCTGTCAGTGGCAGCTTATATACTTGCAGATGAGGGGAGATCGGTCTGTTACGGGTGGTTTTCATTTGCCTTGAACCTATGTTGGGACATGATTGCGTAAGCCTTCAGATTGTCGACATGTGTGCTGACAGGGGGGGAATAATAGCCTTTATGGTAAGGTTTTCCAAGTGTGCGATGCAACAATGTTGACATAATTGCTGGGCTGTCCTACGTCAACACGTATCTGGCACACGATGGTTTGCTATACATACCCACCCCGTTTAACATACCATGCTGCCCTCATTCCTGATTTTGCACGGATGGTTTTCCCATGCCCACGTCCCCGATTTTACTTGAATCCCCCATTTTATTTGAATGGTTTTTTGCCTGTCCCCAGTTTGTGGAGCCATTGCTGGCTGATGAGCTGACCCGTTTAGGCGCGGTATCCGTCAAAATAGGCCACTCGGGGGTGCAGGCACGGGGGGATTTGCGCTTCGGTTACACCGTTATATTGTGGAGTCGCCTGGCTTCGCGTGCCACCCTCCATCTGGCTCAAGGCTTTGGCAAAAATCAGGCGGAATTGCAGGCACTGGTGCAGTCAATCCCGTGGCAGGAGCATCTGCGGGCGGATGGTACGTTCAAGGTGCGGTTTTTTGGGCAAAATGATGACATCAACAATACCCAGTTTGGCGGGCAATGGGTCAAGGATCAGATTGTTGACCAGTTCCGTAGCCAGCACGGTATCCGCCCCAGTATCAGCAACCATGCCCCGGATATGGTGGTGTCAGTCAATGTGTATGGCGGCAAGGCCAGCATTGGTATCGAGCTGAACCAGAAAGGCTTGCACCAGCGCGGCTACCGTGACCCCGACGGGCATTATGCACTGCATGAGAATCTGGCAGCGGCTGTATTGGTCAGGGCGGGTTGGCCTGCCTTGTTGGCAAGTGATGCCGCCCATTGGGTGTTGCTTGACCCCCTGTGTGGTTCCGGCACATTCCTGATTGAAGGTGCATTAATGGCTTTTGACATTGCACCGGGGCTGCTACGGGGGGCAACCATTGCCCAGCGCTGGTTGGGGCATGATGCAGGCTTGTGGGATGAGTTGTTGGCGGAAGCACGCCAACGCCGCCAGGCAGGATTAGAGCAAGCTGCCCGCTTCACCTTTTGGGGGAATGACTCCTACGCCCCGGTTTTGGCAGCTGCTCGTGCTGATTGGGTAACAGCGGGCTTGCCGCCTGCTACATGGGTACGGGGTGATGTGCAGCAATTGCCTGTCCCTGCGTTGCCAGCCGGGAGTGCCGGGTTGGTGATCAGTAGCCCGCCGTTTGTTGCCCCTCTGAATACAGCCCTTGCCTTGCGTCCGGTATATGCTGCCTTGGGGGCTTGGCTGGCAGCCTTGCCGGAGGGTTTGCGCGGTGGCCTATTTGCGGAAACGGCTGCCCCTCTGGAGCTGACTGATCTGTTTTATAGCAAGGAATACCGCTTCCTGAATGGCAAGCTGGACAGCAGGCTGTGGACGCTGGATAAATTGGCGCAAAAAGCCAAGCCAACCGTTTGGGTTTCTGAGGATTTTGCCAACCGTATCACCAAAAACCTGCGCAAGCTCAAGCCCTTTATCAAACGCGGGCATACCGATGCTTACCGTCTGTATGATGCTGACATCCCCGAGTTTTCTTTGGCGGTTGACCGTTACGGTGATTGGCTGCATGTGCAGGAATATGCCCCGCCTGCCAGCATTGATGAGAAAGTCGCACAACAGCGTTTGGAGCAGGCCTTGCTGACCTTGCCAAGCGTATTGGGTATCCCGCCCAGCCAGATTATCCTGAAACAGCGTAAGCGGCAAAAAGGTCTGAGCCAGTATGAAAAGCAATCCGAGCAAGCACAGGCCTTAACCATTACCGAACATGGAGTGCGTTTTAAGGTCAACCTGACCGAGTATCTGGATACAGGAATTTTTCTCGACCATCGTCCGATGCGCTATTGGATGCAGCAGCATGCCAAAGGCAAGGCTGTATTAAATTTATTCTGTTATACCGGCACAGTCAGTGTGCATGCGGCGGTCGGCGGGGCAGCCAAGGTGGATAGTGTTGATATGTCGGCAACCTATTTGGCATGGGCAGAAGAAAATTTCAAGTTGAATAATTTGCGGGCAAGCCCTTATCAGTACCGTTTTATCCGTGCCAATGCTGTGGAATGGCTGGCACATTGCAACAGCCGCTACGGTTTGATTTTTCTTGACCCACCGACCTTCAGCAATTCCAAGCGGATGGATGATGTTTTTGATGTGCAACGTGATCATGCACAACTGATCCATGATGCGATGCGCCTGCTGGAACCGGATGGTGTGCTGGTGTTTTCCAATAACTTCCGTAAATTTAAAATGGACGCTGCACTTGAGGAAGCGTTTGCGGTGCAGGATTACCGGATACCCTCCATCCCGGAGGATTTCCAGCGTGACCCGAAGATTCATGGCTGCTGGTTGATACGGCATCGGGCATGATCTGAGCCATGACCGACCGTGTATGAAAAGCTTGTTGCAATTTGCTGAAAAATGCAGTAAAACATTGCTACAAGTACCGGATAAATTGTTTTAATATCTATATGCTATCCGGTACAGGTAGCCCAAAAGTCATTATTGTTATTATTATCCATCTGCCCAAGTGCGACCCTGGTTTTAAAGTTTCCCGCCCAAGGAAATTTTAAATTGCAGATGTTCTACAGAAACGCCGGTTTAAACTCCCCATTTAAGTTTATTCCGGCTGTTGCTTCCCCTGCACTGCTATCCTTATGTTGTTCTGTCTTCCTGTGTATAGAATAGGCGGCTTGCCCTGAATTGGGACTGAACTTTAATAACCTGCCAATTTATATAAACGTTGTGCTTTTTCCAGGTCTTGTGGTACGCCATTGCCTTCTTCATACATCAAGGCCAGCGCGAGTTGTGAGCCTGCCAGACCTTGTTCGGCGGCCTTGTTGAACCAGTTGGCGGCGGTCGCTGCGTCCTTGTCCACACATTCGCCTTCCAGATACATGAAGCCCAGCCCATGTTGTGCCAAGCCATAGCCCTGGTCGGCAGCATCCTTCATCCATTTCCAGGCGGCAACATCGCTTTGGGCGACCCCGAGGCCATTCTGGTACATAATCGCGACCATGTGCTGGGCGTGGGCATCACCTTGTTCAGCAAAGGGATGCAGCAGTTGCATGGCGCGGGAAAACTGCTTGGACTCGAAGGCAGCTACCCCGCTGGCAAATTCCATGTCGAGATTGTCTTGTGCGTTGGTTTGGGGTTGGGGGTCTTGCGCCACGGCTATTTCCTCATAAAAGGGTGATGAAGTCGATTCTGTGGCCTAATTAACCCATATTCATGCCTGAATGCAAATAGTCTGCTGCGGTATGGGGCTGGCGGTAAAATGTTACCCCGATGGGGATATTCCGCATTGCCCCCTACCTTCTTACACTTCCCCTTTATGGAAAATGCCACGATGACCGAATTGAACCTGAAATTGCACTTGCGCCAGTGCGTCCAGAAAGTTGCGACCGGCCCTGAATACAGCAAGGATTTGTCGTATGAGGAAGCCTACCACGCAATGCGCCACATCCTGTCGGGTGAGGCTGATCCGGTGCAGGTTGCGATTTATTTCATTGCCCTGCGGATGAAGCGGGAAACCGATGAGGAAAACCGGGGAACCTTGCAGGCCTTGATTGATACGTCCAGTATCAGTACTGCCGCCGTCGACGAGGTGGTGGACATTTCTGACCCGTATGACGGCTACGCACGCGGTGTGCCTGCTTCGACCTTTGTCCCGGTCGTGTTGGCGGCAATGGGTGTCCCGGCTGTATTGCACGGGCTGGATGCGGTCGGGCCCAAATACGGTGCAACCCACCACAAGATATTGCGGGCTGCCGGGGTAAAGGTGGATTTGTCGCCCGCGCAGGCGGTTGCACAGTTGGAGCAGATAGGCTGGGCTTACATTGACCAGGCGCAATTTGCCCCTCGCCTGCATGCCCTGATTCCCTTGCGCCAGCGGATGGTCAAGCGGCAGGTGCTGACGACGGTTGAAACCTTGCTTGGCCCCATCCGGGGGCGGAAGCAGACGCATTGCATGGGGGGCTATGTCCACAAGGCTTATCCGCCCATTTATGCATCTTTGGCGCGGCATGTCGGGTTTAACAGTGCCCTGTTTGTCCGGGGTGTTGAAGGTGGGGTCATCCCGTCCTTGCAACAGGCGGGGCGTTTGTTTTACTACCATGATTTAGGTGCGGAACAGCAACTGGACTTATCTCCGCAGGATGTTGGTATTGTGGCTTCCACCCGTGCCATCCCCTTGCCGGAGGATTTGCCTCCTGCACCGTTCCTGGGGGATGCCGCCGATGAGATCATGACCTTGGTTGACAGTGATGCCTTGGCAGGACATGCCGCCCAACAGGGGATGGCGGCACTGGCAGGTGAGCGTGGCCTGATGTATGACAGTTTGGTGTATTCGGCAGCCATTTGCCTGTCACATTTGAAACGTTACCCCAGCCTTGCGGAGGCGGCTGATGCCGTGCGCGGGGTACTCGACAGTGGCAAGGCGTTAGGCGTGTTGCGTGCGGCGGCTTGAACAGGCCGCAGCAGTTTTTATGGATTTTGATTGAGAGGAAACGGCAGTGAACCAGCAATATTACAATGCAGTGGTAGAAATGGAAAAGGCAGGCACTAACCCCGAGTTTGTGCAAGGCTGGCAAAATGGCTACCTGCTCAACCCGATGCGCGAAGAGCAGCGTCTGAATGAGGCTTATGAAGCCGGTTACGATGCGGGCAAAGGTCGTGATACGCAGGCTTATAAGGAATGGCTGCAAAGCTGAGGCCAATCGCCTATCCCTTTTTGTAAAAAGCGGGCTTGATACCCGCTTTTTTGTTTTAACCCCCCACAAATAAGCTTGGTGTGGCGATGGTATTGGGTAATGCCCTATCGGTTACTACACTGCCGTCTGGCTTTTGGATGCGCAACTGCCCCCCGCGTGCATGGGTGTTGAAGCGTACCGTAACACGACTTCCATCACGTAACGACAGAAGCACCCCCAACTGCCCAGCAGCATCGGCACGTACTGCTGACAGTACCGCCTTACCTGTGTCCATGACATGTAAAAAATTGGAGTCAGCAACTGACTTGTCAATGACATCGACCCGATAGCCCCCCAAGGCTGCTTCGCCGTACAAATCCTTCAATGTTCCCCAACTGACGATTTTGGTTTGCAAGCCAGCCGGGGCAATCCGTATCACATCCAGCGATTGGCTACCTTGTGTGACGGTAAAACGGGAGCCATTGACAACCGGCTTTTGCGGGGTGTTCAGCGTCCATACCTTGCTCAGGTTGGAACCATTGGTCTTCACCCTGTCAAACACAACAAAAACATGGGGTTTGATGAATACAAACTCACGCTCAAGTTTGCCCACTTGTGATTGTCCCGCATACACGGGCGTAATGTTTGCTGACGCATAGGCATAAGCTGGGGTATTTGCCAATGCTTTCATCACACAAGCTTTTCCCCCTGCTTCTTTTGTCCGTTGGGGGATCACACCCGAAGTACCTTCTATCCTGACCAGGTTATGGAATTCTGGCTCTTGCCGGATACCAGAGTGGGAAGTGATATTGGTATCATAAGCCAACCATTTATTTTTGAATAAGGTAAAGCTGCCCTGATCCTGATGGGCATGGTTTTCAGTATAGGGGCCACAAATGAAGCTTGCATAAACAGCCTGTTTACCCCAATGGGAGCGCATCATGAATTGCCCAGTCCCCTGCCCCCAGTAAGCTGTGTTGAAACCAGATAATGGCTCGCCGCCAATGCCTTCATGATCATATAAGTAGTCGCTGTACAACATGAATGCATTTTGCATTTGGGGTATGGACGACTGTGCAAGCAGTGTTTTTGCCATACCGGACAGTCGGTCATTAGGATAGAGCCACATCAGCATTTGCAAATAATCACGGTGATAATCAAACAACAGGGCAGCCGAGTCACGCGCATGGTCGCCTGTAGGAGCAAGCCGGTCTAAGGCTGGAACAATATTGTGCATCAGGTGAGCCAATGACAGTTGGGTATGTGTTGTTTTGTCTGCCAGCCGCTCCCCCGTTGACTTTTCCCACCAGTCATATAAACGCCACAGACCCATCATGGCTACCCCATAGCCAGTTCCCTCCCGTGAACCCCCACCCACCAAATCACGGTTGAAGGTTGGGAATAGCTCAGCTTCCAGTTTTGTGGTGCGGAATTGCTCAAGCCACGACTGGGCATGGAGGTTTTCCCCGTGGGTTGCCAACCCCAACAACATGGTCGCTTCCAGAAATGAGTAATAATAATTGTTGCTGGGGTTATTGATTGACCAGCCACTCCACGGATAGGTGGCTTGCCCCCATTTTGCCTCGTCTGGATGCCAGACATTCCAGACAGCCTGATTGGCATAAGTTTGCCAGCGTTGGCGTTGGCTTGCTGTCATGCTACTACGACACCAGTCATAAACCAGCGAGAGGTTGCCAACCAATGGGCCAACATAGAGATAACTATCCCCCGCCACCGTTGCCCGTTTGTCCTGTTTGATCAGGCTTTCTTCTGAAGTAACGAATTTCTCGGTTTGTGTTACGGCATAGGTGCAATAACGGCGGTTGTTAGTTACTTGCCCCAATAAAGCTGAAAACCAAGGTTCAAACGCATAAAAGTCATCTGTTCCGGCAATTTGTGCATCCACCATGTCCTTGAAACGCATGGCTGATTCAGACTGGTTGTCCAGCAGGAGACGCAAGCGTGATAGGGTCGGCTCGTGTGCGACCAAAATGCGGGGGGAACCTAACGGGGCAAGCTGGGCCGTTTCCCCATAGGCAGGAAAACTGCCCACAATACAGAGAATGCTAACAACTATACGTGTCCAATAAGAAAATGCTTGATACATAAACATGGCTCCTTCACAGTTAACCATAAAATCCTGCATAAACTGTAAAGGATAGTTTAGTCGGTTTTTTCAGCAAAAGGGGTGGGTTTTGTTTTGCCAATCCCATTCAAATAGAACCATTCCCTGCTCCCATCGTCTAGGTATCTGTCAGCCATGTGTTTTGCCCTCCTTGCTATCCACCAACACCCTGATTATCCCTTTATCCTTGCTGCTAACCGCGATGAGTTTTTCGCGCGTCCGGCTTCACCCCTGCACGCTTGGGCGGATGAGCCTGGGGTTGTTGCGGGGCGCGATCTGGAATCGGGCGGCTCGTGGTTGGCACTGAGTACACACGATAAGCGCTTGGTGCTGGTGACGAATGTCCGGCAAGGGTTGCCGCAGGTAGCCGGACGTTCACGCGGTTTGCTGGTGCGGGATTTGGCAGCTACCTCTGCCCCCTTGCCGGATGCGTTACAGGCGGTTTGGGTAACGCGGGGGGATTATGCAGGGTTTAACTTAATTGCCGGGCAATTCCCTGACCGTTTGTATTATTTGTCCAACCGGCTGTCCAACCGGCATGCAGGGGGTATCCAGCCTGTGTTACCAGGCTTATATGGCTTGAGTAATGCCGCGCTGGATACGCCCTGGCCGAAAGTGCTGCGGGGAAAGGCTGCGCTTGCCCATTTGCTGCAAGCGGGTGGAGCGGTGCAGGCCGAAGATTTGTTTACTTTATTGGCGGATACCACGGCTGCGCCTGACCACGACTTACCGGATACCGGGATTGGTTTGGAGCGGGAGCGCTGGTTGTCCCCCTTGTTCATTGCCGCTGGTCGGAACGGCTATGGAACCCGTTGCTCCACCGTCATTCTCATGGATCGTACTGGGCAGGTGGCCTGTCATGAACGGACATTTTACCCAGACCAGCGGCAAGAAACGGTGCATCACTTTTTTTGTTCAGCTTGAGTTAAGCTTCGTCTATGCTGTTATAGGAAATAACAATATGAAAAACCTGCACTTTTTTCCTTGAACGCATCTAAGCTAATAGTGAAGGTAAGGGATTGCCTTCATGAGTAGAAACAAACCAGCAACACACAAGGAGTGTTAGTCATGAAAAAAATAATCCATGGCGCTCTGTTGGCTGGCGTGATCCCCTTGGGGATGGCAGGTCAGGCATTTGCCGGGCCGCTCGCGCCAATTGTCCACGAGGCCAACTATTTGCGTTCTTCTGCTTGGTGCTTGAATAGCCAAGCCAATGACGTTGAAAAAACAATCCACAATTTGCAGGCACAAGGCATTAATCCAGTTAAGTTACGGGAAAAAGCACAGTCAATGCGTCTGGGGGCGACCTACTTGGCGCTGGAATCGAACAGGGTAGCAAAAAAAGCTTTCGATTCTGGCTATCATCGTCCGAACCATTCTCATCCTCGTTACAACTGATTAAGTGACCCCGTGTAAAAAAGGAGATGTGTCATGAAGAAGAAATTGTTGATCCTGTTAGGAATAACCCTGTTAGGTACGACTACCATGTTGGTAACGGCAGGCAGTGCACACGCGCACTATATCCCGCCTGCCTCTGGCTATTGTGGTTGTACAACAATGACGTATTCCGAACCGCCTTTTATCTGGTAAAGGCGGCGGCGTGCAGGCAGCCAAGGTTACAGGTCTCGCCTTGGTTGCCTGTCTTCAGTGATCCTGTTGGTTTTGCAACGGGCTTTCCCGCAAGTTTTCCGCTTGCATCCCCACTGGCAGTTTAGTCGTAACGCTTGCCATTCACTTCAATCCAGCCACCCTCAAGCCGCCCTTTGGGGTCATGGTGTGTCCAGTGCAGGACTCCGCCCCGGTTATTCCACACATATTCCCCCCGCAGCGTTACCCGGTCACCCGGTGTGACCGGCGCTCGTGGAGCCAGATCAATATTGTGGGCAACCAGCAGGGTAATGTCGCTGGCAACTTCCAGCAGGAATTTTTGGTGCTGGTCGCCTTCGTTGTCATCCTTCAGGTTTTTGACGACCTTACCGGACAACACTGCCCAAAACTTGGCCTCCGTATCATCCTTGGAGGCACGGATGCGTGCCAGTACGGCCTGCTGGTCGGTGGCAGAAGCTGGTTTTGTGCTTGCATTTGCAGGGCTATGCAGCCCGGTGGCGGGCTTGCTGTTTGGGTTGCCTTGGTTGTTTTGGTTATTTGTACTGGTCAGGTATTGCCAGCCCGCTGCAACAACCAAAACACCCAGGGCGACAAGGTTTCTCATATTACTCATGGCTTATCCTGTTGGCTGACGGGAACGACCTCTGGGGTGGCAGTTGGGTTGGATTCTGTGCTGGAAAGGCTTTTGGCTGTTTTGCGCAGGTAGCCGAGAATTTCTTCACGCGCTTCAGTCACGACCGAATCACGGTCAAGCGAATCCAGGATTTGTTCCACCGTGAGTTTGGGGCCTGCCTCACCCCACGATTTACCATTAGCCAACCACTGTTCAGCGACCCGCCCGACCACCAGGGTGGAGTACCATGCCACTGCGCCCTGGGTAGCCGCCGTCAGCAGAGTGGACAGGCCACCCGTACCCAGTTTCAGGGCAGAGGATACCAAATGGATCGCCCAGGTTGTACCGACCAGCACCAGCATTTGCCCCATGATGGTACGGATCAGGTCGCCTGCCTCATTGCGTGACATGGGCAGGCCATACAAGCGCGATAAGTGCATGATCATGCCTGCATCAATGGCAATGGTTGCCAGCAGATCAACAACCGGGACGGGGTTAAGGGCAACCGCAACCCCTTGCCCAATGCAATATAACTGGATGGTATTCATCCCCAACTCGTGCTTGACCGCCAGGATGCGCTGACCGACCTCTTCGCTGAGGTTGCCCGCAAACAGTGAGGCATTCAGGGCTGCCAATGTCTTGCCTTCGACTTCGAGGATGTCCCAGAGGCGGGTTTTCAGGGCGATGACATCAACCGGGCGTACCCGCACGCTTTCCTGCTCATTACCTGCGGCATCGACATAGATGACCGTCTGGCGGCTGGCTTGTGCTGTGGTGAAAATAATGTTTTCCGGGGCAATCACCCCTTGGGTACGTTCCCGCAAGACCCCCCGCAATTGGCGCTGCTCGGTCTCGGTATAGCGGTCAGCCTTGTTGACAATTAACAGGGTGGGGCGATGGCTGCTGGCAACCGTTTTCAGGGCGCGGAACTCAACATCGGTCAGGTCGCCATCAATCACAAACAGAAGCAAGTCAGAACGGCTGGCGACCTCATGCGCCATGCGTTCCCGCGCCTCGCCTTCGATCTCATTGATGCCAGGGGTATCAATCAGGAACAGGCCACCATCCGAGAACTCTTCCCAAGCCTGCATGCCTGCGGTTTTGGTTTCGCCATGCAGGACACTGACACTGAAGGCATCCTTGCCCAGTAGGGCATTCAACAGGGAGGACTTACCGACACTGACCCGCCCAAACACGGCAATGTGGATATGCCCCTGTTCCAGCTTGTCGAGCATGCTTTGCACTTGCGAATAATCGGCATGCAGGGTCGCCCGCACATCTTCCGGGATGCGGGTATCCGTCAGCAGTTGCCGCAAACTCTCGGTTGCCAGCCGCAGGTGGGAGTCACCCGTTTTTTCAGCAGGTTTTTCAGTCTGTTCAACAGGCTGTTCGGTGGCGGTATTGGCCTCCGTTGCTGCCACATTGGTATTGTTGGCAAGTGTTGCTTCGCTGATTGACCCGCCATCCGTATCCGGGCTATCCCCGGATTGGGTCGCGGGGGGCGATTCAGCGGTCTTTGTCCCGATATTGATCGACAACCAGTCGGGCCAGTGTTTTTGTACGTTCTTCCAGATTTCCACCCAACATCTCCCGAAAAGTCAGTGCTGCCGGGGCTGGTTTCAAGGCCCCGCGTTGTTCCAATGTGAGGGCGACGGCATGCCCCAATGCATCAAAGATCAGGCCATAGGCCACCGCATGTACCAGGCCACCCGCCACCGTGCCGATGCCAGGGAAGGCTTTCAGGCCATTACCGGCAACGGCCAGGATGAGCGGGATGCTTTTTTTCATCTGCCCTTGGCTAAAATCCAGGAAGCTGTCAATGTCGATTTGCCGTACCGGCACGTCATACAGCTTGCAGAGTTCCTGTACCATGCGTGTGCCAATCACCCCCTGGATGATAATGTCTGTTCCGGGGCTGATGGCAGCCAATGCGCCGAAGATGGCATTGCGGGTCGCGGTACGCACGATTTTCTCGGCCTGTTCGCGGCGGAAACTGGAACGGGTTTCGTCCAGTTTTTGCTGCACGAGGGTAAAGACGCTGACATCGCGCAGTTTCTCCAGCCACTCCATGCGGCTATCAATTTCGGTTTGAAGCCGTGTTGCCAACGCAGAAACATCCGCTTTGCGTTGGCGCTGCACAGTTTCCTCACGCCCATCCGGGTAAACCCGCACCACTTCCTCCGTACCACCCGCATGGATGAATACGACTGCCGGTACGCCACTGCCATTATTTTCCAGAGCCGGGAAGCGGCTTTGGATGCGTTCCACCAGTTGCTGCTTTTCATGGTCGTTGTAAAGGTCGCTTTTGTTAAAGGCAATCACCAGCGGTTTGCCGAAGGCATGCAGCTCTTGCAGGTCGATAAACTGGCTGCGGCTGATGTCAGAGTCAACCACGTACACGACCATTTGCGCCCGTACTGCCTCATCCCGTGCCAGCTCATCCAGCGTCCCTTCCGCCTCATTGCGCCCTGGCAGGTCAGTCAGCAAGAGGCGGTCGCCAGAGGTGGTCTGCCAGGCATATTCCTTGATTTCACGCGTAGAGCCACCCCGCAGGCTGATTTCCACCCCGGCTTCTGGCAGCAATGCCTTGATAATGGACGATTTGCCGGTGCTGACATCACCAAAAAAGGCGATATGGATTTGTCCCTGTTCCTTGCGCGTATGCAGGCGTTCCAGCTCTTCACGGAAGGGGGCAATATCCATGCCTGCCTCTTCAATCTGCTGGATTTCAGCCTCCAGTTGCTGTTCGCTGGGTGGTGCTGTTGGGCGGGTCAGGGCAGGTGTACTGCTTCCCCCCAGCAACAGTTTCACCACCAGCCAGAAACTGAGTAATACCACCGCAGCAATTAAGGCGCTGTAGGTATAAAACAACCAGGGCGGCAATTGTTGCAGCCTATCCCACAGGTCAAGGAAACTGCGGGTGGCAAAAAACAGGAATAACAAAAACATTAAGGTGCCGAACAAAACCAGTCCTGCCAGCAACCAGCGTAGTTTATGGGTAATTTTCATTGATAAGGTATTTATGCAGTGTCATGGGCAGGATGTTAGCATGAATTGCCAGCCTGCCTAAATGCCTGTCATGCTGCCAATCCTTCCATCTGCCGGATGGGGACAGTATAGTGCAGGCATCCCCTTTCAGGTATTGGCTTATGGCATCAACACACACTCCTTTGGCAGCCAGGATGCTGGCTCGCATTTTTGTCCCATTTGCGTTGGGTTACTTCCTTTCCTACCTGTACCGGGTGGTAAATACCCTGATTGCGGGTGATTTGTCAGCCGATATTGGTCTGGATGCGAATGAGCTGGGCTTATTGACCAGCACATACCTGATTACCTTTGCGGCTTTCCAATTGCCCTTGGGTATCCTGCTCGACCGCTATGGCCCCCGCAAGATTGAGGCTATCTTGCTGTTATTTGCCACCGCAGGCGCAGTGGTATTTGCCTTGGCAGAAACACTGGGTGGGCTGGTGCTGGGGCGTGCCCTGATTGGCTTTGGCGTGTCGGCTTGCCTGATGGCAGCGTTCAAGGCTTTTGTGCAGTGGTTCCCGAAAGAAAAATTGCCCTTGGTCAATGGCCTGCAATTTACGGCGGGGGGATTTGGCATTTTGGCGGCCTCCACGCCGGTTGAGTTTGCGTTGACCTTGACGGATTGGCGCGGGGTTTTCCTGATACTGGCAGCGATGACCCTGCTGGTTGCCTTGTTGGTGTTTTTTGTCGTTCCAGATAAGCCCATGCCCGCTAATCGGGGCAGCTTGCGTGAGCACGTGGGCGGTATCCTGCATATTTTTACCTCCCGGCAATTTTGGGCGATTGCACCGTGGTCTGTGTCAACCCAGGCCGCATTCCTGTCGATCATGAGCCTGTGGGCAGGGCCGTGGTTACGCGATGTGGCAGGCCTGGAACGGAGTGCCATTGCACCGGTATTGTCCTGGCTGGCAGTGGGGGTGATTGCCGGTTATTTCTTTATTGGCGTGGCTGCCGAGCGCTTGGCGCGGCTGGGGTTTTCCACGCCCAAGGTAGCCAGTTTGGGGATGTTCCTGTTCATGCTGGTGCAACTGGCACTGATTCTGGAATGGACAAGCTTGTCTACCGGGTGGTGGATCGGGTTTGGCTTTTTCGGCACAACCGGGGTACTGGCCTATGCACACCTCTCCCAGCAGTTTGCCCCGGAATTGGCAGGGCGGGTGAATACGGCACTCAATTTGTTGGTATTCGTGTTTGCCTTTTTGGCGCAATGGGGTATTGGGGCAGTGATCAATAGTGTATCCGGCGGGGCAACCGACCATTACGCACCCTTGGGCTACCAGCTTGCTTTTGCGGTGGTGTGGGGGGTACAGGTCTTGACGATGTTCGCCTACTTCGTGCAAGCCCGCAGGGGGGCTTGATTTTGAATAACCGGGCTTTTGTTCCACAAAAAGCCCGGATACCACTATGTCAGTGCTGAACCGATCAGGGTTTACAGGAAGTAAGGTGTTGGTCCTTCGACGACGACCGTAGGGGGTTCTGGTGCTGTCGGGATAACACCGTTTTCCAGTACAGGGGGAATAGTGGCAATTTCCGGTAATACGCCATCCATGCTGACGGTTTGTGGCAGTAGTGTCGGGTTGCTGGTATCTGTGCTGGTTTGTGTTGTTGGCTGCTGCGTTTGGGTAGGCCTTTCCCCCTGGATCGTTTTCAGATTTTCTTTGAACAACTCCAGCATGGCTTGTTTCTCTGTCCGTGGCAGTTTCAGGTCTTTCAGTTGCTCCTGAAACTGTTTTATCAACGAGGCATTGTGATTGGTTTTGACCGCCGGTTCTTGCTGGGTCTGGGTGAGGCCATGCTGGGTAGTGACATTATTTATGTTCATAGTTTTTGATTCTGGTTGTTTTCAAAATGGGAAGTTAAAACACACGGTATGTGTGATCATACGCACTTTTTTGGTTATTCCTGACAGCCAGGCGACAAGCTGGGGTGTTTTTCGGCAAGTTTCCGACAAAGGGTGGAGCAGCAACTCCGCAATCAGGCCACCTACATGTGATAAGCGCTCATGTAACCTAGGTCAAATGCAGCGCAGAATGAGTGCTGACCGATAGGTGGTTGATTTAATTAAAAAAGACTAGTTTTTGATAAATTTTTTTATTTTTCATTCATGTCCGAGGTGGACAAAAAATGTTAATTAGCAGTATAGTTAAGACTAATACTTGAGTCTGGCGTTGAAAATATAGATGTTGACAAAAACCGCATGTTGCAGCTGACTAGTCTATTAGAGGCAGAAAAAATGAATAAAATATTTCATGTCAATATATAAACTATTCGCTTTAATTTTTAATGCGGCATACTTGTAATCACTACTTTTAATAATCAGGGATTTCTTATTATATTACTCTTTATAATCTTCTATATAAATTCTAAAATATTCTAAAAATAAGGTGCTTATATGTTTTCACACTTCAATTTAAGCTTTGATACAAAGTGGTTTAATATTTTTGACAAAGAAAATTTTAAAATAAAAAAAGGTGATGGTGCGGATATAAATGGTAGTGATGCGAGTGAGCACACAAAGATATTTGGAGAACTTGATGATTTTTTTACGAAGGCTTTAATGGAAGCCGGAAAAGATTTTAAAGATATAATTAACTTAAAAAAACACTTTGTGAATAAACCAATATATGGAACATTATCTAGTTATTTTAGATATTTTATTCCACATGACAAATATGACTATATTGGACTATCGATTGTAATGGAAAGGAACTTTATATCTATTGAAGCAGGTTTTCAAATTAAGGGCATTCCTCAAGATTATATTCAAACCTTGAATGGTTGGATTATTAACTCAATAAAAGAAGAGTGCTCACTCCATATGGAAAAATATGGTTTTGATGCTCTACTTACTCGTTTAAAAGGTAAAAATGAAGTCATTAGTTTGTCAGAATTAATATCTAATGATTTTTGGGAAAATATTGATGATGGGCTTATTCAACTTAGATGGACAGTACAGCGTGAAGATATAGAAAGAGACCCTGTATTTTTTATAGGGGAGCTACTTAAAATTATGCCATCAATGTGTAAATTCATTGACAATAATACTTATGATTTGCCATCATTAAGTTATAACTGTGCTTCAGCTCATGAATTTAGAATAAAAACAATTAATATTCAACAAGAGTTAAACGACATTTTACTTTATATAGTTAAAGAAAATAACAGAGAAGACTCCGATCGATGTTATGATGATCTCGATCAGAAAGTACGATACACTATGTTTATAAATTTAATCAGGAAAAGTATCCTAGACCTTATTGAACGTAGTGACGAAATCAGCTGCCCAGCTTTTGATGAAGATGAATATCTAGAGAGCATAGAAGCTTTTTCTTTTAAAAAGCTTCCAATAAATAACAATGATTCAATACATCTTTTAAATGATCGCATGTCGACAGATATTACATTGGTGGCGTACAGAGACTGGGAACAATCTACATTCACATACTCCTTATATAGTTTTACAACACCGATTATTCCAAATATAAGATTATTGGATGAATATGATATCATTGAGTCGATGACTCAAAATGGTAAAACACTAGAGTTATTAGATAGTGAATCTGAGGCGGGAGATGAAAATTCACTGATGATATTTATGGGTGATAGGCTCGTTACTAGATTAGATTTTTCATCATTTAATTTTATTGAATCAGTGTATGATGAGTGGGATGATGAATTAAAAAGTGATTTTGAAAGTTTTTTAGAAAATGTAATTGATGCTTTATTTGAAGAATACCATTCAATGGTTATTGAATCATAAGTACAATTAAATGCTTGCTTTAATACGCGTTAGGCTGCACTTTGTTGCAGCTAGCTCTAGCTATGTCACTGGTAAAAATATATTGAGCCACATGATAATGTTTCATTAGATGATTAATCAGGTAGCCGGAGGTTTCTAACCTCCAGCACCCTACATGCTGTTTTACTTCTTCTGAGACCATTCCGAATGCTGCCCTAAAACTTAACCACGTCCCAGCCTGCCGGATTGAGTGAGCCATCCGAGAGCAGGATGC
Organism: uncultured Thiothrix sp.; assembly: GCA_964293005.1. Taxonomy (GTDB): domain Bacteria; phylum Pseudomonadota; class Gammaproteobacteria; order Thiotrichales; family Thiotrichaceae; genus Thiolinea. Next base: position 46,592 of record CAXYXW010000016.1, read on the forward strand.
GTTGTTGTGCTGTTTCGCCCGCATAACGGGCAAGACTATCAGCGGTCATGCTGCCAAATGAAGTGCGGAATATCACCTGTTTTGACTTCAGCTCATCCAGCCTGCCCAGCATGGCTTTGTCCGTACCGATCAGGATGTCCTTGTAGCGGGTTTTCCCCTCAAATGCGGTGATCCAATCCTGCATCGCCGGGAATTTGGGCTTCATGGCATAAGAGGTGTCCACCACCAGCAGGATAATGCTGCGGTGCTGGTTTTGGTAGACATGCGCTGCCCCCCATGCCACGGCATGCAGGAGGGCAAACAGTACAAATACCTTGATGGCCTTCATGCCGATTCCCCTTACATTTCCGAATTGAGCAGGTTGCCGATGCGGTAGGAGGCCGCCCCGGCGCTGGATTCAATATAAGCCCCTTCCGCCAGGCCAGACAAGGCTTTCAGGTGGTCAGACTTGAGTTCGTAAGCGATGGAGTGGATCGGGATGCCGGTAGCCTCCAGGGTTTTTTCGACTGCCGGGAAGTCCAGCCCCAGGTTGGTTTCGCCATCAGACAACAGGAAAATGACCTTCTTGTGGTCGGGATTTTGCTTGCCGTATTCGTTCAGCAAATCAGCCGCCACCAGGACAGCGTTATTGGTAGCTGTTTTGCCGCCCGTTACCAGCCGCTCGACTGCACCATTGAACAAGGCTTTTTGTTGCACATTGAAGGGGCGGATATACAAGTCAACATTCACGTTATCGCTGTAAGTGACCAGGCCGATGGAGTTGCCGGAGCTGATCAGGTCAGAGGATTCAATCAGGGCACGTTTCAGGTTTTTAATGCGCTCCCCCTCCATCGAGCCGGAAATATCAGCGATAAACACCGCTGCAATCGGTTTTCCCCCGGATTTTTTCTGCTTCCAGAGTTTCTGGGCTTGCCCGATGGTTGCACCGCTTTTCAGGGTATAGGTGGGTTGGTAATCAGCGAGTTGCCCGAAGCCAAAACGGTTGACGACGGCCTGTTGCTGCTGGATAAAGCGGGCAAACAATTGCAATACCTCACGCTCGGCAGGGTCGGCGGCGGGGGTTGCATAGAGGGGGCTATCATGGCGCACGCCAAACGGCACGAACTGGTAGTCATTCATACCGGTCACATTGACCCACGATTGGTGTTCCATCACCAGCGCATCCAGCACCCCGCTGCCGACAGCGGCATCACGCATTTGCAGGGTATTCTGGGCAACAAACGGAACCCCGGCCTGAAAAGCTTCAAAGGCACTGGCAACATCCGGGGACAGCATCTGGGTTTCATCGCCTTGCGCAAAGGCATTCAGCACATTCAGCAGGAAGTTGAGGCCGGTACTGGATTGGTAGGGGTTGGTATAGCCCATTGCAAACGAGCCATTGCTGACATTGGTCAGGAGCTTGGCAATATCGAGTTTGCCTGCGGTGGTGATTTGGTCAATCTTTTCTTTCTTGACGACAATTCCGGCAACATTCGGGGCGGTTTGGGCGGCAATGGTATCAACCTTGACCCCGTTGGCATCCAGCATCATGCCCCATAACGCATTACTGGGTGAATAGGCATCCGGTACATAGCTGTTGGCGAGCATGAACTGTGCCCCCAGCCCAGAATCCATTTTGCGGATGGCGACCTGGGCGCGTTTGCCGGTGCTGATGCTATTGTTCTGGCGGTTGAAGGCTTCCGCCAGTTCGATATAAAAGCCGTCACGGTCTTTTCCGGCCTTTTCGGGGGAGGTGAAAATTTCTACGGCTTCGGTATTGGCATCATCGTGGGCATTAATGATGATGGGGTATTCATTCAGGTCGGGCAACAAGGCCAGCAGGTTGGTTTGGGTCAACTGGATATTGGCGCGGACGCTGTTTTCATTATAGCTGGGTTGTACTTGCTCTTTGACCAGGCTGGTAATCTGTTTGGCTGCCTCTTCCGGGCTGTCAGGCTTGCCGCTTAACCCTGCTCCCCCGAATAATCCCCCCAGGCTTTGCCAGAGGATGCTGCCAGCCACAATGGCAAAAATACCAAATACAAGGATCCGCACCAGATTTTTCATAGTCTACCTTCCTGTACTGTTCGCGACTTCTGCCAAGGCCACCAGCCGGGCAAGGGTGTCGGTACGTTCAAATTCACTGATGGATTCAATATTCGCCACTTCGACGGCGGTATCCGTGAGGGCATCAAACAGTTTGTTGTTTTCATCCAGGAGACCGCGCAGGCGTTCGGATTGCTCAAGGTAGCGCCCATCCTGTTTGCTGCTGCCTGCCTGGCGGTTGCTGTCGATGGTGGACATGCTGTGTGCCACTGCCACCATGTCAGCCAGATTCTGGATGGCCTGTTTCTGCACGGTACGCGCTGCACCCAGGTAGGTGAGTGGGCTGGACTGTTTGCCAAAGAAACGGGCTTTTACCACCGCATGGTAGTCATCAATAATATCAGTCAGGGAAACCGCTTGCCGGATACCCTCTTTCAGGCCTAAGGCTTGCAGTTCAGCCTTTAGCCCGTGCAGGCGTTCAAGAAGGGCGGCATGCTCACGGTTTTCACGTTCTTTTAGCCACTCGTCGTCATCGGCATCGGCAAAGCCCGCCAGCCGGTAAACCAGCGGCACACTCAAGGTTGCCAAGGTAGCAACCGCCACATACACACCCGTTACCAGCAATCCTGCTTGGAACCACCAAACAAACAGGCCAAGCAGCAGGAGCGAAACCAGCGCAGCGATAAGGGTATAGCGTTTGATCATGTTTTGCAGTGTCTCACGTAAACGGCATGCTGTCATCAAGGCCACCGATGGGCGTGTTGAAAACCAGCCTATCCGAGCCTATTGTTTTATGTACCCCTAACTTTAAGCTATCAGGCGGGGATTTGCATGCGCGAATTGGTGTGCCAATTATTTCGGGTTGAGTTCTTCTTGCTCAGCCTCTTCCAGTTTCTCGACCAGTTCATCGAGTAATTCGTACAATAATTCGAGCTTACCATAGCCAAAGACCTGCGTGATATGCGCATAGCGGGCTTCGGATTCAGGAGCCATGAGTTGCACCAGACCCACCCCGGTTTCAGTAAGGCTGATCAGGGAGCAGCGTTGGTCATGCGGGGAAATGCGCCGCGCTATCAATGCCCGCGCTTCGAGGTTTTGGATAATGCGTGACAGGCTGGGCAGCAGCAGGTAACAGCGTTCGGATAAGGTGGACATTTCCAGCCCGTCATTTTCATACAGCGCCCGCAACACCCGCCACTGTTGTGGTGACAGGCCATGCGCCCGCAAGTGCGGGATGAATTTCTTCATCACCGCCTCGCGTGCCTTCAGCAATGACATCGGCAAGGAGCGCTCGAACTTGCGCATTACAACACCTCATCGGCAATGCCGTTGCGCAGGATGCCGACCCCTTGCACTTCCACTTCTACCACATCGCCCGGAACCAGATAGCGGGGTGGGTCGAAACGCGCCCCTGCGCCATTCGGAGTGCCGGTGGCAATCACATCGCCCGGTTTCAAGTGGTAGAAGGTGGACAGGTAATGGATGATATAAGCCAGCGGGAACATCATGTGGGCGGTGGTGTCATGCTGGCGTTGTTCGCCATTGACGCGGGTGGTGACGGTCATGTTTTCATACAGTGCCGGGGTAAACTCATCCGCTGTCACGAGCCACGGCCCGATACTCCCGGAGTGGACAAAGTTCTTGCCCTGGGTGACATTGAACTTGGCATGGCGCACCCAGTCACGCAATGTACCCTCATTCATAATGCTCAACCCGGCAATGTGTTCATAGGCCTGGGCTTGCGGGATGCGCCGCCCGCCTTTGCCAATGACCAGCACAATTTCCCCCTCATAATCGAGCTGGTGTGATTCCGGTGGGCGGATCAGGGGTGAGCCATGTCCGGTGAGTGAGTCGGGGGTACGCATAAAGACACTGGGGTAACGGGCTTCGCTGGAGTTGTCCTGGTACTCGGCATTGCGGTTGGCGTAATTGACACCGATGCAGATGATTTTTTCCGGTGCGGTAATCGGCGGCAAGAGGGTGGCCTCTGCCAAGGGGATGACCGGGGCATGGGCGGGTGCTTGCAGGGCATGCAGTAAGCCTGCTTCGATGGCGGCTTTCAGGGTGGGGGCAAGGCTGCTGCAATCCAGTAAGGTATTGGCAGCCGTAACAATGCCCCAGCATTCGCGTTGCTGGTAGGAACAGGTGGCTAAACGCATGGTGATGGTTTCCAGATTGATGGCGATAGTGACAGGATAAATTTAACAGGTTAAGTTGTCAAAGCTGTTATTATGGTTTTTTAATAGCTTTTTTGGGTGTGTATTGCACATAAAAACTTAACCTGTTATATAGTAGCTATCACCACCGCATGACCGAGGAAGCTTTCCATGTCCAATCCATTGACCCATACATTGGCTCATAACCAGCAGCTTGCCGCGCAATACCTCCAGCGTTTCCGTGATACGGTTACGGGGCATTTTATCAATGGGGCGTGGCACGTCCCCGCTGGGGCAGAAACCTTCAGCAACCTGACCCCGATTGATAACAGCAGCCTTGGGCAGGTGGTGGCTGGCAGCCGTGCGGATGCTGACCGGGCGTGTGAGGCAGCAGCAGCCGCATTTCCGGCATGGCGGGATATGCCCGGTGCAGAGCGGCGTAAAATATTGCACCGCTTTGCTGATTTGCTGGTGAAGCGTGCTGAAGAGATTGCTTTGGTGGAAAGCAGTGATTGTGGGCAGCCACTGCGTTTTATGAAGCAGGCCGCCTTGCGGGGGGCAGAAAATTTCCGCTTCTTTGCGGATAAGGCGGTGGAAGCCAAAGACGGGCAGGCCTTGATGCAGGCTGAGCACACCAATTTTACGGTGCGTTCGCCGCTGGGGGTGGTGGCGGTGATTACACCGTGGAATACGCCCTTCATGCTGGCGACCTGGAAGATTGCCCCTGCGTTGGCAGCAGGCTGCACAGTGGTGCATAAACCGGCTGAATTTAGCCCCTTGAGTGCGGCACTGCTGGCGGACATCAGTATGGAAGCCGGAATTCCAGCCGGGGTGTGGAATACAGTGAATGGTTTTGGTGAATCAGTCGGCAAGCGCCTGACTGAGCATCCGGCAGTGAAAGCGGTGGCTTTTGTGGGTGAAACCGTGACTGGCTCGCATATTATGGCGCAAGCTGCCCCGACCCTGAAGCGCCTGCATCTGGAGCTGGGCGGGAAAAACCCGGTGCTGGTGTTTGATGATGCTGATTTTGAGCGGGCGCTGGATGCCGTTGTTTTCATGATTTATAGCCTGAATGGGCAGCGTTGCACCTCCAGCAGCCGTTTGCTGATCCAGTCCGGGATTCGGGAGCGTTTCCTGAACGCCTTAATGGTACGCGTCAGGCAACTGCGGGTTGGGCATCCACTCGACCCTGAGACGGAAGTCGGCCCCCTGATACACCCTAGCCATCTGAATAAGGTCATGGGCTATATGGATGCCGCCCGTGATGAGGGCGCAACCATTGCCGTTGGCGGGGAGCGTCTGGGCAGTCTGGGTAAGGGCAATTACCTGCGTCCGACCTTATTCACGGAGGCCAGCAACCATATGCGGATTGCCCGTGAAGAAATCTTTGGCCCCGTACTGACTGAAATCAGTTTTGATACCGAAGCCGAAGCCATCCAACTGGCGAATGATACCCCGTATGGCTTGGCGGCTTATGTCTGGACGAATGGCCAGGGGCGTTCACTGCGCCTTGCACATCAATTGCAGGCGGGGATGGTGTGGGTTAATTCCGAAAACAACCGCAACCTGCCTTCGCCTTTCGGTGGGGTCAAAATGAGTGGTATCGGGCGGGATGGGGGCGATTACAGTTTTGAGTTTTATATGGAAACCAAAAACGTTTGCCTCGCCCACGGTACGCATCATGTACCCGTTCTGGGGAGGTAGGCATCATGGGCAAACTTGCACTGGCTGCCAAAATTACCCATGTCCCTTCCATGTACCTCTCTGAGCTGGATGGGCCACACAAGGGCTGCCGGGAGGCGGCGATCAAGGGGCATCAGGAAATCAGCCGCCGTTGCCGGGCTTTGGGGGTGGATACCATCGTTGTGTATGACACGCATTGGTTGGTCAACTCCGGCTACCACATCAACTGCGCCCCGCGTTTTGAGGGGGTGTATACCAGCAATGAGCTGCCGCACTTCATTAAGAACATGCCCTATGCCTATAACGGCAACCCGGAGCTGGGCAAACGGATTGCCGAGGTGGCAACCGCTGCTGGTATCCATACCCGTGCACACGATGCCACCACCTTGCCGATTGAATACGGCACACTCGTACCGATGCGTTACATGAATGCCGACCAGCATTTCAAGGTGCTGTCGGTATCGGCATTGTGCATGGTGCATAACCTCGCTGACAGTGTGCGCTTGGGGCAGGCGGTACGTACCGCCATCGAGCAGCATTACACCGGGACGGTGGCGGTATTTGCCAGTGGCTCACTCTCGCACCGCTTTGCCCAAAATGGGGTGGCGGATCAGTACCTGCACAAGGTCTGGTCGCCATTTCTGGAGCTGGTTGACCGGCGCGTGGTGGAACTGTGGGAGCAGGGTGATTGGCAAACCTTCTGTGCGATGCTGCCGGAGTATGCCGACAAATGCCACGGCGAAGGCTTCATGCACGACACCGCCATGTTGCTGGGGATGCTGGGCTGGGATCAGTACCAAGGTAAGGTGGAGGTGATTACCCCCTATTTTGGCAGTTCTGGCACGGGGCAGATTAATGCGGTGTTTCCGGTGTGAAGCGGAGCGTAACGGGTAATCGGTAGCTACCTATACCACATTCCCGGTGCTAATCTCTTAGTTCCCAACAGGAGGACACATGGCTCACTTTATTTTGGAATATTCGGCTAATATCGACACAAGTGCTTTGGCGCTTCAGGATTTGTTTGCCAAATTGCACGCGGCGGCAGTGGGGACGGGGTTGTTCCCGCTCAAGGGTATCCGTAGCCGTGCGTACCCGTGCCATGATTTTCGGATGGCGGATGGCAACCCGGAGCATATTTTTGTGCACCTGACGGTGCTGTTGGGGGCAGGCCGCACGCTTGATGAGCGTGAGCAGGCAGCCAGGCAGTTTTTTGCGGTACTCGAAACCCATTTCGCCACGCAATTTCAACAGCGCGGTGTGGCGATGTCATTTGAAATGAAAGAGCTGGAGCCGGTTTTGAAGTACAATAAAAACAATATTCAGGATTATTTATGACCACATTGAGCAAAGCGCAAGTTAATGCCGCTGCGGATGCATTGTTCCAGGCAGAGTTGGAGCGCCGCCAAATTGAAGCCCTGACCTTGAGCCATCCGGCGATGGATATGGGCGATGCTTATGCCATCCAGGCCGAGGTGATGGAGCGGAAGCTGGCACAAGGGCAGCAGGTGGTGGGCTACAAGGTTGGCCTGACTTCGCGTGCCATGCAGCGGGCGATGAAGATTGACACCCCGGATTATGGCGTGCTGCTTGATTCGATGCAGTTTGCGGATGGAGCTGAAATTGAGGCGGCACAGTTCACCGATTTGCGGGTGGAAATGGAGCTGGCGTTTGTCCTCAAGCAGCCGTTGTTCGGTACAAACCTGAACATCATGGATGTGCTGAATGCCACCCATTATGTGATCCCTGCCCTGGAGCTGATCGCAGCCCGCAGCCACCGTGTCCATCCGGCAACCGGCTATGTGCGCACGGTGATGGATACCATTGCGGATAATGCCGCCAGTGCCGGTTTCGTTATGGGCGGCAATCCGGTACGCCCCGATACGGTGGATTTGCGTTGGTGTGGTGGCATCCTCTACCGGAATGCGGTGATTGAGGAAACCGGGCTGGCAGCAGCGGTATTGGGGCATCCTGCCAATGGCATTTGCTGGTTGGCGCGGCGGTTTGCTGCGCATGGCATTGCCTTGCAGCCGGGGCAAATCCTGTTGTCCGGGTCGTTTACCTCGGCAATCACCCTCAAGGCCGGTGATACCCTGCATGCCGATTATGGTGCATTGGGGTCGATTTCTTGCCGGTTTGTTTAAGTCCAAGAGTACTGAAACCATGCATGTACCGCAAAACACCTTCAAACGCGCCCTGTTGGCAGGGCAACAGCAATACGGTTTCTGGTTGGGCTTGTGCAGCCCCCTGGCGGCTGAGCTATGCGCCCATACCGGTTATGACTGGTTGCTGGTTGATGGTGAGCATGCACCGAATGACCTCAATAGCGTGATTGCACAACTGCATGCGGTGGCGGCTTCGCCCGTGCATCCGGTGGTGCGGCTGGTGGAGGGCAACCAGGCGCGTATCAAGCAATACCTGGATGCCGGGGCGCAGACCTTGTTGGTTCCGATGGTTGAAACGGCTGCCCAAGCCCATTATCTGGTGCAGGCCATGGCCTATCCGCCGCGTGGGGTGCGCGGGGTCGGGACGGCATTGGCGCGGGCGGCTGCATGGAATATGCGCCGTGATTATTTCCGTGAGGCGGAAGTTGAGCTGTGCCTGATCGTGCAGATTGAAACGGTCTTGGGTTTGAAAAACCTGGATGACATTCTGGCGGTCGATGGGGTGGATGCTGTATTTATCGGCCCGGCGGACTTGGCGGCGAGCATGGGGCATTTGGGCAATCCGGGGCATCCTGAAGTGGTGGCTGCCGTTTCACAAGCGATCCGTAGCGTCCGTGCTGCCGGGAAGCCCGCCGGGACATTGGCGACTAACCGCGATATGGCTTGGTATTATGAGGAGCAGGGCGTGCAGTTTGTGGCACTGGGCGTGGATACGGTGGCATTAGCCAGTGCTGCCTTGTCGATCCTCACCAACCACCGTTCGGAAGGGGAAAGGCCGTCTGCCGGAAATGGAGCTTATTAAGTCGGTTGGTGTGTAGATGCCGTGGCAGGGTTTGCGGGTGGTGGATGCCTCCATCTTCCCGAATATTACGTCCGGGAACATCAATGCACCGGTCATGATGGTGGCAGAGCGGGCAGCGGGGTGGATCGGCAAGGCTACAGCGGGCGAACCCTGAAGGGGATTGCGGATTTGCCCGACCAATTCAAAGACGACTTCCTGATGAAGGCGTTGCGGGGCTGCTATGGCGTAGGCGATACCGTATCTTTGATGTGAAAGTTAGGGTTTCAGTCGTTTTAGGCATGCCCAGCTAATGAGAGCCAAAGGTAAGACTACCAACAGCATGATTCCCCATGGACTCAGGTGTTTCTCCCCCCATTGCCAGAGTGATGTATGGCAAAAATCCTTAACCATGTCATTGGCAATCGGTAAAGCTGCCAGATACAACGCTCCTAAGGCAAATGCAGCGCCCCAGCGTGTCAGCCTAGTACTCAATTGACTTAGCTTGATGCTTAAATCGCTGTTGCGGGCTTCACGTTGGGCGTGTAGGTATTCATCTGTACGGCTGATTTTTTCCTTGATGCGCTCATAATGTGTCTGCAAGTTCAAGCCCTGCTGCTGGAGGCGGAAAATCTCCTTGCCCTGCATCTGATCGGTTAGTTCAGGAAACCAATATTGGTTGGTAAAGCGGATGAAAGCTTCAAGTTGCTCCTTGATGAGCTTGATTTTGTCTTGATCTTTCAGCAGTGTCAGGGTGGTCTCTGTCATTTTATGGTCGTAATCGCGTAACGATGCCTGATAAAACAATGCTTGTACCAACATGCGGTTATACAAGTGTGGGATATGACAGGTAGCAATACTTCGGCGGAAAAACCCACCGTTTGACACGTAGGCGTTTACCTTGTCGGTGTAAAAATAATTACTACCAATTGCTTGCCATAAGTCGAAACATCTCCCTTGTAGGTAACGGTCGGTCACTTCAGCGGTATAGGGGTAATCCTTTACCCAACAATCGGCAATCCGGTCAGTGAAACCTGCCAGGGTATTGATCTTGTGCAAGGTCTTGTCAGAGTGTTGTTTGCCAGCCAGCCCGTAAGCCACGCTAATAAACATACGGTCGTCATGCAAGGCAATGTTTTGCTTGAGCCAGCTTTTTAGCGTATCGGCTTTAGTCGGGAAGAATTGTTGGAGCAAAAAGATGATGATGGGAGACAAGTCTTCACCCGGATGTTGCGGCATTTCCAGCTTTTTCATGGACTCATCAAAAGCGGTTGCCAGTGTTGCGCTTGTTTCGCCGCTCACGGAATCTAGGCACAGTTTGGCTATCTTGCTCTCATCCCCTTGTTCGGTGAAACTACGGTAAAGCTGTCGACCCAAACGGGAAAAGCGTAACCACGCTTCCAGTTGCAACTGTGGGTAGACCTCACGATCAGGGTCATACGGGCTGACATCTGCCAGTTTTTGTATACTGCCTGCAAACAGGCTCACAGTCGCATCCGCTGCTTCATCCAGTTTCCATGCAGGCTTTCGTTCCTCTACGGGTATTTGTTTTTCCGCTTCCGCCAGTTCGTCTCTTTTTTGTTTAACCCGCTCTTGTAGTGGTGGCAAGGCTTCTGGTGTGACGGTGAAAGCCAGCACATAAATACCATTGAAATACCGGAACAGTTGCACCGATTGGAAGTGGGCGGTTTGTTGCGTCAGCGGTGTTATATCCTTGTCGCCATCTGCTTTGTGCAGTGTCATGCGCCAGGGCTGAATAACCTCTTTGGGCAAATACCATTCCTGCATTGGGGTAAGTGTTTGCGGCGAATGCCCAGTATCTTCAGTGCCACGATCAAACAGGATATTACGCAGGATGGGGGTGAAAAAGTGGAATGCCTGTGCGTCACACTCGCTGGATGCACTGCCTGCCGGATAGGTTTTGCGTTTGGCTTCTGGTTTGAACTCGTCGGGTAGACCGATCAGCGGTAAGAAAAACGTGCAGTGGTAATGATCCAGCAGCAGGGTTTTGAGTTCATCATTGGAAAGCTCAGACATGACGGGCATCCGATAGCGGCAAAAGTGGGATAATGCCACATCCCACCTGACTAATCACTCTCCCGCCATTGCTGCCAATTGTTCACGTAAATGTGCAGGGCAATGACGCGGTGAATGCCGTGTTGTAGCAAGTGGGCATCAAACGGAATCGCCAAGATAGAAGTAGCACTTTTTAGTAGCTATGGATTAGTAACTGATGTTACGCAGAAGAAACCCCTCCCAGCCTCCCCTTATCAGGGGAGGAGCGAAGAGATACGGCTTCTTGTCCCTCCCCTGATAAGGGGAGGTTAGGAGGGGTTTCCCGCCCCTGCAACGAGCAAACGACTGATAGATGCATGGCGGCTGTGGTCTCGCAGTTGCGGCTTCGCCGTTACCCCCCATCCCTGACCCTTCCCCCGCAAGGGGTGAAGGGGGTAAGAGGTGTTTCATCGAGGAGTGGTTTCACACGCTTTTTTTGTCTTTCCGGTACAGAGCTTGTTATGTGCATCTTGCTCCCTCCACCCCTTGCGGGGGGAGGGTTTGGGGAGGGGGGAGGTTCGGAGCGAGGCAAGGGGGGCTTTCTCACAGCCTAAACGGCATCCCGCCCCTGCAACGGCTAGTTACCTCCTCTGCTCGAACACCGACGTCTCACAGCCTAAACGGCATCCCGCCCCTGCAACTAACATGGCTCCCACTCGACACCTTTTCCCAAGTGTCTCACAGCCTAAACGGCATCCCGCCCCTGCAACATCATGTCAGCCCCGAAATCACAAACCCTTAGCGTCTCACAGCCTAAACGGCATCCCGCCCCTGCAACGAAAACCGCTGGGTGGGGATTTTCCCGCTGAAGTCTCACAGCCTAAACGGCATCCCGCCCCTGCAACAGCAACGCGCCCGTATCAAAGCAGCAGCTCCTATTCGGTCTCACAGCCTAAACGGCATCCCGCCCCTGCAACTGAAGGCAGCTTGCGCCCGATGGCTACAGCAAGTAGTCTCACAGCCTAAACGGCATCCCGCCCCTGCAACGGCGTACGCAAATGCACATTATGTATACGGCTATGTCTCACAGCCTAAACGGCATCCCGCCCCTGCAACTCACCGGTATGGGATCGATCAATTCTACTGGCGTGTCTCACAGCCTAAACGGCATCCCGCCCCTGCAACACTACTATGGTGTGTGATCGATCAAGTCAACCCTAAGTCTCACAGCCTAAACGGCATCCCGCCCCTGCAACGATGGTATTCGGGTTGAAACCTACCCGGTGGGCAGTCTCACAGCCTAAACGGCATCCCGCCCCTGCAACTCTGATGGACAGGACACCACATTTACTATTCCGTCTCACAGCCTAAACGGCATCCCGCCCCTGCAACCTAGTGGACTACCCAGAGGCGTGCGCGATAGAATGTCTCACAGCCTAAACGGCATCCCGCCCCTGCAACTCCGTTGGCGCGGGCGAACTACCAGGGGCTGATGTTGTCTCACAGCCTAAACGGCATCCCGCCCCTGCAACGCCGGATGGTACGCAACCGGTCAGCATGTGAACTGTCTCACAGCCTAAACGGCATCCCGCCCCTGCAACCTATGGCAACATCATGGCGACGGTGGGCGGTAGTCTCACAGCCTAAACGGCATCCCGCCCCTGCAACCCAGCTGGAATGTGTTGGGTGAAGTGTCTAGTCATTGGGTCTCACAGCCTAAACGGCATCCCGCCCCTGCAACAAACTTATCAGACTGCCGCCCCAAGTCCTCAATGTAAGGTCTCACAGCCTAAACGGCATCCCGCCCCTGCAACGCAACCTGTTGGTTGATGCCTGCCTGCTGGTCGTCTCACAGCCTAAACGGCATCCCGCCCCTGCAACTAGCCAGAGTCGGCAATGCGATCTTCAGCGACGGGTCTCACAGCCTAAACGGCATCCCGCCCCTGCAACGGAAATTCCGGGAGCGTGGCGGGAAGGGAGACGATGTCTCACAGCCTAAACGGCATCCCGCCCCTGCAACTATTATCTCGACGAGTATTATCTTAAGACCTACGAGTCTCACAGCCTAAACGGCATCCCGCCCCTGCAACTGAAAGATTATGCGCCTCTGTATGAGGCAACTCACTCAGTCTCACAGCCTAAACGGCATCCCGCCCCTGCAACTCACCCATACCAATAATGGGCGTGCGTATTTCTGGGTCTCACAGCCTAAACGGCATCCCGCCCCTGCAACCGTTTGCCGGGTTGCAGGCGCACAAGTTGGGGTCTCACAGCCTAAACGGCATCCCGCCCCTGCAACGGCTAGTTACCTCCTCTGCTCGAACACCGACGTCTCACAGCCTAAACGGCATCCCGCCCCTGCAACTAAATTGGCGCTCAGTGGTTGAAGCCCGTTTGAGCGGGTCTCACAGCCTAAACGGCATCCCGCCCCTGCAACGTACACGATGTTGAAAGAAGTAAGGGGGTTGAAAGAAGTCTCACAGCCTAAACGGCATCCCGCCCCTGCAACTGACCAAATTCGATCTAAACAATAAACGGGTATTTGTCTCACAGCCTAAACGGCATCCCGCCCCTGCAACGGATAAGGGGTACTACCCTGGCCGCCGGAAGAAGTGTCTCACAGCCTAAACGGCATCCCGCCCCTGCAACAGCTGAAGTACCACGTACTGTTATCGAGACTGCAGTCTCACAGCCTAAACGGCATCCCGCCCCTGCAACTGCACCCCATTTTTCACCAATAGAATCAATGCCTTGGACGGCGATTTGGTGAACCTCGGCGGTGTGTACAGAAAAGCGGTTAAATTTCATCCATTTTCACGTATTGCAGATACTCAAGTCATTGATTCTAAAGGGTTGGTGAACCGTCCTTCATCCATTGCATTCACTGCGTGGGCTAACCTATTGATTAACCCATAACGTCACCCCAACCCTTATCCTCACGTCGCAGGAGCGGGAACAAAATAATACCATCAACGTGCCCGAAAAGCATGAAACGTTTCACCTTTGGTCACAAAACCTTTCAAGGACAACGCCTGCGCCCGCAACTGATCCAGCCAGCTTTTTGCCGCATCATCCCCCCGCGCCGTCAGCTTGTTTTCCCAGCCCTGCATCAGCAAGGCCAGAAACTTGCGCCGCGCCGCATCACTGATCAAACATGCCCGCTCCGGCGTATAGCGGAAATCCGCCGCCACGATTTCCCCCCGTGCCACCATCGCCAACGCGCTGCGCTCCACCAAATGCCGGAACGGCTCCATCAAATCCGAAGCCAATACGGCGTGCCGCCCACGCGGCTGATGATAAAACCCCTGCCAAGGCAACAGCCCCACGGTATGCACCACACTTTCAGTCAAGCTATAAAGCTGGGTATACCCCAACGACAACAACACATTGAACGGATCGCGGGGTGGGCGGCGGTTACGCCCCGTAAACCCAAAATCCGCAGGCAAGACACTCGCAATCCGCGCAAAATACTCCCGCGTACTGCTACCCTCATAACCCAGCAAACTCGCCAGCGAATCCACCTTCGGCAACTTGCGCAACGCCCCATTGATCACCGGCAAATCATCCGCCAACTGCCGATGCCGCAAGGTCTCCTTCATGTGGATCAACCGCGCCTGCACCACCTCCTTGGCACACGCCAACACCTTCGCCTCATCCTGAAACGCCAGAATCTGTTGCACCCACAAACTCTGATGCTGGCTGCTGCGATTATGCGTGATGCAACCCTTGTAATTCCCCTTGCCACTCGCCAAATGGATCGGAATATCATGATCCAGCGCCGTGTGCATTGCCTGCGTCGTTACCTGATGATTACCCAGCAACAACACCGTCTGGATACTGTTCCAAGGCAACTGCATCAACAATTCATCCTTGCGGTAAACGTGCAACTGCCCGTTGGCAGTCGTCAGCACCGCCGGATCGCCCGTCACCGTCACAAACGTCCCGGTGCGTTCGCGCTGCCCGATGTGGATGGCTTGCCGCTGCCCAATGCGCTTGACCATTGCTTCCAACGACTGCGGGTCGGGTGCAGAATGCGCCTCGCGTTCCCCCAATTGTGCCAGCCACGCCTCGCGCCCCACATGCAGCGCCATGTCACTCACAAACAAATAATCCAGATGCTCAAAGCCCTGCGCCAGCGAAGCCAAGCGGCTTTTCTCCGGGTGCAACTGCAAACCGTGTTCTGCCAGTGAAGCCTGCGCTGCCTGTCGGGCGCGTGTCGCTTCTTCCGGGTCTTGGCATAGCACCACAAACTTGTCTGCCGTGCGCACCAACCGGAAACCCGCCGCTGCCATATCATGATCGAAATCATCCAGCATCAGCTCCGCCAGCAACGGGCTGAGTGGCGACCCCAACGGCAAGCCCCGCGTCCGCGCTACCGCTTCACCCCCACATACCACCTCCGCCCGTAACCAGCCCAGGATAGCCGCCACCAGCGGATCGTTGTGGTAAACCGCCACCAACCGCCCACGCAAGCGTTCCAGATCAATACTGGGGAAAAAGTCCTGAATATCGCCTTCATACACCCAGCGGTAGCCCGCCGCCCACGCCTGCCGGATTGCCAGACTCGCATCCGCATCGCGCCCCCCGCGTTGTGCCGCCAGCAAAGCCCCCAGCGTTTCCGCCAGCACTTGCTGCACCGCCCGCTGCAATACCCGGTCATGCACCGGGGCGATATTCAACAGGTGCATCCCACCGCTGGCTTTCGGCAACCAATACCCCTGTGCCGCTGGCGGCTGATAACTGCCCTCCAACAAACGTTCCAAATCCGCCTGTAACCATGCCAGCGGTAGCTCATCCGTGGGTGCATCCAGCGCATCCTCGGCTGAACCTTCCGCATCATCCTCTTCATCATCCTCTTCATCATCCTCTTCATCATCCGACTGATACCAGCGAGCCACCTCCGGCTCATCCGCCAACCCGGCGGGAATGTCTTGCCCCGCCTGCACATAGTCCCACGCCCGGCTCAGGTTATCCGCATCCTGCGCCAGCATCAGCAAGGAACTGGCAGGAAACACCCGCCGATAACTTTGCCCACCATCCGCATCCACCAACAGGTAACGACCCCAGCCAAAGGTGGTGCGCAGCCCAACCCCCACATATTGCCCCAGCACCAGCAATTCCCACCACGCCAACGGCAAATCAGCAGGCAATTGCAGTTGCACATGACCACTCACCCCGCCCATTTCCCGCTGCTGATGGTCAGCCCCGCGATAGCCTGCTTCCAGCCAAAACAAATGCGCCGCGCTGATCTCCACCGACGGGGCAGCCATTAGCGGCATGGCTTGAGCCTCCCCGCGACGGCGCAACAAATCCGCCACCCCGGTATGCAAACGGCCGCACAACAACGCCCCGCTCAAGTCGGGCGCATCGCGCACATACCGCGCCTCGCCCTTGGCCTTGATGCCATCCGCTTCCCGCTGCTGCTTATCCTTGAGCAACAGGGCAGGGGAGAGCCACTGCCATTGCACCTGCTGCTTGCCTTTCCACAACGCCACTTCCGCTTGCAAGGCTTCCGTGTCATAGCAACACGCCTCTTCCAGACAAGTCACCGGGTTGCCGGTGAACATATCCTGCACCGCTGCCAGCCGCCAATTATCCGCAAACGGCAAGCCTTCGCCCTGTTTCGGCGCACTCTGCGGCAAACCCGCCAAGCCGCTCAACAACGCATCCAGCAAAGCATCACTGCCCCCCAGCCCCAGCAACAGGAAACGGTAGTGTTCCCCCGCCCGATAACTGATCCGCCCACTTTCCGGTACATCAATACGGATAAACTGGTCATACGCCTCCGGCGACCCCACCAGAAACCGCAAAAACGCCGTCAACGCAGGCTGATGAAAAAACGCCAGCCGCGCCGTCGCCGTGCAACGCAAAGTGATGACCAACCCGCGCAGGGGTAACAAGGAATGTGTACTCATAACATGACCAATAGGGGAAAATCAGCCACCGCTTGCCCACCCATCGCGTGCGATTTGTGGCGGCAATCGCGGCACAAATGGTAAAAACGCAAGTCATCGCCCGTGTCCAACCAGCGCCGCGCTGCCGTGTGCAGCTTCTGCAACTGCTCCGGCGAACGCACACTGATCTCAAATACCGACTTCTGCACCCGTAAGCCATGCTTGCCCAACAGCGTGGCAACGTGCCGCCGGTTGCGGTCGTCTTGGATGTCGAAACAGGCTAGGTAGGTTTGCATGGTTGGCTTACTTTCTGCGGTTGCCTTTCTCTTTATTGTCACTACTTTGTGGTTTCGTAGGGCAGTGAATATCGGCATCCAATGTAGGGATGACTTCCAGCTCACCCTCTGCATTCTTGGTGTTCAATCGCCGTAAAAACTGTCCTGTATAGTCTGATTCTTTGCTTGCGGCTGCCCGATCATTGCAAACAAACCATTCAAATCCCTTAGACTCATTGTGTGCTGATTGCTTGGAAAATTTGCTGTAAGGGTAACAGACAGGATGTTTGATATTCTCAAGGTCTGATAATGCACATAAGGCTTTTTGTGCGTCATTATTGATCAGAGGGTTATTCTGATTGTTCCGTAATTTTTCCAATAATGATTGATTGTCTGAATAGCGTTCTTCAGTTAAGCCAGTGACACTATAACGTGTCTTGCGGGAAATAGTTTCTAATTTGATAATTTGTAATTTGACATGACCTAATCCTAGTGATTTTCCTAATCCGAGCCTATGAACAAACTCTAATGATGGATTGATCGACTTTATTAGAAGATCAAGTTCCTCCTCACCCAAGTTCTCGAAATAAATATCAAACTTGAATGTGGTCTCAAGATCAATAGGACTACAATGTATGTGCAGGTGTTTTTTGTCACTTGTAACAGAGGAGTTTACCCATTTATAGGGGATTTTGGCATCTTTTCCGATACCAAGCGGTTGTGGCAGATAATATTTGCGTCCATTAGGTATAGCTCCATCAGGTTGATCTTTGCCAGATAATTCAAGATTATCTTTGCTGATATATTTATGCTGGGCTGATCCAAAGTAGAGAGCTGGAGATGGGGGTTTAGGTGAACCCAATATTTTCAGTGTCTGATCTGGATAAAGTCGCTTTTGCTTGGTGGTTACTGCATCAGTAAAACGTACTCGTGAAGCCAGATTACGTGAACCTCCCCGTTTATCTTCATTGGGATTATCTTCGACCACTCCGAACAACCATTCCGCAGGTGTCAGTGCATCTCGATTTCCATGCCAAGGCAGGGCGTTTTCACCACATGAGTACCTAAAAGCATCATGTAATTTCCCAGTAACTGGGCGTCGCCAGATACTGGAATAGCTAAGTTCCGTAACTTCACCCTTCTCTTTCTCCTCTTCCTACTCTTCCTCATAGTAAACAAGATCACCGTCCAGTACACAAGGTAATTGCTTACCTTTTTTTCCTGTTATCCAGCGATTTGGGTGATTTTCATAACCTTTTGGTAATACAGGAAAATGGCTCTTCTGGTTACGATGTTGCTCTTGTAAAATAGCTTCAAAATCTTCTACGCAACCTTTTTTTACAATCGGCAGATCATCTGCATCACGATCAAGCTCGCCGGTGAATTTCAGCAAGGTTTCCCGTTGTTTATTAGGCATATCATCATGATAGCCCCGAATGTAAAGAAAACCACCCAGTTCACTGGCAAGGTAGTTATTGTACTCAAAGTGATAACAATCGCGCTGCTCAATTTCTTGATTTTCCTGACGTTCCTTTTCAGTCGCAATAATATTTTTTTCTATATTCTCATAACGCCCATACGACCAACCTTTACCTAATGGAATTAGATGGTTCTGGTCTTTTTCCCGAAGCAATACTCCCATTTTTTTTAACGGTATATCGGTTGAACGCCGAACGGATAAAGGATTTTCGCTTTCCTTAGTGAGAACGCGCAGGCTCGATTGACTAATGGCTTCCGCAATGCTGGCTATCATCCCGCGCAGACTATTGGCAGGAAGGTGTTCAGGGTATTTTAACTTTTCCTTGATAACTTCTGGATTATCAGGTAAACGATAAGGATGAGCCTTAGCTGGTTCGCTTTTGACAATACCTTTATCACGATCTATTTTTTTGGCTTCTTCTTGCCTGCCACCTACTACTAGAGGGCTTAATGTAGTCAACTCACAAGTGATTCGTCCAGAAAAACCATGTTGATGCCAAAAGTCATGCCGCACAAATAAATTGTCAGCATTTTTGAGTGTGACTCCTTCTTGGTTTGCATGTTTCCAGCCAAGTGTTTTAGTTTCTTTCGTGGAAACAGGAATAAATTGATAAGGATTGTAAAATTTCTCACTCATGGCATCTCTCCATCATTTAATAATTTCTGTAACGCTGCAAAGCTATCTGTAATGGTCGCTTCATCTTCAAATAGCTTGTTCTTTATCTCCTCCCATGTATTAAACTCATCAGCGTGCAATTCTAGTCGTCCATAACCTTTGCTTTTTCCCCAGCCTAGTACCAAATCACCCTCAACAGCATCACGTAAGGTAAATAGCAGCAGTAACTTCATAGCAGCAGTCATGTGACATGCTTTACCCATTTGACCCTGTTTAACAGTGCGCCAAAACAGTGTTCCATTAAATGATTTCTCTGGGTAAATTGATCTTGCATTGTACAGAGCACTATCTTTTACTCCGCCTGTAAATCTATCTACTGCATTAAAAGTCTGTTCATGGATGCGCTCTGGTTTAACGATAACTTCAGCATCTTGAAAACGCAGGTAGCTTTCCCCTTCTTTAGTTCCACCAAATAGTTTTTGTAACAGATGTTCAGCAGCATTTTCCGTTACTTTGCTGTGTGGATCATCAGCAATTGTGAGCAAAATTCGACGACAGTGTGCTCGACACCAACCTTTAAGTGTCGATCCTGGAATCCAAGCTTTGTGACCTCTATGCAGGAAGATCAAATCAGGTGTACCTATTTCTTCTCCTTGCAATGCAGGATCATGAGGGTTATTGATCAGGATTGGCCCAAGCGGTTTTAACTCAAATGCCTGCCTTACCCAACCACGATCATTCACACCCTCCAATGTTGATGCGACTAATCCCTTAATAGTTTCGTATTGATCTTCCAGATTTTTGGGTTCGACCCCACCTTGCTCCAGATTATCCAGCAGCCATTGCAAGAACGTTGCTTCACTCAGTCCTTTGACCTTGCCTTGCTGCCATGTCAAACCACCTTGCCCGACACTTTTCCCCGTGCCTAACTGCGCCCCATTCAACCGTGCCAGCAACCCCAGTAACTGCTCGATGTCTTTGCGGCTAATCGGCGTGTTTTTCCCATCGCCCCAATAATCAAACGCAATTTCCACCGCAAAGCTTGCCCCAGCTTGCACCAGTTGATGGCTGGCTAAGTGATGCTGTTTAGCGGTTTGTGTTACGGGTTCGATACTGGTACGGCTCATGAAGGTACACGCAAACCCGTCATTTACTTTGGCATCATAGACCCGTAACGCGCCCATTTTTCCTTGAGTATCGGCATCGCTACGCTGGCGCGCATCACCAAACCAGCGTTTTTTCCAATCACCATCCGCTAACTGGCTTGCCAACAAGCCGCGTAGGGTAGAACCGGGAATGTAAGGCTTACCCGCATGATCCAGCACAACCGTATTGAATTGTGAGGCTTGGTCTACTCCAGGACGCTGATGACTATCCGTTTCTCCCGTGCCAATGTGCAAATCGCTGGTGGT
Organism: uncultured Thiothrix sp.; assembly: GCA_964293005.1. Lineage (GTDB taxonomy): Bacteria > Pseudomonadota > Gammaproteobacteria > Thiotrichales > Thiotrichaceae > Thiolinea. The sequence goes on from CAXYXW010000016.1 coordinate 67,067, forward strand.
AGTCAACGTACCTTTGATAATCACCCAACGGTAAGTTGCTGTTGTCATGCTTTATCCCCCTGTAAATCTGGATGCCAGTTCAGCACTACTTCCCCATAGCCATGTTCAGGAAGATAGGAGGAGCGTTGCCACCTCTCCTTTGGTTTCCACGTTTCAGTCTCATGTTGTGGCAAGGGCAAGCCTTTACGCAGCCAGCTATCAATCAGTGTTTTTGCCTTGCCTGCATCCAAAATCTGTAACATGAAAACACTACCCGCTGTGGTGAGCCATTCAGGGGTATAGTTGCCATGTTTACGTTGAAAATGGTGATAGTGATATGCCCCACCCACACGTTTTTGTTGGGCAAAGAAATTGTCCAGTTTTAAGCTACCCCCAGAAACACCGTGCCAGTAATCCTGGTATAACTCGCGGGCTGTTTGGTTTGGGTTAGTTCGTTCCCAGCCCAACGGGAATAAACGGGCAGGGGTCATCAGGGTGAGTGTGATGGTTTGGTTTACTTCGCAGGACTCGGCCTTATCACTGATATAAGAAAACGGTGGTTTATAAACGAGTTCACTCACAGCAGCCTTGGTTTTGCCAATGCCATGTAGCCCATTCCCCAAGCAATGATGCAAATGCTGCAATACCGTAGCGCGTTGATCGGCTGGAACATTGGCAAGGTTGATATTGCCGCACCAAACAAACTTGGCAGGGTCTATACATTCCAGACTGAAGAGTTGCCCTTCCGATGCCGTTTGGGTTTGTTGATCAATGCCGGTACGTACCAACAATATACGCTTGGTGCTGTCAGGCTGGCGCTGTAATTTCTCATTCGCCTTTTGTTCCTGCTTAAACTTCCAGTCTGGCTGGAATTCTGGCGCACGTTCCCCATTGGCTGTATTCCGACTCATGTCATGCAATACAGCATCAACAAAAGCCAGACTGAGCGGTATAGGTGGGGTGCGCATAACCTCTGTTTCAGATGCAGGCTCAGGGGCTGGCTGAAAGTGGGAGAAAATCAACGCATCAAAACACAACTCCTCCTGCAAACGCTGAGTATCACCACCGTATTGCTGGGCAATGATGGCTTTTAATACCTGACCGGGAATGACTTCTTCTGACTCAATCCGGTTGCTGTCAGGTGTGCGGGGTTTGCCAATACAGAAAGGACGATCAAACGTGAGCTGGAGGCCAAAGCAGTCATTTTCCAGTATCGGCAGTTCATCTAATGGGTTTGTTTCAGTGCTGGTTTCTGATTCCGACACATTAGCCTTGAGCAAGCGCCCAAACCCAATCCCTTTGAGGCTACCCATCGCGGGGATGTATTGCAGTGCCATCTTGATTAGCTTTTCAAACTGCTGGGCTTCGGTTTCACCCGCAAATTGACCACGTAGTTTGCCGATGAACACCGGTGTTGTACCAAGGGGAAAACAGTCTTCCAAAACCTGTAATGCACCGTCTTTTACCCTGCCATTGCCATCTATCTGAATACGAGTACGGTAGGCCTCTTGCGCTTGGCTTGGCTCTTGCAAGCGCCAGAAAAAATCAAACTGTACTTTTGCTCGCTGTGGTTCAAAGTCACCGGATTCAATCCCAAACCAACGTTTAATGTTTTCCGCTAATAACTCACTCTGCGAATTAGCTGCTTTGAGCGTAGTTGCAAACTGTTGTAACGCATCCCGAATATTCCCACGTATCAAACTGCCATTCAGTACCGGCAAACCATCGGAATCGCGCTGCATAGCGGTATCCATACCCATACGTAATGTGCCAGAAGCTTGTGACAGCAACGGCCCGGCAAATGTCAGTTCAAGGCAATAATGTTTGGTAATCATGCTGCGGCCTCCTGTTCGGTAATGGCTTGGGAGGGTTTTGGGGCAAGGTAATCCCACAGTTCGACGGCATGTATCCAAGCCCAAGCACGTTCAGCAGGGTTATTGATGTCCAGGCCAAAACAGCGTTTTGCCAGTGCAGGCCAATCGTCATTCCCGTCGCCTTTTAGCCAAAGCTGAAATTCGCTGACTTCGTACAAGCGATGTTCTTCCCGTTCCTGAGCGGATACCTGCTTATCATCTTGTAATTCGCCATCTTTCAATTTAACAAGCTGTTCCCATGTTCGCTCCGTCGTGGCTATGCCATATTGCCGTAATGCTTGCAAAACGTGGTACAGCTTACGTCGGGGGAGGTGGCGTTCTTCAAGAACGGTCTGTAACTGTTTGCGAATTTCCTGCCATTCTGGTATCGCAGGTAATCCATGCGGTCTTTTTTTATCTAAGCCGTTGGGATAACGTGTCTTGAAGTAATCATCCAAATCATTCGTCGTTGGGTAGTCAATGGATTCCAATACCATATAATCCCAACCATCGCGGGTTCTACCGATGTTATTCTCTGCTGAATCTTTCTCTTCTTTTACCCGATCCGCCAAGTTTCTGGCTAATTGCTGAATGATGCGGATGGGCGTTTTTGCTTGACAGAACACGATGCCAGCGGCATGAGTCAATGGTTTTTCCACACCATCTAGCTTCCAGTCGAAAGCAAAGAAACGTTGCAGGAAGTCTACGCCTTTCCATGCTGGCATGACTAAGAGCATTTCATCACCGCCCCATAACAGCGTTTCCAATCGCAGAATTTTACGCCGTTGGTTGTGACGGCGTTGTCCCAAAGGGCTTGTGTCGGTTAGTTTTTCTTCCTTTATCAGGTGTATAACCATTTCTTGCTGAAGAAATTGGTTTCTCAACCCTTTGATCGCATTATCAAAAGCACGTTGAGCTGCTACCTCCAGTTCCAGCTTGATGCCTTCATGTGTTGCTTTGTAATGGTCAATAAACTCACGTTGCCGTTTACCAAACTGATTGCCGTCGATATAAACAACAGCCATCTTGCCAGCCAGTTTGGGGTACATGACTGGTGTTTCGGGGTCAAACTCAGATGGCTTACCGTTTTCATCCAGCGGGTAATTCGGGTCAGCACAGAGGGTGTTGATGTCTTCAGAAAAATCGTAATCTTTCAACCGCTCCATTAGCTCAGAGTCAATGAGTTTCCTATAGAACTGATGCCGTTGTACTTTTCCATCTCGCCACCGGCTGAGAACCGAACTGGAGAGGTGGCGCTCTTTTCCTTGAATACGTTTGGCGGGCATCTGTGAAACTATTCTTGTCCCTTGTAACTCGCAGGGTTTTTCACCAAAAGTATCATCATCTTTTCCCTGCCAATCGGGTGTCAGGGTAAGGTTTTGTAGTTGGCTGAAACGCAATTGTGTCCACAACTGTTCTTTGGCGGTTTTCAGGGAGGTTGCCAGACAATACTCCACCCCAAACGTCAGATGCCGATACTGCGGATGTTCCCGTAAGCATCGCTTGGCTTGTTGCGCGACCTCTTCGATGGGTTCGACTGCCTCCTTTTTAAGATGAAACAATCCAGACGATGCTCCCGTAGAAACAGGCTCTAAACATGCTGCAAATTGATCTTGGATATGTGTTATCGCATCCTTGTACAAAAAGCTGCTGCCGCGAATCACACTCAATTGGTCAGTGTCGTAAATATTGGCGTAGAGATTGACCCCTTCCACCAACAGAAAATGATGCCCCATAACGTTATCCTTAGCGTTTATTGATCAACTTCGTGCCGATGCCGACCTTCTTCAATGTCTTTGCGTGCCAGTTCATACGCCTTGCGGGGTATGACGGGTGCGGTTTGGTTTAGCTCATCCTTTTTCACGGATAGCTCCAGCAAGCGTTTTTTCAGTGCTTGCAGGTCTTGCCCTGTGGTACTGACCAGTTCGATTTCACGAAAAATCCGCGCAGTGTTGCGCAAGCCAAGGAACTGGTCGCCGTAAGATTTGTGGGTGGAAGCGTGATCAGAAGGCTTTAGAAAAGTCAGGGTTGCGGTCAGTGCCGTACCGATGCTGGCTAAGATGCCCGCCCAAAAGGCTTGATCCGCAAAGGCTGTTGCACCTGCTACTGCTGTGACTACCGCTGCTGGCAGCCCTAATACCAGATTCCAACTTTTCCAATCTTCTGCGGCATTGAAATGCCCCTTGCAGGAATAGGTGCAGTCTTCCTCGATACGCTGGATTTCCAGCACCATTTTTTGCAGTAATGCGTCTGTTTCAGATGATGGCATGTAGCCTCCTTTCAAGTATCCAGTAATATCTGTTGCAGTTCATACCGCCCCAGCCCCATGTTGGTACTTTTACCCGTGTGCAGCCATTGCCCAAGGTATAAGTATGGCCAAAAGTTTACCAAGTTCCCGCCTTGCAGAAAAATATCGCCCAGCCAGCCTTTCACCGGCAGTTCACGTTGTTGGCGCGAGTAATAACGCTGCCATCCCCCTGACCAGACATTAGCTTTGTGGCGAATATGGGCAGCTTGGTATTTGAGTGCACTGAAATCGGCTTGCAGGGGTGCATCGGTGTAAAACTGGTGCAATAAGGAGACGCGCAGCACTAGCCACAGTGCGTGACCAAATGCACCACGCCATAATGAACCAGTAAATTCAGGGAAATCAATGGTGTCTATTGCCCGAAACAGGAAACGGTATTCAGAAAATGTGAGTCTGGATGCGATGGTTTCAGCAAGCATCAATAACGATCCAAATAAGGGGTTACAGGAGTGTAGCGGATGTGGCGTGTGAAAAAAAGCGAGGGGGTAAGAATTTGTTGGTGTGGGGTATGAGGGATTTGTTGTAAAACGGCTTCCTGATTACTCAGTGGTTCATTATTCCAGAAATATAACTGTTTGAATAACTGCTGCCACGCCCAGTGGCTATACTCCCTCCACCCCTTGCGGGGGGAGGGTTGGGGAGGGGGGATGTAAGGACAGGTTAAATCAGGCGGCCATTCAAACGGGCTACGCCCACAATATTCTTTACTTTAATTTTGGTAAGGATAGGTTAATCATGCAAGTGCCAATTACACATCAACACTCACCCCAGCACCGAAAAACTGCTTTCCCGATTAACCGTCCGGTTGCGTGAGTAGAAACCAATACTCACCTCCCTGCCCAAATATTCCATCGTGTAGTGGACGGGATTGGCATCGTGGTCATGCCCTGCCTCACAGGCGGCAATCAGGTGTGCCATCATGCGTCCGGCGACCGGGGCATTTTTGAATTGGTTGCCACTCGTGCCAATGGCGACATAAAAACCGGGCAGGTCGGTTTTGTCATACACCGGAATCCAGTCATCGCTGACATCATACAGAGCCACCACGCCGCGCAGTTGGTTGGGGATACCCAGCAGCGGGTTGCGTTGGGCGATGCGCATGATTTGGATCATCGACTGGTCGGTCAGGTTGGGGTTGTAGTGGTCGGCATCGACCCATTCGAGCGGGTCGCAGGGCGGTTCTTCTGTGCCGATCAGCATTTGGCTACCGGCGGGGCGGGTATAGGTGGCAATGTCATTGTCTGAGGTGACACAGCCCAATGCCGGATAGTCATAGTGGCTGGGGGCGGGGACATGCGGCACTTCTTGGCGCAGGGCGCGGGTCTTGATGTTCATGCCGCCATAAACCCCCGCCAGTTGGTTGATATTGCTGGAGTGGGGGCCGCCGACATTAACCACCACCGGCGCATCAAGGGTTTCACCGCCTTGCAGGGTAATGCCGCATACCCGCCCGTTGCGGGTGCGGATGCCACTCAGCTCGGCATTGAAGCGGAACACACCGCCCGCCGCTTCGGTCGCCCGTTGCAGGTTGTGCGCTGCCAATTGTGGGTCGGTGACATAACCGCTTTGCGGCCAGAACACAGCACCTTGCAGCTCACCGCCCGTGGGTTCGGCAAAGCCTGCGTCCTCCGGGCGTTTGGCGGGGTGGTATCGGCTGAGGTCGCATTCGGGCAGGCGTTCTTTGATTTGTGCCGGGGTTAATTCCTGATAAGGGATGCCGAGTTGCTGGGAGAGTGTGATGGCATGATAAAGGTAGCCATTGTGCGCCGTTTTCATGACCAGTGAACCACACTCCCGGAACTGTGCCAGGCCGGACTCATCCGCCACCCCGACATACCGCGCCCAGTCTTTCCAGTAGTGGTAGCCTTCATAGGCCATCGCTGTGCCGTCGAGGGTTGAATAATAGGTGCGGATAATGGCACTGGAGTTGGAGGTCGAGCCATACCCGACTGCCGGTAGCTTGTCGATATTCAGGGTTTTCCAGCCCTTGCGTGCCAGTTCCAACCCTACCGCCGTGCCAATAATGCCTGCACCAATGATAATGGCATCGTACCCTTTATCCATGACCCGCTCCCCGGTTTGCAAAAATGCCAAGGTGAATTTTCTTACCATACCCCAATCTCCGGTATTGTCAATACACTACTGTATGTTACAGTAGGGTATTAATCGTTTTGGTCTTCAGAAAGGATGCCCATGACTAAGCCAGCCCCCAAGGAAACCCGTAGCAGTCTGGAGCGCCAGGACTGGGTGGATGCGGCGTATAAGGTATTGGTGCAGGAAGGCGTGGGACGGGTGCGGGTGTTGAACCTGGCGGAGGCTTTGGGGATTACCCGTGGCAGCTTTTACTGGCATTTCCGCAACCGCGAAGAGCTGTTGGATGAGCTGGTCAAGGTCTGGCAGCAAAAAAATACCGGGGCTTTGCTGGAGGCTTGCAGCAGTTCAGCCGACTTCATTGACCGCATGTTTGCGCTGGTGGAGTGCTGGACAAACGAACACCGCTATGACCCTGCACTGGATGCGGCGATGCGCCATTGGGCGACGCAGGATGTGCGGATTTTGCAGCTTGTGCAGGAAGAGGACAGCAAACGCTTGCAGGCCTTTCAGCGCATGTTTGAGGATCGGGGTGTGACCGGCACGGAGGCGATGATCCGGGCGCGGGTGTTTTATTTTACCCAGGTCGGTTATTTCGCCTTGGGGATGGAGCATACCGAACCGCTGGTGGAGCGTTTGGCCTTGTTCCGTGAGTATTATCTGGTTTTTACGGGCGAACCGGTCGGTGAGGCCAATGAAGCCCGTTATCAGCAGTATGTGGGGAAGCTACTGCACCGCAAGTAAAGCAAGTAAAATTTGGCAGGAGGAGCAGGTATCATGAGTGATGAGGCCAACAGTCCGGTGACGGGTGGGCAAGCCCCACCGCGCAGGCGCAATAAAAATCGCCATGCCAGCAATGTGGCTCATGCCGCCCAGTTTTCCCAGTTGCCGTGGCAGGCATTGCAAAACCCCTATAAGCCCATCGAAATCCTCTACGACGAGCAACTGGAAAAAATCCATCTGGCTTCCTTGCAGATTTTGGAGGAAGTGGGCATGGACATCCTCGATGCGGAGGCGCGTGCACTGATGGCAAGTGCCGGGGCTGATGTCCAACCCGGCAGTAACCGCGTGCGGTTTGGGCGTGAAGTGATCATGGCGCATTTGGCTAGCGTGCCTGAGCAGTTTACCTTGCATGCCCGCAACCCGGCGCACGATCTCCAGATAGGTAAGCAGTTTCTCAGTTTTGGCACGGTTGCCAGCACCCCGAATGCCAGTAGTCTGGATGGCGGGCGGCGGGCAGGCAACCAGCAGGATTACCGTGATTTCCTGCGTTTGGCGCAAAGCCTGAATATTATCCATTTTACCGGTGGCTACCCAGTGGAGCCGGTGGATTTGCATGCCTCCATCCGCCACCTCGATTGTTTGGCGGATTGCGTGACCCTGACCGATAAGGTGTTCCATGCCTATTCGCTGGGGCGGCAACGCAACCGCGATGCCCTGGAGATTGTCCGTATCGGGCGTGGCATCAGTGCGGAGCAATTGGAGCAGGAACCCAGCCTGTTTACCATTATCAACAGCAGTTCCCCTTTGCGCCTTGACCAACCCATGTTGCAGGGCATTATGGAAATGTCTGCCCGCAATCAGGTGGTGATGCTCACGCCGTTTACTTTGGCGGGGGCAATGGCTCCGGTGACACTGGCAGGGGCTTTGGCGCAACAGAATGCAGAAGCCCTGGCGGGGATTGCCTTCACGCAAATGGTACGCCCCGGTGCACCGGCGGTGTATGGCGGTTTTACTTCCAATGTGGACATGAAATCCGGCGCACCGGCTTTCGGTACACCTGAATATGTGAAAGCTGCGCATATCAGCGGGCAATTGGCACGCCGTTACCGTATCCCGTTCCGTTCGTCGAATGTCTGTGCTGCCAATGCGGTTGATGCGCAGGCGGCGTATGAATCCACCATGTCCCTGTGGGGGGCGGTAATGGGTGGCAGTAACTTTGTGATGCATGCCGCCGGTTGGTTGGAAGGTGGCTTGTGTGCCTCGTTCGAGAAGCTGATGATTGATGCCGACCTGTTGCAGATGATGGCGGTTTACCTGCAAGGGGTGGTGGTGGATGAGGCTTCCTTGGCGATGGAGGCGATCCGCGATGTCGGCCCCGGCGGGCACTATTTTGGTACGGCGCATACCATGGCGCGTTACAAAGAGGCCTTCTATGCGCCAATGATTTCGGATTGGCGCAATTTTGAATCGTGGCAGGAGGCAGGCAGCCCGACGGCTCTGGATCATGCCCATCGCCTGTATAAGCAGGTATTGCAAGACTATCAGCCACCGCCTTTGGAGCCTGCCATCCGTGAGGAGTTGGAGGCTTTTGTGGCACGCCGTAAGCAAGAGGGTGGGGTAGCCACCGACTTTTAGGAGTTTCATCATGAAATCACATGTGCGGGTTGCCGTCATTGGCGGCGGTGTTGTTGGGGCGAGTGTGTTGTACCACTTGACCAAGTTGGGTTGGCAAGATGTGGTCTTGTTGGAGCGTTCAGAACTGACCTCCGGTTCGACATGGCATGCAGCAGGTGGCTTCCATACCCTGAATGCCGACACAAATATGGCTGCGTTGCAAGGTTATACCATTGGTTTGTACCGTGAACTGGAGCAGATTTCCGGGCAGTCCTGTGGCTTGCACCATGTGGGCGGCGTTACCTTGGCGACCACGCCAGAGCGGATGGATTACCTCAAGGCCGAGCATGCCAAGCACCAATACATGGGCTTGAAAACTGAGCTGGTGGGGCCTGCCGAGATTCGGCAATTGTCACCCATCACCAACACCGATGGTGTGCTGGGGGGCTTGTACGACCCGCTGGATGGGCATCTTGACCCGTATGGCACAACCCATGCCTATGCCAATGCTGCCAAAAAGCAAGGGGCGGAGGTCTACCTGCATACCCATGTCAGCGCCCTCAAGCCGCGTGCCGATGGCAGTTGGGAGGTGGTGACGGACAAGGGTATCCTGATTGCCGAGCATGTGGTGAATGCTGCCGGGTTATGGGCGCGGGAGGTGGGGCGCATGGTCGGGGTGGAGTTGCCGCTGCACCCGATGGAGCACCAGTATCTGGTCACAGATGACCTCCCGGAGGTGTATAACCACGGTAGTGAATTGCCGCATGTGATGGATCCTGCCGGGGAAAGCTACCTGCGCCAGGAAGGGCGTGGTTTGGTGATCGGTTTCTATGAGCAGCGTTGCGACCCGTGGGGAGTCGGTACAACCCGCTGGGATTTTGGGCATGAGTTGCTGGAAAACCAGCTCGACCGGATCAGCGAGTCACTGGAAATTGCTTGCCAGCGTTATCCGGTACTGGCAAGGGCAGGGATCAAGACGGTCATCAATGGCCCCTTTACCTTTGCCCCGGATGGCAATCCGCTGGTGGGGCCGGTGGGCGGCTTGCGTAACTATTGGTCGGCTTGTGCGGTCATGGCAGGCTTCAGCCAGGGCGGTGGGGTCGGGCTGACTTTGGCAGAGTGGATGGTGGAAGGTGAGTCGGGGCGTGATGTGTTTGCGATGGATGTGGCACGCTTTGGCACGTTTGCTACCCGTGCCTATACGCGCAACAAGGTGAAGGAAAACTACCAGAAGCGTTTCTCGATTTCTTTCCCGAATGAGGAACGCCCTGCCGGACGGCCTTTGCATACCACGCCGATGTATCCGGTGTGGGAACAACAGGGGGCGGTGTTTGGTGTTGGTTTCGGGCTGGAGCATGTCAATTACTTTGCCCGCCCCGGTGAGCCGCGTTATGAAACACCGACCTTCTTGCGCTCGAATGCCTTTAGCACCGTTGCCGAGGAGTGCCGTGCGGTGCGGACAGCGGTGGGGATCAATGAAATCCATAATTTCAGCAAGTTCACTGTCAAAGGGGCAGGGGCGCGGGCTTGGCTGGATGGCATCATGGCGGGGCGCATTCCAGCACCGGGGCGTTTGGCCTTGTCGCCCTTGCTCAGCCCGAAAGGTAAAATCATCGGTGATTTCACCATCAGTTGCCTTGCCGAAGACAGCTTCCAACTGACCGCTTCCTATGGAGCCCAGGCCTACCACCAGCGCTGGTTCGAGCAGCATTTGCCGGAGTCAGGGGTGGAGCTGCGCAATGTGTCCCTGCAACGGGTTGGCTTCCAGATTGCCGGGCCCAAGGCGCGTGACTTGCTGGCAAGCATCAGCTCGATTAACCTGGAAACGGCGGCTTTCCCCTTCATGGCGGTGCGGGAAGGTGAGGTTGGTTTGTGTGATGCGCTGGTGCAGCGTGTCAGTTATACCGGCGACCAAGGCTATGAAATTTACGTGGACAGCAGCCAGCAATTGGCACTGTACCGCGCCCTGGTGGCAGCAGGGGAGGCGTTTGGCCTGCGTCCGTTTGGCATGCGTGCCATGATGAGTTTGCGACTGGAAAAGGGCTTTGGTTCCTGGTTACGCGAATACAAGCCGGATTACACCCCCCTCGAAACCGGTCTGAGCCGCTTTGTGGCGTATGACAAACCGGTTGATTTTATCGGCAAGGCCGCCGCCTTGGCAGAGCGTGCCGCTGGGGTTAAGCGCAAACTGGCAACCTTGGTGGTCGAAACCGATGATGCTGATGTCCACGGTGACGAGCCGATTTGGGCGAATGGTGAGTTGGTGGGCTTTGTCACTTCCGGTGGTTATGCCCATTGGGCACAGCAATCGGTGGCGATTGGCTTCTTGCCGCCGGATTTGATTGTGGATGGCACGGCGGTTTTTGTTGAGTTGCTGGGGCAGAAGCGCCCGGCACGGGTGATCACCAAGGCACTGTTTGATGCCGACCTGACGTATTTGCGCAGTTAGGGGGCAGGCTGGCTTGCAGGTGCAGGCTACGCTGGTAGGCTGCCCGCAAGGGGTCATAGTCGCTGTCGGTCGCCGGAACAATCCGCTCCAGCCCGGCAGCACGCAAGGCGGGGGAGAGTGCGGTTTGGTGCAGCCCCAGCAACAGGGTTTGCACGTGGGCAAATAGCTCCGCCGGGACGCTGCGATGCATCAGCCACGGTGGGGCAGGGGCATCAGCGGTTTGCCCGATCACCCGCAGTGACTGCATGATCGCTTGCCGTTCTGCCCCGCCGGACGTTTGCCAATAGCCAAAAACAGTATGGTCGATAGCGGCAAGGTCAGCCTCTCCCTGAGCCAGCATGCGCAGGGAGGCTGCATGTGAGCCACTTGCGAGCATGCAGGCAAAGTGGGGTGGGGTCAGCGGCAAGCCAGCCAGCCATGCCCACAAGGCATGGTTGCCGGAGTAGGAGCCCGGCTCGTTGATCACCAGCCGTTTGCCATGCAGGTCATGGATCTGCTGGTAGGGGCTGTCGCGGTGGACGACCAGCTTGGCGTGGTAGGTGGCGCTGGTTTGCCCGCTAAAGATGGGCTTGCCGAGGATGCGGTAACAGCCGGTCGGCGTTGCATCGTGTTGCCGGGTGTAAAGCAGGCCGCAAATCCAGCCCAAGGGGATGTGTCCGGTCGCCAATTGCCCGCAGGCTTGCTGCCACGGGGTCTCGGTATCAAAGTGGCATTCCAGCCCGAGACTGGCAGACAGGTGCTCTGCCAGCAGGGCACAGATCGGGTAAGTGTTTTCGCCCAAACAGGAAACCAGCGTCAGTTTGTCCATTGGCCTGCCTTTTGCTGTTGTGTGGTGATGGTGATGACAAGGGTATACAAGGATATGACAAGCTTCCAGTGTAGGGTGGGTTAAAATGGCACGTATTGAATGGCAAACAGTCGGATTATTGGTGTTGTGTTATCTGTCATGGTTGGCGCTGACGGTCGGGCATGCAGCGGTTCCGCCCGTTGTGTTGTTGCCAGCCTTGGCGCTGGTGATTGGTTTCCATACATCCTTGCAGCATGAAATTATCCACGGGCATCCGACCCGCTCCCCCCTTGCCAATACGCTATTGGCTCTGCCTGCCCTTAACCTGTTTACGCCTTACTTGCGTTATTATGACACCCATATCAAGCACCATGAGGTCGAGCACCTCACCAACCCGCATGAAGACCCGGAAAGCTATTACCTGACCGCAGGGCAATGGCAGCAGACCCCGCCTTGGCTGCGTACCTTGCACCGGGCGAATTACACCTTGCTGGGGCGCATCGTGTTGGGGCCTGCCCTGATTTTGCCGTTGTCATGGTATGAGGATGGCAAGGCGCTGCTGGCTGGCAAGCAGCGGGTACAACAGGCGTGGTTGCTGCATGCCTTGATGGTGGGGCTGGTGTTGGCTTGGCTACATGGGTGTGGTTTCCCTGTCTGGCTTTACCTGCTGGCAAATTATGTGGCCTATGGCGTGATGCTGGTGCGCAGTTTCATTGAGCACCGCGCCGTACCCGTACCCGCAGAGCGCAGCATTATCGTCGAATCCCGTGGCCTGCTCAGCTTCCTGTTCCTGAACAATAACCTGCATGCCTTGCACCACCTGCAACCCAGTTTGCCGTGGTATCAATTGCGGACTGTGTATGCACAGCAGCGGGAGCACATTTTGCAGGTGAATGGCGGCTATTGGTTCCGCAGTTATGCCGAGATTGCCCGCCGTTATGCGCTCTATCCCAAGTCGGATGTGCAGCACCCGTGGTTGTGAGGGGCTTGCACCTGCTGATGCCCCCTTACACCAGCCCGCGCTGCTGGGCATACTCCACCAGGCCATACGGGGTACGCACGCCCAATTTGGTGTAAATGTTCTTGCGGTGGGTTTCAACCGTGCGCGGGGATAATGCCAGCTCGCGGGCAACATCCTTGTTTGCCATTCCGCGTACCAACAGGACAAGGATTTCAGTTTCACGCGGGGTCAGTTGTGTGCCCGGTAGTGGTGTATCGGTAGGGGGCGGTTCGCTAACCGGTAGCGCTTCTGGTGGAGGGGGGGCAGGCGGGACAAGGGCAGGGGGAAGTATCTCAGGCACGGTAGTTGGTGTAGGCTTATGCTGCCATTTACGCCACGCCAATCGGCCTGCCAACCCCAAGCCAAGCAGCAACAGCAACGCCAGCAGGCCCTGTTTGCCGCTGTCCAGATGGTCGCCACGTTGCAGCCATGCCAGCAGGCGGGTGATGGAGTCGTGGTCAGGCAGCAGGGCGGTCGAAGCCCGCTGGCCTTCTGCGGAGCCTATCCATGTATTGACGATTTCCAGCAGTTCGGGGGCGTTGTAAACCACCAACACGTATTCTTCGCGGGAATAGCCTTGCAAGGGTGGCTCAACGCGGTAGGCATCCTGTTGCGCGGCGGGGATATTGTTGCGCAGCATATCGCGCAGCAAAACCTCATCGGTGGCATAAGCATCAATGGCTTGCGGGTCAGCCGGGTCAAGCATCAGCCGCTGCACGGCTTCGGTGCGGTTCGGCAAACCGACCACCTGGGCGGTGGCAAACACGCTGCCGATGAGTTCAGTGGTGACAGGGGTCATGCCAACCTGCGGTTTGAGCACACCAATGCGCAAGGTATCGGGCTGTTGGTAGAGTGCTTCCAGATGGCTGTTCCTGATCAACAGTTTGGCGCTGGTGATCAGGAACGGGTTGGAAAATGCCCCCCGGTAGCCCTCCTCGCTGGACACCAGCTTGGCCTCCCGGTTGCGGGTGCGGGAGCTGGGGCCGCACTGGATACCGGCACGCCCCGCCAAGGTTTTGGCAAATACCCCAAAACGCTGTTCAAAGGTCAGTTCCTGCATGTGCAAGGTATAGCCTTGCTGTTGCAGGTAGTCGGCAATCTGGCGGCAATAGCCGAGTACTTTGCCGGTTTTGTTGCCCTGGATGATTTCAGTGGAGCTGATCGGGCTGCCGTCCAAGCTATAAGCGAATACCAGCTCACTGGCAATCGCCGGTTGCACCCACATCCCACAACACAGGATTGTTATCACCCACCTGATCATTCATACCTCGCCATACTCGCTATATCAGAGTCATCCTAGCAAAGGATATTAACCCATCTGTCTATAAATGGATGGGGAATTTCAGGGGGGAAGCTGGGAGCGTGGGAGGATTAACCTCCGCCCGATCCTCCAGAACCGCCACACCCACCCCCTGAGCCACCTGAACCACTACCATCGCTACGGCTGGGGCTGTGCCATTGCACCAGACCGCAGGTATGGCAGCGGTGTTCGGTTTTGCCATCACTGGCAATCAGGCCGGTCGGTTGGAAAGCATGACGGGTTTTGCATTGCGGGCAACGCTGGTTATTCCATTCGGATGAAAAAGCCCCCCACGCGAAAATAAGCGGGATCAGCCATATCACCCACTCAAGACCTGCCCAATAGAAAAGGCAGGGAGCGCTTAACAGGATTGTCCAGGGGCTGGTCAGTATATTGATACTGCTTTCAAACCAGCCGGGTTTGTGGATGACCCAATGCTGGCGGGTATTGGTTAGCTGCAAATGGGGCGTATCCCGCAGGCGTTCATGCGGTGCTGCCCAGATGTCCGCCGGGGGGCGTTCCCCAAACAGGCGTTCGTAGCTTTCCAGGCTTTTGCTGTAATCACGGTAAAAAGCGGCTGTTTCCTCAGCCCCACCCCGTGAAGGGATATGGTGCAAGGGTTTGCCAAGGATGCCGGTGCAGAGGTCATCCCAATAGGACTGCGAGTAGGTTAGGTGCAAATGCCATACTTGGTCGACATCTTCACCCGGACAGACGAAGTGTCCAGCGGTTGCAGTCATGAACAGAAAACGTTGGTATTCGGCAAAGACCCGTTCGGCATAGGTCATTGTCCAGTTATGCTCCCGTGCCAGACGGCGCATAAAACTGAGGGGCACATCGTCCCCATACGTGGCGACTTTGAAGGCTTGCAGGCGTTGGTAAAGGTTCAGCCATTGGGGGTTGGCCTGGATGGGGGCTGGGATGGTGTGGGTATCCATGGTATTGCTCCAGTCGTGGGGTTGGCAATCAGGGATCGGGTGGCTGTTTTGCCACCCTTGTCTGGCAGGATGCGCCCAGTTGGAGCAGAAAAAACATCACCCCGATTACGGATACCGCCCACAATGATTGGGTAGTGGCAGCGTAAGGGCAGGGTGTTGCCGGAGAAAACCTGTATCCGTAGTGTATCCGTAGCGCTACTTAATCGACTACGTAAGGGTGCTTCAAGCCGGTATCAAGCAGGAATCGACGAAGCCGCCAACATCCGGTTGAGCTGGTTAATTTTGAAGTTGAAATACAAGGGTGAAAACAGCACTGTCCACACCCCTTTGAAGCAGTAGGCGCTGTTGGGCGGAAGTTTGTAGTGCCAGTTGAGGCGCTGGTTTGCCCGGAAGCCCCAGATGATCACCAGCAGCATGAACAGGCTATAGGCAATATGGCTGGTGACTTTGTAAAACCAGCTAGGATCCAGTAGCCACGCGATGGTCAACCCGGCAGATACCCAGGCCAATGCCGTCATGGTGATCAGAAAAGCATCCGACACGACCGGATCGGGGCGCAGGTAATGGCGCAGGCGGTCAGTCTGGCGGTTAAGGTAATGGGTATAGTAAATCCCGAGGGTCAATACACCCAGGGCGAATAGCCGCCATGTCCCCTGATCTTTCAGCTGTTCGATCAAGTTGCCTCGTTGCATGCCCCAGTCCTTGCGTGTAGATAACACAAGCAAGGAATCTAGGCAGGCCGACAAACGAATGCAAAAGTATGATGGCTGGCTGGGTTGATTAAGCCGACAGACGACCTTCCGGGTATTGGGGCAGGCCATCACAGGGTATGCTCCAGTCGGCTTTATAGGCAACGTAGATATGTGCATCCGGTTTCTGCGTTGTCAGCGGGGTGTCGAGTGTACCGAGGGCAATTTCCACATCATCCCCATCTGCCAAGGGGCTGGCAAATGTCAGGCTTGAACCACACACCCGGCAAAATTGCCGTACCGTGCCATTGGGGGCGGTATAGGCAGTCAGCAAAGCTTCACCCTGCACCCAGCGGAAATTGACCCGTTTCACTGAGCCGTAGGTGGCAAATGCCGCCCCGTGGAATTTGCGGCACATCGAACAATGGCAATGCGCCATCGCAGGCTCGAATTCGGTGGCCTCATAACGGATGCCCCCGCAGAGGCATTGTCCCGTGTGGGGTTGGGAAGGTATTGGCATGGTGTTTACCTGTTTTATTTGAGGGTAGTGGGCATATTAGTGGGGTTAGCCTGGCTTGGCTAGTGTTTAGGGTAATGCGAAAGCAGGAGATTAAATATTGGGTGGGCATGTGGTAAAATTATTCAACCCCTTACCAATATCAAGCAACATATGGCAGCATTTCTCACCCGAAGGTGAGCCTGCAACAGCACTTACAGAAACGGCTTATCTCATCACTACCTCGGCAGGTGAGGTTGGGGTTGATTTGGATGCGGAACACGCCGTCGTTGATTTAACCATATTGGATTCCATGATCCAGCGGTTGGGGTGTGTCAATCGGCGAGGTGAGTCCGACAGGAGCCAAATTGAGGTGGTCTATAGTGGAAAGGATAAAGCGGGTGCAGATTTGGCAGGCCGCCAAAAGATGATTAATGCCCTGCGCCGTTTGCAACAGGGGCATGAACCCGCTGACTTGGACTTGCCCGGTGAAATGGCTGCCTTTGGTATTTCAGGTGGCATGAGAAGCCTGTTCTCTACCCATCCTCCCTTGGAAGACCGTATTGCGGCTTTGGAAGCGCAGAAGTATTAAGTCATTTCTGGAAACCCTCCCCCCGCAAGGGGTGGAGGGAGTTTTTTTGGGTTTGCATATCGCCATGATGCGTGATTGTGCTAAAAGTTATAGCTTCATCATTTGTTGTTCGCTATACTGATTTGCATGCAGGTGCTGGGTCGCCTGCCGTGGTTTTACAATGTATGCGCCCGCTTTTGCTGGAAAATTAGCCTGTCTGTATTCATTCTGCAAGCCTGAAAATGCTAACTTTTGGAAGTCGATTTGATATCAAAATTCATACACCGTAAGTTGTTGAAATTAAAGTGTTTCTGACAAACTCCGGTGTTTGAATACCGCCCTGTTTGAAAAGGGATTAAGACGTTAGGATTACGAATGCTCTTCATGTGAGACGAGGTTTGAATACCGCCCTGTTTGAAAAGGGATTAAGACACAATCTTTGTTTTTTGTATCTATGGATACTGTGTTTGAATACCGCCCTGTTTGAAAAGGGATTAAGACCATTCCATTTTTCTTCTTCGAAATAGACCCATGGTTTGAATACCGCCCTGTTTGAAAAGGGATTAAGACCATACGTGACAGGAATTCAGGAATAACACCGCCGTTTGAATACCGCCCTGTTTGAAAAGGGATTAAGACTCCATATAGTTGGATGGGTGGGACCTCGAATAGTTTGAATAC
>CAXYXW010000017.1:0-82981 GCA_964293005.1 uncultured Thiothrix sp.
AACAGACAAATCCGGTGTTTTGCTCAGTCAGCGGTCAATTCATATTGTTAAAGAATGATTTCACACTGTTCAGTGTAGCGTCAGTTTTTAATCGGGTCAAATGGCTTTTACCATTTGACCACAGCTGCTTGGCTGGGCAGGGGATAGATGATCGGGTTCATCAAAACCGGGCTACCCACTACAGAACTCCACCATTTGTCTACACTCCATCCTGTTGGTTATTTCTTTTAAATCTCAATGGGATAGTTATCATGGATATGATTAAAAATCGGGCTATATCTTGGCTATGGCTTTGTTTGCTCTGTGGGGTAGGGCAGGTGTGGGCAGCGGAGCAGTACCGCATTGTGAAAGTCGAATCGTGGGATACCCTCAACCTGCGTTCTGCACCGGGCAGTAAGGCAAGTGTCATTACCAAAATTCCACCGGATGCTTCCGGCATTACCCTGCACAGCGACACAGAAAAAAAGGGTAAGACGATATGGGTGAAAATCACTTGGGGTGCGCATACGGGTTGGGTGAGCAAGATGTATCTGGCAAAAATGTCGGAAACTACGCTCGTTCTGTTTGAGACTGACCAGGCAAAAAAGACGGATGGTGATACCAACACAGTCGCCCCTGTCCAGGGGAGCGGGCAGGACAAGCCTGTGGAAACGCCCAAAGCCGGGGACGCGACAAAGGATGGGGCGGAGGTGGCGGCTGGGTCGTTGTCAGGGGAAAAGCCTGCCGAATTGCCACCGGACAACCTTCAGAAAGAGAAAGTTAGCGGGATGTGGATTCTGGAATGCGGTAATATATCGCCATTCTGGAAGGTTGAGGTATTGCCGGAGTGGTTAAATGTCAGCATGGGCAATCACGAAACCGGCATGCCCTTGACCTACAAGCGCCAGAAACAGGGCAAACGCCGCCATGTTGCCTTAAAAACTGAACTCAAAGGAGCCAACCGCTGGAACCGGTTGGAGATGACCTTGACCTATACGCGCTCTTGCCAGAGTACCTTGGTAAAACGTAAGGTCACGTTTGCAGTGGAAGGGCAATTGAATGGCGAGGCAATCTCAGGGTGTTGCCGTGCGTTGCAGGTGAAGTAAAAAGGTAGGATGCAGGTGGTAGGCAATCGATACCGAGACAAGAGAACTCAGTGAATGAAATGTCCAAAATGTAAAAATATTGATTTGAAAGCAACCCGGCTTGAAAGTGGCTTGCCCGCTGCCGGGTGTCCTCAGTGTGAGGGAGCCTTGGTAACGCTGCTTTATTACCGTGATTGGGCTGAAAACTATAATGGGGAAGCCAGTGCGACTCCCCCCAGTTTGCGTGAGGATGCTCCCGAGGTCGGCGCAAACACGGTGGTGACATGCCCCAAGTGCGGGCGCTTGATGACCCGCTACCGCATGACGGGCGAAATGCATAATGCGGTTGATGTCTGTGCTTCCTGTGATGAGGCTTGGCTGGATGGGGGCGAATGGGCGCTGCTGAAAGTCCTGCAACTGGCGAACAAGATGCCGCTGATTTTCACGGAGGCATGGCAGCGCAAAGTGCGCAAGGATATGACCGACAGCAAACGCCGCTCGATTTTGGCGAAAAGTATTGGTGATGATGCGGTTGCACGGGTTGATGCTTTTAAGGCTTGGCTGGAAACCATCAATCACAAAAGCGACGTGTTGTTGTATTTGAATAAAGACTAACCAGCCGGAGTAAGGTATGGCAAGCCAGCCGGGTACGACCCCAACCACAACCCAACCCACAAACCAACTCAATGTATCAACCAACACCCATACGCTTTATACCGATTATGCACGCAAGCTGAGGAAGGCGAATGAGGATATTGCCCAAACGGGCAAATACCTTGATCCGGTTTCCCCGTATTATCTGCCGACCTATATTGCGAATCTGGAGGCGTTGCAGGCTTCAGCTACTCCGCCAGAAGGCATCGGGCAGAAACTGGCGACCATGCGCAGCAATTTGGTCAGCTATCAGGCGCGGGCAGCAGCGGCACGGCAGGTGTTGGCTGAGTATCCCGCCAAGCTGAAAGCGTTGGAGCAGGCGAATGCGGTGTTTAGTGCCCCGCCTGAAAAGCAGGATGAATACCTGTATGTGCTGGATGAGGAAAGCTGTGAAGCCAGTTGTATTAACTGGGAGGCTGTAGCTGCCAATCCAGGGCAGGAGTTGGTGGCTGCGGTACAGCAGGTGCGTTTTCAGGGTAAGCAGGATATTGCCCTGACCGGCGAAAAGCAGACCGATGCCGTGCGCGTCTGGAACCATCATGTGCTGGTTGATGGTTTGTGTATCAGTGACCAGCGCTGTTACACCGATGCCCACCGTGATGCCATCCAACTGATCCCACCGGCCTTGGGTAAGCATGAGGGCGGCAAATATATCCGCTTGGCTGACCAGATGGCAGGCACGGTGATGGAAAATGTCACGGTGCAGGGTTGCCAGGTGGTCGCACCGCATGGCCCGTTACAAGGCATTTTTGCCAGCGATGGCATGCAGCGTAACTTGAAGCTGCTGGGCAATGATATTTCCACCTGTGGTTCGCATTCGATTTCGGTTGCCGGGTTATTGGAAGGCGGGGAGATTTCCGGGAATATCCTGCGTGAGGTGGTCGGTGGGGAGATGCCACGCATTAGCCTGTATCCCGCCCGGATTGGTGGCAATATGGCGGATGATGGGGTGGTTTGCATCTTGTCCTTTGCTGCTGAGGCCGACAAACCAGCGATGGCGTATGGCTCCGTTGCCGTCCAGCAACCGAACCGCCTGCTGCGTGCGAATGGTACAGAAACCATCGCCCCGGTTGAGGATATGCGTACCCTATTGCCCGATAACTTCCTGAAGTTGGGCGTTGGCCTCACGGATTTTCACTATCATGCCTATTTGGATGATTACAGTCGTTTGACGTTGGGTGAATACCGCCTGCACGATCCGTGGGGAGCGCAGCAAATGCAGGCATGGCTGACCCTGCGGGTGCAGGAGTTTACCCAGGGGCGGGAGGCCAACCACCCACTGGGACAGCCGGGCAGCGAACAGCAAACCATTGGTGAGCGTTTCCTCAAGCCCGCCCTGCAAGCCATGCAGGATGGTTCGGTGGAGCAGATCCGTTTGGTTGATTTGGAGCATACCGCCATCCGCAGTTTTGCCATGAAACGTCTGGCTATCCTGCATGGTACGGTTGCCCCCTTGGTACATATTGCCTTGCAGAACCGGCGGCGGGCATTGACCTTGCCTTTCCTGCTGGAGCCGCAGCAATTGGCGAATGTGGTCAAGATTGCCTTTGTGGAGGCCAACGTTCATTGTGCAGGCTCCATGCAGCCGGTTGCAGGATGGGCATTTAGCTTATTCTTTGATAAGGATAATATTTATTCGGGTCACACCGATGCCAATGGGCGCATGGCGATGGCTGGTTTGCCGCTTGCACCGTATATCCTGCAACCGGCAGATGTCCATTTCTCCTTTGCGCTGGCGGATGCCCCACCCGCTGCGAATACAGCTGCCAACAGTGCAGCCGAAGCCGCTGCTGCCTTATTGGCACAGTCACTGCTGAATGATTTCCGCCATAAGGTTCCGGTGGTCGGTGCATACCTCCAGCATGCCCCGGCTCAAGGGCCCCGTTGCCTGCGGGCGCTCCAGCGCCATTTGGCAGCGGTGGGGGCGCGGACTGAGGCGGACATTACCCCTAAAGTACGCCAAGATTGTTTGCTGGCGATGGGCATGGGGCATAGCAAGCGTGAACCCTACCGGCAAACCGTGTCCATCCTGTTGGATTGCCCCCGCACCGATCAGGCAAAAAACGGTTGCGGCTGCCTGATGTTGCTCGGCGGCTTGTTGGGCAAGGCTAACCGCAAAAGATAAGCCAGCCCTGGTTTGGCTGCGTACAGTGACGGTGCTTAGCTGGGGGTATACTCCAGCTCAAAGTGGTAGGCACAGGCATTGCAGATATAGGCGCGTTTGCGGTTGAGCCAGCGCTCCATCAGGTTTTGTTTGCGGATGCGGGTGTGCTTGCGCCCGCAGCGTGGGCAGGCCAGCGAGGCCAGCTCTTGTGACGAGGCAAACAGGCTGCTGGCGCGGATGGAGTGTGGGTTGTCGGTTTGGCAATAGGCGGACAGATCCAGCCGCGCCCGGTTCAAGCCGAGAATGTCAGCACATTCATTGAGGAATGGGTAGAGCAGGTTCATGTTTTTCAGGCAGGTTTTCAGCCGGTCAATCTCTTGGCGTTCAGGCAGGCCGCTCTCCATACCGGGGATCAGGTAAATGAACAGGCTGTAATGCTTCCCCAAGTGGGAGCGGAGCAGTGGCATATCTACCTTCAGCAACTCTTGGAGTACCAGCAGTTTCATCAGCAAGACCGGTTGTTCAAAAGGCTCCCCAATGTTTTTGGAGGCACGGGTCAGGAGTATTTCCAGCTTTTGCCAAGGCATGGTCGCTGCCATCTGTTCCAGGCGCAGCAGTTGGGCTTTGTGCAAAGCCAAAGGGGCGGGCGTGCCCTGTGGCGTTGTGTGGTTTGGGTTTGTCATGGGTGTTCGCCGTTATTTGTGTTGTTGTCGGGGCGGCTGATTAGTTTAGCTAATCTTTGATCATTATATTAATGTATGCTCATAAGTCTATAATTTTGTTATGAACATAAGTGCTGTTTTTTGAGAAAAAATAGTTGAGTGCCCACGCTATCCTGATGATCTACGGCTGTTTTTTTACCAGATGACCGTTTGTCTTGTTGCTGGGGCGCTCGGTCTTGAAGCGCTATTGTGGCAGTGTCCAGACGCTATGCTTGGGGTATGGATGAAGATAAGGAGCCTTGCCATGACTACTGAGATGAATACCAAACCCAATCCAGGCCAACAGAGTTCAGAGACGCTGGAGTTAGCTTACCGGCTGCCACACTTGAACGGGCTGGAGGCTTCCCAATCGGCCATTTCCTTTCCTGATTTCCCCAATAATTCCAGTAAGCTTGTGCCAGATGCGGTACAAGCACCCGTTGAGCAGTTGTCACAAAGCTTGGCTGCCCAGGTACGTGTCACGGATCCGGGTCGGGCAGAGCAAATGGATGGGTTTTATGCAGCCCGCCAAGGCAAAGTTTAGGGTATAGGGTGTGTGACGATAATTCAAGCAATCTGCCCAATTGAAAACTTGATTATTCAATTTTTGTATTCCATATAAGATAAATATTGTTATAATTGTAACATTGATCCGTAAGGGAAATTTCCCCTGTAGGGGGGAGCCTCGGTATTAAAAATACTAAAAAATAACTGTTTTGGCGAGCTTTGTTACATTGTGCTGTAAAATTATTCACTTTTTATTCAGCGAACATCTATATCCTCTAATCAGGTCGTTAATCAGGCAGGACGTATTCTTATGAGCCCATCAGCTGTTCTTAATACGGATGACTTACAGGCTCTGGCTGAGGAGCTGGGGGAGGTCGTTGGCTATTATAGCAGGCACGCTGGTCGACAGCTTGCCTTGCAGTTCCAGCGTGAGTCAGATGCGGTACATGACTGGGTTAATGTGCTGGCAAAAGACATCGAAGGCCGCGAATGGTTTTTGGTGCGCGTTGCTTTGGAGCGACCCAAGCCCATTGAGGATGCCTTGAGCCTGAAAGTGGGGTTGCGTACTGCCGGTGCCGCTGGATAATTAAAATAACCATGCCCAAGGGTTTAGGCCCAAATCCTGTTGGGCTTCATGCTTACACTTGTGTAACCGCTGTTTCAGCGGTTTTTTTTGCGGCATAACTGGGTTTGGGTCATGCCGCCTACTGTTATCCGCCGGGGTTCAGCGTCTGAAGCGCAGTGATTCCGAGTAGGGGAACACGTCTTCATAAATGCCGTTACGGATATTGTCCTGCTTTTTCTGCCAATAGGCTGGGCTGAGCAAGTCCTTGTGGTGCTTCATGAAAATCTTGCGGATTTTGGGGTTGGTCAGCAGGAATGTGCCAAATTCCTCCGGGAAGACATCATTGGGTTCAATCGAGTACCACGGTTCGGAACGGAACTCGTCTTCCGGGAAGCGGGGTGGCGGGATTTTGCGGAAGTTGCATTCCGTCATGTAGCTGATTTCATCGTAGTCATAGAATACCACGCGCCCCAATTGGGTAACGCCGAAGTTCTTGTAGAGGAAATCACCGGGGAAAATGTTTGCGCCTGCCAGTTGCTTGATGGCATTGCCATAATCCTTGACCACTCGTTCCAGTTGCTCGTCGTTGGCGGTTTCCAGGTAGATGTTGAGCGGAATCATGCGCCGCTCCAGATAAATGTGCCGGAAAATCACATTGCCATTGTCCTGTGTAATGCTGCTGGCACAGGTATCAAGCAGTTCTTGCAAGAGGGCAGGGTCGAAGCGGTCAACTGGCAGTGAAACATCCGAATATTCAAGCATATCCGCCATCCGCCCCACACGGTCATGGCGTTTGACCAATTGGTATTTTTCCGCCACCACTTGCCGGGTGAACTCCTTCTGTGGGGCAAATTTGTCCTTGATGATCTTGAACACGTAGCGGTAAGAGGGCAGCGTGAATACCATCATCACCATCCCCCGGATACCAGGGGCAATAATGAATTTGTCGCTGGAGTGGCGCAGATGGTGCAGGAAATGGCGGTAGAAGTCTGACTTGCCTTGCTTGTGCAAGCCAATCGAGGAGTACAGTTCTGAGCGGTTGCGTTCTGGCAGGATTTTTTGCAGGAAGGCAACGATGGCGGATGGCACGGTGTGCTCAACCATGAAGTAAGCTTGTGAGTAACTGAAAACGATGGATAACTGTTTGTCACCAATCAGCAGCGTATCGACATACAACTGACCCTTCTCATTGTTGAGGATTGCCAGTGCAAAGCCCTCGTCTTCGCGCCCATTGATATAATGCCCGACAATATAAGCGGCCTTGTTGCGGAAAAAGGGGCTACATAAGGTACGCAACTGGAAATTAAGCTGCGTTTGGCGGGCGGCCTTACCGGGGAAACGGCGCACAATGGCTTTGGCAATGCTGCGGACATCCCGCTCCAGGTTCTCAAACGGCAAACTGAAGTTGGCATCCTTGAGGATTTGCCGGATAGAGTCCATCAACCCCTGGGTATTCGGGTAATAACAGGTGTAGCTGACGGTATCGGAGCCAACTGATTCAATGAAATCAGTCGAAATGGCGTTACGGATAAAAATGAATTCGTTGGTGTAATACTGCCGGGGGAACTGGTGGCAGAACACCGAATTATAAAAGGTTTCAGCCAGTTCAGGCTGATGGTGGTAGGACAGCAGGCGCATGTAGCACAGTTTGATGTCTTGCCACAGTTGTGTGTCGAGTTGCTGGATGCCATACAGCTCCCGCACCAGGGCAATGGTTTCTTCGATGCGGTGGTCATACAGCATGATACGCTCACGGGACGCACGGTGGACTGCATGCCAGTCAGCCCGTTCGAAGCGGTCACGTGCACCCGCCGTGATTTGTTGGAAAATGCTGAAGTGGCGGTTAAAACCCTCCAGGATAGTGGTGGCGATATGACGCGACAGTGTGAGCGTATGGTTTGACATCGAGTTGCCCCTTGGAATTTGGCAGAAATGTTACAGAAGCGGGCTGTGCGCTGCAACATTTTGTCGGTGTCAATGATTTATGGTTCTTTGTCGACAATGACTGTCTTGTAATGCTTTTTTTTGTTTATAATGCATTAAATTGTCGACAATCATGATTATTGCGTATACCATTGCGCACGAAAACAAGAATTCATAAGACGTTCAGCAATTACGATCAAAGGAGGATGCTTTAGATGAGCAAGATTGAAATTACCGAATTGTTAGGCGATGGCATTGGGCCAGAGTTAGCCAACTCAGTCCATATGGTCGCTGATGCGCTCCCGGCGGACATTTCATTTGTACCCGTTGACTGGTCAGTTGAAAACCGTGAAGCCAAAGGCGTGGCTTGCATTGATGAGGCGGAAGCTTCCATGCGTGCAACCAAGCTGGCGCTCAAATACCCGACTGAAACCCGTACCCGCAGCCCGAATGCCCTCATTCGCCGCCGCTTGAATTTCAGCGTTATTTATCGTCCGGTTATTTCCATTAAAGGGATTGATTCCAACTTTAAGGAAAATGTTAACCTGCACATTATCCGTGTTGCTACCGGTGGTACGTATGATGACCCAGGTCAGCGCATCGGTCTGGACAGTGCCATTTCCGTGCGGATGGTTGAAACCCGCCCTTGCACACAAGCGGCTCACTTTGCTTTTGAATTGGCAAAGAAAAAAGGGCAGACCTATGGTGGTCGTAACTACCGTGTGACCTCTTCTTCCAAGCATACGATCCAGAAAGTGACGGATGGCTTGTTTGAAGAAATCGTCCGCAAGGTCAGTGCCGATTATGGCGATGTCAAGCATAATGTTGAGCTGTTTGATGCCTTGCTGGCCAAGATCATCATGAAGCCACAGGATTACGAAGTTATCGTCACCCTGAATGAATATGGCGACTTCCTGTCTGACATGGCATGCGGTCTGGTCGGTAGCCTGGGTACAGGCGCTAGCGGTAACTATTCATTCAACGATGATTACAGTGTGGACATCGCCATGTTTGACCCTGCGGGCGGTACTGCACCGGACATCGCTGGCAAGAATATTGCTAACCCATCTGCTGTATTGTTGGCGTTTGGTATGTTGTTGGATCATGTTGACCGTTATGATCTGGGGCATGCCCTGCGTTTGGGGCTGCTGGGCGCGATTGAGTCCGGCGAGTGCACCCGCGACCTGAAAGGCAAATTGAATACTGACGAATTTACAAAAGTGGTCATCGACCGGATGAAGTCTTTCCTGTAAGACGACGGTTTTGGAGTGAGGAGTCGGTAATGCAAACGCCCCATAACGGGGCGTTTGTTTTTGGTTTTTGTTTTTGGCTCGCAGCAAGTCAGGCTTCGGTTTCCAGTGCATAAGGCAGTGGCAACAAGCTGGCTTGTGCTTCTCCGCAATGCAGGGCTTGCCCGATGGCTGCAATCTTCAAGACTGCCAAGGCATGCACGTTCTCCCCGTCCGGGGCAAGGGTGGCATTCAGGATGGTTCCTGCCTCTTCACCCGCAGCATCCAGAATCGCTGTCCCAACCGCTGGCGTGTCGGCGGTATTGAGTTTGATCCGGTACATCTGCCGTTTGTTTTTGCCAAGGTATTTCAGGCGGGCAACGATTTCCTGACCGGGGAAACAGCCTTTTTTGAAGCTGATGCCATCAATCAGGTGCAGGTTGACCATCTGCGGAACCCATGCCTCCAGGCTGGCAGCGGTAATGTGCGGGATGCCCGCTTCAATTTCGTAATAATCCCAGACAAATGGCCCGACCGCTGCCGCATGCACGCTGAGTTTCCCCCACAAGTGGCGGGCATCATCCAGTTCACCGAAGATTTCAAAGCGCGGTACGGAAGCAGGACGGCGCACCAGGGTCAGGTTGCCTACTTGTACGACATCCAGTGGCTGTTGTGGGATTTGCCCCAGCACGTGTTGCAGGCGCTTGTCCGCATCGGGGGCGGCATAGCCGAAGTGAACCAGACTATCGCTGGCATCTTCCAGGGCAACCTTGGAGCGCATCACAAACATACGCAGGCGCTTGAGGACAGTTTCCAGCACATCGCTGGACAAGGACAGGTAATACACACCTTGCCGCTGCATGATCTGGAAGGTGGTAAACGCCCTGCCTTTGGGGGAACTATAGGAGCTGATCTGTGCACGCTGTTCATTGACCTGCTGGATGTCATTGCTGAGCTGGCCTTGCAGGAAAGGCTTGGCATCTGCACCTGCCGCACTGATCAGGCCGAGATGGGAAAGGTCACAGAGGATCGCGCCTTGTGGCGGGATGCGCCGCTCACGCTCCGGGTTGCCAAAGTGCAACAAGCGTGCACCGTCAAACTCAGCGCCTTGGTCAAGCAGAAATTGTTTCCAGTCGGGTTTCATGGTCACTCCCTGTTTTGTTATTGGTCAATAAGGAACGTTAACGCGGGACGGGGAAAATGTCGAGAAGCCTTCAGGTATGCAGGCCGATGGGGAGAATCCCCCCAACGCACATGGGTCGGGAGGATTGGGGGAGATTAAATCAATTGGTCTTGGCAGGCGCTGCTGCGGCATCTGCAGGTTTGGCTTCTTCCTTCGGTGCTTCAGCTTTTGGTGCATCAGGCAGCAGAACTTTGATGTCAGCCGTTTTGCGCAGGTCTTGCATGTAAGCCATCATCTTTTCTTGCTCCAGTTGGCGCTTGAGTTGTGGCTTCATGTTTTCCAGTTCAGGCAGCTTCACGTCACGCTTTTCTTCAACCTTGATGACGTGCCAACCGAATTGGGTTTCAACAGGCTCAGTGCTGGTCTTGCCCACTTCCATGGCAGCAACGGCTTCCGCAAATGGCTTGACCATGCTGTCTGTTTTGAACCAGCCCAAGTCGCCACCCATCGGGGCAGAGGTATCGGTGGACTTGGCTTTTGCCAGATCAGCAAAATCCTTGCCTGCTTTCAGCTCTTCAATAACCGCTTTGGCTTCATCCTGGGTTTTGACCAGAATATGGCGTGCCTTGTATTCATTCTTTGACATCTGTGCAGTGGCTTTTTCATAAGCTGCTTTCAGTTCGTCATCGGTAATGTTCAGAGCGGCTGCTTTTTCCTGCATCCAGGTATTCAATACCAGCTTGTCAGCGAAGTTTTTGATCTTTTCCTTGACATCATCCCGCTCGCCCAAACCGGACTTGCTGGCTTCCTGGCGTGCCAGTTCGGTGATGACCAAATCTTCCAGCAGTGCCTTTTCATCCACCTGATCGCCAGCACCGGAGCGCTTTGCCATTTCCAGCAGAGCATTCAGGGTGCTGCGCTTAATGTCAGTCCCATTGACGATGGCAACAATCGCATCTGCACTGGCATCGGCTTTGGGGGCTTCTGCTGTAGCAGCAGGGGCAGTGGCTGCCGGGGCAGCGGCAGGTTTCGGGTCTTCAGCCTGTACATTGGTAAAACCTACCATCAGCCCGATTACACTGCCTGCGATTAATGTGCTAGTTGTGATTCGCATGTTTTGTATATTCCTCAAGGTAAAACTTTTTTAAAAGGTTTGACGGTTACGTTTTTATAGACACCCGCCGCTAGATAAGGGTCTGCATCGGCCCATGCTTGGGCTGCATGCAGGGACTCAAATTCGGCAATGATCACACTGCCGCTAAAGCCCGCCTCGCCAGGATCGTTACTGTCGATGGACGGGGTAGGCCCGGCAAGCACCAGCCTGCCTGCATCGCGTAAGGCATGCAGCCGCGCCAAGTGCTCTGGGCGTGCCGCCAGCCTTTTTTCGAGGCTGTTGGCTATATCTTCGCCAATAATGACATACAACATTGCTGATGGTTCCTTGTGTTTTCTGGTGTTTTTATGAGCGGCGCTATGAATCGCGCTCAATCATATGTTTTTGCAAGTAGATGGCTTGGGCAAACACGAACACAAAGGTCAAACCCAGAATACCAAACAGCTTGAAGTCCACCCAGAACGCCTCGCTGAAGTTATAGGCAACAACAAGGTTCAGGATGCCAATAAAAACAAAAAACGCGGCCCACATCCAATTAACTTTTGTCCATATTGTTGCGGGAACCTGCATGGCGTGGGACATCATGCGCTCAACCAGGGTCTTGCGGTTGCCAATGAAGGTGCTGCCAATAAAAGCCAGCGCAAAAATCCAATTGAACACCGTCACTTTCCATTGGATGAAGGTGGAGTCCTTCAGGACGATGGTCAGGCTACCAAAAGCCAGCAGGATACCCAAGGAGATCAGGTGCATGCGCTCGAAGCGGCGGTGGATCAGGTAGTGGGCTGCGTTTTGCAGGAGGGTGGCGATAATGATCACCAGCGTTGCAAACAGGATGGCATGTTTCGGCTCACTTTGCGACAAGGCCACGCCTGGAATCTGGTTGGCGAGAGCAAGCAGGGAAGGTGGAACATCCCCAAAGAGTTTGTAAGCCAGGAAAAACAGCACAACCGGGAAAAAGTCAAACAAAAATTTCATAAAAAGTTCAGTCTTGTCTGGATGCTAAAGTCAGGTTTCCAGTATATTTATGGGCGACATCGGTTTTTTAAAGTCCCCGGTACACTGTATTTCTTAACGTTAACCTGTAGAATCCCGCATTCTATACGATAACAACGCCACAATACCATGAGTCAGTATTTTCAAATCCACCCCGACAACCCGCAGAAGCGTCTACTCCACCAGGCTGTTGAGATTGTGCGCAGTGGCGGGATAATAGTCTACCCGACTGATTCCAGTTATGCCATTGGTTGTTTGCTGGACGACAAGTCAGCCATGGAGCGCATCCAGCGTATCCGGCGCTTGAATGACCGCCATAATTTTACCCTGGTATGCCGTGACCTGTCGGAAATCTCCCACTATGCCCAAGTGGATAATATCAATTACCGCTTGCTGAAGACCCTGACCCCAGGGGCTTATACCTTTGTCCTGAAGGCGACCAAGGAAGTGCCGCGCCGTTTGCAAAACCCACGCCGCAAGACGATTGGTTTACGCATCCCGGATCATGTGGTCACGCAAGCCTTTTTGCAGGAACTGGGGGAGCCATTGGTTTCCAGTACCCTGATCCTGCCGGATGAGGATTTGCCGTTGACGGATCCCTATCAAATCCGGGTGTATCTGGAGCATCAGGTGGAGCTGGTAATGGATGGCGGTTTTTGCGGGCATGAGCCGACCACGGTCATTGATTTGACCGGGGAG
Source organism: uncultured Thiothrix sp. (assembly GCA_964293005.1). Lineage (GTDB taxonomy): Bacteria > Pseudomonadota > Gammaproteobacteria > Thiotrichales > Thiotrichaceae > Thiolinea. The sequence goes on from CAXYXW010000017.1 coordinate 12,677, forward strand.
CGCCCGGAAGTGCTGCGTGAAGGGAAGGGCGACATTAGCTGGTTAGTGGAGCATTGACATGGATGGCATGGATTTTGGGAATATTCTGTTCCTGATTGCGGCGGGTGCAATCCCCGTCCTGTTTGCGATTACCTTGCATGAGGTATCGCACGGCTGGGTCGCTTACAAGCTGGGTGACAGCACCGCCCGCATGCTGGGGCGCTTGACCATGAACCCCATCAAACACATTGACCCGGTGGGGACAATCGCATTGCCGATTGGCATGTTGGTGGTTTCTCTGGCAACGACCGGGCAGCCGTTTGCGTTTGGCTGGGCGAAGCCGATCCCTGTGAATACCCGCAACCTCAAACAGCCGCGCCGGGATATGGCGATTGTGGCGGTGGCAGGGCCTTTATCCAACTTTCTGATGGCTATTTTTTGGATCATTCTGTTACGGGTGTTTGCCTCCGTGCTCCCGGATGGCGGGGTACGTGAAGGTTTCTTGACCATGGCGCAAATCGGGCTGATTTTTAACCTGATCCTGATGGTCTTGAATTTGATCCCGATCCCGCCACTGGATGGCGGGCGTGTCTTGTCAGGGCTTGTGCCACGCACGATGGCTTATTGGCTGGATCGGATTGAGCCGTATGGTATTTTCATCATCATCGGCTTGTTGTATTTTGGTGCTTTGGATCAAGTGATGGGGACTGCGATTGTGACCTTATCTGACTTGTTGGCCAGCATTTTTCTTTAAAGGATGTGTTACGTGAATACTACGCCAGCGCAGAACCAGCGTGTTGTGTCGGGGATGCGCCCGACAGGTAAGTTGCACCTCGGCCACTACCACGGTGTGCTGAAAAATTGGGTCGAGATGCAGATGAGCCATGAGTGTTTTTTCTTTGTGGCTGACTGGCATGCTTTGACGACGCATTATGAAAATCCCGATGACATTGCCAAGAATATTGAGGACATGACCATCGACTGGCTGGCTGCCGGGATTAGCCCCAGTTCGGCGACCATTTTTGTCCAGTCGCATGTACCTGAACATGCCGAGTTGCACCTGCTGCTGTCGATGATTACCCCGCTGGGGTGGCTGGAGCGTGTCCCAACCTATAAAGACCAGCAGGAAAAGCTGCGTGAGCGTGATCTGGCAACCTATGGTTTCCTCGGTTATCCCTTGCTGCAATCGGCTGACATCCTCATGTACAAGGCTGACCTTGTGCCCGTTGGTGAAGATCAGGTTTCGCATATCGAATTGACCCGTGAGGTGGCTCGCCGTTTCAACCACCTGTATGGGCGTGAGCCGGGTTTTGAAGACAAGGCTGAGCAGGCAGCCGACAAGATGGGCAAGAAAAACGCCAAGCTCTACCGCGAATTGCGCAAGGCTTATCAGGAGCGGGGCGAGTCGGAGGCTTTGGAAAAGGCCAAGGCGTTGCTGGAAGCGCAGCAGAATGTTTCCTTGGGCGACCGGGAGCGGTTGTTCGGTTATCTGGAAGGTTCTGGCAAGATCATCCTGCCTGAGCCACACGCAGCACTGACCAAAGCTTCGAAAATGCCAGGGCTGGATGGGCAGAAGATGTCCAAGTCCTACAACAATACCATTCCGCTGCGTGAGCCACCGCAAGAGGTGGAGCGCAAAATCCGCACTATGCCAACCGATCCGGCACGGGTAAGGCGCAACGATCCGGGCAACCCGGATAACTGCCCCGTATGGCAATTGCATGAGGTGTATTCGGATGAGTCCGTGCGTGCGTGGGCGAATGAAGGTTGCCGCTCTGCCGGGATTGGCTGCATTGATTGCAAGCGCCCTGTGATTGAGGCGGTGCAGGCTGAACTTGCACCGATTCAGGAGCGGGCGCGTGAATATGAGGCCGACCGCCAGCGGGTGCGTACTATCCTGCGTGAAGGCTCTGAAGCTGCCCGTGCAGTGGCGCGTGAGACGCTCAGTGATGTGATGGCGGCTATCCGCTTTACCCACCACGATTAAACCTGCGGCAGGAGTCCTTCCCGAATCCCCCTCCCTGTTTCCAACGGAGGGGGCAAGACAGACCCAACATGACCATCCCCATTCAAGCTGAAATTCCCCTCGCCATTATCCGGGGCGAACCGCTATCGGTATTGCCGGAGGATTTGTATATCCCGCCGGATGCGCTGGAGGTGATCCTGGAGGCCTTTGCCGGGCCGTTGGATTTGTTGTTGTACCTGATACGGCGGCAGAACCTCGACATTTGTGACATCCCGATTGCGGAGATTACCCGCCAATACATGGCCTATGTGGAGCTGATGAAGGATTTCAAGCTGGATTTGGCAGCCGAATATCTGGTGATGGCGGCGATGTTGGCGGAGATCAAGTCACGCATGTTGTTGCCCCGGCAAGTGGTGCAGGATGAGGAGGATGACCCGCGTGCTGAGCTGATCCGGCGTTTGCAGGAGTATGAGCAGTGCAAGCAGGCAGCGCATGACCTTGACCAGTTGCCGCGTGTCGGGCGTGAGGTGTGCATGGTGCAGGTGGCGGCGGATTTCCCTCAGCCCCCCAAGCCTTTGCCAGAAGTCAGCTTGCGTGAGGTCTTGTTGGCTTTCCAGGGTGTGCTGAAGCGGGCTGATATGTTTTCCAGCCATCAGATCAAGCGTGAGCATTTGTCGATCCGTGAGCGCATGACCCGGATATTGGCAGCCTTGCAGGCAGAACGCTTTGTGGCGTTCCCGGATTTGTTTTCCCCTGAAGAAGGGCGGCGTGGAGTGGTGGTGACATTAATGGCAGTGCTGGAATTGCTGAAGGCGCATTTGATCGAAGTGACACAAGGGGAGGGGGCGTATGCACCTTTGTATGTGCAGGCGGCGGGCAAGGAGTATGCGGGATGAGTTCTGGGTTGCCTTGGGTGTTGGAGGCGATCCTGCTGACAGCGGACAAGCCCTTGTCCCTGGAGCAGTTGGAAGGTTTTTTCACCCCGGAAGAGCGGGTAAGCCGCACTAGCATTCGCCAAGCGTTGGGGGTATTGGCGACCCAATGTGCCGGACGCAGTTTCGAGTTGCAGGAAACAGCCAGCGGTTTCCGCTTGCAAACCCGTGTGGAATTTAGCCCGTGGGTGCTGAAACACCATGAGGAAAAACCACCGAAATACTCGCGTGCTTTTTTGGAAACCTTGGCCTTGATTGCGTGGCGGCAGCCCATTACCCGCGCTGAAATTGAAGAAATTCGCGGGGTGGCGACCAACCCGAACATGATCAAAACCTTGTTGGAGCGCGAATGGATTCGGGTTATCGGTCACAAGGAAGTACCAGGCCGCCCGGAAATGCTGGGTACGACCCGCCAGTTTCTGGATTACTTCAACCTGCAATCCCTGGATGAGCTGCCAAGCCTTGCGGAAATCAAAACCCTGGATCTGAAAAGCATGCAACTGGATTTGCTGGCGGAGGAGTAGGCTTTGGGGTAAGCCTAACCCAGCAAGGCTATATCCACTGGCTATAGCGGCATTTTAGAATGCTCCTGATCTAATTGTTTAGCGGGGGCGCTACATGACTCAACTTACCACACTCCTGTTTGATGTCGATGGCACGCTGGCGGATACCGAGCGGGATGGGCATCGGGTCGCCTTTAACAAGGCCTTTGCGGAAGCTGGGTTGGACTGGGATTGGACAGTTGACCTGTATGCAGATTTGCTGAGTGTGACAGGTGGCAAGGAGCGTATCCGCTATTTTGTCGGGAAGTACCAGACAGATTTTGCCCCGGCGGGCGGCTTGGGTGAGTTTGCTGCCCGTATCCACCAGCGCAAGACCCATTTTTATTTGGCGATGTTGCAAGCCGGGGAGATTCCTTTGCGGCAGGGTGTGGCGCGGCTGTTGCGGGAAGCGCAGGCAGCGGGTTTACGCTTGGGGATTGCGACGACTACGACACCGGAAAATGTCACTTACCTCCTGCAATCGACCTTGGGTGAGGCGGCGCTGGGTTGGTTTGACTGCATTGCGGCTGGCGATATTGTGCCGGAGAAAAAGCCCGCCCCAGACATTTATCAGTATGCCATGCAACAAATGGGTGTGCAGCCTGACGAATGCCTGGCGTTTGAGGATTCTGATAATGGCATCCGTTCAGCGGTCGCCGCCGGTTTGGCAACCCTTGTCACCGTGAATGCGTATACCCTGAACCATGATTTCAGTAAAGCCGTGTTGGTGCTGGATCAGTTGGGTGAACCCGACGCACCTTGTAGCGTCCTGCAAGGGGATGTGGGGGGACATGCTTACGTTGATGTTGCCCTGCTGCACCGTTTGCACAGCAGGGCGTAGGTTTAACGGTTAACGGCTAGCCATGCGGGTCGGGACTTTATAGGTGCGTACCCGTTCTTCCCAGGTTGTCAGCAGGCGGGCTTCACGCCGTTCGGGTGGGGCATTCGCCACCCGTGCCACCAGGGTATCGTTGGCGGCACGCATGAATTCCGCCAGTGCGCCCGTCCCCGGATTGACCCGCTCCATGTTTTGCAGGACTTGGATCAAACCCCAGCCTTGTCCCCGGTAACGGTCATTCGGGTTTGCGCCATCGCCTTGGAAGAGGGTGTAATCCAGGATCGGGTAGAGTCCTCCGGGGCTTTTTTCCATGATTTGGAAGTTTTCCATCACCCGTTGGCGCTGTTCGGCGGGGAGTTGTGCAGTCATATTGGGCAGGTTGCGCCGCAGGTGGTCAGCCATGAATGCGGCTTGCAGGTGCAGGGTTTTTTGCAGGAAGTTACGCAACTCGACCATTTGTGGGTCATTCTGTGCACGCTCGAATGCGGCTTTATCAGCCCACGGGCCGCCATCGGCCGGACGCTGTGCCAGCCATGTCGGTAAGGGTACTTGGTTGGCCTGGACATATTGCAGGAAGGGTGGGAATGTCTCGGTATAACGCCCGCGTTTGTTCGCCGGATACCAGATCAGATGACTCAGGCCGAGGTCAGCAAAGTTTTCCTGGGCATTCCAGCGCAGCAGCTTACGGGCATCCCCTTGGGTTTCATTGCGGAACAGGCGGTCAGCGACCTCATGCAGATTCGGTGATGCCTGGTTTCCCTGGGGTGCAATACTGACGGTTGGGGTCGGCATAGGCATGGGAATGGCATTGTTGTTGACCGGGAGGTTGGCGGGTGCGGTCGGGTTCAGATCAGGTGGCGCAACCACGGCGGCGGGTGCTGTAGGAGCCGGTAGCATTGAGGAGGCGGGTATATAAGCCGTATTGGTGACAGGTGGCGCTTGTGGCAGGATTCCAGGGAGTAGGGAGGTTGTCATCGGCATCGGCATAGCCGTACACCCAACCAGCAGGGAGACGACCCCGCTGAGCATCAGTATTATTTTCATCGTTAAGCCCATCATTATTGTGATCAATCACCGCTATGATAATACAGTTGGTTTTTTCTTCATGACAAAAGTTCCTTTGTGTGGATATAAAAAATTTATCAATTGACGAGGCTGGGCAACTACATCACATTCTATGTCCATACCATTCGGGTGTCGGCAGGCATCGCGGGGGGCGATAGGCGATGCTGGGCTGGGAGGCACACTGGAGGGATGGCGTTCCGATATTGCGCATGGGGCGGCGGGTTTCGGGAATAGTTTTGGGTTCAGTCTCCCCGATGATGTCCGTGGCCTTGACTGGTCGGACGGTGGCGGCGGGCGATGGTGGGCGGCCTGAGTTGGAGGCTAAGTAGAAGGTGACTAAGATGGAAGCATTAGTTAAAGAATTCTGGAAGAAATTGGAAGGTATCCTCCAGTTACTAGCTGCTCAGTTGTTAGCTGGGCATGTCGGTCTTAAATTCCATATTGGCAATAGCTCTAATAGTATGTTTCCGCTCCGTGCTTACCTCACGATCTTAAGAAGTAATGAAGGAGACGAGCTTTCCATTACGGTCGATATTAAAAGTCGAGAAGATAGGCTGCTGATTGAGTCCGATATTGTCAGTGAAGGGGGTGTGATTGTTGCTGATGGGCCTTCGTTGGAGTTGCATGAGGATTTATCTGACCCTGTAACTCAGATCAAGGTAGACGAATGGTTTAAATCTTTTGAAGGTTTGTTCGTAGAGAAATCAACTGATATTGAAGCTGCAATTAAAAATTTAGGGTGAGTTTTTCTTTCGTAGCGTTCAAGTTGTTTTGCAAAGAGAAAGAGAGTTCTCAGACAAAATATTTAGTACGAAGGCTCCCAAGTAAACTACACCAGGTACGAAAATTCTTGAAAAACACGATTACTAATAGTTCTGATTGGATATTATGAAGTTAGGGTTAGTGATGATTTGTTAGCAGTAATAAATTAAGTTGTCTATAGTAAAAATAAAAGTTACTTATTGATTTTAAAGATAAAATATAAAAGAATTTCGCAAAAAACTTATATTTAGGTTATAGATTTTCAGATGTAGGGCATAGAGTTGTTTCTTTTTATTTCAGTATCTTACCTAAAGTTAATCAAGATATTAAAGCCTATGGTGGAGTTTTATTGGTTGAGTAAATATTAAATGATATATAAAATGGTTAAAATAAAAACCACTCTAGATAAAGTGGTTGATCAAGTCAAGCTTGGGAAAAATATGCGATCAGTTTTTTTTGTAGATAACTGCTGCTTTCCTTCTGTTTTGATAGAAATTTTTCTTTTGGAAGAAGAGGGTGTATTTATATTTGAGGTGATAATAAGAAATTTTGAATTAGAGCTTTTTGAAGTAGGAAAGTATTTTGAGCTAAGAGATGGTCCTTTGAGAAAAGTGGCTTTTGGTGTTATATTAGAAGTAATAGATTATTTTGATTTGAGTTTAAGTTGAGAAATTAGACTTAACTCTTGGTAGGCTAGTTGTAAAGCCCGACTTTGTGGTCTCGCCAAGGGGAACTGTGTTCCCAGTATCAAAAGGTGTCACTGAACCGACACCAGTTGTAAATCCGGGAAGCAAAACTACTGGTAGCGCATTGATCTACCCCACGAATAGTGGATAGTTTCTGTGTGGTCAGCTCATTGCTTATCCTCGCCAAACCCATTATGTGGGCGGGGCGTGATCCTCAAAAAAGTCTCCCGCGCACCCTCCTGCCCGTAGGTTCGGGCGTGCTACACTCTAGGCAGCACCCGAACCGGAGTAATGCACCATGCCAGCGGTCTACCTCAACCCCTTAACTGACTTTGGATTCAAAAAACTGTTTGGTGAAGAGCCGCACAAAGACTTGCTGATCAGCTTTCTCAATACGCTATTGCCCGAATACCACCAAATAGCCGATTTGCAGTACACCAAAAATGAATACCAAGGCATCACCCCGACCGACCGCAAAGCCATTTTTGACCTCAACTGCATCAGTGATCGAGAACGCACCGCCTATGAGGACAGCCTAAAACACTACCGCGACCTCAAGAACGCCACCGATACTGCCCGGTTGGAGGGTACAGAAGAGGGCTTTGGGCTGGGCTTGGAAAAAGGCAAGGCATTGGGCTTGGAGGAAGGTAAGGCATTGGGTCTGGAGGAAGGCAAGGCATTGGGCTTGGAGGAAGGCATGGAGAAAGGTAAGCGCGACACGGCTCGCCGGATGCTCGCCAAAGGTATGACAGTAGAGTTGGTGGCAGACCTAACCGGATTACCGGCGGAGCAAGTACAGACGTTGGTCTAGTTAAACCCCTGACAAAAAAGCATGGACAGCATGCGGTTTTACCGTGCATGGGCATTTGGAAGAGTGGGGCGCGTTCTGTATGGAAATTTCCATGTTCTGGTCGTTTTTATGGCAGTTTATAATGATGGCGCTTTTATATAAAAACAATTGAAAGGGCTTATATGATCACTATAAAAAAAGGGACAACTCTGTTGGTTGGCAGTGCATTACTGGCGGTGATGCTCAGTGGGTGTGCGACAGTCACTCGTGGCTCAAAGGAGGCATTGGTGGTTGAGTCTGAGCCGTCCGGGGCAGACGTGGTTTTGTCAACGGGGCAACGCGGGACTACCCCAACCAGCTTTAATGTCAAAAGGAAGCGTGGGTTGAAAGTGACCATCTCCAAGCCGGGCTATCAGACAGCGGAGGTCGTTGTTACCCCTCAAGTTGCATCCAATGGTAGCCTGGCGATGGCAGGCAATGTGTTTATTGGCGGCGTGGTAGGTATGGCTATTGATGCCAGCTCGGGTGCGATGAATGAATTGAAGCCTAACCCTGTGAAAGTCAAGTTGAATCCTCTCCACTGATTCGGTGCTCGTTTTGTAGGCCACTGTCCGCTGGGCGGTGGCCTTTTGCTTTTTTCTCTCAATGCCAGCAGTTTCTTTCTCTGATTTCTGTGTACATCTGAGGTTTGTTCCCTTGATACGCTAAGATGCCATACTATGTGGTAGTAGTGTATGGGTTCATGCCAAGTTGGTAAGCTGTTTAAATTAGGTCTACGATCGGAGGCACATGATTTATGGAAAAAATATCAGTTCTCTTCGTTTGCATGGGGAATATTTGCCGTTCCCCTACGGCGCAAGGTGTCTTTGAGCAACAGGTTCGGCAGCGTGGTTTGCAGGAGTGGGTATTGACCGATTCAGCCGGGACGCATGCTTACCACATCGGCGAGCCACCTGACCGGCGTTCGCAGGCTGCGGCAGCAGGGCGGGGGGTGGATTTGTCCCTGCAACGGGCGCGGCAGGTGCAGGTTGATGATTTCGAGCGTTTTGATTACCTGTTGGCGATGGATCTTGCCAACCTGCAAGCCTTGCAACGTTTGGCCAAACCTGTCCAGCGTGGGCGGGCGCGTTTGTTCATGGAGTTTGCCAGCCGCTGGGTGGAGCGTGAAGTACCAGACCCCTATTACGGTGGCAGCGGTGGGTTTGAGCGCGTACTGGATATGGTTGAGGATGCATCAGAAGGCTTGCTGGAGCATATCTTGCGCCAAACACCCCCTACCGCTGGGCGATAAGGGGATTGCGGTATTAGCCTTTAGTCAGCATGCATCCAGACGGGGCGCTTTTTGGGCGGAGGTTGTTCCGCTGGGAGCGCTTCGCTGGTCGTCTCCGTAGCCGTTGCTGCGGGTGGTTCAGCAGGCGCTGGCGTTTGGGCAAGCGGCTCTGTTTGCACGGCGGTTGTGCCGGTATCGGCAGGCACTGTTTCTACACGTGCTTCCACACTGGTTTCTGGTGTGTCTGGCTGCTGTATTTCGACCGTTTCGACGCTTGTTTCTGATGCTGCCGATGCCGTTTCCTGGGCAGGGGCAGTTTCCGTGTAGGCAACGGGTTCAGCAGGCAGTGGTGCTGCAACTGCCACCTCCACGGTTGGCGCTGCGGGTTCTGCCACCGGATCGCTAACGACACTCGCCGTCAGGGGGGTAGCCTCTACCTCTGTCACAGCAGGCTCATGGGAAGGGGAAGTCATACCCACATCTACATCTGGACTGGTTTCCTGTGCAGCCTCGATGCTGGGGGCGACAACAGCCGCTACTGGCATCTCAACCGCTGCTGGCATCACCGGCTCTGGCTCAGGCCGCTCGTGTGAGGCAACAACAGCAGAAACAGCAGGCAAGGCCATTGCCGCACTGGCATCCGCCACATCGGTGACGGCATCTGTCACTACGGGCGTTTGCCCTTGGGCGGCATGGCGTGGTTTGCGGTCTTGCCGTGACTGCCTTTTCGGAATCAGGTCAATGACCAGTGGTTCCAAAGCAGACGGTGGCGGTGGAACACGCTTATGTTGCGCCCGAGGATGGCGTGGCGCTTCCACGCTTTCCAGTACCGGGGTGTTTGGCTCAGCTGCTACCGGGGTTGGGCTATCCATGTCCGTAACGGTCAAGGCTTCCCCGTTGCTGGCAGCCAGACTGTCATCAGGGGCATGATCCGCATTGCCAGTATCCTGCATGTCTGGTTGGTTGCCGTTTTGCCGGTTGCGGTCACGTCGCCCACGGTTACGGGAGCGGCGGCCTTCGCGTTTTTGCTGTGTTTCGCCCGGTGCAGTCAGGGTAATTTCCAGCGGCGTATTGTCGGTTGATACGCCCTCTTGTTCCTCTGCATGCACTGCATTATCTTCGACTGGCGGTTGCTCACCCTCGACACCCCGGTTATCTGGGCGGTTGCGGTTGTTGCGGTCGCCACGCTGATCACCGCGCTCGCCACGTCCATTCCGGTCGCGGTTCCTGTTACGGTTGCCACGGCGGTCATTGCGGTTGCCGTTAGTATTTTCTTGCTCTTCAACCGCAACCTCTGCCGGTTCTGTCTGGACGGGATCGTCTTCACGCTCTTCCGTGACCTCTACCGGTGGGCGGTCATGGCGGTTGCGGCGGTTGCCTTTTTCGTGGCGGTTGCCACCGTTATTGCCGTTGCCGTTGCCGTTGCCGTTGCCGTTGCCGTTGCCGTTGCCGTTGCCGTTGCTGGCTTCTTCGTCAGCATTTTCCTTCGGTGCTTGCTGCTGTTGGCGTTGCCGACGGTTGTCATCCTGCTGGTTTCGGCGGTTCTGGTTATTGCGGCGCTGGTTATTCGGGCGCTCTTCACCACCGTTGCCCTGATTGCCGTTACTTGGGCGCTCAGCTGCTTGGGGAGCCGCTTGTGCTTGTGCGGCTACCTGGGCTTGGGTGGCTGCCACTTCTGCTGCTTTGGCCTTGACTTGCGACAGGGTGGGTTCGACTTTGGCGCTGCTGCCAAACAAGCCATTCAGGATGCGGCGGATCAGGCCTGGGTTTTTCTGCACATCCAGCACTTCTGCGGGAGGTTCCGGTGCAATGGCAACGGGTACAGGCGCAGGCGCTGGAGCCTTCCGCTCAATTTGTGGTGCAGGTTGGCTGGGGATGACATTACCAACCACCGCTTCCTGTTGAGCAGGCGGTGGGCTAACCAGACTGTTGGTGAGTGGGTCGGCATCCGTACCCGGTTCGGTAATTTGGGTATAGCTGGCTCCAACCGACTCCATATCATCGGCACGGATACGCATAATTTCAAAATGCGGGGTATCCATGTGCGGATTCGGGATGACGGTCAGCTCAATATTGCGGCGTTTCTGGATATTAACAATCGAATCCCGCTTTTCATTGAGCAGGTAAGCTGCAACGGGAACCGGCACTTGGGCAATGACCCGCCCGGTCATTTCCTTCATGGATTCTTCTTCCATCAAACGCAGGATGGAAAGGGCGAGGGAATCGGTATTGCGGATATGGCCTTGGCCTTCGCAGCGTGGGCAGACAATCTGGCTGGATTCACCCAGCGATGGGCGCAGGCGCTGGCGGGACATTTCCAGCAGGCCAAAACGGGAAATACGCCCCACTTGTACGCGGGCGCGGTCAACCTTGAGGGCTTCCTTGAGGCGACGCTCGACATCACGCTGGTGCTTGCTGGGCAGCATGTCGATGAAGTCGATGACGATCAAGCCACCCAGGTCACGCAAACGCAACTGGCGGGCGATTTCATCCGCTGCTTCCAGGTTGGTGTTGAGTGCGGTTTCTTCAATGTCATGGCCTTTGGTGGCGCGTGCCGAGTTGATGTCAATGGAGATCATCGCCTCGGTATGGTCAATCACAATCGCTCCGCCCGATGGCAGGTTAACCGTGCGCTGGAAGGCGGTTTCGATCTGGTACTCGACCTGATAACGGCTGAACAGCGGTGTATTGTCCTGATAGAGCTTCAGCTTGCGCAGGTTATGTGGCATGACTGCCTGCATGAAGTCCTGGGCTTGCTTGAAGACTTTCGGGTCATCAATGATGATTTCGCCAATGTCACGCCGGAAATAATCACGCAGGGCGCGGATAATGACATTACTTTCCTGGTAGAGCAGTATCGGAGCCTTGTGCTGTACGGAAGCGGTCATAATGGCTTCCCACAGGGTCTTGAGGTAGTCCAAATCCCAGCTCAACTCTTCCAGCTCGCGGTCAACCCCGGCAGTGCGCACGATAGCACCCATGCCTTCCGGGATTTCCAGATCGCTCAGGGTTTGCTTGATTTGCTGGCGGTCTTCACCTTCGATGCGGCGCGATACCCCCCCTGCCTTGGGGTTGTTGGGCATCAGCACCAAATAGCGCCCAGCCAAGCTGATGTAGGTGGTGAGTGCAGCACCTTTATTGCCGCGCTCTTCCTTATCAACCTGCACCAGGATTTCCTGGCCTTCACGCAACATGTCCTTGATATTGACCTTGTTGCTGGTACCGTGGCGTTTGACGGCATCCGGGTGGTAACACTCCGGGGCAATTTCGCGGAACGACAAGAAACCGTGGCGTTGTGAGCCATAGTTGACGAAAGCAGCCTCAAGGCTGGGTTCGATGCGGGTAATTATCCCTTTGTAGATGTTGGATTTTTTCTGCGCCCGAAAAGGATGTTCAATATCCAGATCGTATAGGCGCTGCCCGTCCACCATCGCAACGCGGATTTCCTCAGCTTGCGTTGCATTAATTAAAATTCTTTTCATGTACTACACCAAAACAGTGCAGTACCTGGTCATCCCTTCCTATTCATCAAGAAGTGTAGGGCAATGCCGCCGTCAGACAGGTCAATGGTCATGCATAAATACATGGAAAAGCAGCCAGATCCGATATGCCGGAATCGAGCTGCGCATCAAGTTATGGAATTCGGTAAGTGATGTCCCCGTTTGTCCTTGCCTTGTTGTCCCTTGTCGTGTACGTCTGGTGTTGCTTTGCGTGTCCTGTGCCCCCCTGTCCTGCTGGCAGATGCCCTGACCTGAAATTGCAGGTTAGGCTAAGGGTGCTGTCTGGTATGTAGCGACTTCCACTACAGACCGCAATTGTTGTTCCTTCTCTAAAAAAACAGGCAGCGGTGATAACAGGTGACTGCTATTACTCGTCTCACCTGCCGTCGGCCTTGGGCTACGGCAAGTGCTGCTTGAGGGGGAGACTGTCTTTTTTGCAGCCATACCCCCAATAAATTCCTGCCGGAATTTAATTGAATCATCCGGTCTTGAGCCCTATCATGCACACCCACGGTAATACTTGCAAAAGTTCCCGTCTGTCGGTACGTGTGTGCCGTCAGGCTCAACGGTCAGACATTAACATCCATCTGTCCATTAACCCAAACCGAATATATCAATTTGGTTAATTGCATTCAATCGGATTGGATGCCTTTTGCCAAATCTGGAAGGCTTTTCTTTGATGTCAGTCGAATACCATACCGTCACCGCCAACGAAGCTGGACAGCGCATCGACAATTTCTTGTTGAAACACTTCAAGAAAGTACCGAAAAGTGTCATTTATCGCATTGTCCGTAAAGGGGAAGTGCGGGTCGACAAAAAGCGCGTCAAACCGGAGCACAAATTGGTTTTGGGTGAGGAAATCCGTATCCCGCCGGTGCGGACTGAGGAACAACAGGCCGAGGCGTATGCCCCGGTAGTGCCTGCGGCGTTGCTGGGTGTGCTGGAAAAGGCGATCCTGTTGGAAGATGAGCATCTGATTGTCATCAATAAACCGTCCGGTTTGCCGGTGCATGGCGGCAGTGGCGTGGCCTTTGGCCTGATTGAGGCCTTCCGTGCCTTGCGTCCGAACTTGCCCTTTGTTGAACTGGTACATCGGATTGACCGCGATACCAGTGGCCTGATCCTGCTGGCAAAATCCCGTCCGGCCTTGAACGCCCTGCATGACATGCTGCGCGAAGGTGGGATGGACAAGCGTTATCAGGCATTGGTTGCGGGTCAATGGAAGGGCGGGACACGACACATAACCCTGGATTTGAAGCGTGAAGAAGGTTTGCGCCAGAAAATACAGGTGGTGGAGGACGATGATGACGGCAAGGCTTCCGAGAGCATTTTCCGTCCACTGACATCGTTTGCCAAGTGTACCCTGATGGAAGCCACCATCCTGACTGGGCGGATGCACCAAATTCGGGTACAGTTGGCGCACTTGGGCTACCCTATCCTGGGGGATGACCGTTACGGTGATTTCAAGCTCAACCGTGCCTATCGTGACGTTGGCTTGAAGCGCCTGTTCCTGCATGCTGCGTCGCTAGAGTTCGTGTTTACATTGAGCGGGCATAAATACCAACTGCAAGCGCCTTTGCCGATGGAGTTGCAGCATGTGCTCCGGGGGCTGGAATAGGTGCGCTGCCATTATGACAACCAGAGGTTGAATTTTAAAAATGATTGAAGAAACCCACGCCATACAGGCATTAAAAGACATCGCATTGGAAAGCCTCAAGGAGCAGCGGCGTGCGCGGCGCTGGGGCATATTCTTTAAACTGTTTTTTGTCGGCTACCTGCTGTTGGGCTTGTGGCTGATATTTGGTTCCGGCAGCAGTACCGAAGGGGGCAATATCACCAGCAGTGCCGACAAAATTACGGCTGTTGTGGATATTAATGGCGTGATTATGGATGGGGTGGAAGCCAGTGCGGATATGGTCATCCCCAGTTTGCGCAAAGCCTTTGAAAACCCGAAAACCAAGGGTGTCATCCTGCGTATCAATAGCCCCGGTGGTAGCCCCGTGCAGGCAGGCTATATCAATGATGAAATCAAACGCCTGAAAACCAAGCACGAAGGTATTCCGGTTTATGCGGTTGTGGCGGATATGTGCGCGTCGGGGGGGTATTATATTGCCGTTGCTGCTGACAAGATTTATGCGGATAAGGCCAGTATTGTCGGTTCCATCGGTGTGCGTATGGACAGTTTCGGTTTTGTCGGCGCGATGAATGAGTTTGGTGTCGAGCGCCGTTTGTATACCGCAGGCACGAATAAAGGCATGCTTGATCCTTTTTTGCCAGAAAATCCGCAACAGGTTGCACATATTAAAACCATGCTGGACGTGACCCACCAACAATTTATCAAAGTGGTGAAAGAGGGCAGAGGCGACCGGCTCAAAGATAACCCGGATATTTTCAGCGGCCTGTTTTGGACAGGTGAAACCGCTGTGGCGATGGGCTTGGTCGATGGTTTGGGTAGTGCCTCCACGGTGGCACGCGACCTGATCGGTGCAGAGGAAATGGTTAATTTCACTTCAGAAAAAGATCTGATCCAACGCCTGACGGAGCGCGTGAGCCTGTCGATGAAGAGTATGGTGCTGGGTGAAAGCGTCAGTTTGCGCTGATTCGTGCCGAGAATCGACCAGTGGGGGCACTTAAAGCGCCCACCGCGATAAATCCACCCCGGTATCCACTTGCCAACTGGTGCTTGCCGGGGTGTGGCGGTTATGTGCCAAAATTTGCAGGAACTCCGCCCGACTGATGGTTTCAGCGCCCATGCTCATCAGGTAAGGGTTGGGCATTTGGCAGTCGATCACGGCAAACCCCCAGGTATGCAGGTGGCAGGCGAGGGCGACCAGTGCCATTTTCGAGGTGTCCGGTTCACGGCTGAACATGGATTCGCCACAAAATACCCCGCCCATTGCCACGCCATACAATCCACCGAGCAGCTCTTTGCCACTGGCATCATAGATTTCCACAGAGTGTGCATAGCCTGCCTGATGCAGTCGGCAGTAGGCGGCGTGCATGTCAGCGGTGATCCATGTACCATTGGTATAGCTGCGTGGGGCGGAGCAGGCACGTACCACTTCCGGGAAGTTGCGGTCGAATTGCACCTGATAGCCTTTGTTGCGCATGGATTTGCGCAGGCTGCGGGTAATGTGGATGTGCTGCGGGAACAAGACCGCACGCGGGTCGGGGCTCCACCAGTAAATCGGTTCGCGGGGGCCAAACCAGGGGAAAATACCGTGGCTATAGGCATTGACCAGCCGTGGCAGGCTCAGGTCGCCTCCGACGGCGAGCAGGCCATTCGGTTCATCCCATGCCAGTTCGACCGGAGGAAAATCTTCATCCGGTCGATTGGGGTTGAGCAGGTGTAAGCGCAAGGGGCGGGTCATGGCGCGGAGGTTTAGTGGCCTTTTGCCAGGTTGTCGAGGTATTTTTCGGCATCCAGTGCTGCCATGCACCCTGTCCCGGCGGAGGTAATGGCTTGACGGTAGATGTGATCCATCACATCCCCGGCGGCAAATACGCCTGCGATGTTGGTTGCGGTGGCATTACCATGAAGGCCACTGTTGACACGCAGATAACCACTGTCATCCATATCCAGTTGACCCTTGAAAATATCGGTATTGGGTTTGTGCCCGATGGCAATGAAAACCCCCATCAGGTCAATGTTTTGGGTTTCGCCGGTTTGGGTGTGTTTGACCCGCATGCCGGTCACGCCGCTGTTGTCACCCAACACCTCATCCAGGGTATGGTTCCAGAGGATTTTGATATTGCCGTTTTTGGCTTTTTCAAACAGGCGATCCTGCATGATCTTTTCTGCTTTCAGGGTGTCACGGCGATGAACCAGAACAACCTCTGCTGCGATATTGGATAGGTAGAGCGCCTCTTCAACCGCCGTATTGCCGCCGCCGATCACGGCCACTTTGCGCTTGCGGTAAAAAAAGCCATCGCAGGTTGCACAGGCTGACACGCCTTTGCCGCCAAATTTTTTCTCAGAATCCAGCCCGAGGTACATGGCCGATGCACCTGTGGCAATAATGAGGGCATCGCAGGTGTAGGTATGGCTGCCGGTCAGGGTGAAGGGGCGCTGCTGTAAATCCACAGTATCGATATGGTCAGTGATGATTTCGGTGTTGAAACGTTCAGCATGCTTTTGCATGCGCTCCATCAGTTGTGGGCCGAGTACGCCTTCATTGTCGCCGGGCCAATTATCCACATCGGTGGTTGTCATGAGCTGCCCACCTTGTGCCATGCCTGTGACCATGACCGGGTTAAGGTTGGCGCGGGCTGCATAGACAGCGGCGGTATACCCGGCTGGGCCTGAGCCAAGGATCAGTAGTCGGCAATGTTTGGTATTCATGTATAATTCTCCCGAATGAGGTGGCGGACAAAAACCGCAAAGGGCTGCTTGCCCGGTTGTCTAGGGCGTAATCCTATGTGAGCAGCCGGTCAGGGTAAAGTAATAATCAAATTTGTGGATTTCAAGTGGCGTGCGGCGGTCTATAATTGGACATCCAGAAGCCGTGTTAATTTTGTGCATATAAGGAAGCATGTGACTTGAGCAAGGAACCGATTAAATTAAACCAGCGCAAACGGGTGAGCTTGCAGCAGGCCTCAGTCATTATTTTCATTGGCATTGCTGCGGTCTTGATTCTGGCTTTGTTTTCCTACAACTCAATTGACCCCGGTTTATTTCACCGCAATAACAATCATGTTGGTGCTTGTGAGAACCTGGCGGGTTGCAAGGGGGCATGGCTGGCTGACTTTTTGTATGGGCTATTGGGCTATTTTGCGTTTGCTGTGCCCGTTGTCCTGGTCGCGGTAGGGTTGTCCGCATTCCGCTACCCCAAGCACCTGCGCACCCCAGCCAACCCGATTGGGGGCATTAACGATGCCATTACGGTCATTGGGGCGATTTTTACCCTGCTGTCCGGGAGTGGCTTGGCGCATATGCTGTTCACACCGTATCCGCAAGGGATTGGTGGCGGTTTGCTGGGTTCTGTGGTGGCAGGTGGGCTGCAAGGCACGTTTCTCGGCTTTTATGGCACTTTACTGGTGTTGCTGTCGCTATTTCTGGGCGGTTTGACGCTGGTTGCTGATATTTCCTGGGGCGAGGTGACTGAAAAGGTGGGGGATACCATCCTCAAGTGGTTTGAAACCGCCCAAGGCATCAAGGAAAAGCATGCCCCTGCGGTGATGGCAAGCTCGGGGGCGGCCTTGTCTGTCAGTAAGGATTTACTGAAGGGGAGTGGTGAGTCGGTCAGTAAGATGGGCTCCTTGCTGGGTAAGGTGTCTGCTTTGGCAGGCTCCAAAGAGCCAATCATCAAGCGCCCCAATAACCCCCTGGAAAAAGACCCCTACGGTGCGCGTGATCCGTTGCTGGATGCGGCTCCAAATGGCAAGCAGGATGCATCGGAGTTTGAGGATTTCCCCGATGGTTTCGATGACGATCCCGCCCCGCCTGCTGTGGCAGCGGCATCTGCCCAGGCGGCGCAGCCTGTGGTTGAGAAAACACCCAGGGTCAAGTTGGCTACGATGGATGCAGCACCCCTGCGGGATAATGTGTTGGATGATGCCGCCTATACGGTCGGGCCGGACAGCATGATTACTTTGCCGCGCCTGTCCCTGTTGAATCCACCCCCGCCGCCGAAGGAGCGTGTTACCCAGTCGAATGAGTCATTGGATTTGTTGGCGAACCGGCTGGTTGCCTCTCTGGGGCATTATGGGGTGAAGGATGCGGCAGTGGTTGCCCGTGAGCCAGGGCCGGTGATTACCCGCTTTGAGCTGCAATTGCCGGATGGGACGAAGGCCAGCAAGATTTCCGGGTTGGCAAATGACCTTGCCCGCAATATGTGCGTCTCCAGTGTGCGTGTCGTTGAGGTTATCCCCGGTAGGCCAACCATTGGCGTGGAAGTGCCGAATGACAAGCGTGATATTGTCACCATCAGCGAAATGATTGAGTCACGCGCCTACAAGAAAAGCCTGTCACCCTTGACGCTGGCTTTGGGCAAGGATATTTCTGGCAACCCGATTGTGGCGGATTTGGCGCGGATGCCGCATTTGCTGGTTGCAGGGACAACCGGATCGGGTAAGTCGGTGGCGGTCAATGCCATGCTACTGAGCTTGCTTTACAAGGCCACGCCCGAAGAAGTGCGCATGATCCTGATCGACCCGAAAATGCTGGAGTTGAGCAGCTACGAGAATATCCCGCACCTGTTGGCTCCGGTTGTGACCGACATGAAGGATGCAGCCAATGCCTTGCGGTGGTGTGTGGCGGAGATGGATCGGCGCTATTTGCTGATGTCCAAGCTGAAGGTGCGCAATATCGCCGGTTTCAATATGAAAATCCGTGAGGCGGAAGACAAGGGTGAGGTGATCCTTGACCCCCTGTTCGATGCGGTGAAGTCGATGGATACGCATGCCCAGCCTTTGCAGGCCTTGCCCTATATTGTCATCGTCGTGGATGAGTTTGCTGACATGATCATGGTGGTCGGCAAAAAGGTTGAGGAGCTGATTGCCCGCTTGGCACAAAAAGCGCGTGCTGCCGGTATCCACCTGATTCTGGCGACCCAGCGCCCTTCGGTTGATGTCATCACGGGGCTGATCAAGGCGAATATCCCGACCCGGATTGCCTTCCAGGTATCCACCAAAATTGACTCCCGTACTATTCTTGACCAAGGCGGGGCGGAACAGTTGCTGGGGTATGGTGATATGTTGTATATGCCGCCCGGTACATCAATCCCGCAACGTATCCACGGAGCCTTGGTGACAGACCAGGAGGTCGAGGACGTTGCCACCTATCTGAAACAGCAGCGGGAACCGGATTACATTGATGGTGTCCTAGCCGATACGGAAGGTGGTGCAGACAGTGCTGCCGGGATGGAGCCGCTGGAAGGGGGCGAAGAGGCGGATCCCTTGTATGATGAGGCGGTCAAGGTTGTTGCCGAGTCACGCCGGGCTTCGATTTCCTACCTGCAACGCCGTTTGAAGGTCGGTTATAACCGCGCAGCCCGCATGATTGAAGATATGGAAATTGCAGGGGTGGTAAGCCCGGTATTGCCGAATGGAACCCGCGATGTGCTTGCGCCACCGCCTGTGGATGATTACTAAAAGTTAAAGGATTCAATGTTAAAGATTATGATGAAAACATTATTTGCAAGCGCCGTGCTGGCTCTGGGATTTGTCCAAACTGTACAGGCTGAGGGGGGGCGTGAGCGCTTGAATGAGTTTTTCACGAAGGTCAGCTCCATGCAATCCATGTTCGTCCAGGAAGTGTATGACGACAAGGGGCAATTGAAGCAGAACTCTCGCGGTACGGTTTACCTGCTGCGTCCGGGGCGCTTCCGTTGGGAATATGCAGCTCCTGAGTCCCACCAGATTGTTGCCGATGGCAAGAATGTCTGGGTGTATGACGTGGAGCTGGATCAGGTCACGGTCAAACCGATGACGCAAGCCTTGTCTGCCGCCCCGGTCGGTATGTTGCTGAACAAGCAGCCTGTTGAGCAGCAGTTTGCCATTGAGGATATGGAAGCCGAAAACAGCAAGCTGGAATGGTTCCGCCTGAAGCCGCACAAAAAGGATTCTGATTTCACCGTGATGGATTTGGGGGTAAGTGAGCAGGGCATCCAGGAAATGGTGCTGGAAGACAAATTCGGGCAGCAAACGTATATCCATTTCCAGGGCATGAAGCTTGACCCCACCATTGACAATAGCCGCTTCCAGTTCACACCGCCTGCGGGTGTGGATGTGATCGGCAAGCCTTCCTGAGCAGGGGTAGCGATTTTGGCGGTATTTGTCCCGCTGGCTGAACGCATGCGCCCACATACCCTTTCGGGGTATGTCGGGCAGTCCCACCTGTTGGCAGCAGGTAAGCCCTTACGCCGGGCGATTGAGGAGCAACACCTGCACTCGATGCTGTTCTGGGGGCCGCCCGGAACGGGCAAAACCACGCTGGCACGCCTCATTGCCAACCATTGGAAAGCCGAATTCCTTACCTTGTCAGCAGTGCTGGCGGGGGTAAAGGAAATCCGGGCGGCGGTTGAGGTTGCCCAGGCCAACCGTGAGCAGTTTGGTCGGTCAACCGTCTTGTTTGTGGATGAGGTTCACCGTTTCAACAAGGCACAGCAGGATGCTTTCCTGCCGCATATTGAATCGGGTGTGCTGGTCTTTATTGGTGCGACCACTGAAAACCCGTCCTTTGAACTGAATAATGCGTTGCTGTCACGGGTGCGTACTTACGTGTTGCGTAGTTTGGGGGCGGAGGATATTCGGGTGATTTTGCAGCAAGCCTTGCAGGATAGCGGGCAGGGGTTGGGTGCAAGGCCATTGCATTTGACCGATGAGGCCTTGGGGCAGTTGGTTGCGGTGGCGGATGGTGATGCCCGCCGTGCCCTGAATTGGCTGGAGATGGCGGCTGACTTGGCGGAAGAGGCTGCTGATGGCAGTTTGCATATCAGTGATGCGATGGTACAGGAGGTTGCCAGCATTGCCCCGCGTCGCTTTGACAAGGGCGGGGATGTGTTTTATGAGCAAATCTCCGCCTTGCATAAGTCGGTGCGTGGTACTGACCCCGATGCTGCCCTTTACTGGTTGTGCCGGATGCTGGATGGCGGCTGTGACCCTTTGTATATCGCCCGCCGGGTTGTGCGCATGGCGAGTGAGGATATTGGCAATGCCGATCCACGCGGTTTGGCTATTGCCATGAATGCTTGGGATGCTTACGAGCGCTTGGGTAGCCCCGAAGGTGAGTTGATGCTTGCCCAGGCGGTGGTGTATCTGGCTTGTGCCCCGAAAAGCAATGCCGTCTATACCGCCTACAAACAGGCGATGGCGGATGCCAAGCAATCCGGTTCATTGGATGTACCACTGCATTTGCGTAATGCCCCCACCCTGTTGATGAAAGGGCTGGATTATGGCAAGGGCTACCGTTATGCCCATGATGAGAAGGATGCTTATGCCAGCGGGGAAAATTACTTCCCCGAAGGTTTGCAAGGGCGACGTTATTACCAGCCCGTTGAGCGTGGGCTGGAAATCAAGATACGCGAGAAGCTCATGCGCTTGCGGGGGGAAAAGGCTTAAGCCGCACGCACCCCGCTCTACATTACCGGTCAGTTCGCAGCGTTTTCAAAC
The DNA here is from genome assembly GCA_964293005.1 of uncultured Thiothrix sp. Classification (GTDB taxonomy): domain Bacteria; phylum Pseudomonadota; class Gammaproteobacteria; order Thiotrichales; family Thiotrichaceae; genus Thiolinea. The sequence continues at coordinate 34,118 of CAXYXW010000017.1, forward strand.
AGGATGCCATCTGATTTGCTGAGGGTATTGCTGCGGATGGTGGTGTTTTTCACCGGATCACCGGCTTTTTGCCGGATACGTGAATAAACCCAAATGTCAGGGCCGGATTTGGTATCAATGAAGGTATTGTTGGTCAGCAGCGTCCCATCATCCTGGATGCGTACCCCGGTTTTATTATAAGAAAAGGTATTGTTGTTGATCAGGTTGTTTTGGGCGATGTCACGGTAGTATTTCCGGCTATTCTCTTGAACCAGTAAGCTGTCTCCGCAGGTAAAATCAGCCAGGTCGCGGTCGGCACGTTCGGCAACCCAGACAGCGGTTTCTTCAGCCGAGAAGTTATTGCCATCAATTTCGTTGGCATTCGAGCCATAGCGGTGTGGGGCGGTGTAAGGGTCTTCGACATATTCCCAGCAGTTTTTATAGAGGTAAACGCCGCCATCACCATTGTCCCGGAAGGTGTTACTGGCAATGCGGTTATTGCTGGAGGCATCGACAGCAATCCCCTCCCGGCGCGACACCTCGGTGCGGCGTGGGGTGCGGATGCGGGTATTGGTGTCGTAAGATGAGAAGCCGTTGCCCTCAATGACGGAGTGGCTGATCAGGGCATGTTCCGTATCTGCACCCAAATAAATGCCGGAATTGCCGGAACCCAGGATTTGGGAATGCTGGACACTCAGGTAGGAAACATAACGGTTAAGGAAAATACCGTGCAGGTGCGAATTTACCAGTTTGGAGTTCAGGACATTGATGCGGGTGGGCGCAATCGCCTGGATGGTACTTTCCAGAATATTGCCGTTACGCAAACCCAATAAGGTGCTTTGCGGCAAATTGAATTGTGCGGTGATGGCATCGCCATAATTCAGGAATTGGCAATTACGGATGGTAATGTCACTGACTCGTGCTGTATCCGATTGATTGCCCTGAATGATGATGCCGTAGCGTACCGGGGCTTCTTCCGGGGTATAGACCTTGCCGTAACGGTTGCGCTCAATTTTGGGCATGGCGTTAAAGACAGCATTATTGCAGTTCAGCTCGACATTGGGTCGGTCAATCACCAAGGTGACACGCTGGAATGAGCAGTTTGCCGGAAGCGTGGTGGATTGACGCAGTGTTACGGTGCTGTTTGCTTTCCAGTCTGGACAAGTAGTACCAGACGTGGTTGGGAAGTTAATGACACTGGCAAAGTTTTTATCCGGGTAAAGGTCATTGTCGATATTACTCTGGATTTCGTCCAATTGTTCCTCACTGCATCCAGCCAGAAGAAACAACACCAGCACTCCTGCCAAGGTGGTTTGCCAACGTGTCATGATTTAAGCCCCTGAGAATGTATACCACTCTTAGCAGTCTAGCTGGTTTGGGGAGGATTTGCATGGAATATGAGGCGGCAGGGTGCATGCAAATCCGCCGCTTTTATGGCTGATTCACTTCAGCCGTCCCCGTACTGCCGCATGCAATTCAGCACTGGCGGCTGCCAAAACGCTGGTGGTTGCCAAGTTCAGTGGTTTGCCGTTGAGGTCAGTAAATACGCCACCGGCTTCATTGACGATCACCGACAAGGCAGCGACATCCAGGATATTCACATCCGATTCGACCACCACATCGACCTTGCCGCTGGCAAGCAGGTGGTAATGGAAGAAGTCACCGTAACCACGGATACGCTGCACATCACGGATAATGCCACCGAGGGCTTGCCATTGGGCGGGGTTGGCGGCGAGGCTGGCGATATTGCCGGTGGACAGGGCTGCTTGGCTGAGATCGGTATAAGCACTGGTTTTGATGGACTTGCCATTGAGGAATGCCCCCTGGCCTTGTTCGGCGTAGGCCAGCTCACCGAAGGCAGGGGCGTTGGAGACACCCATGATCAGCTCATTGCCTTTCATCAGGGCAATCTGGGTGGAAAACATCGGGTAACGGCGCACGAAGCTTTTTGTGCCATCAATCGGGTCGATCAACCAGTTGTATTCGGCATCGGCATTGACTTTGCCGGTTTCCTCGCCGAAAAAGCCATGATCGGGGAAACGCTCCAGAATGATCTGGCGGATCGCTTGTTCAGCTTCAACATCCGCAATGGTTACGGGGGATTGGTCAGGTTTCAGTTCAACCGCAAAGTTGCCGTTGTAATAATTAAGTATAATGTCCTGGGCGGCGCTGGCGGCCTCCAGTGCGGTTTGCAGGAAAGGGCTCATGTCCAAGGTTCCGGTCTGATCCAGTTGAAAAGGATGCACAATTCAACAGGAATGCCGGAGGGTGTCAAGGGTTTCCGTGACTGCGGGGGCAATTCGTTTATAATCCATGCATCTTATAAAAACCACCCACAGGAGAAAATGCATGGAATATCGCCGTTTGGGTAAGACTGACAGGCAGGTCAGTGTCATTTGTCTGGGGACAATGACGTTTGGCTCACAAAATACCGAAGCTGATGCCCACCAGCAACTCGATTATGCACGCGGGCAAGGGGTCAATTTCATTGACACGGCAGAGCTGTATGCTGTGCCTGCCACCCCGGAAACACAGGGGCTGACCGAGCAATACATCGGCACATGGCTGAAGCAGCGCCAAGACCGTGACCAGATCGTGTTGGCGACCAAGGTGGCGGGGCCAGGGCGCAAAGAGTGGATTGGGCATATCCGGGGTGGCCCCAAGCTCAATGCCCAGCATATTACCCAAGCGTTGGAGGATAGCCTCAAGCGCCTGCAAACCGATTATATTGACCTGTACCAGGTGCATTGGCCGAGCCGCAACAGCAATTATTTCGGGCAGCTTGGCTACCGTTATGGCAAGGACAACCACCATGAAAGCATCGAAGAAACCTTGCGGGCGCTCAGCAAGCTGGTTGAGTCGGGCAAGGTGCGTCACATTGGCGTGTCCAATGAAACGGCTTGGGGTGTTGCGCAATACCTGTCGCTGGCAAAAGAATTTGGCCTGGAGCGGATTGTATCCGTCCAAAACCCCTATAGCCTACTGAACCGCAGTTATGAAATTGGCCTGGCTGAATTTGCCCACCGCGAATCGGTTGGTTTGTTGGCCTATTCGCCCTTGGGTTTTGGGGTATTGAGCGGTAAATATCTGGATGGGCAACGTCCTGCCGGGGCGCGTATCAGCCGTTGGGAAAGCTATTTCCCACGTTATATCACCCCCAAGGCACAAGCCGTAACCCGCCAATACGTTGAGTTGGCGCGGGAGCATGGCCTTGATCCGGCACAAATGGCCTTGGCTTATGTCAATTCACGCCCGTTCATGACTGCCACTATTATTGGTGCAACCGACCTTGGGCAATTGCGGGCGAATATTGCCAGTGCCGATCTGGTATTGACGGAAGAGGTGCTAAAGGGAATTGAGGCTATTCACGATGAGCAACCGAACCCATGCCCCTGATTAACGCTTGCACGGGAGTGTTTATATGATTCTTTATATTCATGGTTTTGGTTCCTCCTCACAATCGGGTAAGGCGCAAGAACTGAAACGCTGGCTGGAAGCCCAGGGGCGTGGGCAGGAGTGGGTTTGCCCTGACTTGCCCCACCGCCCGACGGAGGCGATTGCCTTGCTCGAAGGCTTGATCCAGAACGCCCCTGAGCAGCCGAAATTGCTTGGCAGTTCCTTGGGTGGGTTTTATGCCACGGTACTGGTGGCGCGGTTTGGCCTGAAGGCAGTGCTGCTGAACCCGGCAGTGCATCCGGGGTTATTGCTGCGCCATGCGTTGGGGCCGCAGAAAAGTTGGCATGATGACGGTGAATTCGAGTTTACCCAAACGCATTTGGATGAGCTAAACGCACTGGATTTGGTCACGCCCTTATACCCGCATAACCTGTTGCTGATGCAGGAAAAGGGCGATGAGGTATTGAACTGGTTGGATGCCGCCACCTATTACCGTGATTGTAACCAATTGGTTTTCAACCAGGGCGACCACGGCTTTACCCGTTTCCGTGCGGTGCTGGATTTGATTGACCGTTTTTAACCATTTGAATCATTTTAAACCAAGAGAACCTGATGACACTGGATGCATTACTCCAACAACTCGACCCAGCGCCTGCCCCCGCCAATGACGGGCTGCTGTTTGCCGAGGTGCTTGCCACCATAGCTGCGCACTACACCTACACCCCGCAGGCTTTCCAGAATGGGGTGGGGGAAGACTGCGTACATAACCCGGCAGGCACGAATGAAGGCTCCTGCAAGGTCTTTGCCTTCGGTCAATTGCAGGGCTTGGATGAGGCGCAGACACTCGCCTGTTTTGCGGAGCATTACCGCAAAGTGCTAGCCACCCCGGAAGCCACCGACCATGCCAACATCCGTACCTTCATGCGGCATGGCTGGGCAGGGGTGAGGTTTGAGGGGGAGGCGCTTACAACCAAGCCATCAACCATGTCGGAATGAATTGCGCCAGTTCTGCTGGGTAATAGTGGTTTGCTGTAGCCACCGCCCTACGGGCGCGGCGCAGGAAGGTTTCTGGCCAGGCTTAAGGTCGAGCTTAAACTTTACCGAATCAGGTGAATGTCGACACCAATATCCAACAGCTTCCAAATTTTATCAGCAGTAATAACAGGGCAGTGCAGCCGAATAGCAGTGGCAAGGCAGGCTCGGTCAGCCAACGACAACCCTAGCGGTTTGCTCATTTCCCAAAGTGATGCGGCAATACGCGAATCGGCTGCGGTAAAGTCGACAATTTGTAAGCCAAGGGCTAACAGCATCGACTCAACCAGCGGTGCATCCATGCCATTACGTGCCATTTTTTGTAAAACTTCTGCCCAATTGATACTGGAAACGCAGCATTCAGCAATGCGTTGCTCAACAAAATCACTGCCCGGTTCTGCATTAATGGTGGCAAGCAGAGCGGATGCATCAACAATCCATACGGCTTGGCTCATGTATTTTCAGCCTTGGCTGAGGCGCGGCGTTCTTGAATCAGTTCTTGCACAATGTCGTATCCTGCGGGGATTTTTTTTGCCTCTTTGCGGATACTTGCCCACAATTGTGCTTGAGGTTTCAGCACTAACTGACCGTTTTCAACCCATGCAATCAAGCGTGTTCCCGGTTTGACATTGAGTTGTGCGCGTAAAGTCGCCGGTATGATGATGCGTCCTTGTTTGCTGACGGAGAATTGTACCGTTTGCATCGTGCTTACTCCGGTGTGGTAGATTGAGCTTTGAGTTTACAAGCAATTAGTTGTGTTTGCACATTTGGGTGCGTTGGTTGGCTTTGCGGCGGGCTTCGGCAGCTTTTTCGGCAGGCAAGGGAATATACGAGGCGTTACAGCCAAACTATCAACCATGTCGGAATGAATTGCGCCAGTTCTGCTGGGTAATAATGGTTTGCCAAATGCAGCACCACGCTGTAGCCCAGCAGGATGATGCTGACAATTAAGGCGGTATGTAGCCGCTGCACCCTATGGGCGCGGTGCAGGAAGGTTTGCAGTCGTGCGGAGGCCAGCCAAACTATGACTAAGTTTGTAATTAAAAATGGTATGCCAAGATATAAAAATTTTTTGGTTGGCGAGTAATCATCCCAATGCTGATCGTTCTGTTTCCAATAACTGCCCAGCCATTGCACGCCAAGGGCTTTGGATTCAGGCGAGCGCAGCAGGATGATCGGTGCGGCGACCGCACTAACCAGCAGCCGCCATTGATGTTCAAAATGGAAGGCCAGCCAGCCGTACAAGCCAAGGGCGCAGAACGTTTCTAGTATAGTTTTTCCCTGTAAAACAGCTACAATAGGCTGAAGATCAACTTTTTAGCCATTGCCATGACGACCTACTCCTGCGACTTACGTGAACGTGTTATCCATGCCTATGAGCAAACAGGCCACAAATCAAAGGTTTGCCAGACGTTCTCGATTGCCCGCAGTACGTTGGATAAATGGCTGGCGTTACGGGTCGAAACGGGTGGTTTAGCACCCCGTCCCCATCGTATTCGCGGACATAGCCACAAAGTGACCGATTTGGATGCCTTTCGTGAATGGGTCAAAAGTGAAATGCCCGTCGAACGGCTGGAGGAACTGATCCCACGGTTTGAAGCGCATTACGGCACGCCCATTTCCTATAGTAACTTGCATAAATGGTTACAACGGGTTGGCTGGAGTCACAAAAAAAAACGATCAGCTACCAACAAGCCAAGCCACTAGAACGTTGGGTTTACCGATGGCTGCACCAAGAACTGGAAGGGGAGTATGGCCTGGATCACATCCTGTATGCCGATGAGGCGGGTCTTTCCAGTGCAGAACGCTATGCGTGGGGCTGGTCAAAGCGCGGTCAACCTTGTGGGATGCCACGTCCTGGCGGTCATGGGGAAAAACGCAATTGGATCAGTGCAATCCTTGCCTCTGATCACCGTTGGCAGATGCCCTGGGTGGTGCAGGGAACCATTAACCGTAGGGTGGTCGAACAATGGCTCACGGCGTTGGGGAAGTCACTGCCACAAGAGACGTCGATACCCAAGCCTTATGTGCTCATTTGGGATAATGCCAGCTTTCATTTGGGCGGTGAGTGACTGACGGTTGCCAAACACTATCGGATTCGTATCGTCCAGTTACCCGCCTATTCGCCTGATCTCAACCCCATTGAACAATGTTGGGCAGCCTTGAAGCGGTATGTGCGTATCGCCTTGGGAAAAGGTAGTTCTTTGGACGAGGCAATTGATGCCGCTTTCAAAATTCAAGTGTAGCTGTTTATTAAGGAAAGACTATATTGAGAGTATCGAGATTTGACCGGCAGCGATGGATTCATCGGTCGAATGCCACACCCAACCACGGACAGGCTTGGTTTCAGGGGCAGCGTTGGCAGGGTCGGGCAAGGTCATGGGCATCATCCAGCGATGGGGTGGCAAGGTCGATTCTATACCAATTGCGGGTTATGCCTCCACTGCCCACCTTGGCCTATCCGGTGCTTTGGCAATGCCACTCAACGTAGCTCCGTGTGTTGTGGGTTGAGCTTGGAGTTTACAAGCAAAATACGTTGTTAAATGTGGGATTGCAGGCTATGCGGCAAAGCCGTATAGTATGGGATATGTACACGATTATCGAACCCCCAACCTTCACCGCCGATGCTAATACCCTGTGGTCAGAGGACGAACGTGGTGAATTTTGCACATTCTTAGCGGCAACTCCAGAGGCAGGAGCTGTCATTCCGCGCTCTGGTGGTTGCCGAAAGATTCGATGGGTACGCAGTGGGACGAAAGCAGGTAAAAGTGGTGGGGTTCGTGTCATTTACTTTACGCGCCTAAAATCAGGCGAAATTTGGTTGTTGACGATTTATGCCAAGAACGAACGGGAGAGTATCCCCGCCCATATCCTGAAAGCTATCAGAGAGACGATTGAACATGACTGACAAAGACTACATAACAGGCGAAGAACTGGGCAACAAATTGTTGCAGGCAGTACGGGAAATGAAAGCAGGCCAAATCGGGCGTGTGACTGTGATTGAGCCAAACGAGGTGGCGGCAGCACGGTTTGCTACAGGGCTTTCACAGGCGCAATTTGCCCATGCCTTATGCATTTCACGCCGCACCTTGCAGGACTGGGAACAAGGTCGCCGCCAACCTTCCGGTGCGGCTCGTGCTTTGATCCGTCTTGCCCGGAAGCACCCCCAGTTGATTGCCGAAGAATTGGCGGGTTAATCCCCAATCTCCCCCATCAACTTAATCACCCACTCTTCCCGTTCCTCCACGGTCGGGAGTTCCACCTCAAACCGCAGTTTATCCTGCCCATCCAGCTTGAACACCCATGGGCGTTTCTGGATGAGTTGGATCACTTTCATCGGGTCAATGTTCGGTTTGTTTTCAAAGATCATCCGCCCACCTTTGGCGCTCACATCAAGTTTGCGCACGCCAAGTCCTTGGGCGATGAGTTTGACACGGGTGGCGCTGAACAGTGTCTTGGTTGGCTCAGGCAGCAGGCCGAAGCGGTCGATCATTTCCACGCGCAGTTCATCCAGCGCTTCTTGGTTGGGTGCACTGGCAATGCGTTTGTAGAGGATCAGGCGGCTATGCACATCTGGTAAATAATCATCCGGGATCAGGGCGGGCGCACCGAGTTCGATGGTGGTGCGGCTGTTGGTGCGTGGGTCAAGGTCGGGCACTTTGCCGGATTTGAGGGCTTTCACCGCCCGTTCCAGCAGGTCGTTGTAGAGGTTGAAACCGATTTCCTGTATCTGTCCGCTTTGCCCTTCGCCGAGCAGTTCGCCTGCGCCGCGAATCTCCAGGTCGTGGGTTGCCAGTGTGAAGCCGACCCCCAAATCTTCCAGTGATTCAATCGCCTCTAGCCGCTTGACCGCATCCGGCGTGAGGGCGGCTTTCGGTGGGGCAATCAGGTAGGCATAGGCACGGTGGTGGGAGCGCCCGACCCGCCCGCGCAATTGGTGCAGTTGCGCCAGGCCGAGTTTGTCAGCACGGTTGATGATGATGGTGTTGGCGGTCGGCACGTCGATGCCGCTTTCAATGATGGTGGTCGCCACCAGTATCTGGAAACGCTGGTGGTAGAAGTCGCTCATGATCGTTTCCAGCTCGCGTTCACGCATTTGCCCGTGGGCATGGCGCACTTCGACACCGGGGAGCATGTCCGCCAGCTCCTCCTCCAGTTTGGCAATGGTTTTGACCTCGTTGTGCAGTACATACACCTGCCCACCCCGCGCCAGTTCGCGTGAACAGGCTTCCTGGATAATGGTCTTGTTCCATTCGCACACGAAGGTCTTGATCGCGTGGCGCTGTACCGGCGGGGTGGCGATGATCGACAGGTCACGCAAGCCCGACAGCGACATGTTCAGCGTGCGCGGGATCGGCGTGGCGGTCATGGTCAGCATGTCGACATTGGCACGCAGCTTTTTCATCTGCTCCTTGTCGCGCACCCCGAAGCGGTGCTCCTCGTCGATGATCACCAGCCCCAGTTGCCTGAACTGCACATCGTCCTGCAACAGCTTGTGTGTGCCGATCACGATGTCGATTTTGCCGTTTGCCAATGCCTCCAGTGCCTTGGTGGTTTCCTTGCCGGTCTTGAAGCGTGACAGGGATTCGATATTGAACGGCCAATCGGCAAAACGGTCACGGAAGTTGTTCAAGTGTTGCTGCACCAGCAGGGTGGTGGGTGCAACCATTGCCACCTGCTTGCCTGCATTGGCGGCAACAAAGGCAGCCCGCATCGCCACTTCGGTTTTGCCAAAGCCGACATCACCGCACACTACCCGATCCATCGGCTGGGGTGAACGCATGTCCTTGATGACATTTTCAATCGCCAAGCCCTGGTCTGGTGTTTCCTCAAACGGGAATGCCCCGGCGAACAGGTGGTAGTCGTTGTCGTCAAACGGGAAGCTATGGCCTTGCTGGGCAGCACGGCGGGCGTGGATGTCGAGCAATTCGGCTGCCACATCCCGTGCCTTTTCAGCGGCTTTGCTGCGGGCTTTTTCCCACTGGTCAGTGCCAAGTTTATGCAAAGGGGCATGGTCAGGGTCAGCACCAGTATAACGGCTTACCATGTGCAAAGCCGCGACCGGCACATACAGCTTGTCCTGGTTGGCGTATTCGATCAGCAAATACTCCGCCGTTACCCCGCCGGTCGTGACCATCTGCAAACCCAAATAGCGCCCAACCCCATGTTCTTCATGGACGACAGGCGCACCTTCATTCAGGTCGGTGAGGTTGCGGATAATGGCATCGGTATCGCGGCTCGACTTCTTGCGCCGCCGTGCCTGCTGGATTTGCACCCCATGCAGCAAGTTTTCCGGTACAACCGCCAGGCGTGAATCAGGTAGCCAGAAACCGGCCTCCAGCGGGGCAACCGTGACAGCCATCACCTGTTGGCCTTGCAGGAAGCTTTGCCAGTTTTCAACCGGCGTGATGCTGATGTGTTGTTCACGCATCAGCGTGATAAACGCTTCGCGCCGCCCGGCAGATTCCGCAGTAAACAGCACCCGGCCTTTCAGGTCTTTCAGGAACTGGGTCAGTAACAGTAAGGGCTGTTCATGGCGCGGATGGATCAACAGCGAGGGGAGTAGGGCAGTGGGGTAAGAAATGTCGCCGGTTGTGCCTTCCAGTGCCTTAAAGCCGCCCACTTCAACGCATCTGAATTCTTGCAGCCAGCTACGCAGCAGCTCGGCGCTTAAAAACAAACGGTCAGGTGCTAACAGCGGGCGCTCAATATCATGCCGCCGTTGTTCGTAGCGGTGTTCGATGTTTTGCCAGAAGCTGCTGACGGCAGCGTTCACCCCATCTTCAAGGATCAGCAGGGTTTTGGCGGGCAAGTAATCAAACAGGGTGGCAGTCTGTTCAAAGAACAGCGGCAGGTAGTATTCAATCCCAGCCGGTGGTTTGCCCTTGCTGACCCCTTCGTAAATGCGGCTACGGTTGAGGTCGCCTTCCACTTGCGTGCGGTAGTTGGCACGGAACAATTTGATGCCAGTATCATCCAGCGGGAATTCACGGGCAGGCAGCAGTTCGACATGTTTGAACGTGTCTTCGGTGCGCTGCGTTTCCGGTGAGAAGCTGCGGATCGAGTCGATTTCATCATCAAACAGGTCAATCCGGTAAGGGGTTTGGCTGCCCATCGGGAACAGGTCGACCAGTGCGCCACGGGTAGCGTATTCACCATGCGCCATGACCTGGCTGACGTTGCGGTAGCCGGATTTTTCCAGGTGTTTGCGGAAGCTGTCGATGTCGAGGCGCATGCCGGTTTTCAGCAGCAGGCTATGTTGCTGCACATACTGGGTAGGGGCGAGGCGTTGCAGCAGCGTTGTCACCGGCACAATCAGCACCCCCTGTTGCAGGGTCGGCAAGCGGGCAAGGGTTTTCAGGCGTTCGGAAATGATGTCCTCATGCGGTGAAAACACATCATAGGGCAGCGTTTCCCAGTCGGGGAAAATATGGACGGGCACATCCGGGGCAAAGAAATGCAGGGCGCTTTCGGTGCGGTAAGCCTGGTGGGTATCGGTTGTCACCAGTAAAACCAGACCCTTGAACTCGCTGGCGGTGTGCGCAATCAGGGCTTCCTGGGCGCTGCCATAGAGTTGACCCCAACGGATCGTACCTTGTTTGGGAGGCGGGTAGACGGGTTGCAGGATGCCAGTTGCTGCCATAGTGATGATTTGGGTGTAATCGGAAAGGAAAGGATTGTACCGCAAAGCAGCAACGCCGTGCAGGGCGCTGCTGCGGGTAATCGTGCAGATAATGGGTGGGTCTTACATTTTTTCTGGAACGCCGCTGAGCATATTGATGCGTTGGTTGAGCGAGTCGAGCTGTTCGCGGGTCAGCAGCTCCAGTACCGAGTCACGCGATTCAATGGCATGTTTTTGGCCTTGGGCTGCGGCTAATGACAGCCAGTAGGCGGCTTCCATCAGGTTTTTTTCAATGCCAATGCCATTCGCCAGATAAGCGCCCAAGCCATATTGTGCCAAGGGGTGGTTGGAAAGGGCTGCCTTGCGGATCCAGTGGACGGATTGTTCATTGCTTTTTTCTACCCCCTGGCCTTTGGCAAACATCAGCGACAGTTGGTACTGGGCTTCCGGGTAGCCGCTTTCAGCAGCAGCAAGGTATAACTGGAAGGCTTTGCCATAATCAAGCCCCAGGTATTTGCCGGTACTGAGCAGGTTGCCCAGCACGGTTTGTGCGGCGGGGTTGCCCCCTTTGGCTGCCCGGCGGATCAAATCCAAGCCTTTGTCGATGTCCTGCTGTGTGCCAGAGCCAAACAGGTATTTATTGCCGAGGTTGAACTGCGCCCCGCTTTCGTTTTGGGCAGCAGCTTTTTGATACCAGCGGATGGCTTCCGTCAGGTCAGCTTTTACGCCCTCACCTTGTTCATACATCAGGGCGGTATTGAACTGGGAGGCAGCATCGCCCTGTTCAGCCGCTTTCAGAAACCAGGCAAATGCCTGTTTGCGGTCAGGCTCGATGCCCATCCCTTTCAGGTAACGCACACCTAGGGTGTATTGGGAAGTTTTGTGCCCATTCTGTGCCGCCTTGGTCAACCAATGGATGGTTTTGTCGGCAGGGGCTGCATTTTTTTCCAGCAGCATGGCAAGGCTATATTGGGCTTCAATGTCATCCTGTGCCGCTGCTTTTTCCAGCCACTGCATGCCTTTGCTGTAATTATGGACAGGGGTATTTTCACGCAACAGCAGGGCGCTGAGGCTGAATTGTGCTTCTAAATCCCCCAACTCTGCCGCTTGTTCATAAAATTCGACGGCTTTGTGATAATCCTGCTTTACCTCATCGACACCGTATTCATAATAGAAGCCTAGTTGGTACAGAGCCTGAGGATAGCGCTGAGCCGCCGCCAGTTTTAGCCATTTAAGTCCGGTAGAGAAGTCGGCTTTGGTGTTTTCGCCTTCAATCAGCTGGATGGCGGTTTTAAATTGTTCAGCCGGGTTGTATAGTGACCCCAGTTCTGGCGGTTCTTGTGCCTGTAACGGGGTCGTCGCCAAAGAGCCCATGCAAGCTAAGCTGATGGCGATCAAGAGTGTCCTAGTTTTGTTGTTGTACATCATATAGCCCTGAGTTAAGGATCGTGATTTTATGCCCCCTGGCATAAGGTTTAGGGAAATATCCGGTCAAAATAACTTGTGCAGAGGATAACATATCTTTATTCATGGGATGTACAACAAACACGCTGAACCAGGCCTTGCTGAAACGATGGAGTGGTATGGGGATGGAAAGCCTTGAGTGAGCAAGTTTTTGATTTGAAAGGTGAAATGTCTCTCCTTAATGTGCTGGTCTTGCACTCGGCTGATATGGCGGCTATCGGGTCAAACCTGAATGCCAAGCGTCAGGCAGGTGGGCAGTTTTTGGAGAGAAGCCCGGTGATTGTTGATTGCCAATCCCTTGGCGAACGGTCAGCCAATCTGGATTTCACGGCCTTGAAAAAGAAGGTGGTTGAGACCGGATTTGTCCCGGTAGGTATCCGTCATTTGCCTGAAGCATTGGAAGGGCAAGCGACTGAAGCGGGTTGGGCGTTGTTGCGCTCAGGTAAAGTCCAGACACAACCGCCGCCGGTTGTTGGCGATAAGGTCGGGCAAGGTGCAAGTGTCCAGCGTCTGCTTGTCATTGACCGCCCGGTGCGTTCAGGCCAGCAGGTCTATTGTCCTGACGGTGATATTGTCGTGATGCAACAAACCAGTGCAGGCTCAGAACTCTTGGCAGGTGGTTCGGTGCATGTCTACGGTGTCTTGCGTGGGCGGGTGTTGGCTGGGGTGCAAGGTGATACCCAGGCACGTATTTTCTGCCAGCGTTTGGAAGCTGAATTGATCGCTATTGCCGGGCGTTACCGGCTATTGGATGAGATCGATTCAGACCTGAAGGGGCAAGCTGTCATGATTTACCTGGAGGGCGAAAAACTTAAAATTGTACCAATCTGATTGGCAACCAAGTGCATTACCTTTATATTCCAGCCATGTCCCAACATAATCCCAACATGATCCAAACACGCCCTAAAAAAAAGGAGTATTAAATTGAGCAGGATTGTTGTAGTAACCTCCGGTAAAGGAGGGGTCGGCAAGACGACAACCAGCGCAGCGTTTGCAACCGGACTTGCACTTAAGGGCTACAAAACAGCGGTGATTGATTTCGACGTGGGCTTGCGCAACCTTGACCTCATCATGGGTTGTGAGCGTCGGGTGGTGTATGACTTCATCAATGTCATCAGTGGTGAAGCTAACCTCCGGCAAGCACTGATCAAAGATAAACGCACGGATAACCTGTTTGTCCTGCCTGCGTCCCAAACCCGTGACAAGGATGCCCTGACCCAGGAAGGGGTGGAGGCCGTCCTCAATGGGTTGGTGGACGATGGTTTTGATTTCATCATTTGCGACTCACCTGCCGGTATTGAACGCGGCGCTGCGTTAGCCATGTATTTTGCTGATGATGCGGTGATTGTCACCAACCCGGAGGTTTCTTCGGTGCGTGATTCTGACCGTATCCTTGGGCTGTTACAAAGCCGTACCCGCAAGGCTGAGCGTGGCGAGTCGGTTCGTGAGCATTTGCTGATTACCCGCTATTCACCTGCACGGGTTGCCAGTGGCGATATGCTGGCAATGGAAGATATTCTGGAGATCCTCGCTGTGCCCCTGATCGGTGTGATCCCCGAATCCGGTACGGTCTTGCAGGCCTCCAATAGTGGCGTGCCAGTGATTTTGGACAAGGAAAGTGCAGCAGGTCAGGCGTATGACGATTTTGTGCGGCGTTTCCTCGGGGAGACAGTGCCCCACCGTTTCCTGGACATCGAGAAAAAAGGATTTTTCAAACGACTGTTCGGAGGTTAACAGTGTATGGGATTATTTAGTTATTTCAGGCCCAGCAAGCCCAAGACGGCCCAAGTTGCCAAGGAACGCTTGCAAATCCTGATTGCCCATGAGCGTCTGGATCGTAATGGCCCTGATTTTTTGCCACAGCTGCGTCGGGATATTATGGATGTGATCCGTAAATACGTGCAGGTCGATGAAGAGCAAGTGAATGTCCAGTTTGAAAAAGGCGCGGATTATGACGTGCTGGAGTTGAATATTGCCTTGCCTGACCGGGTTGTCTGAGTTGCTGTAACCTTGTCCTTTAAAAAGGCCGGATACCCTATTCCGGCTTTTGTTTTTGTTTCCTGCGTGCTGCTACGGTTTCACCGATGATTCTTCCATCTTAATGAAGTCAATAACATCGTCGGCAATGGCTGCACCCGACTCAATACCGCGCAACTCCCCCTTGGGGTTAAAAATCAGCAGCGACGGTGTGCCAAACAATTTATCCCGGCCTTGTTGGTGCAGGTAGTTGTCAATTTCCAGCGTACTGCCAACCAGGGTTGGGAAGTGGATGCCTTGTTGCTGGATAAAGCGTTTGGCGGCTGGGTAACTTGCCTCTTTACCCAAATCCCCATCCAGGGAAATGCCATACAAGTCCGCTTGTGGGTAACGGGCTTTGAAGTCTTTCATATAAAGGATGGCATCCGGGCAGTAGGGGCAATCGGATGCCCATACCTCAAATACAGTCCATTTGCCTTTGCCAACCACATCGGCAATGGCTGCCGGTTTGCCTGCCAAATCAGTCAGGGCATGGGCACTGGACAAGCTGAATGTCAGCAGCAGGGCAGCCAGTGGGTAAGGCCTCATTCTGCCTGACCTGCCGCTTCTTCGCGCTGGATGAAGCTCACCAGTTCTTTTGCGGTGACAGCACCCGGTTGTACCGCAACCAGTTTGCCTTTTGGGTTGAAGACCAGGGTAGTGGGTGTCCCCATCAGGGTTTCTTTGGCTTTGGCATAGAGGAAATCACTCATTTCCTGTGAGTCGCCCAGCAGATTGGGGAAGCTGAGGTTGTAGTCGTCGATAAAAGCTTGGGCTTTTTGCTTTTCTTGTGCCCCATCAATGGAAATGCCAAACACATCGGCAGCCGGGTAGCTGGCCTCGAAATCAGACAGGTAGTGGATAGTTTGGCGGCAAACGTGGCAATCCGCCGACCAAATCTTGAAGACGCTCCATTTGCCCTTACCAACCAGGCTATCAATCGTGGCAGGCTTGCCATTCATATCCGTAAAGGCAGCTGCGGGTGTTGCCATTAGCATCAGGCTGGCAAGAAGTGTGATAATCAGGGTTATTAATGTCGTTTGTTTGGTGAGTGTTCGCATGGGTGATACCTGTTTTGTCAGTGTTGTAATAACATTTATGCAATTAACGGAATCGATCTCCGTTTGCACCGATGCTACGGGCTGGTGCGCCATCTGGATGCAGCCATTGACCGCAAGCTCCAGTGGATGCTGCTATGGCGGCTGATTCCGCATCCGGCATCGCGCTGTTTGTCGATGATAATATACTATTGATTGTTGCCCTCTGCATGTTTCTGCTGGGGGTGTTATTGGCGTTTTTGGTTTATAGCCGACCTTTGCAGCAGGCGCGGCGCGAGGTTGAGCGCCTGCAATTGCAGTTGCAAACGGAGGGGCAGTTGCACGAAGAGCGCCTGCGTATGCTCGATGATGCCCAAGACCGTTTGCACAATACCTTTGCTGTTGCTTCCCAACGGGCGTTGCGGGAAAACAACCAGCATTTCCTGCAATTGGCGCAAGAAAGCATGCGCCGTTTCCAGTCAGAGTCACAGGCTGACCTCGACCAGCGCAAGCAGTCGATCCAGCATTTGCTTGACCCCATCAAACAGGCCTTGGAAAAGACTGAGCAGCAAATCCAGACCATTGAAAAAGACCGGCAAGCCTCGTTTGGGGCTTTGGGGGAGCAGTTGCGCAACCTGAGTGTCGACCAGATGGCCTTGCGGCAAGAGGCCAGCAAGCTGTCGTCTGCCTTGCGGAATCCGGGAATGCGGGGCGAGTGGGGGGAAATGACCCTGCGGCGTATTGTTGAAATGGCTGGGATGGTTGATCACTGTGATTTCATTGAGCAGCTCCAGCGCAGCAATGCCGAACGCACAGTGCGCCCGGACATGGTGATCCGCATGCCGGATAAGCGTGAACTGGTAATTGATGCCAAAACGCCAATGGATGCTTATATGGATGCCGTCCAGACCGACAGTGACATGGAGCGCAAGCAGCATTTGCAGCGCTATGCGCGGCATGTGCGTGAGCATGTGCGGGTATTGGCAGGCAAGCGTTATTGGGAGCAGTTTGTGGGGGCGCCTGATTTTGTGGTGTTGTTTATGCCGGGGGAGCAATTTCTGGGGGCGGCACTTGAGCAGGATAAAACCCTGATGCAAGATGCACTTGAAGCCAGGGTGATCTTGTCCACACCTGCTACACTTATGGCTTTGTTGCGTGCAGTGGCGTTTGGTTGGCAACAGGCGGTGCTGACTGAAAATGCAACCCGTATCCGCGATGTGGGGACGGAGTTGCACAAGCGGCTGACTATCCTCACGACCCATGTGGAGCGCTTGGGCAAAAATCTCGATTCCAGTGTGGATAGCTACAACCGCTTGCTGGGTTCGCTGGAGCGCAGTGTTGTACCAGGGGCGCGGCGTTTGTCGGAGCTTGGGATCTCATCCGGGCGGGAGTTGGCGGATCGGGTTCCCTTGGAAAACAGCCCGCGTGTGCCTTTGCAAACAGCATTGGATTTGCAGGAAGGTTTGTTTGAAGATGGGGCGGAACCAGAGCCGCCTGTGCCGGGTCAGACCGGCTGATGAGGGTTTGCGGCTTGCCCGCACGTTGACAACCACAGTTATAGGAAATAAAACCTTGAAACCCCTTAAGTCACGGGCGTATGCCGCTTTGTTCCTGATGGCCGCCTTGTTGTTTTTGGTTGGCTTGTGCATTTTTATCTACCAGGATGTGCTTGCCCCGTTCTTTTATTCCCCACAGACCGGCAGGCTGGGTTTATTTCTGAGTGGCGGGATTGTTATCTTGTTCCTGACCGGGATGTTGCGCATGGTCGGGTTGTTTCTCAGTTATGCACACGAGCAGGATGTGCTGGAGCGTTTTGTGGAGCGGGTACGCGAAAATGCCTCCAACCCCTTGCATAAGCTGGATACACAGGCTCTGATTGTCCGGCGGGTGAATGCTTTGCAAACCCTGTACGACCAAAGCGGTGAAATTAACCAGTCTGCATTGGCGGCAGTGATGTCAGCGGGTGAGGCTGCCCGTTTTACGCTGGTGCGGTTTGTCCACAATATCCTGATTATGGCGGGGGTGTTCGGGACAGCGGTTTCCTTGTCCGTTGCCCTGGTTGGGGTGGCAGGCTTGTTGGAGTCACCGGAAAGCCTGAAGCAAATGGGGACGGTTATTGGCGGTATGTCCACCGCACTCGACACCACCATGATTGCTATCCTCTGCTATGCCATTTATTCCTATTTCCACTTGCGTTTGCAGGATACCCGTACCCAGTTATTGGCGAATATTGAGCATGTGACGACCCTGCATGTGATGCCCCACTTCCGTTCAACCGAAGGCGCTATCCTCAATGACATTTCCGGGTTGACCCGTGACCTGCGGCAGGCAGCCGAGGCGATCAGCAAGATTCAAGACCGTTTCCTGCATGCGGGCGACCGTTTGCAACTGGCGGTCGATGATTTACAGGCACAGATTATCCGTGTCGGTAATACGGTTGCCAAAGGGGTTGATAGCGGCAGTGAGGATTTGCGAATTATCCGTGAGTCAATCCGCGAAGGTTTCCGTCTGGAAGAGGCAGCCCCTGCACGACCTGTACCGCCGCCTGCACCTTCTGTACCCACCACCGCCCCGACCACGCGCGGAGGCCGCCTGTGAGTAGCTGGAACGATCCCTTATTGCAGGCCAGTGATGGGCATGAGGAAAGTTTCTGGCCTTCCTTTACCGACATCATGATGGTCATCATGATGGTTTTTTTGCTGGTGACGGTGACAGTGGTACTGTCGAATACCCGGTTGTTGAAGGATTTGCGGAACAGCATTGCTGCCCAAGAGCAGGCCAGTGAGTTGGCGCAACATACCCTCAAGGAAAATGCTACTTTGGAAGAGCAGTTGGATTATTTCCAGCGCCAGTTGTCATCCACCGAATTGGAGTTGCTGCGTAGCCGCGCACAGGCCGAACAGGTCACAGCCGATCTGGAGTCCATCCGGGTGGAGTTGTCACTGGCACAGGCTCAAGTGCTGGATCGGACGGCTGCCTTGGAAAAGCGCGGGGCAGAAGTGCAAACGCTGCAAGCTGACTTGACGGCACAAACCACCGAAACCGAGCGCATCCAAACCGAGTTGCAACAAACTCAACGTACCTTGGCTACCGAAACCAGCCGTTTGGAAACCGAGTTGCAGCAAACCAAACAGGAGCAGGCTACTGAAACCGGACGTTTGCGCACGGAGTTGCAGCAGGTACAGGCTGATCTGGTCAGTAGCCGTGCCGAAGCCACGGAAAAGGAAGGTGCTCTGACAGCCTTGCGGGAAAAAGTCGAGGCCGACCGCCAGCAACTGCTAAGTCTGGAGGGGAATTATGCGGAACTGGATAAAAAGTACCAAAAGCTCCTGAAACCGACCCGTTCTGACAAGGGCAAGACGGTGGTGGAGGTGATGTACCAGCGCAGTGGTTACAGTATCCGCAAACCGGGTGAGGCAACTTACCGTACCGTGGGGGCAGGGGAGTTGGATACCGAGTTGGGTGGCCTTAAGGCAACGCATGGCACCGACTTATATGTGAAGATTATTATCCCGGAAAACAGCGGGCTGTCCTATAACCAGGCATGGGCATTTACCCGCGATACGCTGGGGAAATATGACTATTATTATCAGGAAGATACGAGCCGTCCAGTGGAAGAGCCAGCGGGGGAGTGATGCCACCCGTTCCCGCTGGCTGGAGGCTGCCTAGTTTTCTGGGTTGGCCTTGATTTTGTGGATGGTCAGGTCAGCGCCATTGTATTCCTCTTCCTGGGTCAGGCGCAGGCCGACGGTTTTCTTCAACGCGCCGTAGACAATGAAACCGGCGGCGGTGGCAATGGCAATGCCCAGCAGTGTGCCGACCAATTGGCTCATGAAGCTGATGCCGCCGACCCCGCCAAGTGCCTGCATGCCGAAAATGCCAGCAGCAATCCCGCCCCATGCCCCGCACAGACCATGCAAAGGCCAAACCCCAAGCACATCATCAATGCGCCATTTGTTCTGTGCTGCGGTGAAAGCCCAGACGAAAATGACGGCAGCCACGATACCGGTCAGCAGTGCGCCGATGGGGTGCATGACATCCGAGCCTGCGCAAACTGCAACCAGACCAGCCAAGGGGCCGTTATGGACGAAACCGGGGTCATTTTTGCCAACAAAAATCGCTGCCAGGATGCCGCCAACCATTGCCATCAGTGAGTTGATGGCAACCAGGCCACTCAAGCCCTGTACGGCTTGTGCGGACATGACATTGAAGCCAAACCAGCCAACGGTCAGTGTCCATGCACCCAAGGCCAAGAAGGGGATGCTGGAGGGTGGGTGGGCAGACATGGGTTTGCCTTGCTTGTTGTAGCGTCCGTGGCGTGCACCGAGCAGGATAACTGCACCGAGGGCAATCCAGCCACCCATGGCGTGTACAACGACCGAACCGGCAAAGTCATGGAATTTTGCACCAAACGTGGATTCAAACATGGCCTGGATGCCGAATGCGCCATTCCAGGCGATGCCTTCAAAGAACGGGTAAACCAGTGCGACCAGAATAAAGGTGGCTGCCAGTTGTGGGTAGAACCGGGCACGTTCGGCAATCCCACCCGAAATGATCGCGGGGATGGCGGCAGCAAAGGTGAGCAGGAAGAAGAACTTCACCAGCCCGAAGCCATTGTTTTCTGCCAATACACTGGCGCTTTCAAAAAAGCCGACCTGATAGGCAACGTAGTAGCCGATAAAAAAATAGGCAATGGTCGACATGGCAAAGTCAGCAATGATTTTCACCAAAGCATTGACCTGGTTTTTATGGCGTACTGTGCCGACTTCGAGGAAGGCAAAACCGGCATGCATGGCGAGTACCATGACAGCACCAATCAGCACAAATAGCGTATCCAGTGCTGGGACGAGTTGCTCCATCAGATATAACCTCTTGAGATACTTGCGGAAGGATGATGGCGACATCATAGCGGTACGCCTGACCTTGACCAGTGTTTAGGTGCACAAATACAGTGATTTTTCTGGATAGGTCGTGTTTTTGGGAAAAAAGCGGCTGAAAAATCACTGCTATTGTGCATTTAAAAAATCGAGCACTCTTTTGGAGAACAAGCAGCACTATTTTGGTGCTTCAGTGATTTGCCTTCTTAGAGGGGGATACGCTCATTCAGGCAGAAAATAACGTGCCTTTGGGGGAGAACCTTTTATAATTGGCAGCTTTGGGTGTCACACCTCATAGGTGGAAAAATGGATGTTGTCATGTCTGAGCGTCGGCCTTTCCGTTTGTCAATCACCGCGTTTGCCCTGTTCCTGGGAGGGCTGGCGTGGATTGCGGCTTTTTGGTTTCCTGCTTTTTTGACCAGTACGGGCACGGCGGTGGCGGGCTATTGGGTATTTGCGACCGGCTGGATGGGGTTTTCGGTTTTCCAGTTTGCCTGGTATGCCAACCTGTTGATCCTGTTGGCGGTCATCCTCATGTATACCTCGCCGTTGTGGGCTACCTTGCTGGCGGGGGCGGCGGTGCTGGTTGCCACCCAATCCTTCTGGTTTGAGGCTATCCCTGGTGGTGAAGTGGATATGCCGATTGCCCAGTTGGGCTTGGGGTTTTGGTGTTGGTATTCCAGCATGATCCTGATGGCAGTCGGGGTGTTTTTTGGCTCAGAAGAGACGGAATCCGAACAAAACCAGACTGTGGTTGAGCGTGCCCCCGCCATACAGCCTGTTGCTCCCGTGCCCGCAGAACCTGCGGCAGCACCTGTTGCGGTTGCCCCGTTTGGAATGCCAGAGCGGCGGACACCCGAGCCGGAGATGCCTGTGATGGCAGCTATGGCAGCCAGTAAACCTGAATCCCCGGCCTTGCTCACCGAGGATTGGCCGCAAAAAATTAGTTTGGTGGTGACAGGTTTGCCCTTAACGACTGAGGCTAGCCCGCAAGCTGCCCAAACCTCCCCTGAGCCTGTGAGCTCTACCCAGCCAGCCTCCGGTTGGGACGATGATGGCGAAATCCAGTTTTTTACCGGCAGGAACAAGGCGGGTATTGCAGTTGCCTTAAATCCAGTGCTTGAGCCGACCGAAGAGGATGAGATCCTGTTCTTTACCGGGCAGAAAAAAGCTGGGAATATCCCAGCTTCTTCCGATTCTTGGCAGGATTGATTCCGGTTTAGAAATCGCCTTTCGCTGCCCGGTTCATGATGTCCAGCATGATGTCCTTTACCTTGGTGGCCTCGGCATGCAGTTCCGGTGGCAGGGGTTTGCCGCCGTGGATCATCATATCCATGTTGAGGGCATACAGGTTGTATTTGCCCTGTTTGTCCTCGACCATCGCAATCCGGCAGGGCAGGTAAGCAGAAAACGCATCTGAATACTCGACCATCAGCATCGCTGTTTGCGGGTTGCAGTATTGGTAGATTTTCAGGAAGCGCTGCTTTTTGCCGGTTTCCAGTTCAACTTGGCTGGACAAGGGCAACTCGCCAACCGCCTTGATATTGTGCTCATTGGCAATCATTTTCATGGAAGCTTCGGCATCTTCAGGGGTCACACCCTCCGCCAGCGGCACTTTCCAGACCGTGGCATCTGCGCTATTGCCGCTTTCCTTCAGTTTCTGCCACATCCCGGTGTAGACTTCTTTGGCCTTGGGGTCAAGTTGCTCCAAAGCAGCCATTTCCTTGCCCATGCCACCTACCTGGGAGAGCATGCCCCCGTACTGGCTATAAGCATATGCAGCACCCAAAATGGCGATCAGGCCAATGAGGGCAAGCAGGTTGCGGATAAGTCCCATGCTGTACTCCTGCTTATTGGGTTTTGATTTTTTGCATCAGGCCAAATGACTTGACGAATGGACCAGCCATTTTCGGGTTTTTGATCATTGCCCCGTAATCGCCTGTCCGAAACTTGAGTTTGCCCATGGTATAGGCCATCCCCATCCCTGCCATCCCCAGTCCGTTTTCCACCCATTTCATCCAGTCCTTGCGGTCTGCACGCATGTCCCAATCGGCACTTTCACCGGCATAGCTGCCTGCCCGCACACAAACACCCTTTTCCACTACGAAGACACCGCGTGGTTTGTCCTCATTTTTGAAGCCGCAGGTAATGGTGGAGTTGAAGCCGATTTCGGCCAGTTTGTCACGGACATCTGGCTCATTATTCCAGTTATCTTTGAGTTCGTTCATCCACTCAGCGGAAAAAAGTTCTGGCATGATTTCCTCCCAATCAATTTTAAGGTCAATAAAAACGGTTAAAAAGCTCCTATCCTGCCTTATATGATGCGGGCCTACGTTTGGCAATGCCCCTGAATGGGTAGGGTCGATGTTGGGTGTGCAACCCCTCCTTGGCAAGAAGGCATAAGGAGGGGTTTTACCCGATCAAATGGAGCAGGATTGGCCTTTGGCCTCAGAACGCAAATCAGCCGCAATCTTGAACAGTTGCTGGGATTTGCCCGCTTCCTTGTTGATGGCATGGAGGGTTGCCTGGCGTTCTGCTTCCTTGATCTTGCTTGCCAAGGTGCTGCACGATTGGTTGCTGCGGACGGCTGGCAACACAGCAGGCTGTGGGGCGCGGCGTGTCTGGGCAGTTACCGCTGTGCTAGTACGCACGGTATTGGCCTGACTAGCCTGACGGGAGGCCGGTTGCAACGCGGGTGGGGTGGTCTGGCGCTCAGTTGCGGCTGCCGGAATAACCTGCGTCTGGGTACGGGTTGGTGTAGCCGATGGGCGTTGCGTCATGCGGGCCTGTTGCAGTGCCTGCTGCTCACGGCGCTGGGCTGCCTGCCGCTGCTGGTCTGCCTGCTGCTGGGCGCGGCGCTGTTGGGCGAGCCGTTGTTGCTCAGCCTGTTGTTGCAGGCGCTGCTGACCGAGTTGTTGCGGTGTGGGCAAGCGTGTGCCTGCCTGCTGGACAGCGACCGGGTTGGGCGTGTTCGGGCGTGTGACGATGCGTGCCCCGACCGGGGTATTGATGCTTGGGCGTGGCTGGGCAACCGGTTCTACCGGCGCAGCACCCGGAACCATGCTGCGGTAGCAATAGTAAGAAAGGCTGCAATTGGTAGCCTGTGCGGGGCTGATGGCAAGCGTGCCAAGCAGCAGGCTTGTCGTTAAGGCAAGCGGTTTGTTAAAGCGCATGTCAGGTTCCTTTGAAATTGGGGACAGTATCGGGTTTGACTATAAATTAGGGGCAGAGTTTAGCAGATGACGCTGCTTGATATGCCTGTTGGGCTATGATAACCGATCCTGACAAGGCGATGAAGCGGGGACATCATGCGGATAAACTGCCAGAGCGGTGCAAGCCCGTCTCTGACAGCGGGTGGAAACCGATCAAATGGCAGCGATGGCTGCATTGTAATCGGGTTCTTGGGCAATTTCTGGCACTTGTTCAGTGTAAACAACCGTGCCGTCCTTGATGACAACGACAGCGCGTGACAACAGGCCAGCCAAGGGGCCGGAACTGATCGTTACGCCGTAATCCGTGCCAAATTCAGGATTACGGAAAACCGACAGGTTGGTGATATTGGTCAGGCCTTCCGCACCGCAGAAACGTCCGTGGGCAAACGGCAGGTCAGCGGACACACACAGGACGGCTACGCCTTTTTCGCTGGCAATGGCATTGAAGCGGTGGGTGGAAGCTGCGCAAATACCGGTATCAACACTGGGGTAAATGTTGAGGATGACGGTTTTGCCTGCAAAGTCGCTCAGGCTGACCGCAGCCAATGCCGTATTGGGCAGGCTGAAGGCGGGTGCTTGGCTACCGACGGCAGGCAAATTGCCAACTGTCTCAATCGGGTTGCCTCTTAGGGTGATCGTTGCCATCCAGGTTCTCCTTGGCTAATGGTTGGGTAGGTTTAGTGGTGGTGGTGTCCGCCGGGGCCATGTGCATGCCCGTGGCTGACTTCATCGCGGGTGGCGGCACGTACATTCAGCACGGTGACGCTGAAATGCAGGGTTTCGCCTGCCAATGGGTGGTTGGCATCAATCGTGACGGTATCGCCGTCAACGGCTGCGATGGTGATGGTTTCTGTGCCTGCATTGGTTTGGGCATGGAACTGTGCGCCCGGAACCAGATGCTGCTCATCCACCCCGGCAAACATATTGCGTGGCACTTGCTGGGTCATGCGCTCGTCGCGGATGCCGTAGGCCATTTCCGGCGGGATGGTCACATCTAGGCTTTCCCCTGTTTGTTTGCCAACCAATGCATTTTCCAAGCCGGGGATGATATTGCCTGCACCGTGCAGGTAAACAAACGGACGGCTGGCATCCGCTTGGTCAAGGATGTCGCCCCGGTCATTTTTAAGGGTGTAGCTCAAGCCGACGACAGTGTGTTGCGCAATTTGCATAAGGTGTCCTTCAAGGTTAGCAGCGGCTAGCAGGGTAGTCTCTGCGGTGGTTCTGGTAGCGGTTGCCACCCTCCGGGCTGGTTTTGTAGCGCCGGTGTGTCCACAGGTATTGCTCAGGGAACTCGCGTACCTGTTGCTCGATGATCTGGTTGATCCGGGCGGTGTCAGTATGAACGGATTCCCCCGGAAAGTCTTCCAATGGCGGCAAAAATCGCAGCAAATAGCCGGTTTGGGTGCGTACTGTAAAGAACGGGACGACTTGCGCCTTGCCCAGTTCCGCAATGCGGGTGGTGGCGGTATTGGTGGCGGCATCCACCCCGAAAAACGGCAGGTATAAGCTGTTTTTCTGGTCAAAATGCTGGTCTTGCGCATACCAGACCGCATGCCCTTGTTTGAGGCTGTGCAGCATAGTGCGGATATGGTCGCGGGAAATGGCCTTGCCATAGCGCTTGGCGCGTAGGCGGGCGACCAATTGTTCAATCACCGGGTTTTGGTGGGGGCGATAAACGACATGCAGTGGCAGGTAGGGGGCGAGCATACGCCCACCTAGCTCAAGGCTGGTGAAATGGGCACTCAGCAGCACCACACCGCCGTGTGCATGCGCCTGTTGCAAGTGTTCAATGCCTTCCAGATGAGCCAGTTGGTGCAGTTCTTTTTCACTGCCCCACCAACTGAGGGCGGTTTCCAGCAAACCTTGCCCCAAGGAAATGAAATGGCGGCGGTTCAGTGCTTGGCGTTCGGCAGGGGATAGCTCCGGGAAGGCCAGCTCAAGGTTGACACAGCAGATATAACGTCGCCGTTGCAGGGTGTGGAACATCAACAAGCCCAAGCCTTTGCCCAAGCCCATTTGCATGCGCCACGGCAGTTGCACCACCAACCACAAAACCCCCATGCCTAACCAGGTTGGCCAGTAACGGGGGTGCAGCACCTGTTTGTCTCCGGTTTTGCCCATTCCATTCACACTGCTTGAAATCAGGGGGGCTATGGTAAACGGTTTGGGGGAAGTTTTCAGATTGGTTTGTTGTCGCAGGGGTTATACACCAGTTTATCCCGCTCAACCCGTGGCAAGGGGCCATTGCAGCGCCCCAGGGCTTCCACTGCATTGCTGGCTTGGTTGGCGGCTGCCAAGGCCATGTAGTGTTGGCCTTTTTTTATGTCATGCGTCCCGCCTTCACCGTGGTATAAGCAAAAACCATAATCATATTGGGCGGCATCCAGCCCAGCCAATGCCGCCTTTTCAAATAATTCGCAAGCGCGGGGTGCATCAATCTCGCCATTTTCACCATTGATCATAATCAGGCCGAGTTTGTAAGCAGCCAATGGGTTATCGCTGGCGAGTGCTTGCTCCAGCAATGGGACGGCTGCGGCGGCCTGCTTGTCCTGTTTGTGCAACATACCCAGCCACAAGGCGGCATCCGGGTTGTGGGGGGCTGCGATTTGCAGGGTGGTTTTCATGTGGGCAAGGCCGGAGCCGGACTCATCAAAGGTATAGGATTCCCGCCAGTATAGGGCGTAAATGAATTGGGCTTTGGCATCACCGGCCTGGGCTTTTTCACGCAAGCGGGTTCGCACCGGAATATACAGGTAGTCCTCATAGCCGATGCTCGACAAATAGCGCAGGTCACTGTAATCAATCACGCCCGTCGGCAGCGGTTCGACCGTGAGTTTGGCTTCATCGGCAAACACATAATCTTGTGGCTGCTCATTTTCCTGATTGGGGATATTGATCAGGTCAGCAAAACTGAAATCAGGCTTTTCAAAAATCAGCCCATCAAATTCCAGCGTTTCTTGGGTGTCAGGATCGCGGATTTTACAAACCCGGCAGGTAATGAAGTGCATGCCCGTATTCAGTTTGGAGCTACCAAGGCCAATATAAATCCCTGGCTGGGTGGTATCGTCTGGCCAGTTGCTGACGATTTGCCCATTGCCCATGTTCGTACCGGTGATGCTGATACTCTCATCCGGTGCATTGACAAAGAAAATGCTGTTGTCCGTTAGCTCCAGGTCACGTACCCCCATTTTCTCAGGGTCGAGTGTCTTTTTAAGCAGCCACTCTGGAATGGCAGGCTCATCGGGCAGGATCTGCCCGGTTTCTGCGAATGTGGGTGTGCAGGTCAGGCAAGCCAATAACAGGCAGTGCTGCAAGAGGTTGTTTGCAGGTGTTTTCATCGGATTCCATCCTTGGAGTCACAGGGGTTGTTTAGGTAAGCTTAGGAACTGCTGGCTGCCAAGCGATAAGCAAGGAGATAATCGGTAGTGGATTGGGGGCAGGCGGTAGGTGGCTGGCCTGAAACAGGGGGCTGAGTTGCAACTTATCATTTGTTCCTTGAGCACTCCGGTGGTATAATCGCCGCCTTTTTAGCAACCTTAACAATTACTCTGGAGCTTTGGACGATGTCTCTGAATGCAGAACAGAAGGCGGCAGTTGTAGCTGAATACCGCCGTTCAGAAACGGATACCGGGTCGCCGGAAGTGCAAGTTGCGCTGTTGACAGCCAACATCAAGCACCTGACCGACCATTTCGCAACCCACAAGAAAGACCATCACTCCCGCCGTGGGATGCTGAAGATGGTTAACCAGCGCCGTAAATTGCTGGATTATCTCAAAGGCAAGGATCTGCCCCGTTATCAAGGGCTGATTGAGCGTCTGGGTTTGCGCCGCTAAGCGGATGCAACAAAAACACCGCAAATTCTGCGGTGTTTTTGTTTAACCTGTTTAATTTAATCTATTTTTTGCGTCACGCAGGAAGGTTGTTTACGGACATTCTGCGCCAGAGTTTCCCTAAACAGCCTGCCCGTGACATCCGTCGATAAAGCAAGTCAATCTTAAAATCTGTAGGCTTACCAATGGCAAAAGTTACAAAAACATTCCAGTACGGGCAACATACCATCAAGATCGAGACTGGCGAGATCGCCCGTCAAGCCAGTGCGGCGGTGATGGTCAGCATGGGCGAGACAGTTGTGCTGGTGACAGTCGTCGGTGAAAAGGTCGCCAAACCAGGGCGCGATTTCTTCCCATTGACCGTCAATTACCAGGAGAAATTCTACGCAGCCGGGCGTATTCCCGGTGGTTTCTTCAAGCGTGAAGCACGCCCAACGGAAGAGGAAACCCTGATTGCCCGCCTGATCGACCGTCCGATCCGCCCGCTGTTCCCCGAAGGCTTCACCAATGAAGTGCAAGTGGTGGCAATGGTCGTTTCCCTGAACCCGGAAATTGCCCCGGATATTCCATCCATGATTGGTGCATCGGCTGCCCTGAAAATTTGTGGTATCCCTTTCCAGGGGCCGATTGGTGCAGCCCGTGTCGGTTTCCGCAATGGCCAATACCTGCTGAACCCGTCAACGACTGACCTGCTGACCTCTGACCTTGATCTGGTGGTGGCGGGTACGTCTGATGCTGTCCTGATGGTTGAGTCCGAAGCCAAACTGCTGAGCGAAGAAGTGATGCTGGGTGCGGTGGTCTACGGGCATGAGCAAATGCAGGTTGTCATTAATGGCATCAATGAATTGGCAGCGGAAGTGGGTAATCCGGCATGGGAGTGGGTCGCCCCAGCCGTGAACCAGGGTTTGGTCGATGGTTTGGCGCAAGCGTGTGAAACTGATCTGGTGGCAGCCTTCCAGGTGGCTGATAAGCAAGAGCGTTATGCCCGTGTGGACGCTATCCTGAGTGCTGCCAAAGGCAAATTGCTGCCACAGGAAGAGGGTGCAGCAGGCCCCAGCGAAGAAGAGTTCAAGGTTGAGTTTAAGAACCTGGAAAAGAAAGTCGTGCGCGGGCGTATCCTGGCGGGTTTGCCGCGTATTGACGGACGTGACCTGCAAACCGTGCGCCCGATTACAGTACGTGTTGGTGTCCTGCCGCGTGCGCATGGTTCAGCCCTCTTTACCCGTGGCGAAACCCAGGCGCTGGTTGTCACCACCCTCGGCACCGAGCGTGATGCACAGCTCATCGATGCGATTGCCGGTGAATATAAAGAACCGTTCATGTTCCACTACAATTTCCCTCCCTACAGCGTGGGCGAAACCGGCATGATCGGTTCACCAAAGCGCCGTGAGATTGGACATGGGCGCTTGGCGAAGCGTGGCGTGAAGGCGACGATTCCGGCGATGGAAGATTTCCCTTATGTGATCCGCTGCGTATCCGAAATCACCGAATCCAATGGTTCCAGCTCAATGGCCAGCGTGTGCGGCAGCTCCTTGGCGCTGATGGATGCGGGCGTGCCGGTTTCTGAGCCAGTCGCAGGTATTGCGATGGGGCTGATTAAGGAAGGCGACCGTTTTGCAGTCCTGACCGACATTCTGGGTGATGAAGATCATCTGGGCGACATGGATTTCAAGGTGGCTGGTTCACGCAATGGCATTACTGCCCTGCAAATGGACATCAAGATCAACGGTATTACCCGTGAGATCATGGAGCGTGCGCTGGAGCAGGCCAAAGCAGGCCGCCTGTTTATTCTGGGTGAAATGGAAAAGGTCATTGCTGCACCTCGCGATGAGTTGTCTGATTATGCCCCCCGTTATGTCACCCTGAAGATCAACCCGGAAAAAATCCGTGAAGTCATCGGCAAGGGCGGTGAAACGATCCGTGGTATTACCGAAGCGTCCGGCGCAACCATTGACATCAATGATGATGGTTTCATCAAAATCGCGGCGGTAGATGCAGCGGCTGCCCACAAGGCCAAGGCCATGATTGAGGCAATTACTGCCGAGGTTGAGCTGAATAAGGTCTATGAAGGCAAAGTCGCCCGGATTATGGACTTCGGTGCATTTGTCACTATCCTGCCCGGTAAGGATGGCCTGTTGCATATTTCCCAGATCAGCCAAGAGCGCGTCGAAAAGGTCACTGACTTTGTAAATATCGGTGATGTGGTTAAGGTTAAGGTCATCGAAATTGATCGCCAAGGCCGTATGCGTTTGAGCATGAAAGAAGCAGGCTAAGTCCTTCTGATTTGCAGTAAACCAAAAAAGCCCCTTCCGGGGCTTTTTTTATGGGTGCAGACTTTAAATTCTTAAACCCGTAATGCCCTCACCACCGCATCGCTAATTGTTTCCTGCATTGCCGCGTCAGTGATCATGTCCTCTTCGCGGGTGGTGAGGTAGAAAATGTCCTCCGCCTGCTCGCCCAGCGTGCTGATGCGGGCGTTGTGGACGCGCACGCCCAAGTGGTCGAGAGCTTCGCCAATCCGGGACAGTAGCCCTGGCATATCCCCCGCCCGGACTTCCATAATGGTCAGGTTTTTATCGGCCTGCTGGCGGAACTGGATACGGGTTGGCACATCGAAGTTGCGCAGGATGCGGGGCTGGCGGTGTTGGCGCACCTGGAACTGCGGCAAGCGCAGGTTACGGTGCATGACTTCGATAATGTGTGCCTTGTCGGTGGGGTCTGTCACCAGTTTGTTGTCAGGGCCCAGCACATGCATGGTGTGCAGGTCGTAGCCGCTATCCTCCAGCGAGACAATCCGCGCTTGTACGATATTCAGGTTGAGCTGCTCCAGTGTCGAAACGACGCGGGTAAACAGGTCGTGTTTATCTTCGCTATAAACAAAGATCACATTGCTACTGCCCGACAAGGTGGTACGCATTTCCACCAGCGGTACGGTATAGGGGGAGGAGGTCAGGATATGCTGGGCATGCCAGCAGATGGATTCGACCGAGTGTTGCAGCAGGTAGTCATCCCCCAGTTTCTGCCAGAGTTGCAGGCATTGCCCTTCTGAAAAACTGAGTTGGGTCAAATGTTCCAGTGCTGCATTGCGTTTCTGAGCCACCAGCAGGTTGGCCTTTTCTGACGCAGGCAGGCGTTTGTGCAGCAGGTTGCGGGTGCTGAGGTACAGTTCGGTCAGCAGCGATTGTTTCCAACTGTTCCATTGCTTTGGGTTTGTACCCTTGATGTCGGCAATGGTCAGCAGGAACAGGTAGTCCAGCCGGTTTTGTGCCACTACCTGGGCGGCAAACTCTTGCACCACGCTGGGGTCACTGATGTCCTTGCGCTGGGCGGTCACGCTCATCAATAGGTGGTTTTGCACCAGCCAACTGACCAGCGAGGCATCATGCACATTCAGGCCATGCTCGCGGCAAAAATCCTGGGCATCGGCTGCACCCAAGGTTGAGTGGTCGCCGTTGCGCCCCTTGGCGATGTCATGGAACAGCGCTGCCAGATAAAGCAGCTCC
Source organism: uncultured Thiothrix sp. (assembly GCA_964293005.1). Taxonomy (GTDB): domain Bacteria; phylum Pseudomonadota; class Gammaproteobacteria; order Thiotrichales; family Thiotrichaceae; genus Thiolinea. The sequence continues at coordinate 65,086 of CAXYXW010000017.1, forward strand.
GGCTTTTGCAGACCCTTGAAGATCTCACTGCACATGGGAAGTTCTGCCGCCCCTTTAGCTGTGCTATAACGGCGCACATTGCTCAACACAAACAGGGTATGCTCGTCCACGGTGTAGGCATGGAACAGGTCATATTGCATGCGCCCCACGATATTGGCAAACGCAGGCAGGTAGGCTGCGAGGATGCCATAACGGTTCATCAGGCGGAATACCGTGGTGACGCGGGTGGGCTGGCGCAAAATCTGCATGAAGATTTGCCGGTGCCATACCTGTTGGCGGAAGCCAGAATCAATCCGGTGCAGGTTGCTGCGCATCAGGCGGATGGTTTCCGGGGCAAGGCCGGTTGCACCGGGGGTATTTTGCAGGAACAGGAATATTTCCAGCAGGGCAGTTGGGTAGAGGGTAAAGGTATCGGGTGAGTTTACCGCTAGCACCTCGCCCTGTTTTTGATACCACTCGCCGACCATGACCGGGTGTGGTTGGGTATCCGCCACCAGTCGTTTGCGCAACACGCCCATCAGGACATCGGTGAGGCGCTCCAGCTCGGTAATGGTTTTGTAATAGCGCTGCATGAAGGCTTCTACGGCATCATTGCGTAGCGGCGCATCATAGCCGAAGGTTTTTGCCAGGGTGTGCTGGTAATCAAACAGCAGGCGGTCTTCCTTGCGTCCGGTCAGGTCATGCAGGATAAAGCGGACACTCCAGAGGAAAGCCCGGCCTTCGCGCAGGCATTCGTATTCCCCTTGTTCCAGCAGGCGGTGTTCGTGCAGTTCAAACAGCGACAAGTGCCCGTATTCACGTTCAATGATCCAACTGATCATGTGGATGTCGCGCAAGCCGCCACGCCCTTCCTTCAGGTTCGGTTCGACCCGGTAGGCCGTATCACCGAACTTGAGGTAGCGGGCTTGTTGCTCTTCCAGTTTGGCAAGGAAGAAGCTGCGGCTGTCCCACATGTTTTCCGGGCTGATCCCGGCACGCATCTGGTGATACAGGTCGCGGCTGCCACACAGCAAGCGGGCTTCAATCAGGTTGGTGATGACACTCAGGTCAGCACGGGCAGTTTGCAGACATTCTTCCAGTGTGCGCACGCTATGCCCGACTTCGACCCCCATATCCCATAGGAAGGTGAGGAATTTGGAAATACGTTCCTGTGCTTTTTCATCCGCTGGTTGGTGCAGCAAAATCAGCAGGTCCACATCCGAAGCCGGGTGCAGCTCCCTGCGCCCATAGCCGCCCACTGCAATCAGCGCTGCCTCTGCCACGCTAAAGCCGGTTTGTAGCCATAAGTCTTGCAAGACGGCATCAATCAGGCCAGAGTGGTAATGCAACAGGGCGCGGATCGGGTAATGCTCATGAAAATATCCGGTCAGTTGCTTGCGTGCCTGTTTCAGGAGTCGGGCATAATCCGCTGGTTTATGGGGCGTATCTGCCTTGAAAAGCTGATAGTTGTCCAGTAGCGGATTGAGGCGGGTATCAGTACTCATTGCAGTTTGAGCTTCGCCTTCAGTTTTGCTTCCCAGCCTGCTTCTTCAGCCCGAAGTGTGAGGATTTCAAAGCCCGTCTCCGTCACCAGGACGGTATGCTCCCACTGGGCAGACAGCTTGTGGTCTTTGGTGACGGCAGTCCATTGGTCTGGCAGGATTTTCAGCTCTGGGCGACCTTGGTTGATCATTGGCTCAATGGTGAAAACCATGCCCGCTTCCAGTACCAGGCCTTGTCCGGCTTTGCCGTAGTGCAGGATTTGTGGTTCTTCATGGAATTTTGCCCCAATGCCATGCCCACAGAACTCACGCACCACTGAATAGCGGTTGCGTTCGGCATGTTGCTGGATGACATAGCCAATATCGCCAATGGTTGCACCGGGGCGCACCGCGAGAATGCCAAGGTACATGCATTCTTGGGTCACTTCCGCCAAGCGCAAGGCAGGGATGGTGGGCGCACCGACATGGTACATGCGGCTGGTATCGCCGTGATAGCCATCCTTGATGACAGTGATGTCGATGTTCAGGGCATCGCCTTTTTTTAGCACCTTGTCACTCGGGATGCCGTGGCAAATCTGATGGTTGACGGAGGTGCAGATGGATTTCGGGAACGGTGGCGTACCATAACCCAGCGGGGCAGGCGTGCCCTGCTGCACCTTGACGATATAGTCATGGCAAATATCGTTCAGCGCATTGGTTGTGACCCCCGGCTTCACATAAGGGCCGATCATGTCCAGCACCTCGGCTGCCAAGCGGCCTGCAACACGCATTTTTTCGATTTCTTCGGGGGTTTTAAGGGCAATTGCCATCTGTCATATCTTCCGGGTAGCGCTTGAAAGCGAATCATGGTATAAAGCGCACGCCTTTTTGGCAAACAAGATTATTGTTAGCCGGTGTTAAAGGCAGATTTGGACGGTATTTCACTTTGAGTTTACTGTGAATTTACTGTCATTTTTAATTCACACACGTATCGGCACGGCCTGCAAGGGTGCTGGGGAAGCAGTGTAACAGCGGCTTGTCTGGTTTGCATGTCCGGGATACGTGGAGGCGTAACCCAAAATCAGGAGATTTTACATGCCTAAAGTTACTATGCGTCAGATGCTGGAAGCCGGTGTCCACTTCGGTCACCAAACCCGTTACTGGAACCCAAAAATGGGTCAGTACATTTTCGGCGAACGCAACAAAATCCATATCGTCAACCTCGAATTGACCCTGCCCATGTTCAACGATGCGATGAACTTCGTTGGCAAGTTGGCTTCCCGTGGTGGCAAGATCATGTTCGTGGGTACAAAACGCTCTGCACGTGATGCAGTCCGTGAAGCTGCCCAGTCTTGCAAAATGCCTTATGTCAACTACCGTTGGCTGGGTGGCATGCTGACCAACTTCAAAACCGTCAAGCAATCTATCCGTCGTCTGAAAGACCTGGAAAAGATGAATGAAGATGGCAGCATGGAACGTTTGAACAAGAAAGAAATTCTTGTCCTGAAGCGTGAGCAGGAAAAGCTGGAGCGCAGCCTCGGCGGTATCAAGGAAATGAAAGGCTTGCCCGATGCCATTTTCGTCATCGACGTGGGTTATGAAAAGATCGCCATCCAGGAAGCCAAAAAGCTGGGTATTCCGGTCATTGGTGTTGTCGATACCAATAACTCCCTGAAAGACGTGGATTATGTCATTCCAGGCAACGACGATGCGATCCGTGCCATCCAGTTGTACGTGTCAGCGGCTGCTGATGCGGTTAAGGAAGGCCATGCTTCTGCCGCCATCTCCGGTGTGGAAATGGTTGAGGAAGAAGAAGCTGAAGAGGAAGCGGTTGCAGTTGAGGCACTGGATACAGCGGACGAAGATTAATTCCGCTTGCTGTATACATTAAGAATTTAGGAGCAAAAGCAATGTCAATTACTGCTGGAATGGTAAAAGAACTGCGCGAACGTACCGGCGCAGGCATGATGGAGTGCAAAAAGGCACTGTCTGAAACCAACGGCGACATGGAAGCTGCCATCGACTTGATGCGTAAGTCAGGTGCAGCAAAAGCGGACAAGAAAGCAGGTCGTATTGCTGCCGAAGGCCGTGTGGTTATCGCTATTTCTGCCGATAGCAAGAAAGCTGCGATGGTGGAAGTCAATAGCGAAACCGACTTTGTTGCCAATGACAGCAATTTTGTCGCGTTCGCGGATGCGGTGGGTGCGGCAACGCTGGCTAACCAGCCTGCTGATGTGGCTGCCCTGTCTGCCCTGAGCTTGGCAGATGGTCAAAGTGTTGAAGAAAGCCGTACTACCCTGATTGCCAAGATCGGTGAAAACATTCAGGTACGCCGTTTCAATCTGGTGGATGCGGGTGCAGGTATCGTTGCCAGCTACCAGCACGGTACGCGTATCGGTGTGCTGGTTTCCCTGACCGGCGGTGACGCTGAGCTGGGCAAGCACGTTGCCATGCACATTGCTGCCAGCCGCCCGGCTGCACTGGATGAAACCAGTGTTCCTGCGGAAGTGATCGAGCGTGAACGCGAAATCCAGATCGACATCGCGATGCAAAGCGGTAAGCCACGCGACATCGCTGAAAAGATGGTCGTAGGCCGGATGAAGAAGTTCCTGGGTGAAATCACCCTGCTGGGTCAGCCTTTTGTGATGAATCCTGACCAAACCGTTGGTGAACTGCTGAAATCCAAAGGTGCAACTGTGACCCAGTTCATCCGTCTGGAAGTGGGCGAAGGTATCGAGAAAAAGCAGGAAAACTTTGCTGAAGAAGTGGCTGCACAAGCACGTCAAGCGGGTTAACCCTCCGTTTTTCCAAGTGATAAAGGGGCAACATGGTTGCCCCTTTTTCTTTTCCTCTGTATAAAGTACGCCATCTTTTATCGGTTCCAGGAAGCAGTGTTTATGGCAGCAGCCGTGCGCAGGATTTTATTGAAGCTGAGTGGGGAAGCCCTGATGGGTGCGCAGGAGTCCGGGATTGATCCGCAGATTCTGCACCGTGTCGCCAAGGAAGTGCTGGAAGTCCAGCAGTCAGGCGTACAGGTCGCACTCGTCATCGGTGGTGGCAACTTGTTCCGGGGCGCTGGTCTGGCAGCGGCAGGCATGGATCGTGTGCGCGGCGACCAGATGGGGATGCTGGCAACCGTCATGAATGCCTTGGCGATGCAGGATATGCTGATCCAGTTGGGTGGTTCTTGCCGGGTTTTGACGGCCTTGGCGATCAGCCAAGTGGGGGAGGCTTATGCTGCGCATCAGGCGCGTGCCTATCTGGAGCAGGGGGATATTGTCATCTGTGCGGCAGGTACAGGCAACCCGTTCTTCACGACCGATACCGCCGCCAGTTTGCGGGCGGTTGAGTTGCAGGCTGACCTGTTGCTGAAGGCCACCAAGGTTGATGGCATTTATGATGCTGACCCAAAAAAGAACCCGGCAGCGGTACGCTATGCTACCCTGTCATTTGATACGGCGATTGCACAGCAGTTGGGCGTAATGGATTTGACTGCGATGGTCATGTGCCGGGATAACCGGATGCCATTGCGGGTGTTTGATATGTTTGCGGCAGGTGCGTTGCAGGCAATTGTGCAGGGCGAGCCAGTCGGTACATTGGTAGAGGTTTGAGATGATTAAGGAAATCATGCAGGATGCGGAAAGCCGCATGCAGAAGAGTATTGAGTCCCTGAAGAATGAGCTGACGAAGATCCGCACCGGGCGTGCGCATCCGAGCTTGCTTGACCATATCACGGTCGATTATTACGGGTCGCCCATGCCATTGAGCCAGGTTGCCAATATTGCGACCGAAGATGCCCGCACCTTGAGCATTACCCCGTGGGAAAAGACCATGGTGCAGGCGATTGAAAAGGCCATCCTCAAGTCTGATTTGGGTTTGAATCCCGCTTCAGCCGGTACGGTGATCCGTGTGCCTGTTCCTGCCCTGACAGAAGAGCGCCGCCGCGATTTGGTCAAGGTGGTCAAGGGTGAGGCGGAGGGTGCACGGGTTGCGATCCGCAATATCCGCCGTGATGCCAATGCCGACCTGAAGGCACTGGAAAAAGACAAGAGCATTTCCGAGGACGAAGAGCGTCGGGCGGAAGAAAGCGTGCAAAAGTTGACAGACAAGTACATCAAGGAAGTGGAAGCTGTCCTTGAGAAAAAAGAAAAAGACTTGATGGCAATTTGATCCGCTTGTTGCCATTAGCGGGAGTTGGGCATGCAATTTGAACAAAAAGCAGTGCCTCGGCATGTTGCCATTGTCATGGATGGAAATGGACGTTGGGCAAAAGCACGGCTATTGCCCCGCCTGTTCGGGCATCACCGGGGGGTAGAGGCTGTCCGTAAGGTCATCAAGGCATGCCGTAAAGCTGGGGTTGAATGCCTGACGCTGTTTGCGTTCAGCAGTGAGAACTGGAAGCGCCCGGAAGAGGAAGTGAATGGCCTGATGTCGCTGTTCATGACCGTGCTGGAGCGGGAAACGGAAGGGTTGATGCGCCATCAGGTGCGGATGCGCTTTATTGGCGACCGCTCCGGGTTTTCTGAGGCGCTACGCAACAAGATTGCGGCAGTTGAGGCACAAACCAGCCATTGCCAAGGAATGTGTTTGTTGGTGGCAGCCAATTACGGTGGGCGTTGGGATATTATGCAGGCTGCCCGTAAAATCGCTGCCAAAGTGGCATGCGGTGAGTTGGAGGCGGCAGCCCTCACTGACCAGCATTTGGAGCAGGAGCTGTCGACGTTTGGTTTGCCGGAGCCGGATTTGTTTATCCGTACCGGTGGGGAGCAACGCATCAGCAACTTCCTGCTGTGGCAATTGGCTTATGCGGAGTTGTATTTCACCGATAAGCTCTGGCCTGAGTTTGACGAGCAAAGCTTGCAGGAAGCCTTTGCCGCCTATGCGCGTCGGCAACGCCGTTTTGGTATGACCGGCGAACAAGTAGACCAACAGCGGGGAGCCTAATGCTTAAACAACGTATTATCACCGGGCTGATTTTGGCTATATTGGTGGCGCTGGCTATTTTCTTGTTGCCCAGTTCAGCCTTTGCCCAGGTTGCCTTGGTGTTCATAGTCGGCTTGGGTGCATGGGAATGGGCAGGCCTGACGGGTATGCCGCAACATCAGCCCCGCTGGTTAGCCCCCGTGCTGGCGGTGTTACTTGCCGAAGTCCTGTTCCTGTTGTCTGTTCCCTTGACTCCGCTCGTCCTGTGCAGTGTATTGGTATGGGGGGGCATCCTGTCCTTGTTGCTGCGTTACCATCAAAATACCCCTTTTTATCATGAATACCCGTGGGTGCTGAAAGCGTTGGCGTTGATCGTCTTGCTGCCTGCCTGGTATGCCCTGGCTAACTTGCATGCCATGCACTACGGTTATGTTTTTTATCTGATTAGCCTGATTGCGTTTGCTGATATTGCTGCTTACTTTACCGGTAAGCGTTTTGGCAAAACCAAACTGGCTCCTGAACTCAGTCCAGGCAAGACCCGTGAAGGGGCGTTTGGTGCTTTGGTTGTGACTTTGGCTTGGGCTTGCGTGAGTGCGGTGGTGGCAGGTTTTCCTGTGGCAGAAGCGTTTGTCTTTATTGCTTTCTCCATGATTGCGGTGGTGATGTCGATTGCCGGTGATTTGTTTGAAAGCTTGCTGAAGCGTCAGGCGGGAGTCAAGGATAGTGGCACGTTGTTGCCGGGGCATGGTGGGGTTCTTGACCGGATTGACAGCCTGTTGGCGGCTGCACCCATTTTTACCCTTGGTTTATTGTGGGTCAGGGCAGGATAAGCGATGGCAGTGAAGCAGCTTACCATTCTGGGGGCAACCGGCAGCATCGGGGTCAGTACCCTGGATGTGGTTGCGCAACACCCGGCGCGTTTTCAGGTGTTTGCCTTGACTGCCCAGCGCAATGTGGCGCGGATGGTGCAGCAATGCCTGCAATTTCGCCCGCGTTACGCGGTGATGGTGGAAGGGGCTGCGGCTGGGCAGCTCGCCCAACAATTGCAGCAGGCCGGTTGCGAAACGGTCGTGTTGGCAGGCAAAGAAGCCCTGGTTGAAGTGGCTGCCCATGCTGATACCGATTATGTGATGGCAGCTATTGTCGGGGCAGCAGGGCTGTTGCCAACCTTGGCGGCTGCACGCGCCGGTAAGCGGGTGCTGCTGGCGAACAAAGAAGCGCTGGTGATGTCCGGACAATTGTTCATGGATGCGGTGCGTGAGCATGGTGCAGAGCTGTTGCCCATCGACAGTGAGCATAACGCCATTTTCCAGTGCTTGCCTGCGGCGGGTAGCCGTCAAGGGGTCGAGCGTATCTGGCTGACCGCATCGGGCGGGCCATTCCGCACCCGTCCCTTGGCTGAGCTGGCTAGCGTGACACCGGAGCAGGCAGTTGCCCATCCCAATTGGGTGATGGGGCAGAAAATTTCTGTTGATTCAGCGACCTTGATGAATAAGGGGCTGGAAGTCATTGAGGCCAGTTGGCTATTTGCCATGCCAACTTCAAGTATTGAGGTGGTGGTGCATCCTCAAAGCACCATCCATTCGATGGTGGCCTATAATGATGGTTCGGTATTGGCGCAGTTGGGCAACCCGGATATGCGCACCCCGATTGCTTATGCCCTCGGTTGGCCTGAGCGTTTGGCTTCCGGGGTAGCCGCGTTGGATTTGTTTGCGGTAGCCCGACTGGATTTTGAGCGTCCTGATCTGGAGCGGTTCCCCTGCTTGCGTTTGGCCTATGAGGCGCATGCCAGCGGTGGTTACGCGACCATTGCCTTGAATGCTGCCAATGAGGTGGCAGTGCAAGCTTTCCTGGAACGGGCGATTGGTTTCATGGATATTCCACGTTTGGTTGAATCTGTGGTGGAATGGGCGCAGTCAGGAACCCCTACTCAATTGGAGGATATTATTATTCAGGATGAGGCAAGCCGTCAGGCAGCATTATCTTGGGTAAAAAATAAAAAACCGTTATGAATCTAATGGACTTGCTAATCATTCTACCTGCCTTTTTGCTCACCATCGGGATACTGGTAACAGTTCACGAGTTCGGGCATTTCTGGGTTGCACGCAAACTCGGTGTCAAGGTACTGCGTTTCTCCATTGGTTTCGGGAAGCCATTATGGACGAAAGTTTCTGGGACTGACCAGATTGAGTATGTCGTGGCGGCCTTGCCATTGGGTGGCTATGTAAAAATGCTGGATGAGCGCGAGGGTGACGTTCCGGCAGATCAAGTACACCGTGCGTTTAACCGGCAAACGGTCTGGACGCGGATTGCCGTGGTTGCCGCAGGCCCCATCGCCAATTTCCTGTTGGCGATTCTGATTTATGCGCTGGTTTATATAGGCCCTGGCAACCCTGCCATGTATCCCTTTGTGCAGGCGCGTGCCGACTCCCCGGCAGCCTTGGCCGGTTTCCAGCCGGGTGACAAGATTGTGGCAATTAACCAGCTCCCGGTTGAGTCTTGGGATGATGCCCGCCTGTTATTGCTGGAAGAGTATTTGAAATCCCCACAGGTGATGGTTGGTGTTGAGGCGCAGGGTGGGGCAGCAGCAGAGCGTCAACTGGATTTGTCCGCCACGCCGCTACTTAAAACCGAAGGCGATTTTCTGGATAAGTCAGGCATTATGTTCTGGGCTCCTGAGCTGGGTGTGCGCCTGGGGCAAATCCTCCCCGGTGGTGCGGCTGAGCGGGCGGCACTGCACCCGAAAGATAAAATCCTGTTAGTGGATGGGGTGAAGCCAAACGATGCTGAGTCCTTTGTGGCTTATATCCAGCAGCGCCCCGACAAACCGATTGTCTTGCAGGTGCAGCGTGACAGTGGCGTGGTGGATTTGACTGTCACGCCTGCCTTGAAAAATGTACAGGGCAAGGACGTGGGTCAGATTGGTGCCGGGGTGGGCGAGTATGTGCCTGAGCATGTGCTCGCTGACCTCCAGTTTACCCAGCGTTTTGGTCCCTTGGATTCCTTGTGGCTGGGTGTGGAAAAGACATGGCAGATGACGGCTGTTACCCTGAAGTTGATGGGGCGCATGTTGACCGGGGAAGTATCGCTGAAAAATATCAGTGGCCCGATCACCATTGCCAAATTCTCCGGTGAGACAGCGGTAGCAGGTTTGCCTTATTATTTGGGTTTTCTGGCAATTGTCAGCATCAGTTTGGGTGTGATGAACCTGTTGCCGATTCCGATGTTGGATGGCGGGCATCTGCTTTACTATGTGATTGAAATTATTAAGGGCAGCCCGGTATCTGCCCAGGTTGAGGAATACGGGCTCCGGTTTGGCATGGCGGTGGTGGCCTGCATTATGGTGCTGGCGTTGTACAACGATTTTATTCGGTTATTAAACTAATGAAAAAACAGACACTCTCTTTTGCCATCGTCGGTGGCCTGCTGGCAGCATCGCAGTCTGTATGGGCAGCGGCTTTTGTAGTGCGGGATATTCAGGTGAACGGTCTGGAGCGTGTGGCTGCCGGGACGGTTTTGAATTATCTGCCCGCCAGGGTTGGTCAGGCGTTTGATGATAACCGCTCAGCAGACGCGATCCGCTCCTTGTACCAGACCGGCCTCTTTGAAGATGTGCAGCTTGCCCGTCAGGGTGATGTGCTGGTGGTGACTGTTGTGGAGCGCCCGGCAATTGGTGAAATCACCATTACCGGCAATAACCAGGTCAAAACCGAACAGCTCATGCAGGCGTTGAAATCGGCAGGGCTGGGTAAAGGTGATACGCTCGACAAGGCTGCCTTGCTGAATGTGCAGCGCGAGCTGGAGGCACAATACCTGTCTCTTGGCTATTATGGTGTGCAGGTTGATACGACTACACAGTCTTTGGGTAATAACCGTGTTGGTATCAATATTGCGGTTAAGGAAGGCGGTGTTGCCCGTATCAAGCAGGTCAAGATTGTTGGCAATAAGGCCTTTCCTGAAGCGGAGTTGCTGAAGCAATTGGAGTCGGGTACGCCCGGTGCATTTTCTATCCCTCTGCTGAGTAGCCGTGATAAGTACGCCAAGGAAAAACTGGTCGGTGATTTGGATGCACTCAACTCCTATTACCGTGACCGTGGCTATCTGAATTTTGAGATCGTTTCTACCCAGGTTTCCCTGACCCCGGATAAGCAGGGTGTCTATATCACCGTCAGTGTGAATGAAGGCGACCAATACCGGATTGGCAAGGTCAATGTGACCGGTACAGGGCGTTTGACCCAGGCGCAAGTGGCTGAATCGGTGAAGCTGCGTGAGGGTGATGTCTTCTCGCAAAAGGTGCTGGAAGAAAGCCGCAAGAATTTGGCAACTTTACTCGGTCAGCAAGGCTATGCCTTCTCCAAGATCGGCGCAAGCCCGGATATTGACGAAGCACACAAGCGGGTTGGTATTAGCTTGGCTGTCGAGAGTGGCAAGCGGACTTACGTGCGCCGGATTAATATCCGGGGCAATAACCGCACCAAGGATGAAGTCTACCGCCGCGAGTTGCGCCAACTGGAAAGCTCGTGGTTTGCGGCTGAGCAGGTGGAGCGCTCCAAAGTCCGTTTGCAGCGTTTGCCGTATGTTGAGGATGTCCGTATCACCACGGAGCCTGTGGCAGGTACACCTGACCAGGTTGATTTGAACGTGGTCGTTTCCGAGCGCTCATCCAACCAGTTCCGTATTGGGGCAGGTTATTCCCAATCACAGGGTATCCTGTTGAACCTGGCCTTGAACCAGGACAATTTCATGGGCACGGGCAAGCAGCTTGAAATTAATATGGATAACAGCGAAGCGAACAAAAACTTCCTGATTTCCTACGATAACCCGTATTACACCCCGGATGGTATCAGCCGTGGTTTTAGCTTGTACTACAACGAGTACGATGCTGCTGCTGAAGACATTTCTGATTTTGCATCCAATAAGTTGGGGGCAAATATCAAATATACCGTTCCATTGAGCGAGCATGATTCGGTCAATGTCACGGCGGGGATTGAGAAGCGCGAGATTATTCTCGGTACTGATCCGGCTACCCACATCAAAACGTTTACCGATAAACATGGCCTGGATTACAAGCAGTTGCCGCTGACGGTCAGCTATGTGCATGATACCAGGAACCGTTCTATTTTCCCGACCGATGGTCAGCGTCATCGTTTGTCACTACAGGCAGCGTTGCCCGGCAGCGATTTGCAGTACCAGAAGTTGAGTTATGATGGTGCATATTACAAGGCCATCAATGATGATTTTACCTTCTCTGCCAAAGCAAAACTGGCCATTGGGCAGGGTAATGGCGATTTGGATGGGCTGCCATTCTTTGAAAAATTCACCGCAGGTGGTATCCGTTCTGTGCGCGGGTTTGAGCAGAACAGTTTGGGGCCGCGTGACTCCAAGAATGACTCCAAGGGCGGCGATGCCCTGATGACCGCGACAGCGGAAGTCCTGTTCCCGATGCCATTAGCGGCGGATGTGAAAAGTGTCAAGATGAGTGCATTCGTGGATGCGGGCAATGTCTTCGACTCAACGGATACCTTTGACTCCGGTGAGTTGCGTTATTCTGCCGGTCTTGGGGTTGTCTGGTTGTCCCCGATTGGGCCATTTGAGTTGAGCTATGCCAAGCCGCTCAATGCCAAGGATGGGGACAAGGAGCAGTCACTCCAGTTCAGCATCGGCGCGTCTTTCTAGCCGTATCCGCCCAGGGCGGGCGGATAAACACAGGATGGTGTGGCATGGTTCGTGGCTTGTTGTTGTGCCTGCTGCTGTTGGCAGGCCATGCAATCTCTTTTGCAGATGGTGAGGCATTGCCTTACCGGATTGCGGTCGTCAATATGGTCGTTGTGCTGGAGCAAGCACCTCAGGCGGCAGCCGAAGGCAAGCGCCTGGAGGAGCTGTATGCGGGGCGCGAGCAGGCCTTGAAACAGGAACAGATAGAGCTGCAACAGCTTCAGGAAAAGTTCCGGCAAAGTGCTGATACCTTATCGCAAGATGTCCGTGTGCAAAATGAGCGCGAATTGCGTGCTTTGCAGCGCGACTACAGCCGTAAAGTTGAAGATTTGCGTGAAGAAATCCGCATTGCCAAGGATGCTGCCCTGGAGAAGGTTCAGGAGCAGGTCGAGCAGGCGGTCGAAGCCGTGCGTGCCCAAGGACAGATTGATGTGGTGTTTCGGGAAAGTGACTACATTGTTGCCAGTGCACGGGTTAATGTGACGGACAAGGTGCTGGCTCATTTGCAGCAACAATTCGATAAAGAACAAGAGCAACAGGCTGGGGGCAAGCCTACAAGCGGAGAATAACATGACACAGGGCTGGACTTTGGCTGAGATTGCCGCTGCTACCGCAACGACGGTGCAGGGGGATGCCAGCAAGCGGGTATGGGCGGTTGCTGCGATTGAACAAGCCCAGGCACACGAGATCAGTTATATTCGTGACCGCCAATATGCCAAATTTTTACAGACTTCTGCTGCGGGTGCATTGATCCTGACTCCTGATTTGGCAGCCCAGCATGTCGGTGATGCCTTGGTGAGTCTGCATCCCTATCTGACTTATGCTCAGGTCGTTACCCTCTTTAACCCTTATCCACGCCCGGAAGCGGGTGTGCATCCGAGTGCGGTTGTGGCAGCCGATGTGCATTTGGGGGAAGGGGTGCATGTCGGGGCGCAGGCGGTGCTGGAGTCTGGGGTTGAAGTCGGGGATGGGGCTGTGATTGGGGCAGGTTGCTTCGTTGGCGGGCAGTCGAAAATCGGGGCGGCAACGTATTTACATCCGCGTGTCACATTAGGTAGCCATACTCAACTGGGGCAACGGGTGATTATCCACTCGGGTGCTGTGTTGGGGGCGGATGGCTTTGGTTTTGTGCCTGACCAGGGTGCATGGTATAAAATACCGCAAATTGGTTATGTCAGTGTCGGGGATGATGCTGAAATTGGTGCAAATACCACCATCGACCGTGCTGCGATGGGGGCAACCCGGATCGGCAAGGGTGTGAAGCTGGATAATTTGATCCATATCGCACATAACGTGCAGATTGGCGACCATACTGTGATTGCCGCGTGTACCGGCATTGCCGGAAGTGCCCGCATTGGCAGCCATTGCCAGATTTCCGGGATGTGTTCGATTGCCGGACATCTGGAGGTGGTTGACCGTGTGACCATTACCGCCACCAGTTTTGTCATCAATTCCATTACCGAGCCGGGGGTTTATTCTTCCGGGACAACGGTTGAGGAGCATGCCCTCTGGCGCAAGAATGCCGTGCGTTTCCGGCAACTGGATCAGTTGTCACGGCGGATTGTTGCGTTGGAAAAGCAATTGGCAGCTCTCCAGAAAGATAATGCCTGAGGTTTGTTATGTCCGTGATGAATGTTAACGAGATTAAAAATTTTCTGCCGCACCGCTACCCGTTTTTATTGGTTGACCGGGTGCTGGAGCTGGAAGAGGGCAAATATATCAAGGCCATCAAGAATGTGACCGCCAATGAGCCATTTTTTAATGGTCATTTTCCAGACAAGCCCATTATGCCAGGGGTATTGATCATCGAGGCGATGGCGCAGTCAACCGGTTTGTTGGGGTTCCGTACCATGAGTGCCGAGCCACAGCCCAATACCCTGTTCATGTTGGTGGCGGTCGACAAGGCACGTTTCAAGCGTCAGGTCGAACCGGGCGACCAGTTGGTGTTGGAGGCAGAAGTTATCAAGCGCAAAGGCATGATGTGGGTGTTTGATACCAAGGCCAGTGTTGAGGGTAATCTGGTTGCATCCGCCGAGCTGATGTGTGCAGCCAAAGAAGGTGCCATTTGAACCAGCCACTGAACCAGCCGCTGATCCACCCGACCGCCATCATTCATCCGGGTGCACAGGTGGCGGATGGGGTTGGCATTGGGGCGTACAGCATGATTGGTGAAGGTGTGTCGGTGGGGCGGGGTACACGGATTGGCCCGCATGTGGTGGTGGAAGGCCCGACCCGGATCGGTGAGGACAACCAGATTTTCCAGTTTGCCTCCATCGGTGCGATCCCGCAGGACAAAAAGTATGCCGGTGAGCCAACCGAATTGGTGATTGGCGACCGCAATGTGATCCGCGAATGCTGCACCCTGAATCGTGGCACGGTACAGGATAAGGGCAAGACGGTTGTGGGCAATGATAACTGGATTATGGCTTACGTCCATATTGCCCATGATTGCGTGATTGGCGACCATACCATTTTTGCCAATAGTGCTACCTTGGCAGGTCATGTGGAAATCCGTGACTATGCGATTCTGGGTGGGTTTACCTTGGTTCACCAGTTCTGTGTGGTCGGTGAGTATGCCTTCACGGGGATGGGTAGTGCGGTCGGTAAGGATGTGCCGCCTTACACGATGGCCAATGGTGCACCCGCCATCCCGCGTGGGATTAATGTTGAAGGTTTACGGCGGAATGGTTTTGATGCTGATGCTATCCACCGCATCCGCGAAAGTTACCGTTTGCTTTACCGCCAGCAGGCTAGCCTGAAAGAGGCTTTGGCTCACATCGAGGCAGAATACGGTGAGTTTGCTGATGTGCAACGGCTCCTGGCCTTTTGTCAGGCCAGCCAGCGCGGCCTGATCCGTTAACGATGAAGCGCATCGCCATTATTGCGGGTGAACCTTCGGGCGATTTGCTGGCTGCCCGTTTGATTCGCGCATTGCATGCCCATTTGCCTGGGCTGGTGTTTGAAGGGATTGCGGGGCCAGAAATGCAGGCGGCGGGTTGCCAATCCTTGTTCCCGATGGAACGGTTGTCCGTGATGGGCCTGGTGGAAGTGTTGAAAGACTTGCCAGGCTTGCTGTCTATCCGCAGGCAAGTGCTGCAACGTTGGCAGGCGGATCCACCCGACCTGTTCATTGGGGTCGATGCCCCTGACTTCAATTTGCCGCTGGCGGCGAAACTGCATGCCTGTGGCATCCCGACGGTGCATTATGTCAGCCCTTCCATTTGGGCGTGGCGCGAAAAGCGCATCAAGAAAATTCAGGGCAATATCGACCTGATGTTGACCCTATTCCCCTTTGAGGTCGATTTTTATCAGCGCCATCAGGTGGCGGCTACCTTTGTTGGGCATCCTTTAGCGGATGAGGTGGTATTTGATGGCAATCGCCAGGAAGCCCGACAAGCATTGGGCTTGCATTTGGATCAGCAGGTGCTGGCGGTATTGCCCGGTAGCCGCCACAGTGAGGTCAAGTCTTTAGGGGCTGACTTCTTGCAGGCTGCTGCCCAATTACAGCAGACCTATCCGAACATCCAGATAGCCATACCAGTTATCCGCCCAGCATTAAAAAATCAGTTATTGGCAATACAGCAGCAGGTTGCCCCTGATTTAAAGGTTACTTACCTTAATGGGAAATCACGGCAATTAATGCAGGCAGCGGATTATATTCTGCTGGCTTCTGGTACAGCCGTTTTGGAGGGTATGTTGGCTGGGCGTTTGATGGTGGCGGCTTATCGGGTTTCTGCTTTAACATGGTGGTTGTTGCAAACTTTCAAACTGCTGAAAGTTAAATATGTGACCTTGCCAAATAATTTGGCTGGCGAGGAACTGGTTCCCGAATTATTGCAGGACAAGGCGAATGCTTCGGAGTTAGTGGCTGCCCTTGAAAACCTGTTTGCATTACCCGCTGGGCGGCGGCAATACCTGATGGGACGCTTTGCAGGCTTGCATGCCCAATTGCGTTGTAATGCCAGCGAATCAGCAGCCCAAGCCATACTGGAGCGTTTCCACCATGTCCCCTGAGCCTATCCCTTTCCGTTTGGTTGCCGGTGTTGATGAAGTGGGGCGTGGCCCGCTAGCGGGTGCAGTCGTGACGGCTGCTGTCATCCTTGATCCCGCCCAACCGATTATCGGGCTGGCGGACTCCAAGAAACTGACCGCGAAGAAACGTGAACGCCTTGCTGCTGAAATCCGAGAAAAATCATTGGCTTGGTCTATAGGGCGAGCAGAGGTCGAGGAAATTGACCAACTGAATATCCTGCAAGCAACGTTCTTGGCAATGCAGCGTGCCATAGAAGCCTTGCCCGTTCGTCCTGACCATATCCTGATTGATGGCAACCGTTGCCCTGCTTTGCCGTGGTCGATGGAGGCAATTGTTGGTGGTGATGCGCTGATACCGGCAATCAGTGCGGCCTCCATTCTGGCTAAAGTCACGCGGGATGCCGAGCTGCTTGAGTTTGACCGCCTCTATCCTGACTATGGTTTCGCCCAACACAAGGGCTACCCAACCCCGCTCCATTTGCAGGCCATTCGCCAATATGGTGTTTTGCCTATTCATCGGCGAACTTTTCGCCCTGTTAAAGCTTTGCTTGAACCCTGAATCCTGCCCCTGCGACCACTTATTTTTGATTCGTTCCCGCTCGTCCTGTTAGCTTTGGATGTTTAATCCTGTCTTCGATACAAATACCCCTGTCAGCGATCAATACAGCCAAACAAGGATAAGTGTTAGGTTTTTATGCGCTAAATGGATTGCTGAATGCGTGACTAGATCAGAAATGCAGGGTTATATTGTGAGTAGGTAGCCCTGCACATTTTAAATGAGTGTTTAGGAGAATTTAATAATGACACTTTCAGTTAATAATAACATCGGCAGTACTGGCGTTCAAAATCCTATTAATACAGGCAGTACGTCCGGCTATACCGGTGGTGCGGGGATTGATTTCTCATCTATGCTGGGCGGTGGTTCCCAGATGCAAATGCTGACACTCCTGCTTTCCCTGATTATGCAACTGCTGCAATCTGTTCAGGGTCAAGGGCAAGGCCAAGGTCAAGGCGGTAACAATAACGGTGGTGCTGGTACAGGTACAGGCACTGGCGGTACAGGTGGTGCTGGTACAGGTACAGGCGGCACAGGTGGTGCTGGCACAGGTACAGGTACAGGCGGCACTGGCGGCACAGGTGGTGCTGGCACAGGCACTGGTACTGGCGGCACAGGTACAGGTACAGGCACTGGCGGCACAGGTGGTGCTGGCACAGGTACAGGCGGTGTGAAGGGCGGTGGTCATCACCATCATGGGGCAACCGGTGCACAGGGGGCTACAGGGGCACAAGGTGCTACTGGCGCAACAGGTGCTACCGGCGCAACAGGTGCTAAAGGTGACACTGGTGCTGCTGGCGCTAAAGGCGACAAGGGTGACACTGGTGCAACCGGCGCTAAAGGCGACAAGGGTGCTACTGGTGCTACTGGTGCTACTGGTGCTACTGGTGCTACTGGTGCTACTGGTGCAACCGGCGCTAAAGGCGACAAGGGTGATACTGGTGCAACAGGCGCTACTGGTGCACAAGGTGCTAAAGGCGACAAAGGTGATAAGGGTGACACTGGCGCAACAGGTGCTACCGGCGCAACGGGTGCTACTGGCGCAACAGGTGCTACTGGCGCAACAGGTGCTACCGGCGCAACAGGTGCTACCGGCGCACAAGGTGCTACTGGTGCTAAAGGCGACAAAGGTGATAAGGGTGACACTGGCGCAACAGGTGCTACCGGCGCAACAGGTGCTACTGGCGCAACAGGTGCTACCGGTGCACAA
>CAXYXW010000018.1:0-81524 GCA_964293005.1 uncultured Thiothrix sp.
GCACCGATGCCCTAGAACTAGCCGTCTTAATCCCTTCTCAAACAGGGCGGTATTCAAACACTAAGAAACCAATGGCTATGACCCTGTTAGCCGTCTTAATCCCTTCTCAAACAGGGCGGTATTCAAACTGTACATTGGGTTCAACACGGCACTTGTGCCGTGTCTTAATCCCTTCTCAAACAGGGCGGTATTCAAACCGCATCAGTTGGTAGGTAGTCGCTACCAACGGCATGTCTTAATCCCTTCTCAAACAGGGCGGTATTCAAACCCCTCGACCCGAAAACGGGTTTATTTTTCAACGACTTGCAAGGGTACTTAGCAGGTTTTGCAGTGCTGAAAAAGTAGGCTTGAACAAAAAACAGACAAATCCGGTGTTTTGCTCAGTCAGCGGTTAATTCATATTGTTAAAGAATGATTTCACACTATTCAGTGTAGCGTCAGTTTTTAATCAGGTCAAATGGCTTTTGCCATTAATACAGGTAGATGCGCTGTCTTGCTCCCCTCCTTTGCAAAGGGAGGGGTTGGGGGAGGATTTTCTTCGGCGTTTTACGACACCTCCGCAAGTGGAGAGCGTTTGGCGGTGTACTTACAACGTGCCGTCCGGCCTCCCCCTTTGAAAAAGGAGATTGAGGGGGGGGGCTTTTGGGCATTTCAGTTCGGGGCGCGGGCGGGCATTGAACATATTGGTTGTTGCTTGTTTTCCGTTATAATTCCGCCTATCTGACTAACTGAAGGGGCTTCCTGATGCAACGGCGCAATTTTATCAAAATGGCAGGTTTGACTTTGGCAGGGGCGGGTTTCAGCCAAGGCACACCGGCTGCTACCGGCGAGCGTATTCTGGTGGTGGGGGCTGGCATTGCGGGTTTGGCAGCCGCCCGTAGCCTGCAACAAAAAGGCTATGATGTGCAGGTGCTGGAAGCACGTAACCGTTTGGGTGGGCGTATTTGGACGAGTAGCCAATGGACGGATGCACCGATGGATTTGGGGGCTTCCTGGATTCATGGGGTAACGGGCAACCCGATCACGCGGCTGGCGCAGACCATCCGGGCGCGGACGGCGGCGACCAGTTACGACAGCGCTTTGACCTGGAATACCAATGGCAAGCTCCTCACAGCGAGTCAGGAGGCGCGTCTGGAAACCTTGCAGGACAAGGTGGAGTCCATCCTGAGCCGTGCACAGGATCAGGATCCTGACCAATCGGTGCGCAGTGTGGTGCAGGCCGGTTTGGGTTGGGATAGCCTGAGTGCTGCCGACAAGCGTTGGGTCAATTTCATCCTCAACGGCACACTGGAGCAGGAGTACGCAGGCAGCACCGAGAAGCTTTCCACCCATTGGTTTGATGATGGTGACGAGTTCGATGGCGGTGATGTGCTGTTCCTCGACGGTTATCAGGGCATCATCCAGTATTTGGCGCAGGGTATCCCGGTGGCGTTGGGTGAGCAGGTGACGGCGGTACAACTGGAGTCCAATCAGGTGGTGGTGCAAACCAACAACAGTACATGGCAAGCAGACCGGGTGGTGATTACCCTGCCGCTGGGGGTATTGAAGGCCGGTGCGGTCAAGTTTACCCCTGAACTGCCCACCGCCAAACAACGTGCGATTGCGGCCTTGGGGATGGGGGTGCTCAACAAGTGTTATTTACGTTTCCCGAAGGTATTCTGGCGCTCTGATGTCGATTGGCTTGAATATATCCCAGAGCAGCGCGGGCAATGGGTGGAATGGGTAAGTTTTGCCCGCCCGACGGGTTTGCCCATCCTGTTGGGTTTCAATGCAGCTGAACAGGGGCGCTCCCTGGAAACACTCACCGATGCCCAGACGGTTGCCAGTGCCATGCAGACCTTGCGGCGCATGTTTGGCAATGCCATCCCGGAACCGACCAGTTACCAGATCACCCGTTGGGCTTCCGACCCCTTTGCCCTGGGTTCGTATTCGTTCAATGCACTGGGTTCGACCCCGCGCATGCGTGACCAACTGCGTGAGCCGGTCAGCAACCGCCTGTATTTTGCCGGGGAGGCCACCCACCGCCAGCATCCGTCAACGGTGCATGGCGCGTACTTGTCCGGTGTGCGGGCAGCCCAGAAAATTAGTGCTTAGGCTGGTGCTTAGACGGGTGTTTAAAGCCATGCCTAAAAGCTGATGGTTTCACCGTTAAACTTGCTCAGGGTGAAGGTGAAATTGCCTTCATTGAGCAGCATTTTCGATTCAATCAGCAATTGGAGGGCAACTTTTTCACCCAACAACATGCCTTGGTAGCCATCTTGACGGTAATGCACACCGGCATAATTACGCCCGAACGCAATATTACCCGCCAATTTATTCAGTTCACCCCCGACGGTGAGGGCAGCCCCATTAAATGGCAGCAGGTTTAAGCCATCATCGCTGGCAATGACCGCATTGGGCAGGACATAGCTTTCATTGAAAAAGGCTTTCAATACCGTGACACAAGCACCAGCAATGGCCGCATGCCCGGCAGGATAGGACGGATGGGTTGGTGATCCTTCCGGGAAAGCCTGTGGCAATAAATATGTCCCATACCGTGAAAAGGTGTTTTGCACGGCCTGGGCATTTAACAGGCCGCTATGTAAAGGATAACGGGCTGCTCCACGGATATGGTTATGTACCCGCCCGCCCAATACTTCCGGGCGCAGTGAGCGGTGTACTTGCCATTTCTGATACCAGCAGGCTTTCAAGGCTGCATAACAGGCTTTGGCAACCATATCGAGAATATGTGGCCCGCCAAAGGTAATAAAGGGGCTTTGGCTGAGCGAGGCAGAATAGGGGTGGGTATCACGCTGGGCTTTGATGCCCATTAAAATCAGCGCCGCATGCTGGAAAGCCTGGAAGCTGAAATCCTGATGTACCCATTCACTCAAATCATGCGCATTGCGGATATAGCGCAAGGTTTTGTCATACGTAATGCTGGTTTTGGCGGCTGAACCGCGTTGAATCGCCAACCAGTCGGCATAATTGGTCATGTGGACATCGCCCGCCACCGGCAGTTTGCAGCGTTGTGCCACACTCATTGCCCCACTGGGCACATCTTGCCAAAGGAACTGGGATACCAGCGGGCCGGTCGCTTCGCCTGGGGTTTTGCCCCGGAACAGGGTGGCGGCATTGACACCCTGGTATTGGCTAAAACGCCCCAACTCGGTAATGGCTGCGCTGGTTTGTGCTTCTTGACCGTATTGGGAAAACGGTACATCGCGTGTCAGTGCATGCCAGTATAATTCGACCATTTCCCCTGCCATTTGCTCGCTGTTGATGGGCGAAAACTGCGGGGCTTCAAAAGCATGTGAATCCATGCCTTCAAATTGGTAGGCCAAGGCTGCTTGTGGGTTTGCCAGCTTGACTGTGCCTGCCATCGGAATGGCTTCATAATCGGCTGGTTTGCCGGTGGATACCGCAATCAGGAATTTGTCATAGGCATTCGGGTCAACTTCCCCCAGATCATTATGCGGCAAGCCCTTGGAGAAGTTGGCAATCCTGCCGCTATACAGCAGTTCATCCTTATTCGGGGTTTGTACCGGGTCACGCATTTTATAATTCAAGGTGGCGGCGGTATAGCGCAAAAATAGGCTTCTGTTTTTACGATAGCTATAAGGTGTGGCAGTGGCTTGTAAATTGGCCTGTGCTTCAGTGCTTAATACCCCAGTCATTGCCGGTAATGCAACCGCAGAGGCAGCCGTATAACCCAGGCCTTTTAAAAATCCACGGCGGCTGCTTGAATGGTTGGGGTTTGTTGCGGTTGTTGCAACTGAAGTAGGCATGGTTGTGTACCTCTATTTTAAAATAGGTTTTTTATCGGGTTGACACATGGCGCTTTTCGCGGGTAGTTCCTGAGCCTGGGGCGGCTAGGTGTTGTGTGTCTGTGATAGATAATTTATATGGGCTGGTGTCGGCTATCTATCGCCATGCTGATAAGAGGTATTAATGAGGTGACGGAAAAAATAAATATCTGCATCCAGTAGCCTGCACGCGGCGTACAGGCCTCAGGATCATTCCCAAAGGTAGGCATCCATCGCCAGTGCGCCATAGGTGAATCCGGGGGTAAAGCGCGTCAGGCGGTCTTGTGCGGTGCTGGCTCCCAAGGCGACATACAGTGGCAGCAGGTGCTCTTCGCTCGGGTGGGCGACTGCACCCGAGGCTGAGCGGTAGCGGTAGGCCAACAGCGATTCAGTATCACGTTCCGCCAGTTTCTCCCCCAGCCAGTCGCTGAAAGCCAGTGCTTGTGGGTGGGGTTCGGTTTGTTCCGACAACCAGCCAAAATTATGCGTGACGGCTCCTGAAGCCATGATCAGGATATTGTCCGCCCGCAACGGCTGTAAGGCTTGCCCAAGCCGCCAGTGCCAGTTCGTGCCTGCTTGTGGCTGGATGGACAATTGTGCCACCGGAATGTCCGCGTCCGGGTAGATCGTGCGTAACGGTATCCATGCGCCATGATCAAGCCCGCGCTTCGGGTCAAGTGCCAGCGGGATACCGGCTTGGCTTAGGCAATCCGCCACCGCATTCGCCAACTGTGGCGCACCGGGGGCAGGGTATTGCAGTTGGTACAGCGGCCGTGGGAAGCCGCCAAAATCATGGATCGTGCCGGGGGTGGTGGCGGTACTGAGCACCGGGCTTGCCGTTTCCCAATGCGCGGACAACAACAGGATGGCCTGGGGGCGTGGCAGCTGTTTGCCGATTTGCCCCCAGGTTTGCAAAATGGGCGAACCTGCTTGCAAGGCAATATCAGGTGCGCCGTGGGAAACAAACAAAACCGGGGCTGGCATGACGACTATCCTGGGTAAATGACAATACAGCCAGTTTAACCCCTAACTACAGGTTGAAGAATCACTGCTGGATTAAGGTATTATTAGCCTGAAGTTGATTAAAGTATTGCCCAATGCTGTCCGCCACCGCATTCACCAGCTTGGCTTGGTATTCGGGTGTTTCCAGCAGCAACTCCTCTTCGCGGTGCACAATCACACCGCATTCCAGCAGCAAGGCAGCAGGCTGTGTTGACAGTTTCAAGACCCGGTGTTGGCTGGTGTAGATGCCTTTAACCCGATCCAGGAGCGGGTAGTTTTCCGCAACCTTGCCGTTTTTTTCCTGGATTTTTTCTGCATGGTGCAAGCTCGGTGTCAGGCCACGGCTTAACAGGTTTTCGCCCAGTTGTTCGGCAAAGAACAGGCTTTCCGGGCGCTGCGCTTCAAAGATGAACATCGAGTAGCCCCGGAAGTGGTCGCTGTAATGGTTTTTCTGGGCGGCATATTCCCAATTGTCCAGGTAGCGGGGGTTGACTGAATCGTGGTGGATGGAAATGAACAGGCTGGCCTTTTTCTGGCTGGCTTCAGCGGGTCGGCTTGCCAATGTGACTTCTGCTTCGGCTTCATTAACCAGAAAACTGCCGGTAAACCCAAGGCTTTGCAGTTTTTGGTGCAGTTGCCGGGTAATCGCCTTATTGAAAAGGTATTCGGGCTTGCCTCTGGCGCTGGTGGCTCCGGGCTGGGTGGGGCTGTGTCCGGTGTCAATGGCAATGACAAAATCCTGGCGCTCAATGGCCTGCACGGCGGGCAATAACAGGCAGGACAGGAGGATGGGCAGGGTCAGTTTCCTACAAAAAAACATCAGGCTATCCTTGCAAGAGTGTCTCAATGGGGGTTACGGGGCTTACAGGTTGAATGCCCGCTCGCCAAACTCCCCCGGTTCCGGTCGCCAGCGGAAGCGTTTCAGGTCAATCCGCCCCGCTGCATCAAATACTACACCTTCGGCTTCCAACCGATGCCGCTGGTACAACTCCCCTCCGGGATAAGCCCGCCCCAGGCTGATCAGCCCTTGGGCATTGACCACCCGTTGCCACGGGACATCGCTGTCCGGTGGCAATGAGTGTAATGCATAGCCGACCAGCCGGGCATGCCCTGGCAGACCCGCCAGCGTGGCAACATTCCC
Organism: uncultured Thiothrix sp.; assembly: GCA_964293005.1. Classification (GTDB taxonomy): domain Bacteria; phylum Pseudomonadota; class Gammaproteobacteria; order Thiotrichales; family Thiotrichaceae; genus Thiolinea. The sequence continues at coordinate 5,929 of CAXYXW010000018.1, forward strand.
GTAGGTGGAAACCAGCCCACAGGGTATTTGCCGAACCAGCGCATAAATGCGCTGGTATTTGTTGATGCACTCATTGGTGCAATCAGCGGTCAGCATGGGCGGCAACCCTCAGCAGCACGGGGCATGAGCTAGCGAGGCCAGCACGGTCAGCGCGGAAAATGCAGGCTTTTGATTTCCAGAAAATCTTCCAGACCAAATTTGCCCCCTTCACGCCCATTGCCGGATTGTTTCATGCCCCCAAACGGGCTGCCATACTGACGGGATGCCCCATTGATTTGGATCATCCCGGCACGCAGGCGACCCGCGACCCGTTCAGCGCGTTGCAGGTCGCCGGTGAACAGGTAGGCTGCCAAGCCATAAGGGGTGTCGTTGGCAATGGCAATGGCCTCCGCTTCGGTATCGAAGGGGATCATGACCAATACCGGGCCAAAGATTTCTTCACGGGCAATCCGCATGGTGTTGGTGACATCGGCGAACACGGTCGGGCGTACATAAAAGCCGGTTTCATAACCTTCCGGGCGACCGGGGCCACCTGCCAGCAAGCGTGCCCCTTCTGCTATTCCGGCTTCAATCAGGGCTTGCACCCGCCCGTACTGGATGGCGCTGACCAAGGGGCCAATATGCGTGCCTTCCTGATCCGGGGAGCCAACCGACTGTTTCTGGGCAACGGCTTGGGCAATCTCAACCGCTTGTGCATAGGCGCTGCGTTCGACCAGCATGCGGGTCGGGGCATTGCAGGATTGGCCTGAGTTATTGAAACAGCCCAGCACACCACGCTTGACTGCCTTTTCCAGCGGGGCATCCGCAAAGATAATATTGGGTGATTTACCGCCCAGCTCCAGTGTCACCCGTTTGACGGTTTCCGCCGCATCCTTGGAAACGGCAATCCCGGCGCGGGTTGAGCCGGTGAACGACATCATGGCAATGTCCGGGTGTTTGGAAAGGGCAGAGCCAACCTGGAGGCCATCGCCATTGACCAGATTGAACACACCGGGCGGGAAACCGGCCTCGTCAATCATTTCGGCATAGAGCATGGCATCCAGCGGGGTAAATTCGGACGGCTTCAGCACGCAGGTGCAGCCGCTTGCCAAGGCCGGGATGACTTTCAGTACCACCTGGTTAACCGGCCAATTCCACGGTGTGATCAGCCCACAAACCCCAATCGGTTCGCGTACCACGGTATCGCCATTGGGGAGGGTTTCGCGCCAGTGCATGTCCTTCATGGCATCAATGAAACCTTGCAAGTGCCCAACCCCGACATCGGCCTGCTGTTCCCGGCACATGGTGGCGGGTGCGCCCATTTCCAGGGTGACTGTTTGTGCCATTTCAGCATAACGGCGTTTGTAGATCGCCAGCAGGCGTTCCAGCAAGGCCATACGCTCTTCCGGTGTGGTCTGTGACCAGCTTTCAAAAGCACGTTTGGCGGCTGCCACTGCCTTGTCAACATCCGCAGGGCTGCCCATTGAAATGACGGCAACAGGCTGTTCGGTCGCCGGGTTAATGACGTGCAGGTCGTTGGCGGCTACAGGGTCTACCCATTGACCATCAATATAAAATTTACGCTTGTCAAGCATGGTTTTTCTCCGTTTAAGGTGTACTCCAGTGATTGGAAGCATACGGGAATGGCGCTTGAAAGGCTATGTGGCGGGTGCAAGGGTATGTATGCCAATGCACTTGCTTGCGTTAGCCTTGGGTTGTGCCAGCCAACTTAAGGGCTAATTGATATTAAGGTATGACTGTAATTTGGTCAAAGTAGGCTGTTTTTGTATTAGCCTCACCCAGTTGTAAACTAACGCGCTTGATCAGGGATGGATTACCCAATTGGGATTGGCTCAGGGTTACAAAAGTCCAGATGCCCGCAGGAAGTTTAAGGGTGACATTACCCAGTTGCGCACCACTGTCTTGGGTTTGTGTCATGGCAATCAAGGTGGTGGCGGTGGGTGCATAAGCCCAAAATGTCAGTTTGGTATTACTGGTTGTGGTGATGCCGCTGTTGTGGCGTAAGGATAATCCCCCCCAGGCAGAAAAATCAGTACGGATGGAGCGGTTGCCAAGCTTAATGGGGCTGGTATTGGCAAAATTGCGCGTTGAACCCCATGACCAATCCTGCCAGGTGCTGTTGAGGGCATCGTCATATAGGGTCACAGTATTGGTGGATGGGCAGGCAGCTGTGTTGGTCTTGAGGGGCGCACTTGCCACGGAGGTATTGCCAGCTGCATCACGCGCCCGAAGGGTAAAGGTGTAGGCAGTACCACAGGTCAGGTTGTTAAGTGTTGTGCTTGTACTGGTTAACCCCGCAAGCAGCAGGCTGGCATTGTTGTAGAGGTCATAAGCAGTTACACGCACATTGTCGGTCGATGCCACCCAGCGCAATGCAACACTGGTTGTGGTAGGCGTGCTGGCGGTGGTCAGGCTGCTTGGGGCTGTCGGCGGTTGCGTATCAGGGGCAGGGGGTGACATGAGCCGTGCCAGCAGTTGTACATAGGCCGCCTGGTAATAAATGCCCGGTTCACTCAGCTCCCAGGCGTTTTCTGGATAGCTTCCATTCCCATCTGTATAGGCTTTCTGGGGGGGCTGGTTGCTGATGTTGGCGAGTGACCCCGTATATTGGGGGTTGGGGCCACCAACCAGATAGCCCGGTGCGGGGCCATTTGGCGAGCTTAGGGCATTATCCCAAACCGTGCCGTGGTTAAACCATGTGTGGTAAAGCTCATTGACCGACTTTTCTGCACCATAGGCGTACATATTGCTGAGCATCACCAATCCCAAGGGGTTGTTGCCATGCAGCCAATGCAGGTGTTGCTCCGCCAATTCCTTGTACGTGCTGGCATCCGCTGCATTGATGGCGAAGCTGGCAAAATCCTGGTTGATGTTGCCAGCATTGCTCCTTGCCATATTGTGCCCCCAGTGATATTGGGCATCCGGCAAGTAAGCACGGTATAGGTCAGTCCCATTGCGGTAATCGGTGAGTGACATGATACCGTTTTGGGCGGCCTTTTGGGTGCGGATGGTGGCTGCCACGGTAGGGCTTACGCCGCCCATGCTGGCATAACGCAATAGGGCAGTTTGCAGGGGCTGGTTGTAAGGCCCCCACCAGGCATTGCTCATGGGTTCTACCGTGTTATAGCGGCTTTCAATGAATGTCCGGTACTCGGTCTTGCCGGTGGCCTGATAGAGGTAAATGGCAGCAATCAGGGCGCTTTGCAGTTGGCCTGCCCGGTTGGTGTCGGCATCACCGGCCTTGATGTCGCCATCGTCACAGCTTTCCGCAAACTGGCTGAAGTTGGCGGTGGTGGTGCGGGCGCGTACCCAGGCGGATTCCGCCCGCAACAGCAGGTCGTTGGCATAGTTGGCTTGGGAAGGAACCCCCACCAGCACTTGTCTGGCTGCGGCAAACATGGCGCTGCCCGCCAGGGTGGCAGAGGTGCATTCCGGCAGGTAGTAACGTGGGCGGGTATCAGCGCTGGGGGGTGATACATCGTTGTAATTGTCTACCCCCACTTTCAGGAACAAGCCACCTGTACCGCTGGCATTTTGCATCCGTTTCAGGAAGTCCAGTGCCCATTTGACCTCATCCAGCAGGTCGCTGAGGCCGTTACCCGATTCTGGAATATTGAAGTTGTCACCAAAAACGGCGGGGTTGGCTCGATAGGCATCCAGCAATTGCAGAACCGTATTTTGGGCAAAAGTGGTGTATTTGTTGGTGTCCCCGGCATCCATCCAGCCACCCGACAGGTCGCGGGCAGAGGCTGCATTGCCTTTCGCCCAGCGGCTGGTGGCAGAGCGGTCTTGACCTGCCCGGTCATAAGTGGCTGCATCAATCCATCGAGTGTTGGCGTATGGGGCAGACTTGGCGATGTTCACGCGTTGGTAAAAGAACATACGCACTGCTTGTTTTAGCACATCATGGTAAGCCGTGTCGCTGACCTCAAAACGCCCTGACCCGACATTTCTGGCTTTGTCGAAGATATAGTAAGAACCTGGGGTTTTGACACTGGAAAAATCAAACTGCCAGCCACGATCCCCCGACTGCGGGTGTGTGCTGCCGTTACGCCAACTGCTTAATGTACCGGTATGGACAACGGCATTGTCAGACCAACGGCGCACTTCGTATTGGTTGACCCCGATACCGGGCGAAAAGGATTCTGCGGCATTTGCCCCGATTTGCGGGTCAACAATCGTGGCAACCTTGCGCATGCTGGGCAAATAACCGAACTGGTCGTATTTGATATAGGGGGTGACGGTGGTCGGTGCGGCTAAGGCCACCCCTGACACTGCCATGCCTGCAAAAATGGCTGCGGCGGCCTGTGCACGTTTCATATTCACGGTCTCCCTCTGTGAGTAAGGTTAAATGTTAACCATAAGTGCACTATTTATCCAACCTAAAATGGGTCTGGAATAGGCACATGATTCCCGTGGTTTGATGCTTATAACCCTGCACCCGTTTAGCCCCAAGGCTTGTGGGACGCTGGATCAGCTTTCCATGCACCCCTGCATGGAAAGCATTGCGTGGGTATATCTAATGGGGTAGGATGACCTTGAATTTCAGTTATGTAACGTTTCTTGACCGACTTTATTACGCCCCAACACACGGTCTGTCCCGCTTGCGCTTCAGGCCAACGTTCATCTGAATCAGGAGGAGAGTTTAGCATGGCAAAGTATCCAGAAACGGATAAGCATCCCCTTATCCCCAAGCTTATTGACGATCTCGATGGCAAGAAGATCAGCCGTCGTGAATTCCTGCGCACCACCACACTGCTCGGCATGTCTGCATGGGCGGCTTACAGCATCGTCGGTACACTGACCGGCGAAGGTGGCTTGGTCACGGCGGCAGAGGCCGCAGGTGATACCCCGAAAAAGGGGGGCATCCTCAAGTTCTCCATGCCGGTGCAGGAGATCACTGACCCGGCATTGTTTGACTGGACTGAAAAATCCAATGTCGCCCGCCAGGTGCTGGAGTACCTGACCATTACCGGTGCGGACAATGTGACCCGCCCGATGTTGGCAGAAAGCTGGGAAGCCAATGCTGACCTGACCGAATGGACATTCAAGCTGCGCAAGGACGTGAAATGGCATAACGGTGATGCCTTCAATGCCGATGATGTGGTGTTCAACTTCACCCGCTGGCTTGACCCAAAAACCGGCTCCTCCAATATCGGTTTGTTCTCGGCGATGGTCGATGAGATTGATAGCGGGGAAAAGGACAAGGATGGCAAACCGAAAATGACCAAGCGCATGATTGAAGGCGCTGTCACCAAGGTGGATGACCATACCGTCAAGCTGAAGATGAAAACCCCGCAACTCTCCATCGCTGAAAACCTCTACAACTACCCCGCTGCGATTGTCCACCGCAACTTTGAAAAGGACGGCGCAAACTTCCTGAAAAAACCACTCGGTACAGGCCCTTTCAAGCTGGAGTCCTACAAGGTCGGTGAAATTGCCATCCTCAAGCGGGCAGATTCGCCGTATTGGGGTGGGGAAGTTTACCTGGATGAGATCCACTACATCGACCACGGCCCTGCCAGTACCGCGCAGTTGGCGGCCTTTGCCTCTGGGCAGGTGGATGCGATTTACGAGTTTGACATTGCCTCCTACAGCCTCGCTGAAAGCGTGCCAAACGCCAAAATCTATTCAGGGGATACCGCCCAGACTGGCACATTGCGGATGCGCGTTGACCGCAAACCCTTCGATGACAAGCGCGTGCGTCAGGCTATCCAGGCCTGCGTCGATATTGATGCCTACCCGAAAGCCGTGTATCAGGGCAAGGGTGGTACAGCCGGTGAGCATCACCATGTCAGCCCCATCCATCCTGAGTATTTTGCCCTGCCCAAGCCCAAGCAGGACTACGATAAGGCCAAAGCCTTGCTGAAAGAAGCAGGGCATGAAAAGCTGGACATTACCATCGACTGCGGTAATACCAATGGCCCGTGGCAGCAACAGGTGTGTGAAATCCTCAAGGAGCAGTTGGCTCCGGCAGGCATTACCCTGAACATCAACCTGATGCCGTCTGAAAAATACTGGGAAATTTGGGATAAGACCGATTTCGGTATCACCGCCTGGACACACCGCCCCTTGGGGACGATGGTGCTGAGCGTGGGCTACCGCAGCGGTGTGCCGTGGAATGAGTCCGGCTATGCCAATCCCGAGTTCGACAAGGCACTGGATGCAGCCGAGGCATTGGTGGATGTTGAAAAGCGCAAGGCCGCGATGGAAAAAGTCCAGCGTATCCTGCAAGAGGACGCAGTATTGGTACAACCCTTGTGGCAGCCCAAGTTCTTTGTTGCCAGCAACAAGGTGAAGGGTCTGGAAGCCCATCCAACCCAATACCACCAGTTTGCCACACCGCATAACAAGGTCTGGTTGGACGCATAAGCATCTGACGGTAGCATCTAATGGTTGCATGCCCTGCGGGTTATCACTGGCAGGGCATGCTGTAAACAGAGGAGCCGTGAGTGATTATTCTGGCTGCAAAGCGTTTGGCCTCCATGGCACTGATCATGTTGGTCGTTTCCTTTATCCTGTTCAGCCTGTTTGAAAGCGATAAGCTGGCGGTGGCTGGCAAGGTGTTGGGGGCGTATTCCTCCCTGGAGCAACGTGAGCTTTGGTTGGAGAAAAATGGTTATAACCAGCCGTTTGTGTCGCGTTATGTCGGATGGGTGGGCAATGCCCTGACCGGCAATTTTGGGGACTCGCTGCAATACAAAGCCCCGGTATCGGAGCTGCTGGCAACCCGCCTGACTAATACCGGCATCCTGTCACTGGTGTTCTTTGTGGTGATGATTCCACTGTCCCTGACCCTGGGTGTGCTGGCGGGGATGAGGGAAGGTTCTTTTCAGGATCGCAGTATCTCGGTGGTGTCTGTGTTGACCACCTCCGTACCGGAGTTTGCTACTGCCACCTTCCTGACCGGTTTATTGGTCTATCAATGGGGTTGGCTGCCCGGTACATCGGGTATGACCGGCGGGTTTGACTGGAAGCAGTTGGTGTTGCCAGTGCTGGTGCTGGTGATTTATGACTTTGGCTATGTCACCCGCATGACCCGTGCTTCCATGGCAGAAGTCATGACTTCGCAATATATCCGTACTGCCATCCTCAAAGGCTTACCCTACCGGCGGGTGGTCATGCGGCATGCCTTGCGCAATGCACTGATTGCCCCCTTTACCGTGATTGTCCTGCAACTCAACTGGCTGCTGTCCGGGCTGGTGGTGGTGGAGGTGTTTTTTGCCTATAAGGGCTTCGGTACGATGCTGCTGGATGCGGCATTGTTTGGTGACATTTATGTGCTGGAAGCCTGTGTCATGGTGGCGGTGTTTATTGCCGTGTTCTCGCAGTTCATCTCGGATATTGGCTATACCTTGCTGAATCCGCGTATCCGTTTCAGTTAGGGGGGCAGGATGGCAGAACAAGGGATGGCGAAACAAGGCGGGGAGATACGTGGTGATTTACCCGGTGGTATACCTGCGCGTGGCTCTGGGCTGATGCGGGTGCTGAAAGCGGTGGCTTTGTTGCGTGAGTCACCCATTGGGCTGATTGGTTTGCTGCTGGTGTTGTTCTGGGTGTTGATGGCGCTGCTTGCCCCAGTGCTGCCTTTGTATCCACCGAATGAAATCATTATGCCCCTGCAAAAGATCGGTGCAGTTGCCCCTGATGGCGGCACATTCTGGCTGGGTACTGACCACAAGGGGCGGGACATCCTCTCGCGCCTGTTGTGGGGGGCGCAGAAAGTGCTGGTATGGGCGACCTTTGCCACGGCAGTGGCTTATGCGGTTGGCATGTTGATGGGGGTGGTTGCCGGGTATCTGGGTGGTTGGGCGGATGAAGCCATGTCGTTCATTGCCAATGTGTTCCTGTCTTTTCCCTTTATTATCCTCTGCATCATTATTGTCGCTACCCTGGGGGCGAGTGGCTGGACGATTGTGGTGGCGGTTACGTTTGCCTCTGCCCCGCAGGTGATGCGTATCGTGCGCGGGCTGGTGCTTGACCTGAAAACCCGTGACTATATTTTTGCTGCGCAAACGCGGGGTGAGTCAGCATGGTACATCATGCTGGTGGAGTTGTTGCCGAATGCCCGTGGCCCCTTGATTGTCGATGCCTGTTTGCGCCTGGGTTATACCACGGTGGCTATTGCGACCTTGGGTTTCCTTGGTTTGGGCTTGCCGCCGCCTGACCCGGATTGGGGGCTGATGATCAAGGAAGCTGTTCCCCTGGGGGCGTTTGCTGCGCACTCCATGTACGTGCCTGCTTTGGCGCTGTCGTCGCTGATTTTGGGCTTTAACCTGTTGGCGGATGGCTTGCGCGAAATTTCCCTGCGCGACTGACCAAGGAGCCTGTGATGCTGGAACCCGTTCCTGAGCAATACCCTGAGGCTGTGCCGGTGCTGGAATGCCGGAACGTCAATATTTCCTATTACACCCGCGCCGGGGAAATTCCTGCCGTCGTTGATTTCAACCTGAAGGTGATGCCAGGGGAGTCGGTCGGATTGGTGGGTGAATCCGGCTGTGGCAAGTCAACGGTTGCCTTGGCGATCATGCAGTACATGGGCAAAAATGGCGCGGTCACTTCCGGGCAAATCCTGTTCCGGGGGCGTGATATGCAAACCATGCGGGCGGGTGAGCTGCAAGCGATCCGGGGTTCCCGCATCAGTATGGTGTATCAGGAGCCGATGGCTTCCTTGAACCCCTCCATGCGTATCGGCGAGCAACTGATGGAAGTGCCGCTTTACCATGAGGCGATTAGCCCTGCCGAAGCCCAGCAACGGGCGTTGGCGATGTTGGCGGCGGTGCGTCTGCCTGACCCGGAGCGGATGATGGAGGCCTACCCGCACCAGATTTCTGGTGGGCAACAGCAGCGGGTGGTGATTGCGATGGCCTTGTTGTCCAAACCCGATTTGCTGCTGCTGGATGAGCCAACCACGGCTCTGGATGTGACGGTTGAAGCCGGGATTGTCGCCCTGATCCGCGATATTTCCCGCGAGTTTGGCACTTCGCTGATTTATATTTCCCACAACCTCGGCCTGATTCTGGAAACCTGTGACCGCATTACCGTGATGTATTCGGGGGAGGCGGTGGAAAGTGGCTCGGTGCGCGAAGTATTCAGCCAGATGCGCCACCCCTATACCCGTGGCCTGTTTGCCTCCATCCCCTTGCCCAAGGCCGACCGGCATAGCCGCCCCTTGGTTCCCATCCGGGGGCAATTGCCTTTGCCACAGCAGCGCCCCAACGGCTGCTATTTTGGGCCGCGCTGTGATTTTTTTCAGGCCGGGCGGTGTGACCAGACCCCGTTAACGATGCTGCCGGTTCCGGCTGAGCCGCGTCATGAGGTGCGTTGTGTGCGTTTCCATGAAATTGACTGGGGGCAACAAGCGCACGGCTTGGCAAGTGAGGCTACCGCAGCAGGCAAGGTGGTGCTTCAGGTCAAAAACATGAAGAAGTACTACGCCCTGACAGACCGCTCATGGTTAGCCATGATCCGGGGTAAGCAGGTGCGCTATGTCAAGGCTAATGAAAACATCAACCTGGAGGCACGCGAAGCGGAAACGGTGGCGATTGTGGGCGAGTCCGGCTGCGGCAAAAGTACTTTTGCCAAGGTGCTGATGGGGCTGGAGCAAGCAACGTCCGGGGAAGTCATCCTGAATGGGCAGGATTTGGGCAAATTGCCGGTGCAACAGCGTGCGGCACAAACCGTGGCTTTGTTGCAAATGGTCTTCCAGAACCCGTTTGATACCCTCAACCCCAGCCATAGCGTTGGTTCACAAATTGCCCGCGTGATTAAGAAATTTGGGGTGGAAACCGACCCTGCCAAAGTGGATGCCAGGGTGTACGAGCTGTTTGATCTGGTCAAATTGCCGCGTGATTTTGCCCAGCGCCGTCCGCGCCAGTTGTCGGGTGGGCAGAAGCAGCGTATCGGTATTGCCCGTGCCTTTGCCGGAAATCCTGCCGTGGTGGTGGCGGATGAGCCGGTATCTGCCCTGGATGTGTCGGTGCAGGCGGCTGTCACCGGCTTGCTGACCGACATCCAGCGCACCTTGCGTACTACCTTGCTGTTTATTAGCCATGATTTGTCGGTGGTGCGTTATATTTCTGACCGCGTGGTGGTGATGTATCTGGGGCATATCCTCGAGCAGGGTACGACCGATGAGATTTTTAGTCCACCCTACCACCCTTATACCGAAGCCTTGTTATCTGCCGTGCCAGTAGCTGATTTGTCTGTCACCAAACGCCGGATTGTGCTGGAAGGTGAGTTGCCTTCACCGTTGAATCCACCCCCCGGTTGCCCGTTCCAGACCCGTTGTCACCGTAAAATGGGCGGCATCTGTGAAACCAGTCTCCCGCCCCTGCAAACCACTGCCACCGGGCATAGCATCCTCTGCCATATACCGTTGGCAGAGTTGGCTCAGGTGGGGGCGGTATTCCAGCAGTCTGCCCAACCCTCTGTCCAAAGGAGCTAGGCCGTGAAAGTCACCCATTTACAAACCTACATCGTCGCCACGCCACCACCGCATATTGGCGGCATGTATTGGATCTTTGTGCGTTTGGCTACCGACTGCGGGATTGAGGGGGTAGGGGAGATTTATTCCGCCACGTTTCACCCCAGTGCACAGCTTGCCATGATTGCTGATGTGTTCGACCGCTACCTGAAGGGGCATGACCCGCACCATGTCGAACGCTTTTATCGGCTCTGTTATTCCAGCGGTTTCACCCAGCGCCCGGATTTGAGCATGATGGGGATTGTCAGTGGCCTGGAAATGGCGTGTTGGGACATCATCGGCAAGGCAGCAGGCAAGCCTGTGTATGAGCTGATCGGTGGGCGTGTGCATGAGCGCTTGCGTACCTATACCTACCTGTACCCGAAAAATGCCCAGGGTGAATACGATTATTCCGACCCGGATTTGGCGGCAGAGGCTGCACGCGCTTATCTGGAGCAGGGTTTTACCGCCGTCAAGTTTGATCCGGCGGGGCCGTATACCGCGTATTCCGGGCATCATTTGTCGTTGGCGGTGATGCGTCGGGCGGAGGTGTTTTGCCAGAAGGTGCGGGATGCGGTCGGTGATGGCTGTGACCTGCTGTTTGGTACGCACGGGCAAATGACCCCCGCATCCGCCATCCGTTTGGCAAAACGGCTGGAGGCGTATGACCCCCTCTGGTTTGAGGAGCCTGTCCCGCCCGGTCAGCCCGAAGCGATGGCAGAAGTGGCTGCCAAGACCCGTATCCCGATTGCTGCCGGTGAGCGCCTCACCACCAAATATGAGTTTGCTGCCCTCCTCAAGGCGGGGGGCGCGCGTATCCTGCAAATGAATTTGGGTCGGGTCGGGGGGATTCTGGAGGCGAAGAAGATTGCAGCACTGGCAGAAACCTATTACGCCGAGGTTGCCCCACATTTATATAACGGCCCTATCGGGGCAGCCGCCAGTATCCAGTTGGCGACAGCCACCCCGAATTTCCTGATGCAGGAAAGCATTGAAACTTGGGGTGGCTTTTATGCGGACATCCTGCACCAGCCGATCCGTTGGGAGCAGGGCTATATTATCCCCCCGACTAGCCCCGGTCTGGGGATTGAGGTCAATTGGGACGTGGTGGCAGCGCATAGCCCTTATGCGGGTGAACGCCTGCATTTGCAGATGCACCCAAGGCCGTATGATGTGGGTGATGATGCACCCGCGAAAGGATGAGCCGTGTCCAGCTATGATTACATTATTATCGGTGCAGGTTCGGCGGGCTGTATCCTTGCCGAGCGCCTGAGTGCTTCTGGGCAGTATCAGGTGTTGCTGGTGGAGGCGGGCGGCAAGGATAATCACCCGTGGTTCAAAATCCCGATGGGTTACGGCAAGTTGTATTACCACCCCAAACACAACTGGATGCATTACACCACCCCGCAGGCCGAACTCAACCAACGCCCCTTGTATGTGCCGCGTGGCAAGGTGCAGGGCGGGTCGGGGGCGATCAATGCGATGGTTTATGTGCGGGGGGCAGCGGCTGATTTTGATGATTGGGCGGGAGCCAGTGGCGACCCTGCCTGGTCATATCGGGCGGTGTTACCGTTTTTTAAGCAGTTGGAAAAGCACTGGAGCAGCGATCCGGTTTACCACGGGCAAGCGGGCAACATTCATATTACGTCGATGCGTGATGGCATGCATGTCGCCAGCCAACACTTTCTGCGGGCGTGTGCCGAGCTGGGCTACCCGGAAAACCGTGATTTCAATGGCGCACAACTGGAGGGCTGTGGGGTTTATGATACCAATATTGGGCATGGTATCCGTGACTCCAGTTCGCGGGCTTATCTGCACCCGGCACGTAAACGCCCGAACCTGACCATGATGCACCACACTTTGGCTGAGCAGATCCTGTTTAATGCACAGCGGCAAGCGGTGGGGGTGCGTGTCCGGCAGGGCGGAGAGCAGCATGTTTTTACGGCGCGGCGTGAGGTGATCCTGAGTGCCGGGGTGGTCGAGTCGCCCAAATTGCTGGAGTTGTCCGGGATTGGGGATGCTGCCCGCTTGCAGGGCTTGGGAATTCCGCTGGTGATGCATTTGCCGCAGGTGGGTGAACAGTTGCAGGATCACCTGTGTGCCAGCTTTTACTACAAAACCCGCATTCCGACCCTGAATCAGGCTTTCACTTCGTGGCAAGGTATGCTGAAAATGGGTTGGACTTACCTGAGCCAGCGTTCAGGGCCGTTGGCGCAGAGTGTCAACCAGGCCGGAGGATTCCTGAAAACCGCCCCGGATTTGCCCCAGCCGAATATGCAACTGTATTTCAACCCGCTGTCCTATACCATCCCGAAAAGTGGGCGGGTAGCCATCAAGACTGACCCTTATCCGGGGATTTTGATGGCCTTTGCCCCGTGCCGCCCGACCAGCCGGGGTAGCATCCATGCAGATACCCCGGATGCGGGTAGCGCCCCACGGATTGCCCCGAATTATTTGTCCACCAGCCATGACCAGCAAGAAGCCGTTGCCGGATGCCGGATGATCCGGGGCTTGGCGGCTGCGGGCGCGTTACAGGAAATTATCACCGAAGAAACCATCCCCGGTTTGGCAGCCGCGACGGATGAGGAACTATTGGCCTTTTTCCGGGCGCAATCCGGTTCAATCTACCACCTGTGCGGGACATGCCGCATGGGGAACAACCCGGATGACTCCGTGGTGGACAGTACCTTGCGGGTACATGGCGTGCACGGCTTGCGCGTGGTGGATGCATCCGTCTTCCCGAATATTACTTCCGGGAACATCAATGCACCGGTCATGATGGTGGCAGAGCGGGCAGCGGGGTGGATCGGCTGACATGGATAGGCATTTGGCTGGGCAGGGTTTCTACCCATGATTGCACCCACGCCAATGCCGCCGCCAGATTCTCTGCTGCCTGTTTGGTCAGCGCATCACCCAACTCAAACGCATAACCGCGTATGTGCAACAAGTACGCTGGCGGTGCATCCACCCCATACACTTGCCGGAAAGCATGAAGCACCGCAGCCGGGGACATAGCATGGCTGGTGTAACTGCTATCCTGTCGTGGGCTGAGTTGCTCTACCACATATGGTGCGGTACAACTCATATCGGCATCTATAAATAGCACGTATTCACGCCCCACCAAGTCGGTAATGTGCTCGACCTGTAGCTGCATATCGGTTAGGCATTCGATATTGGGTAAATCTTGAGCCGCCATTGCTTCTTGCAATAATGGCCCCAATGCATCATCGCCACAGCCGGGATTGCCATAGCCAAACAGCAAGATCGGAGGAACGCCGCTCACCGCACTCACAACAGGCATTCCACCACACCATCCATGCTTTTACTGACACGATTGAGAACTTCACCAGTCGCACTGACTAATTCCACCTGTAACGGCATTTTGCCCAAAGCATGGGTCGCACACGACAAACACGGGTCATAGGCACGCACCGCTACTTCCAGATGATTGAGCAAACCTTCCGTAATCTCATGTCCATCCAGATAATGATTAGCCACCGAACGCACCGATTCATTCATCGCCTGATTATTGCTGGTGGTGGAGACAATCAGGTTGGCTTTTTCCACTAAACCTTGTTCATCCACTTGGTAATGGTGGAACAGCGTGCCGCGTGGTGCTTCAATCACACCAATTCCTTCGCGGCGTTTTTCACCCGACACCACTAAATCCGTGCCGGTAATATCAGGGTCATGCAGCAATAATTGAATCGCTTCGGCACAATGCAATACTTCAATCATCCGCGCCCAGTGGTAAGCCAAGGTATCATGCACATACCCACCTCCGGCAAATGCCCTAAAGCGCAAGCGGGCGGCTTCCGCCAAAGGTGTGGAAATATGGTCACACACATTAACCCGCGCCAGTGGCCCCACCCGATACCAGCCCGTTTCCTTGCCCAAGGTGGTGAGATACGGGAATTTCATATACGACCAATTGCGCACTTCCTCACGGATGGCTGAGCTGTAATGGGTGTAGTCAAACTGATCGAAAATGCTACTGCCATCAGCGTGGTTGGCACGCAAGCCACCATGATACAGCTCCATTTCCCCCTGTGCCCCAACCATGCTCAAATAGTTGGTGGTCAAAGTGGCAAACCCATGATTTTCCGGGTGTCCGATGTGGATGGTTTCATTCAGCGTCACCGCTTCCTGTGACCACGCCAGCACATCGGCAATATCCACCAGCAATGCCTTGCGCTCATCATTACTCAGTGGTTTGTTCATGCCGCCCGGTAGTGCTGCCGTGCCGTGAATACGTTTGCCCGCAATCGCCGCAATTACTTGCTGCCCATACTTGCGTAGCTTCACCCCCTTGAGAGCGAGGTCTGGATAATCCTCCAGCACACCCATAATATTGCGGTGTTCCAGATTCGAGCCAAACCCAAACAGCAAGTCGGGGGAGGAGAGGTGGAAAAAGTGCAGTGCGTGCGATTGCATAATCTGCCCAAAATGCAGCAGGCGGCGCAACTTGGTGGCACTCGGGGTTAGTTCATCCACGCCCACTAATTGGTCAACAGCTTTGGCGGCGGCTAGATGGTGCGATACCGGACAAATGCCACACAAGCGTTGCACGAAATACGGCACTTCGGTATACGGGCGACCTTGGATAAATTTCTCAAAGCCGCGAAACTCGACAATGTGCAACCGCGCTTCCTGCACATGGTTATCGTGATCGAGTAACAAGGTAATTTTGCCATGCCCTTCTACCCGCGATACCGGGTCAATCGCAATCCGGCGCAGATTGGGTGCTTGTTGATGTTGTTCCATGTCCAATCCCTTTAGTCGTAGTGCAGCATGGCTTTTGGCAAGGAAGGCTCACGCCCAGCCAATAAGTCGCTTAAGATAGTAAAAAACGCATCGCCCGATGGTGGGCAACCCGGCAGGTAATAATCCACTCGTACCACCTCATGCAAAGGGTGTACCTTGGATAATAATAGTGGTAGTTCCGGGTCATTCGGGATCATTGGATTATCTACGCCCCGACCATCGAGATAGGCTTCCTCCAGACATTCCTGTACTGAATAATGATTACGCATCGCTGGTACGCCGCCATTAATAGCACATGCCCCGACCGCAATCAGGATTTTGCATTGTTGGCGAAACTCACGCAGTACGCGCACATTGTCGGCATTACACAAGCCGCCTTCGATCAAACCAATATCACACGGTTGGCAGTGCTTAATATCGGTTAGCGGGGAGCGGTCAAATTCAACCTGTTCAAGCAGTTCAACGAGGCGTTCATCCATGTCCAGAAACGACATGTGGCAACCGAAACAGCCCGCCAATGAGGTGGTGGCAATACGGATTTTAGACATCATGATGCTCCGTTTTTTTCAAGGTGACTGGGCTAGCAACATCAGATTCTGCCACTGAATGCAGGTCAAAGGTGCGTAAGCCAATCGGTACTTCGTAGCCATGTCCCTTGGTTAAAATCGCCCCGACCGGACAAATAAGTGCCGCTAAATCGTCGGCTTGCAAATCACTATCGCCCAGCTTGCCACTAGCGGTATTTACAATGAGTTGCGATTGCGCCCCACGCCCACTAATCGCAAACACATTCTTGCCATCGACTTCGCGGCTGGCGCGGACACACAAGGCGCACAGAATACAGCGGTCACGATCCAGCATTACGGTTGGGTGAGAAGCATCCACGGCGCGGCGCGGGTAAAATGGCGGGAAATGCCCATCCAGCATTCCGAAATGATAGCCCAAGGCTTGCAAGGTACAGTCGCCGGTCTTGCTACAGGTCGGGCAGAGGTGATTGCCTTCCACGAATAGCATTTGGGTCAAGGTCTTGCGCACTTCGTTGAGAGCCGGGGTATTGTTGGCAACCTGCATCCCGTTACTGGCTGGCAAGGTACAGGCCGAAGCACTGCGCCCGTCCACATCCACGGTACACAGTTTGCAACTGCCATGCGGGGACAAGCCCGGTTTGTGGCACAAATGTGGGATGTAGATACCTGCTGCCAGTGCCGCATCCATAATGGTTTGCCCAGCCTCAAACGGGACTGCTTGTCCATCAATAAAAAGAGTATTGTTCATGACAAATGCGCCTCCGCATCATCGCGGTGAGTCAATGCGCGGCTGGTATTGAGTGCCGCATCCAGATTAAAAAATGGCTCATAATCCTGATGTAATAAGCGCTCAGTGCAGACCTGCGGGAATCGTTCCAGCAAATCCAGTACGGGGTTCGCCGCTGTTTGTCCTAGCCCACAATGCGAGCGCCGTTTTACTACCGTTGCCAAACGTGCCATTTCAGCTTGGTCGTAAGGTGTGCCATGACCGGAGGCAATCTTGTCGATGTACTTGCGTAAAAGTGGTGTACCCACCCGACAAGGGGTGCAGAAGCCGCAGCTTTCATGGGCAAAGAAGTGGGTAAAATTACGTACCACCGCCAGCAAGTCACTCTGTGCGCCATACACCATGATCGAGCCACCGGTGGCAAGGTCTTCAAACGCCAGCTTGCGCCCAAATTCCGCGCGTCCGACTAAAGTACCGGATGGGCCACCGATTTGTACGGCTTGCGCGTCTTGCCCACCACAGGCTTGCAGCAAGTCGTGTACGCTTATGCCAAACGGGTATTCGTAAATGCCGGGTGTCGCGCAATCACCACTCACACTCAGTAGCTTACTGCCGGTCGATTGTGCCGTGCCGTGTGCCTTGAACCATTCCCCACCGTGCACGGCAATGTGTGCGGCAGCAACCAAGGTTTCCACATTATCAACCACCGTGGGTTGCCCCAAATAGCCATGTGTTACCGGAAACGGGGGGCGTAGCCGTGGTATGCCACGCTTTTGCTCTAGTGATTCCAGCAAGGCGGATTCTTCGCCGCAAATGTACGCACCAGCCCCCATGACAATGCTGATGTCGAAGTTGAACTCGGGTTGCTGGAGGATGTTTGCACCCAGCAAATTGGCAACACGTAAGTTTGCCAGCGTTGCTTCCAATTGCGGCAATAAGTAGCGGTATTCACCGCGTAAGTACAAATAGCCGTGTTGTGCCCCGATGGTATAGGCACACAAAGTCATGCCTTCAAACACTTGCTGCGCATAGCTATTCAGCAGGACGCGATCCTTGAAAGTGCCTGGTTCGCCTTCATCGGCATTGCACACCACATAGCGGGGGGTAGCAGGGGCAGCGCGACACAGTTGCCATTTCAGGCTGGTGTTAAAGCCAGCGCCACCGCGCCCGCGCAAACCGGAGAGCTTGACTTCAGCCAGCACATTTTCTGCCCCACGCTGTAGCGCGGCACGTAAGCCAGCACCAGCGGGTAACTCATGGCTGAGTAGCAAACCCGCTTGCCGCACATTGTCTTGTACAGCAAACCATTCCGGCGGCCATGCATCCAGCGACGTACCGACATTGACCAAGGCGGCTATCTGTTGCAGTCGTGGTGTGTCGAGTTGGGTTATGGTACGCCCATTCACTAGCAAAGCGGGGCCTTGATCACACATGCCGATGCAAGAAGCTTCATCAATACTGACCGCTCCATCGGTGCGAGTCTTACCGGGTGTGACATCTAACAAAGTACACAATTGCCGCATTAGTGACAGGTCGCCGCAACTGGTGCAATTGCTGAATAAGAAATCAAAACGCCCACGTGGTGTGCGGTGGAAAAAACTATAGAAATCAATCACTGCTTCAATCTGGCTGATGGGCAGCTTGAGTTTAGTCGCCAATGAGACAATCTCTTGAGCAGGGATATGCTGGAAGCGGTGTTGTAAGGCGTGTAGCCGGTGCAATAAATGGTCATCAGGTTGATGAACTGGCAGGATGCTTAGATCCATAAACAAGCTCCTTGGGTGGTGTGGCAGCGCCATGATCGCATGATGGCATAATTGTCTGCCTGCGGATTTTTACCGATTATAATGTATTTTTTTGACGTTCAGGTGATACGTGCTGGCGATTCACTTGCATGGCAAGCTGCTACAGAAGATGTTCCGTACACATGTAGCTATCAAACCAGAGGAGCGGACATAAGGCTACAGGGTAGCTTGCTGCTACCCTGCAACCGAAGGGGATTACATATGGGCGATGATATTGTCGCCAAACTCAGAACAACTGACTTCTTCAGCCGTATCAATCAGGCGGGCAAAGTCAAAGGTCACACGACCAGAAGCAATGGCTCCCTCAACCCCTTTGACCACCAGATCAGCCGCCTCCAGCCAACCCATGTGACGCAGCATCATTTCTGCGGACAGGATGATGGAGCTGGGGTTTACCTTGTCCTGACCGGCAAAGGTCGGTGCAGTGCCGTGGGTTGCCTCGAACATGGCAACGGTATCGGACAGGTTTGCACCCGGTGCAATCCCAATGCCGCCCACTTGAGCCGCCAGTGCGTCAGAGATGTAGTCACCATTGAGGTTCAGGGTCGCAACCACCGCATACTCTTCCGGGCGCAGCAGGATTTGTTGCAGGAAGTTGTCGGCAATCACGTCTTTCACAATGATTTCTTTGCCGGTATTCGGGTTTTTGAACGAACACCACGGCCCACCATTGATTTCGACGGCTCCAAACTCTGATTTTGCCAGCTCATAACCCCAGTTCTTGAAACCACCTTCGGTGAACTTCATGATATTGCCCTTGTGTACCAGGGTCATGGAGGGCAGGTCATTGTCGATGGTGTACTGGATGGCCTTACGCACCAGACGCTGTGTACCTTCCCTGGAAACGGGCTTGATACCAATCCCGGAGGTTTCCGGGAAACGGATTTTGGTGACACCCATTTCTTCCCGCAGGAATTTGATGACCTTTTTGGCTTCAGCAGAGTCTGCACTCCACTCAATACCAGCGTAAATGTCTTCCGCATTTTCACGGAAAATGACCATATTGGTTTTTTCTGGCTCACGTACCGGGCTAGGTGTGCCGGTATAGTAACGCACCGGGCGCAGGCAGACATACAAGTCCAGATCCTGGCGCAGTTTGACGTTCAAGGAGCGGATGCCACCACCGACCGGCGTGGTCAGCGGC
Organism: uncultured Thiothrix sp.; assembly: GCA_964293005.1. GTDB lineage: Bacteria > Pseudomonadota > Gammaproteobacteria > Thiotrichales > Thiotrichaceae > Thiolinea. Next base: position 25,361 of record CAXYXW010000018.1, read on the forward strand.
CCTTTGATGGATACCACGAAGTCCTGGACGGCACGAACCGTTTCTTCCGGCAACCAGATGTCTTCACCGTAGATGGTATTGGCTTTCTCGCCTGCATAAATTTCCATCCACTGAATCTGGCGCTTGCCGCCATACGCCTTGTTAACGGCGGTATCAATGACTTGCTTCATGACTGGGGTAATGTCCACACCGATACCATCCCCCTCTACAAACGGGATAATCGGTTGGTCAGGCACATTCAATGAATAGTCGGGGTTGGTTGTGATCTTTTCGCCCTTAGACGGCACTTTAATATGTTGGTACATTCTTGTTACTCTCCTTAAGCAATTTGGTGTTCCCCAGCGCGTGCGGGGGATTATAAAGCATTCTATCCGCAAAGGTGCAGCATTTCTGAGTGCCCGAAGCGCGTAAAAACGCTAGAATGGGCTTTTTTGCCACCCGGAAAAAGGAAGCTGTATGGTCTGGAAACCCCGTGTTGTTGTTGCTGCGGTTGTTGAGCAGGAGGGGCGCTTCCTGCTGGTTGAGGAAACCATCCAGGGTGTGCAGGTGATCAACCAACCAGCAGGCCATCTGGAGTACGGTGAAAGCCTGCTGGATGCTGTACGCCGTGAAACCCTGGAAGAAACTGGCTACCGCTTTGAGCCGACGGCTTTTTTGGGCACATTGATGCTGCACTCCGATGACCCGCAGCGGGTTTACCTGCGCTTTACCTTCACCGGGACGCTCCACGGCAAGGTTGAAGGCTACCAGACTGATCCAGACATTATTGCCACCCATTGGCTGACCCCCGATGAAATACGCGCCCATCCACGCCTGACCCCGCGCAGCGATCTGGTTTTCCAGGCGATTGACCTCTACCAGCGTGGGGTGCGCCTGCCCTTGGATGTGTTGGTGTTTACCCGATGAGCAGCCCGTCTGCCCAATCTGCCCAGCGTGTGGTGGTTGGCCTCTCCGGTGGGGTTGACTCCTCCGTTGCCGCGCTGTTGCTGCTGGAGCAGGGCTATCAGGTCGAAGGCCTGTTCATGAAGAACTGGGAAGAAGACGACACGGACGAATATTGTTCAGCAGCCGTTGACCTGGCAGATGCCCAGGCCGTTGCTGACCAGTTGGGTATCCCCCTACATACTCGCAATTTCGCCAGCGAATACTGGGATAATGTTTTCACCTATTTTCTGGATGAATACCGTGCTGGGCGCACCCCGAACCCCGACATCATGTGCAATAAGGAAATCAAGTTCAAAGCCTTCCTGGAGTTTGCGCTGGATTTGGGTGCGGATTACATCGCCACCGGGCATTATGCGCGGATTGGGTACACGCCAGAGGGTACGGTGCAGATGCTCAAAGGGGTGGATGACAACAAGGATCAGACTTACTTCCTCTATACACTCCAGCAGCACCAGCTACGCCATAGCCTGTTCCCGGTCGGGCATTTGCCGAAAAGTGAGGTGCGGGTACTGGCGGCAGCGGCAGGATTTACGACCGCCCGCAAAAAGGACAGCACCGGCATCTGCTTTATTGGTGAGCGCAAATTCCGTGACTTCCTGCAACGGTTCCTGCCTGCCCAGCCGGGCATGATTGTTGACACCAGCGGCAAGGCCATTGGCAAACACCACGGCTTGATGTATTACACGCTAGGGCAACGGCAAGGGCTGGGTATTGGTGGCTTGAAAGATACCCCGGAAGCCCCGTGGTTTGTGGTGGACAAGGATTTGACCCAGAACCGCCTGATCGTCGCGCAGGGCAACCAGAACGACTATCTGTTAAAACACCACTTGCAGGCTAGCCAATGGCATTGGGTTGCAGGCCATCCACCCGCTACCCGCTTTGCCTGCACTGCCCGTATCCGCCACCGCCAGCCAGAGCAATCCTGCCAGGTCACACTGCGGGCAGAGGGCAGTGCCCAGGTATGCTTCACGGAAGCCCAACGCGCCATTACCCCCGGACAGTCCATTGTCCTCTACCAAGGAGACATTTGCCTGGGGGGAGGCATTATCGACAGTATGCAGGATACATGCCCCTAATGTGTGGATTATTCACAATTAGCACTGATAACTCTTGATATTTGCCCTGATTGGCTATATCTATCCTGTTCCAAACCGAACCCTTGATGGATACTTTGTGGAAGCGAATACCCGAAACCGCACGCTTGCATTGGCAGCCCTGTTCCAATGCGTTGATGGCGTGACACAAATAGCAACCCACGGTCAGGTTGACCAAGAGCTGTTAAACAACAGCATCCATAGCCTATTGACGGATGAGGCGGGTGCACTTGAAGACTTGTATGGTGGTGTGGCTGGCCTGAAAACAGGCTTGCGGGTACTGATGGCGCAACTGGGTTCTGGTGTGCTCACACCCGATGGTAAGCCCAAGGACATGGATGCGACCCGCTATGGGGTCAACTTGCTGTATCTGGAAAAGAAACTCGCCAATGACCCGGATATATTCAAGGCGGTCATCCAGGGGATTGATGTGGCACAAAAGCAATTGGAGTTTTTTGGCCCCACCCACCCGAACATGATTGCCCGTCTGGCTGAGCTGTATAGCCAGACCATCAGCAAGATTGGCCCACGCATTATCATCAAGGGTGAGCAACAACACCTCGCCAACCCGGATAATGCTGCCAAAATCCGCGTACTATTGTTGGCTGGCATCCGTGCTGCCCTACTGTGGCGGCAAGCCGGAGGGAACCGCTGGAAGCTGCTCCTGTCGCGTGGCAGCATGCAAGCGGAAGCACAGCGGTTATTGCGGGGCGTGTAGGGGGTTACAGGCCGCTTTAAGTTGCGCCCGGATCAGTCGTGCTGCTTCCTGCATCTCTTGCATCAAGGATTCGTACTCTGACTTGCTCAGCCGGATGGTAATTGGCAAGCGTGCGTGCCTCACTTTGCGTGAGTGCTGCATAACAGTAGCCGGTTGCTGCCCGGAAGTCGTTTTCAAGGTCGCCATGTTTCTTTCTCAAGGTGTCCAACATCTGTGTATCAAGAGCCAACCTAGCACTGTACTGCTTGCCGGTCAATGCGAACACGCCAGCCACTACACCCCCTTGCTGGCGGATGTGCGATGCCAGCGCCGCAAACGTCCCCCTTGAGTCAGCGTGTCATCAAGCAACAGGAACCGCCTGCCCGTCTGGATTGAGCCTGCAAATTCAGGGACAGCAAACACACGGTCAAGGCCATCCATACCTGTACGTGAAACCTTGGTGGTCTGCCCAACCCCGATTTCAACATCAAGCCCCGCCAGATGTTCAAGTTGCAGGGCAACTGCCAAGGGTATCTTGTTTCTGCCCTGTGCCTCCTGCGCCAAAACAGGCAATACACTCACGCCATTTCCTACAGCACCAACAATATCCTTGGCTAGGGCTTGGGTCATCATATCGCGGGCAATCCTGAAAGCCGCACCAAAATCACCAGCCTTTGCTGCCGGATAATCAGGATGGTTATTCAGGTCGCCCAAACGATATGCTATCCGTGCATCAGGTAAGGCAACAGGCTCATCTGTACGTCGTGACATAGCCCCTTATATTCCTGCGAAAACAAGCCCGGCATGATCGCATTCTTCCCGTATAGCCCCTCATTCAGGCCGCATATGCGGAAAAAGAATCACGTCACGGATCGACGGCGAGTCGGTGAAGAGCATCACCAGCCGGTCAATACCAATGCCTTCCCCTGCGGTCGGTGGCAAGCCGTACTCCAATGAGCGCACAAAATCAGCATCGTAGTGCATTGCCTCATCATCACCAGCCTCTTTTTCCAATACCTGCTGGCGGAAACGTTCGGCCTGGTCTTCGGCATCATTCAACTCAGAGAAGCCATTGCCGATTTCACGCCCGCCGATATAGAACTCAAAACGGTCAGTGACAAACGGATTGTCGTCATTACGGCGAGCCAACGGGGAAACCTCTGCCGGATGCTCCATCACAAAAGTCGGCTGTTGCAACAGGTGCTCAGCAGTTTCCTCAAAAATGGCAATTTGCACCTTACCCAAACCATCACTATCCTTGACCGGGATTTTCAGGGATTTCGCCAAAGCCCGTGCTGATTCCAGATGGTCAATTTGGTCAGCGGTCACACCGGGATTAAACTTGAAAATGGCCTCACGGATCGTCAGGCGCTCAAATGGCTTGCTGAAATCAAATACCTGCCCCTGATAATGCACTTCCGTACTGCCCAACACATCCTGCGCCAGCCCCTTGAACAGGGCTTCGGTCAAGTCCATCAGGTCATGGTAGGTTGCATACGCCTGGTAGAATTCGATCATGGTGAATTCTGGGTTATGGCGTACCGATACCCCCTCATTACGGAAATTACGGTTGATCTCGAACACGCGCTCAAACCCCCCCACGACCAGCCGTTTCAGGAACAGCTCGGGCGCAATCCGCAAGTACATCGGCAAATCCAGTGCATTGTGGTGGGTCACAAACGGGCGGGCAGCCGCACCACCGGGGATAATCTGCAACATCGGCGTTTCCACTTCCAGATACTCACGCTGGAGGAAGAAGTTGCGGATGTAGCTGATGATCTTGGAGCGCATACGGAACGTATTGCGGCTTTCCTCATTCATGATCAGGTCGATGTAACGCTGGCGGTAACGCTGTTCCTGGTCAGTCAGGCCGTGGAACTTCTCCGGCAAGGGGCGCAGGGATTTGGTCAGCAGGCGCACCGCATCTGCCTTCACCGACAGTTCACCCGTTTGGGTTTTGAACAGCACCCCATGCACTTCAATAATATCGCCGATGTCCTGATGCTTATAAGCCTCAAATGCTGCATCCCCGACCCGGTTCATCTGCACATACACCTGGATACGCCCAGAGGTATCCGACAAGGTGGCAAAACTGGCTTTGCCCATCATCCGGCGCAGCATCACCCGACCCGCTACCGATACCTTGACCTCATTGGCCTCGAACCACTCCTTTTCCTGCCCGTTGTATTCGGCATGCAGGTGGGCGGCAAGGTGTTCACGTACCACATCATTCGGGAAGGCATTGCCTTGCGCCCGTAAAGCAGCCAGCTTTTCGCGGCGTTGTGCCATCAATTGGTTGTCGTCCTGATGCAGGGCGGCTGGGTTGCCTTGGTTGTCTTGTTCGCTCATTGATCCCTAATCCTTATAATCCGCTTTTCAAACTGGCTTCGATAAACCGATCCAGCCCACCATCCAATACTGCCTGGGTATTGGATGTTTCCACCCCGGTACGCAAATCCTTGACCCGTGACTGGTCGAGCACGTAAGAGCGAATTTGGCTACCCCAGCCCACATCAGACTTGGTTTGCTCCAGAGCCTGCTTTTCGGCATTGCGCTTGAGCATTTCCAGCTCATACAACTTCGCCCGCAATTGCTTCATCGCGGTGTCCTTGTTCTGGTGCTGGGAACGCCCATTCTGGCACTGCACAACGGTATTGGTGGGCAAGTGGGTAATCCGTACTGCGGATTCGGTACGGTTGACGTGCTGCCCACCCGCCCCGGACGCGCGGTACACGTCAATACGCAAATCCGCCGGGTTGATGTCGATCTCGATATTGTCATCCACTTCCGGGGAGACAAACACCGCTGAAAACGAGGTATGGCGTGCACCGGCAGAACTGAACGGCGATTTGCGCACCAAGCGGTGCACGCCGGTTTCAGTACGCAGCCAGCCAAAGGCATATTCACCCTGGAAGCTGATGGTGGCGCTTTTGATACCCGCCACATCCCCTGGGGAGGCTTCGATCAGCTCAGTCTTGAAGCCCTTGGCCTCTCCCCAGCGCAGGTACATGCGCAACAACATTTCTGACCAGTCTTGCGCCTCTGTGCCACCCGCCCCTGACTGGATGTCAAGGAAGGCATTATTACGGTCAAGCTCGCCGGAGAACATGCGTTGGAATTCAAGCTTCTCGACATCCTTTTCAAGGCTGTCAACCTCGGCGGTTACGTCATTGGCACTGCCCTCATCATCTTCGGCCTCTGCCATTTCCAGCAAGTCATTGGCATCAGTCAGGCCATCGGTCAGGCGGTCAATCCCACCCACCACCGTTTCCAGGTTGGCGCGTTCCTTGCCCAATTGCTGGGCATAATCCGGCCTGTCCCAGATTTTCGGGTCTTCCAGCTCGCGGCTTACCTCTTCGAGGCGTTCATGCTTGGTATCGTAGTCAAAGATACCCCCTCAGCGCATCCAGACGCGCTTGCAGGTCTTTGATTTTGGTATAGACAAGGTTCAGTTCCATGGCGTTGCCAACACTCTGTATGCAAAAGGGAAGGCCGGGATAATAGCAAAACAGGGGGGATGCATGCAAAGCAAACTACAAATCCTTGCCGGATTCAGGTCTGGTCTGCCCAGCCTGATAAATCCCCAGCACCTCCAACAGGGCAATCAGGGAGGCGTTGTAATCAATGGCATACTCATTGACCGAGTAGGCGCGGTTATCATCGACATAACTGAACATGCGCTGGTTGGCTGGGGCAATTTTGTCTTGTGCCAAGCTGTTTGCACCGCCAACCAGCAGGCCGGGGATCGTGCGCCCCAAGGCGGTGCCGAACAGGTGCAAGGGTTTTTTCACTGCATTCGGGGTGGAGCCGGTCACAAAAGAGAGGCCAAACGGGTTACGCCCAAACAGGTAGTCCACCTGCCACAAAGCCCCCTGCAAATAGTGCGGATCGCCGGTGTATTTCCAGGCATGCAGGAGGGTAATGCCTTCTTCTGCGGTCATTTTGTTGGAACCCCAGACAAAGCGTTGGTTGGCAAGCCCGAATGGACAGGCCGCAATATTGTCAAGCAAACTGTCTGCCCGTGCCAACAGGCTTTGGCGGATGCGGGTGCGTGCCGCAGCCAGCCCTACGGATTGGTCATAGGTCAGCAAATGCCACAAGGGTAAGGCGGTGGCATCTTTCCATTCGTACAGGGTATAGGGTATGCCACGCTCCACCTCTGCCTGAAAAAAGTCGCGGTATTTGGCTTCCCCCGTCGTCAGGTATAACTCGATGGCAGCAGCCAAACGGTCGTCATCATCAAACTCCAGCGTGGTTTCAACATCGGTAAACGAGCCTTTGTAAGCACCTGAACCGGAGTCATCGCCCGCATACCACTCAAAGGTCATTGCCGGATTTTTTTCCAACCAGCTCCAGGCACGCTCCGCCGCCGCTCGGTAAACATCAGCCTCCAAAGGCAAGGCAGTACGGTAAGCGCGTGCTGCCACCGCCATGCTGGCTGCAAACTTGGCTGTCTCCGGGGAGGAAACACCATAAATCAGGCGTGTATCGGTATCCTGCTCCGGCACGCGGGCTGAAACCCATTCTGTCCCGGAGAGCTTGCGGTAAACAGCCCCGTCCATGCGCTGCATTTTCAGCATCCAGTCCAGCTCAAACTTGACCTCATCCAGCAAGTCCGAAATGCCATTGCCGGACTCAGGGATACTCAAGGCCTTGTCGGGATAACGGTCAGGCTGCATCAGATACAGGCTCAGCAAGCGGCTGACGGTCACGCTGGCAGTCGCCATATATTTGCCAAAATCCCCGGCATCATGCCACCCGCCTGCTGCCGGGTGTGGGTCGCCTTGCTGGTTGACCTCATCGGTGTGGGCATAAACACCATCCAGTGTATGGCAGGCAGCATGCTGGATACCTGTCAGTGCATCCTCCAAAGCGACCCCGCAGCGTTGCAGGTAATAACTGCGCTGTAATAACCAGGAGGTAAAGTCATACACGCCACGACCAATCCGAAAGTGATTGGATTGCACCTTGCCTTGCCGCAGGAAATACTCACCATCCAAACTGATTGCACTGAAATCCACCCAATTGACCCGCAGGCCATTTGCCAGATTCATTTCCCGAACCAACGGTAATGTTGCCATGACCGTGGCACTGGGTTCATGCACCAGCTCCAATGGCTCATCCGCCCCATCCAGCAGCAAGGCAAATTTGCCAGCCTCCGGCAAATAACCGGCTTGGTTAACCACAATCCGGCTTGATTGCACGGTGGTTATCGGTGCAGTGTCCTCCAGGTGGGGATTCAGGGCATAAGCAGGCACAGCCAACCCCAGCGACAGGCAAACCAACAGGATAAGTGCCCAAGGTCGGGGCAGAAAAGCAGGCATGGCAAACATCATCGGGGTTATCCCTTATTTTTTATTGCAGCAGTTTATGGCAACAAACTGTAAAAGAATGTGCCTCCCCCTGCCAACCACTTTCCCACCAGCGGTAGGCGTTGCCTACCTTGTCTTGCTAGAGCGCTGGGGCAACCACGTCCTTATAGCGGTTGGTTTGGACGCTTTCTTGCCCAGCATCGGTTTTCGAGTGGCTTTTGTAGGGCAAGCCATCTGCCTTGCCAATATACAGTTGGGTCATGCCGGAACCCAGTTCCTTTGACTCGCTGCGGTATTCCAGCAAGGTCACTTCCACGCCATCCAGCGTTTCTGTACCCACTTCCTTACAGTCAAGCAGCTTGATCGTGCCATCTTTCAACATGCCGAGGGCGACCTTTTCTGCGTGGGTCATATCCGGCCCCGGTAGCCATTTGCCATCCACATTCATAAAAAACTGCCCACCCACCTTGATGGATTCGAGCTTAAGCCCATCGCCCTCAACCACGCTATGCCAGGCGGCTTGACCCAGTTTGGCCTCACTAGACTGGATAACGGGCTGACAAGCCGCATCCACCCCGGCAGCCGGTGCTGAGACGGAAGTGTTCATATTACCCACGGCCTGACGCAACAGCACCTCCAGCTTTTGCAGGTCGTCATCTTGAAATTCGCCCCCCATCCGGCTGATGCTCAGCACCTGTTTCCCTTGGCGCATGGAAACCTTTTCCACTTCACGTCCCCTACGGAAGCTATTGGCCTCATCACCCAGCCCGGTGATTGCCGTTTTGCCGGAGAATAAGGTTTTAAAACCCTGTTTGGCTGCGTCCTCATCGTGGTAGTCAATGCGTGTCAGGGTGATTGAAAAACCATCGCCTTCATAATCACAGCCCCTGGGGTTAGCAACACCCGCCTTTACAGCCTTGCCGAATGCCGTTTGGATGTCGGTTGTAGTCACCAAGGTGCAGGCTGAGGTTTCTTCGGCGTAGGCTGGAGCCATCAGGCCAGCACACATTAACACCAATAAACATTTCTTTAAGCATTTCTTTTTCATGGGTTCGTCCTGCATAAGCGTGAGTCACTGCCGCACCAACTCCACCCGGCGGTTACGGGCGCGACCTTCGAGGGTGTCATTGGTATCCCGTGGGCTGGCCTCGCCATACCCTTGGGTACTCAAGCGGGCATCCGCAATCTTGAAGCGTTCCACCAAGGCTGCCTTGACCGCAGCAGCACGGCGGTTGGAGAGGTCAAGGTTAAAGGTATCGCTAGCGATGCTGTCGGTATGCCCGCCAATCGCCAGCTTCCAGTCGGGATGTTTATTGAGCAAATCGGCGATGAGAGTGAGGGTTTCATCCGATTCCGGGCGGAGGGTGGCACTGTTAAAACTGAAAAAGATGTCGTAAATGTCGACCTTTTCCCCCTCTTGCAGGGCTTTTTCCAGTTCAGCGGCCTTGTCCCCTGCTTTATCGCCACCGCCTGCACCAAGGCTCAAGCTGCTTGCACCACCGCCCATAGACCCAGCCCCTTCGCCGCTACCACCGTTACCGCTGGGGGCGTTGCCACCCCCTGCACTGGCAGCACTGCCACTGCCGGTCGGGAAAGGTTCCGCATCAGTGTCGAAATCACCGGACAATTCGACGGGTTTGCCTGAGCCGGGTTGATGTGCCAAATCCAGGCCTGTATCACAATCGAAGTTGATTTGCGTCACCTGTAGGCGCTCCCTTTCTGCTGGGGCGGGTGCAGTTGCCGCCAACTCCTCCAGCATCTTGGTCATTGCCGGATCGGACGCAAATTTTTCCCGCAAGGCTTCATCTGTACCAAACCCCAGGCGAAACTTCAGGATCAATGGGTTTTCAGGGGCATCCAGAATAAAAAACTCGGCTTTCTCTGTGCCAAACAAGCCGTTGGCATGCAGGGCTGGTAACTCGGCGGGCTTGCCATTCACCAACACGGGCATATTGACCGGGGTTTTATCCGCCAATTCCAGGGCATACACCGAAGGTGCAAACCACCAACGGAAAGGGGAGTTTGGGTCAAGCACGTTTTCCGGGGTAGTGCTGTAGTTGAGTGAGGTGACAATCGACAGTTCGGCTTTGCCGGTTTCCTTGAGGCGTTGGTAATTTTCGTGGGTCAGGCTGATCGCGGTGCTGTTAGGCACAGTTTCTGGCAATTTAGGGTCAAAAACCGCCAGATAATAAGCAGCTTTCTGTTGGTCTTCGCGCAAGATGCGGCGGGTAACATGCGTCGAAACCAGTTCAGGTGGTTTGTCACTGAGAATGTCATCTACGTGGTGTTCACTGGAATAATGCAGGGTAACGCCTGTTTCATCCACGGCGGCAATGCGTTTGATGGATTCGTAATCACCGCTGCTTTGGCTAATGGCGGTGACAATGACCAGACCGGGGCAGAAGGGGATGGTGGGGGCGCTTGCTGCAAAACTGATCCCACTAACGGTGAGCAAGGCTGGAAGCGTGAGGAGAATAGTGGTGCTATTCATGCCTTATCGTCCTATCGCGCCCATGCCAGGTACACCAATGCCCAAGCAGAACATAGTCTGTTTTTTTGCACGGTAGACACAGGCATCGCCACCACCTGCTTCGGCATTGTAACCCGCAGAAAAAATACCTTCCCCATCCGGTTGGCGGATGGTGATATTGCCACCTTCGCCCGTACCTTCCTGACTTTTGGCAAGGGTGGTGATCGCCTCCCCTGCATCGTTGTACAGCACAATCATGCGGGGTTCGGATATGAGGGCTGCGGTGTCTTTGCCACTTTTTGCGACACTGACAACACCGGTTTGACCGTCTGTGGACGTGCCAAGGAAAGCAACGTTTTCGCCTTGGGTATTGGCTGCCATCACTGTACCGGAACCATTGGTAGTGGGATTTGTGCCTGCCGAAACCACTACCTTACCTGCATCATCGTACAGACGCAGCGCAACTTTCTTACCGGGTTGATCAGCAATTTCTGCCAGTGTGTTGGCTGACTGACCGGCAATCTGCCGAACGAACAAACCATGCCCACCATTCATGGATGTGCCTAATCCAGATGCATAGTTGGCATGCTCTGCGGCAGTAGTCGCACCTTTGCTTTTGGTCTGCATTCAAATAAGCACGGTTGTCGGCTGAAACACGCGCAGTCAGGCGGGCATATTCAGCATTGCGTTGCAGAAATATACCGGGTTCACCTGTAGCCCCCATGACAAGATAATCATTGCCTTGCCCTGAAGTGGATACGTTCAAGATAACCCGTCCATCTTTATCAACGACGTTGAACGGTGCTGTCAGGGTATTGCGGCTGGCTTCAAGCTTGCTAAGACGCAAATTTAAATCCACCAGTAGTGACATCATCTCCTCCGGCTTCATCTCACCTATTTCTTTGAGAAGCGCTTCTTTTTCTGGATTAGGTGGTGGTTTACTGGGGTCGCAGAGAGAGGAGCTTAAAGAGCTTAAGGATGTCCCTCCACCGTGAACCCCATAGCCTGAGCAGTCTATTTTTGTCTGCCCACCCGTATTGCCAGCGTTCTGCATTTCTTCGAGAGCTTTGGCAAATTCGCCTTTTTCAGGGGCTTCCAATGCTTTTACTGCATCGCTGAAATAAGTTCCTCCAGATGTATCCGCTCCGCTTTGGGGGGAGTCATTCAGAGAAACGTCAGGCTTCTGTGTATCCGTTGTTACTTCAGAAGGTTGCCTATTGCTGATACCAAGCGCCAAGGCAGACGTGATGCTCATGGTAAAAACAGCCGCTGAAGATGTTTCATGATAGGCCTCCTCGCTTAGGCATAGTACCAATATAGTACCAATTTGACCATTTGGCAAATGGGAAAAATCCAAATATGCTAGCATCATCCCCCGACCAACCGCCCGAAGGATGCTGTTTTGCCTGCTGTAACCACTTCCCCTATTGCCATTATCGGTGGCGGCCCTGCGGGGCTGATGGCAGCCGAACAACTGACCCGCGCAGGCTATCGCGTTGACCTCTACGATGCCATGCCGTCGGTGGGGCGCAAATTCCTGCTAGCGGGAATTGGTGGCCTCAATATTACCCACTCGGAGCCTTTCCCGGCTTTTTGCAGCCGCTACGCTGGGCAAGCAGGCCATTTGCAGCCCCTGTTGGCTGAGTTTGGTGCGGAGGCGTTGCGGGCATGGTGCAGTGGTTTGGGGGTGGAAACCTTCATTGGCACATCCGGGCGGGTCTTCCCCAATGCAATGAAGGCAGCCCCACTGCTACGGGCATGGCTGTCACGCTTGCGCCAGCAGGGTTTGCATATCCATCCACGCCACCGCTGGCAGGGCTGGGATGCGGAAGGGCGGCTGCTCTTTACCCATGCGGGCGGGACGGTTTGCTCTACTTACGCAGCCACTGTACTCGCCTTGGGCGGTGGGAGCTGGCGCAAGCTGGGCAGCGATGGTGCGTGGGTTGATCTGTTGGCAGCGGAAGGCATTGCCATTGCCCCTTTGCGTCCTGCCAATTGTGGTTTCCTGTGCAACTGGAGTGGGCATCTGCAAAAGCATGCCGGTGCACCCCTCAAATCGGTTGCCTTAAGCTTTACCACGGTCAATGGACAGCACGAAACCCGGCTGGGCGAACTGATCCTCACTGCCCAAGGAGTGGAGGGCAGCCTGATTTATGCCTTTGCTGCCCGCCTGCGTGACCAGGTGGAAGCCAGTGGCAGTGCCACCTTCCATCTTGACCTCTGCCCACACCAAACGCATGCCCAACTGGAGCAAGTCTTAGCCAGCAAACCCCACAGCAAGACGCTCGGTTCTTTCTTGAAAAGCCGCCTGCATCTGGATGCAGCCAAAACAGCGCTAGTATTTGAAGCCCTGCACCAAACTGCCCCCGGCGGAAGCCTTGCCCATCTGCTGAAAGCCCTGCCGATAACCGTCATTGCCACCACCCCGCTGGATGAGGCCATCAGTACTGCTGGGGGGGTGGCGTTTGCGGCACTCGACCAACACCTGATGCTCAAACAAAAACCAGGGGTGTTTTGCGCGGGGGAAATGCTCGATTGGGAAGCCCCCACGGGTGGCTACCTCTTGACGGCCTGCTTTGCCACTGGGCGGCAAGCGGGGCTGGGGGTTATCGACTATTTGTCCAAACTGCACCTGTCCAATCTGTCCAATACCGAAGCCAGCATCAAAGGCCAACCATGACCCCGCGCAGCCGCAAAACCATCCTGACCCGCCCTTGCCACGGGCAAATCCTGCATGAGCCATCCAGCCCTTATCCCCCGTTGGTCAGGCGGGTGTTGGCAGCACGCGGCATCGACAGCAGTGCTGAACTTGATTATGCCCTGCGGCGCTTGCTGCCGGTATCCAGCCTGAAAGGGGTGCGGGAAGCCGCCATGCTGCTGGCAGAGGCGGTACAGGGCAACAAGCTGATCCTGATTGTCGGCGATTATGATGCGGATGGTGCAACCGCCACGGCACTGTGCATCCGTGCCTTGCGCCTGTTCGGGCATCGTGCGGTTGACTTCCTGGTGCCTGACCGCTTCAAGTATGGCTATGGTCTGACCCCGGATATTGTTGCCCTGGCGGAAGCGTGGCAGCCCTGGTTATTGATGACGGTGGATAATGGCGTATCCAGCCTGGAGGGGGTGGAAGCCGCCAAAGCCCGTGGCTATCGCACGCTGATCACTGACCACCACTTGCCGGGGCAGGTGTTGCCTGCCTGTGATGTGATGGTCAACCCCAACCAACCGGGTGATACCTTCCCTTCCAAAGCCCTGCCCGGTGTCGGTGTGGCCTTTTATGTGATGCTTGCCCTCAAGCAGGAGTTGGCTGCACGCGGGCATTTTGGTGCGGGTACAGAACCCAGCCTCACCAGCCTGCTTGACTTGGTGGCCTTGGGTACGGTCGCGGATGTCGTGCCGCTGGACAGCAATAACCGCATTTTGGTGGAGCAGGGCTTGCGGCGTATCCGGGCAGGTTATGGGCAAGTGGGTATCCAGGCGCTATTGACGATTGCCGGTAAAATACCGCAGCGGGTGGTCAGCAGCGACTTTGGTTTTACCTGTGGCCCGCGCCTGAATGCGGCTGGACGCTTGGCAGATATGGCGGTCGGTATCCGTTGCCTGTTGACCGATGACCCGCAAGAGGCGCAAAGATTGGCACGCCAGCTTGACCAGCTCAATCAGGAGCGCAAGCAGATTGAAGCCAGCATGAAGGATGATGCCGAGCAGATTATCCAGTCACTTGGCTTTGACCGCCCCGGTGTGGCACTGCCACCGATTATGTGCCTGCACCAAGCCGATTGGCATGAGGGCGTGATTGGTATCCTGGCCTCACGTATCAAAGACCGCTATTTCCGCCCGGTGCTGGTGTTTGCCAATGCCGGGGATGGCTTGGTGAAAGGCTCCGGGCGCTGTATTGAGGGGCTGCACTTGCGCGACCTGATTGATGAGGTTGCCTCCCGCCATCCGGGGATGATCCAGCGCTTTGGCGGGCATGCGATGGCGGCTGGCCTGACCTTGCCTGCCGGACAACTGGATCAGTTTGCGGTTGCCATTACCGCAGCGGTAAGGCGGCAATTGCAGGCCGACACCTTCCGCGAAATGGTCTATACCGATGGCACACTCAGTCCGGATGAGTTCAACCTCAGCAGTGCTGAACAGCTACACAGCATCGCCCCGTGGGGGCAACACTTCCCGGAACCGCAATTTGAGGGGGAGTTTGAAATCATCCGCCTGCAAACCCTCAAAGAACTGCACCTGAAAGCCCTGCTGCGCCCACTGGCTTCCGCCAGCAGCCCGACCGTGACCGCGTTGGACTTCTTTGCCGACTTTGGGCGCTGGCCTGGCGAAGGTGAAACCGTCCGGCTGGTTTATAAGCTCAGTGTGAATGAGTTCCGGGGCGAGCGCAGTTTGCAGTTATTGGTGGGAGAGGTGTTGTGAGGCGGATAATCTCCCTCCTTTAAATCAGGCGTGGTTTGCTGTTTCTCAATGCGGGGTGGGGCTTAAGCGGGTAGCCTGACTATCTTACTTTTTACCGGATCAATTTATCCCATGAGTACAACAGACATCAATTTGGGTCGCCGCCGTTTGCTGATGCCACCAATCTGGTTGTACCTTCCCTACCACTTCAAGGATGACAATACCCTGCTGGTTGGTGAGGCATGGTAACACCGCCTGAATAGCGGTTTGCAAGGATAAATGGGGCAGGGACAGCCTCTCTCCCGCCATGCTACACTCCAAGCCATTCGGCAATCTGTATGACTCCGCCGTATGGTACAATCACTGTCAGGCCACCTCAGTATTACACACCGGAACCTTGCCGAATGGCGGGATTTGAATGCCAGCTCTGTGGTGCGTAGCTGGGTCAATGGTGAGTCTTTCCTGTATCTGGGGCGGACTTACTGGCTGGCACTGGTTTCAGATCAGTGCTCAAGACCTGCTGCTCAAGGATGGGTGCTTTTGCCTCAACCGCAACCTCATTGACGCGGGTGGTGTCGAGGCCGCACAACAGGTATTCGAGCGTTACTATACGCAAAAAGGGCAACAGTGCTTGCAGGATCGTGTTGGCTACTATGCGCCTAAAGTCGGCGTTTCGGCTGGTGTGATCAAGGTCAAAGACATGGGGTATCGTTGGGCGAGTTGCGGCAGACATGGGCAAATGCATGGATGGCTCCTCCCAAGATTATTGATTACATCATCACACACGAGCTATGCCATCTTCACCACAAGAACCATGATGATGCTTTCTGGAAAGATTTTGCCGGATTAGCGGGAAAGGAAATAGTGGCTCAGGAAGCAGGGTGCAGGTCTGAGCTTGTAAATCTAAGCACTGGTAAAGTCCTACCTGATATGGTTGAATGCTGCCCTTGATTATTCAGAGCAGCTTGCCGGGGCTGGATACCATGACCACTGAGCCAACCATTGATTACCGTAGCCTTGCCTTGTCTGGGGTGCAGTCCTTGCAGCCTTATGTGCCGGGCAAGCCGATTGAGGAGCTGGAGCGCGAATTGGGGATCAGCAATATCCTCAAGCTGGCTTCCAATGAAAACCCCTTGGGTGCAAGCCCAAAGGCGGTCGCAGCTCTGGCTGACCCCCTGAAAGCCCTGGAGTTGTACCCGGATGGCAGTGGTTACAAGCTCAAGGCGGCTTTGGCTGCCCGGTTTGGCTTGGACAGCGCACAAATCACCTTGGGCAATGGTTCCAACGATGTACTGGAGCTGGTGGCGCGGGCATTCCTGTGTAGTGGGCGCTCGGCGGTTTTTTCTGAGCATGCCTTTGCGGTCTACCCGATTGTTTCCCAGGCGGCGGGGGCTGAGTTGCGGGTTGCCAAGGCCAATCCGTCGGATCACCCCAGCATGCCGTATGGGCATAACCTGCCTAACCTGTTGGCGAAGGTCGTGGACAATACCCGCGTGGTGTTTGTCGCCAACCCCAATAACCCGACCGGAACTTGGCTCAGCAAAGATGATTTGCTGGGTTTCCTCCGCCGTTTGCCTGCGGATGTGATTGTGGTGCTGGACGAGGCGTATACCGAATATGTGCAGGAGCCTGATTTCCCGGATGCCTTGGTGTGGCTGTATGAGTTCTCGAATCTGGTCGTGACCCGCACTTTCTCAAAGATTTACGGTTTGGCGGGCTTGCGGGTCGGCTATGCCGTTTCCAGCCCCGCCATTGCCGACATGCTCAACCGCGTGCGCCAGCCCTTCAATACCAATTCCCTGGCTCTAGCAGCCGCAGAGGCCGCCTTGGCGGATGATGCTTTCCTGCAAGCGAGTGTTGCCACCAATGCGGCGGGTTTGCAGCAGTGGTTTGCGGCTTGTGCTGCCAATGGCTGGGAATATATCCCAACCGTGGGTAATTTCATCACCCTGAATATGCAGCGTCCAGCCGCACCGGTATACGCAGCCCTGCTGCGTGAAGGGGTGATTGTGCGCCCAATTGGTGGTTATGGTTTGCCCAACCATTTGCGGATCACAGTAGGTACTCAAGAGCAGAATGAGCGCTGTATCAGGGCTTTGCAGAAGGTTCTGGCGGCGTGATCAATAAACTTGTCATTTTCGGGGTAGGGCTGATTGGTGGCTCTTTGGCCTTGGCGCTGCGCGAGGTACATGCTTGCCGTACCGTGGTGGGTTGTAGCCGGAATGCGGCACACTTGCAAAAGGCGATTGATTTGGGCGTGATTGATGCTTATGAGCTGAATCCGCAAACAGCCGTACAGGATGCTGATATGGTGTTGCTGGCTGTGCCGATGGGGGCGATGCGCCCGCTGTTGGCGCAAATCAAGCCAGTGTTGCCCGCACAGGCCATCCTGACCGATGCCGGTAGTACCAAAAGCTCGGTGGTTGCCGAAGTGAATGAAATCATGGGGATGGATTTCACCCGCTTTGTTCCGGGGCATCCGATTGCCGGACGTGAGCAAAGTGGGGTGGAAGCCGCTGTGCCAAGCCTTTACCAAGGTCGCCGAGTGGTGCTGACCCCCCAGGCTCATACCGATGCGGATGCTTTGGCGCGGGTAACGGCGATGTGGCAGCTAACCGGCGCACAGGTTGAGCAAATGCCGGTTGCCCTGCATGATGAAGTGTTGGCGGCGACCAGCCATTTACCGCATGTGCTGGCGTTCTCTTTGGTGGATACCCTCCTCAATATGCCACAGCGGGAAGATATTTTGCGTTATGCAGCGGGCGGTTTCCGCGATTTTACCCGCATTGCTTCCAGCGATCCGGTCATGTGGCGTGATGTCTGCCTGTTCAATAGCGAAGCCATCCTCCAGATGATCAGTGCCTTGCAAACCAATTTGGGTGAGTTTGCGGATTTGATCCGGGCGCAAGATGGGCAATCCCTGCATGACCGGATGGCAAAAGCCAAACAGGCACGAGACAATTACGTCACCCGTTTTGAGCCGGGTAAAACGGGCTGATGGGGATGTAATTTTACCAAAGAATTTACCAAGAATTTTACCAGATTTTATGACTACAGGATTTTAAGCACCGTGAGCGACCATTCTGACCTCCGTTTCATTGTCCAGCCGGGCGGCAAGTTGCAAGGCCGTATCCGTGTGCCGGGCGATAAGTCGATTTCCCACCGTTCAATCATGCTTGGCTCCCTGGCGGAAGGCGTGACCCATGTCAGTGGTTTTTTGCAGGGCGAGGATTGCCTCTGCACCTTGAAAGCGTTCCGGGCGATGGGTGTGGCTATTGAAGGGCCAACAGCAGAAGGCAATGTGACCATCCACGGGGTGGGTTTGCATGGTCTTAAAGCCCCCGCAGGTGAGTTGGATATGGGTAACTCGGGCACGTCCATGCGCCTGATGGCGGGTCTGATGAGTGGGCAGGCGTTTGATGTGCGCATGACCGGTGACAGCTCCCTGTCCAAGCGCCCAATGAAGCGTGTGACCGTCCCATTGGCAAGCATGGGGGCACGGATTGGTGCGACTGAAGCCGGTACACCGCCCTTGCAGGTGCACGGTGGGAGCCAGCTGCGTGGTATCCATTATGACATGCCGATGGCGAGTGCGCAGGTGAAGTCCTCGCTGTTGTTGGCGGGCTTGTATGCTGAGGGTGAAACCTCGGTTACTGAGCCAGCCCCGACCCGCGACCATACCGAGCGCATGTTGCGTGGTTTTGGGTATGCGGTGCAGGTGGGTGGCAACCGTATCAGCCTGCAAGGGGGCGGCAAGCTGACGGCGACAGATATTGATGTGCCATCAGACATTTCCTCGGCAGCTTTCTTTATGGTGGCTGCGAGCATTGCCGAAGGTTCTGATCTGGTGATTGAGCACGTTGGCATGAATCCGACCCGTACCGGGGTGATCGACATCCTGCGCCTGATGGGTGCAAACCTTGAAATCCAGAACCCGCGTGAAGTCGGGGGTGAGCCGGTGGCGGACATCCGTGTGCGCTCTGCGGCACTCAAGGGTATCCGCATCCCGGAGGCTTTGGTTCCCTTGGCGATTGATGAGTTTCCGGTATTATTTGTGGCGGCTTCCTGTGCAGAGGGTGAAACCGTTTTGACGGGTGCGGAAGAGTTGCGTGTCAAGGAAAGTGACCGTATCCAGGTGATGGCGGATGGCTTGCTGGCGTGCGGGATTGATGCCAAGCCGACCCCGGACGGGATTATTATCCAGGGCGGCAAGCTGCACGGTGCGACCATTACCAGCCATAATGACCACCGTATTGCCATGTCCTTCTCGATTGCAGCCTTGCGTGCCAGCAGCGTGATAACCATCAATGATTGCGCGACCGTCAATACGTCCTTCCCAGGCTTTGTCAGTTTGGCGGCTGGGGCAGGGATGGGGATTGTGGCGGTTTAGTGGTGGTTTAAATGGGGGAACCTGCAATGACTGATTATTCCATCCCGGTCATCACCATTGATGGCCCTGCCGGTTCAGGTAAAGGGACAATTGCCGCCTTATTGTCGACACAATTGGGCTGGCATCTGCTGGATAGTGGTGCGATCTACCGGGTGGCTGCCCACGCTGCGCTGGTGGCTGGGGTGGCGCTGGATGATGCTGAAGCCTTGGTCAGTTTGATCAAGGGGTTGGAAATGGATTTTTCCGATGGCAAAGTCTGGCGGAATGGTGAGGATGTGTCGCTGGCAATCCGTACCCAGCCGTGTGCGGATGCAACCTCGCGTATTTCCGCCATTCCTGGGGTGCGTTCGGCCTTGCTGGACAAGCAACGTGCTGCCCGCCATGCACCAGGCTTGGTGGCGGATGGGCGGGATATGGGGACGGTGGTGTTCCCGGATGCCTGCGTCAAGGTGTTTCTGACCGCCAGTGTGGATGTTCGTGCACAAAGGCGGCTTAAGCAGTTGAGCCAGCAGGGAATTAATGCTAACCTTACCGCCCTCATTCAGGAGATTGCCGAACGCGACGAGCGGGACAGCAATCGCGCTGTCGCACCCTTGCGTCCCGCAGAGGATGCCATTGTCATTGACAGCAGCATTTTGAGCCCTGACCAAGTTCTGGAATCGATCCTGCGCGTGTATAAGCGCTGAGC
Source organism: uncultured Thiothrix sp. (assembly GCA_964293005.1). Taxonomy (GTDB): domain Bacteria; phylum Pseudomonadota; class Gammaproteobacteria; order Thiotrichales; family Thiotrichaceae; genus Thiolinea. Next base: position 45,355 of record CAXYXW010000018.1, read on the forward strand.
AGAATCCCCAGACAGAACGTAGAGGCCCAGACAGGGATTGTCCGGGCTTTTTGTTTTTTGCCCATCATGACAGGAGGTTATGGTGCACATTATTTTATTCACAGGTAATTTGATTCATGACTGAAAGTTTTGCAGAACTGTTTGAAGAGAGCCTTTCCTACACCCAGATGAAACCGGGTTCCTTGGTCAATGCGACAGTCATTGACGTTCGTCCTGATTTCATCATTGTCAGTGCAGGCCTGAAGTCGGAAGGTGTGATTCCGGCTGAGCAGTTCAAGAACGAGCGTGGTGAAGTCACTGTCCAGGTCGGCGATCTGGTGGAAGTGGCATTGGATACAGTCGAAGACGGTTTCGGTGAAACCCGCCTGTCCCGTGAGAAAGCCCGCCGCATGCGTGCGTGGGAAATCCTTGATGAAGCCTTCAAGGGCGATGAAATTGTTACCGGTATTATTACGGGCAAGGTCAAGGGTGGTTTCACGGTTGAGCTGAGCGACATCCGTGCGTTCCTGCCAGGATCTCTGGTCGATGTGCGTCCAGTACGCGATACCTCTTACCTCGAAGGTAAGGAACTTGAATTCAAACTGATCAAACTGGATCAGAAGCGCAATAACGTTGTAGTTTCCCGCCGTGCAGTGGTGGAAGAAGAGTACAGCGCTGAGCGTGAAGCCCTGTTGGACAACCTGCAAGAAGGTCAGGCAGTGAAGGGCGTGGTCAAGAACCTCACCGATTATGGTGCGTTCCTCGACCTCGGCGGCATCGACGGCTTGTTGCACATTACTGACATGGCTTGGAAGCGCGTCAAGCATCCTTCTGAAGTGGTCAATATCGGTGACGAAATTGAAGTCAAGGTACTCAAGTTCGACAAAGACAAGAACCGCGTCTCCCTCGGCCTCAAGCAATTGGGTGAAGACCCGTGGCAAGATCTGGTTCGCCGTTACCCACGTGAGACCCGCCTGTTTGGCAAGGTCAGCAACCTGACTGACTACGGCTGCTTCGTTGAAATCGAAGACGGTGTGGAAGGTCTGGTGCACGTGTCTGAAATGGACTGGACGAACAAGAACGTCAACCCAGCCAAGGTAGTGACACTGGGCGATGAAGTGGAAGTCATGATCCTCGACATCGACGCAGACCGCCGCCGGATTTCCCTCGGCATGAAACAGTGCCAGGCCAATCCTTGGGATGAGTTTGCAGGTTCACACAACAAGGGCGACAAAGTTTCCGGTAAAATCAAATCCATCACTGACTTCGGTATCTTCATCGGTCTGGATGGTGGTATTGATGGCCTCGTCCACCTGTCTGACATCTCCTGGAATGCTCCGGGCGAAGAAGCTGTCCGCAGCTACAAGAAAGGTGACGAAGTGGAAGCGGTTGTCCTGGCGGTTGACCCAGAGCGCGAGCGCATTTCCTTGGGCATCAAACAAATGGAGCAAGACCCGTTCTCCAATTTCGTTGCAGCCCATGCAAAAGGCAGCTTCGTGAAAGGTAAGGTCGTTGAAGTCACTGCCAAGTCTGCACGCATTGATCTGGGCGAAGGCATCGAAGGCATCCTGCGTGCTTCCGAACTGTCCCGTGACCGCGTTGAAGATGCACGCACGATCCTGAACGAAGGCGACGAAATTGAAGCCAAGTTCATGGGCGTTGACCGCAAGACCCGCGCCATCAACCTGTCCATCAAGGCTCGTGAAAATGAAGAAGAAGCCCGTGTGATGAAAGAGTACAGCAAAGGCTCTGCATCCACTTCCTTGGGCGACATCTTCAAGGAACAAATGAGCGACTAAACACCGCTCTTTTCAATGGAATAGCTAGATTTGGGCCAGGGAAGGCCTTTATTCCGAAAGACAGGCAATTGTGACAAGTGGCAGATAAGCCAAGGCGGTTGCCTGCGTTCCCCGCTAGAATGACAAACCCTCTTTCTGATTGAGTGCTTCAGGAGCGTAACGGATGACCAAATCTGAAATTATTGATATTCTTACCCGTAAACAAAGTCACCTGAGCAGCAAGGACGTTGAACTGTCCATCAAATTGTTGCTTGAGTCCATGAGTGAAACATTGTCGGGGGGTGGGCGCATTGAAATCCGTGGTTTTGGCAGTTTTTCTCTGCACCACCGGACTGCCCGCAAGGGACGCAACCCAAAAACAGGGGAACAGGTTAGCTTGCCCCCCAAGTTTGTCCCCCATTTCAAACCTGGCAAGGAATTGCGTGAGCGTGTCAATGAATCACGCAAGTTGCATGCCATTCAGGATTAGGCTTGCCAGCGCCGTTTTCTGCCGGTGCAAACGGCTGGCACAACGGATGATACAAGGAGGCTTGATAGCCTCCTTTTTATGTCAGCCTGCGAATATTTCTGTTCATATTGTTAATGGCACATGTTAGAAATACTCTTCCTGTTGCTACCCTTGGCCTTTTATTCTGGTTGGCGGACAGCCTACAAGCGGAATAAGGACACTCAGGCTGAAACCCGCGAGGTTTCGACGCGCTTTGTGCGCGGTATCAATTTCTTGCTGAATGAAGATCCTGACAAGGCGCTCGATATTTTCCTTGAAGCGCCTGCCATTGATGCCCAAACCGCTGAAACTTTCCTGACCTTGGGGAAAATGTTCCGTAACCGGGGTGAGGTTAACCGTGCCTTGCGCTTGCACCAGCATTTGGTGGCACGCCCGGATTTGAGCAATACCCAGCGTCAGGCTGCGATGTTGGCCTTGGGTGAAGATTTTTTTGCCGCCGGTTTGTTGGATCGGGCAGAAAGTGTCTTTCGTGAACTCATCACTACCTACCCTAAAAACACGCAAGCCTGTGTGCCGTTACGCCATATTTATGAGCAATTGCAGGAGTGGGATAAGGCCATTGAGCTGGCTGCCTGCTCCGTGGAGGGTAAGGTGGAGCGTAACCGCTTGGTCGCACATTACTGGTGCGAGCAGGCGACAGAGCACTTGCAAAAGAACCAGTTGTTTCAGGTCGATGAGGCACTGAAGAAGGCGAGTGCATCTGACCCGGAGTTGGCACGTATCCAGGTGTTGAAGGCTGAGTTGGCATTGGCACGGGATGACCGCCCCGCTGCGTTGAAGCATTTCCGGCAGGCTATCCAGCATGATCAGCGCTTGCTGGGTTCGCTGGTGCAACGCTTGCTGGATGTGTTTAAGCAGCCGGTCGAGTTGCAGCAAATCCAGGCATTCGTCAATGCCGAGTATACCCGTAACCGTGACCCGCGTTTGTTCCCCCCCTTGCTGGCGATTGCCCACCAGAATGGGGAAGGGCAGACCTTATTGCCGCTGGTGCATACCCATTTGCAGCAAGAGGCGGTGACGCTACAGACGGTGGCGCGTTCGGCAGCCGTGCTGGCAGACAGTATGCCATTGGCTATGCGCCCACCCCTGGATGAGTTGGGGCAGGCTCTTAACCGTTTGGTGAAGTTGCAGCCCCGCTTCCAATGCACCCGTTGTGGCTACAAAATGCACGATTACCTGTGGCGCTGTCCAGCCTGCCACCAATGGGACACTATCCAGCATACCTGAAAGGAGCTTCCTACCTTATGTCTAGTCGCTTGATTATTGCTCTTGATTTCCCTTCCGCCGAGCAGGCTTTGGCCTTTGTCAGGCCGTTGTCCCCGGATACCTGCAAACTCAAGGTTGGGTTTGAGCTGTTTGTAGCAGCGGGCCCTGAGTTTGTGCGTGCGTTGGTGGCGCAAGGTTTTGATGTGTTCCTTGACCTCAAATTCCATGATATTCCCAATACCGTGGCATCCGCCTGTAAAGCAGCCGCCCGCCTGGGGGTCTGGATGGTGAATGTGCATGCGGCGGGGGGGGATAAAATGTTGCAAGCCGCCCGCGCTGCCCTGGTGGGTTTTGATAAGCCCCCCAAACTGATTGCCGTGACGGTACTGACCTCGATGGATCAGGCGCAATTGCAATCGACCGGTATCCGGGTCAATGAGCCTTGGGAGCAGGTGCAACATTTGGCTAGCCTAACCCAAGCCTGTGGATTGGATGGGGTCGTTTGTTCCGCACAGGAGGCTAGCCGTTTGAAAGCCTTGCTGGGTGAGCAGTTTCTATTGGTGACACCTGGTATCCGCCCGGCAGGCAGCCAGGCCGATGATCAATCGCGCACCATGACCCCCGCCGAGGCGCGTGCCGCCGGGATTGATTATGTGGTGGTTGGGCGACCGATCACACAGGCCGCCAATCCGCAGCAGGCCATTGCCGAGATTAATGCGGCATTGGCGTAGGTGGGAGCTGTTCCAGTTGGTTAGCCTTGCCTTGCCTTAGCGGTACTGCCGTAAATACCACCACTCGAAGCCCCGCTTTGCCCAGTGGAATGCCACATTAGCAGGCAGTACCGTGTTTTTGCTTTCCGTGCGGGAAACAAACATGCCTTTATTACAAGAATCGACGATGCACATCAGCTCAACCTTGAAGGTGGCATCGGCAGCTTGTCCATTGAATTCTGCCAGCAGGTTTTTGGCGGCACATTCGGCCTGCAAGTCAGCCATGTGGGCTTGTTTGGGCATCCAGTCGGGGCCGGGGAAGCTGCCTGAGTCACCTGCCACGTAAATGTGTTCCAGGCCTTCCACCTTGCAATGGCGGTTGGCTTTCAACAAGCCTCCTTCTGAGCGGGGCAAGGGGCTATTGTCAAACCAGAGGTTGCCGGTCATGCCCGGCATGAACAGGATCAGGTCAGCCGGGATTTCACCGCCTTCGGTTTTGACCTTGTTGGCCTCCAGCCCCAGCATCTTGTGCCCCAAATGGGTTTCAATGCCGCGCTTTTTCATTTCATCCATCAGCCCCTGCACGGCTTTTTCGCCTAGACGGTTGCCCGGTTTGGGGGCGGGGCTGAAAAAGACCAGCTTGAAGCGGTCACGGCGGTTTTGCTGGCGCAACAGGGTATCAGTGCCGAACAGGAATTCAAACATCGGCCCCCCCCGCATCGCGGTTGGCTCATTGGGGTTCCCGGCAAAACCCATGGCAATCGTGCCCCCTTGCATGGCTTGCAGGCGGTCGCGGATTTGCTCGGCGGCGGCAATGCCCTCGCAAGGGGTGATGGCATGTTCGATACCGGGGAGTTTTTTGATGAAGCGCCCACCGGACGCAATGATCAGGCCGTCATTGCTGATCGGCCCGGTGTCCGTATCCAGGGTGCGCCCGCCATCGCGCAGGCCAGTGGCATTACCCTGATGGAATTTCACGTTCATGCGCTGGAAAAAATTAGCCAGTGGAATGATCAGGTCTTCACGTTTGCGCAGGCCAGAGGGTATCCAGATGATGCCGGGCAGGTAATGCAGTTCGGCACGCGGGGCGACCAGGGTGATTTCAACGTTCTTGTCGAGCTTGCGCAATTGGCGCACGGCGGTCAGGCCAGCAAAGCCTGCACCGACAATGGTGATGCGTTTCATGGACTTGTGTTTTCCTCTGTAGGCGACCATTATTGACTGATCAGTCAATTAATGTAATAAACTGTGTAACGAAGCATAATTTCCGCCACATTCTAGCTGAAAAAATAGGGTACACCACATGGCAATCAGCGTCTTTGACATTTTTAAAATTGGGATTGGCCCGTCCAGTTCCCACACGGTCGGCCCGATGCGGGCTGCCAACCTGTTTGTGGGGCGTTTGCAGGCGCAAGGCGTGTTCCCGCAGGTGGCACGGGTACAAGCGGAGCTATATGGTTCCCTGGGCGCGACTGGCAAGGGGCATGGTTCGGATAAGGCGGTGTTGTTGGGTTTGGAGGGAAGTGACCCGGAAACCGTTGACACCACCAGCATCCCTCAACGCATGCAAGCGATACTCAGCCAGAAGCGGCTATTGCTGGGGGGGAGCTTGCCCTTGGCGTTTGACCCGGAGGCTGACCTGATCCTGCACCGGCGCAAGGCTTTACCTTATCATCCCAATGGCATGACGTTTGTGGCCTTTGCCGCCGATGGCAGTTGCCTGCAAAAAAACACCTATTACTCGGTGGGTGGTGGTTTTGTTGTGAACCCCGATGCCCAGCTTGAGGGTGCTGCACCGTTAGTGGCAGATACCAGCGTGCAACCGTTCCCGTTTACGACAGGCAAGCAGTTGTTGGCTTTGTGTCAGGAGCATGGTTATTCGATTAGCCAATTGATGTTACTGAATGAGCAGGTCTGGCGCAGTGAAGATGAAATCCGTGCGGGGCTGCTGCATATCTGGCAAGTGATGCAGGACTGTGTCGAGCGGGGCTGCAAAACGGAAGGTATTCTCCCCGGTGGTTTGAAGGTCAAGCGTCGGGCAGCGCCCTTGTGCCGCAAGCTCCAGCATGATGACCGCCTGCATGATGCCCCTTTGGGAACGATGGATTGGGTGAACTTGTTTGCGCTGGCGGTGAATGAGGAAAATGCAGCCGGGGGAAGGGTGGTGACAGCCCCTACCAATGGCGCAGCAGGCATTATCCCGGCGGTGTTGCATTATTATTGGCGTTTTGTGCATGGCGCGAATGAGGATGGCATTGTCCGCTTCCTGTTGGCAGCGGGGGCGATTGCTATCCTGTACAAGGAAAATGCCTCGATTTCCGGGGCAGAAGTGGGGTGTCAGGGTGAGGTGGGGTCGGCCTGTTCGATGGCAGCAGGAGCCTTGACTGAAATCCTCGGTGGTACACCCGAACAGGTGGAGAATGCTGCTGAAATTGGTATGGAACATAACCTGGGCTTGACCTGTGACCCGATTGGTGGCCTGGTGCAAGTGCCCTGCATTGAGCGCAATGCAATGGGGGCGGTGAAGGCCATCAATGCCTCTCGTATGGCATTACGCGGTGATGGTTCACATTATGTGTCCCTGGACAAGGTGATCAAGACCATGCGCGAAACCGGCCTGGATATGAAAACCAAATACAAGGAAACGGCACGGGGCGGCTTGGCGGTGAATGTGATCGAGTGTTAAGCAGGGCTGCTTGCAGGGCGACCGCATATAAATTCTCATGCAAATAAGACTTTGACCCGGTAGGCATCATCTTACGCAGCCTTGTTTCATTGCGCTATTGCCACAAACCGAACGCATCATCTTTGGCAACAGTCGCGTGGCGTTGCAGGTAATCCGCCACTGCACGCCGGATCAATTCGGCACGGGAAATCTTTTCCTGAATGGCAAAAATATTCAGCAGATCAAGCTGGGTATCGGGTGTGGCTTGACAGCAAGGGATGGGAGTAGATAGTAGGCGGGATATTCCGTTTATCGTTAGCCAGCTTCCATTAGTCACTCTGAGAATAATAGAGGTATTGTTGTTGCGCTATAAAAAATAGTGAAAATAGACTTATAGTTTTCACTACAAGGAGAAAAAGCTATGTATTTTAAAAATATCAATACCTATACAAATCCTGGTCTTCGTAATACTGAGCGGAGCAGCGATGTTAATACGCCTAATAGCCGCTCTAGTCGCAACAAGGGCAATCAGCAAAAAACGTGTGGACTTTTACCCCAGAATAATGAGTTTTTGACGGCGTTGATGCAGATGGTGCAAAACTTGTTGAAACAACTGCAACCAAAACAGGATGCCTCGCAGGGTGTGAACCTGAGTGATGTGCAACGCCAGAATATTGCCACGACACTGGGCGTTAATTCTGAGAGTATCAATGTTGTCGATGCTGATAAGGATGGTACGGTTTCAATGGGCGATCAGATCAAGGCGACCTATACAACTGATACGGGTGGTACGGAGTCGCTATCACGCACGTTAGATGCTGGCTTCGCATTGGATATTAATGGCAAACTGGGTACGCCGCTGGATATGGGTGCTATGGGGCTGGCTGAGCGTATTACCAAGCACCTGGGCATTTCTAATGGGGTCTTTCGTGATCAGGATGGTTCTGGTTCCCTGAGTGCGGGCGATGTGATTAAGTCGGTCAGTTATGATCAGGGCGGTCAAGGAATACCGAGTTACTACACCCTCACAGATGAAAATATGCAGTCATTGCGAGATGTGGGTATTTATCCACCTGTTGGAGACACTGATACAGGAAATCCATCCCCACTAAACAAGATCAATGATCAACAACATGCGAATATTCTACTTTTATTCAAGGATGCCATTACACAGGATTTGATTGATCATGCAAAAGCAAATGGTTTTGTTCGACCTTACATAATCAGTGATGATGACGGCAGTGGATCAATTACAGTAGGAGATCGCTTGCTAACAGGCAGTCAGGTCGATGGAAACTTTCAAGAACATACGTTGACAGTGGATGAGGTTGGGGTGATTAATGGTGGGGATACAAACAACTAAATTCCATCTTTTCAAACAGTGTCATGAAGTGTTCACGGGTACGCGGATGCGGGGGCGCTCCTAAAAAATTAGCCGCTATGCGCCAACACATCCCGCACTTGCCGTTGGAGTGATGGCGCAAGCCTTAGCCCGTTAGCAACGGCTTGGTCTAGCATCGCCAGCGCTGTTTGCGTGTCCACGAGCTTACTGCGATGGGTTTGTATCAACAACCCTGCAAATCCTGTAATGCGAATGCCGAACTGTTTGGCAATCTGGCGGCCTTTGCGTTCGTCGATAATCAGCGGTAGGTTCAGGCTGGTTGCTAGTTCGATAGCGTTTGCTTCGCCCGCATCCAGCAATAGCAGGAGAGCGGCGAGACGTTTTGACGCTGGTACATCCATCACCACAAAACAGGGTGTATCTTCCAGTAGTGCGGTGATATTGGGTGAGCCTGCCTGTAACTCTGCCAATACCACCGCAGGTATCAGAACTTGGTCAAACAGCTTGCATAACAATCCGAGTGATGACAATTTTTCCAACACAATCAGGCTGGTGGTATCGCTGACAATCACTGAATTCATGCGGCAAACAGCTCATCCAATGTTTGCAGGTCTTCCTGTAAATCGTAATCGGCAAACGGGATATTGAGTTCGCCGAGCAACTCCAGCGTGGCGTGTTTGTTTTTCCCCAGCACCTTGCCTAATTGCCCAAGGCTCAAGTCGCCGCTTTGAAAGGCTTTGAGTGCCATCCAGTTTTTCAGGCCATTTTCCATGAGTTGGTTGCTGAATGGCAGGGCGACACCCAACGGTTCACCACGCCGTGTGATGAGCATGTACTCATCGTTTTGCAACCAATGGCTCAACTTACCGGGATTGGTTTGTAATTCCTTGATGCCGATGACATTCATGGCGAATCACCTAGTACTGACGTGACGGAGTACCTGAGTATAGCATGACTGTAGTGCTGAGCCTGGCTTGTTTCAATGCAAATTTATATGTGGTCGCCCCGGTGCCGCTTGTTGTCTATGGATATGCATCCCCGGATTCAGGTAAGCTAGAGTCCATACTAAGATACTCACTCAGCAGGAGAACAGCCACCATGTCCAAGCCCATCCGTCGTACCCCGTTCCTTTCCGGCTTATTGGCCAGTTGTCTGTTGTTTGGCACGCTCTTTAGCCTGCCTGTATCGGCACGTAGCCTGCCTGAGTTTGCCGAGTTGGTAAAAGCCAACAGTCCTGCGGTGGTGAATGTGACAACGGTCAGTAAAGCGCCGCCACCCAAGTCAAAAATCCCGGAGCAGTTCCGTAATCCTGGCGCACCCGGTTCAAATGAGCTGTTTGATGAGCTGATGAAGCGCTTCTTCGAATTTGATGAAGGCGATGGTGGTGGACAAGGCGGTTCGCCGTTCGGTTTTGACTCCAATGCACGCGGGTCTGGTTTTATCCTGTCAGCCGATGGCTATGTGGTGACTAATCACCATGTGGTTGAAGGAGCCGATGAAATTGTTGTCAAGCTCAATGACCGCCGTGAGTTTACCGCCAAGTTGATTGGCAGCGATAAGCGCAGTGATGTGGCCTTGCTGAAAATCGAGGCCAGTGGTTTGCCTACCCTGAAAATGGGTGATTCCAGCACGATTGAAGTGGGTGAGTGGGTGCTGGCGATTGGCTCGCCGTTTGGTTTTGAGTCCAGTGCCACCTCCGGTATTGTCAGTGCGACCGGGCGCAGTTTGCCGAGTGACTCCTATGTGCCGTTTATCCAGACCGATGTGGCGATTAATCCGGGCAATTCGGGTGGCCCCTTGTTCAATCTGGATGGCGAAGTGATTGGCATCAATTCGCAAATCTATAGCCGTTCCGGTGGTTTTATGGGGGTGTCGTTTGCCATCCCGGTGAATATGGCGATGGATGTGATTGCCCAGTTGAAGGCCGGTGGCAAGGTGGCTCGCGGCTGGATTGGTGTGTATATCCAGGAGGTGGATAGCGATCTGGCACAATCGTTTGGCATGACAACACCGGCTGGGGCGTTGGTCGCACAGGTGATCCCCAAAGGCCCCGCAGAGAATGTCCTGAAGCAGGGCGATGTGATTTTGGAACTGAATGGCAAGCCGGTCGCGGATGCGGCTGCTTTGCCATCGATGGTGGGGGTGGTTGCGCCAGGGCAGACAGCCAAACTGGTCGTGATGCGTGACAAACAGCGCCAAAATGTGGATTTGGTGATCGGGGAGTTGCCCAGCGAAGAAAAGTTGGCACAGGAAGCTGGCAGTGAGCCGCAGGCCAAGGCAGAAGAACCGGTCGCTGTTGAGGTATTGGGCATGCGTGTGACGGCACTGGATGATGTGGCACGGGAAGCCTTGGGCATTGGGCGCGGCGGTGTGCTGGTGGAAAAGGTGACGGCTGACCCGGCAAGCAAGGCCGGGGTACAGGCAGGTGATGTCGTCACCATGCTGAATGGTGTCCAGGTTGAATCCCCTGAGCAAATGAAGAAGGTCGCTTCCGACCTGAGTACTGGCAAAACGGTGGCGGTTTTGGTATTGCGTGATGGTTCTGCGCGTTTTATGGCGATGAAAGTTGAATAGGCAGGCAAAAGCTCCACTAACCGTGTATCATCGCGTCGGCTGCCATCTGTGCGAACAGATGGCTGATGCTTTGCGTCTGTTGCAAGGTGAACTGGATTTTGAATTTGAATTGGTCGACATCGATAAAGACCCGGAACTGCGTAAACGTTACGATGTGGATGTTCCGGTGGTGATGCTCAACGGTGAAGTTGTGTGTTTCCACTTTTTCGAAGAGGACATGGTGAGACAAGCATTACAATATGGGTGAAGTGAACTCGAACATCCGCAATTTTTCTATTATTGCGCACATTGACCACGGCAAATCAACGCTGTCCGACCGTTTTATCCAAGTCTGTGGTGGCTTGGAGGAGCGCGAGATGGAAGCCCAGGTTCTGGATTCGATGGATCTGGAGCGTGAGCGCGGCATCACCATCAAGGCGCAAAGCGTGTCGCTGGACTATAAGTCCCGCAATGGTCAGACCTACCACCTTAATTTTATCGACACCCCTGGGCATGTCGACTTTTCCTATGAGGTGTCACGCTCGCTGTCAGCCTGTGATGGTGCTTTGCTGGTAGTGGATGCTTCGCAAGGGGTGGAAGCGCAGAGCGTTGCCAATTGCTATACCGCGATTGAGCTGAACCTCGAAGTCGTGCCGGTACTCAACAAGATTGACCTGCCTTCGGCTGACCCTGATCGGGTATGCCAGGAGATTGAGGACATTATCGGCATTGATGCCACTGATGCCATCCATGTCAGTGCCAAAACAGGGGTGGGCGTGGAGGATCTGCTGGAGCAACTGGTTGAGCGTATCCCAGCACCCAAAGGCGACCCGGACTCATCCCTGAAAGCCTTGATCATTGATTCATGGTTCGACAATTACTTGGGTGTCGTGTCACTGGTGCGGGTCGTGGATGGCTCCATCCGCAAGAAGATGAAAATCCGTGCCATGTCGACCGGGCGTGATTTCCAGGTAGAGAGGGTGGGGGTATTCACCCCGAAAGCGCTCGACCGGGATGCACTGAATGCGGGTGAGGTGGGTTTCGTGATTGCCGGGATCAAGGAAATCACGGCTGCCCGAGTTGGCGATACCTTTACCGATGCACAGAAGCCCGCTGACAAGGCTTTGGCAGGTTTCAAGGAAATCCAGCCACGGGTTTTCGCGGGTATTTTTCCGGTCGAATCTGACCAGTATGAAAACCTGCGTGATGCCCTGTCGAAATTGCAATTGAATGATTCGGCGCTGTTTTATGAGCCGGAAACATCGCAGGCACTGGGTTTTGGTTTCCGTTGTGGCTTCCTTGGCATGTTGCACATGGAAATTGTGCAGGAGCGCCTGGAACGTGAGTATGACCTCAACCTGATTACCACAGCCCCAACCGTAGTTTATGAAGTTTTGTTGACCAATGGTGATAAGATAAAGGTACACAATCCGTCAGAGTTGCCACCACTCAACAAGATTGAGGAAATCCGCGAGCCGATTATCCGGGGGAATATCCTGGTTCCGCAGGAGTATTTGGGTAATGTCATGACGCTGTGTGTTGAAAAGCGCGGTGTGCAGAAGAATATCCAGTATGCCGGAAATCAAGTGACCTTGGCTTTTGATTTGCCCTTGGCGGAGGTGGTGTTGGACTTTTTCGACCGCCTGAAATCAGTCAGCCGGGGTTATGCGTCCTTTGATTATACCTTGGATCGGTTCGAGACTGCACCGATGGTGCGGGTTGATGTGCTGGTCAATGGTGAGAAAGTGGATGCCCTTGCCATTATGGTACACCGTGAGTTTGCCCAGACCCGTGGGCGGCTGCTGGTGGAAAAGATGAAGGAATTGATTCCGCGCCAAATGTATGAAGTGGCGATCCAGGCTGCCATTGGTAGCCAGATTATTGCCCGTAGTACGGTCAAGGCCATGCGCAAGGACGTATTGGCGAAGTGTTATGGCGGTGATGTAAGCCGTAAGCGCAAACTGCTGGAAAAACAGAAAGAAGGCAAAAAGCGCATGAAGCAAGTGGGTAGCGTTGACATACCGCAGGAAGCATTTTTGGCGGTACTCAGGGTCAATGACAAGTAACAAGATTATAAGGAAAGGCAAATATGGATCTGGATATGGATCTGGAGTTCTGGTTGGTTGTTGCCACGGCAGTCAGTGGCCTGATTTGGTTTTTGTACTGGCTGGCAACCCGTAACGCAGGTCGCCGTGAGGAGCCGTGGTATGTTGAATATGCCCGCTCTTTTTTCCCTGTGTTATTGATTGTCTTGATCCTGCGGTCTTTTATTGCTGAGCCGTTCCGTATTCCGTCTGGTTCAATGTTGCCGACCTTGGAAATTGGGGATTTTATCCTGGTTAATAAATTTTCTTATGGCGTGCGTTTGCCGATTGCCCATACCGAGGTGATTCCGGTGGGTAAGCCGAAAACGGGTGATGTGGTGGTATTCCGCTACCCGAATGACCCGAAAACCGATTTCATCAAGCGTTTGGTAGGTGTGCCAGGGGATGAAATTGAGTGGGACAATAAGGAATTGTCGATCAATGGTGTACCGTTGGCACGGGAAGCGGTGGGTGAGTACGACGCACATGACCAGCATGGGCAGGTGCATCAGACCTTCCGTCTTACTGAAAATCTGGGTGAAGTCCGCCATGATATGCTGATTCTGCCCGGCTCTGGTGGGCGGTCTGGCAAAATGGTGGTTCCAGAAGGGCATTATTTCGTGATGGGCGACAACCGCGATATGAGTAATGACAGCCGCATGTGGGGTCTGGTTCCAGAGGAAAATCTGGTGGGCAAGGCCATGTTGGTGTGGATGCATTTCAATTGGGGTGGCGATGGCCTCAATTTGTCACGGATTGGTTTGATAGACTAGACTTAGATTAGATTAGATTAGATTAAAACAAAATAAAAATAAAACCTGGGTGGTATAACAATAATGGCAACAAGAAAGAAACAACAGGGTGCAACTTTTTTAGGTTGGGTGTCGATTGCTGGCGTGGTGATTTTTGGTTTTGTCACCGTTGTCAAACTCGCCCCTATCTATGCTGAATTCTACGCGGTCAAGTCGATGGTAAAGGATATTGCTGCTGACCCGGCAATCAGTGCATCCAGTAACCAATTGCTGCGCGGGAAAATCAGCGATTATTTGAACATTAATGGTTTATATACCATCAAGCCTGAATACTTTTCTGTGCAGACAATGCCAGAAAACAAGAATGCCCGAGCCTTGGTGGTGAATTATGAAGTTCGTAAGCATTGGTTGGCAAATATTGAGTTCCTGATGACATTTAATCATGTCGAGGAAATCAAGCGGCAATAGGACATTTGGACACGCTTTGGACAAACTGAAAAAATTATTATCGGCGGATTTGATGGCAACAGACACCTTTGTCCGTGCCATCACCCACCGTAGCGCCGATGGCAAACACAATGAGCGGATGGAGTTCCTTGGTGATAGTGTGCTTGGGCTTATTATCACCACGGAGCTTTACCGGCGTATCCCGCGTGCAAGCGAAGGCTACCTGAGCCGCTTGCGGGCTTCGCTGGTCAATGAGAATGCCTTGGCAGGCCTGTCAGCCGGTTTGGGGTTGGGGGATTTCCTGCGTTTGGGTCCAGGTGAGCTGAAAAGCGGTGGTTTCCGCCGTAAATCCATTCTGGCGGATGCCCTGGAAGCCCTGATTGGCTGTATTTATTTGGAGCGGGGTCTGGTTGAGGCTGAGCGTTTTGTCCTGACCATTTATGGCAACCTCCTGCACCAATTGCCCACTGAAGATGATCTGAAAGACCCGAAAAGCCGTTTGCAGGAGTATTTGCAGTCCCGCAATTATGGCTTGCCTGAATATAATCTGGTCAGCGTGGATGGTGAGGCACACCGCCAAACCTTTACGGCTGAATGCCTTGTCCCTGAACTGGCTATCCGCACAACCGGCACATCCAGCAGCCGCCGTAAGGCTGAACAGGAAGCTGCTGCCAAAGCGTTTGAAAAGGTGCTGTCCAATGCCTAGTTTCGGTCGGGTCGCCATTGCTGGGCGGCCTAATGTCGGCAAATCTACCCTGATGAACCATCTGGTTGGCTTTAAGGTTTCGGCAATTGCCAACAAGCCACAGACCACCCGCCATAATATCCGGGGTATCCTCAGTGAGGGGGATTGCCAAATGGTGTTTATGGATACCCCTGGTATCCACCGTTCTGCCAAGAGCCTGCTGAATAAGACCATTAACCTTGAAGCGGTCGCTGCACTTGAAGAGGTGGAGGCGGTCGTGATGATGGTGGAAGCACAACGCTGGACGGATGAGGATGCTTTGGTGCTGGAGCGGATGCAGCATGTGAATTGCCCGGTATTCCTCGTTGCCAATAAGGTGGATAAGGTGCGGCACAAGGAGGCTTTGCTGGGCTGGTTGCAGGAGGTGACAGCCCGGCGTGAGTTTGCGGGGGTTTTTCCCTTGTCTGCCACGAAGGGTGTGAATACCGATGAACTGAAAAATGCCCTGATGTCGGTTATGCCGGAAGGTGAGTGGGGCTATGCGGAAGATGATGTCACTGACCAGTCCACCCGTTTCATTTGTGGTGAGCTGATCCGTGAACAGTTGATGACCTACCTGCACCAGGAAATGCCCTACTCAACGGCGGTTGAGGTTGAGGCCTTTGACGATAAGGCCGACATTACGGAAATTCATGCGGTCATTTGGGTGAGCCGGGAAAACCAGAAAGGCATCATCATTGGCAGGAAAGGTGAGATGCTGAAGCGGATTGGCAGTTCTGCCCGTATTTCGCTGGAAGCTTTTCTGGAAAAGAAAGTGATGCTCAAACTGTGGGTGCGTGTTGAGGAAGGCTGGGAGAACAGCCCGCGCCATTTGCAGGCCTTGGGCATTTCGTCCGCAGGCTAGCCTTGGACGCACCCACCATCCGCCCACGCCGACCTTGGTTGGCTGTCTTTCTGGCTTTTTTCCAGCCTGGTTTGGGGCAACTGTATAATGGGCAGGTCAATCGGGCTGCCTGGTATCTCCTCCTGTTCCTGACATTTGCCAGCCCTGCGGTTGCCTTGCTGGTTGTAAAACTGCCTGACCATTGGACTATCGTGCTGATGCTGGGGTCGTTGGCCTTGTCGGTATTGGTCTGGTTGGTCGGGGTACTGGATGCTTTCAGTAGTGCCCGGCGGCGGCGTGAGTATGTGCCGCAAGCGTGGCAAGGGACGGGTTCTTATCTGTTGGTTTGGATATTGGCAGGGGCACTTGCCTTGCCCCTGTTAAGCCAATACGTGCGCAAGCAGTGGGTTGAACCTTTCCGCATACCCTCAGCCAGCATGGAACCAACCTTGGTCGCGGGCGATTTCATTTATGCCGACAAGCGTTTTAACTGCCCCGGCTGCGGGCGAAAAATCCAGCGCGGTGACGTGATAACCTTCCTTTACCCCAATGACCATACCACCAGTTATATCAAACGCGCCATTGGTTTGCCCGGCGACCGTATCCAGATCAAGGGGCAGGTTGTTTTCGTCAATGGCAAGCCGCTGTCTGCCAAGCCGGTCTTGCAGAATGGCATCATGGTGGTGCGCGAGCAGTTTGAGGGCGCTGAATGGATCGCGGTTTGGAAAAAACCAGAAGAAAAACTGGTTCCAGTCGACTTGCTGGTTCCGCCCGGACAGGTGTTTGTGCTGGGTGACAACCGCAATAACAGCAATGATTCGCGTTTTTTTGGCACAGTCCCCTTGGGTGATGTAACCGGGCGGGCGCGGCAGATTTGGCTCTCTTATAATGCCACCCTGGGTGGCCTGCAACTGGAGCGCAGCGGCAGGCTGGCGCATTAACCCTTCAGTATTAACCCATTAAAGGGAACAGCATTATGAATACCGTTATGGAAACCATGTTGGCACACCGCTCCATCCGCAAGTTCCGGGCAGAGCCAGTCAGTGCGGAGACGTTGACCACCCTGATCCGTTGTGGTCAGGCGGCTTCTTCCTCCAGTTTTATTCAGGCCTGTTCCGTGATTCATGTCACTGACCCCAACCACCGCCAACAGATTGCTGAAGCTGCGGGTGGGCAGGCATGGGTGGCGGTTGCCCCGGTGTTTCTGGTGTACTGCGCTGACCTGACGCGCGTTAACCAGGCCTGTGAGCAGGAAGGTTTGGGGGCTTTGCAGGGGCATACTGAGCATTTCATTACCGCGACGGTGGATACTGCACTGTTGGCGCAGAATGTGTTGCTGGCAGCGGAGTCGATGGGCTTGGGGGGCGTATTTATTGGCGGTATCCGCAATAACCCGCAGTTGGTCAGTGATTTGCTGGGTTTGCCAGGGCAGGTCTACCCGGTTTTTGGCATGTGTTTGGGCTGGCCTGACCAGGAGACAGCAGTGAAACCACGCTTCCCCGTGCCGGTCGTATTGCATGAGGGCAGATACCGGGCAGGTCATGCGGCAGATGAAGTGGCAGCCTATGATGCCCAGATGCAGGATTATTACCAGTCACGCGGTAGCAATCAGAAGTTATCCAATTGGTCAGCACAGACAGCAGCGGCGGTGCAGAAGAAGCAGCGTGGGCATATGTTGGCATTTTTGCAGGCACGTGGCTTGTTGTTGCGCTAACCATGCAGAAAATGGCAGAATCTATTTTTTTCATGATGTAAAATAATTACAAACTGCACCCAACTTTGCCATCAGGATAAATGGATATGTCTGCTCTTTACAACGCGCTTGTTATTGATATGGGTGGCACCAACATCCGTTTGGGGCTGCTGGAAGAAAACCAGTTGCGCCCAACTTATGTCCGTAGCTACGAAATCAGTGCTTTCCCAGGCCTTGCTGATGTCATCAGCCTGTTTTTGCAGGAAGCCCCCCCGCATCGGTTGAAGGAGGCGGCGATTGATGTGGCTACGCCGGTCATCGGCGACCTGATCAAGCTGACCAACTATGACTGGAGCTTCAGTATTGCGGGTATCCGTGAACAGTTTGGTTTCCAGCGTTTGAAGGTCATCAACGATTTTACGGCGCTGGCCTTGTCGATCCCGCTGATCGGTGCTGATGAGTTGCAGCAGGTTGGTGGCGGTAAGGCCGACCCAGATGGGGCGATTGCTTTATTGGGGGCGGGGACGGGTTTGGGCGTGTCTGGCCTGATCCGGTCGGCAGCGGGTTGGTATCCCTTATCAGGGGAGGGTGGGCATGTCACCCTAGGTGCACGCAATGCGCGTGAACTGGCTATTTTTGCCGCTTTTTGGCAGACCTATGGGCATATGTCGGCGGAACGCCTGTTGTCCGGTACAGGTCTGGAAGAGTTTTATCAGGTGATCTGCCAACTCGATGGGAAGGTGGCAGAAGCACTCCAGCCCCAGGACATTTCTGCCCGTGCCATTGCCGGATCTTGCCCGGCGTGTATGGAAACCATGAGTTTGTTTTGTGAATGGCTGGGCGTAGTGGCTGCCAACCTTGCCTTGTCCCTGGGTGCAACGGGTGGGGTTTATATCGGTGGCGGGATTGTGCCCAAACTCGGCGATTACTTCGTGAACTCCCGGTTCCGCGAGGCTTTTGAAACCAAAGGCCGTTTCCGCCAGTACATGCAGGCTGTGCCGGTGTATATCATCCATGCAGACAATCCGGCTTTGCGCGGTGCGGCGGCCTCCCTGGATGCCCGTTTTGAAAAGTTGGGGATTAGCTGCCGGGGCTAGCTGCCTTTTTCATCCTTACCTCCATCAGATGGTTTTGTGTAGCTTATGCCTGCACAAGACCATCAAGTCTGGCGCATCCAGCGCACCAATCCACGGATAAATCCGACCACGACCATCACTGCACCGATGATACCCAAGAGTGCGCCCAACAGCATGGCTGCCAATGGCCCGGCGAAGGCGAATAAAACCTTGAGCAGGTAAAGGGGCACAGCGATTACAGGGTTATCGGTCTGCGTGCTGGGTACACTAATGGAGTCGGTTGACCCGCTATCCATGTTAGAGCCATAAAATAGCAGAAAGAGTGCAATCAGCAGCATAACACTCCCGATGATGAGGGTTCGATTCAGTAAGTGTCTCATGATGAAGCCTGTTCCAGCCTTGAGGGGAGGGTTATTAAAATGATTCTTCTCATAAACTCACAGAACATGCAAGCACGTGCCTTATGTTGGCAGGCTTGGGGGGATGAATGGTGTGTAGATATTTGTAAATATTCTCATAATTAAAGTTATGTTAAATAATAAGCTTTTTTAACGGTGCTGTGCTTTGTGTAAATCTTGTTTTTTGTGGTAAGTCGGACTCACAAAAGGAGTCCGACTTTTGAAAATTATTCCCCACCCCGTAAGGCGTAAAACTCACGGACAAATGCATCGAAGCGTCCAGCGTCCAATGCTGCCCGTATGCCTTGCATCAGCTCTTGGTAGTAATACAGGTTATGGATAGTGTTCAGGCGTGCACCGAGGATTTCACCGCATTTGTCGAGGTGGCGCAGGTAGGCACGGGAGTAATGGCGGCAGGTATAACAACCACATTGTTCGTCAATCGGACGGGTATCCTGTTGGTATTGGCTATTACGTAGCTTGAGCTGCCCGTAGCGGGTAAACAGGAAAGCATTGCGGGCATTGCGTGTCGGGATCACACAATCAAACATGTCAATGCCACGGCGTACCCCTTCCACCAAGTCTTCCGGTTTACCCACCCCCATCAGGTAACGGGGTTTATCGGTTGGCAGATGGGGAACTGTGGTTTCAAGGATACGGTCACGGTCTTCCTTCGGCTCACCGACGGCAAGGCCACCGACCGCATAGCCATCAAAACCAATCCCTTGCAGGGCTTCCGCTGAGTGCAGGCGTAAATCCTCATACACGCCCCCTTGCACAATGCCAAACAGGGCGGAGGGATTGCCTGCATGGGCTTGGCGGCTGCGTGCTGCCCAGCGCAAAGACAACTCCATCGAGGTTTTGGCTTGCTCATGGGTAGCAGGGTAGGGGGTGCACTCATCGAAAATCATCACGATGTCTGACCCCAACTCCCGTTGTACTTGCATGGAGGATTCTGGGGTCATCAGGATGGTGTCGCCATTGACAGGGGACTGGAAACGCACCCCTTCCTCACTGATCTTGCGCATGGCGGCAAGTGAAAATACCTGGAAACCACCCGAATCCGTCAGGATCGGCTTTTCCCAGTGCATGAAGCCATGCAAGTCACCGTGCAGGCGCACAATTTCTGTGCCAGGGCGCAGCATCAGGTGAAAGGTATTGCCGAGAATAATCTGTGCGCCAATCCCTTCCAGCTCTTCCGGGGTCATGGCTTTGACCGTACCGTATGTCCCGACGGGCATAAAGGCAGGTGTTTCCACTACGCCACGGGGAAAAGTCAGCCGTCCCCGCCGGGCAGGCCCGTCGGTGGTGAGCAGGTCAAACTGCATGTGCGACATAAAAGAATCCGTTTCCAGTGGTTTGTTTTAGGGGGATATATCATAGCGGGTGTAGTCGCTGGATTCCAAAATATTAGAAAATTATTATTTAATTAAACTATAAGATTTTGATCCAAAAGGGATATTGCCCGGTAAATCTGCTGGCTTGTGGTTGACAGTACAAATTGGCTTTTGAGAGTATGCAAGGTGTCATACCGTTGTAAGAAAGCGACACGCTTTTTCACAACGCCACTAGGAGAGAGGAGAACATTCATGTACCAAGTTACATTCCGTCAGTCTTTGCTGGCTGCGTCCATTCTGGGGGCATGCAGCATTGCCCCAGCATATGCAACCAATGGCCTTGCCCCGGTCGGTTTGGGGATGGAGCACCGCGCCTTGGGTGGCGCTTCAACCGGTTATGCCGCCAACACTTCCAGCCTTGCCAGTAACCCTGCATCCGCCTCCTTTGTTGAGGATGGCTATGATGTCGGTGTGGAGCTGTTCCGCCCGGAGCGTTCCGCCACCTTTAATGGTTCGGCATTTGGTATGCCCGGTGACGCGAATTTCGATGGCAACGGCAAGGAAAATTTCTTTATCCCGGAAGCCTCGTATAAGCGCGGCATGAAAGGTGGCATGGATTTCGGTATTGCTGTCTATGGCAATGGCGGCATGAACAGCAGCTATGAAATCAATCCAGGGTTTGGTATGGGCAAGGCGGGGGTCGACCTCCAGCAATTGTTCATTGCCCCCACCGTCAGTTATAAAATCAACGAAAACCATGCACTGGGTCTTTCTGCCAATCTGGTCTACCAAAAATTCAAGGCAGAGGGTCTGCATAACTTCGCCAATTCCAACCCTGCCTTGGGGCCAGTATTTTCTGCCAGCCCTGCCAATGTCACCAATAATGGCTATGATTCCGGCACGGGTGTGGGCGCAAGCCTGGGTTGGCATGGCAAGTTGTCACCGACTGTATCGGCGGGTGTCACTTACCGGACTGAAGTGAAAATGAGCAAGTTCGACAAATACGCCGGGTTGTTCGCCAATGGCGGTGAGTTTAATGTCCCTGCTGCTTTAAGTGTCGGTTTTGCCTGGCAAGCCACGGAAGCCACGACCCTTGTCGGTGATGTGCAACGTGTCAACTACAGTGATGTGGCAGCGATTGGCAATAGCAGCCATATCCAGAAGCCTTTTGGGGCAGACGGTGGCCCCGGTTTCGGTTGGGATGATGTGACCACCTATAAGGTGGGTGTGAAACACCAGTTGACCCCGCAAATGGCATTGATGGTGGGCTATAACAAGGGCGACAATCCTGTCAAGTCTTCTGATACGACCGTGAATGTGTTGGCTCCGGCTGTTACCCAAAAGCACCTGACCTTGGGTGCTGAATGGAAATTGTCACCAAAATCCAGTGTGGTCGCCTCTTATGTGCATTCATTCGAGGGTACAACCGAGGGTGACAATACCGTTCCGCCTCCAGGCCCTGTGCCTTTGGATGGTTATGACGTGACCATGAAACAAAATGCGTTTGGCGTGGCCTATAGCCACCAGTTTTAAGTCCTGACATTTTCCTGATCATTCCCCAAAGGGCGGAAGTTTCCGCCCTTTTGTCTAGCCCCGGCTCTATTCGCCTGGGGTGCGTTTATACTCTTGCGGTATGAAGCTAACCCTCCAAGCCCTGTTCGTCTGGTGTTGCCTGCCTGTTTTACCGGCGCTTGCACAGGCTGAATTGCCTGCTTTCCCGGAAGCGGAGGGCGATGGTGCATACAGCGTGGGTGGGCGCGGTGGCAAGGTGCTGGTGGTAGATCGGCTGGATGACCCATGCCCCACCAAGGCCTGCACCACCGAGGATTTAGCAGACCCCAGCAAACTGGTTCCGGGGACATTGCGTTGGGCCTTGATGCAGCCTTATCCACGCACAGTGGTGTTTCGTGTTTCGGGTGTGGTTTCCTTGCTTCAGGATAAGGTGGCCTGGAATGCAAGGACGCAGGAGGTCGACATTTCCCGCCTGGGCAATATCCGCATCAAAAGCCCCTATCTGACCATTGCCGGGCAAACGGCTCCCGCAGGCGGCATTACCCTGAAAAATAATGGCCTCACCATCCTGACCCATGATGTGGTGATCCGCTATGTGCGTTTCCGTACCGGGCGGCAGGAACCCTTCTTTGCTGGGCAACAAACCCCGGAAACCCTGATGCTGGAGAATGGTGCGAATAAGGTGATTATCGACCATTGCTCCTTGAGCTGGATGCCTGCGGAAGGTCTGAGTGTTTATACCGGGACAATGTGGGATGGGTCAGTTGGAACGGCTTCCGACATTACCATTTCCTGGAATTTGATCGGTGAGGGTCTGGTGCGCCATAAGGATGGGCGTGGGCATCCGAATGCGGCGTTCATGAGTGGTTTTAACGGCGACCCCGAATATGCAGCTGACCGTATTACCTTGCACCATAACCTGCTGGTACATAGCCAGAAGCGTAATGGCGACCTGTTGACCAAACGGGGGCGTTTGGTGAATAACCTGATTTATGATTGGCAGTGGCTACCGACCGTATTGGCTGGCAAGGTAGAGGCCGATGTGGTGGGCAATGTCTGGAAGCCAGGTCCCCTGACCCTGCTGGGCTATGATTTGGTGCGTGGCGGGGTGCATGTGGTTCCGGCTGCCATGGATATTGCGCACAAAGACCCGGATGGATGGTGGAGCGCCATCTCTGGTAACCCTTCCTTATACCTGCATGGCAATGTCTATGGCGACTCAGCCAAGATTCTGGCAACAAACCAGGATTTGTTGTGTATTTACCGCCAGCGTGATGCCCCCTGCGAAAAAGACCTGCCCCCAGCGTGGCAACGGGCAACGACCTTGCCCGTCACCGGGCGGGCGATCCGTGTGCAGCCTGCGGAGCAGGCGGAAGAGGCGGTGCTGGCACTGGCGGGGGCTAGCCAACGGGTCAACGGTCTTGGGCGGTGGGTGAGTAACCGCGATACGGTTGATCAGCGTTATGCCTGTGAATACCAGACTGGCAGCTATGCACGTGCCCAATTGCCGTGGCATGAAAAGGAGGTCGGGGGCTTTCCTGTGCCGGTACAAGGTGAACCCTACCTCGATCAGGATCGGGATGGCATGCCCGACCGCTGGGAGCAACAACAAGGTTTAAACCCGGCAGACCCTGTGGATGCCAGCCAAGAGGCTACCGGGCAGGGTGGCTATACGTGGCTGGAGGTGTTCATCAATGGGATGCGGGCATTGTGATAAGATCGGGGTTTTAACGATAGTCCTGTGCCAGCCGGTCTACCCATAAGGCGGTTCCGCCTGCCACACCAATCGGCATGGCGATAAAGTTCACCACCGGGATCGCCGTCAGGAGCGATAAGGCCCAACCAAAACCAAGCGCGTGGCTACGGTGGCGTTTTAATGCCTTCAGTTCATCCTTGAAAAACAGGTCGTGGTTGCCCATCGGGTAGTCGGCGTACTCAATCGCCAGCATCCATGCCCCAAACAGTGTCCATGCCACGGGGGAAACGACCTGCAAGCCAGGGATCAGGGTCAGGATCAGCAATGCCAGCAGCCATTTGCCCATGTACCAGAGTTTGCTGGCCTCACTGCGGAAGGTACGCACCACCAGTGCAGGCAAGGCCTTGTAACCCTGGAAGTCGGCAACCGGCAAACCATTCAGGCGCTTTTCGACCTGTTCGGCAAGGATGGCATTGAAGGGGGCTGCCAGCAGGTTGGCAATGATGGAAAACCCATAGAAAACGGCAAAAAATATCACCACTACAAACACAGGCCACAATAGCCACTCAAGCCAGCCTAACCAACTGGGCAGCAGGCTTTGCATCCAGCGGTCGGCCTGGCTGCTGGCAAGCCAAATTCCCCCGGAAAACAGCACGGTATTGATCAGGAGCGGAACCAGCACGAAGGGGCGGATGCCTTTTTGTGTAATCAGGGATAAGCCCTTGAAAACATAACTGATGCCTTTGAATAAGCCGGTAATCGGTGTCATTTTTTTCCTAAACTGCCAGAAATGATGGTCAGCAGGTATAATAGCGCATTTCCTATCGGTCAGTTTAGGCGGAATGTATGCGAGTTCTGGGGATTGAGACCTCCTGTGATGAAACCGGCGTAGCTGTGTATGACACAGAGCGCGGGTTATTGGCACACCGGCTGTTTAGCCAGGTGGCGATGCATGCTGAATACGGCGGGGTTGTGCCGGAATTGGCTTCGCGTGACCACATCCGCCGTGTTTTGCCCCTGACCCGCGAGGCATTGGAGGCCAGTGGGCTGGATTTGTCCGGGCTGGATGGGGTGGCTTATACCGCAGGCCCCGGCCTGATTGGGGCGTTGTTGGTGGGGGCTTCATTTGCCCGCGCATTGGCATGGGGCTTAGGGCTACCGGCAGTCGGTGTGCACCACATGGAAGGCCATTTGCTGGCTCCGATGCTGGAGCCGAACCCGCCAGAGCTGCCATTTGTGGCCTTGCTGGTATCGGGTGGGCATACACTGCTGGTGGATGTGCCACGCATCGGGGAGTACCGTCTGTTGGGGGAAAGTGTGGATGATGCCGCAGGCGAAGCCTTTGACAAGACCGCCAAACTGCTGGGGCTGGATTATCCGGGCGGGCCGTTATTGGCAAAGCTGGCTGAACAGGGCAGGCCAGGCGTTTATAAATTCCCGCGCCCGATGGTTGACCGCCCCGGTTGTGATTTCAGTTTCAGCGGCCTGAAAACGTTCAGCCTGACCACGTGGCAGGCTTCCAGCCAGACCGAACAGGATAAGGCCGACATTGCTTATGCGTTTGAAGAGGCGGTGGTGGAAACCCTGCTGATTAAATGCCGTCGGGCGTTGGAGCAGAGTGGGCGCAAAACCCTGGTGGTCGCGGGCGGGGTGGGGGCGAACAAACGCCTGCGTAACCGCCTGCAAGCACTTGATGCCAAGGTTTATTTCCCGCGTTTGGAGTTCTGCACGGATAATGGTGCGATGATTGCCTATGCGGGGGCGTTGCGTTTGCTGGCAGGGGCGAGTGAGCCGCCTGTGATCCAGCCAAGGCCGCGTTGGGCATTGGCGGAGTTGGGGGCGGTGTAGGCTATACAAATTTCTTGTTTAACTCCTGATCTCGCTCCGAATACCTCCTTCCCATAATATTTCACATGATGGGGGCGGTGTGGAGTAAGTTGTTAAAAATCGCGTGCTGTCATCGCCATTATATTTTTTGAAAGATGAGTAATTCTGAGATTTTTTTGTAGTTAGTGCATAAAATTGGTGTATTTGTTTTTTGTGCAATATCTATCTCAAATTTAACCCAAGGGGAATGACGCGAATTAGATGAGTCTATTATTTGTAAATGCGATGACTTAATAATTGCATTCTCGATTTGTTCTTTAATTTCCTTGCTCAAGTCTAAATTCAATATATCTATCCATATTTTTCTATTATTGTAGATTAGCTTTTTAGCGTATTGATGTACACAAAAAGCATCCGCCCACGAGTAACTAAGAAATATCATTTTTTATCTCTTTTGTTCTAGGGGCTAAATAACGCCCATTACCATTAGGCATATCCTTAATTACCACATCAGGAATAAAAGTAAGAGCCTCCGCAGCTATCCACGAGCCATTTGCTTGCTTTTGTTCGTTAGTAACCTGTATAAGACAGCCATTATGTGTCTCTAAAGCTTTAGTACTATTGCTCCAAGTATTTGTAGATGCTTTAAAGAGTAATTTAAGATCATCCGGGTTTCCGTAGAGTTTTAAGTCTTTATTTGAGGATTTAGCATCCTCAGTTGAAGTATTAAACTCGGACTTACCTAATTCAATATCTCCTAATTTAATCGAGGAGCCTTGTCTTATTCTTGCTTCAATTGTGCATATTAAATCTGATACTGGTTTTCTAAATAGCAGAATTGCGATTAATATTAGAAAAAACCAAAGAAATGTTTGTAAAAGAGGGATATATCCATCAAATATTTCTGCTATTTCTTTCATTGCTATTAAATTCTCTTATAAATATAGTGTTTTTTATACAGTAACACTCTCTAGAATAATATACAGACACAGCCCACTCTGATAGATAACACAGTCTAGTTCGGCATAAGCAGTTGCTGGCATTGGGGTTCTCCAAACAATATGGATCATTGACTCAGCACTATACAGCCATCGGGCAATTTTTGTCTATTGCCCCGCATGAAAATATTACCCCGGTTTACCTGCCCGCATATCTCGGTGGTTTATTTCTGCCAAGCCTTCACCGCTGAGTGCATACGCTTTGCCAAATCCGGCGACGTAATTGCCGCTCTGTGGGCTGAGCCGGAGCAGGTGGAAATCAGGCAGGGTACGCAACAATTGCATGAATTTGCCGAAGCTTTCACTGAATTGGTCGAGAATGGCGGTGGCAGCTGGAGAATCGCGCCCGATGTCCGTGGCGGTGCATTGGAAGGTTAAACGGCGGCGGGCAAACAGGTTATTGGTGTTGGATTCATCTTCAATAAACAGCAGGCTACAGCGCCCGGTTTCAAGCAGGTTGCGGGTGTGCGTTGCCAATTCGCTGACGTAAATATAATAATCATGCCCGACTGCCACATAGGGTGCATAACTGGCTTCGGGTTGGTTATCAGCACTGCTGCTGGCGAGCAGGACGGTTTTAAAGTTAGCCAGGAAAGCACGGTATTCGGTGTAGATCAGGGTACTATCCTGTTTGGCTGGGTGTTCTGGTTGGTTCAAGGCAATGCTCCTGACAGGTGATGGCAAGATGTTAGCATGCCAAGGCGGTGTTTGCCGCTGTCAGCCCTTTACCCAGCGCACCACCCACGGCATCAGCAGGTTGATGCCAATGATCCGTGCCAGATGGTGGGCGGCGATATAGGCCGGGTCATAGTGCAAGGCCAGTGCCAAGGCTGCCATCGCTTCTATCCCGCCGGGGGCGTAGGCAATCCAGACTTGCCCGAAGGGGAGGTTCATCCCCCAGCTCACGCAGGCCGCACCGATGGCGGCAATCACCGTGCTGAGTATCACGCTGACCAAGGCCGCCACAGAAAACTGGCGCAGTTCCGCCAACCGGATGCCCCGGAAGCGCACCCCCACCACACAGCCAATAATCACAAAGCCGGTGGTGATGGCAATACTGGGCAAGCCACCATGCAGCCAGCCGCCGACATGTCCCGCACCGCTCAACAGCAAACCTGTCATGACATAGGCGGCGGGTACATGGATTTTGTCGAGCATCTGGGCAATGGCAAAAGCGGTCAGCAGCAGGGCAGGGACGGTATGCCACGGTAGGGTGAGGGCAGCGGCCTGCCCGGTATCGACTGTCCCCTGCATGCCAAGGCCATAAATGATCACCGGCAGGAAGGCCATCACCAGCAGCAGGCGCAAGCTTTGCAAGACGACAACTGCCCGCACATCGCCCTTGCCATCCATCGCCATTGCCACCACTGCCGAGAGCGCCCCCGGCGTGGATGCAAGCAGGGCGGTGGAGGGCGTGTGCCCGAAATGGCGTGATAGCAGCCAGGTACTGGCAAGCATCATGGCAATGACGGTAAGGGTCAGCCCCAGCAGGCTGGCAGGCCAGCGCCCGACCAGTGCCAACATTTCCGGGGTAATGCTGCTGCCCATCGAACAGCCGAGGATGGTGAAGCCGATATTGCGCATCAGCACCGGCATTGCCAGTGGCAGGCGGGTAAAGGCAAGGATGGAAATGAGGATACCGCTGCCCAGCAAGGCCGGGACAGGCAAGTGCAGGAAGGGAGCCAGCCCTGCACCGATAAAGCCAAGCACCAAGGTTAGCCAGATCGGATACAGGGCGACCATGTGCCGCTTAGAGGAGCTTACGTCCACGGCGACCCATCCAGATGGGTACAATAACGATCAGGAGTGCCATAATATACAAGACAATGCTGTTGCCGGATTGCACCAGTACACCATAATCCCCCCCGGAAATGGACAGGGCGCGGCGCAGGTTATCTTCAAAGATATTGCCCAGTACCACCCCCAGAATCACCGGGGCGAGGGAGAAGTCGAGTTTTTGCAACAACCAGCCAAAGACCCCCAAACCAATCATCATATATAAGTCAAATGGGTTGCCGACCACCGAATACACGCCAATAAAAGCCAGCACCGCAATCATCGGGATCAGGTACTGTTGTGGGATGGTCAACAGGCGCACAAACAGGCTAACCAACGGCAAGTTGATCAGCAGGAGCGCGACATTACCGATATACATGGAGGCAATCAAGCCCCAGGCGATTTCAGGGTGTTGGCTGAACAGCATGGGGCCGGGGGTGATGTTAAACATCAGCAATGCGCCCAACAGGATAGCGGTCGTGCCAGAACCGGGGATGCCTAGGGTCAGCATCGGAACCATCGCACCGCCTGCTGCCGCATTATTGGCGGCTTCGGGTGCTGCCAGACCCCGGATGTCGCCGTTGCCGAAGGTGAGTTTGCCTTCTTCACCCGCGATGCGCTTTTCTGTGCCATAACTCACGGCTGCCGCGACGGTTGCGCCCGTACCGGGCAATACCCCGACGATGAAGCCAATGATGGAAGCCCGGAACGTCGACCAGCGCGTATAATACAAGTCTTTCCAGGACACGAAGGTCTTGTCGAGGCCGATCATGCGCAGCTCACCGGCGGCTTGGCTTTCAATCAGATTAAACAGCTCCGCCATCCCAAACAGGCCGATTACCACCACCAGAAAATCAATCCCGGACATCAGGTCTGGTGTGCCAAGGGTAAAACGCATCACCCCGGTATTGGCATCAATGCCAATGGAGGCAATCATCAGCCCCATCACGGCTGCCAATAAGGTCTTGACCGGGTTGCTGCCCACCAGTGAAGCCAGTGAGGCAAACGCGAACACCATCAGGGCAACGTAATCGGCTGGGCTAAACTTGACCGCAAACGCTGACATTGACGGGGCAAAGATGGTCATCAGCACCACGGCAAATGTGCCGCCGATGAAGGAGGTGACAGCCGACAGCGATAGGGCACGGCCTGCTTCACCACGCTTTGCCATCGGGTTGCCGTCCAGGGCAGTCATGATTGAGCTGGCATCACCGGGGACATTCAGCAGGATCGAGGTAATGCGCCCACCGTATTCCGCACCGTAATAAATCCCTGCCAACAGGATCAGTGCCGTTTCCGGGGGGAGTTTCAGGCTATAGGCAATCGGCAACAGGATGGCAACCCCATTGATGGGGCCAATGCCGGGCAATGCGCCAATCAGTGTGCCAAGAAAGCAACCGAGCAGCACCAAAATAAGGTTCATGGGTTGCAGGGCGACCGCAAAGCCATGCCCTAAACCACTTAAAATAATATCCATGCGCTGTCCCTCACAGGAGCGCGGACAGGAGTCCGGTAGGTAGGTTCAATTTCAACAGGGTAACACCCGCAAAGTAGCCAATCACCCCACTGCCAACCCCAAACAGGGCTGCCTTGCTGTTGGTTGCCCCCAGCAGGCGTGACAGCAGCGTACAAAACAGGGCGGTAGACAGGATGAACCCCAGCGGCTCAAACAGGATGGCATAGGCGATCAAGCCAACGAGGGTGATGATCAGCTTCAGGCTTGCCAGGCGGTTGAGGGTAATGTTGCCGGTATCCGGCCTGAATATAATCCACAGGCAGCATAACATTGCCACGATGGATAAGAGCCTGGGCCACGATTCTGGGCCCAAGGGGTCATATTGGAAAGGAGCCTTGATTCCGGTAAAGGCGATAAAGCCATAACTGAATATGACCAGTAAGGCAAAGGTCGCAAATAGCCTGTCTGCCATGACAGCCTCCGAAGGTATGGGGGGTAGGGAAAGGGCAAAACCCCCTCCGGTTCGGGGAGGGGGTGTCAAGCAAGCCTTAAGCAGGTTGCCGGTTATTTCTTCTCAACCAGACCCATTTCGGTTGCCAGCTCACGCAGGCGGGCGACTTGTGCCTTGATTTCCTTGTCCATGTCCGCACCGGACAGGTTCAGCGGGAACAAGCCTTTGTCTTTTTGTGCCTTGGTGAAGGCTTCGGTCGGGTATGCCTTGGTGAACATGTCTACCCACGCATTGTAAGCCTCATCCGGGACTTTTTTGCCCATGTAATAGCCGCGCAGGATAGGCCAGTTGATGTCATAGCCTTGTTCTTTGGCAGTCGGGATTTGGTCAAAGGGCTTTGGCAGGCGTTCAGTTGCCATCGCTGCCAACACGCGCATCGTGCCTGCTTCCAGATGGGCTGCCATTTCTGCGACATCGCCGGTATAAACCTGGATATTGCCACCGAGCAGGGCTGCAATCGATTCACCACCGCCATCAAATGCCACATAACGCATAGCTTTGGGGTCAAGCTTTTCAGCTTTCATCAGGAGTGCCGCTTTCATCCAGTCCTGCGAGCCAACCGAACCACCGGCGCCGATGACGACTTTTTGTGGATCTGCCTTCAGGGCAGCCATCAGGTCAGCCAGGGTTTTGAAGGGGCTATCCGCTTTGACGATGACCGCACCATAGTCTGTACCGGCAGTGGCAACCCAGCGGGCATCATTTTCTGTCCACTCGCCATACTTGCCGGTGGCGATGTTCAACAGTGAGCCGGTGGAGAAGGCAACAATCGCATTCGGGTCATCGGTGCGGGTGGTATTGAAGGCGCTGTAAGCCACTGCCCCGATACCACCGGGCATGAAGGTGACTTGCATCGGTGTTTCCATGATTTTGGCATCGACCATCGAGGTTTGCACAATCCGGCAAGTCAGGTCAAACCCGCCGCCCGGTTTGGCAGGGGCAACGCATTCGGGCTTTTCAGGGGCAGCGGCAACGGCAGTGAATGGCAGGGTGAGGAAGGAAGCAGCAATGCTGGCAGCAATCAACAGTTTTTTCATGGGACTCCTCCTACAGAGTTCAGTAATGGTTCAAGGCCACAGTCTAAAACCCAAAGCTGTCATGAAGCTGTCATGGATAAATCTCTTGTCAATCGCTGGCATGTGTTAAGTACCTGAAGTATATTGGCCTTCACGAGTTTGTAACGCATCCCTGTTAACGTCCCGGCGTTAACGTCAATTCCGCATTAAACCTGTGTCAATTTAGGAGAGCCACCATGTCCAAACCGAGAATGACCCCGAGAAAGACCCTGCTGTCCATGACCGTTGCCACCTTGCTGGTGTCGGCAACGGCTGCTTCTGCCGATCTGGCGGAAATTGAAAAGGCCGCCAAAGCGGAAGGGATGCTAAGCACCATTGCCTTGCCCCATGACTGGTGCGGCTATGGTGGCGTGATTGAGGGGTTCCAGAAAAAATACCCCGACATCAAGGTGAATGAACTGAACCCGGATGCCGGTTCAGCGGATGAGCTGGAAGCGATCCGTGCCAACAAGGATAACAAGGGGCCACAAGCCCCGGATGTGATCGACGTGGGCTTCTCTTTCGGCACAGCTGCACAGAAAGAAGGCCTGTTGATGCCTTACAAGGTATCCACATGGGACACCATCCCGGACAACGTGAAGGACAAGGACGGTCATTGGTACGGTGACTACTACGGCGTATTGTCGTTTGCGGTCAACAAGGATTTGGTCAAGACTATGCCTGAAGACTGGGCTGACCTGCTGAAGCCGGAATATGCCAATAGCGTCGCGCTGGCGGGCGATCCGCGTGCTTCCAACCAGGCGATCCTGGGCGTGTATGCAGCGGGCTTGTCTACCGGTGCAACCGGCGCTGAGGCTGTCGGGCAAGCGGGTTTGGATTACTTTGCCAAGTTGAACAAGGCGGGTAATTTTGTCCCGACCATTGGCAAATCCGGCACGCTGGCACAAGGCGCGACCCCGATTATTGTCTGGTGGGATTATAATGCCCTGTCCGGGCGTGATACCCTGAAAGGCAATCCACCGGTTGAGGTGGTTGTGCCCAAGACAGGCGTGGTCGCGGGTGTGTATGTGCAGGGTATCAGTGCGTATGCACCACACCCGAATGCCGCCAAATTGTGGATGGAGTACCTCTATTCTGATGAAGGCCAATTGGCTTGGCTGAAAGGCTATTGCCACCCCATCCGCTTCAATGATCTGGTTGCCAACAAGAAAGTCCCGGATGATTTGCTGAAGGCACTGCCACCGGCTGCATCGTATGAAAAGGCGGTGTTCCCGACACTGGAAGAGCAGGAAGCTTCCAAAGCAGTGATCACCGGCAAATGGGATGCCGTGGTTGGGGCGAATGTGAAATAAAGCGTCTTCCGTAGGCGCTGCCAGGCCAGCGGTTTCAAGAAAATCGCTGGTTTGGTTGGCTCCAAGGTGCTGTTGCCCGCCGAACCTTTGTGGGCTTAGGAATCCATTATGTCAGCAAGCCTTGAAACACCTGCTGTTGTTATGCGTCCGCGCCGTTCCCTTGCATGGCTGGGTATTGTCCCTTTCCTGTTGTTTGCCCTGCTGTTTTTGATCCTGCCGACCATGAACATCATCATTGGGGCATTCCGCAACCCGGCGGGGGAATTTACCTTTGCCAATATCCTGCACCTGTTTGAGCCATCCATCCTGGCTTCCTACTGGATCAGTATCAAGGTCAGTGTGGCATCGGCCTTGCTGGGCTGTATCATCGGTTTCCTGATTGCTGTGGCGGTGGTGCTGGGTGGCTTGCCCGCCTGGATACGTGCGCCGATCATGACCTTTTCCGGGGTGGCTTCCAATTTTGCCGGAGTACCATTGGCTTTTGCCTTCCTTGCCACCCTTGGGCGGCTGGGGTTGGTGACAATCTTGCTGCGGGAAGGTTTCGGCATCAATATTTATGCGATGGGTTTCAATATCCTCAGTTTCTGGGGCTTGACACTCACCTACCTGTTTTTCCAGATACCGCTGATGATCCTGATCGTCACGCCTGCGCTGGATGGCCTCAAGCGTGAATGGCGGGAAGCGGCTTCCATTCTAGGGGCATCGAATGCCCAGTATTGGCGGATGGTGGCCTTGCCGATCCTGTGGCCGACCTTGCTCGGCACTTTTGCCCTCCTGTTTGCCAATGCGTTTGGGGCAGTCGCTACCGCCTATGCCCTGACGGGCAGTTCCCTGTCGATTGTGCCGATCCTGCTGTTTGCACAAATCCGGGGGGATGTCCTGCAAGACCCGCATCTGGGTTATGCACTGGCGTTTGGCATGATTGTCATCACGATCATTGCCAATGGCATTTACCTTTGGATGCGGGCGCGTAGCGAGAGGTGGGTGAAATGAGCGGAATGAGCAAACGCCCCAGCCGTTTCTGGGCATGGGTGATCCTGACCCTGGGCGTGTTGTATTTTGTGCTGCCCCTGATTGGCACGTTTGAGTTTTCCTTGCGCATGCGCCGGGGCGAATACAGCCTGGATGCCTATTGGGTGATCCTCAGTGACCCGCGCTTTCAGGCCACCTTCGGCTATTCGGTGCTGATGGCCTTGCTGACCATTGTTATGGGCGTGTTACTGGTTGTGCCGACCGCTTACTGGGTACGCCTGAAACTACCGCGCTGGCGGCCTGTCATCGAGTTCATTACCCTGTTGCCGCTGGTTATCCCGGCGATTGTCATCGTGTTTGGCTATATCCGCCTGTATAACACCTCGTCCATCCTGCCCCTGACCGGCACAGCCAGCGGGACAAACCTGTTGATGGTGTTTGGCTATACCGTGTTGGCCTTGCCCTATATGTACCGTGCGGTGGATACCGGCCTGCGCTCGCTGGATGTTGCCACCTTGACCGAAGCTGCCGAAAGCCTCGGTGCGAACAAAATAACCATCCTTGCCCGTGTGATCCTGCCCAATGTGCTGGTGGCGATCTTGTCGGGCGCGTTCCTCACGTTTGCGATTGTGATTGGCGAGTTTGTGTTTGCCGCCTTGCTCAACCGCCCGGCCTTTGGCCCCTTCATGCAGTTGGTGGGCGCAAACCGTGCCTACGAACCGGCAGCCTTGGCAGTGATTGCCTTTGCCATCACCTGGGTTTGCATGGGGCTGATCCAGCTTGTTACCCGTTTCCAGAAGCACACACAGATAAGGCGCTAGGCTCATGGCATTTCTTGAAATCAGCAACTTGCAAAAAGACTTTGAAGGCAACCGCGTGGTTAAGGACTTCAGCCTGACGGTGGAGCGGGGTGAGTTCATTTCCTTCCTCGGCCCCAGTGGGTGCGGTAAAACCACTACCTTGCGGATGGTGGCTGGCTTTGAAGTGCCATCGTCCGGCACGATCCGCATTGATGGCAAGGATGTGGTCAACCTCAAACCCAACCAGCGCAATATCGGCATGGTGTTCCAGGCCTATGCCCTGTTCCCGAACATGACGGTGGCGCAGAATGTGGCATTTGGACTGAAAGTGGCAGGCCGCCCCAAGGCTGAGATTGATGCAACCGTGCAGGATATGCTCAAGCTGATCAAGCTGCCGGAACTGGGCGAACGTTACCCCTTCCAGTTGTCCGGTGGGCAACAGCAACGGGTGGCACTGGCACGTGCCTTGGCGGTCAAGCCCAAGGTGTTGCTGCTGGATGAGCCGCTGTCAGCGCTGGATGCGAAAATCCGTGTTTCCCTGCGCGAGGAAATCCGCTCGATCCAGCAGAAGCTGGGTATTACCACCATTTACGTGACCCACGACCAGGAAGAAGCGCTGTCGATGTCTGACCGTATTGTGGTCATGCACAATGGCAAGGCTGATCAGGTCGGCACACCGTTTGAAATCTATAACCGCCCTACCACCCGTTTTGTGGCCTCCTTTGTGGGCACAATCAATGTGCTGGAAGGCAAGGTGTTGGATGCAGCCTCTGGCAAGGTGGCGGTCGCAGGTACGGAGCTGGTGTTGGGGCGGGCATTGCCTGCATCGGCAGGCTCTGCCATTTCTTTGGCCTTGCGCCCGGAAGCGGTGATGTTGGGGGCGGGCAAGGGTGTGGATTTGCAAGGGCAGGTACAGGAAGTCAGTTTCCTGGGTTCGGTGATCCGGGTGCGGGTTAAAGTCGGTGATGCGCTGGTATCACTTGATAACTTCAATAATCCTTCAGTGCCGCCACCCAAGGCCGGTGAAACCGCAACAGTGAGCTTTGCTGTAGGGGATGTGTTGGTATTGGGTGGGTGAAACTGCCATCCAAATGATGGACAGAAATTGGTTATCCGCTATATAGTTCCGGCTAATGGTTCGTCTTGCATGGAGAACCATGATGCTAGCAACCTCTTATGTAAACTCGACCGAGCTACCTATTAGAATAGGCTGCGTTCTCTATCCTGTTAGATAGGGTTGCTGTATGGCAAGCTGTTATTTCATCTAAAGGAGATCCGATATGTTCGAGTTTTTCAGACAAACTCATAGAAGTATCTATAGAAAATTTTTGAGAATTATCGGATTTTCTCAAGACAGAACCTCAAGAAATTTATTCCGATTATTCCAACTTGCCGTTTATTCTATCATCTTTGTTTTTTTGTTAAATATGCTATCTCCAGTATTTGGATTTGAAAAAGGCGATGTTGGAGCTTGGGGAGATTTTTTTGGAGGAGTTCTTAATCCAATATTGACATTTCTGACCTTTATGGGATTGTTGATAACTATCATAGTTCAACAGTCTGAATTAAAAGAATCAAGAAAAGAGTTTAAGAGAACTGCCGATGCATTAAGTGAGCAAAGTGAAAATTTGAGACAGCAGAAATTTGAAAACACGTTTTTTAATATGATTTCATTCTTGAATGAGTGTGGTAAGAATCTTAATGTTATAGATAAAGAGAATAATATAACAGGTCGTGCCGTTTTTGTCTATTACCATAAAAAACTGTTAGAGAAAATTGTGGAAGCTGAATCGTTACATAGAGATAATGAAGTCAATAAGAGGGTTGAGCGTGGTGTGCTATCTTTCTCACAGTATTATGATCATGAAGTAGGGCATTACTTCAATCAAATAAAGAATCTACTCAGGTTTATAGATTCAAATGGTCAAGAAAATAAAAATTTTTTCTCAAACATGTTATCTAGTCAATTAACGATACACGAAAAGGGAATAATTTTCCACTATGCGTTTGTAGATGACGAGTATATGAGTCTTGTAGACAGACATCAGTTACTATTGGGGCTAAATTTAAAGCACTTCACATATAATTGTCAAGACCCATATGATCATAGACCCGCTTATTGAATAATTCGGGTTTC
>CAXYXW010000019.1:0-69524 GCA_964293005.1 uncultured Thiothrix sp.
GTTGTCGTCCTCAAGAAGTTGCGCATTATACAGACCACATCTCACCCGTCAACAACTTTTATGAACATTTTATGAAGATTTTTGAGCCCCAATCAGCAACCCTTTATAAATCATGACTTAACGTAATTCACGCCAATCCAGCCCACTCTCTTGGGTAGCAAGACCTAACCACTCAGGGCCACATCCCAGACCCATGCACAATGCGTCATAGGCATAAGCCGGAAGATTATTGGTTTCACTGAGGTGCATACCAATGACATGTTGTAACTTGCCGTGATCAAGCTGGCGTAGCAAATCGGTTGCCTGACAATTATCCAGATGACCGTAACGCCCCCCTACCCTCACTTTCAAGCTATAGGGGTAGGGCCCACGCGCCAACATCGCCGCATCATAATTGCACTCCAGCAGCAGGCCATCCAAACCTTGCAACAAACCCACCATATAAGGCGTGTAACTACCGGTATCCGTCAAAACTGCCAAACGCAGGTTGCCATCAGAAAAAATAAACTGGCTTGGCTCCCTGGCATCATGGGGAACAGGAAATGGGGTGATATGCAAATCATCCAGCGCAAACGGCTGGTGGATATTGATAAAGTGATGACGGGGAAAGTTATGGTCACGCACAGCATAGTATGTGCCAACCGTCAGCCAGACAGGTATATGATAACGCCGTGCCAGACGGCCTACGCCATTGGCATGATCACCATGTTCATGTGTGACCAAAATGGCCGTTAAAGATGCGGGATGACATCCCAGACGATGCAGACGGTGTTCAGTTTCAGCCAATGTGAAACCACAATCGATCAGAATGCGGGTAGACCCGCACTCTACCAAGGTTCCATTACCTTTGCTGCCGCTGCCCAAAGAGGCAAACCGCAGCATGGGATTAAGCCCCGAATCCAGCCTTCAGGCGTTCAAGGATCGCAGTTGCATCCGCCTTGTTGAGGGGTGCACCGGTCGCATCAGCGACAACAATCAGGCTTTGGTCGCCGCCATCGCCAATCACCAAACGGTATACCGCACCGGTTGCCTGCGCTTCATCGTCACGCTTGAAAAAACCCAGCATACGGTCGACAAGCCCCTTTTCCTCTTTGACAACCGTGGAAACTGAGTAAATGCCTTGCTCATACTGTTGACCGACAACACTCAACCCAGAGCTAGCCAGCAATGTACCGGTTTTAACCCACACCTGATCATACGTGCCTTGCACTGCCAAAGCAGGATTACCATCTTTCAATTGGGTCAGGACAACGGGCATCGCACCTGCCGGGGCTTGAACAGACGGCTGGGCTGGCTCGGCTGAAACACCCGCCGCTGCTTTTTGCGCTGGAGGCGGTGCATCAGTCGCTGCTGCACTGCCCTGTAGCGGGCGTGCTACCGTATAAGTTGGATCGAAAGCAGGTGCGGTCAAACCGGGTGGCAACTCCAACTTACCAATGGAGGCGCTGCCATTACGGTAGTCCACATTGTCAGACACCTCATCCAAACGGAATTTGGAAAGCCACGAACAACCGGACAAAACGACAGCAACACTGACCAGCAGCGGCACAACCAATACACCGGGCGCTTTCTTTCTGGAAATCATAATTCCTCGCTGTTGTTATTCACACTCAATGCCAGCTTTGCGCATTGCCGCCAAAACCACCGGATGTAGTGCTTCGGACAATGACACAAGCGGCAAACGCAACCCTTCACTGCCAAAACCCAGCTTGTGGACAGCCCACTTAACCGGAATCGGATTTGGCTCCAAGAACAGGACGCGATTCAAATCAGCCAAGGAAGCATTGATACGGGCAGCCGTTTCACGGTCATCAGCAAGGGCGGCTGCACACATGGCATGCATCGCTGCTGGGGCAACGTTGGCAGTGACGGAGATATTCCCCTTGCCACCCACCAATATCAGCTCCATTGCCGTCGCATCATCGCCACTATAGACATCCAGTTGATCACCACAACGGGCGAGAATGTCCCGCGCACGGTCAATATTGCCCGTCGCTTCCTTGATCCCGACAATATTCGGGATGGAGGCCAAGCGTTCAACCGTTTCTGGCAGCAAGTCGCAACCTGTTCTTCCAGGTACATTATAGAGTATTTGCGGAATAGCAACACGCTCAGCAATCGCCTTGTAGTGTTGGTACAAGCCTTCTTGCGGAGGACGGTTGTAATAAGGTGTTACCAACAGGCAAGCATCAGCGCCATCATGCATGGCAGCCGCTGTCAGCTCAATAGCTTCCGTGGTATTGTTGGAGCCTGTCCCGGCAATCACGGGAACCTTGCCTGCTGCCAACTCCACCACCCGTTTCACGACATGGCGATGCTCTTGGTGGGACAGGGTTGCAGACTCCCCTGTCGTTCCGACTGCCACGATAGCATCTGTGCCGTTTTCTATATGAAACGCCACCAGTGCTTCCAAAGCCTGCTCATCAATAGCCCCATCCAGAGTCATAGGTGTGACCAGTGCAACCATACTGCCGCGAAACATGGAATCCTCCAGTGAATTTAACCTGCAAAGCATACTACTGATGCAGTTGGGGAAACACAAGCGCATTTACCCTATCACGGCAGAGGGTGGGATTCAGCAGCCGGAAGCCAACCGCCAGGAAACCTCAACCTGATAGTTCAAACGCCCGGCAGGGGCATGTTCCCACGCCACTTCCAACTTACATTGGGCTTTATCAGGATCGCAACCGGCATTGGGTTTGGCAATGATGTCGGCTTGGCCATAGCGGCGTTTCTTATACACAATCCGTGCATCTTCAAAAACAGCACACGCTTTAGGTGCAGTCAACTTGATGGAGTCCTTGCCCTTGCCACCCGACTCCTGCGCATATTGGTATTCAATTTCGGTCGGTGGCAATTCAGCAGCAACCGCAGCCTGACATACGGCTAAGCTGCCGAAAAGTATCATTTGGTTTGCCCATTTCTTAAACATAATATCGACTTCCCATGTGGTGGCAGACACACCCCATACCGACAGCTTTGTTTTTCATGTATGTGGCTGGTTGCGTTCTGCGTGGTTAACAATCAGTGGCAGTATAATCACGATACAGGTTCCATCCCTGTCCGGGTCGATCATGAAGTCTGCCTTTATCTTCTGAGCCCGGTAGCGCATGTTTTTCAGGCCATTGCCTGCCACATGCCGCTGATCCAAACCTTTACCGTTATCATGCACCTCAATCCTGATTCGACCAGAATCCATGCCGGTCATTTCAGCCTGGGCTGATAAACGGATACAACTTGCGCCCGAATGCTTAAGTGCATTGGTAAATGCCTCCTGCAAAATCCGTAACAGGTTCAAGGCACGTTCTGGGCCAAAATCCTGCAAGGGCGGCAACTCATCCACTTGCCATTCCAGTTCAACCTGGCAGGCATCCAGTGCCACGCCAATGCGGGTACGGAACATCCCCAACATGGCAGGCAAATCACTGCTGGCACTTCCCAATGAATCAATCATCAGGCGCAAATCATTCAGCGCATTGTGCGCAGCCTCACGCAGATGCACGCGGTCAACCGGCCCACTTTCCAATTGCCGCAACATACTAGTGAGATAAACGCCAATCCCGTCATGCATATCCCGCATGATCCGGGAACGTTCATGCAAAAGAATCTGCTCTTGCCCCAACAAACGGATCGTTTCGTAGCTTTGGGCAATCTTGCGGGTTTTTTCTTCGACCCGCCCTTCCAGCTCCTGGTTCAACCTGAGCAACTCCTGGTTGAAGCCTTCCATTGCCCGCAAGGACTGCACAAAGCGCTGCAACAGAATCCAGGTAAACGCAACCAACAAAAAAGGTGCACCAAGATGCAGAAACTGACCATAAGGCAAGCGTTGCCCCCCCATCGCCACCGCAAGGTCATACAGCCCCAGCAGGACAATGACTCCGCCAGCCGCTGCCAGTACATACAATTCGCGGCTACGGATTTTCCACCACTGCATCAGCGTAAAATAAAACACATAAACCAGCCCTGAAAACACCAGAGGATTCCAGAACCAGGCCAGCACCTGATAAAACAGGGCTTCCGGGAGCAACAGCAACGCTAAAGCCAGCAACACGCAAGCCAATACCAGCCAGCGTTCCCAACGGCTTTGCCCGTGTTGCACAAAGCGGTGGATGAAATACACCCCCGTCAAACTCAAGCATCCGGCACTGACCGCCATCAGCCAATCCCACGAATGGGCACTGAAAGGGATATTCACCACAAACTGGTTCAGAGTATGGATCGCCCAGAAAAAGCCCCCCAGTGCACACCAGCCATACTCAACATCTTGCTTGCGGTAAAACCACAACGCACACATCGCTGCACTCAAAACCACGATCACCAGCGTAATCACCTGTGGCAAGGTGGAGCGGAAAAAGTAATAACGCTGGTAACTGGGTTCCAGCATCTCTGCCGGGCCGATGGTTATCTGGTCAAGAAAACCGGCGGTGGCAGGCTGCGAAACCACATAAACATCAAAATAATTATCGCCTGCCACCAACAAGCCTTGTGGGACAGAAAACAGCAAGGGACGAGCCGCATTCCGTGCAACGGGCGCTTCAAAACTCCCGCCCCACCCCAGCAGCTTGCCATTCACAAACACCGCCGGGTTCTGTCCAGTAGCGGGCAAAGCCACAACCCACAATCCCGGTGGCGGTACAGAAAAGGCAAACTTCAAACGGTACACCGCACGCCCTTCCTGCAAGGCAGGCATACCCGCCATATCCTTGCGCCACTCATGTGGCAATTGCACGGCCTGCCCCTGCCCACCAGCCCCTGTCAGTACACCCTGCACACAATCGGTGAGGATGTCAGGTAGGCTCTTGTCCACCACATCAGCCGTTGCCAGGCTGTCTGAAATCGAAGCAGGGCACAGGGCATGATCCGCCCCCAACAATTGCGCCTCACTGAGCGTAATCGTGTCTTCGTAAGGGCTGAAGCGCACCTGTGTCAACTGCCACGCTAGCCACATCCCTGCCAGTACCAGCAGAATTAACGGCAACAGGGCGTGTTGGGTAGACAAGGGCAATGCAAATTTCACTCAATCCGTCCTTTGGCTGAGCCTATAATTGATCCAACATCGCCCGGAGCGCGTCTTCATGGCTAAAGCCAAGTGCCAGCATCGCCTGGATAATGGCCTTGTCATCGGCCTGGTAGCAACGGCGACCAGCGGCAAAAATTTCACTGGTCGTGCATCCAATCTGCTGGAGTACCTGCATACCGGGTGACATTTCCAAACCAAACGCCAAATGCAGGATTTCCAATATTTCTGTGCCGTTTTTCCCACCCAGGCGCAGCGCTTCGGCGATTTGCCGGGAATCCTTTTGTGCCGCACCCGAGGGGTTATTCTGGTGAATACTGAGTTGCCCCATCCGCCAGCCTTCAAACACCGCCTCATTCCGGGAGTTCACCTCCAGCTTGTGGTAAATGCGCTTGATATGCGAAGCCACGGTATGGGGTGAAATCTCCAGTGAGCGGGCAATTTCCTTATTGGAATAACCACGGGAAATGTATTGCAGCACCATTTTTTCCTTGGGTGTCAACAAGGCATCACCATCCGCAGCCGCCGTCTGGCTTGTCCCTGCCTCACCCTGCTGGAAATAGTCGAGGATATAACGGGCAATCGCCGGGCTAATCGGCGACCCGCCCTGCAAAAGCTGCTGGATGGCATCTGCAATATGGTGGGCTGGCTCATCCTTAAGCAAATAGCCACTGGCTCCGGCCTTGATCGCCTCAACCACGCTGTTCTCATCACCAAAGCGGGAAATCACCATGATTTCTGCATCCGCATGTTGTGCACGGGTCTGCTCAATCAACTGCTTACCATTGCCATCGGGCAAGCCCAAATCCGTAAGCAATACATCCAGGGTATTGGCGTTGAGCCAACTGGATGCATCGGCATAGGTACTGGCAGTGCCAACCAACTGCAAACCAGCCTGTGAGCGGATAATATCCGCAAGCCGCTGCAACGTTCCTTGGTCATCTTCGACCAGAAAGACCCGATGAGTCTGGATGTTTGTCATGCCTATTACCCCGAGGCGTGTTGGTGAGCACACTCACGAATGAATACATCTTTTATGCCCTTTATACGGCAAAAAAACCCTGTCTGCGTACCCCTTAAATAGGGGAGCACCGTCCATCCCTTTTTGCTTGCGCCGATGATCAGGTTGACACAGGGCAGCTCCCCTGTTTAGGGGACACGCATCCACCCCTCATGCACTTATCCAGGGGATGCACAATTTTTTCAAGGAGGCGCACTATGAGCACCAGATGGCAGCAAACAGAAACGAAGCGCCACTCCGAGGGATCACCGGGAATCACCCGAGACAGAATTTAGTTTTGAAATCAGGAATAGAGGACTAACATCATGAAAACATTCAGCACTGTACTCACCGCCGCCGTTTTGGCTTTGGCTGCACAAACCGCATCTGCCACCCCCAGCAACAATACGGTCTACTTCCAAGACCCTGCCATTGCTGGCTCAGGCTGCCCTGGCGGTACAACCGATTATGCCATCACCCCAGACGGTCAGACATTGAGCATCCTGTTTGACAGCTATATCGCTGACCCAGGTAACAAAACTTGCAATATCGCCATCCCGGTACATGTGCCCAATGGCTTCCAGGTCTCCCTGATGACCGCTGATTACCGTGGTTTTGTCGAAGGCAAGGCTGAGCTGACACGCTCCTACTTCTTTGCAGGTGCAACCGGCCCATCCCTGAAGACACCGTTGGTATCCTCTGCGGGCAAGGAATACACCCAGCGTGACAACCTGCTGACCATGAGCGAATCTTTTGCCAAATGCGGTCAGGATGTGAACCTGCGTATCAACAGCCGCATCCGTACCAAGAGCAATAGCAGCTCCATCAGCGTGGACTCACTTGACCTGAACAATGGCATGATCTTCCACCTGCAATACAAGAAGTGCTAACCCTATAGCTTTCAGTTTTCGCGCATCTCCATCCTTTTCGCCCGTACCACTCCAGTACGGGCGTTTTTTTATTTGCCCTAAAGTTCACAAACATCCCCTCCCCTATTTAAGGGAGTAACCGCATTGTCTGCCATACTCATCCAGGGGATGCACGAGCCAGCCCATAGTAGGCATCATGTCTCTCAGGGTGGTAAACAAAACCACCGAACTGGAAAATAACATCTGTTAATTTTGTGTTTAATTATCTGAACTCACAAGAGGGAATACTCATGAACAAGTTGACCATCGTATTAGCAAGCACAATGATGACACTCCTTGCAAGCCAGGCAAGCGTTGCCGCACCGAATCCAAATAGTGTTTATTTCCAAGATCCAGCCATCGCCGGGTCGGGTTGCCCTGGTGGTACAACCGATTATGCAATTACCCCGGATGGTCAAACCCTGACTATCCTGTTTGATGCCTACTCCGCTGACCCAGGCAATGCAACCTGTAACATTGCAGTACCTGTGCATGTCCCAGGTGGCTTCCAGGTGTCATTGATGACCGCAGATTATCGTGGTTTCGTTGAAGGCCAGGCTGAACTGCGCCGCTCCTACTTTTTTGCGGGCGCAACCGGCCCATCCCTGAAAACCGACATGAATGCACCGGGCGGCAAAGAATACACCGAACGTGACAGCCTGTTGACCATGAGCAACACCGTTGCCCGTTGTGGTCAGGACGTGAACCTGCGTATCCAGAGCCGTATCCGTACCAAGAACAACGGCAGCTCCATCAGCGTAGACTCACTCGACCTGAATAATGGCATGGTCTTCCAATTGCAATACAAGAAATGCTGATCTAGGGACAGGATAAGCAACCTGTAGCGCCCGTACCTCACCGGCGGGCGCTTCCTCCCCACCACGGTGTGTTGACCGAGGGAAACATCATGAACAAACCACCATCTTTTTGGGCAACAGCCCCACTAGCCTGCTTATTATTAGCCCTACCCCTGAGCAGCCCAGCAGCCTCCATATCGGCTGGGGAACCAGCCATTGCAGGTAGCGGTTGCCCTGGCGGGACAACCAGCTACCGTACCAGTGCCAACCCAGCCGCTGGCCTGATCCTGACCATCAAGACCCCTGCATACCGTGCCACCCCTGGAAACGTAACCTGCAATATCGCCATCCCCATCCACGTGCGCTCGGGCTACCGGGTTACGCAAATCACGGGGGTCTATGGTGGGTATGCAAAAGGCAAAGCCGAAATGCGTACCTCCTACTTCGTGGCAGGTAGCACGGGAGCCAGCATCAAAACCAACCTAAGTAGCACCAACGGGAAAACCTTCAGTCGACAGGATGCACCAGCCCGCCTGCAAGCCCAATGTGGGGCGGATGTGAATGTGCGTGTGAACAGCCGCCTGCGCACACTCAATGACAGCAGCTCAGCCAAGGTGTACAACATGGGCTTTTATATCCGCTACAGCAAATGCTAAACACCTGACTTGCCCCGCAACGCTCCGCACTTCAATGCAAGGTTGCAGAAACCCCGTCACCTTGCCAATGTACCGTATTTAATGGCTCCTCGCCCAAGGAGGACATCAACACTTCTTGGGCAGACAGTGGCAAAGCCCCCTCTGCTGGAACAAGACGGGCATAGGAACCTGATGCATCCAGCATCCAGGACTGGGTATTGTCCTGCAAATACAAACCGAATGC
Source organism: uncultured Thiothrix sp. (assembly GCA_964293005.1). Taxonomy (GTDB): domain Bacteria; phylum Pseudomonadota; class Gammaproteobacteria; order Thiotrichales; family Thiotrichaceae; genus Thiolinea. Next base: position 8,602 of record CAXYXW010000019.1, read on the forward strand.
CTCATCACGCACCCGCAAACGCAGCTTCTCATCCAGAATCGGGAAGGCCACTTCCACCCGCCGGAAGAAATTGCGGGGCATCCAGTCGGCACTGGCACAATACAGCTCTTCTGCACCATCGTTCAGGAAGTAATAAACACGCGGGTGCTCCAGGAAGCGCCCCATCACTGAGCGCACCCGGATATTCTCCGATACACCGGCAATCCCCGGACGCAAACAGCAAACCCCACGCACCACCAGATCAACCTGCACCCCGGCACAAGAGGCACGGTAAAGGGCAGCAATCACCAATGGCTCAATCAGTGCATTCATACGCGCCATAATACGGGCAGGCTTACCGGCCTTGGCGTTATCCGTTTCACGGTCGATTTTCTCGATGATCGCCTGATGCAGACGGAACGGTGACTCCAGCAAATAATGCAAATCACGCATGCGCCCCAGGCCAGTCAGCATGTGAAAAATACGGTGCACATCCTCGGTCACTTCCGGCTGGCAGGTAAACAGGCTGAAATCGGTATAGGCTCTCGCTGTACCGGCGTGGTAATTGCCTGTCCCCATGTGCGCATACCGCACCAGATGGCCTTGTTCACGCCGCACCACCAAACACAGCTTGGCATGGGTTTTGTAACCGACCACCCCATACACCACATGCGCATTGGCATCCTGCAAACGGCTGGACAGGGCAATATTGGCTTCCTCATCAAAACGCGCCCGCAGCTCAACCACCACCGTCACTTCCTTGCCTGCCCGTGCCGCCCGCACCAAACTTTCAACCAGCGCAGAATCCTTGCCAGTACGGTACAGGGTCATCTTGATCGCCAACACATCCGGGTCACGCGCTGCCTGGGCAACAAAATCCAGTACAGGCTGGAAGGACTGGTACGGCTGATGTAACAGGACATCCCCCTTGCGGATCAGGCGGAACATGTCACGCTTGCCACCATCCTGCAACACCCCTTGCCGGAAAGGGGGAAAACGCAACTCCGGGCGCTCGACCAAATCCAGCACCATCGACAGGCGGCTTAAATTCACCGGGCCATTGACGCGGTAAATATCCCGGCGCTGCAAGTGAAAATGCTGCTGCAAAAAGTCGATACTATCCTGTGGGCAATGCTCAGACACCTCCAGGCGCAAGGCCGCACCATAATTGCGGTGTGCCAGCTCGCCCTTCATGGCTTTCAGCAGGTCGTCGATCTCTTCCTCGTCCACATACATATTGCTGTTGCGGGTAATACGGAACTGATGGCAGCCCTTGACCTCCATCCCCGGAAACAAAGCCCCGATAAAAGCATGCAAGATCGAGGACAAAAAGACAAAGCTATCCTTGGTCGGTGCAATCGACTCCGGCAAGCGGATAATGCGTGGCAAGGCACGCGGAGCCTGCACAATCGCCGCATCAATTTCCCGCCCGAAAGCATCCGTCCCCTGCATTTCCACCACGAAATTCAGGCTCTTGTTGATGACATTCGGGAAAGGGTGTGCCGGGTCAAGCCCCAAGGGGTTGAGCAAGGGCATCAGTTCACGGTCAAAATAATCTGATAGCCATTCACGCTGCGCCCTATTCCAATGGGTGCGGCGGACAAAGTGGATACCTGCCCGCTTCAAGTCAGGGATCAAGACTGCATTCAACAACTGGTACTGGCGCTCGACCAAGGCATGGGAACGGACAGCAATTTCATCCAGTGCCCGGCGCGGCTCCAGCCCATCGGCTCCAGCGGTATTCAACCCCAAGGCCATTTGCTGGCGCAGGCTACCAACGCGCACCTCAAAAAACTCATCAAGGTTGGAGCTGGAAATGCACAGAAAACGTAAGCGCTCCAACAGAGGCAAGGAGGAATCCTGTGCCAGCTCCAGCACACGGTCATTAAAGGCCAACAGGCTCAGCTCACGGTTAATGAAGTATTCCGGGCTACTCAGGTTCAGTGGTTCAGTCATAATGCGGTTGCCATTGCGGATATTTGCGTCGAATAATCCGCAAACATAATCTATCTTTGATGAATGTATAATGACAATTCGTGCACAAAATGCACCCAACCCATCGATAAGCCAAGGAGCATACACATGCCACCGCCAACGCCCGGATCACCAGTTGATGATTTTTCTGCTGCCACCACAACCGACAAGACTTTCCGCCTGTCTGATTTTCATGGAAAAAACCATGTGGTGCTGTACTTTTACCCCAAGGACAATACCCCCGGTTGCACCACGGAAGGACAGGAATTCCGGGATGCTTATGCAGCATTCCAGGCTGCCGATACGGTCATTGTTGGCGTTTCCCGCGATAGCCTGAAATCCCATGAAAAATTCAAGGCCAATCAGGGATTCCCGTTTGAGTTGCTAGCCGACCCCGATGAGCAGGTATGTACCCTGTTCGATGTCATGAAACTGAAAAACATGTATGGCAAACAGGTACGTGGCATTGAACGCAGTACCTTCCTGATTGATAAACAGGGCATCCTGAGCCGTGAATGGCGCAAGGTCAGTGTCAAAGGCCATGTTGCCGAAGTACTGGCAGCAGCCCAAGCCCTTCAGGCTGTTTAGCCTGCCCACGAAAATAATACGGAAATACGCATGACTGAATCACATCCACAGCATACCCACGCAAAACGCCTGTTTGTTCTTGACACCAATGTCCTGATCCACGATCCGACTGCCTTGTTCCGGTTCCATGAGCATGATGTCTTCCTGCCGATGGTGGTTCTGGAAGAGCTGGACAAAAACAAGATGGGGGTATCCGAGGTCGCCCGCAATGTGCGTCAGGCCAGCCGCTTCCTGAATGACCTGATCCAGACCGAGCACGACCAGACGCTGGCTCAAGGCGTATCCCTTGATGCCAATGAGGTCTTCAGCAATGGCAAGACCCCGCATGGGCGGCTGTTTTTCCAGACCGAAACCATGCCAGCGGCCCTGCCCGCCAGCCTGCCTGGGAACTCCCCGGACAATATGATCCTTGGGGTGGCACTCTACCTGCGTGACAAATACCCCGAGCGCGATGTCATCCTGGTTTCCAAGGACATCAACCTGCGCATCAAGGCGAATATTGTTGGCCTGAAAGCTGAAGATTATTTCAACGACCAAGTGCTGGAAGATGCCGACCTGTTGCCACGCGGTTTCCATGAGCTGCCCGATGATTTCTGGGATGAGCACAGCAAAAACATGGACTCCTGGAAAGCACAGGGGCGCACCTTTTACCGCCTGCATGGGCCACTGACTGAAAGCTGGCAACCGGGCGAGTTTGTATTCCTTCCTGGGGAAGATGGCTTCCAATCCATCGTGCGCTCACGCAAGGCTGCCGATGTGGTGGTGGAAACCATCCACGATTACACCGAGCCGCGCCATGCAGTGTGGGGTATTAATGCCCGTAACCGTGAGCAGAACTTTGCCCTCAACCTGCTGATGGATCCTGACATCGACATGGTAACGCTGCTGGGTGCAGCCGGAACCGGCAAAACCTTGCTGACGCTGGCGGCAGGCTTGGCACAAACCCTGGACGAACAGCTTTACAAGGAAATCATCATGACCCGCGTCACGGTGCCTGTCGGGGAAGACATTGGTTTCCTGCCCGGTACAGAAGAGGAAAAGATGACCCCGTGGATGGGGGCATTGATGGATAACCTCGAAGTCCTGACTCAGCCAAGCAATGGCGGCAAATGGGGACGCACCGCGACCGATGAATTCCTGATGAGCAAGATCAAGGTCAAATCGCTCAACTTCATGCGTGGGCGCACCTTCCTGAACCGCTATGTGATCATCGACGAAGCCCAGAACCTGACCCCCAAGCAGATGAAAACCCTGATTACCCGTGCAGGCCCCGGTACGAAAATTGTCTGCCTTGGCAATATTGCCCAGATCGACACCCCCTACCTGACCGAAACCTCATCTGGCCTGACGTATGTGGTTGACCGCTTCAAGGCATGGGAACACAGCGGGCATGTCACCTTGCAACGCGGTGAGCGCTCCCGCTTGGCTGATTTTGCTTCAGACCACTTGTAAATCATGCCATCCCAACAAGGCCTATTAGCCTGCGTACTCGGTACAGCCCTGCTCCAGGCGGGCTGTATGGGCGGCAAACCGGTTTCGGGTTGCTCTGACGGTTGGTATATCACCGGCTATTTTACCCCGGTGGAGCAGGACTACCCCCCGGAACCGCGTGTTGCCATCACCACCAGTGATGGTCAACAGCACGCCCTGCCACAAGCCTTTGTGGAGGCCGTCAAAGTCGAAGGCTGGGGCAAGCTGGCTGCCGGTTACTATATTGGTGAATACCACAATGCGTGGCACACCAGTTCGCGCCCGCTCGACTCACAAGGCAATACCTTGCAGATTGGCAGTATCGCCACCGATAAACGCAAAATCCCGCACGGCTCAACCGTGACCATCCCCGTATTGAACAACTACACCTTCACTGCGAATGATATTGGCACGTCGATCAAGGGGAAACATATCGATATTTTCTGCGGTGAAGGCCGTCCGGGGGAACTGCTGACCTACCGGATGACCAAGAAAAATGTTGAGGTATGTGTTCGGTTGCAGTAACACAACAAGTGCAACACGCTGGCTTTACTTTAAAACTCCTGACAAATCCCTGCGCTTTGATAGCATGTCCTTCACCATGATTCCCTTCTTATTTTTTATATTAATATCTGCCCCAAGCTCTATCATCGCTTTAACAATATTTAGGTCATTGCTGGTGATGCTACTGGTCAGCTTCAGTAACTCTTTGTCGGCCTGTATAAATTGCTCATCTAGGAACTCATGTAACGGTGTATTTCCTCGGTTATTTTTCATATTAATACCTGCACCAAGAGTTACCATTAATTTGATAATTTTTGGGTGATTTTTTGTATACCCCTCAGGAAGTTTTCTAGCCAAAAATTCATGCAATGGTGTGTTACCCTTATTATTTTTTATATTGATATTAGCATCAAGCGCCAGCAGGGCTTTAATAACTTCTTGAGTTGGATCAGCAGAACCGAAAAAAATATCATGCAAGGGGGTATTTCCATTATTTGCTCTCATATTTATATTTGAAGATGTAGTCAATACTCTTAACAGCTTCAGATCAATAGATTTTTTTATATATAAGCCACGCACATAATAATGTAATGACGTTGCCCCATCATAATTATTTTTTTTATTTAATAACTCAGGGTTTGCACGTGCTAACCGCTCGATTACGTCATGACAGGGAGTTCGCATTTCTGTGTCAGTTAAGTGGTGCAGATCTTCCCAACGGTATGATGGCTTTGTACCCATACCTCGATCAACATCTGGTATTGGTTCATACAGGGAATTGTTACTTTGGTAAAATTCAATATTTTTATTTAAGAAAAGCATGTAAGCTTCACAGGAAGCCCAAAACTGTCCACCCTCACCAATTTGGCTTAACAATACATTCCTCACTGAAACCCCTTTATCCATCATGGCCTTAGCAAAAACTAAATTATCAGAATAAAAAATAAGTATTTTTCTTAACAACTTCTCCTGATTTAATTTGGATATTGCTGAAATATAGGGTAGCAGTCTCTTGCCAAGGTAATCATCCAATATATGGAATCTGCTAAGTTGAGTGTTCGAGATTCCATTAGAGAATTTCAAATTATAAAACTGTCCATGAAAATCATCAAGTTTATGACGAAAGAGTCCCAAGACTTTATAGCCTTCAAACCAAAACCAATAATCTGCTCTTTCAATACACTCATAAATGGCATCATCCGTCACCGTACCAACAGACTCTTTGCTATATACAAAACCACATTCTGGCAATGTTTTAGCTGCATGGGTATCTAAAGATTTAATTTGTTTATCAGTCAAAAAACTCTTTTTGCTTGAAAGGTAGTTTGTTGATTTTTCACCAGCATGACTTATACCAACACAACCTGTTATTAACCATACACTAATTGATAAAAACCCAACTATAAACTTAATAAACAAATATTTTTTCATAATGCAAAATCATTAAAGAAAGCTAATACCGCAGTTGATATTGATTCATTTGGGTGTGCAAAATAATGCTATCACCGGCAGCCCTTACAAAAAAGCAAATACCACCCATAACAATTTCTTCAGAACAGCCATATAACGTACCATTTAGTCAGGTTTACTCAAAGCCGGATGATCTACCCCATCAGCAATCGAAATGGGCTTGCCCACTCCGATTGGCAGAATACCCTATATCAAACTACCCCGACAACCAATGCGGCAAGAACAAACACAGGATTGGCAACAATAGCAAAATCCCGATCCGAATCATTTCCGCACCCAAGAAAGGCATAACCCCCTTGAAGGTTTCGCTCATCGGCGTGCCATCTGACAACGATGCAATAATAAACACATTCAAGCCCACAGGCGGCGTGATCAACCCTAGCTCCACGACCACGAGCGCCAAGATACCAAACCAGATTTTCAGGTCATCGGTATTCATGCCATACGCCGCATCCGCTGCACCCACGGTATCACCGCCATTCAGGGTAATCAGTACCGGCCAGAAAAAGGGCAGCACCACCAGAATCATCGCCAAGGAATCCATCACACAGCCGAGAATAATCAGCAGCACCAGCATCGCAATCAGCACAATCCACGGATCAAAGCCACTCGCACCTGCCCATTCCGCCATTGCTGAGGGCAAACCTGCGCGGGTGAAAAAGCCTTTCAGGACTTCTGCACCAAACAGGATCAGGTAAATCATCGCTGACGTAACCGCCGTATCGCGAATCGCCTGCACCGTGCCACCCACCGACAAACCGGAACCCGTGCGCCAACGCACGAACACACCATAGACAAAGATCACAAACACGCCAACACTGGCAGCCGGAGTCGGGGTGAACAAACCGAAACCCAGCCCCAAAATAATCCCACCGAAAATCAGGATCACTGGCAACAAACGCCGATACGCTTCACGGCGCTCCGCATCCGGCATAGGGCGTGGTTCCGGGGCAAGGGAGGGCTTGAGCTTTACCTGCACGGCAATCACGGCAATAAAACCTATCACCGCCAATATCCCCGGAATCAGGGCAGCCTGGAACATCTGCAAAATCGAGGCTTCGGTAATGATCGCGTAAATGACCAGCGCGACAGAAGGCGGAATCAGGATGCCCAATGTGCCACCGGCAGCCAGTGCACCCGTCGCCAGACTGGGGGCATAACCGAGCTTTTTCAGCTCAGGCAAGGCAACTTTGCCCATCGTCGCTGCGGTTGCCAAGGAGGAGCCACACACCGCGCCAAAACCGCCGCATGCTGCCACGGCTGCCATTGCCACACCACCGCGCCGCTTGCTCATCAAGGCCTCCAGACCCCGGAACAAATCACGGCTCAGGTTCGACTGGCTGGCAAGGTAGCCCATCAAGACAAACAGCGGCACAACCGACAGGTCGTAGTTCGCCATGGTTGACCACAGCATGGATTTGAATTGCTTGATGTACGGGGCAAAGCGCACATGGTTGACCGCCAAGCTCAAAGCAAATGTTCCGCCGATCCCGACCACAATCATCGACAAGCCCACCGGCATCCGCAGCAATAACAGGGCAAACAAAACCAGCAGCCCCAAGATACCAATCATTTCTGGGCTAAACATGGGTGGCACCCTCCGGCTCGTCAAAGAATTGCGCGAGCGCAACCAAAGCCCACAATATCAAAGAGAGGATGCCCGGAATATAAAAAGGCCATTCCGACCAGCCCAAGACCCCGACAATCACTGCATCTGAACGGCTTTCCAACATGCCAATCACCATCCACCATGCCAAAAAGCCCGTCAGGAGAATCGCCACCGCTGACCACAAACGGTCAAACAAGCGCTGCACCCCTTTCGAGGCATGCTCCATGATAATATCAACCGCCACATGCCCACGTTTGACCTGGCAATACGGGAAAAACATCAAGGCAGCCGAACTCATCGCCAAGCGCACAAAATCTTCATAACCGGGTAAACCACTGACTCCGCCGCCCCAGGTTGATACGATGCGGTGGAGGATAAAGGCACTGACATTGGTGGTTGTGACCAGGACAATGACAGCCAGGATAATACCTCCCGCGACGGCAAAGTAGTCCGCCATACGGTACAGGACAGGACGCATAAAAGAGCCCTCCTTTGAAATGGGTCTGTTTTCAAGCACCCTTCCCCAACAAAGGGGGAAGGGTCAAAACGGGAGAGGATTACTTGGCTGCGTCGATGGCTGCGCGTGCTTTTTCAACCAATGCCGCCCCATCCAGACTTTTCGACTTGCTGTCTTCAATCCAACGGGCAACGACGGTATCAGCGGCAGCCTTGAACTTGGCAGCCTCTTCAGCAGAAAAGACAATGCGCTCAACCTGCTTGCTGGCTAATGCATCATCACCGGTTTTCTCGAAATCTTCCCACATAGTGCCGATTTCTTTTGCCACGTTCATACCCGAATTGGCATCAATGACCTTTTTCAGCTCATCCGACAGTTCGTTGTAACGGTCTTTGTTCATGGCGAACATGAAGACGGCTGTACCAAAACGGTCGCCACCCGGCAATTCGGAAACGGATTTGTCCAGCTCCTGCAACTTCAGGGCAGGCACGATTTCCAGCGTGGTCAATGCGCCATCAATTGCCCCTTTGGACATGGCTTCTGGCAACTCAGGGATTGGCATCCCGACGGGTTCACCGCCCATCGCTTCGATCATCCAGCCACCCACACGTGACGGGGTGCGCAGCTTCAAGCCCTTGGCATCGTCAAACGTGCGTACCGGCTTACCCGCTGAGTGCAGCACATTGCCATCATTGGCATGCAGGAAGATGACTTTGACATCCTTGAAATCATCCGCCAACACATCCATCGACGCATTCAAGGCGATGGTGGTAGCTGTGGCAGAACCCTTGTGGACAGTGGGCAGCTCGAACACTTCGGTGCGCGGGAATACGCCAGGGTTATAACCCAAGACCGTCCAGATAATATCAACCGTGCCATCACGCACCTGGCTATACAGCTCAGCAGGCTTGCCGCCCATTGACATGGCAGGGGCAATTTCAAACTTCAGTTGCCCATTGCTTTGCTGTGCCACACGATCCGCCCAACCCTGGATCATTTTGGTGTGTGCATTGGATTTGGGTGACAAAAAATGGTGAATGGTAACAGTTTGCTCAGCAGCAAAGGCCGTGGACATGCTCAGGCAAGCGGCAATCACCGCACCACCCAGCCAACGTAATGGTTTCATAGGTTTTCTCCTCCAACAAAGATAAACAGGGGGTAGTATAGGGTGTTGTTTTCGCTGGTGGTAGGTAGAAAACAGGAATGGGCTGGTACTTTATGGACATTTTACTGTTGTCACCCAATCGCCAAACCGATGCCGATACGCTATAAAACACAGGGGCATCCTGCGTCCTGAAGCCTTGTATTAATTGATTGACAGCAATGAACATTCATTCTATTTTTGCGAAAGGATCAGGCATATCAAGTGATGTCGCTTGAAGCGTTGTTAATTGACACAATGAGGAGATGTCGTCATGAAATGTAAAGCAGCCGTTGCGTGGGAACCGAAAAAACCCCTGCAAATTGAAGAAATTGAAGTCGAAGGGCCACGTTCAGGCGAAGTCCTGCTGAAAGTGCATGCCTCTGGCGTATGCCATACGGATGCCTTTACCCTGTCCGGTGATGACCCGGAAGGCGCGTTCCCTTGTGTCCTCGGGCATGAAGGCGGATGCGAAGTGGTCGAATGCGGCCCGGATGTGCATGGCCTGAAACCGGGCGACCATGTTATTCCTTTATATATCCCCGAGTGCGGTGTCTGCGAATTCTGCACATCAACCAAATCCAACCTCTGCCAATCGATTGCAGGCACAGTCTGGACAGGCTATATGCCAGACGGCACACGCCGCTTCTCCCAGAATGGCAAAGCCATTTACCACTACATGGGCTGCTCAACCTTCTCTGAATATACGGTTGTCCCTGAAATTGCGCTGGCAAAAATAAACCCTGCTGCCCCCCTGGATAAGGTCTGCCTGCTGGGTTGCGGTGTCACCACCGGCATTGGTGCAGTGCTGAATACTGCCAAGGTCGAACCGGGTTCAACGGTCGCGGTCTTTGGTTTGGGCGGCATCGGCCTGTCTGTCATCCAGGGTGCAGTCATGGCAAAGGCCGGACGCATTATCGCGGTTGACCTCAATCCAGCCAAATGGGAAATCGCCCAGGCACTCGGTGCGACGGATTTCGTCAACCCGAAAGCCATTGGTGGCTCCGTCACCGAATACATCAAGGACATGACCAAGGGCGGTGTGGACTACTCATTTGAGTGTATCGGTAACGTCCATGTCATGCGCGAAGCCCTGGAATGCACCCGCATGGGCTGGGGCGTTTCAACCATTATCGGGGTAGCCGGTGCAGGCCAGGAAATTTCTACCCGCCCCTTCCAGTTGGTCACAGGCCGTACCTGGAAAGGGACAGCTTTTGGCGGTGTCAAAGGCCGTACTGAACTGCCGGGCTACGTTGACCGCTACATGCGCGGCGACATCCAACTGGATAACATGGTCACACACACCATGCCACTGGAAGACATCAACCGCGCATTCGACCTGATGCACCACGGGGAAAGTATCCGTTCCGTCATCATTTTCTAAGGGGTAGTACATGCAACAAATTGAGCAAATCAAGGAGTTTGGTGGCTACCTGAACCGCTATGTGCATGCATCAACGGCTTGCCAGTGTGACATGACCTTTTCGGTTTACTTGCCGCCACAAGCCTCTGCACAACGTGTCCCAGCCTTGTACTGGCTATCGGGGCTGACCTGCACGGACGACAATTTCCGGGTCAAGGCCGGGGCGCAACGCTATGCAGCCGAACATGGTTTGGCGTTGATCATCCCTGATACCAGCCCGCGTGGTGATGCCGTGCCAGACGAGCCGGAGCGCTATGACCTGGGTAAAGGGGCGGGCTTTTATGTGAATGCCACCCAGGAACCGTGGGCAACCCATTATCACATGTATGACTATGTGACAACGGAATTGCCTGCGCTGGTGGAGGCAAACCTGCCCTTGCTACCGGGTATCCGTTCTGTGAGTGGGCATTCGATGGGTGGGCATGGTGCATTGGTTTGTGCCTTGCGTAACCCAGGGGCTTACCGGTCAGTGTCTGCCTTTTCACCCATTTGCCATCCCACCCAGGGGGCATGGGGGCAAGGCTGCTTCACCGCCTATTTGGGCGACAACCCGAGCGAATGGGAGCAATATGACGCAACCTGCCTGATCAAGGCAGGTGCGCGGGTTCCTCATATTCTGGTTGACCAGGGTGCTGCCGATGAGTTCCTTGAAGCAGGCCAACTGATGCCGGAAAGCCTCAAGGCTGCCTGCATAACCATGGATGTACCGCTCTGGCTACGCATGCAGGAAGGCTATGACCACAGCTACCACTTTGTCGGGTCGTTTTTAGGCGAACACATCGCCTACCATGCAAAAGCATTGGGGCTGACAACCCCTACCTGAGCTTCCACCCCGGCGGCAAACGCCGGGCTCAGGTAGCCGTCACTCCTCGCTGTCACCCGCTCGGTCTTGTGCTGGACGGGTGCTGGCGATGGAGCCACAGCAGCCGTGCAAACGCCTGCTTTGGCTGCATCCAGCACATCATCCAGATACTCGGGCAGTGGGCGCTCGATCTTGCCTTCCAGACGCAACTGGATCAGACGGATCGCCCCCCCAAACATGGCAGCAGTCGCCACCCACGTATCCATCTGCCGGAACTCGCCGCAAGCAATGCCTTCCTGGACAATGGCACGCATTTTCACAAAGGCAGAGGAGTCACAGGCCTGCGGTTCTTCTGGCAAAAACTCCGCATGCTTGGCATGGAATACAAACGCAATGATATTGCTGTGCGTTTCTGTATAACAAAACAGGTCACGGATAATCTTCCGGCACTGGGCGGATGGGCTCGCCCCCATTTGGATGGCATCATCCACCAACTCATCCAGCTCATTGAGGATGTGCTGGTACAGGGCACGGGCAACCCCCTCTTTCCCACCAAAATAGTTGTAAATGGAACCGATGCTCACTTGAGCCTTCTTCTGGATTTCGTGGATGGATATATTGTGGTATCCATGTTGGACAAACAAATCCAGAGCGGCTGTCAGTATACGGCAGTCAATCGGCTCAGGTTGGGGCAGTGTTTTTTTCAGGTATGGCATGGCACACGCTACTGTCTAATTTAATCTATCTGTTTAAAGCTTAATTGGTAGGCTGGGGCAGGGTCGCCCCTGCTTGACCAACAACTTGGCGGTGCGTAAAAACCTGACCATCCGTGTCGGTTACGACCGCTGTTAGTATACCCGATTTGTCAGGGGCTAAGTAAAACTGGAAATTGGGGTTTTCGCTGATGGATATATCTGTTTCAGCAGAGAAAACCACCTCATCATTCAAACGCACCTCCACCGACTTGACATAACGCGGGGGAATAAACAGGGTTGTCACCTGATCCTTTTGCAAGCCAGAAACGTTCGGGTGCTGGATGGAGAGACGGGTTTGCACAGGATTGGCGGGTGACATGTTTTCTGGGCTAATCGCACTGAAACGCATATCGCCGAGGCGTTTGCTCATGTCCGTATCGCGCGCGGGGGCAGAGCACCCCCCACTGGCCTTGACAAACTTGCTGCTCATATGCAGTTTGCCATCGTTGGTTTCCGCGACCACCCGCACTGGCGAATAGGCATCCACCCGAATCAATAAGGCCAAGTCCGCCTTGCCCAGCAAGGGGGTCAGCGTGAACTTGCCTGCCAAGGGGTTGGGGTTGTTGTCGATGATCAAATGCAAGGTTTTGATATAGCGTTCATCTGTCTGGGGAATGCTGGCAGCGACGGTAATGGGTACAAGCGCCCCGTCCTCCGCCCGGTCGGGTGCGGTCAACTGGATCAGTTGGCTGGTCTCATCAATCGGTCGATCCTGAAAGTAAAATACCTTCAAACGGCTAAGCCAAGCCTGATCCTGCCCAGCCACTGCATCCGCTGCGCACGCCAGCGGGGACACGACCAACAGGCTTGCCCATACGCACATGAGCGGCAAAAACACCCGTCGGATACGCCCCCACAGACCCCATCCATGCCCCTGCTGCCTTATTGAACCAACCGCTTTTATGCCCATCTGTGCACCCTGCATAATCCACCCCACTTCTCAGGAAACATGCTTATTGAAGGATCAATTTCTTTAGCTATTGACAAAAATGAACATTCATTCTAATCTGAAAAAAGCTTGGAAACCAATGAAATATGTGGATATAACTGGCGATATAAGTAATATTTAATTGCTTAGAAGTCTTTTTGCTCAAGAAATGGTAATACTCAATTTAGGCAGGCGATAGCAAGCCTGAATAAGTCGATTGTTGCCATCTCCTGACAACGCCGGATCGTCCCCACATTCCTTGGTCGTTGTTTTTTTATTGGAGGAGAGAGAGATGAGGCAATTGGTAAAAAGCTTGGCTTTGGCAACCTTGTGCGCAAGCATCCCTGCTGGTGTATCATTCGCCAATGATTCCGTCGTTAAAGCTATGTCAGATCCCAATAACTGGGCAATCTGGGGAGGCAACTATGGTGGCAACCGCTATAGCGCCTTGGATCAAATCAATGCAGGTAACGTCGCCAACCTGCGGCCTGAATGGACATTCTCTACGGGTGTCTTGCGGGGTCATGAAGGCGGCCCGCTGGTCATTGGTGAGACCATGTTCGTACACACCCCCTTCCCCAACAAAGTTTTCGCCATCAACCTGAACGACCAGACGGTCATTTGGCAATATGAGCCAAAGCAGGATACCGGCGTTATTCCGGTCATGTGCTGCGATACCGTCAACCGTGGCTTGGCGTATGCGGATGGCAAGATCTTCCTGCAACAAGCCGATACCACCCTGGTGGCATTGGATGAAAAAACCGGTGCAGTCGTCTGGAGCGTGAAAAACGGTGATCCAAAAATTGGTGAAACCAATACCAACGCCCCGATTGTTGTCAAAGACAAAATCTATACCGGCATCAGCGGCGGTGAGTTCGGGGTACGTGGCAGGCTGACCGCTTACAATATCAAGGACGGCTCGGTAGCATGGAAATGCTATAGCACAGGCCCTGATAACGAAATGTGCATGGATCCCGAGAAGACCACCACATGGGCTGGCACGGATAAAGGTATCGTCCCGGTCGGCAAGGATTCCAGCTTGAGCACTTGGCAAGGCGACCAGTGGAAGATCGGTGGCGGCACAACCTGGGGCTGGTATTCTTATGACCCAGACCTGAACCTGATTTACTATGGAACCGGCAACCCCAGTACCTGGAACCCGGTAGTACGCCCTGGCGACAACAAGTGGTCTATGTCCATCATGGCGCGTGATGCGGATACCGGACAAGCCAAATGGGTTTACCAGATGACCCCGCATGACGAGTGGGACTATGATGGTGTCAACGAAGTCCAGCTGGTGAAAAGCAAGCACAACGGCAAGGACATCAAAGCCCTCGTGCACTTTGACCGCAATGGTTTCGCTTACACCATGAATGCCGAAACCGGCGAAGTGTTGCTGGCTGACAAGTATGATCCAGCTGTCAACTGGGCATCCAATGTCGACATGAAGACAGGCCGCCCTGTAGTGCTTGACCAGTACAGTACCCATAAAAACGGCGCTGATGTCAACACCAAAGGCGTTTGCCCTGCTGCATTGGGTTCCAAAGACCAACAGCCTTCTGCATTCTCACCAAAGACTGGCCTGTTCTACGTGCCGACCAACCATGTCTGCATGGATTACGAGCCATTCCAGGTTGATTATGTAGCAGGCCAGCCTTATGTCGGCGCAACCTTGAGTATGTATCCAGCTGGCAAAGTCACCAATGATGGCACAACCAACCTGGGTAACTTCATTGCATGGGATGCCACCACCGGCAAAATCAAATGGTCTATCCCTGAGCCATTCTCTGTCTGGAGTGGTGCATTGGCAACCGCAGGCGATGTCGTCTTCTACGGCACACTGGAAGGCTACCTGAAGGCAATTGATGCGAACACCGGCAAAGAACTGTATCGCTTCAAGACCCCTTCCGGGATTATCGGCAACATCAACACCTGGAACTTCAAAGGTAAGCAATACATTGGCGTATTGTCCGGGATTGGTGGCTGGGCAGGTATCGGTATGGCTGCTGGCCTGCAAGGTGATACTGATGGCTTGGGTGCAGTAGGTGCATACAAGAGCCTGAGTGCCTACACCCAATTGGGGGGTGTTTTGACTGTGTTTACCCTGCCTGATGCAGCCAAAAAAGCAGAAGGCCCAACCTTGGAAAAAGTTGCCCAGTTGCAGCAAACACAGCAATAACGCCTGTTTGCGGATTTGGATAACTGCGACCGGAAGTGCCCAACCCCTCTAGCTTGGGCACTTCCCCTTTCACCCCAACGGTTTGGATGTCACATGATTTGTTATGCGATGGATTACAAACTGAATTACAAGCCTGTCATTTCCCTTGTCCTGGCGGCATTACTACTCAGTGCAGCGGCCTATGCCGATGATGCACCTGCCCGCACCGCCCTGAAAGTCTGTGCTGATCCGCAATACATGCCCTTTTCCAGCAAAGATGGTTCCGGTTATGAAAACCGCATCGCCACGCTGATTGCCACTGAATTGAAACTTCCTCTTGAATACACCTGGTTCCCGCAACGGATCGGCTTCATCCGCAATACCCTGCGGCAAGAAAAGCCGGATGGGGATGGGTTCCTGTGTGATTTGGTGATGGGCGTACCGAAAGGCTATGAACTGGCAGCAACCACCGAAGCCTACATGCAATCCACGTATGCGCTGGTGGTTGCAAGCGATGGCAAGCTGGGGCAGCTCAAACAGCCCACCGACTTATTGACCGGGGGTGCAGACGGTATCCGTATTGGCATCACCGAAACCAGCCCCGGAGCCGAATGGCTCGCCAAACATGGCTTATTTGAATATATGGCTCCTTACCCTGCCCAATCGGGCGACCCGGAAGAGTTTCCGGGCAAGCCGATGCTGGAAGACTTGCTGGCAGGCAAGCTGGATGCGGCGATTGTCTGGGGGCCAACGGCTGGCTATTTCTCCAGGCAACAGAATGACAAACGCCAGCTTAAAGCCATGCCCCTGAAGTCTGAGCCGGGCGTGCGCTTCCATTACCCGATTTCTGCCGCTGTCCGCTTTGGTGAAAAAGCCTGGAAAGAACAGGTTAACCAAATACTGCAACAGCGTCAGGGCGAAGTGCAGAAAATCCTACAGGAATACAACATCCCATTGGTGAATGATGCAGGGGAACAACTGCCATCATGAACCTTGCCTTTGGTGGCATACCCCCATTAAACAGGAGTGAGAAAAGATGAATATGAGCAGTAAAATGACAGCCTATGCATTGGTATGCCTGCTCCTTGCTGGTTCGGCTTTCGGGGCTACCCCTGAAATGCTGGCGATGCCGGAGATCAAGACCGCACCCGCTGCCGGTCAAGCGGCTGCCCCAGCAGCTACGGCTCCCGCAGCACAAGCGGCTGCCCCAGCAGCTGCGGCTCCCGCAGCACCAGCGGCACAAGCGACTGCCCCAGCCGCCGCCCCCGCAGCAGCAGCTCCCACCCAAACAGCCGCCGTCCCCTATGAAGGGCATGTGCAATGCAGCGATGGCAAATGCAAGATCGACTCTTTCCTGACCAAGGGCTTCCGTACTTTCGGGCAATGCCAAGTCTGTCATGGCATGGATGGCAGCGGCAGCACCATTGCGCCTAGCCTGATGGAAAGGCTTAAAGTGCTCGACCATGCAACCTTTATTGACCGCGTAACCAATGGCTTCAAAGGCCAAATTGGTGTCATGCCTACCTGGAAAGACAACCCGAATGTCATGAATAACATTGAAAACTTGTATGCCTACCTGAAAGCACGCTCGGATGGTGTTATCCCCGCCGGGAATCTGGAGCGCTTCTGATGCGGTGGTTATCTACCAAGCAACTGGGAATGCGACAAGGGATACTATTTGCGCTGGTCTTGCTCTACCAGCCTGTGACCTTGACGGCGGCTGAGGATACCTTTTCCCCGGCGAACACGGCCTTGTTTGCCAGCAACCAGATGAAGGATGTCAAAACCGGGGATAAGCTAGTGTATGACTTTGTGCAATCCGGGACGATGGCAGAGGCGGTTAAGGATACCATCACCCTGAACCTTGCCAGCAAGGATGGGAAACCAGAAGCGGTTGTTGAGTACTTTACAGGTGAGCGCAACCGCTGGGTTCCACCCTTCCAAGCCCCTACGGGCAACCCCGTCCTGATGCTCTTTCTGCAAAGTGACATCAATGAGATGGAGCGTGTCAATGGGGGGCAGTGGCGGCATTACCAGAAGTACATCAAGCTGGCCTTGGAAAAGGATACACCCTTGGCGGATGCGACCTTTGAATACGCCGGGAGTGTACGGCAGGGTAAAAAAATTGTTATCCAGCCGTATGTCGATGACCCTGAAAAGGGGCGGTTCAATAACCAAGCCTATACCCGCAAGCAGTACGAATTTATCCTTTCGGACGCTGTACCCGGTGGCATTTACAAAATATCTGCTGATGTTCCGGGCGAGTCGCCCGACAAACCGTTGGCACATAAAGAGTTATTGCTGCACTAAGTAGCAGTACACACCAGCGACCTGGGCAACTGGGTCATTATTTGATGGTTATTTACGACAGGAGCAACCTGAAATGAAAAAGTCATGGACAAAGCCTAGCTTTAACGAAATGCGTTATGGTTTTGAAATCAACCTTTACATCATGAACCGCTGATATTCAGCCAACATGATGGTCACGGCATGACATGTGTGTGCCGTGGCTTTCCCTGCGTAGGATGAAGGGAGGCCATATCCTATGAACCGTTATCTGATGGGTCGTATGAGCCGTGCTTGCCGTGGGTTGTGGTGTTTGGCTTTGTGTTGTTACTTGCTGCCGATGGGCATGGCTCATGCAGCGATGGCAGTCCTTGAGTTTGAGTTAAACGACCTGACCCTGCTTCCCGCCACCCCCACCGAACTGGAACGTACCCACTCTGCCCGCCCTGCCTTGACCAGCGCCCTGCAAGCCGCAGGCCATACCATCATTCCGGTTGACCCCACGGTGCAAGAACGTGCCAATGAAGGGTTTGGTTATCTGTTCACACACCCGGAAAAAGTCGCTGCCCTCGGCAAAACATTAGGGGCAGACCAGGTGATCGTTGGGCGTGTCCACAAACCCAGCTTCTTGTTTGCTTACCTGCTCGTCCAGGTGGTTGATGTCCAAACCGGCAAAGTCACCGCCGAGTTCAATGTCGAAGCCAAAGGCGAAAGCCTGCAAACGACCAAACGGGCATTAGACAAGTTGGCAGCCCTGATTAGCGGCATTGTGCCCGCTCCAGTACCATCCTCAGCACCAGCCGCCGCCACTTTCACAGCCCCCATCTACCAACAAACCAGTACCAAACCCTTCGATGATGTCATTGCTGACCTGTTATTTGCCATCAGCCAGAACAATTTTCGCCTGACTGAACATGCACGCATCGGCAGTGCCATTGCCGAGCGTGAGCAAATCCCTTTCCCTGCCGTTACGGTACTGCATTTCTGTAATCTGACCTATGCCAAGGCACTGATTGAAAGCAAAGCAGCTTCCTTGCTGCACATGCCCTGCCGTATTGCCATCCGCCAAGTGGACGGTAAAATCATCATAGAAACCTTGTTATTGCCAGAACAGGCCGATACCAATCCGACCTTAGCCGCAGACATCAACAAGATACTGAAAAATATTGTCAATACCGGCGCAAGCTGAACCAGCGACCGCGCCTTGAGCCAAACCCCAAACAGGAGTTACATCATGAACCGTAGAACAGCAAAACAGGTAGCCGGTGCAGCCATGCTCTTTTGTCTCACCGCTGGCAGCGTGATGGCAGAAAATGCCGCCCCCGCCCCTGTCAATGACTACCCAACCCAGGCACGGGTCGAATATGTATTCGGCTGCATGAACCGCTATGGCGCAGAAAACTATAACACCCTGTACGGCTGCGTCTGTGCCATCGACCATATTGCCGAAAAGATCCCGTATGCCAATTTCGTTGCCACCAGCACCTTGGCAGTGATGATCAAAACACCGGGCGACCGGGGAGGCCCTTTCCGCGATGCCGCAGGGGGTCGTGAAGCCATCCAGGCATTTAACAGCTTTGTTGCCGACACTGAAGCAACCTGCGGCCTGAAAAAGCCCAAGCGTAAAGGTTCGTAACGGTTTTTGAGGATTGCAGTAAAGGATGCTTTAGAATAAAAAAAGGCAACCTTCGAGGGAGTGAAGGTTGCCTGTATGAAGGTGCTACAAAGTCCGAGGGTACAAACCTTGAGCCACACCGACTACTTGCGAGGGAGGTAGTGTGTACTCTATAGTCGAGGCCAGTTTGCGGGCGGTTCAAAAAAATTTTCATTTTTTATAACTTTTTTTCAATGCCCGGTTCACCACGTTTTTAGCCACCCTTCTGATTACCTATCCCACTGCATTGCATGAGTTACTTTTCACTGTTCATGGCTGCTTTGCTGGCAGCCACCCTCATCCCGGCACAATCAGAGACAGTTTTGCTGGCCTTGGTGTTAGGCGATGAGCATCCGGTGTGGTTGCTCGTCGGGGTTGCCACGTTTGGCAATACCCTGGGGTCGGTGCTCAACTGGTGGTTAGGGCGTTATCTGGAGCATTTCCGGGAGCGACGCTGGTTTCCTGTCAGTGCAGCCAGCCTCGCAAAGGCACAGGAACGTTTCCAACGTTACGGCTGGTGGTCATTGCTATTGAGTTGGCTGCCGATTATTGGCGACCCGTTGACGGTAATGGCAGGATTCATGCGCGTCCCCTTTTTGCCCTTCCTGCTGCTGGTAGCTTTGGCAAAAGGCGGGCGCTATGCCCTGATCGGCTGGTTGGCAAGTTAGCGGGCTGCAAACAAAAAGGTCAGCACCGTTAGACAGTACTGACCCATGGGGTTTGTTCTTATTATCCGTTGGTTATCATTCTCAGGAACCTTGTTGTTATCCCCCCTCCGGGGTTAAGAGGGGGGCAACATCTGGGCAGCGGCTATTTATTGTTATTTTGGGATTTGACCGCTTGTTCCCTTGGGGCTTAACTCACTGATCTTCTTATTTTTCTTACTTCTTCTTGTTCTTCTTGCGTCAGCTTCCTGTTTCTTCTGGTAATCCTTATTGCAACCCCTGTGCCAACTCAGCAATAAAATCATAAATCACTGTTTTACATTGATATATTAAATTTTATTATGATTGACCTCTGGGTACGCAAGCAGGCAGGCTGTCACAATCTGACGGTTTACTGTTGGCAGGTGACACAACACTGTCGGGGAAGTGACATATAGCGCTTATCCACTGCCATGCCATTGGCATCAATTCGCTATTGACACCCATCCACCAACTTGTTTTACTAACGGCATGCCCGGATAGACTGGGTACAAACATTATCAGTAAGGAGTTTACTGAGCATGAGTAAGCAAGCCGTTAAGCCATTTGATTTTTTGGTTTTCATCGGGCGTTTTCAGCCCTTTCACAGTGGTCACTGCCACGTCATCAGCACCGCGCTGGAACAGGCTGAGCGTGTCATTGTCCTGATTGGCTCCAGCCATCAACCACGCAGTATCCGTAATCCTTGGACATTTGCCGAGCGTGAGCACTATATCCGCAGTGCATTTGATGCTGAAACCCAGGCTCGCCTGATTACCCTGCCCTTGATGGACGACCTCTATAACGACCAGAACTGGGTGACGCGGGTACAGCAAAGCGTGAATGGTGTGGTATGCCGCTTCCCGCCACGGGTGGGCAGTGCTACACCGCACATCGGTCTGATTGGGCATAGCAAGGATGCCAGCTCCTATTACCTTTCACTGTTTCCGCAGTGGAAATCGGTGAATGTGCCCTCGTATGGCGGTTTGTCATCCACGCCCTTGCGTGAGCAATACTTTATGCAAGGTGAGATTGCTGATGCCTACCCACCTGCCGTCAAAGCCGAGCTGGAACAGTTCCGCACGGGGGAAGCTTATCAATACGTGGTCAGTGAATGGCAATTTATCCGGGATTACCAACGCGGATGGGCACAAGCCCCCTACCCGCCGGTATTTGTCACCGTCGATGCGGTGGTGATTCAGGCCGGGCACATCTTGCTGGTAGAGCGCAAAGCCCGCCCTGGTCAAGGGCAGTTGGCCTTACCGGGCGGCTTCCTCAATGCCGATGAACGTCTGCGCGAAGCCGTCATCCGTGAATTGCGCGAAGAAACCCGCATCAAGGTTCCCGCCCCGGTACTGAGTGGCTCAATCACCAAGGAACAGGTATTTGATGCCCCCCACCGCTCCGCCCGTGGACGCACCCTGACCCATGCCTACCTGATCGAATTGAAACCGGATGCCCACGGCCTGCCCAAGGTCAAAGGCAGCGATGATGCCAAACAAGCCTTGTGGGTTCCTTTGGCAGACCTCAACCCGGAACAACTGTTTGAGGATCATTTCCATATCATCAAAACCCTGGTCGGTTAGGGAAAAACCGATACCAACGTGGTGGATAGACCGCCATTGACACAACCCGAACACCGGAGGATTTCCATGTTCAACCCAACATCCCATTCCATTTTCAATAACCTGCTGCTCAATACCGACAGCTACAAAACCAGCCACTACCTGCAATACCCGGCGGGGAGCGAAGTGGTGTCGTCCTATATTGAGGCACGCGGCGGACAATTCCGCGAGGTGCTGTTTTTCGGCCTGCAAGCCTTTATCAAAGCCTACTTGCAGCAGGCCATCACGCTGGCGCACATCGATGAAGCCGCCGAACTGTTCCCCTTGCATGGCGTACCGTTTAACCGGGCTGGCTGGGAGTGGATCGTGCGTCAGCATGGCGGCTATTTGCCGGTTGAAATCAGCGCCCTGCCCGAAGGTAGCGTGGTTCCAACCGGTACGGCCTTGCTACAAATCCAGAATACCGACCCGCGTTTGTGCTGGTTGACCTCTTATCTGGAAACCGCCTTGCTGCGGGCGATTTGGTATCCAAGCACCGTGGCAACCGTTTCATGGCAGGCCAAACAAACGATCCGCCATTATTTGGACATGACCTGCGACCGCCCCGCAGAGCAATTGCCATTCAGGCTGCATGACTTCGGGGCGCGGGGTGCATCCTCACAAGAAACCGCCGCACTCGGCGGGATGGCGCACTTGGTCAATTTCATGGGGACTGATACCGTTGCCGGGTTACTGGCAGCACGGCAATTTTACGGGGCAGACATGGCGGGCTACTCGATCCCGGCAGCGGAGCACTCCACCATTACCTCTTGGGGACGCACACAGGAAACAGCCGCCTACGCCAATATGCTCACACAGTTTGCCCAGCCGGGTAAATTATTGGCAGTGGTATCAGACTCCTATGACATTTACCATGCCGTATCCGCCTTGTGGGGCGATGCCTTGCGTGAGCAGGTGCAGGCCAGTGGTGCAACCGTCGTGATCCGCCCGGATTCTGGCAAACCGGAGATCATCGTACCGGACATACTGCAACGTCTGGATGCAGCTTTTGGTAGCCGCATCAACGGTAAAGGCTATCGGGTCTTGGCAGATTGCGTGCGGGTGATCCAGGGTGATGGCGTTAGCCTGGATTCACTGGGCGGGATTCTGGAAGCGATCAAGCAAGCCGGATACTCGGCTGAGAACGTGGCTTTTGGCATGGGTGGCGGCTTGTTGCAAAAGGTCAACCGCGATACCTTAAGCTTTGCGATGAAAGCCTCTGCCATCCGCATCAACGGGCAATGGCAGGATGTCTACAAACAGCCTGTCACCGATCCGGGCAAACACTCCAAACGGGGGCGCTTAGCCGTGATCCAGCATGCACATGGCTGGAAAACGGTACGGGCCGATGCACTCGGCACAGCCCGCAATGCACTGCGCCCCGTATTCCGCGATGGCAAACTGTTGGTCGAAGACAACTTCGCCAATATCCGGGTACGGGCTGAGCAAGGCAGACATTGATACCCCGATTAGCGGCAGGTAGCTTATCTACCTGCCTCTCCACGCAAGCGCAGCGGCATCAACCTCAACAGCACCAAGACAAGCCCTCCTACCCCAGCCTTGTCACCTGACACAACAAAGACTTAAACGGTGGGAAACCGCTAATGGGGTCAAGGTGTTGGTCGTCGGTCAGTTCATTGACATTCGCCTGGTTCCAGCCGTGGAAACAATGCACAACCCCCGGTTTGATGCCATCGCTGACATCCGCCCGGAAGCGCACCGCACCGCGTGCTGAAGAAACCTCCACCTCATCGCCCGGCTGGATGCCCCGTGCTGCCGCATCGTCCGGGTGAATCTGGACACGGGGATAAGGATCATGCCCCAGCATGGCGGCGACATTGTGTTGTTGGGAGTGGGTGAAAAACTTCTGCCGCCCGCCGGATGTCAGCACCAAAGGATAATCCTTCAATAACTCCGGGGTGGAAAGCGGGCTTTCTGCGGGTTCGCGGTAGGTGGGCAGACCATCATAACCGTGCTGACGCAGCTCAACCGAATCAAACTCAATCTTGCCGGTCGCCGTGCGGAAACCATTGATGCGCCATTGCCGGTCGGCATCCAGGAAACCACGCTCGACCAGCTCCTCAATCACCGGGCTATAAACCGTCACCCCTGCCGGGTTTTCCCATGCCTCTTTACGGATGTCATCCGGCAAACCTTCTGCCATTTCCTCCCAAGACGCGGCAAGGTTGCCATGCCAGAACTGCTCCGCCATCCCCAGCTTCACGCCCAGCTCAAGGAAAATCTGCCCATCGGCCTTGGCCTCACCACGCGGCGACATGGCTTGGTGGCGATATTTGACCTCACCCTGATAAGCACACCCTGGATAGGCAATCAGCGCGGGACGCTCCAAACTGGTGGCAGCGGGCAGGACAATATCCGCCTGCCAGGTCGCAGGGTTATGGAAAAAGTCGGAAACCGCAAAGAAATCAAGGGCAGCCAATGCCTGCTCCATGCGTTTGGAGTTCGCCCACATCGCGGTATTGATGCCCATTGCCAGCAAAGCCCTGAGCGGCTGCGGCCTGCCTTCGAGGATGCAATCCGGCATCAGCATGCTTTGGGCAGCAGGCCAGTATTTTGTCCAGATCGGGAAAACCTCATCACCAATCCGGGGGGGCAACTCGTTTTTACACACATCAAACAGCTCAATGGGCTTCGGCAAAACCTTGTCATTGAAAAAGCGGTTGCCGCCCTCACGGTCAATATTGCCCGTCACGGCGGACAGCAGGATCATGGCGCGGTGATTCTGGAAGCCATTGCTATGCTGCACAGTGGAGGTGGGCGACATGGCAATCTGTGCCGGGTTAGTGGTGGCAAACAGCTCGACTGCTGCCCGCAAATCAGCCTCAGCGATCCCACAAATCGCCGCGACCCGCGCTGGGGTAAAGTCGCGGATATAGTCACAGAACGTCGCCAAGCCACTCGCCCACTCATCCAAAAACGCCTGATCCTGCCACCCGTTGGCAAAAATCAAATGATGGAAGCCCAGAGCCAAAGCACCATCCGTACCAGGGCGGATTTGCAGGTGGATGTCTGCCAGCTCAGCGGTTTCGGTACGGCGCGGATCGACCACAATCATCTTGCGGCCTTTCTTGCGGCGAGCCAGATGGTGGTTTTCAAACGGCGGAATCGAACCAGTGGCATTGGTTGACCACACCAGCACACAACGGGTTTTCGGTGACTCCACCGTTGAGGTCGTCTTCAGCTTGTAACCATAAGTCAGCTTTTCTGCGACCATCGTTGCCGAGAAGCAGCAACCCGATTCCGTCAAATAATTGGGGCTGCCAAATGCATGCGCCAAGCGTTGCAATTGCGGGCGTGCCTCTTTGGTATACCCCGCAAAGAACCCCACAGCCGGTGCGCCATAGCGGTCTTTTGCCTGTTGCAAGGCGTGGGCAATGGTATCGAGTGCCTCATCCCAACCAATGCGCTCAAATTGGCCTGAACCTTTTGCCCCAACCCGCTTGAGGGGGTACAACAAGCGGTCAGGGTGGTATTGCCGCTCCAATTGCATTTGCCCACGCGGGCAATTCGGCAAGCCCTCCACCTTGATGGCACGGCCTGCTGCGTCCAAGGTGACATCAAACAGGCAATTGGCATCGCATTCGTAACAGGTTGTGCTTTTGACAGTGGTTTGGGCAGTCATGGGGGCATCTCATGGCAAATCGGAGGCAGCAAGTCTAACCGAAACCGTGTCATGCAACGACACCAGCCGCGTCACTTTTACCGTCACTTTTGGCAGCTTCTGCCAATACCAAACCTGGCAGGCGACAGGAAAAAACCATGAATTTCAATATAAATCAATACATTAAGCAGACAGGGGCACAGTTGGCATACCCCTTGCAATATAACCAACAAGAAGAAGAAAACAGAAGAACAAGAACAAACAAACCCCAAACCGAAGGCAAGGCAGCTAGTAAAGCCAAAACAACAATAAAAACAATAATAAATGGCTGCCCCTTCAATCCCCTTCAGCTTTACCCCTGCACAACAGGGGGTAAAGCGCGAAGGCAAACGATTTCCTCTGTCCTTTGTTGTTAGCCCTAGACCAACCCTGTTTGCCCCTCAGGGTTGGTCTTCCCTTTTCCAGTGACCGTATAGCGCCAAAACAAACACGCTTGACATTTTTATTGGTGTTGATGCTTGTTTTATACCGGGACTGCTTCCTACACTGTCAGGACTATTGCTCCCACAAGGCTTGCTGTCATGCCATCCAGAACACCATCACCGCCACGCGCCAAACCTGCCCCAAAGCCTAAGGCCACCCAACGCCCCAGAACCCCGCCTGCCACCGTACCTAAAACAGTAAAAACTAGCACCAGAACACCAAAACCAAAGACACAGCAAACTCAACCGATTCAGCCGAAGAGTGAAGCCTTACCCCCAACCACCCTACTCCAGGCGACAAAGCCAGCCACCCGCAAACCCAAAGCCCGCTTAAAGAAAAGGCTGCCCAAACCCAAACCGACCCTGTTCAAACGCCTCGTCACATGGCTGAAAGAAAACACGTAGGAGGGAGCCACATGGAAGGGAAGCCCTTTCAGGACAAAGCCTAAACGCCCAAATAACTGGCAAGCTCCGCGCTACTAGCCACAGTATTCGCATCGCCCTGCATCACCACCTGCCCTTTTTGCAACACCACCGCCCGGTCACTGTGTGCAAGTACCTTATGGTAATTGCGATCCACAATCAGCGTTGCAATGCCACTGCTACGGATGTCGCCAATCACGCGCCAGATTTCCTCGACAATCAACGGCGCTAAGCCTTCAGTAGCCTCATCCAAAATAATCAACTCAGGGTGGGTCATCAGCGCCCGCCCAATCGATAACATTTGCTGCTCACCACCGGACAATTGCCCACCCAAATGCCCGATCCGTTCCTGCAAGCGTGGGAAGGTTTGCATAATGCGTTCAAACGTCCAGGCACGGCTACCATCACGTCCGGAACGCGCCGCCATCACCAAATTCTCACGCACCGACAGATTAGGAAACACACCACGCCCCTCCGGGACATAAGCCACGCCTAACCGTGCCACTTCATGCGGTTTGGCATTGGACATATCCTGCCCGAAAAAACGGATTTGCCCGTCACGCTGTTTCACATGCCCCAGCAAGGTACGGATCAGGGTGCTTTTACCCATGCCATTGCGCCCCAACAGGCCAATGGTTTCGCCTTTGCCAATCTGGATGCCAACCCCATGCAACACATGGCTGGAGCCGTACCAGGCATGGACACTTTGCGCATCAACAATTAACTCTTGCTTGAGCATGTCAATGCCCTCCCAAATAAGCCGCTTGTACTTCAGCATTGCTGCGGATATTGTCCGGGGTATCTGAGGCGATTACTGTGCCATTCACCATCACCGTGATCCGATCCGCGATACGGAACACCGCATCCATATCATGCTCGACCAGCAAAATGGCATGGTCTTGGCGCAAAGCCGCCAGCAAACCAAGCATCCGCTCGGTTTCTTCCGCCCCCATCCCCGCCAAGGGTTCATCCAGTAACAGCACTTGCGGACGGGTAGATAAACACATGGCAATTTCCAGTTGGCGCTTTTGCCCGTGCGACAATAAGCCCGCCAATTGATGCACCACCGAATCCAGCCCCGCCAAGGCAATCGCCGAATTAGCCGCTTCGACACTGTATTGACACTTTTCGGCATTATTCCACCAAATCCACGGACGGTGGATTTGTGCTTGTGCGGCTAAACGGCAATTCTCCGCCACAGTAAAATCCGGGAAAATGGTATTACGCTGGTAACTGCGCCCCAAGCCAGAACGAGCGCGTTTTGGCTGCGACCATGCGGTCACATCCTTACCCAGCAATTCAATCCGGCCTTCGGTGGGGGTAATCTCACCCGACAGGATATTAATCAGGGTGGATTTGCCCGCACCATTCGTGCCAATCACCGCATGGATCGTACCCCGACTGAGTTCAATACTCGCCTGGTTGACCGCCACCAAACCGCCCCAACGCTGGGTAATACCTTGCCCACGCAGTAAGGTTTCCTGGTTCATGCTTCGCCCTCCCGCTCATCCAGTGTTCGGCGTGGCTGATAGCCGTATAAGCGCTTTTTGATTTCTTCCGGCAAGCCCACCAAGCCTTTAGGCAACAAAGCCACGCAAGCAATAATGGTCAAGCCCAGCCCCAAATGCCAATGCTTGGCAAAGTCACCGAAAATGGCATTGGACTTGAAAAACTCTTGCAGAAACACAAACACAAATGCGCCAATCAAAGCACCATGCAAATGCCCCAAGCCGCCCAGAATAATCATAATCAGCAAGGCTCCGGAAAAATGCCAACTGAGCATTTCCGGGTTGACGAAACCATCCTGCACCGCAAACAGGAAACCACCCAGACCGGCAATCCCGCCGGAAGTGACAAATGCCGCTAACTTATACGGATAGGTGGAAAAGCCGGAAGCCAACATGCGTTGCTCATTGATACGAATACCCGCCA
This sequence comes from uncultured Thiothrix sp., assembly GCA_964293005.1. Lineage (GTDB taxonomy): Bacteria > Pseudomonadota > Gammaproteobacteria > Thiotrichales > Thiotrichaceae > Thiolinea. The sequence goes on from CAXYXW010000019.1 coordinate 36,546, forward strand.
ATGCCCGCCCATAATGGGAGCGCAGCAAAATGGCAAGGAACACAAACGTCCAGACCAAAAACAGCAGGGTAAAGAAATACAATACCAGCGGCTTGCCCAAATCCAGCGCCGTATCCATGCCCGGTTTGTAATATAGGTAAATGCCATCCGTGCCACCACCCAATGGGGTGTCATGTACGATGTAATAAGCCATTTGTGCAAAAGCGAGTGTCACCATAATGAAATACACGCCCTTGGTACGCAGCGATAATGCACCAACAAACAAGGCATACGCTGCCGCCGCACCGATGGAGGCTGGCAACAGCCACCACAGTGGGGCAGCATTATCGGCAGGTGACAATAAAACCGCCGCATACGCACCAATCCCAAAAAAGGCGGCTTGCCCGAAGCAAACCAAGCCGGTACTCCCGACCAATAACTCTAGACTCAGCGCCAAAATCGCATAAATCATGATTTTGGTAATCAGGTCGATACCGTAATTGCCCGCCACCAGCGGATAAAAAGCCAAAGCCGCAAACACCATTCCCACAAACAGGGTTTTGCCGCCCAGATGTAATACCGATAATTTCATCACTCACCCCGCCTTGAACAGGCCATTGGGTTTCCAAAGCAGGATCAGTGCCATCAGCACATACACCAATACGCCGGAAGCTTGTGGCAGTAGCACCTTGCCAAAGGTATCAACAAAGCCAATCAGCAAGGCGGCAAAAAACGCACCCCGGATTGAGCCAATCCCGCCAATCACCACCACCACAAAACAGATAATCAGGATTTGATTGCCCATGCCCGGATACACCGACGCAATCGGTGCGGAAATCATCCCGGCGAAAGCCGCAATCGCCACCCCCGCCGCAAACACCACACGATATAAAAACTGGATATCGATGCCGAGTGACTGCACCATTTCGCGGTTGACACTTCCGGCACGGATCATCATTCCCAAACGGGTACGGGTAAACACCAGATACATGCCCAGCGCCAACAACAGGCATACCGCAGAAACAAACAGGCGGTACACCGGATACGTCATTACATCCCCCAAGGGTAATGTCCCCGCCAGCATTTCCGGTGCTTGCACCCCATGCACGTCATCCCCGACCAGCATACTACGCAGCTCTTCAAACACCAGAATCAGGCCATAGGTCATCAGCACTTGCTGCAAGTGTTCGCGCTCATATAAAAAGCTGAAGAATGCCCACTCCAACAGGTAGCCCAATACCACCGCCAATACCAGCCCCAACAGCAGGGTAAAGAAAAAACTGCCACCCACCAGCGGAGCCAAGGCATAGGCCATGTAAGCGCCAATCATGTAAAAACTGCCATGCGCCAAGTTAATGACACCCATGATGCCAAAGATCAGGGTCAGCCCCATCGCCACCAAATACAGCAATAAGCCATACTGCAAGGCGTTCAGGCACTGGATCAGGAAGATGGATAGATCCATGAGCATGCTCCACTAAGTCGAGAGGAAAGGGATACGGGGAAGAAACCCCTCCCAGCCTCCCCTTATCAGGGGAGGAGCCAAATGGTTACGCATTAGCTCCCCCTCGCCCCATTCGGGGAGAGGGGGTTGGGGGGTGAGGGTTCCAATTACATATTGCAACCCTTGCCCGGATCGGCAAGTGCTTTACTGGCAATCCCGGTGGAATGGTTTTCTTTGCCCTTGGCTTCACGCAAGTAGAAATCCTGCACCGGGTTATGTGACTTGGACATGGTGAACTTACCGCGTGGGCTGTCGATTTCGGCCTTCTCCACCGCAGCGGCGAATTCAGCTTTCTTGCTCACATCCCCGCCCACGGCTGCCATACCGATACCGAGGATTTGTGCCGCATCATAGCCTTGCACGGCATACACATCGGGATTCATCTTGAACGCATCAGAATAGGCTTTGCGGAATTCCTTGTCCTTGGCATTATCCAGATTGTCGGCATAGTGCAGGGCTGTCACCAAACCTTCACCATCACCACCCTGCCCTTCCAGCGTGCCTTCGGTCAGGAAGCCAGAACCGTACAAAGGAATGGAACCCATCAAGCCCGCCGCTTTATAATCCTTCACGAACTTGACTGCACCACCGCCCGCAAAGAAGGTAAACACAGCATCCGGTTTGGTGGCGGCAATGTCAGTCAGCAGAGCCTGGAATTCCACATTCGGGAATGGCAGGTTGAGTTCTTTCATGACCTCGCCACCGGACTTGGTGAACGCATCCTTGAACCCGGCTACCGACTCATCACCCGCTGCATATTTCCACGTAATCGTGACGACTTTCTTGATGCCCTTGGCTGCCATCGCCTCGCCCATCGCATAGCCCGGTTGCCAGTTGGAGAAGGAGCTACGGAAAATATTCGGGGCGCACATCGGCCCAGTCACAGCACCTGCACCGGCATTCGGTACGATCAGCAAGGTTCCGCTTTCCTTGGCAGCTTTTGCCATCGCAGCAGCGACCCCAGAATGTACCGTTCCCACCAGCACATCCACGTTTTCGCCTTTGATCAGCTTGTTGACATTATCAATCGCCTTGGCAGGGTCGGATTCATCGTCCACTTTCACGTATTCGACGGCACGACCGGACAATTTGCCGCCTTGCTGGTCAACGTACATTTTGAAGCCATTTTCGATTGCCGTGCCAAGGGCAGCAAAGGTGCCGGTCGCTGGCAGCATCAAGCCCACTTTCAATGGCTTGGCATCTTCAGCATAAGCGGCTGAGGTCAAGCCGAGAATGGCAGCAGCCAGCAGTGTGGTACGGAATAATTTCATACAGGTTCTCCTCCTATCGTATGACGACGAATAAAATCAAGGGTTGTTTCGGTTAAGTATTCAGGCTGGTCGCGATGGGGTGAATGCCCACAAGCAGGCAGCTCCAACAGTTCGGTATGCGGAACACGGCGGGCAATGCCCCGGATTTGCTCCAGCGTACCATACTCGTCATCCAGTCCTTGAACCGCGAGTAACGGACAGCGGATGGTGTCAATCTCGTTTTCAATCGACCATGCGCGGAACGGGGGGTGCAGCCAAATCTGGTTCCAGCCCCAAAAAGCCGAGTCAGGGTCGCTGTGATAACGCCCCAACTTGTGGCGCAGGTCGGTTGTTTGATAAACCTCCCGCGCCTGCTGGATACTGACCAAGGTCAGGTCTTCCACCTTGATATGGGGAGCCAACACCACCGCACCTGCCAAATGATCCGGGAAACGGGCTGCATATAACAGCGCAATCGAGCCGCCATCACTATGCCCAAACAGCCACAACTGCGTCTGGCGTGGATCAATTGCCAATGCAGCCAATACCGCTGGCAAGACAGTATGAGCCTGCCGGTGCATGAAATCCACATCCCATACCTCGTCGGCGGCACGCGGAGTCGACTGCCCATAACCGGGGCGGGAATACACCAAACCACGACACGCCCCCGCCACACACAGGCTATGCGGGAAGCCTTTCCACATCGCCACCGACCCCAGCCCCTCATGCAGGAACACCACCAGCGGTGCAGCAGGGTCAGTGACCCCAACCCACTGGTATTCAATAGCCACCCTACGCCCTTCCCAGTCAATGTGGGTAAACGTCGGCTGGCTCATGCCCCTGCGACCTCTTCGCGTTGGCGCAGGCGGAAACGCTGGATTTTGCCGGTAGCCGTTTTCGGCAACTCCGTGACAAACTCGATAAAGCGCGGGTATTTATACGGTGCAAGCCGTTCTTTTACAAATGCTTTCAATTCTGCCTCTGTCACCTGCTGCCCTGCTTTCAGGACAACAAAGGCCTTGGTCTTGGTCAAGCCTTCCTCATCTGCTTTGCCGATCACAGCGGCTTCCAGTACTGCCGGATGCTGCACAAGAGTTGCTTCCACTTCAAACGGTGACACATAAATGCCACTGACTTTCAGCATATCGTCACTGCGCCCGGAATAGGTGTACGTACCATCGGCATTGCACACGTATTTATCACCGCTTTTTGTCCATGCACCCTGGAAGGTTTCGCGGCTTTTTTCGCGGTTATTCCAATACATCAACGCAGCACTGGGGCCACGGATGTACAGGTCGCCGATCTCACCCGTGTCAACAGGCAAGCCATCTTCGCCGCGCAATTCAATATCATAACCGGGGACAGGCCAGCCCGTTGTGCCATAGCGCACCTCACCCGGTTTATTCGACAAGAAAATATGCAGCATTTCAGTTGAGCCAATACCGTCGATAATCTCCACACCAAAGTGCCGGGTGAAACGCTCACCAATCTCAGCCGGAAGTGCCTCCCCCGCCGAGGAAGCCATGCGCAATGCCACTTGTGATTTATCCGGCAACTGGGGGGAAGCCAACATCCCGGCAAAACCGGTCGGTGCTCCAAAGAAAATCGTTGGCTGCGCCTCTATCCAGCGCTTGAAAACCGCATCCGGGGTTGGGCGCTCTGCCATCAGGACAGTGGTTGCACCAACACTGAGCGGGAAACTCAGGCCATTGCCCAAACCATAGGCAAAGAACAACTTGGCAGCCGAGAAACAAATGTCCTGTTCAGTGATACCGAGGATTTGTTTGCCATACAGCTCTGCCGTCCAATAGGGGTTGGCATGGGTATGGACAGTGCCTTTTGGGTTGCCGGTGGAGCCGGAAGAATACAACCAGAACCCCGGATCGTCCGGGCTGGTGGGGGCACATTCAAGCAAGGGGTCAGCCTGTTGCAGGCAAGTATCCAAAGCCAACATCAGCGCAGGCAATCCGGCCTTTGGACGCGACACCATCACCACATCCACCGCATGATTGCCCTTGGCAAGCGCTGCTTCCAGGGTCGGCAGCAATGCATCCGATACCAGCGCAGCCTTGGCACGGCTGTGTTGCAACATATAGCTGTAGTCATCTGCCGTGAGCAGGGTATTGACCGCCACCGGCACAATCCCGGCATACATCGCCCCAAGGAAGGCCACTGGCCAATCATTGCAATCATGCATCAGCAGCAAGACACGCTCTTCACGGCGAATCCCGGCTGCCAGCAACGCCGCTGCCATGCGCTGGATACGGTCAGCCAAGCCACCATAGGTCAGCGTACCCTGATCATCAAGGTAGGCCGTTTTCTGCATACGCCCACGGTTGCATACCATGAGATGCTGGGCAAAGTTAAATTGCTTGCCCGGCACTGGAATATCCTCAAGAGCCATGACTCCTCCTCATTGTGTATCCGGCGAGCTACCCAAGCAGCCGACCTGATTAACTGATACGGGTAAACTCAATCTTGCCTTCTGGCAAGAGGTATAATACGAATGCCCGCCCGTGGGTGACTGTCGGGAAATGGGCGCTGCCTGCCGGGTAAACCAGCCAGCCTGCCGGATGTCCATCAAACTCAGCACTGCCATCCAAAGGCATGATCAGGTCAATTTCGCCATTCGGGTGACTGTGGTGCGGCCCCTGTATGTCCTGCATGTCGACCACATCCACGGAAAACTGCTGCAAGTCGGCATCGGGTTTGAAAATACGCCCGTAGCGGATACCACCGCCCTCACGGTTGCATAACCAACCTTCCGCAACCCCTTGCTGGCAATCCTGCATGAGGGTGGTATAGGTGGTGCTGCCAACACCATGTTCTGTATTTAACCAGTGTTGCAGATCTGCATTGAGTTCACGGCCTGCGATTTGCGTGGTCAAGGCAGCAATATGTTGCCGGAATGGGCTGCTGGGCATCTCGGAACCTCCTCGTATCCTTGTACTGCGGTTGGGCTTGATAATTCACGAAACATGAATTATTGTGCATGAATGAACAATAAGGGGAGATTAGCACCATGTCAAGCAATATATTGCATGTTTTGGATTAGCCAGGAGAGCCAGCATGGCACAAACTGAGAAGAACATTACACCCGCCCCTCAAGAGGAAAAGAACCCTTTTCTGGTTGCCTTGGGTGAACGGGTACGTGCTTTGCGGGCGCGGCAAGGTACAACCCGCAAAGCCTTGTCGGTGGCGACGGGCGTATCCGAACGGCATCTGGCAAACCTCGAATACGGTGAAGGCAATGCCTCCATCCTGATCCTGCTGCAAGTCGCTGATGCACTTGAATGCTCCTTGGCAGAATTGATTGGTGATGTCACAACCGCCTCCCCTGAATGGTTACTGATCCGCTCCCTGCTCGAAGGCAAGGATGAAAACACCCTGCGCCGGGTACGGATTGCTGTCGGTGAATTGCTTGGGACTGGCGGCGAAAAGGCCACCTCCAGTTCACGCATTGCCCTGATTGGCTTGCGCGGTGCGGGCAAATCCACGCTGGGGCAAATGCTGGCGGAGGATTTGGGCTTCCCCTTTGTCGATTTAAGCCGGGAAATCGAGAAATTTGCCGGATGCAGCGTCGGGGAAATCCAAGCCCTGTACGGCGCAAATGCCTACCGCCGCTATGAACGCCGGGCGCTGGAAGAAGCCATCCAGATTTACCCCGAAGCCGTCATCGGCACACCGGGCGGACTGGTTTCCGATTCTTCGACCTTTAACCTGCTGTTATCCCACTGCACTACCGTCTGGCTACAAGCCGCCCCCGAAGACCACATGCAACGGGTGATGAAACAAGGCGACTTCCGCCCAATGGCAGGCAGCAAAGAGGCTATGGATGACTTGAAAAGCATCCTGGCTTCACGGGCTGCCTTTTACTCCAAAGCCCAGATCAAACTCGACACCAGTGCACAGCCACTGGAGGAAACATTTGCCTTGTTGAAAAGGCGGGTCGGGGAGGCATTGGGGCACTCAGCACATCCAGCGTGCTATACTGCACCCATCCCTTGCCACTAGACCACCGCCATGCAGAAACACTTCAACACCGCAGGCCCCGTCCATGCCAACCAGCATTACTGCATCGACCCGGTAGCGCGGGTCGATTGGGAGGAAATCCAGTACCTGATTGAGGCGGGTAAATTCTTCGTGCTGCACGCCCCGCGCCAAACGGGTAAAACCAGCACACTGTTTGCACTGGCGGACAAACTCAACCAAGCGGGTGATTACACTGCGCTCTACATCAATGTCGAAGCCGCACAAGCCGCCCGCAATGATGTGGAACAAGGAATGCGCACCATCGCCAGCCGCGTTGTGGAAGGTGCAAAATACCGCCTCAACGACCTGCGGCTACAGGATTGGCTGACAGAGGCATGGCACACAGGCCAAACCTCTGTCCTGCAAGCCCTGCTCACCCGCTGGGCAGCCGAATCCAGCAAACCCATCGTACTCATGATTGATGAAGTCGATTCACTGGTCGGCGACACCCTGATTTCCCTGCTGCGCCAATTGCGTGAGGGCTATATCGGGCGACCCAACGTCCCCTTCCCGCAAAGCGTGATTCTCTGCGGGGTACGTGACGTGCGTGACTACCGCATCACACAAGGCAATCAGGAAGTGATCACGGGCGGTAGTGCCTTCAATATCAAATCCGCATCCTTGCGCATGGGCAGCTTCATCCTGGCTGAAGTGCAAGCCCTCTACGCCCAACACACCGAAGCGACCGGGCAAGTCTTCGATGCTGCCATTTTCCCCGAACTCTGGGAAGATACCCGTGGGCAGCCGTGGCTGGTGAATGCCCTTGGTCACGCAATGACGTGGGAATACAAACCCGCCCGTGACCGCACCCAGCCGATTACGCTGGAACAATACCGCGCTGCCCGCGAGCGCCTGATCTATTCCCGCGCCACCCACCTCGACCAGTTGGCGGACAAGCTCAAGGAAGCGCGGGTGCATTCGGTCATCAGTGCCTTGCTGGCAGGCAAAGCTACGGATGACACCTTGCCGCAAGACGATGTGCAATACGTCGCTGACCTGGGGTTGATCGAATCACGCCCGCAATTGCGCATTGCCAACCGCATTTATCAGGAAGTCATCCCGCGTGAACTGACCTGGACAAAACAAATCACCATTGCCTATGAACAGGCATGGTATTTGACCCCGCAACGCCGCCTCAACATGCCCAAACTGTTGGAAGCCTTCCAGCAATTTTTCCGCGAAAATGCCGATGCATGGATTGAACGCTTTGACTACAAGGAAGCGGGGCCACAATTGCTGCTACAAGCCTTTTTGCAACGCATTATCAACGGCGGCGGGCGCATCAACCGCGAATACGGGTTGGGCAGAAAGCGTACTGACCTGTACATCGAGTGGCCTGTGGATGAGGAGCTGGGCTTTTACGGCGAAGTGCAACGCATTGTGCTGGAACTCAAAATCCTCCACAAATCCCGCGAAGCCACAGTGGTGGAAGGCATCCAGCAAACCGCAGGCTATGCCGACCAGTGCGGTGCAGCAGAAGCACACCTGATCATTTTCGACCGCCGCCCGGACGTGGCATGGGATGACAAGGTATGGCAGGAAACGGCTGAAGTGAATGGGCGACAGCTTGGTGTGTGGGGGATGTAGCTGATAATACTCGTGACCACTTCCCAAAAGCACGCTACACTATCGTCATCATGTATCTGATGACGTAAAGCTATGCGTACCATTATTGACATACCCGATACCCAGCTTGATCTGCTGAATATTTTTGCTATTCAGGAAAAGATTTCCCGTGCCGAATTGATCCGGCGTGCAGTGGCGGATTACTTGCAACGTCACGCGACTGTTGCCAAAGATGATGCGTTCGGTTTGTGGCAACAGCGCAATGAAGACGGGCTGGCTTACCAGCAACGGCTGCGTGAGGAATGGGATTGATGAAAGCCCTGTTCGATACCAATATCTTGATTGACTACCTGAATGGCATTGAAGCGGCAAAGGCGGAAATCGAGCGTTATCCGCACATCGCCATTAGCATGATTACGTGGATGGAAGTCATGGTCGGCACAAAGCCGGAAGAAGAAGCCGCAGTACGGCGTTTTTTATCGCGCTTTGAACAAATTCCGATTACGGCTGCGATTGCCGAACGTGCCGTCAACATTCGGCGTGAAACCCGAATACGTTTGCCGGATGCGATTATCCGCGCCAGTACCGAAAGCGAACATGCTTTGCTGGTGTCACGCAATACCAAGGATTTTCCAGAGGATGAGCCGTGGGTGAGAGTGCCTTACAAACTCTGATCTATTATTAATATCTGAAAAAAATGATAATGCATCAACTTCCAGGAAAATCGTAAAACTCACTGAGCGGTAAACGGATACCTAACGTATCCAGTATCAGCACATCATTCAATTGGCTATAAACGCGCAACAACCATTCATCCCGTTTTAGGCGATGAAAATGTTCGACAGACACCGCTTCGGGGTCAACCAGTAAATAATCCTGCAAACTCGGAATGGAACGGTAATGTGCGAACTTGCTGCTACGGTCATATTCGCGGGTACTGGGCGATAATACCTCTACCAACAGCACTGGATTCAGCAATGTTGTCTGCTTATCGTTCAATTCCACTTGCCCACAATAGACTGACACATCAGGGTAAGTGTCTAAACCAGAAGGCGTATGTACCCGCATATCACTGTTCATCGGCTGACACGGCTTGCCACGCAATAACTGGCGCAAACTGGCGAACAAATTACCTGCTATGCGGGCATGGTTGAACGTGCCCCCTGCCATTGCATACATCTGCCCCGCCAAGAACTCGTGTTTGACATCACTCTGTGCTTCCAACAGCAAATAATCTTCGCGGCTAAGGAGCTGTGTTACCTGCAACATCACTATTCTCCAATGGGCTGGATGACGCAAATCATTCTATGCCCGTGTTCAACGCCATGCAAAGCGTAATCCACGCCTGCAAGGCATTCAGCACGTCGCGGCAAGCTGCGCCTGCCGGAATGTCAGATTGAAGAGGGAAACCTGCCGCCCGTGCTGCCGCTTCCGCCAAACTGCGGAAAGCCGCTGGCAGTGCAGGCCACGCTTGCCCACTCAGCGGGTCGGTGGTGCTGTAGCGATAAGCTTTGCGGTCGGTGATCCAGCCCACTGTGCCGCAATTGGTCATCGCCACCGACATCGTATAGCCGCCAGGTGTTTGCATGTGCCGGAACGGGGCTTGGGCAGCAATGGCATGGATGCCCGCCAGCAAGCTATCGGTATGGGCGGCTGCGTATTGGCGCAATACCATTGCACCGGGGTTTAAGGGTTCTGTCCACGGTTCGGGCGGAGGGTTGAAGAGGTCGAGGTTCATGGGGGGATTTTAACGGTTTGCGGGGCTGTGGAGTGTCACGATTCTGGTTGTTTTCTTAGCACAACTAGCAATGAAACACTGAAAAAGACTGTTCGTTGGCGGTATACTCTAGGACAATTGATTACCCGATGGAGAAATCGCCGTGACAGTAATGAATTATCGCGCAAGATTGACTACTGCAAGTCCTGATGGGCAGTTGTCACATAGCCGTTTGTACATGGCTTCGATATAAGAAACCGTTATTGATCAAGGAGCATTTCCAGTGAGTTTTCCTATAGAAGTGACAGCACAAATCAGTAGCCACAACGGCAACCTTGCTCGTAAGTTCACTTTGAACCGAGGTCTTACAGTTCTGCTGGGACCAAATGGATCTGGCAAAACACACATTCTTAGAGGGCTAAAATATAGTTTCAGTCAGCATATAAATGGTAAGCATGTGCGGTTTCTCTCAGCTGGACGAATGGGGCTATTGGAACAGTATAGATCAGATTTTGACGGTTATCGCGGTGGATTACCCAACTATGATAGTGCAACCTTTGGTAGTAAAGGTGATGCAGTTCGCAGACATCAAATGGAAACCTTAAATGGGGATTTCCAAACACTTGCTGAGCGAGCCGATATTCTGATAAAAATTCAGGAGAGACTCAGGAAGTTATTTAAGAGAGACGTTCTTATTGATTGGGATGGAGGAAGTCTAAAAATTTCGTTTTCCCGATTAGATGTTGATGCAAAACCATATTCCTCTGGTCGAGAGGCATCAGGTCTAATGCACCTAGTCGGCATACTCGCCGCACTTTATGACGATGATGTGGGGGTACTTCTTCTTGATGAACCTGAGGTGTCCTTACACCCTCAATTACAGGCATTCCTTTTGAAGGAAATTCTCAGTGTTGCTGGACACCCAGCAACAGCAGGAAATAAGAAGATTGTAATTATCGCCACACACTCAACGGAGATGCTCCAAATTCAAAATCCAGAAGACCTATTGTCGCTAGTCTTCTGTTATGACCTGATCACTGACCCAGTTCAAATTCCGGCTGATGCGGGCGAACTGAAGAATAAGAAAGTATAAAGTCTGATTGCTCGGCTGGGTCAAGAGCATAAGCTTTCTCTATTTTCCAAATGGCCTCTATTAGTTGAAGGACCGTCTGATGTAATCATCTGTAGCGCACTTGCGAACAAGCTGGACATGCATCTGGAGGCTGCCGGATCACAGCTTCTTCCTGTTATCGGAAAAGGGCAAATGCCAACCGTTGCAAAGTTGCTACGGCTGTTTGGAAAGACACCAGTGGCCTTGGCTGACGCGGATGGAGTTGCTGATGGTGTCGAACTAGTCAACTCCTTCCTCAGCGGTAATACTGACGCAGATAAACGCGCAAGTACATTGGGGTTTTCATCCGCACAGCATATGGCAGGCGCAATATTTACAGATTTCTGCAAATTAGTGGACAGTCGATGGAGTGAAATTTCCTCCAGAGCGGAGACTCATCCATATTGGATTAATAGGAAGAGTGGTGAAGAGGTGCTAGCACAGCGCAGGTCTGCTTTATGTACACTACATATAACTGATGACAGTGAACTAACCAATCTAGCAACTGATGGCATTTGGGTAACTATAAAAGCTCGGTTTACAGCATTGCTTGACTTACTGGAGCAGTGCGGTCTGTTCGTTTTGCGGAAGGGTTCAATAGAATCTTACTACCTAAATTCAGATCAGTTCACATCAATAGGGAAACCAAGTGCGGCAGTTAGTGAAATAGACTACCTCAATCAACTTACTCATGGAAATGTAGAATCGGCGTATTCTGATGTTGTTCGTTGTATTCGTCACGCATCAAACGCTGAAGTAATTTGTGAGGCGGATGCACTTAGAGATCTTCTGCTTTCGGTGGTTGCACCCGCACATGCTAGATTAAAGAGCGGTGATTCCTCATCTAATTTCAATATGTTGGCTCGCTCAATCCTAGGTGAGCGATCGAAGATATTTGGTCTGGTTATTGAAAAAGAGAAGCTCATTGTTTCAATAGAAAGTAAAATACTCAACATCAGCGGTTTTCCTGTAACTATTGGAAAGGATGATGATGTGTTAAGGTCGATCAATGCAGCTCTTATAACCAATGTGTAATTCCAACATGTCATCCAACCCGACACAGATACGACTGACAACAGAACGGTGATCATGCATGACAACCTGCAATAGTTGTTCCGTCATCGCCTGTAGCTGGATTAATCGTTTGTACATCGCCGCGTACCTCTGTTGCCAATTCAACTCATGCTAATTTTCAGGCTCAAAACCCAACTTTAGCACTTCAGCTTAACTCGCCATCATCCCCAACGGCACTGCCCACAACCTCACCCCGTCACTTTCCCCAAACAGCAACACCCGCTCCCCCGCATACAACACCATCCCTTGCACCACCCGCCCCGGATTCTGCCTGATAAAATAGCTGATAGGCCGTAAGTCCACCGTGGTAATAAATCACTTGTCTCCTAATGCCATTTGTTGGCACAATAGCCAACATGAAAGCAGAGCTGATTACCCAATTCAAAGACATTGCCACGAATGGTGACATTATTGAGATGGTTGTGTGGTACGTCCCCACACCTGTTCCGCCGACGACGCATCATTACAAATATCGCCTTGTTTATATTGTTGATAACAAACGGGTTATTGGCTTCGACAATGAACGGGGCAAAGGCGATCACAAACATTGGGGCGATGTTGAGCATCCCTATGTTTTCAACGATATAGAGACATTAATCGAAGACTTTTTGCTAGAGGTGGACAAATGGAAAAGCGTACATTAACCATCACATTGCAACCTGACTGGAAAGCTGCACTGCGTGCAGCAGGAAAAGCTGCACAGCGCGGAGGATACCAAGGTGAGTTCCTTAATTTTGAGTCACCCGGCATCTTTTTTTCCCGTCTGAGCGAACGCCGCTGGGCAATCATCAATGCCCTACAGGTGACGGGTACAATGGGAGTGCGGGAACTGGCGCGGCATCTACAACGGGATGTGAAGCGCGTCCATGAAGATGCCCAAGCGTTGGTTGAGTTGGGCTTGATTGAGCGTGACACCAAAGGCTCATTGACCTGCCCTTATGCGGATATTCATGTTGATATGCACATTGCCCCCAATTTACAAGCAGCATAAAAACTTACTCAGTCACCACGATGGCAACGTAGGGAAGAATCCGAGCCTAATTCCGATTCTTCCCCGACCCACTGTTTACTCCCCGCCTCCCGCCATCATCCCCAACGGCACTGCCCACAACTTCACCCCGTCACTTTCCCCAAACGGCAACACCCGCTCCCCCGCATACAACACAATCCCCTGTACCACCCGCCCCGGATTCTGCCCGATAAAATAGCTGATATGCCGGAAATCCACCGGAGTCACGCTATGCGCTGCCTTCACTTCCAGCAGCACCAACCCTTTGCCGTTATCCAGCACGAAGTCGATTTCCTTGCCATCACTGGTGCGGTAAAAGCTCAAATCCACGGGCTGCGCCGCGTAAGTATTCGCCTTCACCAACTCACTCAGCACAAACGTTTCATACACCGCCCCGCGCTGGCTGGATTGCTGTAAATCCTCCGCGCTGCTGAGTTTGAGCAAATGGCACAAAATGCCGCTATCGAGCATGAACACCTTGGGCATTTTCACCAGCCGTTTTGCCACATTATTGAACCACGGTTTGAGCAGCACAATCTGGTAGGTGTGCTTGAGGATGCCGAGGTAATTATCCAGCGTTTTGTTGTCAAGCTGGCAACCCCGCGCCAGATCAGCCTTGTTGAGCAGGTTGGCACTGCGTAACGCCAGCGACAAATACAGGCGCATAAAGCTGTCGAGATTGCGGATATTGCCCATGTCGTGCAAATCGCGCTCAATGTAAGTGCGAATATAGGAGCTGAACCACAACATGCGCGTTTTGGCGTGTTCAATCGTCTGCACTTCGGGAAACCCGCCCTTGAGCAAATGCAGCACAATATCCGTCACTTGCGCCACCGCCGGAAACGCCGCGCCAGAAAACACATGGTCGATGAAATTGAAACGTTGACCAACAATCTCACTGAGGTTGAAGGCATACAAATCCACAATGCCAATGCACCCCGCCAACGAATCGGAAATATCGCGGAACCCCTGCAAACTGCTCGAAGCCGTCAGCACAAACCGCCCCGGCGTGCGGTCAAGGTCAATCTGTTCCTTGATGGCAACGAACAGTTCCGGCACACGCTGCACTTCATCAATCACCACCGGCTTGGGCAGGCTGAGCACAAACCCTTTCGGGTCAGCCTTGGCACTTTGGTAAGTAGCGATGTCATCCAACGTGACGTAGTGTTCAATCCCCAACTGCAAGGCCAGCGTGGATTTGCCCACCTGCCGTGCGCCCGTGATCAGCAAGGATGGGAAATGCGCCAGATAAGCTTGTACATCAGCGGAAATAGTGCGGTTTAGCATGGGCACTCCTGTAAATATAAGGATCATGATCCATGAATTTACAGGAACACTGCGTTTTCATGCGACACCAAGCACGAAGCTAATCCCGCGATTTAAAGCGTTGCACACTCGCTTTAGCCTGTTTGTAAAAGCGCCCCAAAGCCCTGTCCTGCTGGCGTTTTTCCGCAACTGAGCCACTGTTGCGTGCCTGTTCTGCCAGCAACTTGTGATAATTATCCAGCCGTCGTTGCTCCAACCGACCTTCGCTGACAGCCAGTATGACCGCGCAATCCGGTTCAGCCTGATGCCCACAATCATGAAAGCGGCACTGTTGCGCCAATTGCTCAATGTCGATGAAGGTGGAATGTATCCCCTCTTCGCAATCGACCATTTGTAACTCCCGCATACCCGGCGTATCCAGCAGGATGCCACCGCCCTGCAAACGGTGCAGGCTGCGCGATGTGGTAGTGTGCCGCCCCTTGCTGTCCTTTTCACGGATGGGTGCAGTCACCTGTTCCACATCCCCTTGCAGGCTGTTGAGAAGGGTAGATTTGCCAACCCCGGACGACCCCAGCAAGGCAATGGTCTGCCCACGCACGCACCACAACCGCAGTACCTCCACATCCTGCGCTGCTGTCCCGTTCACCACTTCAATCGGCAATGCCGGGTAGTGTTGGCGTAGCGCATCCACATAGACCGAAGTATCCGCACACAGGTCTTTTTTGGTCAGCACCACCACCGCATCAATGTTCGCCTCCGCTGCCAGTGCCAGATAACGCTCGATCCGGTTGAGGTTAAATTCATCGTTGCAGGAGGTGACAATAAACAGGGTGTCGATATTGGCGGCAATCAGTTGAAGCACCGCTTCGCGGCCTGCACTGCGGCGCTTGATCAGCGTTTTGCGCTCCAGCAAGTGCAGCGGTGTCAACCCCTTGTCCAACATCAACCAGTCACCCACTGTGGGATGGTCTTCAGGGGGTTCATTCCGCCAAGGGTAGGTGGGAAGTGACAGGCATTGCTGCTGCCCTTGCGCATCAAAACCGATGCATTCAAGCAGGTTGCGTTGCACTGCTGTCACCCGGAACGGCAATTCGGATTCGAGCGCTTCCAGGCTAAGCTGTGACTGGAAAAAATGACTCCAGCCCAAATCGGGGAGGGTAGTGATTTGCATGACCATGATTTCCAATAAGCATACTCAAACATCATATGCCCCAACCGTCACCGCCTGCAATGAAACCCATTTCTTCCCACCTGCGACGGCTTGCTTGCCCACTTCCTGAAACCCAAAGCGGCGATGGAACTGTTCTGAAACCGGGTTGGGTGGGTCAATATCAAACTCACAGGTGATCAGCGCAACCCCGGTGGCACGGGCATGGGCAAACACTTCCCGATAGAGCAAAGAGCCTGTCCCTAGCCCTTGTGCATGCTTTGCCACCACCACCCGGTCGATATACAAGAAAGAAGGATAATACCCATTAAACCAGACATAGTTGGGGCTGTCGTAATCCACCCCTTCGCGGAAAGCCAGGACGAATGCCAACACCTGTCCCTCTTTTTCCAGGACAAGGTGCAAAGCGGCTTGGGAATGCAAGTGATTGAGCCGTTCCGCAGACAATGGGCTAAGAAAATGCACCGACTCCTCATTCAGGGCAAGCAGGGCGGGGAAATCTGCAAAGCAGGCGGGGCGAATGTACATGGTCGGTTTCTCAAGGTTGGGGCACAGATTGGAAAGGCTAGCGTAGCCAAAAAGCCCCCGTCTCTGCAATATTTTGCAACATGCACTGAGTTGCTTGACTTGTCGTGTAGATATGCATAATATTGCATAAAACCTGCAAGAGCGAACATGCACTTTAGTGCTTAAATGTGAGGAGAAACCACCTGTGACCACCAATGCTGTCGATTACCAGACCCACCCATCCCAGTACAAACACTGGAAATTGAGCTTCAATGGCGCAGTGGCAACACTCGCAGCCGACTTCGATGAGAATGCCGGTTTACGTCCCGGCTATAAGCTCAAGCTCAACAGTTACGACCTTGGGGTGGATATTGAACTGAATGATGCCATCAACCGCATCCGCTTCGAGCATCCTGAAGTACGCACGGTGGTTGTCACCAGTTTGAAAGACAAGGTGTTTTGCTCTGGTGCGAATATTTTCATGCTCGGTGTCAGCAGCCACGCCTGGAAGGTGAATTTCTGTAAATTTACCAATGAAACCCGTAATGGTCTGGAAGACTCCTCCCAATACAGCGGCCTGAAATTTCTGGCTGCCGTGAATGGGGCTTGTGCCGGTGGTGGTTATGAGTTGGCGTTGGCGTGCGATGAAATCATTCTCGTTGATGACCGTTCCAGTGCAGTGAGCTTGCCAGAAGTGCCCTTGTTGGGTGTATTACCCGGTACGGGTGGCCTGACCCGCGTCACCGACAAGCGCCATGTGCGCCACGATTTGGCGGATATTTTCTGCACCACCACCGAAGGCATTCGCGGCAAAAAGGCTGTCGAATGGCGTTTGGTGGATGCGATTGCCAAACCCGCCGTATTTGCCCAAGCCGTGCAAGCACGCGCCCTAGAGTTGGCGGAACAAAGCGACCGTCCAGCGAATGGCAAAGGTGTCACCCTGACCGCATTGAACCGCACACTGGAAGCTGATGTACTTCGTTATAACCACGTCAGCGTGGAAATGGATCGCGCCAAACGTACCGCTACTTTCACCATCAAAGCACCAACAGGTGTACAACCCAGCAGTATTAGCGAGATCGAAGAAG
Organism: uncultured Thiothrix sp.; assembly: GCA_964293005.1. Taxonomy (GTDB): domain Bacteria; phylum Pseudomonadota; class Gammaproteobacteria; order Thiotrichales; family Thiotrichaceae; genus Thiolinea. The sequence goes on from CAXYXW010000019.1 coordinate 53,817, forward strand.
CCGGTGCAAGCTGGTATCCGCTGGAATTGGCACGCGAACTGGATGATGCGATTTTATCCATGCGTACCAATGAGCTGGAATTGGGCATGTGGCTGATCAAAACCGCAGGCGATGCACAAGCGGTATTGGCAATGGACAAGGTATTACTCACCCATAAAGACTATTGGCTGGTACGCGAAACCATTGGGTTATTGCGCCGCACCTTAAGCCGCTTGGATGTTTCCTCACGCAGCCTGTTTGCCCTGATTGAAGAAGGTTCGTGTTTTGCCGGAACGTTCCTGGAGCTGGCCTTGGCCTGCGACCGCAGTTACCACTTGGCCTTACCGGATGCGCCAGCCACCACCCCGAAAATTACCATCAATGAAACCAACTTCGGCCTCTATCCGATGGCAACCGACGAAAGCCGGATCGGGCGGCGTTTCTATAATGAGTCCAGCGCCTTGGAAGCTACCCGCGCCCACATCGGGCAAGCTCTTGATGCCGATGCCGCCTTTGCCCTGGGGCTGGTGACATCCAATCCGGATGACATCGACTGGGCGGATGAAACCCGCATTGCTATTGAAGAACGTGTTTCCATGTCCCCGGATGCCCTGACTGGAATGGAAGCCAACCTGCGCTTTAATGGGCAAGAAAATATGTTTACCCGTATCTTTGGCCGCCTGACCGCTTGGCAAAATTGGATTTTCCAACGCCCGAATGCTGTGGGTGAATATGGCGCATTAAAGGTGTATGGGAAGGGTACGAAAGCCCAGTTTGATTGGAACCGTGTTTGAGCCGATTTATCGCCAAGGAGTACTGTCATGTCGACCATCAATTACCAAGAAAAGATTCCGAATAACGTCAACTTGAGCGAAGACCGCACGCTGCAACGCGCTCTGGAACATTGGCAACCCAGCTACCTTGATTGGTGGCAGGATATGGGGCCGGATGGCTCACACAATTTTGATGTTTATTTGCGTACCGCGATCAGCGTTGACCCGCAAGGTTGGGCGCAATTCGGGCATGTGAAAATGCCAGATTACCGTTGGGGTATTTTCCTGAACCCTGCCGAACAAGACCGCAAAATTCATTTCGGCGACCATAAAGGCGAAAAGGCATGGCAAGATATTCCCGGTGAATACCGTGCCAACCTGCGCCGGATTATTGTTACCCAAGGCGATACCGAACCTGCCTCCGTCGAGCAACAACGCCATTTAGGTTTGACTGCGCCGAGTCAATATGACCTGCGCAACCTGTTCCAAGTGAATGTGGAAGAGGGGCGGCATTTGTGGGCAATGGTGTATTTGCTGCATAAATACTTTGGGCGTGATGGTCGTGAGGAAGGCGAAGCACTATTGGAGCGTCGCAGCGGTCAGACGGATAATCCACGTATCCTGCAAGCGTTTAATGAGCCAACACCGGATTGGTTGTCATTCTTCATGTTCACGTATTTCACCGACCGCGATGGTAAATTCCAATTGTGCGCCTTGGCGGAATCAAGCTTTGACCCATTGGCACGTACCACCAAATTCATGCTGACCGAAGAAGCACACCACATGTTCGTTGGTGAATCTGGTGTTTCGCGCATTATCCAGCGCACCTGTCAAATGATGAATGAATTGAAAACCGACGATCCGGCTAAATTGCGGGCGGCTGGGGTAATTGATTTACCGACCATCCAGCGTTATATCAACTTCCATTTCAGTGTGACGATTGATTTGTTTGGTGCAGATGAATCCAGTAATGCCGCTACCTTCTACACCACCGGTTTGAAAGGCCGCTTTGAAGAAGGCAAGCGTACCGATGACCATGTATTGAAAAACGACAGTTATCGGGTACTGGAAGTGCGCAATGGTCAATTGCAGGAAAAAGAAGTACCGATGTTGAATGCCCTGAATGAAGTGTTGCGTGATGATTACATCAAGGACAGCATTGGCGGGGTGGAGCGTTGGAATAAGGTGATTGAGAAAGCCGGTATTCCGTTCCGTTTGAGCGTACCGCATAAGGCATTCCACCGTAACATTGGCTCGTTGGCGGGCGTGAAGATTTCCCCAACCGGGCAAGTCATTTCTGACACGGAATGGAATGCCCGCGTTGACCAATGGCTGCCCTCGGCTTCTGACCGTGCTTTCGTCGGCAGCCTGATGGGGCGTGTGGTTGAACCGGGTAAATTCGCCAACTGGATTGCCCCACCCGTGATGGGGATTAACCGCCAGCCGGTGGATTTTGAGTATGTACGGTTTGGTTAAGCTGGCTTAACCCATTAAACAGTTAACTCCTCCAACCCTCATCGCCGCAAGGTGGTGGGGGTTTTTGCGCATGTTTTTGTGCATGTCAGTTGCATCAGCGTCCAAAATACCCCATTTTTACAACCTATCCACCAAACCAACTATTCAGGATCAACCATGACCCCTATTCAAGAGCGGATTACAAGCAGTTTTGCCGCACAAGGCCTGATGACCACCCTCGGTGCAAGCTTAAGTTGGGTGCAAGAGGGGGAAGTGCATATTGCCCTACCGTTTTCCAAGCACATTTCCCAGCAGCATGGCTATGCCCATGCCGGGGCAATTACCAGTATCGTCGACAGTGCATGCGGGTATGCGGCCTTGACCAAAGCGCCGGAAGGTTTCGAAGTCGTGACGGCTGAATTCAAAATCAACCTGTTGCGGCCTGCCATTGGCGAGCGCTTTTTGGCGATTGGAACCGTGCAGAATGCAGGAAGATTACTCACCGTCTGCACAGGTGAAGTACGCGCCTACAGCGGATCAGGGGATTCCTACAAAATTGTGGCACTCATGCAGGCAACCATTGTTAATGTGGGCAAGTGAGGCTTACACGCTCCAGCGAAACACATAAATGCACTAAAATGCATGTCATCTTGCTTTCCTTTATGCGATGAATATGTATAATAGTGCATATCACTTTAGAGCGTGTTTGTACCACCGGAGGAGCTATTGTGGACACAGCTACACCTGCCATCATCAAGCAGCACCTGATTGACCCTGAAATCTGCATCCGCTGCAATACCTGCGAAGCCACTTGCCCGGTCGGGGCAATTACCCATGACTCCAGCAATTATGTGGTGGATGCGGGCAAATGCAATTTCTGCATGGCTTGTGTCCCACCCTGCCCCACCGGTTCAATTGATAACTGGCGGACGATGCCATTGAACCGTGCATACACGTTGGAAGAGCAGTTTAGCTGGGGCGAATTGCCTGCTGAATTGAGTGCCGAACAATGGGCTGAGGTGGGCGGAGGCAGTACAGAAGCCGCGAATGCGCCCGTCAATGTCACGGCTGACCCGACTAGCTCCGAAGTATTCAATAGCAGCCGTTACAATGCCACGCTTCCGCCGTGGTCTGCTGCACATGCTTACACCAATTTATATGGAGCCAAATCGGCGGAAAAATTCATTACTGCCACAGTGGTTGGCAATGTGCGCGTCACTGCTGTCGGGCGTGAATACGATACCCACCACATTATGCTTGATTTCGGCTCGATGCCGTTCCCGGTACTCGAAGGCCAATCGATTGGCATTATCCCGCCCGGTATGGATGAGAACGGCAAGCCACACCATGCCCGCCAGTACTCGATTGCCAGCCCGCGCAATGGTGAGCGCCCCGGTTATAACAATGTTTCCTTGACCGTCAAGCGCGTGCTGGCAGACCATCAGGGCAATCCGGTACGTGGGGTTGGCTCCAATTATATGTGTGATTTGCAGGTCGGCGATAAGGTGCAGGTGATTGGCCCCTTTGGGACGAGCTTCCTGATGCCCAACCACCCACGCTCCCATATTGTCATGATCTGCACTGGCACAGGCAGCGCCCCGATGCGTGCCATGACCGAATGGCGGCGGCGTTTGCGTGCCAGCGGCAAGTTTGAAGGCGGTAAGCTGATGCTGTTTTTCGGTGCACGCACCAAGGAAGAGCTACCCTATTTTGGCCCCTTGCAATCCTTACCCAAGGACTTTATCGACATCAACTTTGCCTTTTCCCGCACCCCGGAACAACCCAAGCGGTATGTGCAAGACCTGATGCGGGAACGGGCAGCCGACCTGGCGGTACTGCTGCAAAACCCCAACACCTACATTTATGTATGCGGCCTGAAAAGCATGGAAGAAGGGGTTGTGCTTGCCCTGCGTGACATCGCCACCCAAGCTGGGTTATCGTGGGACACCTTGGGGATGGCCTTGAAACAGGAAGGCCGTTTGCATCTGGAGACCTATTGATGGGGGAGTTCAACATGGATCAGCCAACCTTACAGAGCGCAACGGTAGCCGTCATTGGCGCAGGGATTATGGGTGCTGGAATTGCCCAAGTTGCTGCACAGGCCGGACATACCGTTTTGCTGTATGACACCAAAGCGGGTGCAGCCGCCAACGCCAAAGACAAACTTGCCACTACCCTGCATGGACTGGTTGCCAAGGGTAAACTGACGGCTGAAGCTGCTACCCAGACCTTGGGGCGCATCCAGGCAATCGGATCACTGGATGAGGTCAAACCTGCCGGACTGGTGGTGGAAGCCATCCTCGAAAACCTCGACATCAAACGCAAGCTGTTCCAGCAACTGGAAGGGATTGTCAGCACAAGCTGTGTCTTGGCAACCAATACCTCCTCGATTTCCGTCACTGCCATTGCCAATGGCCTGCAACACCCCGAGCGTTTAGTGGGGATGCATTTCTTTAATCCTGTACCACTCATGAAACTGGTTGAGGTCGTTTCTGGCCTGCAAACCAGCCCGGCGGTGGCAGAGGCCATCTTTGCCCTATCGGAGCGCTGGGGAAAAGTAGCGGTGCATGCACGCTCTACCCCCGGTTTCATTGTCAACCGCATTGCCCGCCCGTATTACGCCGAAACCTTGGCACTTTTGCAGGAACAAGCCGCCACACCTACCGTACTGGATGCCTGCTTGCGGGCGGTTGGTTTCCGTATGGGGCCTTGTGAACTGATGGATTTGATCGGGCATGACACCAACTTCTCGGTGACACGCTCCGTTTATGAAGCCAACTTCTATGACAAGCGCTTTGTGCCTTCCTTGGTGCAAGCCGAGCTGGTCGATGGTGGTTTGTTGGGGCGGAAATCAGGGCGGGGTTTTTATGATTACCGTCCTGATGCAGTCAACCCGACCCTTCCGGCCTTGGTTGCCTGCCCCTTACCTGCTGCCGATCACCTGTCAGTCGTCGGGCAAGGTGTGGTGGCAGAGCGCCTCGCCCACGCATTGGCACAAGCAGGCCGGGCATTTGAACGGCAAGCAGGTGATTGGGTCGGTTTGCAAGTTGGTCAGGCTGAGTTGCGCCTCACCGATGGGCGCACAGCGGCTGAACTCGGTGCGGATGTCGCCGTCTTTGACTTGCCGGTGAAACAGGATACCGGCCTGGCCTTGGCCTATGCAGTTTCCAGCCGTGCTTCCGCTGCCTGGGCAGAACAGGCTGGGCAATGGCTGCGCGGCTTGGGCTTTAATGCCCAACTCATGGCTGATGCTCCGGGTCTGGTGGTGGCACGTACTTTAGCCATGCTGATCAATGAAGCGGCGGATGCTGTGCAATACGGTGTTTGCACGCCAGAAGGCGCAAATGCCGCCATGAAATTGGGTGTGAATTATCCGGCAGGGCCGTTTGAATGGCTGGCAGCCTGGGATGCGCAAGCCGTGATCGCCCTCCTCAATCGCCTCGATGCTTATTATCACGGTGAGCGTTACCGTGTCAGCCCGTGGCTGCGGCAGAAGGCCAGTCAAAACCACCCGTCGTTTAACCTATAAAGGGCTACCCCTATGACACAGGCTTTTATTTGTGATGCTATCCGTACCCCCTTTGGACGTTATGGCGGGGCATTGTCTTCGGTGCGTGCCGATGATTTGGGTGCAGTTCCCTTGAAGGCACTGATGCAGCGGAACCCGAATGTCGATTGGGCAGCAGTAGACGATGTGCTGTATGGCTGTGCCAACCAAGCTGGTGAAGATAACCGCAATGTGGCACGCATGTCGGCACTGCTGGCGGGGCTGCCACAGGCTGTACCCGGATCGACCATTAACCGCTTGTGTGGGTCGGGAATGGATGCGGTGGGCTTGGCGGCACGCTCGATCAAAAGTGGCGAAACCCAGTTGATGCTGGCAGGTGGGGTGGAAAGCATGAGCCGCGCCCCGTTTGTCATGCCCAAGGCTGATACCGCCTTCAGCCGGAGCAATGCCGTATATGACACCACCATTGGCTGGCGCTTCATCAACCCGCTGATGAAGGCACAATACGGTGTTGATTCGATGCCCGAAACCGCCGAGAACGTCGCGGTCGATTTCAGGATTGAACGGGCAGCACAGGACTTGATGGCGCTGCGCTCACAAGCCAATGCTGCACGGGCGCAACGGGAAGGGATTTTTGCGCAAGAGATTACCCCTGTCCTGATTCCGCAGAAAAAAGGTGATCCACTGGTCGTCGATACCGATGAGCATCCGCGTGAAACCTCCCTGGAAGCCCTTGCCAAACTGAAAGGGGTGGTGCGCCCGGATGGAACAGTAACCGCAGGCAATGCCTCCGGTGTGAATGACGGGGCTTGTGCACTGTTGCTGGCTAATGAGGCAACTGCTGCCCGCTATGACCTGACCCCGCGTGCACGGGTGGTGGGCATGGCGACGGCTGGCTTGGCTCCACGCATTATGGGCTTTGGCCCCGCCCCCGCCACCCGCAAGGTCTTGGCGCAAACCGGCCTGACCTTGGCAGACATGGACGTGATCGAGCTGAATGAGGCCTTTGCTGCCCAAGGCTTGGCAGTCTTGCGTGACTTAGGTCTGGCAGATGATGATGCCCGCGTTAATCCCAATGGCGGCGCGATTGCGTTGGGTCATCCCTTGGGGGCAAGTGGGGCGAGGCTGGTGACAACCGCCATGTACCAGTTACACCGCATCCAGGGGCGCTATGCGCTCTGTACCATGTGCATCGGGGTCGGACAAGGGATTGCCCTAATTATCGAACGGGTGTAAAGGATAGCCTTACCAAGTGTGCTATCCTGAAGGCATTCAAGCTTCAGGATAGCAATCGAGGCAACCGCCCCATGAGCCAAAAAATCCCCTACGGTGAAAGCAACTTTAAGACCGTCATCACCGACGGCTATGTTTATATTGATAAAACAGCTTACATCCCCACACTGGAAAACAGTGGCAAGTACCTGTTCCTGATGCGTCCGCGCCGTTTCGGCAAAAGCCTGTTCCTGTCCATGCTGGAATATTATTACGATGTGGCGTACCGCGATGAATTCGACAGCCTATTCGGCAAACTGTACATCGGGCAACACCCCACCCAGCAGCACAATACCTATCAAATGCTGTTCATGGACTTCAGCGGCATTGATACCGACAACGGGCATGATGCGATTTTGCAGCGCTTCACCAGCAAGTTGGAAATGCACCTGCAAACCTTCCTGCGCCGTTACCGCTACCCGGACAGCTATCACGATGCCATTCGTGGCAAGGTTTCCCCCGCTGATAAAATGCAACAGTTTATCGAGTTGCTGGGCAACCAGAAATTCCTGCTGCTCATCGACGAATACGATCACTTTGCCAACAGCATCCTCGCTGCTGACCTGAAACTGTTCCAGCAAGTCGTCGGCAAGGGTGGTTTTGTGCGCAGTTTTTACGAGGTACTGAAAACCGCCACGCAGCGCGGTACACTCGACCGGATGTTTGTCACGGGTGTTACCCCCATCATGCTCGACAGCATGACCAGCGGTTTCAATATCGGCGTAAACCTCTCCCTGCACGAAGATTTCAATGAGGCCATCGGTTTCACGGAGGCAGAAGTTGTGACCCTGTTGCAGCCGTTGGCGGATACTTGCCAACTGCCCCTGTCACAACTGTTGGCAGATACGCGCCGCTGGTATAACGGCTACCGCTTCAACCTCAAAGCTGAAGCCAGCGTCTATAACGCCAATATGTTGCTGTATTTCGTCAAAAATTTCGACCGCAAACGCTGCGCATATCCCAAACCAATGCTGGATGAAAATATCGCCTCGGATTACGGCAAGATCATGGGGCTATTCACCATTGGCAACCGCGACGAAAATTTTGCGGTGCTGGATGAATTGCTAAATGCGGGGGAAGTACAAGCTACCCAGCGGCGCAAATTTGAATTCGATAAGGGTTTTGACCGTAACGATTTCATCAGCTTGCTGGCGTACATGGGCTTCATTACCTTGGAACGTGAATCGCTGGCGGGTGAAGTGTTCAGCATCCCCAACCACGTCATCCGCGAACTGTATTTCCAGTATTTCAAGGTGGAGATCGAGCGGCGTAACCAAATCACCATTTCCGACCGCACCTTGCTGCTGGCAGTGGAAAAGCTGGCCTTGCACAGCGACATCCAGCCCTTGGTGACGGAATTGGGGCGGGTCTTGCAACTGCTTTCCAACCGCGATGCCCTGTATCTGGATGAGGAGCACATCAAAACCATTTTGCTGACACTGCTCTACCAATCCCCCGCGTATTTCATCCAGAGCGAACGCGAAATGGACAAGAAATACCCCGACATTATGTTGCTGGAACGCAGCCCCTATCAGGTAAATTACCAACACCTGATTGAGCTGAAATACTGCAAGAAAGGTGACAAGCAGGCAGGGTGGGAAGCGCAAAAGCAAAAGGGTATCCAGCAGGTGGGGGAATACCTGCAATTGCCCAGCGTGGCGGCGCTACAGAACTTGAGCGCGTGGCTGTTGGTGACGGATACGGCACGGGTGGAAGTGGTCAGGCTGAGGTAAGCGTCGCTTGCACTTCACTCACCTTATGCCTAGCTCACCAAGATCATCAAGGGTAGTCCCCCCCCCCTCAATAATACTGATAGTCCGCACACTGTTTGATCACATCCTTGAAATACTGGGTATCTTCATACGCTCGTATCTGCTTAAAGTATGTGCCCAAGCCATTTTTCTTGGCGAACTTCACTGCTTGGGCGTATGTTTTACCCTTGCTACGCGGCCAATGACCTTCAAGGCTGACACCCTTCTTTTCCTGCTGGATATAAAACTCGTTTTGTTCGATTTTTGCCAAGGCATAGAGCGTCTTGACCTTCAGCTCCCGGTCGGTTGCGTGTTTCAACGCGAGTTCGTAATGCAGGCGTGCCTTGCCAAAATCAGTTTCACCGTTTTTCCAAGAGATCACCGAGCGCTCTGTCCTGAGCAGGGTCGGTGAGTTCCCGAACCACGACAGGTTGTAGTAGGCTGTCCCTAACAGGAACTGGTTCTGGGCATCGGCTGGATTGCTCTTGGCCTTGCTTTCCAGTGATTGCATGGTATTGATCACTTCCAGCAGGGTCATGGCTTTGGATTTGACGCGGTTATTACCACTACGCCCGGTCGTGAATGGGTTGTAAGTGGTTTTGAAAAGCTTGTTCTTGGCTTCCAGTGCAGCGGCTTTTGCCTGATCCAGCAATCCGGCAGACAGGTATTTTCTGGCAATCAGCTCAGTAGGGTCATGGTTCAGCACAAATTGGTTGGTTTCATAGTCGATACCGCCAAATGCCGTACCAAAATCAGCCGCCATCTTTTGTTCCAGACGGTTGGGGGAAGATTTGGCTTGCAAGGCTTGCAGCTCGCGGATTTGACCCACCTTGATGTCATCCAATGAAATATTGCCGCGCTGTTTGGCAAGATAGGCCTTACCCGGCTGTTTGGCATTGAAATACAGTGGCTCCAGCTTGGCATAGGTATACGTCATAATATCCTGGGTGCGGCGCTTATAGGCATTATTGTACTCATCATCCTCGCCCTCCTGATTGTTGGGTTTTTCCAGCGCCTCCACAGCTGTCAAATCCTCAGCAATCACCGCCTCGCTGGAAGCATCAACCGTACCCAGATTTTCAAGATACACCAGATGCTCCAGTGGTTTCACATAGGGCAGGCGTGGGTCATTCGGGTAAGCAGCCAGGAAACTCCTGACATCCGCCACCGCAATCGGCTGCGCTGACAACACTTTCAAATAAAGCGCCGCATAATCGGACAGAAACAAATCCTTGCGCTTTTTATCCTGCCTGACCTGCCCGACCAGTTGGCTGAGTTTCATCAGATATTGGCTGCGGCGGTCACGCAACTTCTGTTTCGCCTGCTCGGTTTTGGCTTGTTCATAAGCATCCAGATCGTCGATCAGGACATCCTTGTTGATCCCACGGGACGCTTGCAGCCACAACTCCTCCTGGTTGCCGGGTACACGGTCTGCAAACTGGGCGAACTCCAGTTCACGGAACAGCATCGCATCAAACCAGCCCGAATCCGGGGCAAGCGCATAGACCGACTTGAGTTCTTCCAGTGAGTTGGCATTAACCCGCAAGGCGCGGACAAAATGCATCAAGGCTTTTTCGTCGTCGTTTTTGCACAGCCCCATCAGGGCACTCCACTCTGCATCGGTCTTGATGCTGAAATTAAGTTGAGCCTGAAGCTTCTTGGTGTCGGTTTTGGTGAGGAGGGTCGCAAACTGGTAAGCCGCTTCTGCCCGCTTGCCGGTACGCTGCAAGGCTCCGGCATACAGCAAACCTGTCCAGACAGCAACTTCCTTATCTGGTTGCTGGATGTCGGCGGCATACTGCCCGTAGGCAGTCAAGACTTCCGGGTATTGCCCTGTGTAATGCAAGGCACGGATCAACAAGTAAGCGTAACGCTGGCGTAAAAACGCATCCTTTTCTGTCTCAAGCTGCTTTTTTATCGCAGCCATGACAGCGCTGCCGAGTTTCGCGTTTTCTTCCTTTTGCTGCTGTTGTTCTTCTTTGGTCAGCCAGCGGGGGTCACCTTGGGTCGCCAGCGGTTCTTGTTGCGCCACAATGCCCAGATAGGTTTTGACCCCTTCAGGTTGGGTTGCCAGCTTTTCCTCATTCCGCTCATACACAATCGCTTTGGCATCTTCCGCTGAAACCTTCAGATAATCGCCCCACGCTTTCAGATTATAGGTTTCTGTTACCTGCGCTTCGTCGTATTCATCGCTATTGTAGGAACCGGGAAAATAACTGCGGCGACGCACAAAATGCGGGTTGACCAACTCGCTGTACAGAATATCGAGGCTCTTCGAGTAATAAAAATACTCCGTCTCACTCCAGCCGCACGAAAAAACAGCCGTGGTAAACAAGAAACTGGATAAGCACATTGTCCAAAACAGCTTTTTAAAATAACTCATTCCGGCTGACTCCTCGCGGCAAAATCAGTAGCAATGGATGCCAACTCGCCTGGGGTAAAACGGGCGGCATCACGGAGGGTATAAAAAATAACTTCATCAGGGTGCATGACGGCTGCCAATTGCTGGGTAGCCTGTTGTAACGCCTTAAGGTCGACGGTATCCACCCGCAACTCATCATCGGGGTAAAGGTAATATTCTTGCCAATAATGCCCTTCTGTCACCTGATAGCGGTTAGCCTCAAGGCGCTCGGTTTTATCCGTGTTGACCTCGGCACTATTCGCCAAATGCACCAGCTTGCCGTGCCGGATCACCCGTGTTTGTTGATAGAGTGGCAGGGCAAGATCCAGCGGGAGCGGGTATTTTTCAAAATTTTGCAGGTAACGCTGGCCTACCGCCGTGTCGAGGATGTAATTCTGCGTTTCCGGGTCACGAATATCGCTCATGTTGTAATACATCAGCGCAGCACGTTCCACGGGTGGCACACCAGTACGGTCGGCGTATTTGACCTGATGCAGGCGCAGGGTAACGCTCAGGTGCGGGTAATCCGCTTTCAGGCGGGTGAGGAAAGCGAAATAAGCATCACGGGTCTGCTCCGTCCAGTCGCAATCCATCTGCAAACGCGGGTATTGTTGCGGCGGGATATGGGTCAGAATTTGTGCATAAACCGTATCCAATGATGCATTTTTCACGGCATTATTATCGAGGAACACCACCGGGGTGACAGGCAAGGATGGTGGGGTACGCACGTCTGTTGGGTTGATCGACAGCTTCTGATCCTGATAGCCTATATCCAGCAACTTGAGGTAAAGCTGGGCGGGCGCATAAACCCGGAGGTGGGCTGGGTCATCCGTGTAGGTGTTCGTCCAGTGGTAATAACTGATTTTCGGGGGAATACCTGCGTCATTGCTGGCATTACCCTGCTGCCAATGGACTGCCAACAGCCCAGTCGCCAGCAGGATAAGCACCCCGACAAAACGCCGAACAGCCTGTGGGGTCAGTGCGTCTAACATGCTTTCATCCGTTTACTACCCTCGCGTGGTGATGACCGGCATTTTCAAACCAAAAGGTTCTGCTAATAGTATAGGCTGTTTGCTTGGGCTAACAGCCTGTTGAATGACCGTTTATCTTGTATCTGGCTGGCTCAGGACGAATTTTCGCCCGTCACAACACCGCTCACCAGATGGTTCTTGTCCAAAGGGGAGTCTGTTGTTATGAAAAACCGTCCTGCCTTGCTCGCTATCGTCCTCACGATTATGGCCTCCTTTATTCTGGCGGGCATGGATTCGCTGGGGAAACTCCTGATGCATGACTTCTCGACCTTTCAGGTGACGTGGGCACGGTTCCTGTTCCACAGCATTATTGTATCGCTGCTGTTTTATGGGCAAGGGGTGCGTCATTTTGCCGTGACCCGTGCGCCGAAAATGCAGTTGCTGCGCGGCTTGTGCATGCTGGGTGTCAACACCCTGCTGTATATGGCGATCAAGACAGTGAGTCTGGCGGAGGCCACCGCCTTGATGTATTTGTCGCCAGTACTCATTACCCTGCTGGCAGGCGTATTCTTGGGGGAACGCATCCTGCCACGTCATCTGCTGGCGGTGGCTGCCGGGTTTGTTGGGGTATTGGTGATCATCCGCCCCGGTTTTCAGGCTTTTGAACCGGCGTTATTGCTGGCGTTTTTCGCATCCCTGCTGCTGGCGCTGTATTTTCTGCTGACCCGCAAGGTAGCAGGTGTCGATGACCCGCGCACTTCGCTGTTTTATACCTCGATTGTCGGCGCGGTGGTATTGAGCTGCTTGGCTCCACTTTGGTGGAAAACACCCGATGCATGGCAATGGCTGTTACTGCTCAGCATGGGCGCATTCGGTGCGATTGGGCATTTCCTGCTGATCAAGGCGTATACACTGCTGCCCGCCTCAGAACTATCACCGTGGCTGAATGCGCAGGTGGTGGCAGCGACGTTGTATAGCGTGTTCCTGTTTCAGGATGTATTGGGGTGGTATTTCTTCCTTGGCACTGGGCTGATCGTGGGCGCGGGGGTGTTGTTGTGGTGGCAGAATCGGCGGGTATCCTGAGAACAAAAAACACCTGCTGGCAGGCTGATCTATTGCCAAATACCAAAACACCCTTGTCTTTTATCTATTTTCAGACTAAAACAACCTTGTGTTTCGTACTTTAACGGATGATTTTATAGAGCCGCTGTATTTGGCGGGGGAATGCCGCCGGGTGGTTATGGCGTATGCCCCATGCCAATATCCTGCAAGCAGATAGGCGCACGACCGGGAAAATCTACGGTCAGATTCAACTTGCCGCCCAATGCTTCGATATAGCCTTGCAGGGTCGAAATTTTCATGTCGGAGCGTTTTTCCAGCCGGGAAATATTTTATTGATTAACCTGCAAACGCGCCGCCATTTCTTCTTGTGTCATGGTCAGTGCTTTGCGTAACGCTTGCAGGGTTATTTCCTCCAGAATCAGGGCATCTGCGCGGACGGCTATGGCCTGTTGGCGATGTGCTGGCAATGTTTGTAACTTTTCTTCTAGGGTTTTCATGGCTTATTCGTCGAACTCTTCTTCAAAATGTGTCTCGAACAGGACTGTCCATACCATTGTTGTTGCTTTTAATGATTTGCAGATAATATGACTTTAATGGCATTTTTATCGGGGTGCAAGCGACTTTTCTTGCTTCCCCGCCTGAATCTGCTTGAGCAGTTCCGCCGCTGGTTCAGAGTTCGTATTTTGCAGGACGAGTAATCTAAATCAACTCTGGTAATAAGCGCTTACCTACTGGATGTGACTCAAAGCATGATTTTACTAATCGGGTGAACTCATGAGATGGTTGCATATATATTTTTAACCGTTTTCTTATTTCAATCGCTTGCCCTTTGCTAACTGCACATTGTTCTTTTTTTGCTCTTTTTACTTTATCAAGATATTCATTAAACTGGGCGACCAAAGAAATCCATAATTCTTTTCTTTGATTGCAGAGCTCTTGATCATCTAACCCATAATAACCGATTGAAAATTCAATGCGCTGTTTGTCCCAATCATCTAAATCAACTAATGGATTAGGATTAGGCTCTGGCTGACCAAGAGAGTTGAAGCTGATTAGTTCAACATCTTGAGCATCAGTAGGATCAAGAAACATTGGGGTTTCACGAGTTACCGCAGCACCGGGAGCACAAACAGCAAGAGCTCTTTCCTTCAATGGAAAATATGTACCTTTTTTAGTATTAGGCACAGGCTTGGAGAGACGATAATTATCAAGATCGAAAGCCAACCACCAATATCCGTCATGACATTTTTCACCTTTTTCATTTCTTGCATAGCTTTTGGGGCGAAAATACTCCAGATGAGGATATTCTGCTGAGAACCTAGCTTCAGTGTACCAACATTTTCCAAAAGACAAATTCTTCAAGAAAACCAATAATTCTGGAGTACGCCAATGTGATTTATACTTTTGAATTAGAACTTTTCGTTTCTTTTCATCCTGTTCGCCTTTTAGCTCATCCAGTATTTCATTGGCTCGCTTTAGCCATTCTCTCAGACCATCCTTCTTCATATCTTTAAGAGGTATGTATCTCATGCACTCCCCCCTTCAAATGACTCATTTATTATTTCTTGTAAGAGTTCATCAGAAAAGTCTTCAAGTTCCTTGAGTTCTTCAGGAGTATACTGACTCTTGCCCATAACTGGATTGTTGGCAAGTGCTTTGGAAAAGCGATCAAAATACGGATGAGGGAATGATGTAGCAATACCTAACTGATCCAATTCCTTTGTAAGCCTCTCCAGATCATCTGCCATCTGTTTAGTTTTATTACAAATTCCAAGTAGCTTGTAACGTTCATTCAATCGCTCTACCACACTGGGAGGCAAAACAGACCTCAGACCAAAGATTTCTGACTGCAACAAACCATCGACACCCATACCAATAGGATCTTCACTCGGCTCCTCAGCTTTCACAACAGTTTTTCCAGATTGTGCCCTGCGATTCAACAAACGAACTTGTTCTTTCTTTAACCCACCAATCATGAGAGGGTTATGTGTAGCAATGAACATCTGTGAAGACCTATCCAGCACTTGGTTTTCCAGTAGGTTTAAATACTCGTAAGTCCAAGCCGGATTGAGATGAGTATCAGGTTCATCCAACAAGAATAAGGATTCCTCTCCTTTGGTAAAGTGTAGCAAACCTAACACTGTCAGTAATTGTTGCTCACCTTCAGAAAGTTGCTCGAAGCGAATATAACCGGCATTAGCGTGTTTAACCGTTATCCTGACCTCATCCAGTAAATCGCAAAGATAAAGCCCCTCTAAATGAGCAAAAAAGTGAGTTTCATCTTCCCCCGGATACATGAGGTCTTTCAAAGTTTCTTTATTTTTAATGTACAGATAAAAACGTTCATGACTCTCTGTTCGGTCACGAAAATCTTTAGAAAGTGTTTCTTCATTACGAATAGGAGCAATAGCATGATGCCAAAGTCGATCAGCAAAAGTTTGAAATGCTCCTCTAGCATACCAAAACAGAGGATCACCATAGTTAACCTGAGTTCGGGATAAGGAAAGGACGCAGCCTTTATGGGACAATGCCGTGT
>CAXYXW010000020.1:0-67765 GCA_964293005.1 uncultured Thiothrix sp.
AACCTGTCCCTACCTTGCTGAAGGCTATCGTGGGCAAGGTTTTTGGTGACCGGGGCTACATTTCCAAAGACTTGGCAGCCTCATTGGCAGAGCAAGGTGTAGAATTGGTCACTTCATTGAAGAAAAACATGAAAGCGGTGGCACGTGATACCTTCGACCGGTTGATGTTACGCAAGCGGAGTATCATTGAGACCATCAATGATCAGTTGAAAAACATCTCACAGGTTGAACACACACGCCACCGTTCACTCACTAACTATATGATTAACATCATTTCTGGCTTGGTGGCTTATTCCTATCAAGACAAAAAGCCAGCGCTGAATTTGAAAACATCAGCCCTAGTCGTGATTTGAATAGGCTGAAAGCTTATCCCGAACTCAGGTTACCTAATGCCAGTCAGTTAATGTAGTCATTAGGGTTGATAAATTTCTCCCTTCAGCGAAAAATCCGGTGATCGACAGGTCATCGGATTTTTTCATGCAACTTCAAACGGCGCTCTCCAGCACCTTGAATGCCAGTAGCCCATTAATTTCTTTCGAGAATTTGTCGTCATTCCTGGATCCGACCCTTATCGAACAAGGCTTTCAGCAAGCAGGGGTTGCGACGTTACGCAAACGGCGTCTGCCTCTTGAGTCGGTGCTTTGGCTGGTGATTGGGATGGGCTTGTTTCGCCAACAATCCGTCTGGGATATAGCCACCCAATTGGAGATTGTGCTGCCGGGGCAACGTCCGCTGGTAGCACCGAGTGCCCTGGTGCAAGCCCGGCAACGGCTAGGGGTAGAAGCCGTCCAACGGATCTTTCACGGTTTAGCCCACCGCTGGTATCAAGTTCATGAACATGAGTGCTGGTGTGGATTGAACCTGCTGGCAGTGGATGGTGTGGTCTGGCGAGCCTCAGACACACCCGAAAACCGGGAGGCATTTAGTTCGGGTTCTAACCATCACGGTGATACCAGTTTCCCCCAATTACGCAGGGTCTGTCAGATGGAACTCACTAGCCATCTGTTGCTGAATAGTGTCGTGGATGGGTATAAGGCGAATGAAATGCGGTTGGCAGAACAGTTGGTTGGGCAAACCCCTGACGATTCGCTGACCCTGTTTGATAAGTGTCAAGACCTGTGTGATCATAGACTCTACAATCACACAGGTCTTGACAGCGCCAAGTTTTAAAAAAACATCATCAAACCGTGGCAAAAGCAGGAAGGGTGCATCCCGCCTGAAACCAACGCCGAATTTGTATGCGCGATGGAAGATGTACTGGAAGTCTACAAGCACCCGCTTGACCCCAACCAACCCTTGGTATGCATGGATGAAAGCAGCAAGCAACATATCAAGGAAGTCCGTACCCCCATTCCGCCAGAACCCGGCCAACCCGAAAGTTATGACACCGAATACGGACGCAACGGCATCAGCAACCTGTTCATGTTCTTTGAACCCCTGACCGGGCAGAGCCATGTCGCGGTCACTGATTCCCGTACTGCGCTGGACTGGGCGTACCCGATACGCCACCTGCTGGATGTCCGCCACCCGGATGCCCGTCAGGTCGCGCTGGTCATGGACAACCCCAACACCCATACCCCGGCTTCCCTGTATAAAGCCTTTGAACCCGCAGAAGCCCGTCGTCTACTGGAACGGCTGGAAATCCATTACACCCCCAAACATGGCAGCTGGCCCAACATGGCGGAAATCGAATTCAGCCATCTCAACCGCCCATGCCTTGACCGCCGGATTCCCGACCAGGCAACCTTGCAGAAAGAAACCGCTGCATGGGTAGAAAAACGCAACACCAGCGCCAAACCCGTCGATTGGCGCTTTACCACCGAAGATGCACGCATCAAACTGAAACGGCTATACCTGTCAATAGACTCATGACGTTGTACTAGGACTTTCAGGATGTAAATTGTGCTACACTGCCCCCATCCTGAGAATACGGTTGTTGCCATGTAAGACAAATCTGAGTTATCAGCTGTGGCAGTCGGATAACTGAGTAAGTGAATCAAGATGTTTCTGGAGCCATTATGACTGTCCGCCGCCTGTTCCGCTTTGCTTTGCTGCTGGTGCATGTCGTGCTGGGCATCTTTTTGACGGCTATCTTGGCGGGTATCCTGCGCCGGTCTGCGGATAGTCCCCTGTACCGGAAGACGGCTCGTTGGTGGCTGGGGCGGATTGTGCGGATCGTGGGCGGGCGGGTCACAGTGCAGGGGGAACCGGCTGCACCCGGTACGTTGCTGGTATCCAACCATGTGTCATGGCTCGACATCCCATTGCTGGGGTCTTGTACCACCGTGAATTTCCTGTCGAAAAGTGAGGTGCGTGATTGGCCTGTGCTTGGCTGGCTGGCGGACAAATCCGGGACGTTATTTATCGAGCGCGGCAAGCGGGATGGCGCAAAAGCAGCAGCGGATGTGATGGTGGGTTGCTTGCATGCAGCGGGGCGGGTCGTGGTGTTCCCGGAGGGTACAACCACGGATGGGGTGAACATGAAGCCCTTCCATGCCCGCCTGTTTGCGGCTGCCGTTGAGAGCAATGCCCCGGTGCAGCCGGTTGCGATCCGCTACCTTGACCCACAGGGGCAATCGCACCGGCTTGTCCCTTACATTGATCAGCAGTCTTTAATGGATAACCTATGGGGCGTATTGGCGGAACCGTGGGTGGGCATTGAGGTGCATTTTCTCACCCCCATCCCTAGCCGTGAGTTACCCCGCAAGGCATTGGCTGCTTACAGCGAGCAACAAGTCCGCGCTGCATTGGGTTTGGCAAGCCTCCAGCCTGTTGGTGCTTGCCCTGCGGGTGATTGATCAGCCAGCAGATCAGCTTGGCAACTGCGCCATAAACGCCGCAAATTCAGCATCTGCAATCGGCACGGTATGTTCCTGTGCCGGGTAGACACCGGTATCGACATCGGCTCCGAACTCCTTGAAGGCGGCAATCCGTTCTTGTTGCAGGCGGTCAAATTCAGCGCGGAAGTTGCGGTAAACCTTGGCATGGCGCGGGCGATGTCCACGGGTATAACCCAGCACATCTTCCGCAAACAGGTATTGTGCATCCCCGCCGGAGCCAGCACCCATGGACAGCATCAGCAATGAGGTACGCCTGGAGATTTCTGCCGCAACCCGATCCGGTACAACTTCCAACTCAGCTGCGAATGCCCCAGCCGCCTCCAGTGCTTTCACCTGGTTCCATACCAGCAGGGCGGTATCGGTGGTTTTGCCGACGGCTTTGAAGCCACCTGTCCAGGTGCATTTGGAAGGGATCAGGCCGACATGCCCAACGACCGGGATGCCTTCCGCTGCCAGTTTGCTGATGGTGTCAAGGCTGGCGGCGCAGTAGACACTATCACCGCCATTCTGCATGGCGCGATGGGCTGCCCGCAGGTAGTCCTCATAGGTACACAATTGCCCATACAGCAAACCGACCTGCACAAAGCAATTGCCTGCCGCTTCGCGCATGGCGGGTGTCCAGACCGGATCAATGATCGACAGCATGTCAATCCCAGCTGCATGGGCAGCGGCGGCCTCCTCAAGCTGGTCGACATACAGCATTTTGATTTGCCGTTTGCCTTTTAAGGCACGCATATCGGCAACGGTGGGGCGTTTGTTCATGATCCTTGCTCTCCTCTATCTATCGTCGGCATATCTTCCGGCATCGGTCGGCTGGAATGCAATGCAGGCAACCGGATTACCTCATTTGCTTGCATCGGCGGCTGGGGATTTGCCATGTTTATTTCATTTTTCGGCCTTGCGGGCTTTTGACCTACACTACCGCCAAAAAGGGGTGATTCGGTTATGATAGGGCTTGTGCATGTGAACGGTGGAAGGACGACATGAGATGGGTAAGCTAAAGATAATTCCCCTGCTGCTAGGCATGGGTTTGCCGCTGGCGGTATCTGCCGGTGAGGTGCAGGTCGCGGTGGCTGCCAATTTTGCCAAGCCTTTGCAGGAAATCGGGATGCAATTTAAGGCGGAAACGGGGCATGAGCTCAAGGTTTCCTCGGGGGCAACCGGCAAGCTGTATGCACAGATTGAGCATGGCGCACCGTTTGAGGTGTTTTTGTCTGCGGATGCGACCACACCGGGAAAGCTGGTGGAGGCAGGCTTGGCGGAAGCGGATAGCCGCTTTGTGTATGCATTCGGCAAGTTGGCCTTGTGGAGCAGTGACCCGGCGACGGTTGATGCAGAAGGGGCAGTCTTGCAGGCGAATACCTTCAAGCACCTTGCCATTGCCAACCCCCGGACTGCACCGTATGGCGCGGCTGCCCTCCAGGTTCTGGAAAAGCTCAAGTTGCTGGAGACGCTCAAGCCAAAGTTGGTGCAGGGTGAAAACATTACCCAAGCGTATGATTTTGTCGCCAGCGGCAATGCTGAGTTGGGGTTTGTGGCACTGTCGCAAGTGCAACAGGCGGGCAAGCCTGTCAGCGGCTCATTGTGGCTTGTGCCAGCGGAGTGGTATGCACCGCTGGCGCAAGAGGCTGTCTTGTTGGCGAAAGGCAAGGGCAACCCTGCCGCCCACGCTTTGCTGGACTACCTGAAAACCCCGGCTGCCCAAGCCATGCTGCGTTATAGCTACGGCTTACCTGACGCGGATACCCCTGCCGCCGTGACCAAGCCTTAATCATGTTCAGCGCCGATGATTGGGCTGCCATTGGGTTGACCTTGAAACTTGCCAGCCTGACCACCTTGATTTTGTTGGTGATCGGTACACCACTGGCCTGGCATTTGGCACATACCCGGCGCTGGTGGAAAGCCCCGATGAATGCCGTGGTCGCTTTGCCTTTGGTGTTGCCGCCAACGGTCTTGGGCTTCTATCTGCTGGTATTGATGGGGCCAAAAGGCTGGGTCGGGCAATTTACCCAAGCCGTGGGGCTGGGAACCTTGCCATTTACGTTTACCGGGCTGGTGATTGCCTCCGTCTTGTATTCCCTGCCGTTTGTGGTGCAGCCGATCCAGAACGCGTTTTCCGCACTCGACAGCCGTCTGCTGGAAGCCGCCAGTACCCTGCGTGCCAGCCCGCTGGATGCTTTCTTCACTGTTGCCGTGCCGTTGGCTCGTCCCGGTTTTCTGACCGCGACCATCCTCGGTTTTGCACATACCGTAGGTGAGTTTGGCGTGGTGCTGATGATCGGTGGCAATATTCCGGGGCAAACCCGTGTGGTGTCTGTGCAGATTTACGACCATGTGGAGGCAATGGATTATGCCGCTGCCCACGGGTTGGCGGGTGGGATGGTGGCATTTGCCTTTGTGGTGCTGCTGTTGATGTATGGGTTGAACCGGGGGCGGGGGTAGTAGGGTGGCTATGTGTTATGCATGGGGGCGCGGCAAATTGTGAGTGCTTTGGTTGCCCGTTTCCGTTTGCCCTTGTCCGGTTTTGAGCTGGATGTTGACCTGGAGCTGCCTGCCCGTGGCGTGATTGTTCTGTCAGGTGCTTCTGGTTCCGGCAAAACGGTGCTGATGCGCTGCATTGCCGGGTTGGAGCGTGCCCCGGAGGGGTTTTGTGCAGTCAATGGTGCAGTTTGGCAGGACAGCCGCCAAGGGCAGTTTTTACCGACGCATCAGCGCCCCTTGGGGTATGTGTTTCAGGAGTCGCGCCTGTTCCCGCACTTGAGCGTGCGGCGCAATCTGGAGTATGGGCGCAAGCGGGTCAGGACGGGGCTTCCGGCAGATGGCTTGGGGCAGGCGATTGACTTGCTGGGGATTGGACATTTATTGGAGCGGATGCCGGAGAGGCTGTCAGGTGGGGAGCGGCAACGGGTGGCGATTGCCCGTGCCTTGGCCTTATCCCCGCAAGTGCTGTTGATGGATGAGCCATTGGCAGCCCTGGATGCCGCCCGTAAACAGGAAATCCTGCCATTCCTGCGCCGTTTGCAGGCCGAACTGCACATTCCGGTGCTGTATATCACCCATTCACCCCGCGAAGTGACCCAACTCGCTGATTATCTGGTGGTATTGGAGCAGGGCAGGGTGCAGGCCAGTGGTACGCTGGCGGATGTCTTCACCCGGCTGGATTCACCGTTGGCACAGGGCAACCGGGCTTCGACCGTGCTGAGTGCCGAAGTCTGTGGGCATGAGCCAGCTTACCAGTTAACCCACCTGCGTTTTGCCGGGGGTGTGCTGAGTGTGCCACATCCACCCTTGCCGCTGGGGATAATGGTGCGCTTGCGCATTTATGCCCGTGATGTCAGCCTCAGCCGCGAACTACCACCCCTGTCCAGCAATACCAATCTTTTCAGCGCCCAAATCGACGGCATGCGGGATGATACCCAGGGTTATACCGCTGTGCGGTTGCAATTCGGTGGGACTGTGGTGTTGGCGCATATCACCCGCAAAGCTGCTGCCGGGTTGGGTTTACAGGTCGGGATGGTGGTCTATGCACAGGTGCAGGGGGCGGCGGTTTTGGGGTAGTTTTCAGGGGGATATAATTTGACGCAAACTGATAACCAAACCCAAACTGGGGGTCGGCTGGTCTGGATAACAAAAACGACAAGGGCGGGTGATACGAATGCGCGTATTGGTATTGCCGAGCATATCGGTGGGGTGTTTTTTGAGCTGGATATTCCCACGGCGTTTTGTACCTTAGCGCAGGTGAGGGAGCGTTTGTGCCAATCCCATCTTATTACTGCGGAGAATAACCGTTGGCCTGATGTCGTCATTGGCCCATGTTTCCATATACCTTACATGCAAATGATCAAGACCCTATCGGGAAATAAAACGCGGGTTGTTGCCTTGCGCCCGCCTGTCCGTGGGTTGACAATAAAAGCCAATCAACATGATATTGAAAAAACAGATATTATTGTCAGTTATCCTTATCATGATAATCAGGGTATCCCGAATCTCTTGCTCTGTGAGCTAATCGCAAACCGGGTCACTGCCAAGCAGTTGCAGGCTGCAAAGCGGCAATGGTCGGCTGTTTTTGCACGGTTTTCCAGACATGCCCCGGTCATTGGTTTGCTGATGGGGGGCGATGTTGGTGAGCAGCGCCGGATATTCTCTGCGGCTATCGCTCAGGGGCTGGGGGCTATGGTTAATACAATGGCAACACAAATGAATAGTTCGCTGATCATAAGTGTGTCGGCACGTACTTCGGGTGAGGCTCAGGAGGCATTGTGCTCACAAATGACTGTCCCCTATTATTTATATGACCCAAAGTATACGCCCGGTGATAACCCTTATTTTGGCATATTGGCTACGGCTGATTATATTGTGGTGACGGCTGATTCCATTTCCATGTGTTGTGAGGCAGTCGCTAGCGGTAAGCCGGTTTATATATTTTATGATCCTGATATTGTGGAGGATGCCCACCACGCCATGGTGTCTTGTTTGGTAAAGAAAGGGTATGCCCGTTTACTCAATCAGGCAGCGATGCTGGAAAGGTTTTCGTATACCCCTGAGAACAGCGCCCGTCTTATTGCCGACAAGGTGCATGCGCTTTTAAGTAGCCGGTGACTTTATAAGCCCACCAGCCCCAACTTACTGTTGGAGCCAGTGGGTAATCATGGTTATCAGGCGAAGGTATCCCCAAACAGGCTGCTTGACCATTCAAACATCTTTTTGTAGTTCTTTGAGCTTGCGCCGTTGGATGCACCATACGATTCCGGCACGAGTTTCATGCTGTTGCTGGCGGCATCATAAGCAAAGACGGCGGTTAGCCAGGAAGCAGTGGTGGAGCTGATCGGGCTGTAACAGGCTGAGTTGGTCGTGGGGTTGGCATAGGGCTGCCCACCGGACAAGAGCCGCAAGATCGCATCCGCACAGACTTTGGCTTCTGCATTGGCGATATGTCCGGCCTTGGGTTGCCCGGTTCCTTGTGAGTCGCCAATGATGTGGATGCCTGCAACTGCGGTTGATTCATAACTGAGCGGGTTCACATTTGCCCAATCGCCGGTTGTGCTATTAGCCAAGCCGCTAGCGCGGACGATGCTGCCTGCCTGGTGGGGTGGGATGATATTGAGGGTTCCGGCCTGATAATCGCCGAAGCTGGTCACTGCAATTTTCCGGTTGGAGTCGACGGATTGCAGGATAGCATTGGGCACATATTCAACGACCCCGGCATAGGTGCGGGTGAAGGCGTAATTGAAGGTGTCCTTTTCCACGGTAATATCCGGGTTGCCATCCAGCACGATCACCCGTGACCCTGGTTTGTTGCGTTTGAGATAGTCAGCGACGACGCACGCCCGTTCATAAGGCCCAGGGGGGCAGCGGTAAGGTGCTTTGGGGATGCTCATGACAAAGTGGCTGCCAGCCCGCATGGTAAGCAATTGCTTGCGTAAGATATTGACAGGCGCACCAGATTGCCACGCATGCGGGATTTTGGTGCTGTCCAAACCGGGTACAGCCTTGAAACTGATGCCCGGTGCGAGGATCAGGCGCTCGTAACCGAGGGTTTTACCGTTGGCGAGTTTGACTGTGCGGCTGGCACTATTGATGGCAGTGACGGTGCTGCGTACCACGGTGATGCCATATTTTTGTGCCAATGGCGTATAACTGAATTTCAGTTGGTTGAGGGTGCGTTGCCCATTCAATACCAAATTGCTCAGGATCGGTGATGCATAAGTGGCATTTGGCTCCACTAAGGTGACATCGACGCTGTTGTTTGACCACAGGCGCAGGTATTTGGCAGCAGTTGCCCCGGCAAAGCCGCCCCCGACGACAATCACCCGTGGGCGGGTGACGGCGGCATGGGTCAGGCCAGCAGGCAGGGCAAAAGCCCCCACCCCCAGGCCAAGGGTGGTCAGGAAGCTACGGCGGGAAAGGGTCTGTTTGTCTTGGTTCATGCTAATGTCCTCAGGGTAATGATGATGTGGTTTGTGGAGTGGGATGCCAATTAATCGTCATTCCCGCTGCTCCCATTGCTGCCCCCACCGAGGCTGGCGATATAGGCTGCAATCATCTGGATTTGCACATCGGTATAACCCCGTGCCTGATAGTGCATCAGGTCATTATCGGCCTCTGCCTTCATTTCACGCATTTCTTGCAATAGCTCGTTTTCACTTTCCCCGGCAAGGCTATCTATCCCGGTGGTGGATTGCCCATTTGTACCGTGGCATTGGAAGCATTGTGAGGCTAGCAGGCGTGAGCCATCAGGGATAACCGCACCCGCACGGGTGAAGTTTGTGTTGGCAGAGTCTGTCCCCGTATAATCGGCTGCATAGGCCGTGTTGAAAGCGCCATCTTCCCCGCAGGCAGACAGCAATAAACCAGCCGCCATCAGCAGCGTGGCCTTGAGGTTCGTTTTCATCATATCGCTCCGTTTTCAAAAGTGCTTGCCCGTCAGGGCAGGTGAGTCTGCCCGGCAGTACCAATGCCGGGCTTTTTAGCTTCAATCGTCGCCGTTTGTGATCTCCAGCTTGTTGGCCTGTAGCCAATTGCTCCCCAGATCCGTGCCTTCCACCTGGACGATGCTTTGTCCTGCAACGAGTGCAGCAAAAAAGTCATTGCGGCTGAGGCTCACGCCACTAGCCGATTCAAATTCAGTCTGGTCATTGACCAGAATCGAAATACCCATAATGCTCAAGATGCCATTTGCAGCATCCACCTGGCTGACAACCCCCTGCAATTCGCGCTCGCCACTGGCATCCGGCGTTTCGCGGTCGATGCGCAGGGCAAGCAATTGACCATTTGCCAATGGCATGGCCTTGACTTCGAGCAGGTCGTTGACGCGCAGGTCAGCAAAGCGGATGGATACATCCTCATCATTGACCTCCTCCAGCAAGATGGTGCGGGTATCAACCATCAGGGTATTGCCCATCAGGGTCAGGGTTTGGCTGGCTGTATCCAGGGAGCTGATCGTGCCTTCCAGTTTAAGGGGGGCTGTGCCGCTGGTTTGACGGATGGATATTTCTTCTGCCACCAGTTCACCGGCTGCATTGGCTGTACCTTCCACCTCGATATGGGCATTGAGCTTCAGGTCACTCACCGTACCGTGTTCATATTCGGTATTTGCCGTGGTCACAATAGCTTGCCCATTCAGCAGGAAGCGGGAAGGGTGGGCAAAGGCGGTAATCAACCCTTCCAGCTCAATTTTTGTGCCATTGCTAAAGGCAGGGTAGGCGCTCTCCGCACTGACCAGGCTGGCTAATAAGTGTTGGTTTTGCACGGCCTGCTGGCTGGTGACTTGCACGTATTGGTTCACTGTGGGCTGTCCGCCGGGTAAGGCGTTGAGCATTGCCTGGCTGTAATCAATGGTCAGCCCATGCAGGACGAAGGTTTGGTTCATGCTGTCCACCTGGCTGATATAGCCTGCCAACACCTGGCTGGAAACTCCGGGGGTGAAGCTGCTTGCTCGCCGTGTGATGCTGCTGGCACGGATGACCCCTTGTGCATCCCGTACCCCGGACACTTCCAGCATATTGCCGACTACGACCTCAGTGAGCAGGGAAAAGCCGTGGAACAAGGTCAGGCTATCGGCATGCACGGTTTGTCCAAGCAGGGTCAGGTTGTTGCCGTTATGGGCAGTGACCATCCCATACAGGCTCCTGCTGGCCTCAACCTGCTGGGCGACCCCGTTGATGCCATCGCTCTGGATCGTGCCGTAGATGGTGACAATTTCCCCGATCTGGTAGGCATTTTGCCCGCCCACGAGCGCACCATCACGGTAGAAGTGCGCGGTACTGACATCGTAGCGCACCCCATTCTGGATAATGCTGCCAAAACCCGTAATGGGCCCGAGTGAAATGCCTGTACCACCGATACCACCCTCTGCCAGTTGGGTATCTGCACAGCCTGCCAGCCATCCCAGCAGGAAGAGGCTGGCAGCGGTGCGTTGCAGGAGGTGTTTAACGTTCATGTCCGGTTTCCTTTGTCTTCTGTATCCGCCGGAGGGATAACCGGCTCCTCAAAATAATAAATGCCGACACCTGCCCGCATCCGCCCCTGCCCACCGGCATCCGGGTTGCGGTCACGGTCATGCTGGGCGAGCCAGTTGTTGAATTTCACCAACAAGGCCATGCCATCCTGATTGACCATCTGCTGGAACTGATCCAGCACCCCGACCGGCAAGTTGTCATAGCTGACCTTACGCTGGAAACGCCGCTCATGGCTGGCTGCTTGCAGGTTATGGTCAATGGTATTGATCAGCAGGCTGACATCGGCTGCGAGGATGGACAGCTTTTCATCCTCATGGCCTTGCGGGATATAAGCATCGGTCAATAACTGCACCTTACCGTCCGGGGTAGCTGTGACCACACCACTTTGTACCAGCTCCCGCAACATGGCACGGCAGGGCATATCACCACTGTAACGGCAGACCAGTTGTTCAAAACTTTGACCGGGGCCGTGCAAGGCCAGTTCAGCCGCTTGACCGTCTGCGGTATTGAAGTCCGGGTCATTCAACCAGCCACCAATCACCCGTACCCCCCGGTTGTAACGGGCGGCAGTTACCACATTGCCTGCTCCCGTGTGGCGCAACTGCGCGACTTCCTTGCGGGTCAGGCCGGTGGTGATGGCAATGCGGGAGCTGGTTGCCTTTTCCCCATTGCCCAATAAGGCCTCTTCTGCCATTTCGACATAAACTTTCCGCGCAAGTTGGCTGAACTCGCCGAACGCAATCCCTTTCCGGTGGAGGATGCGGATCAGTGGGCGCAGGACATGCAGGATGACTTGATGCAAAAGAGTGTTCATTTGTGGGAATTTATTCCCAAAAACTGCCAAATGCAATAAGATAAATGTCCTATACAAGGATGGAAGGTGAAAAAATGTTCAATTTTCGCGTACAAGAATTGTTTTTTGTGGTTTTGTTGGTGGTGATTACCCTCATGACTACTGCTGATCTGGTGGCTGATTATGCAGAGGGAACGGATAACTGGCATTTGTTGGTGGAGGCCTTGGTGGTTGTGGTATCGGTTTTTGGCATTGGTTTTCTGTTGCGTGAATACATGCGGCGGCAACGTGAGCTGGAAAACCTGAGCATGCAGTTGGAGCAGTCCAATGAAAACCTCTCCGAATCACGCGCCCAACTACAGGCTGCCGGGCGTGAATACCAGCAGGTTATCCAGAAACAGTTCGATGAGTGGCAGTTTACCCCCAGCGAGAAGGAAGTGGCTGCCTTGCTGCTGAAAGGTTTGAGCTTCGACGAGATTGCCAGCGTGCGTGACACCAAGGAGAAGACTGTGCGCCAACAGGCCACCGCCATTTACCGCAAGGCGGGGCTAAATGGGCGGCATGAGTTTGCGGCGTGGTTTTTTGAGGATTTTCTGGGGTAGAGGCTGAGGATCAGCCGGTGTCACTGATCCTCCTGTCAGGCGAGGGATTGCTTTTATGCCTTGCTTATTTCGACCAGGCCGGAGTCATGCGTTGCAAGGTCTTGTCCTTGACCACGTAATGGTGGAACAGGGCAGCAGCAGCATGCAGGCCAATCAGGAAATAGCCCAAGGTTCCGCCCGTTTCGTGCAATTCCTCAAAGGTTTCGACCAGTTCGGGGTTGGCACTGACCAAGGCAGGCAGTTCCAGCCCGAAGAAGGGGATCACTTTCCCTTTGGCGCTCAAATACAACCAGCCCAGTAGTGGCAAGCCAACCATCAGGCCATAGAGTGCCAAATGCATGAATTTGGCAAACCATTTTTGCCAGCCTTGTGTCGCCGCCGCCGGTGGTGCAGGGTAAATAAAACGGACAGCAATACGGATAAATACCAGCAGCATAATGCTCAAACCCAGCATGAAGTGCCATGCTTTGAGCATTTCGCGGGGGTCACTGCCTTTCGGGAAAAACACCCGCAGTTCGATGCAGGCATAGACCGCTACCAGCATTAGCAGCATCAGCCAGTGCAGGCCAATTGACAGGGGGTTATAACGTTCTGGGTTGTTTGTTGTGCTCATCGGGTTCTACTTCGGTTGATAATGTTTGCGAAGGGGCACTATGCCGCCGATACCGGACGAATACCATTGGGCAGATGGCCTATCTCCAAAGCTGTTGGGATGCCGAAGCATGCTATCCGACAAATATCCAATGCATGTAAATACGTGTAAATATGCGTATCTAATGCGCAATTTTATGGCTGTCTGGGTGGGGAATGGGAGTCAGAAACCTGTTTGTGTACCGATAACAAGCTGGTAATCATCGGTTTTACCTTGGGTATTGACCGGCAGTGCCAGATCGATGTGTAGCACCTTGCCGCTGCTGGAGCGGGTAGAGACGACCCGCAAGCCCACCCCTATATCCCCCAGCCATTCTGCAGGTTTGCCCTGTCCCCATGCTGTCCCCGCATCGGCGAAGGCGACAGCCCCGACTTTGGCTACATGGAAAGGATAGCCATTGAAGTAAAAGCGCTTCTCCATTTTTAGCACAATGGATTTATCGCCCGTTTGGTAGCCGGTCGGATAGCCACGCAAACCTTCTGTGCCCCCCAGGAGGATTTGCTCCCCGAGCACTAGGTTATCAGCGGCTTTGGCAATACCCGAGACATGCCAACTGCTGTTGGGGGTGTTGAAATAATTCCACTCACCTTTGAGGGTGGTGCGCCCGCCACGGTGCAGGCCGTTGCCCAGCCAGGTGGTGTTTTCCAGTGAAACCAAACCCAGTTGTTGCGGGCTTAAGCTAAAACCTTTGCTGTAGCTGGCATTGAGCTTCAGGTAGGTGGCATCTGCCCCCAACTGCGGGTGCAGCAAACCGGCACTGACTGCCCCTTGATGCCCCAAGGCGATGTCTTCGGTATTGCCCATGGTGTGGAAGTTTTCGCGCTGGGTGTATTTATCCTGGACATATTCGTAACCCAGCCACGGATAGGATTGCACCTCGGGTGGTGGGTAATCGGTGTTGCTGGGGGTTGTGAAATAGCCTTTCCGCGCATATTGCCAGCCAATCAGGTAGCGCTCAGTACGGTCTTGGCGGCGGCCTTCTGACCAGCCATAGAAAAAATTGGCTGCCAAGTTATCTTCGCCGATTTTGTGCAGAACTTGGCCTTGTCCATAAATAGGCGTTTCCTGTTCAAGGTGCTGGGCGCTGATACCCCATGCCCGCTTGCTGTCAAATTGGTAAAAGGGCAGGGTGAGGTTGAATTGGTAGCCATTACCATCGCTATTGTCCTGGGCGGCAGCGGTTAGCTGGTAGTGTGTGCCGAACAGGTTGGGGTCATGGTAGCCCAGATGTATCTGGTTGCGGTCATTGTCTTGTTTATACCCCAGGGTGAGTGATTTGCCCATGCCCAGAAGGTTGTGCTCATCGATTTCGATGCCGCTATTACTGTTACCCCCGGCTTGCCCGAAGGAAACACCCGTTGTCAGTGTCCAATTGTCGCGGGTATGCACCGTCACCTGAATGTGCTTGCCACACACCTTTTCGGCAACGATCCTGGCCTCTTTGAGGTAGCGCTGCGCCCGTAACAGCCGTTCGGATTCAGCCAGTTTTGCCGCCACATACGGGTCGCCCGGTTTGAACAGCAATTGGTGGATGATGACGTTTTTATCCGTTTGGATGTGCAGCCGGTTGGCTGTCCGGTTGTACCAGTGGCTCTCCTTAGGGTCGTTCAGGTCGAAAATATCCTGGCTTTGTACGGTAATCGTACCGATCCGTAGCGCCGTATTTTGCGCATCACTGCTCTGCCAAGGTCGGCAGGATTCGGCTTGCACGTTGCTTAAGGTGCAGCCAAGCAGTGACAGACTGGCGATGAAGCGCCCTGTGGTTGGCTTATTTGCCATGCTGCCCGCCCAAACGCCGCAATTCGGCAGCCGCTGTCTGGTAATAGGCCACGACTGCATCGATCAATTCGGCATTGGCTTCGCGCTTGTCCCCGGTTTTGGCATCCACGGTGTTGATGGTTTGTTTCGGCATTAACTCCACCACCTTGTCCCCTTCCAGATAGCCGACGGTCAGGTAGTTTGCCATGAATGCACGCGGATGGGTGCGGGCTGCCAGACGGATGTCCTGCCCAAAAAATTCTGAGGTATAAGGGATATTCAGCAAGCCAAGCAGGGTCGGGGCGACATCAATCTGTGAGGCAAGGTCGGTGATGGCTTGGGCTGGAATGAAACCGGGTGAATAAATCACCAGCGGGATATGGTAATGCTCCGGTGGCAAATCGGTTCTGCCCCGACCGTGTGAGGTATGGTCAGCGACAAAGACAAACACGGTATCGGCAAACCACGGTTGCTGGCGGGCTTCCTGCATGAAGTTGCCAATCGCCCAGTCGGTGTATTTCACTGCACCATCACGCCCCGTACCGGAAGGGATGTCAATGCGTCCATTCGGGTAAGTGTAAGGGCGGTGGTTGGAGGTGGTCATGACATGCGCAAACACTTTCTGCCCTTGACTGGCCTGCTCCGTGATGACCTTGAGGGCATGGTGCAGGATGTCCTCATCGGCAATCCCCCAGATGGTTTCATGGTGGATGTCGGCTTCAGCGACGGCGGTACGGTCAACCACGGTATAACCATTGCCGCTAAAAAAGTTTTCCATATTGTCGAAATAGCTATAGCCACCATAGATATAAAACGGTTGGTAGCCGTTATCTTTCAGCACCCCGCCCAATGTTTGCAGGCCGGTGTTGTGTTTGCGCACCGGCACGGCATGCCCCGGTGTGGGCGGGATTGACAGGGTGAGGGCTTCCAGCCCCCGTACCGTGCGTAAGCCCGTAGCATACAGTTGGGTGAACATCATACCTTCTTTTGCCAGTTGGTCGAGGTTCGGGGTCAAGCCCGGTTTGCCACCGAAAGCGCCGACATAATCTGCCCCGAGACTTTCAATCGACACCATCACCACATGCTTGTTGGCAGGGGGGGCAGCCGGTTTGACTTCGTGTCGGATCGGTAAGCCTTCACCAATAAAACTCAGATCCGGCTGGCCTTTGCGGAATGCCTGCTGCAAGGCGGTGTGTGCCTGTTGTTCCGGCAAGGTCTTGTAAAAGCTGAAGTAATCGAGGTCATTGGCGCGGAACGCCCGCATGAACTCGTAATAGCCATTACTGGACAGTTCACGGGCGGCGGGTTGCCCGAAACTTTCACGCGGCTGATCATTCACCAGCAGGAAGCTGCTGACGGGCAGGCCAAGCAAGAGCAGGGTCATCAACAGGCGCTTGGGCAAGGAACCACCATCGGCATTGACCGCATTCCAAAACGGGCGATAAACCAGCCACAACAACAGCAAGGCCAGCATGCCTATTCCGGTCAGCAACCAGGCAACCGGGTAGGATTGCCAGATATTGCCCAATACTTCGCGAGTGTAAATCAGGTAATCGACAGCAATGAAGTTGAAGCGTGAGGAAAACTCATTCCAGAACGTACCCTCTGCCAAACCGGTAAACAGGAAGCCAAAGGTCATGCTTGCCAAGAGCAGCAAGGCCAGCAGTGCGTGCAGCCGTTTGCGTTTCGGGCCATTGCCAAAAACCAATGCCAACAAGGTAAACGGGATCAGGACATAACAGGCGGCTGCCAAGTCATAGAGCACGCCGACCAGCATGATCTTCGGCAGTTGCAGGAGGGGCAGTGGGTTGCCCATCCCTTCAAAGAACCACAAGCCCAGCCGTGTCAGGGTATTGGTGAGCAGGAAAAGCAGGGCAACCCATAGTAAGGCATGGTAGCGCGGCGGAATCAGGGGGGGACGTTGGTTGATCATGATGTGGGCAGCCCGGATATTTTGTGGTCGGTATCTTACGCAGGCGTTGGGCGTTGGCACAGTAGGCAAAGGTGGGTTTTATGGTGTATAAGTGAAAAAACACCCTATAGGACATATGCCGGATGGACTTTGGGCTGCCCATTGCTTATAAAATTGCCCCGGCTTTTATTTCCAACACTTTTTCAATTTAACTCCAATACAGTAGCCATGAAAAAAATATTATCCCTGTCTTTCCTGCTCGCCTTTACCTTGGCGGCATGCAGTGCCAATGAGCATAAACACCACGAGGCCGCAGGTGCAGGCCATGAAAGCGGTAAGGCTGGTGCGGCTGATCCCGCAGCGGCAATCGCTGCCATGAGCCATCCCGGTGCAAAGGTGTACCAGTCTGCCTGCATGAAGTGCCATGCGGTGGGGGGTGGTGAAGAAGGTGTTGCCCCACCAATTTTTGGGGTGAAAGACCATGTAATAAAGGCTTATCCAGAAAAGGCGGCCTTTGTCGCACGGGTGACAGCATGGGTGAAAGCCCCGAATGCCAATGATGTGTTGATGCCCGGAGCCGTTGGCAAGTTTGGCCTGATGCCTGCCATGCCACAAATCAGCGATGCTGATTTGCAAGCAGTCGCTGAGTTCCTGTATGACACGGATTTGGGTCAACCTGAATGGTATAAGGCGCATTACGAGGCGGAACACGGCAAGAAGCCCCATTGAGTGGGGTTTAAACTGGTTTTTTGAGGGTGTTTTCAGGAAAGGGGGTATATCACTACGCCCCTGCCATTAGGGTTCATGACTGTTCGTGTGATGGGGTGGTGTTGTTTTTCGGCCATCCCATGCGGGTCAAGGTATTGTCGCCGCGCCCAACATGGTGGATCAGTGCAAAACCGGCATGCAGCACAATCAATACATAACCGATGGAGCCTGCCAGGGCATGGTAGTGTTTCAGGTCTTTGCCCAGTGCTTTGTCTTCCATGATCAGGGCAGGTAACTCCAGCCCGAAAAAGGATAAGGTCTTGCCTTCGGCACTCAACAGCAGCCAGCCCAGGATGGGCATGCCGATCATCAGCGCATACAGTATGTAATGCATCAGCGTGGACATAAGCCGTTGCCAGGCTGGCGGGCTAGGCTGGATGCGTGGTGTTGGGCTGGTGAGGCGCACGCCCAGGCGCACGATTGCCAAGATCAGCACCGCGAAGCCCAGCAGGTAATGCCATGTCTTCAGCATTTCGCGGGGGTCGCTGCCTTTGGGGAACAGTACCCGCAACTCAATGCAGGCATAAACGGCAATCAGCAGGATTAGCATGATCCAATGCAGGCCAATGGACAGTGAACCGTAGCGTTCTTGGTTGTTTCGCCAGCTCATCGGGGGTCTCCGCGTTATTCAGGTTAGGCAGGTTTTTGGGTACTGTATTTTTCAGTACCCATGCTGTCGTGCTTATCTGTTACAAAGCGCGGCATAAGCCGGATGGATGGCAAGATTAAGTGGTGTGCTG
This sequence comes from uncultured Thiothrix sp., assembly GCA_964293005.1. Taxonomy (GTDB): domain Bacteria; phylum Pseudomonadota; class Gammaproteobacteria; order Thiotrichales; family Thiotrichaceae; genus Thiolinea. Next base: position 18,024 of record CAXYXW010000020.1, read on the forward strand.
ATGCAACATCTGTAACATTTGCTCAACACAATAACTGTCTGGCGGCTGCTTGCATGGGGTTTAGTAATGGCTCCAGCCGTTTGCGCATCACTGAACCAACCGCATCATTGCCCCCAAAAGCGGTATTGAGGCTGTCTTCGCCCAACTGTGCCAGCAACAGCATAGCCTTGAAATGTGGCAAATGCGCCTGATCCAGTGTTCCTGCCACCGTTTGCACAGCTTCTGCACCCACTTCGCCCTGGCAGAACTGCTCCGCCCTGGATTGGGCTTGCTGGATGTCACGCACACCGTGGGCTTCGGGAAACGGCAGATTGAAGCGTTTTTGCACCGCCTTGAACAGGGAAATCACCACCTCTTGGTCAACTGGTTTTTCCAACGCCAACAACAGGGCATGCAGCCATTTTTGCCCGGCAGCGGACAGCGCAAGGTGGAAAGCATGGGCAAACGGGTTATTGGCGGCTTGGGCGGCTGCCAAGCGTTGCCCGATGTCGGCATGGAAACGGTGGTCGGCCTGTTCCAGCGGGATGCAGGCGGCATCGGCATGCAGGAAGCCAATATAAAACGGGTTTTTGCGTTTGGCGCGGCTCCAGAGCTTGTCCCGCTCCGGTGCTGAAACCAGCTCACCTTGCAGGCAAAGGCGCACGCTATCCACCACATCCAGGGGGATTTCTTCAAACGGCAGGAATTCCAACAAATAGCGAGCCAATTCCTTGCCCAAGGCTCCTGCCACCACCTCCGGCTTTTCCAACAGGCGGCGGGCGGTGTCGGCAGACGGGTAAGCCCACCATGCCCGCCGCGCCAGTTCATGGCTGAGGTCGGGGGCGTGTACCACGGCAACCACTGCTTCCGGTTCGCCGAGCAACAGCATTTGCACCAGGTTATTGCGGGCATGTCCGGTACGTGTCCAGCGTTGCAGGAAAACCGGGTAGCCTCCGGGTGAACCCGTTACTTTCAGTGATAGCAGTTCACGCACCCAGCGTAAGTACTGTTCATCACGCACGGTCGGGTTGAGCCGCACTTTGGCCTCACCTTTTTCGGTCAGGGCATGTACCGTCATGGTGGCCTCATTGATGCGGATGGCGTGCAGGGGTTGGGCTAACAGCACATTCAGGCGCAGGTTGTCTTCATTGGAGAGTTGCATGCCAGTTTCCATCGTGGGGTCAAGCGCTGATTATCCGTGGGATGCAGCATGACTCCAATAGCCCCGGTGGACAAAAGGGCATGGATTCGCTGAATCGGGTTTGTAAATGCTGGAAAGTTTTCCTACATTTTTCTACACTGCACCCACATCATTTATAAAATAACGAAAACACATGACGACCCATCCTCATACCATCCGTTGGACGACCCAACATGTTGCTGCCCTCGCACCTGATGCGGCTTCCTTGAAAGCAGGGGAAAAACTCAGTCAGGCTCACCAATGGCTCACGCTCGGGCGTGCCGGTGAAATCCTGTGGGGAGAAATCAAAGGCAGCGGCAAAAATCCCTATCAGACCGCGATTGCCTTGGCAGAACCAGCTTTCAAATGTTCCTGCCCCAGCCGTAAATTTCCCTGTAAGCACGGATTGGGGCTGGCACTGGTGTTTGCCGCCAGTGCGGATGCCTTGGTGGAAGCTGAGCCACCAGCCTGGTTACAGGAGTGGCTGGACAAGCGTGGGCAACGCGCCCAAAAACAGGCGGAAAAAGCTGCTAGTGCTGCTGAGCCAGTGGACGAGGCCACGGTGCAGAAACGGGCGGCTGCCCAGCAAAAGCGTAACCATGCGCGTGATGAAAAAGTCAGTGCTGGGGTGACAGAGCTGCAACGCTGGCTATTTGACCTGATCCGTCAGGGCTTGGCACACGCTGATGATACCCAGTGGCAGCACATGGCAGCCCGCATGGTCGATGCCCAAGCCCCTGGTCTTGCCCGCCGTTTGCAAAATGCGGGCAACTTGCGTTATCAGGGTAGTGCCTGGCAGGAAAAACTTCTGCTGGAGATGGCTCGCCTTCATCTGTTACTGGAGGCATGGCAACGCCGCGACAGCCTGCCTGCCGCTGTGCAGGCGGATGTGTTGGCGCAGATCGGCTTTAACCTCAATAAAGAGGAGGTGCAGGCAACGGAGGGTATCCCAGACCTTTGGCAGGTTGTCGGGCAACGGCAGGAAGATGATGGGCAAATGCGCACGCAACGCACTTGGCTATATGGCTTGCACTCCCGGCGCTATGCCTTGCTGCTGGATTTTGCCGTGCAGAACCAGACGATGGCATTGCGCCCCGGTATCGGCGGGCGCATCGAGGGGCTGTTGGCCTATTACCCATCGGCTGTCCCCTTGCGGGCATTAGCCCCTGTCCCCAGTGCCGTTCCTGTCAGTGGGGAGGACAACGGGCTGTTGTTTTTGCCACTAACCGACAACTTCAGCGCTTATGGACTTGCCTTGGCACAATGCCCGTGGTTGGGCATGTTTCCGTTTGCCATCGCTGATGTGGTTCCGGTGCAGCATGAGGGTGAATGGTTATTGGTCGATGCCCATCAACAGGCTATTCCGCTGCGCATCAGTGACGCGGAAGGATGGGGTCTGCTAGCGGAGAGTGGCGGGCATCCCTTGGCAGTGTTTGGTGAATGGGATGGCAGCATCCTGCATATCTGCGGCACATTCCAAGCCCAAGGGGGGCGATAGTCATGCAATTACAACCATTACCACAGGATTTGCTCAAAACTGCCCTGTTGGGAACCGAGCGCCAAACACAAGCTCCGCATGGCAATAGCGCGTTGCAGCCTTATTTGGCGCAACTTTACCCGCAAGGGCAAGTACCTGCCGGTAGCAACCGTGAGTCTGCGTTTCTTGGGGCGGTTGCGTTGGCTTTGCACTACCGGGCGGCGGGTGCTGTACCCACCCCTTTTACCGGCACACTGCCACCCCCCGATCAGGGAGCTGATTTGCCCCTGATTCCCCCGGCTGCGGAACTGCATTTGCGGCGTATGTTGGTGGATAACAGCCTGCGCCCCTTGCTGGATGGCTGGTTGGAAACCGTTGCTACCCGGCGTTTACGGGTTCCGGCTGGTTTTATCCCGACCTTGCTGGAGCTGGCACAGCAAAGCCGCCGTATCCGCCCAGCGCTCAGTGTTGTGATTGGGCAGCGTGGGCATTGGCTCGCCAAGCAGCGGCAGGAGTGGCAGCGCTTGCTGGTGCTTGCGCCTGAGCCTGAGCAGGGGGCTGACTCGGCAATACCGCATCCTGCCATTTGGGACGAGGGCAATACCGATCAGCGTAGCGAATATTTACGCCAGGTACGGGCTCAAGACCCCGTTGCCGCGCGTGGCTTATTGCAGGCGGTCTGGAAACAGGAGTCGGCAGCCGTCAGGCAGGATTTGTTGGCAACATTGACCGTGGGTTTAAGCCTTGCCGATGAAGCGTGGCTGGAAAGCTGTCTGGATGACCGCAGCAAAGGGGTACGCCAGTTGGCAGCCTCCTTATTGGGTGGCCTGACCGGTTCGGCATTCAGCCAGCGTGCCCAAGCCCGCTTGCTCGGATGGTTGGCGGTGCAGGGCAGTGGTGGCTTGCTGGGCAAATTGACTGGCAAGAAAACCTTGCAAGTGAACCTGCCCGAAGCGTGGGACAAGGCGTGGCTACGTGATGGCATCGAAGAGAAGCCACCGCAAGGGACAGGTGCAAAGGCATGGTGGTTGGAGCAAGCCCTGTCGTATGTGCCCCCGGCGGTCTGGACACAGCATTGGCAGGTGGAGCCTGCTGAGATGTTGGCCTATGCGACAAAAAGTGACTGGAAAGCGCCGTTGCTGTCCGGTTGGCAAGCGGCATTGGGGCGTTATCCCGATAGCCGCTGGGCGCAAGTCTGGTTATTGCAAACCGATGCCCGCGCTTCATCCTTATGGCAGGTATTAAGCGTGGCTGAGGCGGAGCAATCGGCCTGTGAGTTGCTGGGGCGTGCCAAAAAACTGGAGCACTGTGAGTTTCTGACCCAGCTTGGGCATGAGTGGAGCCAGCCGTTTTCCATGCAGGTGCTGCTAGCCGTGGCATCGCATATCGACCGCAAGCAAACCTATGTGTATAGCATCTATAGCCTGTTCCGTCATCTGGCGGTGCATCTGGATGCAAGCTGCGTGGACGCACTGGCTGACAGTTGGCAGCAGCCCTTGCAGGCAGAAGATCACCCCTTCCATTCCCTTTTGACTGAAACCTTATTCACGGTGCGTTTCCGGGCAGACATGCTCGCCGCACTCCATGTATGACAACATGACAATCTTCAAGGCATAACAACAAGGATCAACCATGAGCGACACCAACAGCGGTACTATTATCCAGAACGTCCTGCGCCAGCACGCGGAAACGGAATTTGCCCACGAACTGGCAGCCCTGCGTGAATATGATACTCAACCCCGCCCCCCACGCTGGCAATTGTCGCCGTGGGCAGTGCGTACTTATTTGCTGGGGGGGGAGCTGCCCGGTGGCATTGTCATTAGCCCCAAATACATCGGCAGTTCGCGCCTGATGGAGATTGCCATTTCCACGCTGGCAACCGACCGTGCCTTGCTGCTGTATGGTTTGCCCGGTACGGCAAAGTCGTGGGTTTCCGAACACTTGGCCGCCGCCATTTCGGGGCGCTCGACCCTGATTGTGCAGGGGACAGCAGGCACGGGCGAGGAAACCCTGCGTTATAACTGGAACTATGCGCAACTGATTGCCAAAGGCCCTTCTGAAGCGGCGTTGATTGAAAGCCCGGTGATGCATGCCATGCGTAATGGCCTGATTGCGCGGGTGGAGGAGCTGACCCGCATCCCGGCAGATGTGCAGGATACGCTGATCACCATCTTGTCGGAAAAGATGCTGCCAATCCCGGAGTTGAATAGTGAATGTCAGGCACAAAAGGGCTTTAACCTGATTGCCACCGCCAATAACCGTGATAAGGGTGTCAATGAGCTGTCAAGTGCTTTGAAGCGGCGTTTTAATACGGTGATTTTACCCATCCCGGAAACGCTGGATGAGGAAGCCAGCATTGTCGATCGTCGGGTGGGCAGTTTGGGGCGTGCGCTTGAATTACCGGCAGAAAAACCGGCCTTGGCTGAAATCCGCCGAATTGTCACGATTTTCCGGGAGTTGCGCAGTGGTGTAACCGAAGATGGTAAAACCAAACTGAAAATCCCGACCGGTACACTCAGCACTGCCGAAGCAATCTCCGTGGTGGGCAGCGGCATGGCTTTGGCAGCCCATTTCGGCGATGGCAGCCTGACGGCGCGTGATTTTGCGGCAGGTTTGATCGGGGCAGTGGTGAAGGATCCGGTGCAGGATAGTGTGGTCTGGAAAGAATACCTGGAAACTGTGGTTAAGGAACGTTCAGACTGGAAAGATTTATATCGTGCCTGCCGTGAGGTCATTTGAGAATTTCTGAGTATTTAAACAGCGGATCGACTTGAATTGCCTATTTAATCGGCGCTGGGCAAGGCTGTACCTTTATCGGAAAAGCCTTGCCATTCATCTATAATATTTATACTGTTAGCTTATTCGCGCCCGTATTCACCCACAAACCATATAAAAAATTAATAAGGTGGCGTTTTGATAACGGGTCTTTTGCCGATTATTATGGCTTAAACAGCCTTTAACTCGGTTCCTGATTTCAGGTTGATCGGATGAGCACACAAAATTATACCAAGCTGAAATTATTACAAGCACTCGACGGCGCATTGCTGGTGGTGATGTTGTTGACGTTTGCAACACTGACATGGCTGAGCTTGAGTGATCTTTCAGCAAAAGCCCAGCATAACCTGTTGGAGTCGACTGCCGTGCTGGAGCAGGTGGAAAAAGACTTCATCGGGCAGCTCAGCAGGGAAGCGCATATTGATGAAAACCGCAAAACCCTTGAGCAATTGAATGATGCTTTTTTCAAGCTGGCCTTTGATCCGGGCAGCATTGAGGAGAGCTTGCCACACCTGCGGACATTGGGTGAAACATTCGATGCCCAGCGCCAAGTGTTGTTGCAGGAATGGCCGGGTAATTTCAGACCCTTGCTGCGTGACTCTTATGAGCTTGTCAGCGATAAGCTGGTTGCAAGCCTTGTGCAAAGCCAAACCTTAGCTTCGGATCAATGGACGGTATTTGCGGCGGATATTCGTACCCAGTTGTTGGCAACCCGTGAAGTGGTGGAGGAAATCGACAGTATTGGTAATAGCCTCGGCGTATTGGTGAGTGACAGTATCCAGCTTTCGATCAATAGTGCCAACCGCAGTGTGGGGCAAATGAAAAGCCAGATTGTGCAAATCCGCGAGAATGCGGTTTGGGCGATGCTGGGTTTGATGATCCTGCTGCTGTTGAGCCGGATTTATTTCTCCCACCGTTTCGGCATGCTGACCCGCGATGCCCAGCAGGCACAGCAGCAGGCAGAAAATGCAGTCAAGACCAAGACCCGTTTCCTGGCGACCATGAGCCATGAAATCCGTACCCCGATGAATGGGGTGATTGGTATGACCCGCTTACTGATGGATACCCCTTTGAACCAGCGGCAAGCTGATTTTGTCGAGAGTATCCGCCTGAGTGGTGAACATTTGTTGACCGTGATTAATGATGTGCTGGATTTTTCACGGATTGAGGCAGGCAGGTTTGAACTCAAACAGGAGGCTTTTGAGCTGCGTTCCTGCGTTGAGGAAATCCTGAGCCTGCTGCATGCCAAGGCGGTGGAGAAAAACCTGGAGTTGACCTATGCAGTGCACACCGCCGTGCCACTCTTTATTGTCGGCGATCAGGTGCGTTTGCGGCAGATACTCACCAACCTGATTGGTAATGCCATCAAGTTTACGGAAAGTGGCGAAGTGACAGTATTCGTGAACCAGAAATCCGAGGCTAAATCAATGCGTGATCTGGTTGGCGTATCAGTTCATGAGCTGGAGTTTGAGATCCGTGATACCGGCCCTGGTATCCGTGCCAGCCGTTTGGGTAGTATTTTTGAGCAATTCAGCCGTGCCGATGAAACCTTGGTCAGGCAGCACGAAGGTACTGGGTTGGGCTTGAGCATTTCCCGCCATTTGGTGGGAATGATGGGCGGGTCTATCTGGGTGGAAAGCCGGGTTGGGGTTGGCAGCCGCTTTTTCTTTACCCTACAGGCACGGCAAGGAACAGGCGCATTGCAGGCTATCCATCAGGCCTCTATTCCCGCCATCAGTGGCAAACGCATCCTGGTTATTGAAAACAATCCTGCCAATAGCCAGGCCTTGCGTGATTATTGCTTGGGTTGGGGGGCAGAGGTTGAGCTTGCCAGTTCGGTTGCGGAAGCGGTCAGTTGGTTGGCATCCGGCAAAACGTATGGGTTAGCCTTGCTGGATGGGCATGTGGCAGAAACCGCTGCCATGGATTTTGCCCAGTATGTGCGCCAGCGTTCCCAACAGAAAGCATTGCCGCTGGTGCTGATGATCCAGCCCAATGATCGGCAGGAGGCGGTGCATGTCCTGTATAATGCCCTCCTGACCAAGCCGATGACCCGCAGCCGCTTGCTGGACAGTTTGCTGGCAGCTCTGGGTGGGCAAGCCGCCCTGCCTGAGTCGAAGGTGGTTGTGGAGGGCCAGAAATTAGGGGAGAGTTTGCCGCTGAGTGTTTTGCTGGTGGAGGATAACCGCATTAACCAGATCGTTGCCACGGCTATCCTCAAGCAGTTGGGCTATCAGGCTGACCTGGCGGAAAATGGCTTGGTCGCGGTCGCTGCCATGCACAAGAAAGCTTACGATGTTGTCTTTATGGATATGCAAATGCCAGAAATGGATGGCGTGCAGGCCACCCGCTGTATCCGTGCCGAATTGCCGCCTGAGCGCCAGCCGGTAATTATTGCCATGACAGCGAATGCCCTAGAAAGTGACCGGCAGGAGTGTGTGGCAGCAGGCATGAATGATTACACCAGCAAGCCGGTTTTGCCGGAAACGGTTAAAGCCCTGCTGGAAAAGTGGGGGGCGGGTAGGGTTGCCCATACCCGTACAGCCCCGTCTGGCTCAGGTTTGCCTAACGCTTACCTGCCTGTTGCGTAACAATTCCAGCCTTGGCAGCCCAGATACCCAAATCCTGTTTGCTTAAGGCATTCGCCATCAGCTCCGGGAACTGGTCGGGGGTACAAGCAAACGTCGGGATGCCCAAGGCGGCAAATTGTGCCGCCATGTCATGGTCATAAAACGGCGCACCTTCATCGCTTAAAGCCAGCAATGAAATCACCTGTACGCCAGAGGCCACCAGACTTGCCACCCGTTTGAGCATTTCCTTGCCATTTCCCCCCTCGTACAAATCGCTGATGAGGATAAAAACCGTGTCTTCCGGGCGTGAAATCAGTCCTTGGCAATAGCCGACTGCCCGGTTGATGTCGGTCCCCCCGCCCAGTTGCAAGCCAAACAGCAAATCCACCGGGTCATCATGCAACTCAGCGGTGAGGTCAACAATCGAGGTATCGAATACCACCATGCGTGTACTTAACGCCGGGATGGAGGCCATCACTGCCGCAAAAATGCTGGAATAAACGACCGATGGGGCCATCGAGCCACTTTGGTCAATGCACAGTACCACCTCTTTCAGGGCAGAGCGCTTGCGTCCGTAGCCGATACGGATTTCCGGCACAATCGCATTGTATTCCGGCAAGTAGTTCTTGATATTGGCGCGGATGGTACGGTTCCAGTCGATTTCTTGCAGACGCGGACGGCGGTTGCGGATGGAGCGGTTGAGTGCGCCTTTGACGGCCTGTTGCATCGGTTGTTGCAAACGGCGCAGCAATTCATCAACCACCTTGGCAACCACCAGCCGCGCAGTTGACTTGGTTTTGCCAGGAATCACATTTTTCAGGGAAATCAGCGTGGCAACCAGGTGGATGTCGGCTTCTACCGCTTGCAGCACTTCGGGTTCCAGCAACAATTGGCGTAAACCCAGCCGCTCAATCGCATCTTGCTGGATCACACGCACGACCGAAGAAGGGAAATATTGGCGGATGTCGCCCAGCCAGCGGGTGACATTGGGCGCAGAAGCGTTGAGGCTACCCCGTTTGCCCCCGCCATTGTTTGCCCCATCGCCATACACAGCAGACAGGCAATTGTCCATGCCCTGCTCTAAGCCACTGAGTGAGCAGCCAATGCCATCGGCATCCCCACCACCGAGGATCAAGCGCCAGCGTTTTTGGTGTTGTTCGTTGTTCATGCTGCTAACCCCAATAGCATCGCCAGCAATGGCAAGGCCGTTTGTGCCCGTTCCTCATCTACATCAGTATTGGCTGCCACTACCACTGGCAAGGCTGCTTGCCCTTGTTTGACCCGCTCACCCATTTGCCGCCGTTCGGGGGCTTCAAAGGTGGAGAAGGTACGGCGTAGAACGGGCAACAGCGCTTGGAAAGCTTCATCCGTGAGGCTGGCTACCCAGCGGTCGATCAGGTTCCAGAGGGTTTCATCATAGATCAGCAGTTGCCCGCTGCCACGCAGGAAACCATCTACCCAAGCGGCGGCATGGGCAGGCTCATTGGCAGCGGATAAGGCCAGGCCGAAACGACGGGCGCTGGCTTCCCCGTCCAGCAGACCCGATTGCAGCAGCAGGCGGCAACAACGCCCTGCCAACAGCGGATGCAGGCCGTACTGATCCAGCAGGGTTTCCAGGGTGCGTGTCCATTGCCCGCTGAAATCGGCATCATCCAGCAGGTGGATGGCTTCCTGCACCGCCTGGATTTGCGTGAACATGGCTTCAGCCGCCTCTTCATTCAGCGCACTGCACGCATTCGGCAAGCCAATACAGATGCGTGTAACCATGCCATTGACCACATGACTGACTTGTCCGGCAGCGGTTTTACGCACATCGCCATAACGCAGCAATTGCGCCAGCTCAGGCAATGCCCGCATCAGGTGCAGGATGTCACTGCTGATCGCCGCTTCGGTTTGCAGGCGTTGCATCAGTATATGAACGGCGCTGGGCAGATTGGCATAAAGTGCGGCATGCGCCATCTGGGCAAGCTGCTCCAGGGCGGTGGTATCGCGTGCTTGGCTGGTCAGTTTGTGGCTGGCAGCGGTTTCCAGCGTATTGCCCCAAAAACCTGCCTCAATCAGGCGGATGGCAAATTCCGGTTGCCAGAGGATACGCCAGTTTTCCTTGAATGTGCCTTTGCCACTGGCACGCTTGCCACCCTTGCCCCAATCAATGCTGAGGATTTGCAGGCGGCGCAGCAGGTAACTGCGTTCGAGGTCGGTCGGTTTGCGCAAGTCCAGCAGCAATTCAGCATCGCTGGCACTGGGTTTGAGGCGCAGGCGTTTTTGTTCCTGAGCCAAATCTTGCTGGAGTGGAGTTTGTGGGGTTTCATCCGGCACATTGCCCAAGGATTCACCGATCAACAAACGCCGGTGCAGGAGCTGCATCGGGGTGGCATCGCCAAACAGCATGACGCTTTGTACAGATTCATTCAGCTCTGCCAATCCGGGTAAGGGCCGCCCGCGCATCGCTGCCAAGGTTTCTGCCAGCCGCACGGTTTCGATAATGTGCGCCGATGAGATGTCGATGCCTTGGGTGCGGAAGGTGTGCGCCACTTGGGTTAGCCAGCGTGAAGTCAGGGTACTGGCAGCATGCCCCAGTGGGAATTTCAGGTTGTGGTTCCAGATATGCGCATACCATCCGGGCGCATCGACACCTGCCCCGTAGCCGCTGGCTTGGCTCAGGCGGTCATACGTCCAGGGAACCCAGGTGGCAGTTGTCTTGAGTTTGGGCAGCCCTTTGAGCAGGGCATCATCGGCTTTGGCGACTGGCATGTCCTGCAAGGCCGGGACGTGCCATGCACCGCAGACCACCGCAATGGTTTGGAAGCCGTCCTTCTGGGCTTGGCGGATAGTTTTACGCATGTGGGCTTCACGCCATTGCTCATGCATCTGTTCGGCTGGGTCGCGGGGGCTATCGGTCTGATCGGCATCGACGGCAGTCCGCAAGGCGGTCATGGCTTCGGCAATCGCCTGAAATAATTCCGCAGAATCTTGCCGCTCCTCAACCATGTGTTCCCACCAACGTTCACTATCAGCGTAACCGGCAGCCTCTGCCAGTAAAGCCAGTGGGTCGTGGCGGATGTTGCGCTTGTCACTGGCATCATTTAGCGGAGCTTGTCCGCTTTCGGCCTCTGGCGCTGGGGTGGCGGGTGTTGCTTCCAATGCCTTGTCGTGGGCAAAGCGGATGGCAACCGGCAAATCCATAAAACGTACCGGAATCCCCCGTTGCAGGGCATGGCGAATCGCTTGCCATTCGGGGGAAAAGTCCGCGAAGGGGTAGTAAACGGCACGTTGTGGTTCATCAGGGGCATATAACAGCAAGGCAACCGGTGCTTGCATTTGGGCGTGCAATACCAAGGGCAGGATGTTATCGGCTTCGGGTGGGCCTTCGACCAGAATGCAGTCCGGCTGCAAGTTGTCCAATGCGTGGGCAAGGCTGCGGGCAGAGCCGGGGCCGTGGTGACGGATACCGAACAGGTGGTATGGCATACAGGTTGTCCTTTTGGAGCGCATATTGTTGGTTATTGCTGGGGATTGTAGCAGGATTTTTACAGCTTATCCCCCATTCACCCCCGCCTATCTTCCATTTTCCACACTTTATGAGCTGATCCCATGCCCCGTTACATTTGCGTCCTATGCTCAGGGAAGTAGAAGAACCTATTTATCCACCAAAAAACGCATAGGTGAACGGCATGGTGTTGAAAACAAGATCATTTTTATTGCTTTTTTTGTTGATGTTTGGCCCGAACCTGTCACATGCAGCTGATTCGCGTGAAAAGGAGGAGGCATTTATTCGCATCGTACTGGAAAACAAACGGCAGCCAATTATTGATATGTTGGAAAAAGGCGCTAATGTCAACCAGATCACGGGTACAGGCCAGACTATTTTATGTGCTGCCAGTATGCTGGGTAAGGCGGTGGCGGTGAAGGTGCTGATGGATCACGGTGCAAAGTTGCTGGATGATTGTTTGGTGACAGCCGTTGCCAATGGACAGGTGGAGATTACCGCCTTGTTCCTCGACCGTGGCAAAAAGCCCGATACGGTGGCAGATGAGAATGGCGACCGGCTGTTGCATATGGCGGTGCGTAATGGCGATGTTGCCGTGACCGGGTTGTTGCTGGAGCGGGGGGCGGATGTGAGCCTGAAAAATGCCGCCGGGGAAACACCCCATGACATTCTCGTCAAGGGGCGTGAGCTGATTGATGCGCTGGAGCACCTGTTGAAAAATGCCAGCCGTTAAGCCGCCTGTCCGCTATCCCATCCTTCCAGGGCAAATGCCACCGCCTGCGCTGCATGGATGGTGGTGGTGTCCAGCAGGGGTACGCCAGTATCGGCCTGTTTCACCAGCAGGCCAATTTCGGTACAACCCAGAATCACGGCTTCTGCCCCGCGTGCTGCCAGTTCATCCAGGATGCGCAGGTAATCTGCCCTGGATGCGTCCCGTGTTTTGCCCAGGCACAGCTCCTGATAAATCACCTGATGTACCCGTTGGCGGTCAGCCGCCTCAGGAACCAAGACCTCCAACCCATACTGCTGGCTGAGCCTGCCCTTGTAAAAATCCTGCTCCATCGTGAAGGCAGTCCCGAGCAGGCCAACCGTCTTGATACCGCGTTGTACCACCACTTCAGCAGTGGCATCGGCGATGTGCAGCAGGGGAATGCCTATCCGCGCCTGGATGTCGGGGGCAACCTTGTGCATGGTGTTGGTGCAGACCAAGAGGCAATCGGCTGCCGCCTGTTCAAGGCATTGGGCAGCCGTTGCCAGTATGTCAGCCGTGGCTTGCCAGTCCCCGGCATGCTGGAGGCGTTCGATTTCGGCGAAATCCACACTGTAGAGGACAATTTTTGCAGAATGTAATCCACCCAGTTTCTCCTTCACACCTTGGTTGATCATGCGGTAATAGTCGAGGGTGCTTTCCCAACTCATGCCGCCCAGCAAGCCAATCGTCTTCATGCCTTATGCACCCAGGTTGGCCTTCAGGAAGGCGGTGGTACGCTCCCATGCCTGCTTGGCATTGGCTTCGTCATAGCGTGCGCCCGTCGGGTTGGCAAAGGCATGGTCAGCCTCATACCAATGGACGGTCAGGCTGTCTTTTTTGCCTGCCTTTTCCATTTCACTTTCAAAGCCGGACACCATTTCCTGATTGATGTTTTTGTCGAGCTTGCCAAAATGCCCCAGCACGGGGCCTTTCAGGGCTTTCAACTCATCTGCCGGGTTGGTGACACGCCCGTAATAAATGATGGTGGCATCCACCGGGGTGGCGACCGAAGTGTTCAGTGACCAGCCGCCGCCAAAACACCAGCCCATTGTGGCTACCTTGCCATTACCCTTGGCATGGTTTTTCAGGAAATCGACCCAGCCTACCATCGTTTCTTTGGCGACTGCCGCATCCAGCCCACCCATCAGTGCCTTCGCCTCATCCGGGGAGGCCGCGACTTTACCGCCGTAGAGGTCAACTGCCAAGGCCACATAACCCATGCTGGCAAGCTCAGCCGCCACCGCCTTGATCTGGTCATTCAAGCCCCACCATTCATGGATGAGGATTACCGTCGGGGCTTTTTCTGCGGCTGGCAAGGCCAATGCTGCCTTGACCTTTGCGCCGCTTTTCAGGTCAAGCGAGACATCTTCCAGCGTGGTTGCCGCTGCTTGTGCCAATTCCGGGAAGGCCAGCACGGTTGCCAATGGCAAGCAGGCCAAGCCTTGCAGGAACAGGCGGCGTTGTTCTGAGTCAAGCGGGATGGGGGGCAGGGTGGTTTGGGTTCCACAACCGTGTAAATCACACATGTTTGTTCTCCTCTTCATTGGCAGCAGTGGTTACAAGAACCCCGGCTTGGTCGGGGCTTGTGTATGCTACACCATTTAGGGCGTGACGGGTTTTATCCTTGAAAATGCTGCCTGTTTATGCGGCTGGACAACTTAAACTTCTTGCATGATCCGCACCACCCGCGCATCCAGACACGAGCGCAGGAAGGCATTCATCGCGGTTTCATCGCCCGACGTATAAAACGCCAGCATCAAGGTGTTGAATTCCAGTTGGCGTTTGGCGGGCAGGTTGATGGCGGGGTAGCCATGCTGGAGCAAATGCCCATTCATCATGAAACGCCCCATGCGCTTGTTCACGTCGTAGAAAAACTGGCAACGTGCCATCGTCAGAAACAGATGGATGGCTTGGTCGTAAATGTCGTCGATGTGGGCAAGGTCGGCAACCATTGCCTGGAAACGGGCAGGCAATTCGGCAACCGGCGGTGGCATATAATCCGTTCCGGCGATGAGTACGCCACCTGTGCGGAAACAGCCCCATTCCAGTGCTTCCTCTTTGCCTGCGACGGCGTGGAGTGCGCAGGCTGTTGCGGCGGAAACGCTGAATTCACCGCGCTCAAGCCAGCCAAACAATAACCGCCATGCGTTGCCTTGATTGACCGTGATTTGCTGGTCGGACAGTTTGTGTCCACCGACGGTGATGCCATCCAGCAGGGTTTGGACTTCCGGCAGGGTCATGTTGATGCCTTCCAGATTGACGGCATCGCAAACGAATTCGCTGAGTTGGCGTTTTGCCAGCATCAGGGCTTTGGCGGGGTTGGGGGGGATTTGCCAGTGGGTGTCTTGCATGAAGCGATTCCGTTATTGCGTTGGGTAACAGGATTTTACCCCAACTCACCCAGCCGACAACGGCTATTACTTCATCCGCGCTCTTGCTACATCTTTCCAAAGTCTTGCACCTCTTGGTGCATGGGCATCTACACAAACTGAGGGAAAGTCCATAACTTCGCTCCGAACCTCCCCCCTCCCCAACCCTCCCCCCGCAAGGGGTGGAGGGGGCAAGAGGTGTTGGGATTGTTGGTGCAAGGCGTGACGAATTTGTTGTAAAACGGCTTCCTGATTGTTCAGGAGTTCATCATTCCAGAAACGCAGCAGTCTGAATTGTTGTTGCTGCATCCAGTTGTCGCGCTCACGGTCATACGCTTGTTGGTGGCGGTGTGGGTTGCCGTCCAGCTCAATTACCAACCGCGCATCCAGACAAACAAAATCAACGATATAGCGCCCCAATGGGGCTTGATGGCGGAAACGGTAGCCATCCAATTGGCGTTTCCTCAACAGCGCCCATAACGTCTGCTCTGGTATTGTCATGTTCTTACGCAGATTGCGGGCAAGGTCACGGTGAGTTTTGTTGTATTGCCTTTCCATCGTTCGAGTGTCGGGGATACCATCCAACCCCGCAACAAATGCCGATAACCAGAACATCTTACCCCCTCCACCCCTTGCGGGGGGAGGGTTGGGGAGGGGGGAGGTTCGGAGCGAAGTTATGGATTTTCTCTCAGTTTGTGTAGATACTCATGCCGTTTGATGGCAGATTTCATGTAAGATATTGAAAGGGTAAACACATGAGCAACCGCATCCTAACCATCAAAGTCGGTACAAGTATCCAGCCCTCGCTGGCACTCGCCCAGCAGATGCTGGAACAGCTAGAAACCGGCGAAGAGCCTACCCCCTATTTCGGCGTAGGCTTCAAAAATGTCAGCCAGATGCTCGGTGTTTTCACGCCCAAACGCTGGGATTTGTTGGCAACCTTACGCGAACATGGCGCGATGAGTGTTGCCGAACTCGCCCGCACCCTGCAACGCGACTACAAAAACGTCCACAACGACGTGGAGCGCCTGATGGAATGGCTGGCTATCGAGCGCGATGCACAGGGCAGGGTGTTTACGCCCTACGCGGAAATTGTGGTGGATGTGCATTTGCCGCAACAAAAAGCGGCGTAGATAAGCGGGATAAGCACCTTGCCCAAAACGCATCCTGATCCTTAAAGTCGGCGCGTTTTCTGCCTATACCAAGTATAATGGACGATATGCCTGCTTATACCCTGAACCCCAGTTTGATCCAGTCCTACTTGCCTGCCCATGCAGCGGCGGCCTTGCGCCATATCCATGTGTTCCCGACCTTGCCGTCCACCAATGCCTGGCTGTTGGAGCAGGCCGATGCCTGTGCCTGCGTCTGTCTGGCGGAGCAGCAGACGGCGGGGCGTGGGCGGCGTGGGCGGGTGTGGGAGTCACCGGATAGCCAGAATATCTATATGTCCTTGCGTTGGTGCTTTGCTGATGTGCCGCCGCACTATGGCTGGCTGGGGCTGGTGATGGGGGTGGCGGTGGCAAAAGGCTTGGCGGAGTATGGTTTGCAGGGGCATGCCTTGAAATGGCCGAATGACCTGTATTGCGGGGGGCGCAAGCTGGGGGGCATCCTGTTGCAAACCGCCCAGCCCCTGCAACAGGTGGTGATCGGCATTGGCATCAATACCGGCATGCAGCCGGGTTTGGCGCAGAATATCAGCCAGCCGTGGTGTGATTTGGCTGACCTCTTGGGGGAAAAAGTTGACCGTAACCGCTTGGTAGCCGTTATACTGGGGCATCTGGTTCCTGCCCTGCAAACGTTCTTGGCCTTTGATAAGGCAGCGTTTATGGGTGAGTGGGCGCATTGGGATTGGCTATATGGTCAGCCGGTGCGCGTCGAGACTGGCGCAGAAAGCTTGTTTGGCACGGCTGGTGGGTTGGATGCCCAAGGGCAATTGGTGCTGGCGCTGGCAGATGGGAGCCGTCAGGCATTTTCCTCGGCAGATGTATCAGTAAGGCAAGCACAGTGACAACGATTCTGATTGATGCAGGCAACTCGCGCCTGAAATGGGCGCTGTTGACCGCAGGGGAGCGTAGCCCCCAACAGGCCTTGGCGTATGGTGGGCACTCCCCTCAGGCAGGTGCTTTGCAGCATTTGCAGGCATTGTTGGCGCACTATCCGGCGGTCACGCGGGTAGTGCTGGTGCATGTGCTGGGTGAGGCGTTTGCCCATGAAGCCCAAGCCTGCTGCGGTTTGGCGGGCAGGGATTTATTGCTGGTCAAGTCCGGGGATGCTTATGGCGTGCGGGTCGCTTACCCCAACCCTGCGCATTTGGGCGCTGACCGCTTTGTTGGCTTATTGGCGGCACGGCGGCTGGTTCCGGGGCAGGCTGCTCTGGTCATTGATGCCGGTACAGCCGTGACCGTGGACGGTTTGTATGCTGATGGCACGCATTTGGGCGGTTTGATCCTGCCCGGCCTGCAATTGTTGGGTGATGTGCTGATCAGCCGTACCCAAGCCAAGCATATGGATGCAGCCTTGTTTGATAACCCGGTTGTGTTTGCCAATAACACCCCGCAAGCGATGGGCAGTGGCTGTTTGTTTGCGTTGGTGGGGGCGCTGGAAGGGATTTGCCAGCGCATGCAGCAACAGATGCAGGAACCTGCTGGTATTATCTTGTGTGGTGGTGATGCTGCCCTGCTGCATGCACACGTCGGTTTTAATGCCCTGTTGCACCCGGATGCACTGATGGATGGTTTGCACTATCTGGCGGAGCAAGCAGCATGTACGCCCTGCTGATCCTGTTGGTCATTCTGAATTTGTCGGTGATGGCGGTGACAGTGCTTGTCCCGGCGCGTGTGGCAAAGGACATTCCCCTGACTGATCCGGGCATTCCGACCTTGGAGTTGGTCAATGATGTGGCTCCTGCCGTCTATAGCAGTGCTGCGGGGATTTCTGCCAGCAGTTGTTATACCCTGGGGCCTTATTCCAGTGAGCGGGCTGCCCAGTTGGTCATGGCAAAAATCCGCAATTACGGGTTGGCGGTGGAAATGCGCTCCCTGCAAACCATGGAAACCCTCAATTATCTGGTTTATATCCCGCCTTTGCCAAGCCGTGCCGAAGCAGAAAGTGTAATCCGCGATATGGGGCGTTTTGATGTGCAGGAACATTTGGTGATTGATGCCGGGCCTTACCAGAATGCCATTTCGCTGGGTTTTTTTGATGACCTGAACAAGGCGATCCGCCACGCCGAATATATCCGTTATCTGGGTTACGATGCCCGTTACACCGAGCAAAAAGCCCCCCGTGGTGTGTTCTGGCTGGATTATGACGAGCCGTTTGGCAGCAATACCCCGGTGAAGCTGTGGAGTGAATCCATTGATGCCACATCACGGGTGCAGTTGATCCCGCGAGCCTGCCAAGGCGCTTAAGGGGCTTTAATCCAGCGGTGTGTCCAATGCTGGCGGGGCGACGAGCAGTGGTATAAACTCAAGGTGAATCAATACCCTTGAGGAGGGGATTCATGAAACCTTATCGCCATTCCTGCTGGATTGCTCTGCTGGTCTCAAGCGCTTGCTGCTTACTGCTGCATCCGGTGCATGCTGAGGTTGTGGCTGCCAAACTACAGCAATCCCCAGCCTCTTTTGCCCAGTTTGGTGGGGCTTATACGCAGGAAGACAGCCACGAGATGTGGTTGCCGTTGCGGGCAAAGTACTTTGCTGACCGCCCCATTATTGAAGGCATCGGGAGCCGTGTGACCTTGACCACCCCGGAGCGGGCAGAAAATGATGCGGCTGTCCCGGTCAGCATCCAGTTGCAAACCGACCCATCCACCACCGTTCAGCCAGTCAGTCAGGGCAATGCTGCACCTGCGTCTGGGGTGGGGCTGGCAGATAAGGATCCATTCAAAAAGGTCTACCTGATTGTGGATGTCAACCCTGCACCAGTCGGTGGTATTTTCACCTTGGCAGACAAGCGGGCAATGACTGAAATCACCACCCATGTGCGGGTCAATGGTTACACCTACATCCGTGTTGTGGCAGAAACGGCGGCTGGCAAGCTGTATATGGACAAGCGTTGGGTCAAGTCAACGGGGGCAGGTTGTTCTGCCCCGCCCAATATTGACCAGGAGGAACATAAAAAACGTCTGGGCAAAATGCGCTTTACCTTGCCGGACAATACGGCGGTGCTGGAGCCGCGTGTTTTGCGCCTGATGATTTCCCACCCCAACAATACCGGCATGCAGCGCGACCAGCTTTCTACCCTGTTTATCCCTGAGCATTACGTCAAGCAGATCAAGGTGTCTTTCAACCAGCAACCGCTGCTGGAGGCGGAAACCAGCTTTACCCTGAGCGAAAACCCTGGGTTTGGCTTCAATTTCGCCCCGGATGAGTCGGGTATCCTGCGGGCAGACATGACCGACAGTGAGAACAAGACCTTCAGTACCGAAACCTCCATTCACGGGGTCGAGCGTTAGCGCACATCTGCGTATCGAGGTACGTTCAGGCACGGGATATTTGTCGGCAAGTGCCGCACAGTCGGATACAATCGCGTTTTTGTTGAATATAGCCACCGAACCTGATGATACGTCTGACCGAATTGCGCCTGCCGCTTGACCATAGCCCGGATGCCCTGCCTGCTGCCATTGTGCGGCGTTTGGGGTTGGCTCCGGCTGATTTGCTGGAGTTCCATGTTTTCAAGCGCGGTTATGATGCCCGCAAGCGTGATGCCGTGGTGCTGGTGTATACCCTGGATGTGCAGCTTGCCGATGAGGGGGCGGTGCTTGCCCGGTTTGCGGCGGATGCGCAGGTATCACCCAGCCCGGATACCCGCTACCGTTTTGTTGCCCAAGCCCCGGAAGGCTTGCCATTGCGTCCGGTGGTGGTGGGCTTTGGCCCGTGTGGGATCATGGCGGCACTGGTATTGGCGCAGATGGGCTTCCGCCCGCTGGTGCTGGAGCGGGGTAAGCCGGTGCGTGAGCGTACCAAGGATACATGGGGTCTGTGGCGTAAGCATGTGCTGAACCCGGAGTCGAATGTGCAGTTTGGCGAGGGTGGGGCAGGGACGTTCTCCGATGGCAAGCTCTATAGCCAAATCAAGGACACCAAGCATTATGGGCGCAAGGTATTGGCTGAATTTGTCAAAGCCGGTGCGCCGGAAGAAATCCTGTATGTCAGCAAGCCCCACATTGGCACTTTCCGGCTGGTGAAGATGGTTGAAAACATCCGGGCGCAAATTGAGGCGTTGGGTGGGGAAATCCGTTTCCAGCAACAAGTGACGGATGTGCTGGTCGAGGAGGGGCATATCCGGGGACTGACCTTGGCGAGCGGTGAACAAATCCGTGCTGACCGGGTGGTTCTGGCGTTGGGGCATAGTGCGCGGGATACCTGCGAAATGCTGTTTGGGCGCGGGGTTTTTATGGAGCAAAAGCCTTTCTCCGTCGGGTTCCGTGTCGAGCATCCGCAAAGCCTGATTGACCAGGCACGGTTTGGCAAATTTGCAGGCAACCCCTTGTTGGGGGCGGCTGACTACAAGATTGTGCACCATGCCAAGAATGGGCGTTCGGTTTACAGTTTCTGCATGTGTCCGGGCGGGCAGGTGGTGGCAGCAGCTTCTGAACCGGGGAGGGTCGTCACCAACGGCATGAGCCAGTATTCACGCGCTGAACGCAATGCCAATGCCGGAATTGTGGTGGGCATCACCCCGGAAGACTATCCGGGGAACCCCTTGGCGGGGATTGAGTTCCAGCGCCATTGGGAAGCACGTGCCTACGAGCTGGGCGGTCGTGATTATTCAGCCCCGGCGCAATTGGTTGGTGATTTCATCAAAGGTATCCCCTCGCGGCAATTGGGGACAGTGGAGCCATCCTACCAGCCGGGCGTGCGCCTGACTGACCTCGCCAGTAGTCTGCCCGCTTATGCGATTGAGGCGATCCGTGAAGCTCTGCCTGCGTTCGAGCGCCAAATCAAGGGTTTTTCCATGTACGATGCGGTACTGACCGGTGTGGAAACCCGAACCTCCTCACCCTTGCGCATTACCCGTGGGCAGGATTTGCAAAGCCTGAATGTGCGTGGCCTGTATCCGGCAGGGGAAGGGGCAGGCTATGCCGGTGGGATTTTATCCGCCGGGGTTGATGGTATCCGCGTGGCAGAGGCGTTGGCATTGGCGACGGTGGGGTAAGCTTGTACTCGTGGTATCTGAGTTTTCATGCAGATCATCCCGATTAAATTTCCAAGTGTTGGCATTACCTTGTCCTGAGAGGGATAAAAACTCATCAAAACTGGCATTCGCTTGCTGCTGGCGGGTGAGTTGTTCCAAGTACTCGCGCACCATTTGGTTAAGGCTTTTGCCCATATCCTGCGCAATTTTGCGGGCATCATGGACAACTTTATCGTCTATTGATAGGGTGATATTCATTACACAGTCTCCGTGTCCACGTAATAAATGCATTATGGTATCAGACCTGACACGCAACGCTGGTAGCGCCCATTCACCGTGGTGGCAAATTTTTCGGTGGTAAGGATGCGAGATGCTTTTTCACTGCGCAGGGTGATGCCCGGAATGATGGCATACGGGGCGGTTTGCCGGGTTTGTTTGCGGTAGGCTGCCATGATCGCCTTGTAGGTGCGGGTGTCGTTGAAGGCCAGTGTTTTTTCCTGTGCAAAATCCTTGCGGATGTCGCTGGCCTTTAAGGGCAGGCCGAGTTGCCCAGCCACGGCAAGGGTGGCTTTTTCTGTGCCACTGGTGCTGGCTGCCACTGCCCCGTCTTCTTGGTAAATCAACAGGTCGCCATCGGTGGCAAGCCCTTTGCCCTGCAAGGCACTGACGGCGGCTTGGAAGGCAGCATTGCGGCTGCTATAGCGCCCCGCATTAAAATCAGCAAAGCGGTAGATTTTCTTGTCATAGCCGGTTTTATACCCCAGCAATAACAGCGTGCCATAATATAAACTGCCCTTGCGGGTATATAACTTATCCCTGACTCCATAAACCTCCTCCAGCGACAAGGCTTTACCGTTACGCTGTTCGGTTTCATATTGCACCGCAAAACTGACCGCCACTTGCATGGAGCCGATGGTGTCGATTTCATTATTGCCCTCAATTAAATCGCGTGCAAAGCCATTATCCAGCAACAGGCCGAGTTTATATTGGCGGGCATATTGCCCCAAGCCCGTGATCAGGTCGCGGTAGGCCAGGTCAAGGTCACGTTCGGTTTTGGCCTTGCGGATACGCTGCATGAAACTGTTGCCCTTATCCGGGAATTGGTTAAGGAATAAGGCTGCCCCATCCCCCAGCATGGGTATTTTGTTGAGTTTCTGCAAAACCGCCTGTTCAGAAAGCTTGCCCAGGTTTGGTACAGCGGGGTTGGCAACAAAGCCAGACTCCTGGTCGGTGATGGCAATCACGGCACACACATTTTCCAAGGATTGCGGCAAGCCATGCAAGCGCAGCGCCTCCAACAGGTCGAGCGCCCAACCGCGTGGGTCGCGGGCGTTGGGTTCGGCGGCTTTGATCAGGCGTGCTGTTTGTTCAAGCGGAATGGCAGGTGCAGTCGGCTCATCGCTTGTTTGGATTTGCACATCCGTGAGCTGTTCCTTAATACTCGGATAAGCCCAAATACCCAGCGCAACCAGCAGAAAACCCAATAGCCACATCAGCAGTGACTGCACCTTTTCCCAGAGCCAATCCATCATTTTGCTGAAAACCTGTATACTGACAAGACCGCAAGTTTAACCGACAGGAGGCTTCTGATGGCAATTAACCACCCCATTTCCCGTCGTCAATGGTTGCAGTATAGCGCAGCCGGTACACTGGGTTTACTGTTGCCTGTTTTTCCGATCCAGGCGGGGGCGCTGGATACCGGGGCAATCCTGCGCCTGCATCCGGTGCGTTATATCGGCGGTTTGATTTTCAATACCGTCGTGGCGGTTATCACCAAATTGGCGGAGGAGGAAATGGTGCAGGCGCTGCAAACCGGCAAGCCCTTACCACCCTACCAGCGGCAAACCCGTTGCCAAGTGGCTTGTGATGACAGCCAGTTCCACCCTCCGCATTATAAGGCAGCGGTGGTTTTGTCAGGTTTGGCGGGTTATCAGGCTCACCGCCAGCGCCGTCTGGAGCTGCTGCTGCAAGACCCGGCACAGGTGGCACGTTTCAAGGATATGCTGCAATACCTGCGGGATGAGCGCCTGCGGGTGCGCCTGGTCGGGATGGAATACCCGCAATTGGTGGGCAAGGACATGATCCCGGATGATTTTTTCACTTTGGATCACTACGGGTTGACCCCACACAAGGCCGAGCATGTGCAGGCCTTGGTGGAGCTGACGGGGACAGGGGCTTTTACGGATTGGAGCGTGTGATGCGGTTGTGGGTAGGGGTGATGGTGTGGTGCTTGGCAAGCACTGTGCAGGCGGATACCTTGACGCGGCGTGAGGTGCAGATCATGCACGATGCAGGTATCCGCATGGCCTTGATGCGGGCGGATGGCACGAGTGAAAAGCCGTATGTGATCCCGGTGGAGATCAGGCCAGAGGTGTTGTTGCAAACCGAGTTACTGGATTTCTCCGGGCAACCGTTGAGCCAAGTGCCGGGTTGGTTGGTGAAGTTCAAAAACCTGCGCAAGCTGGATTTGTCCAATACCGGCCTGCGGGTGGATGGCAACCTGTTGGCAGCGTTGGGGAATATGCCGGAATTGAGTGTGCTGAACCTGTCCGGCAACCCCTTGTTCCCGGAGAATGACTGCCTGTTCTTTTGTGATCCGGTGGTGACATTGAACGGCGTTTGGCAGAAGCTGACGCAACTCACCGAGCTGCGTTTGACCAATACGGGCGCAACGGCTGAGAACCTGGGCAGCTTTGCCCCTTTGGAAAACCTCACCCATTTGTATCTGGGCGGCAATCGAATTGGCGATGGGATAACCAAGCTGGGCTTGGCGAACCCCTCCAACCTGAAGAAGCTCAATTTGGATAATAATGGCATCAGCCAAGACCCCTTGCCGGATTTGCCCACCCAAAGCCTCGTGGAGTTGAGTCTTGCCGAGAATGACCTGCGGGAACTGGCGTTTGTGGATATGCCGAATCTGGAGCAGTGGGATGTGAGCCGTAATCCCAACCTGAAACTGGCAACGGGGTTTGGGGATATGTTTGCTTTGGGGGCGTTGCAGGTGTTGGGGTATGACCAACCGTACCACTTGCCCGCCCCACTGCTGAAGCGGATGCAGGCTAAGATGGAGCAGGCAAAGGCAGCGATAGCAAAGGCTGAACAGCTTGAACAGGAGCGCAAGAAAGCAGCGTTGCACGCTGAACAGGAACGGCAAGCAGCCATAGCAAAGGCTGAAGAGGAGCGTAAGAAAGCGGCAGAGCAAGCTGAACAGGAACGGCAAGCAGCAGCCCGCCGTCAAGCGGAAGAGAAAGAAAGGGCAGCGATAGTAAAGGCTGAGCAGCTTGAGCAGGAACGCAAGAAAGCGGCGGCAAAAGCAGCCACCCGCCAGCCTTTCGAGCCGGAGATGGTATCAATCCCCGCTGGGAAATTCACGATGGGTTGTGACGGCAAGCGCGATGATGTGGAAGGCGGTTGTTTTGACAATGAAAAACCTGCCCACACAGTTACCCTCAATGCATTCGAAATGGGCAAATATGAGGTGACGTTTGATGAATGGGATGCCTGCGAACAGGCAAATGTCTGCCCCCATGCGGATGATTACGGTTGGGGTCGTGGCAAGCGCCCGGTGATCAATGTCAGTTGGAATGATATTACCCAAAAGTACCTCCCGTGGTTGAACCGGGAAACGGGTAAGCTCTACCGTTTACCGACCGAAGCGGAATGGGAGTATGCAGCGCGGGGTGGTCAGGGTGGGGCGTATCCTTGGGGGCAAGAGGCCAGCCATGAATATGCCAACTATGGTAAGGATACATGTTGCGGTGGTTTGGCTTCTGGCAAAGACCAGTGGGAGTACACTGCCCCTGTTGGCAGTTTTGCTGTAAATGGTTATGGCCTGCACGATATGCACGGCAACGTGTGGGAGTGGGTGGAAGATTGTTGGCAGGGTGATTACAAAGATGCCCCGGTGGATGGTAGCGCCCGTCAGGGTTGCGGCGCGGATGCGTCGCGTGTGTTGCGCGGCGGGTCGTGGTACGGCACTCCTCTGTGGTTGCGTTCCGCCTACCGCGACTACTACACGCCCACGTACCGTACCTCCGGTGTGGGTTTTCGTGCTGCCAGGACTAATTGACCTTTTCCCTTTACCGTCAGTGCCACCCAAACCAAGGCTTTAGGTAGGCTTTACCGGGTGGGCGGGCGGTGGGGCGGCCTTCATACCGCGCTTGGCGCGGTCGATTTTTGGGTGGGCGGGCTTTTGTAGGCTGGGCTTCAGCCCGACAGGTTTGTGAATGTGTGTAAACCCAAATCCCCCAACGCCTCCGCCGCCACTTCCTGCACGGCGGCATCCTGATCCTGCAAGCGGGCTTGCAGATAAGGCCGGGCGCTGTCTGCCCCGCTTAATCCGAGGTAATAACAGGCATCTGCCCGTACCCGTGCATCAGGATGTTGGCTGATTTTGCCCAGGGCATCCACCTGCTGTTGCAAGATGGCAGAGCCTGCCAAATCTTCCATCACTACCCCAATCCCGACGCGCCCGCTCAAGGGTGTGCGGGCATTCGCCAGCAATTCCAGCACTGCCTGCAAGGTCGCTGGTTCACGCTGGATGCGTGCTGTTACTTCGCCCGCCTTACCGCTCGATAATAGCGCATTGAAGTGGCTGCTCAGGTCATGTTCTTCCATCAGCCAGCGTGGGAAGTGGTGCAGTGGGGTGGTTTTGTCCATCCGTGGTTCCATGGTCAAGCCTTACGCCCAGCGATACCAGTGGTCAATGCCCAGTGTCCTGCCCCATGCGTCAATCAGTTCGCGGTCAAGGGTTTCATCAAACACCTGATGCAAGCAGGCTTCCAGCAGCAAGGCCGCCGCCGCTTCCATGCCGACGCTGCGGTAAGGCGCGAACAGGTTGGGTTGCCCAAACAGTTCTGCCACCATCAGGGCTTGGGCGGCATTCATGACCTGGTTGGCACGCAATAAGGTACGCGGGAACATGTCCGGGGTCATTTGCAAGCAGGCAATATGTTCAACCACTTGCTGGATTAGTGATTGTTGCTGGGTGGCATGCAGCTCCGGGTATTCGCGGTGCAGGGCAATATCAATCAGCATCCCGACCGGCACGGAACGCAACTGGGTGAGCACACCGCCGATGACATGCTCACTGAAGTTTTCGCGTTGGGCAATCGGTACGGACGGGTGCAGTTGCAGCAGCTCATTTTTAATGGGAGCCAAGGCAGATGGTTCCGGCTTCAGGTTGGCGCGTTCGGTTTCCGGCATCTGGTATTGGTGCAGGACAAAAGCGGCCTGCCATGCAATCAGGTAGTTGTTCTCATCGCTGGGCAGGCGCAGGACGATTTCATGCCGTTCTCGGCCTTCCCGACCCGCAATGCGTACACTGGAGGCGATGGGCAAGCTGGGGTCATAGATAATGTCAAAGCCCGCCCCGCTTAAATGGGTGGCCTTGTCGAGCAGCGTCTGGGTACTGGCTGGGTAAGGGGTCATTAGAGGTTCCTTAGCGCGTAATCAAAGTGCCAACACCCTTGTCGGTCAGCAGTTCCAGCAGCAGGGCATGTTCAACCCGTCCGTCGATAATGCAGGCATTGTTGGCTCCACCCCGGATGGCATCCAGTGCACAGGCCAGTTTGGGCAGCATGCCACCGTGGATAGTGCCATCTTCCGTTAGGTGCTGGATGTCCGCTTGCGAGAGGTTAGCCAGCAATTGACCCTGTTTGTCCAGCACACCGGGGATATTGGTCAGCAGCAGCAGACGTTCTGCCCCCAGCACTTCCGCCATTTTGCCCGCCACCAGGTCGGCATTGATATTGTAAGTTGTGCCGTCGCTGCCAACCCCAATCGGTGCAATCACCGGGATGAAATGGTTTTCTTCCAGCAGGCGTACCGCAGTGGGGTTGATGCGGGTCACTTCACCGACGTGCCCAAGGTCAACCGTTTCAACCTGCCCATCAGCGCCCTTGCGTTGCAGGTTCATTTTGCTGGCGGTGATCATATTGCCATCTTTACCGGTCAGGCCAATGGCCCGTCCACCCGCCTGGTTGATCATATTGACGATCTGCTTGTTAACCAGCCCGCCCAGTACCATCTCCACGACATCCATCGTTTCGCGGTCAGTGACCCGCAGGCCATCGACGAAGCGGCTTTCTTTGCCAAGGCGGGTGAGCATGTCACCAATCTGGGGGCCACCGCCATGCACCACCACCGGGTTGATGCCGATCTGTTTGAGCAGCACGATGTCGCGGGCGAAGCCCTGCTGGAGCCGCTCTTCCGTCATGGCATTGCCGCCGTATTTGACAACAATGGTCTTGCCTGCATAACGCTGGATATAGGGCAGCGCTTCCATCAGGATATGGGCGGTATCGTGGGCATTGTAGGACATTGGTGAAACCCCTTGGCTAAATCAGGAAACGAAGTCAGAAAATGGCGGCAAGTATAGCGGCTTTGTGCGGCGTGGAGAATGTATCGGTGGTGCTTATTCCTGCTATATTAGCAGCTCATGATGCCGTGGAGTGGCTTAGATGGACTATGAGGTAATAATCGCAGGCGGTGGGATGGTCGGCTCGGCCTTGGCTTGCTTGTTGGGGCAGGCTGGCAAGCGGGTGGCAGTGCTGGAAGCGGCTGCTCCGGCTGCTTTTTCCGCTGCCGACCCTTTTGATGTGCGTGTGTCGGCACTGAGCCGTGCTTCCCAGCGGATGTTGCTGGGGGCTGGGGCATGGGGGCGGGTGCTGGCGATGCGGGCAGCACCGTATGAGCGCATGCAGGTTTGGGATGCGACTGGCTCCGGGCAAATCCGTTTTGATGCTGCCGATCTAGGGGAGCCTGATTTGGGGCATATTGTCGAAAACCGTGTCCTGCAATTGGCGTTGCTGGCTACTTTGGCGGATTACCCGACGGTTGATGTGTTTTGTCCGGCGCGGTTGGAGTCGTTTGCCTGTGAATCCACTGGTGTCACGGTGTTGTTGCAGGATGGCAGGCAATTGCAGGCGCAGTTGTTGGTGGGGGCGGATGGTGCACAGTCGGTGGTGCGTCACCTTGCCCAAGTGCCGGTCAGTGTTGAGGATTATGGGCAAAAAGGTTTGGTGTGTACCGTGCAGACGGCATTGCCGCATGCAGATACGGCATGGCAGCGCTTCCTTCCTGGCGGGCCATTGGCCTTTTTGCCCTTGCCGGAAGCCCATCATTGCTCGATTGTCTGGACATTACCGGCTGACCGGGCGGATGCCATGCTTGCCCTCGATGAGCCCCGCTTCTGCATCGAACTGGCACAAGCATTGGAGGGGCGCTTGGGTGCGGTGATAGCAGTCGGGGAGCGGGCGGCTTTCCCCTTGCGCGGCATGCATGCGGGTGCTTATGTGCAGGAGCGGATAGCCTTGCTGGGGGATGCAGCCCATACCATCCATCCTTTGGCGGGGCAGGGGGTAAACCTGGGTTTTAAGGATGCCGCTGAGTTGGCAAGCCAGCTATTGGCAGCCCAGCGTGCTGATTGGGGCTCATTAAAAGTGTTACGCCGCTATGAACGCGCCCGGCGTGGTGATAACCTGTTGACACAAAAAGCAATGGAAGGTTTTCGCCTCCTGTTTGGCAATACGGTATTGCCTTTACAGGTGATGCGCAATATTGGGCTGGATCGGGTTAACCATTTTCCCCTCCTCAAATACCCACTGGTACGGCAGGCCATGGGCGTGTAGCACGCCCTGCATGTCAGTGTGTGCGGTTTGTTGGGGCTTGTTCGCGGATCAGTTGGCTGAGTGTTTGCACAAACTGTTCGACCTGTTCGTGCCTGGGTTTGCTGCGCCAGAGGTAGAGAAAGTTTTCATTGCTGAGGGCGTGGCGGAAAATAATGAGGCGCGTGGTATACAGGAAAAAGCGGTAAGCCAGTACCAGGGTTGTCCCTGCCAGAATGGCAGCCAGCACATAAAGGATCATGATCGATTTCTGGTGTGCCCAGTAAAACAGCAGCCCACTGATCGAACCCATGAACAGGCTGTGTAGCAGCCATTTGACTGAAAACGATGAGGAATAGGTTGGGCTTGGGTGCAGCAGGCTGAGTGGAATCAGGGTCTCATGGCGGCGTGACAGTGATTGCTCACGTACCAGCAGGGCATCAGTGCCCTTGATGATGAATTCACGGCTGCCAAACAGGAAATGGCGTTGCTTGAGGTAGGTCTGGGTTGGCTGAGTCTGCATTGTTATGATTTTATTCAGGTGAAGTTTTCACAATTGCCTACAGTATAGGCTGCTGAGTTGGATTCATGACACGATTTTCCGACAGCCTGCGGTATTGGGTGTTTGCTGCTGACGGTGGTGGGTTGTCAGCATGCGCCTCCTATCTGTTTTTAATATCGTTGATAACGTTTTAGATGGAAAATTATCCAGATCGAATGTGGTATAATCTGTTTAAATAAGTGTCAAACCATGGGCAAAAACAAAAAGAATCCCAGGTTTTCCTAACTATGGAGGTGTTGCATATGTATAAGGGAATCAAAAAAAATAGCAAGCCTTGGCTTGCACGGGGGCTGGTAGGGGTATGGCTTGCTTACGCTTCCTTGGCTGTTGCTGAGCCGGTGGTGCTGGAAGAGGAGGGGGTTGTCAAGTTGGTCGCCACCTTGCAGAACAACCCGGCCTTTACCAATGTCGTCTGGCGTGTTTACCGGCTGGATGATAGCCATGCACCTGTACAGATCATCCCCCGGCATACCGCCACCCTGAACCTCAGTCCCGGTAGTTATCGTGCGGTCGCTTACTTGAATAATAAGGAACGTGGGCGCTCATTTCAGTTAAAATCCAACGGTGCGGAAAACATTGTCATTTCCATGGATTAACCTGAAAGAAAGATAAAGGATTGAGTATGCCTTTGCAGCTTGACCGGTACGCGGTCTTTGGCAACCCTGTTGCCCACAGCAAGTCCCCTGCTATCCATACCTTGTTTGCTGGGCAGACCCGGCAAGCACTGGAGTATGGTGCAATCCTGGCTCCCTTGGATGGTTTTACCCCGGCAGCCCGTGCCTTTTTTGCTGCGGGGGGACGTGGCTGCAATATCACTGTGCCATTCAAGCAGGAAGCCTGGGCATTAGCGGACGAGCGTAGCGCTTATGCGGAGCGGGCAGGGGCACTAAATACCCTGATGCTGCGGGCAGATGGCAGCCTGTATGGGTACAATACGGATGGTTTGGGGTTGTTGCGTGATTTGCAGGCCAATCATGGGGTCAGCTTGCGTGGCAAACGTGTCCTGTTGCTGGGTGCGGGCGGGGCAGTGCGTGGGGTTTTGCAACCGTTGCTGGAGGCTAACCTGGCTGAATTGTTTGTTGCCAACCGTACTGCTGCCACGGCAGAAGCGTTGGCGGATGACTTTGCAGGCTTGGGTCGGGTAAGTGGTGGTGGGTTCGCGGATGTTGACGGTGGGTTTGATGTCATCATCAACGGCACGGCTGCCAGTTTGCAAGGCGATTTGCCACCCCTGCCTGAGGGTTGCCTGCGGGCAGGTGGGGTCTGTTACGACATGATGTATGCCGCCGAGCCGACAGCCTTTGTGCGTTGGGGCTGGGAACAGGGCGCTGGGCAGTCACTGGACGGTTTGGGGATGCTGGTTGAGCAGGCGGCTGAGTCATTTGCACTGTGGCGCGGGGTCAGGCCGGAAACCTCAGCGGTATTGGCGGCGGTGCGTCCACGTCCGTGAGTGGTGCTTGTGTCAGAGTCCGCTACTCCGTCCTATCAGCTAAACAACCACGGGAGTTCCCATGCGTCAATCTTTAACCCTGCTTACCTTGGTCGTCCGGGATTATGATGAGGCGATCACTTTTTATGTCAACACACTCGGATTTGAGCTGGAAGAAGATAGGCCTGTCCCTGAGCAAGCTAAACGTTGGGTGGTTGTGCGTCCACCGGGATCGCCTGTTGCTCTTTTGCTGGCTCGTGCAGCTACGCCAGAACAACAGGCACGGGTCGGCGACCAAACGGGAGGCAGGGTTTTCCTGTTCCTGCATACAGATGATTTTGCACGTGATTATCAGCGTTATACCACTGCCGGAGTACACTTCATCCGTGGCCCGGAGGAGCAGCCTTACGGCACGGTCGGGGTGTTCAGGGATTTATATGGCAATCTATGGGATTTAATCCAGCCGAATTAAATGGGCGAGAGTAATGAAGTGGTGAATGCCCGTCAAAAAGTCAATCCTTTAGGTTGAGCTTAACCACCGGCAAGCCCAACCGCCAGTAAATCGCCGCCAGCCGAATCAGAAACACCACTGCCATACCGATCAGGATGGCAGGCACTTCTGGCAATACCTGATCCAGCAGGGTGTAAACGACTGCCCCGCTGATGGCGGCAGAGGCATAGAGTTCACTGCGCATCACGGCAGGTGTGGTGGCGGTAAGCATGTCGCGGATCATGCCGCCCGCAATGCCAGTAATTACCCCCATCACCACCGCTACCGGTGCGGACAAACCCAATTGCAGGGTTTTTTGTGCACCCAGAATGGCAAATAGCGCCAAACCAGCCGCATCAGCAATATCCAGCAGGCGTAACCGGATACCGCGTCCGGGTGGGATGAGCCGTACCAGCAGGATACTGAGCAAGGTGGTCGGGATAATGATATTGAGGTAAAGCAGGTTGGTTGCCCAAAAGACCGGGGTTGCGCCAATCAACAAATCACGCAGTGTCCCCCCGCCCAAGGCACAGACACAAGCCAGCACCAATGCGCCAAAAAAGTCGAGCTGATGCCGCGCCGCCTGCAATACCCCACTGACCGCCAAGGTGACGGTTGCCAAAATATTGAGGGTTTGAATAAAGCCCTCAAAGGATAGCCAAGATAAAATAGCCTGCATTAGCCCCATCCCCTGATACCAGATGTATTTATACCCCTGGAATAACCAGGCCATGCAGCCGCAGCATTTCCATCAGACGGATCAGGGGCAAACCAACCAGTGCGCTCGGGTCGTCGCCATGCATGCGTTTGAACAGGCTGATGCCCAAGCCTTCTGATTTGAAGCTGCCTGCACAGTTATAAGGTTGTTCGTGGCGCAGGTAGTTGTCGATTTCAGCCGCTGTCAGCACCCGAAAGTCGACGCTAAAAGGAATCATGTCCAGTTGCAGGCTACCATCACGGCTATCCAGCAAGCACAGGCCGGTGAGGAATTGCACACGGCTGCCGGAAGAAGCCTGCAATTGTTCGGTGGCTTTGGCATGGGTTCCCGGTTTCCCCAGTACTTGCTCCCCCAAGACGGCACACTGGTCAGAACCGATAATCAGCGCGTCCGGGTAGCGGGCAGCAACCGCTTCCGCTTTCTGTTGTGACAGGCGCAACACCATATCTTGGGCGCTTTCATCAGGCAGGCGGGTTTCATCAATATCCGGTGCAGCCGTCAGGAACGGGATGTGCAAACGTTCCAGCAGTTCACGCCGGTAGGCTGACGTGGAGCCGAGCACCAAAGTACGGGACATGGCATTTCCTTTTTGGGGGAGTCTTGGACAGCTTCTTGGGTAATCTTAAGATAGCAGGGGCGCTTTTCGGGCAGCATCATACCTTATATGCCGGGGGCAGGCCATGTTTCAGCAACCGGCGATGCGATTTTTCTTTACACTGTAGGGGCTTGGTTCATATAATCCCGCGCTTATGTCGAACAGGTTGCCCATTGAAGTTAATCCATTCCGTCTGATTGAGCAGCGCCGGTCGTTGTCCGGTGGTGTTTCCTTGCAGCATTTGCCGCGTTTGCGTGAGCTGGTGCTGGGGGCAGAAGGGGCGTTCGCCGTGGAAATGGATTTCACCCATTCAGCGAGTGGTTTGCCAATGATTGCAGGCCGAGTGCAGGGTGGGGTTACGTTGGCATGCCAACGTTGCCTTGAACCCGTGAGGGTGGGGGTTGATACACGGTTAAATGTCGTGTTGACAACTTCACAAACCGACCGCGAGCCTGAAGAAGAAGGCTACGAAATTTACATCGTTGACGATGAACGCTTGTTTTTACAGGATTTTATTGAAGATGAAATCCTGTTGGCCTTGCCGGTTGTACCCCGGCACGACAGTTGCCAACCTGTCCGGCCCTTGCATGAAGCATCGCCCGATGATGTTGATGAACATGAAGACCCAGCACAGGGGGGGCGGCAAAACCCCTTCGCTGCATTAAAAGATTGGAAGAAAACGGAGTAAATTGCCATGGCAGTTCAACAAAATCGTAAATCACGTGCCAAGCGTGGCATGCGTCGTGCCCACGATGCACTGAGCAACCCAACCACTTCAGTGGATCAAGTATCGGGTGAAACCCATTTGCGTCATCACATGACTCCAGACGGGTTCTATCGCGGTCGTCAGCTCATCAAGTCTGCCGTTGAAGTTGATGCAGACGACCAAGACCAGTAATGGGATGGTGGCGAGGGTTTTACCTTGCCTTGATGTCAAGAATAAAAATCGCGGGCTTTGACCCGCGATTTTTTTGCAGGAGATGTGCATGGGTACAATGTACCGCATTGCCTTGGATGCAATGGGTGGCGATCATGGGCTGAGCGTTATTGTGCCTGCCGCGTTGAAGGCGTTGGAACAGTACCAGGATGTTGCCCTTATATTGGTTGGGGACGAGCAACAAGTGCGGGCTGCTTTGGCTGCTCAGAGTGCTGTCGTCAGTGACCGTTTGCAGGTCAAGCATGCATCCCAAGTGGTTGCGATGGATGAGTCCCCTGCGTTGGCGTTGAAAAACAAGAAAGATTCCTCGATGCGGGTGGCAATCAACCTGGTCAAGGAAGGTGAGTCGGATGCTGTGGTCAGTGCCGGGAATACCGGTGCACTGATGGCAACCGCCCGTTTTGTCCTGAAGATGTTGCCCGGTATTGACCGGCCTGCTATCTGTACGGTGATGCCCTCCCTCAATGGTCATACCCATATGCTGGATCTGGGGGCGAATGTCGATTCTTCCGCCGAACACCTCTACCAGTTTGCCCTGATGGGTTCCGAGCTGTGCAAAGCCATTGATGAAATCCCCAACCCCAGGGTCGGCCTGTTGAATATCGGGCAGGAAGCAATCAAGGGCAATGAGCAGGTCAAGGCGGCGAATGCCTTGCTGGAAACGTCTCCCCTCAATTACATTGGCTATGTCGAAGGTGATGACATTTACCTGGGTGAGGTCGATGTGATTGTGTGTGACGGCTTTGTGGGCAATGTTGCCCTCAAGACCAGCGAAGGTTTGGCGAAAATGATTTCCACCAAGCTCAAGGGCAGCTTTGGCAAGTCGCTATTTAGTCGTTTGGCGGGTCTTATATCCCTTCCGGTTTTGCGTGGTTTCCGCCACGAGGTCGATCCAAGGCGCTATAATGGAGCCAGCCTATTGGGCTTGCAGGGCATTGCCATTAAAAGCCACGGTGGGGCAGACAGCTTGGCCTTTGCCAATGCCATTGGGATTGCCCGGACGGAAATTATTAAAAAAGTACCGCAACGTATTGATAAACAAATTGCGGGACTACTGGCGCAGGGACAAACGGCATGACATATGCACGAATTATCGGTACAGGCAGTTACCTGCCTCCCAAGGTGGTGACTAACCGCGATCTGGAGCAGGCAGTGGATACCACTGACGCATGGATTGTGGAGCGTACCGGTATTCGCCAACGCCATGTTGCTGATCAGGAAACGACATGCGATTTGGCTGAGGTTGCTGCCCGGCGTGCGTTGGAAATGGCAGGCAAGCGCCCGGAAGATATTGACCTGATCGTGTTGGGCACATCCACCCCTGATTTGGTATTCCCCAGTACGGCGTGCTTGTTGCAGGGGCGTTTGGGTATACAGGGCTGCCCGGCTTTTGATGTCAATGCCGCCTGTTCTGGCTTTATTTATGCCCTGGGCGTAGCAGATAACTTTGTCCGTGCTGGAACCAGCAAATGCGCCCTGGTGGTCGGCAGTGAGGTGATGACCCGCATCCTCGATTGGAATGACCGCACGACCTGCGTGTTGTTTGGTGACGGGGCAGGGGCGATGGTGTTGGAGGCCGGTGACGAACCGGGTATCCTTTCTACCCATTTACATGCCGATGGCAAATACGACCATTTATTGAATGTCTCAGCGGGCATTTCCCGCAACCATCATTTGCTGCGTGAAAGCGGTGCTTTCCTGCAAATGAAGGGCAATGAAGTGTTCCGTATGGCGGTCAACACCTTGGGTCGGATCGTTGATGAAACCCTGGAAGCCAACCAGATGACCAAGGAGCAGGTCGATTGGCTGGTTCCCCATCAGGCCAATATCCGTATTATCCAGGCGACTGCCAAGAAATTGGGCATGCCGATGGAGCGGGTGGTGGTGACGGTGGGTGAGCATGGCAATACCTCGTCTGCGTCCATCCCGCTGGCTTTGGATGCCGCTATCCGTGACGGGCGCATCCAGCGCGGTGAAACCATCCTGCTGGAAGCTTTCGGCGGCGGTTTCACCTGGGGATCGGCGTTGGTACGTTACTGATCATCGATAAGGGGAGGGGGCGATGGCAACTGAAATTGAGCACAAATTCTTAATCGTTTCTGATGCATGGCGCACGCAAACCAGCCGTTCCGAACTATTCCGCCAAGGCTACCTGAGTAATAACCCGGCAGCCTCGGTGCGTGTCCGCATCGCTGGTGATCAGGCAACCCTGAATATCAAGGGCATGACGGTTGGCACACACCGCCCGGAATACGAATACAGCATCCCCTTGGCTGATGCTGCTGAACTGCTGGATACCCTCTGTACCCGCCCCATCATTGAAAAGACCCGCCATTTTGTCGAATTTGCTGGTAAAACGTGGGAAATTGACGAGTTTGCCGGGGAAAATGCGGGTCTGGTGGTGGCTGAAGTGGAGCTGGATGCGGTCGGTGAAGCGTTTCAGTGTCCTGCGTGGGCAGGGCAGGATGTGTCCGGGATTGTGCGCTATTACAATGTCAGCCTGCTGAATTACCCTTATTGCCGCTGGACGGCAGAGGAGCAAGCCGGTGCAAGCGCTTAAGGCCATCCTGTTTGACCATGATGGTACCTTGGTTGATTCGGAAGCGGTGCATTGCCAGTTGTGGCTGGATGTACTGAAGCCGTATGGGGTCAGTTTCAGCGAGGATGACTACATCCGCCGTTATTCCGGGATGCCAACCATTGCCAATGCCCGCGACTTGGTGGCGCGTTTTGCTTTGCCGGTGAGTGCGGAGGATTTGTCTGCCCGCAAGATTGCCGTTGCTGCTGAATTCCTGACACACAATGCCTTCCCCCTGATGCCACAGGCGCGGGCAATACTCGACCATTTTGCCGCCCAAGGCCTGGTGTTGGCGGTGGTGACAGGTGCAGGACATGATGCCGTGCGTGCCAGCCTCCGGGCGCATGGCTTGCTGGAGCGGTTTGCAACCGTGGTATCCTGCGATGATGTTGCACATAGCAAACCTGCCCCGGATTGCTACCTGCTGGCGGCGCAGCGGTTGGGCTTGTCTCCGGCGGAGTGCATCGCCATTGAGGACACCGAACATGGCCTGGTGGCAGCGGCAGATGCCGGAGTCCCCTGTATCGCCATCCCGAATGCCATGTCCGCCCATCATGACTTTTCCCGTGCCACCGTGATATTGCCGGATTTGCAGGCGGCTAGGGCGTGGGTGGAGGAGCGGTTTTTTTAGAGCATTCGTATGGATACTTATAGGTGGACAACCTCAGCAGTAATGCAACCCACCCCCATCACTGCAACCCCGCCTTCAGTTCAGCAGCAAGCTTGCTGTCCAATACCCCATTCAGGTACATGCCAAAATGGGGGGATGCCAAGTCACGGTAAGCCCACAATCCCCAATGTAGCCCAGCTTCGTTCATGATGCTGATTTTGTCGCGCACCAAGTTATGGCGGGTGTTTTTGGGTGCAGAGGAAATGACCCCGAACTCACCGACATACAAAGGCACATGGTTTGTTTTTGCCCAATCCGTATATTTTTTTATATCCAGCCTGAGCTGTTTCTTATTGTATGGGGTATAAATACCCCGCAAATAGTCGGCACTGATGCTGATCTCGCCCTTGTTGTCCGGGGCAAGCACCCATCCATCTACCCGAATGCGTTCACCCGCTTTCACTTTGACCAGTGGATTGGTGTAGAAGTTGTACTGTTGGTTCCAGACCCCAAAACCATCGCTGCTGTTGCCGGTGATTTTCAGGCTATATTGCCCTCCGGTGGCAAGGCGGTTTTTTTTGTCCCATTTGCCCGTGAAGCCTGTTTCGCTCCAGAAATACCAGTTGGCGGGTAGGCTTTTGTCCAAGATGGCGGATTTTTCCATCGAGGCATTGAACATATTGAACAGCTTCCCTTGATGTGTGACGCTGACATCATCAAACCAAACGGAACCAGTATTGCCGCTGGCTGCCAGTTTAACGGTGGCAAACTCCACGCCAGTAGGTACAGTCAGCCAACCGCTGCTGACCTTTTGCCAAGTGCTGGCTTTTTGCCGAAACCCTTGGGCATCCTGCGCCCAGTCAGCCCACTCCGTGTTGACCAATGCCTTACCGGGGTAGGCATACTGGTTCGGGACAGGGGAGTCCCATGCCCAGGCATAACCGGCGTGGGTCATGACAAAAGGGGTATAATCATGGTAGGAGTAAACCACGTTGCTGTCTTCCACACGCTCCAGCCGTTCGTCTCCCACCAAGGGAGGCTCAACGAACAGGATATGTCGTTTGTCCACGGCACGGATGGTGCGGATGGTATCCGCTACCAATTCCCACCAATCGGCTGCTTGGGGAGGGATTGGCTCATTGTAGAGGTCATAACCTGCGATGATGGTCTTGCTGGCATAACGGGTGGCGATGCTTTGCCACAAGTTAAGGAATGCCTGCTTGGACTCCGGGTCATCCCACAGGAGGCGGTCGCTTGGCTCCTCATCGGGTGGTGCAATGTGCATGTCCAGGATCAAGTAAATCCCCGCCTGCTCACACCAGCGGATGTAGGTGTCGATCAGCTGGAAGCCCAGGTCGGTGTCGAAGTAGCGCCAGTGTAACGCCAAGCGGATGGCAGTCACACCCAATGATTTCAGGTAGCGGATGTCCTGCTGGGTGGCGTTTTGCCACGGTGAATTTTCATCCCACTGGTATTGGTAGTAATAAGTGTGGAGGTTGATCCCGCGCAGGAATATCGGCTCCCCTGCGCCGTTGAGGATATTGCGCCCACTGGTCTTGAGGAAGCCAACCGGGGCAGCCCGGTGTTGTACCGTTGGGTCAGGCTCTGCCGCCATTATTGGAGTGGCAAAGCCAAGGTTCAGTGTGACGAGGGAAAGAACGAGGTATCGGCGTAGTGATATGTCGGGCAGCACGAAGGCTTTACCTCATGGTTGTGGCGTTATTGTCCCCATTATGTAACAACGGCTAATCGCACTCAATGATTTGAGTGATACTGTTGGCCTATTTCCCCTCAAGCAACCACTCCACCCGCCAGTTGGCTTGCGAGTCGGTTGCTAGTGCCTTGCACAGGCGTGACAGCAGGGTTTTCAGTTGCGTATCCAGTTGCCACGGGGCATTGATGATGGCAAGCCCGGAGCCATGCATGCCGAAGTCCATGTGCTGTTCCGCCACACTGAGTTCGGCGACCAGCAGGCTTTTGCAATCACTCTTGCGCAAGTCTTGCAGCAGTTTGCGGCTGCCGTCGCGCCCTTTTGCCAGCAGCGGATACCAGATCACATACGTGCCGGTCGCCCAGCGCTGGATGGCTTTCTGGAGGCTTTGGGTAACGAGGGTGTAGTCTTCGCGGCGTTCATAGGGCGGGTCAATCAGTACCAGTCCGCGCCGTGGGGTGGGTGGAAGCAGGGCAGCCAAGCCTTCAAAACCGTCGCGGTGGTGCAGGGTAATGCGCCGGTCGCGCCCGAAGTTTATGCTTAGGTTTTCAGCCTCTTGGGGGTGCAGCTCCAGCAGGGTGAGTTTGTCTTGGGCACGGGTCAGTTGGCGGGCTATGTCCGGTGAGCCAGGGTAGTAACGCAGGCCACCTGCATTATTGTGGCTGGCAATGCTCTGGAAATAGTCTGCCAGTTCAGGCCAGTCCTTTTGCGTGTCCCACAGACGGGCAATGCCGCCTGCCGATTCACCCGTTTTCTTTGCCCAGTCGCTGCGCAGGTCATACAAGCCGCCGCCTGCGTGGGTATCGAGGTAAATGAACGGCTTGTCTTTCTGGCGGAAGCTGGCAAGCAGCAGGCTTAAGGTGGCGTGCTTGAGGACATCGGCATGGTTGCCTGCATGGAAAGCGTGGCGGTAACTAAGCAAAAGTATTCTCCAATCAGGGCAAAAGGGGTCAGTCGCGGTGGCGGTAATCCCACGGGGCTTGTGGTTTTTTATCATGCCACAGGCCTGCTTTGGCGCGGCGGGCTTGCTGTTCGGCGGCGGCGTAGGCGGCCTGGTCAGTGTGGCTTTGTTCTTTGGCATAGGCGGCATAATGCCAGCCGCAACCGTTACGGATTTGCTCCAGCGCAACATCCTTGCCATTGATGCTGACCTTGGCAACCACCCGCCCGTAGCGGTCTTTCTTGTAGGCTTCCACGGTGGCGGGCAGGTTGGCGGTGAGCATCATCAGGGATTCTTTGCACTTCTGCCCATAAGGTTGTTTTTTCTCAGGGGCATCAATCCCTTGCAGGCGGATTTTGTAGGTTTTTTTATCAGGCCCCAGGACGGTCAGGGTATCGCCATCACTGACCCGGATAATGCGGGCTTCCGCCAATAGTGTCCCGGCTGCGGTGATTTCAGCCCCCTTGGGCAGTTTCTGGTAAGAGCCAGGTTTGATGTCCAGTGTGCCAAGGCAGCCCGCCAACAGGCTGATGGGCAAGCATAAAACGAGAAATGGTTTCACCTTATTGCCCTGTTGTAGCTGGTTTGAGGGCAGGTTCGAGTGTTTTCCAGACATGCTCCAGAATCAGTGGCTGTGCTTCTGCGGTCGGGTGTAGGCCATCTTCCTGCATCAGTTTGTAATCGAGTGCCACCCCTTCCAGCAGGAATGGGATTAGTGGCAAGCTGTATTGGGAGGCAAGGTCGGTATATGCCTTGTCAAACTGCTCGGTATAGGCCATGCCATAATTGGGTGGCAGTTTGATGCCAATTAGCACGGTTTTGGCCTTGGCCTCACCCACCAGCTTGATCATTTTATCGAGGTTGTCCTGCATGTGCGCTACTGGCAAGCCGCGCAAGCCATCGTTTGCGCCCAGTTCAATGAGCACGAACTGTGGCTGATGGGTTCTGAGTGCATCCGGCAGTCGGGTCAGGCCGCCATCGGTGGTTTCACCACTGATACTGCCATTGATGACTTTATAGGAGTCACCCAGTTTGGCTTGCAGCAAGCTAACCCAGCCTTTTTCAACCGGAATGCCATAAGCGGCACTGAGGCTGTCCCCCCAAACCAATACCGTTTGTGGGAGTGGCTCAGGGGTTGCCGCTGCACTGCTGCTGGTGGCATGGAGCGGTGTGGCTGCCAGGCAAAACAAACCCAGCAGCACAGAAAATAAACGGTTCAAATAATGCATGGCTTATCCTGAAATCAAACAGGGAAAGGGGCATAGCCTACCTGAAGCCGCTCCCGGACGCACTTATTCCAGCATGCTGCGTAACATCCATGCATTCTTTTCATGCAATTGCATACGCTGGGTGAGCAAGTCGGCTGTCGGTTCGTCGCTGGCCGCATCCACGATGGGGAAGAGGCTACGGGCAGTACGTACCACTGCTTCTTGGCCTGCAACCAGGTTGCGCAGCATGTCGGTTGCGTTCGGCACGCCTTCCTCTTCCTGAATGGAAGACAAGCGGTTGTAAGCGGCATATGTGCCCGGTGCAGGGTAGCCAAGGGCGCGGATACGCTCAGCAATCAGGTCAACTGCCAATGACAGCTCGGTATATTGTGTCTCAAACATGAGGTGCAGGGTATTGAACATCGGCCCAGTCACATTCCAGTGGTAGTTATGGGTTTTGAGGTACAGGGTATACGTGTCTGCCAACAAACGGGAAAGGCCATCAGCGATAGCCTTGCGCTGGTCGTTGGGGATGCCGATATTGATGTCCATTTTACTTGTCTCCGTGCGTGTATGGTTGTTTCGATAGGGGACAGTATAGGCGGGGTATGATTTTTATTAAAATCGAGTGTTTTGAATGTTTCGATCTGTTTTTTGATATTTTCTGGTTTTAGTGTCGGGCTAAAGCCCAACCTACGCAACTATTGACGTGAATAGTCTGGTAGGTCAGGCTTCAGTTTGACACAGGGTTATGATGCTTTCGGCTTATCGGTCAAGCGTACCAAATCGTTCATCACACCCTCCAGACCGCCGTAGACGTTCAAGGTGCTGATGTGGGCAGTGACCCGTTCCAGCACTTCCAGCTCTTTCAGGCGCAGCAACACCGGGTTGCCTTCCATGACTTTGGCGGTGTTGTGCATGGAGCGGGTTTCCTGTGTTTCTTCGCGGCGGCGGATTTGGTTGGCTTCGGCCTTTTTCTCGGCTTCGACCACTTGCGCCAAAATCGCTTTCATTTCACCGGGCAACACAATGTCACGCGCCCCGACGGTTTTCAGGTCGATGCCGTAAGTCGCCGCCTTTTCTGCCACGGTTTGCTGGATGGTTTGGTTGAGCAGGTTTTTGTCTGCCAGCAATTCGTCCAGCGTTTGCGTGGAAACCACCGCCCGCAATGCGAGTTGCAGTTCGCGGTACAGGTAGTCCTTGTGGTCTGCCAGCGCCGTTTTTACTTGTTGCGGATCAATAATCTGCCACATGGCGGACAGGTTGATGCGCAAGCCTACGCGGTCTTTGGTGAGGATTTCCTGACCATTAACCTCCATATTTTGCAGGCGGCAATCCAGTTGCGTGACCTTGATGATACGGTTGAACGCCCACCAAACGTGTTGCCCGGTGCTCAGGGTGGCTTGCTGCTCGCCGTTTACTTCCAGAAAGCCGGTGTGACCTTCGGGGATATGGGCGATCACCAGGGCGTTCAAGGCGGCAGAGCGCAGCAATGTTTCCTTGGTGGCCAGCAATTGACTTGCCAAGGCTTGTGGCAACTTGAAATCGTTACCGATGTCGAGTTTGCGCACTTCGATGACCCGCTGACCTTGCCAGCATGCACCCCGTTGGGCAGGCGGCTTGATGTCTTTCAACACTTTGTCCTGGTAGAGCAAACCGACTTCCTGTTCACCCGTTTCCCAGCGTAATAGGTGCGCCGCAAACTTGTCCGGGTGCAAGTCGGCAAGGCTGACCACTTCATCCGGCACGAAGGTTTGCGCACTGCCGGTGACAGCGAATTGCTGCACGCGGTATTGGTTTTTCCAGCCATGAAAGGTGTGGACACCCGCAGGCAGTACTTGCACGAACTGTTCGTCTTTGAACAACAGCCCGCGATGTGTTTCTGGAACAATAATCTTGGTTTTGAATAACATGGCGTTGTCCTTTAAAAATAAGGTGGCATTCCCCCACACCCTTGCAGGCTTGGCGGTTTGTGTTGGATGGGAATGCCGCATGAGCCGGAGCTGTAGCGGTTTCGCATCCACCAAACCCACCGTCAAGGCAGCGCGGGTGCTGGTCGTAGCCTTTTTGCACGAATGCAGTCGGGCATTGACCGTAGGGGATTGCCGTTTGTTTGCCCTTGCGGGCCAAGCTACCATTAGGGTAGTTACCAGTTGGAGTCGAACCAACGACAGC
The DNA here is from genome assembly GCA_964293005.1 of uncultured Thiothrix sp. Classification (GTDB taxonomy): domain Bacteria; phylum Pseudomonadota; class Gammaproteobacteria; order Thiotrichales; family Thiotrichaceae; genus Thiolinea. The sequence goes on from CAXYXW010000020.1 coordinate 60,313, forward strand.
TTGATCAAGTCAAGTGCTCTACCGATTGAGCTATGGTAAGGAGCAGCTAATGGGGGTCGAACCCATGACCACCGCTTGTGCGGTTGCTCTACCACTGAGCTATAGCCGCATGTCTGGCGTTCTGTTAACCGATACACATACTTGCCAGTGGCAGTTGTGTCAGGCAGGCACACAGAACCTGCTCCACGGGTTAGACAGTTAGTCCAGACAGGATTAGGTATAGCAAAGGTCGTGCCAATGAAGGGTTTTGTTTTTAGTATTTTGATTTTTATTGTTTTTTTATTTTAGACTGTTGCGGGTGGAGAGTAGGGATTTTGGTAAAATTATCCTTATAGATATATTTCTATCTGTCACTGCTGGTCTTATCAATTGTTTCCTTTCTTATTTTATTCCTTTGCAATAACCCCACCCCCGCCCCTGTAAATTACCCAGCAGACGGGTATCCGATAATCTGCTAAGGTATCTGTGCGTCATGCATTGAGAGGAGCCTGCCGATGAAAACAGCTTATTTCCTGTCTATCCACCGCTATGCAGTGGTTTTTTCATTGATTTTGTCTTTATGCAGCCTGGGGAATGCCTTTGCTGAAACCCCAGCCCCTGAAACCCCAAAGACCCAACGTGGCACACTCGCGGGTGGTGTGCAATATGAAACCCCCGCTTGGTTTAAGGACAGTTTCCTCGACATCCAGGATGATGTGGATGAGGCCAAAGCCGCAGGCAAGCATGTTTTGCTGTTTTTCCATCTGAATGATTGCCCCTATTGTGAACGCATGTTGCGGGAAAGCTTCTCCCAGGAACCGCTGCAAGGTTTTATCCAGCAGCATTTTGATGTGATCGGCATTAATATCAAGGGCGACCGCGAGATTGCTTTTGATAAAGAAACTTCCCTGCTGGAGAAAGAGCTGGCGGAGAAGATCAAGGTCGAATATACCCCGACCATCCTGTTTCTTGATGGCAAAAACGATGCCGTGGCACGGCTGAATGGCTACCGCTCCCCGGCACGCTTCAAGACTATTCTCGAATACGTACAAAGCAATGCCTACGAAAAGGGCACATTGGCGGATTATGTTGCCACCCATCAGCCCAAGGATGTTTACACTTTGCGCGATAACCCGCTGTTTAAAACCATCACGGATTTTTCTGCCATCAAGACACCGCTGGCGGTGATTTTTGAGGACACTTCCTGCGATGAGTGCAGCCATTTCCATGACAAGCTCCTGTCGCGCCCGGATGTGCAAACGGAGCTGAAGGCGCTGACGGTCGTGCGCCTGGATGCCAATTCCACCGATGCCATCACCGACACTGATGGCAAGCAGACCACCGCCAAGGATTGGGCAAAAACACTCGATATGCTTTATCGCCCCGGTTCGGTGCTGTTTGATGGCGGCAAAGAGGTTCAGCGTATTGACGGCATGCTCTACAGTTTCCATTTCAAGGAGCTTATCCGTTATGTTGGCGGGGGATTCCATAAAACAGCTACCATGCGGGATTATATGCGGGCGCGGCAGGAAGAGCTGTTGGCGGCGGGCATAAACATTAACCTTGCGGAATAAGGGCATGCGTATCCATTTCAAGAACCATCTGACCACACTGTTCTTTGCTCTGCTGTTTGGCCTGCTGCTGTTGCCATTGACGGTATCCGCTGAAAAGCTGTTCCCGATCGGCAACCTCGACATCAAGGGCGTGGATGCAGCCGCCGTGGATGAGGGCGAACCCCTGCCGCCTGAGCAGGCTTTTGCCCTCACCCCGCCCTTGTATGATGGTAAGCAGATCCTGTTCCGCTGGGATATTGCCCCGCACTATTACTTGTACCGTGATAAATTGAAGGTGCGGGTACTGAGTCCGGGAATGCAGGCTGGGGAGCTGCAATTGCCTGCTGGGGAAACCAAACAGGATGAATTTTTTGGCACGATCCAGGCCATGCACAATACTGTCGATGCCCAGTTGCCCCTCGATCTGGGTGGCAAAACCGGCGGCTCGGTACAACTGGAAATCGGTTGGCAGGGTTGTGCTGAGGATCTGGGCGTGTGCTACCCGCCAGAACTGAAATACTACAGTGCCACCTTGCCAGAGGATGCGGCGAAACTGGCAGCCGGGGTCACACTCGAGCCAACCGCCGCACCGGCTGCCGGGACAGCCGCCAACCCCAGTGCCTTAGCGCCCAGCGATACCCCGCCCGTGTTCAAGTCGGAGCAGGATACCATCGCCGATACCTTGGCGAGTGGCAATATCCCCTTGACCCTGCTCAGTTTTCTTGGTTTTGGTTTGATCCTGGCCTTTACCCCCTGTGTATTCCCCATGATCCCGATCCTGTCGGGGATTATTGCCGGACAAAAGAACCTCAGCACCCGCAAGGCCTTCACCCTCTCATTGGTCTATGTGCTGGCAATGGCACTCACCTACACCGTTGCCGGTGTGTTGGCGGGGCTATTTGGCAGCAATTTACAGGCGATTTTCCAGAATCCGTGGATATTGGGGGCATTCAGCGCCATTTTTGTGCTGCTGGCCTTGCCCATGTTTGGCTTCTATGAACTGCAAATGCCTGCCAGCATCCAGAGCCGCCTCACCGAACTCAGCAACAAACAATCGGGTGGCACATTAACTGGGGTTGCCATTATGGGCATGCTCTCCGCCCTCATTGTCGGCCCCTGTGTCGCGGCTCCCTTGGCAGGTGCACTAATTTACATCGGGCAAAGCGGCAATGCCTTCTTGGGCGGGGCTGCCCTGTTTGCCCTCAGCCTTGGCATGGGGCTGCCGCTGCTCCTGATTGGCACATCCGCAGGCAAGTTGCTACCGCGTGCCGGGGCTTGGATGGAAGCAGTCAAAGCCGTTTTTGGTGTGCTGCTGCTGGGTGTGGCGATCTGGATGCTGGAACGTGTCCTGCCTGCCCCTGTGACCCTGTTGCTTTGGGCGGCCTTGCTGGTGGTTTCCGCCATCTTCATGGGCGCTTTGGCAAACCTGCCGGATGGCAGCAACGGCTGGCGCAAACTCTGGAAAGGTTTGGGTATCCTGATGCTGGTTTATGGCATTGCGCTGGTGGTGGGGGCAGTGGCGGGCAGCAAAGATGTCTTCCAGCCCCTGAAAGGGGTGTTTGCGGGCAAGGTGGAACAGCACCTCAACTTCCGGCAGGTATCCGGCGTGCAAAATTTGGCTGAGGCTTTGGCTCAAGCCAAGGGCAAACCGGTGATGCTGGATTTCTATGCTGACTGGTGTGTGAGCTGCAAGGAAATGGAGGCTTACACCTTCCCTGACCCTGCCGTGCAAGCGGCACTGAAGGGCTTTGTGTTGCTCCAAACCGATGTCACTGCCAACACCGCAGACGACAAGGCACTCCTGAAGCAGTTCGGGCTGGTCGGCCCGCCTGCCATGTTGTTCTTTGATGCGAGCGGTGAAGAGCGCAAAAACCTGCGGCTGGTCGGTTATGTACCTGCCGCGCCTTTTGCTGCCCACGTGGGAAAGGTTGGCAAGTAAGCGGCAACCGGCAACTGCTACTTACCAACACCGTACCCCGCTTACCAGCGGTACGCCAGCCCCACCTGACCACCCCAAAGGGTGCTGCGTTCGATAATGGGGCTGTCACGCACCTCACTGCCATACGCCGTCACATCGACACCGCCGACCAAGGTCAGGGCAGGGCTTAGCGGCTGCTCCAGGTTGACACCCGCCTTCAGCGCAAAGGTGGCATCTGCCTGGTAAGCCGGGCGGCCTGCCTTGGCCTCATCCGCATCAACCCCAACATAGTAGTCCGTGACATCTGCCGACAGCCACTGCACTTCCGCATACGGGCGCATCCGGGCTTGGTGTGGGGCAGGGTTCAAGGTATAACGCAGCTTGGCCTGTGTGCCTTTGTGGGCAGTCATATCCTGCGCCAAGTCCGCCATGACCACGCCCGCAGGCAGTTTCCAGGCCGCCCCAACCCGCACATTAATGGCACGATCCAGCTCGTGCATATCACTCAATGCGGCACTATCCCCGCGCTGGTGATCCCAGTCATCCAGGCTTGCCCCCACATACAGCTCGTGGGCAGGCGCTTTCTTGAACGACCACGACAAACCGGGAATGTCAAAGCCACTGCGATCCAATATCACCGGCTTGCCACCGATCTCGGTATCCCCCTGTACAAACGGGGACTGCTTGACCGTCACCACCACACCAATATCACGGGGCGGGGCAGCGCTTTCTGCTTGGGCAAGGAGCGGCATAGCCAGCAACAAAAACGGGATGAGCTTGTTTTGCATACAAAATTACCCTGTGTTAAGAATCTTGACCGGATTCTAACATCGATTGGTGCAATACGCTGAAATCATCCGCTAGCCTGATGGTTGTTGATCCGTCATGCTGTCATGGAAAAAGATAATCTGCTATCTATAAAGATAAACCTTCTGTAAGGCAAGATTTTTAAAAACAAGGCTTTAAGAAATTAAACTTAGTATTTTCAATACCATAAAAACCTAAAGCATACTTGGCACAGCCATTGCAATACTTTAAGCACAATACAACGGCAATGAGCCAAGGAGAACCTACCATGACAACCACATCCCAATACGAAGTACTGCATCAGGCCGGACATGCGCCGGTGAAATCGTGGACACGCGGTGTCGTCTTTGATGACAACTCCAAACAGCAATTGCTGAACATTGCGCAAATGCCATTCATTCACCAATGGGTCGCCGCGATGCCAGATGTGCATTTGGGGAAGGGGGCAACCATTGGCAGTGTGATTCCGACCATTGGTGCAATCATCCCGGCTGCGGTGGGGGTGGATTTGGGCTGCGGGATGATGGCGGCAAAAACCACGCTCAAGGCCAGCGACCTGCCCGACTCGCTGGAAGCGTTGCGTCACGCGATTGAAAAGGCCGTCCCTCATGGGCGCAGTGCGGATTTTCGAAGTAAGCGCGATGTCGGTAGCTGGGGTGAGCCGCCTGAAGACGTGCTGGAAAAGTGGCTGCAACTGAGTGAAGGCTTCCAGCGCCTGTGCGAAAAGCATCCCTTCCTGAAAAACACCAATAACCTGAAGCACTTGGGGACGCTGGGAACAGGCAACCATTTCATCGAGGTATGCCTGGATGAAACGCAAGCCGTGTGGGTGATGCTGCATAGCGGTTCACGCGGGGTGGGGAATGCCATCGGTACACACTTTATCGAGCAGGCAAAAAAGGACATGACACGCTGGTTTATCAGCCTGCCCGACAAAGACTTGGCCTACATCCCTGAAGGCAGCGAGCATTTCCGTGATTACGTGCGGGCAGTGGCATGGGCGCAGGATTTCGCGCAAGCCAACCGTGAAGTGATGATGGCACGCACCCTGCAAGCGATGCGTGAGGTATTGCCCATGCCCTTCACGGCGGATGTGGAGGCGGTAAATTGCCACCACAACTACATCAGCCGCGAACACCACTACGGTAAGGATGTGTGGGTAACGCGCAAAGGTGCGGTGAGTGCGCAAAAAGGCCAGCTTGGGATTATTCCGGGCAGCATGGGGGCGAAATCCTTCATCGTGCGCGGTTTAGGGAACGAGGAAAGCTTTTGCAGTTGCAGCCACGGTGCGGGGCGCGTGATGTCGCGTACTGAAGCGAAACGCCGCGTGTCGCTGGATGAGCATAAACGCGCTGTCGCCGGGGTGGAATGCCGCGTGGATGAGGCGGTGATTGACGAAACACCGTCCGCTTACAAACCGATTGAAAAGGTGATGGCAGCGCAGAGCGATTTGGTGGAGATTATGCATACCTTGAAACAGGTGGTTTGTGTGAAGGGGTAACGTTCCAGCGCGATTTCAAAGAGTTTATCGAGATACTCAACAATCACTCGGTTGAGTATCTTGCCAAGTTCCGATAGATTACATACTCTGTTTTGAACGAAATATCTTCGCGGGGCTTGATTTTAACGCATGAAAATTATCACATGGAATTGCAATGGAGCATTCAGGAAGAAATACAGCTTACTTGAAGCATTTGACGCTGATCTGCTTATTATTCAAGAATGTGAAGACCCAGCACAATCAACTGCTGAATATAAAAACTGGGCAAGAGAATATTTATGGATAGGTGATAATAAAAATAAAGGTCTTGGCGTATTTTCAAGAAAAGGACATAAGCTCGTAAAGCTTAATTGGGATTGCGGTCGTCTGCAACTATTCCTGCCATTTCAGTTTGATAGTAAAACGACCATTGTAGCAATATGGACAAAGCAAGCAGGGTCAAAGCATTTTGGGTACATAGGCCAGCTTTGGAAGTATCTTCAACTGCACAAATCAAAATTAACTCAGGGAAATACCATTTTGTGTGGTGACTGGAATAGCAATGCTATTTGGCATGATCATGAGGCGTGGTGGAATCATTTGGATGTAGTACGTGAGTTGGAGGAGCTTGATATATGCAGCTTGTATCATAGACTATATAATCGGCAGCAAGGTCAAGAAATACATCCAACGCTATATATGTACCGTAAGCGCGAACGTCCGTTTCACATTGATTACATTTTTATGCATCAGAAAATTTTTGACAATGAAACCTCACTGGATATAGGGAAAGCAGATGAATGGCTTGCGCACAGTGATCACATGCCAATCATGGCAACCATTAGTCTTGGAAAATAAACATGGAAAAACAAATGCTTCCAGATTTTTTTAGTTTCAATAGATCAAGCGATCATGCGCTAATAACAACAGAGGAGCTTAATTGGGAAGGGCCTTTCTCTTGGAATGGCTATGGCAAATGTGACCATCTCGATGATGTTCATGACATTGCTGGTGTGTATTTATTTACTTTTGAGTACCAGGATGGTTATATTCTACGATCAGTGGGGGTAAGTAACTCGATAAAGAAGAGGATAAGCCAGCATACTCGTGAATATAAAAAAGGTAATTATACAATACTGAATGTAGAATCTGCAAAAGAAGGCATAAGAAAGGAGATATGGCACGGATGGAGTTATGCCAAGAAAAACATTGATCAGTTTAATCTGCATAAAGACGATATGCTGTTGGCAGTTGACAAAGAGTTGGCAGCATATCGTTTATTTACTGCTAGTGTTTCGGATAAAAGGAAGCGGGAAAGAATCGAATTTTCTATCATGCACCATGTATATGGATCAAAAGAACCTTGGTCTGACTTGGTTGATGGAGGAATGTATTTAATAGGAAGATCGAACTATGATATTCCTGTTATCATCAATAACAAATGCATGCATAAAATATATGGACTTGCTGAATCTTTAGAGGTGTAAGCCTGCAATAATCATAAACTGCGCAACGCCTTTAACTCCGCTTCGAGTTCACCGGGTTCGTAGTTGGTGACGGGGATTTTGTATTTAGCGCATTCTTCGTAAAAGCGGTAGCGAGCTACATCTGCAAACTCACAAGCAAAACCAGCGGAGTGAAACCAGCGGAGTGGTTGATGCCATACGCGCCAACTTAAGCCCCTATCCTCTTGATTAAACACGGCTCATCCCCATT
>CAXYXW010000021.1:0-63760 GCA_964293005.1 uncultured Thiothrix sp.
GCAACGTCAAATTGGTCTTGAAACCCAGTGACTAGGAAAATTGTCGTGTACAGAGATTCTTTTCATAAAATACCTTTATTAAAAAATGGCTTTTGTGGGTCAATATGTCCATTGTCCATGCATAAGTTGTGCATGTGCTAACAAATTGCTGGGCAGGGTTGACGCATCTGCAAGGGGGGTGTGAGATGTTGTCCAACCAGACAATAAGCTGTTGTTTTGGACAGGTTGCTTTGTACGAAGTCGGTCAACCCATTCGCCAGCTCTATTCTTTTCATAAAATACCTTTATTAAAAAATGGTTTTTGTGGGTCAATATGTCCATTGTGCATGCATACGTTGTGCATTTATCCACAACTTGCGGGGCAGGGTTGACGCATCTGCAAGGTGGTGTGAAGGGTTTGGGACAAGGCAGGATAGCCCAAGCAACCCTTACCAAGTGCCAGACACGATCCGGCTTTTTTGTGGCGTGTTACGAAATGGTGGCGCTGTTATTCCGTAACGGTTACAGGAAGCGGAAGGCTGGGCGGAATGCCTGACAACCAACCAAAGGCAGGAGGCGGGACAATTATCAAAGGTTGGTCAACGATGGGCAGGAAGCCCATATCCGGCATAGGCTGACCCCTGCCTATAAAAATAAGGGTCGCATAAATAACCTAGTGCGCCCCTTCTTTTATGTGTGGAACCCTTATGGATAGGTGCTTGTGGGGCGAATATGGGAGGTCTGGAAACTGCTATAAAAAACGGCAACGCTGAAAAGTGAGTTTTACGACCCTTCAGGTTAGGTGGCATCCTTTGCCCCCGCCAGCCTGTAAACGCTGTTGCGGGCAATGCCGTACTTGTCAGCAATGGCCTGCATGGACAATTGCCCTGCCTTCACGTCTGCCTTGATTTCACCAACCTGCTCATCGGTCAACTTGGCCTTACGCCCGAACTTTACCCCCTTTGCTTTGGCTGCAATCCTGCCTTCTGCTGTCCGTGCGTTAATCAGGTCGCGTTCAAATTCCGCAATGCTGCCCAGAATGTTGAATAGTAGCTTCCCGGTTGCACTGCTGGTGTCCATACCCTCCTGATCCAGTACCCGAAAGCCTGCATCCTTGGCTTGCAGTTCACTGGCAATTTTCCATAGGTCTGGTATTGAGCGTGCCAACCGGTCAAGCTTGGTGACTACCAGCACATCCCCTTTTCTGGCAAACCGGATAGCAGCCTGAAGCTGTTCACGGTGGTCGGTATCTTTGCCGCTTTGCTTCTCTGAGAATATTTCCACACATCCAGCCGCTTGCAGTTTTGCCAATTGGGTTTGGTAGTCCTGCCCAGTCGTGCTTACCCTTGCATATCCGATATTCATGTTGCCTGTATCCCGCCTGTTGTCTTGATGGGGATAATTGTACTAAATATTCTAAGTATTTGTCTAACACTATTTTAGTACAAGTTGTGTTACACCCTCAAACCCGCATTACACCGTTGTATGACGCCCTGAATCAGGTTGTACTAAATATTATAAGTTTTGTGACAAACTAAAAAACCGAAGGGTGACAAGCTTGTTAAACCCCAAAGGGTAAAACCTTTTTTTGATGGCTATTCGCCTGCTTATTGGCTGTTGTGGGGGGGGGTGGGGGGTCGGCAGAAGGAATTGTTATTTTTACCCTGTATGTGGGTACTTATCCATCTACATCATTTTACTTTTGCGGTCGGGGTGCAGTTTCATGTACCCCTGCAATGCATCATTCAGCCGGGTTTGCCAACCTTGCCCGCCTTGCTTGAAATACGCCAGAACATCAGGGTTCAGGCGGATATAGGCAGGTACTTTAACAGAAGCCTTCTGCTTGCCGCGTTTTGCAGGTTGCCGCACTTCAGCGCCTGACCAAAAGGCAGAAACCGCTGCCCCATCATTCGGGTCATAGGGGGATTCAGGATCATCCACCCTGTCCGGTGCTGCATCCAACGCCGCCTGCATTTGTTCCTGGCTAAAAGCCAATGGCTTTGAAATAGACCCGTGTTTCATGTTTGTCACCATAACGGCATGAAATAAAGCCGGATCGTGTCCGGCTCTTGGTGGGGGGTGGGGTTGCTTATCAAACTCCCAACCTGTTTCAGGCTGCAATCGGCTGTACCCCGTCCAAATCATTCCCCACCTGTTGCTCTGCCATTTTGATGTCATAGTCAGCTTGCAGGTTAAGCCAATAACGGGGCGACTGCCCCAAAGCCTTGCCAATGCGCAACGCCAGTTCAGCCGTGACAGGCCGCGCTTCATTGACCACATGGGAAATGCGCATGGGGGAAACACGGATGGCTTTTGCAAATTGGGCTTGGCTTAGCCCCAATTCGTCCAACACTTCAGCAAGGAATAGACCGGGATGGATGGCAGGCAGGCCGTTATCACTGTTCATTTTTGTTCACCTTAATGGTAATCCACTATTTCAACGCCATCAGCATGACCGGCCTCAAACCTGAAACAGACCCGCCATTGCTGGTTTATGCGGATGCTCCATTGGCCTTCCCTATCACCTGTAAGCTTTTCCAAACGGTTGGACGGTGGGAACCGCAAATCATCTAGGCAGGTGGCATTGTGCAGTTGCAAAAGACGCATGGCAGCACGCTGCCTAATGTCCGGTGCAATTCTGCGTGAGCGTCCTGTTTGAAAAAACTGCTCTGTTTCGGGGTCGCTGAATGTCTTTATCATAGCCCAACCATAAACATTTTGTTTACAAATTACAACTTGTCGGGGTGCAGTTTCATGTACTCCTGCAATGCATCATTCAGCCGGGTTTGCCAACCTTGCCCGCCTTGCTTGAAATACGCCAGAACATCAGGGTTCAGGCGGAAAAACAACCCTCCCCCAATAACCAAGGGCTGGAAGCTGTAGCCAAACCGGAAAAGCATTCAGCCCACGCACCTTCAGGCCGGATGGGGCAATAACGGGCTTTCTGGTGGGTTGGCTGCTTGCCCAAGCTCATGCAGCAGCCCTCCGTTACCCTTCAAAGTGAACGCTGTCCTGATTTCTGCAAAGGGTGAGAACACGCGCCCTGCTTCATCACGCTCCAGCAATCCAAGCTCCAAGAGCTTGCTTACATCGGTATGGACGTTTTTCACATCGCGTTTCAATTGTTTGGCAAGTTCGCGGATACTTACCGCTGCCTTACCCTGTAACTTGTCCAACAGCTCCCAGCGTTTCGGGGTAATCGCCTGAAACAACGTTACCGGGGTTTCAAACGTGAACACCTCACCTTGGTAGTGACCCGTGTGCAGTGCATCCACGAAAGCCGCGCCCATGTCCATCAGGTCGGCTTCAAGGCTTGGTTCAATGCGGATAATCGCGTATCTCATGGCTTGCCCCTCTCATGCAGGCACAAAAAAGCCGGGGCGTGTCCGGCTCTTGGTACTGTTACGGAATAACAGCCCCACTATTTCGTAACACGCCACAAAAAAGCCGGATCGTGTCCGGCTCTTGGTGGGGTGTGGGTGGGCGTGTTCCCGCCTATTACATCACGCAGCTTCTTTGATGATGACCTCAACACGCTGACCCGCCTTTGACATCAGGTTAATCAACATATCAACGGTAAATTGCCCAATCTTCCCACGGTATAGGTCACTAATACGCGCTTGGCTAACCCCCAAAAACTCCGAAGCTTCGCCCTGTGTACTGAAACGCGCTTGCAGTATCTTGGTCAGTTTGCGCATCAACTCTGCCCGTATAAGCATATTTGCAGCCTTTTCAGGCTCAAAAAGGTCAAAAAATACGCTTTGTCCTGATGGTGTGGTGTGCCTTTCTGTCATGCTGAACGCTCCTGTATCACCGTTTTGAACCGCTCCCGCTCCCGCGCCAGTTCAATATCGTTTTACGAACGCTTTGCCAACATTTCAACCGCTAGCTGTTGCTGGTAGCCGTTAATTTCACCCTCTGGTGTACCATCCAGATGGAAGCGCCCTCCACCCTTGGCAATGGCCTGCAAATACCGCCCGTGGTGCGTGTGCATCCGTAACACCTTCTGCACCACCTTTTTGGAAGCGCCGGGGAAATGCTCATCATTCACCAGCCGGTAAACCTCTTTTTCAACCCCAATAGCCAAGGGCTGGAAGTTGAGCCAAACCGGGAAACCATTCAGCCGGTCATTCAGCTCCCGCGCCTTCAGGTCAGAGGGGGCAATAACGGGCTTTTTGGTGGCTGGCTTGCGGGTAGGCTTCCTTTTGTTGCTGGCGGGCTTCCCGCCCTTGCCGGTGGCGGGTGGCTTGCCCTTTGCAGGTGTGGCCTGTGGCAAATCACCACGCCGGATGATGCGCTTACCCGTGCGGGTCACGCTCCCCGGTACGGGTGCTGGGGTCGGCGGTGCAGCCGTGCCGGTGGCTGGCTTGCGGTTGATGGTCAGGGTCTTTTTCGGTGTGTCGCTCATGTTGTCCTTACCCGTTGGCAGGTGGTCGGGGTTTCCCATGCAGGCACGCAGCCTTGCCGGTGTTGTATGCCAGGAGTGTAACACAACGGGTTTGCCCCCCATTATGCCCACTGCCCTGTTTTACGTTGGAATGGCAACACTTGCCCACCTTCCCGCAACTGATCCAGGTAATCAGCCCAAGCCTGCATCATCTGTTTGCGCTCCTCCAGATATTCAGCCCGGTTATAAGCCGCCCTTATCTTATTGGCCTCCTTGTGGGCAAGCTGCCTTTCTATCGCGTCTGGGTTCCACCCCAGTTCATTGAGCAGGCTGGAGGCCATCCCCCTGAACCCGTGGGGTGTCATGGTTTCATTGTCGTAACCCATCGTCCGTAAGGCAGTCCTGACCCCATTTTCACTTAATGGCTTGCTGGCTCCCCTAGCGCCGGGGAAAACAAAGCGGTAACGCCCTGTAAAGGGCTGCAATTCCCGCAAGATGCTGATTGCCTGCTGTGAAAGCGGCACGATATGCACACTCTGGTTCGCCTGCTTGATATGGGTTGGGGCTTTCATGCGTTTGATGGGGATAGTCCAGGTTGCCGCCCCCAGGTCGATTTCAGCCCATTCTGCCCCCCTCAATTCGCCAGGTCGCAACAGCACTAACGGCGACAACTGCAAGGCACACCGCACCACCAAAGAGCCTTGGTAAGCATCCATATCCCGCAACAATTGCCCGACCTTGAGTGGGTTGGTGATCGCTGGAAAATGCCGTTTGCTGCGGGGTTTCAATATCACATTATTGTCAATGTCCGCTGCCGGGTTGCGTCCGGCAAGCTCCATCGTCACTGCATACTTGTACACCTGAAGGATGAACTGTTTTATGCGCCTTGCTGCTTCGGCTGCACCCCTGGCCTCAACCAACCGCATAATCTGGATGATATGCGACGGTGCAACCTGGTTAATGTTGTGTTTGCCAATCAGTGGGAAAACATCTTTTTCAAAGTACAGCATGATCCTGCTGGCATGGCTTTTTGACCATTGATCCTTGTTCCTGCCGTACCATTCGCGGGCGATGGCCTCAAAGCTGGATGATTCAACATCCACCTGTGCCGCCTGCATTTGCCGCTTGTGGCTGGCAGGGTCGACACCACGCGCCAGCATAGCCCTTGCCTCCTCATGCCTGCGCCGTGCCTCTGCAAGGCTGGTTTCTGGATAGGTTCCCAATGCCAAGGTTGTTTGGATGGTGTCCTCACCTTTGGTAAGCCTGTAAGCGTAACGCCAATACTTGCCGGTTTGGGTCACTTGCAGGAATAGGCCGCCGCCATCAGATAGTTTTTTGGTCTTGCCGGTGGGTTCAGGTTTTGCGTTCTTAACCGTTGAATCTTTTAGCTTTCTGTTCATTTTGTGGGTATCTCGCTGCTTAGGTTAGTGAGATACCCACAATAATACCAACAATTGGTTGGCATACCGTGGCACAGCTTGACACAGCCTGAAACAAAAAAGCCCCTGTAAATGGTTGTTTACAGAGGCTTTTGATACATCTTGGAACAGCTTGAAACAAGTGTTTGGTGGAGGCGGGGGGAATTGAACCCCCGTCCGCAAATCCGCTGCTTGAAGGCGCTACATGCTTATTCAATCTTTTGTTTAACCCGCATCCCGCCGATTGACAGGCTGGCTTGCAGGCTGTTTCAGTTTGGTTTTAGCGCCCTTGCCCTGAACAAACGTAGGTGCGATCTTGTGATGGATGATGCCTGAAACCCGAGCGCACAAGCACGTATTCGGTCAGACAGCTTTCAACCGGTTATTAAGCGGCGAGAGCGTAAGAGTCGTCGTTTGCGACTATTTTTTGTGACTAGTGTTTAAGTGGTCACCACACCCACTGCATGCTCCCCAAGTTTTGTAACCCACGTCGAAGCCATGTCGCCCCCGGAGATCACCTAACTGGTGGAAGCGGCATTATAAGTGTTCTGGGCAGCGCTGTCATGCTTTTGTCACGGCAACTTTTTTAACCCACCTTCTCACGGGGTTTGTTGGCGCAGTTCCGGGCGTATCAAGCACCCGTTGTGGCTAAATGGTGGTGAGTTCCGCTATCATATCCCCCTTGATGAACTGCCCTTGACAAAAACTTATGCTGATCCTCCCCGGTCGTGTTGCCCTTTCTGCTTTCCGTCGTGGCAAGCTCCTGAATGCCCTGCAAGCGCTTGTGCCGCAGGTGTCTGGCTTACAAGCCGAATTTGTCCATTTCGTGCGTACTGCCCGTGAATTGCAGGCTGAAGAGCACCGCCAATTGCAATCAGTGCTTGAATATGGTGAAGAGGTAGGCAGTGGTCATGTCGGGGGCATGCTGTTTTTGGTCACGCCGCGCCCCGGTACCATCTCACCGTGGTCAAGCAAGGCCACCGATATTGCCCACAACTGTGGTTTGCGGATGGTGGAGCGGATTGAGCGCGGTATCGCTTACGGTATCCAAAGCTCCGCAGCCTTGTCCGCAGAGGAGGAGGCGCAGGTGCGTGCGCTGTTGCATGACCGCATGACGGAAGTGGTGTTGGCAGACTACCAGGATGCGGTGGTGCTGTTCAGTGAGGCTGAGCCAGCAGCGTTGCGCCATGTTGACATTTCCGGGGATGCACCCGCAGCCTTGGCGCGTGCCAACCGCGAGTGGGGTTTGGCGTTGTCCGCCGATGAGATTGATTATTTGGCTGCCAATTATGCGGAGCTGGGGCGCAATCCGACCGATGTCGAATTGATGATGTTTGCCCAGGCCAACTCCGAACACTGCCGCCACAAGATTTTTAATGCGGATTGGGTGATTGATGGCAAGCCACAGGAAAAATCACTGTTTGGCATGATCCGCAACACCTACCAACATGCACCGGAAGGTATCCTGTCTGCCTACAAGGACAATGCCTCGGTGATTGAAGGCTTTGATGCCACCCGCTTTATGCCGAATGGTGAGGGTAACGAATACCATTATACCCATGAGCCGGTGCATATCCTGATGAAAGTGGAGACACACAACCATCCGACCGCCATTTCACCTTTTCCGGGTGCGGCAACCGGTTCAGGTGGGGAAATCCGCGATGAGGGGGCGACCGGTATTGGTTCCAAGCCGAAAGCGGGTTTGTGCGGTTTCTCGGTTTCCAACCTGAAAATCCCCGGATTTGCACGTCCGTGGGAGCAGGAGTTCGGTAAGCCGGAGCGGATTGTTTCCGCGCTCGACATTATGCTGGAAGGGCCGATTGGTGCGGCAGCCTTCAATAATGAATTTGGTCGCCCGAATATTGCCGGTTACTTCCGTACCTTTGAGCAGGAAGTGCCGGGGGCGAAAGGGCTGGAGCTGCGCGGCTACCATAAGCCGATCATGATTGCCGGGGGGCTGGGCAATATCCGGGCGGGGCATGTTGAAAAGAAAACCCTGCCGGAAGGTACGCCGATTGTCGTGTTGGGCGGCCCGGCGATGCTGATCGGTTTGGGTGGTGGTGCAGCTTCCTCGATGGCTTCGGGAACCAGTGCTGCGAGCCTGGATTTTGCGTCCGTGCAACGCGGCAACCCGGAAATGCAGCGCCGTTGCCAAGAGGTGATCGACCGCTGCGTGGCAATGGGCAAGAACAACCCGATCCTGTCCATCCATGATGTGGGGGCGGGTGGCATTTCCAATGCAATCCCCGAAATCATCAATGATGCCGGGCGTGGTGGCAAGTTTGAGCTGCGTACTGTGCCCAATGATGAGCCGGGTATGGCTCCGATGGAAATCTGGTGCAATGAGGCGCAAGAGCGTTATGTGCTGGCGATTGCTGAGGAGCGCCTCGATACTTTCCGCGAATTGTGTGAGCGTGAGCGGGCTGTGTATGCAGTGGTCGGTTCTGCAACGGTGGAGCAGACACTGCTGGTCGGCGATTCGCTGTTTGACAATTACCCGGTCAGCATGCCAATGAATGTGTTGCTGGGCAAGCCGCCGAAAATGCTGCGGGATGTCCACCACCAGACCTTCCACAAGCCAGACGTGGAGTTGGGGCATATTGCCTTGGTGGAGGCGGTTGAGCGGGTATTGACCTTGCCGACGGTGGCCTCCAAAGCATTCCTGATCACGATTGGCGACCGTACCATCACGGGTATGGTGACACGCGACCAGATGGTTGGCCCTTGGCAAGTGCCGGTGGCGGATGTGGCAGTGACTGCCACCGATTATGTCGGTTATACCGGCGAGGCGATGGCGATGGGTGAACGTACCCCCATTGCCTTGGTGAACCCAGCCGCGTCCGGGCGCATGGCTATTGGTGAGGCCATTACCAACCTGGCGGCAGCGGATATTGCCAAATTGGGTGACATCCGCCTTTCTGCCAACTGGATGGCCGCTGCCGGTTATCCGGGTGAGGATGCTGCCTTGTTTGATACGGTGCGGGCGGTGGGTGAGGAACTGTGCCCCCGTTTGGGGATTGCGATTCCGGTCGGCAAGGATTCCTTGTCGATGAAAACCGTTTGGCAGCAAGACGATAAAGCCCGCGAAATGGTGGCTCCCTTGTCGCTGATCATTTCTGCCTTTGCCCCCGTCCAGGATGTGCGCAAAACCCTGACCCCGCAATTGCAGACTGACAAGGGTGATACCGACCTGATCCTGGTTGACCTTGGCAAGGGCAAGAACCGGCTGGCAGCCTCTGCCCTGGCGCAGGTCTATGGGCAAGTGGGGCATTATGCCCCTGATTTGGATGACCCGCAGATCGTGAAGGATTTCTTTGAGGCCATGCAAGAATTGCGGCATGAGCACCTGATACTGGCCTACCATGACCGCTCTGATGGTGGCTTGCTGGCGACGCTGGCGGAAATGAGCTTTGCCGGGCATGTGGGTGTCAACCTGCATTTGGGAGATTTGGGCGATAACCCGTTGCGTGCTTTGTTCAATGAGGAGCTGGGGGTTGTCCTGCAAGTTTGCCATTGCGATACCGATACGGTGCTGGCGGTGTTCCGCGCCTCAGGTCTGGGGCATCATGTGCATGTCATCGGTGAGCTGAACGATACCGACGAGCTGGTTTTGACCTTTGGTCATGATGAGTTGCTGCGCTTGCCGCGCACCCGCTTGCAAAGCCTGTGGGCTGAAACGAGCTACCGTATGCAGACCTTGCGGGACAATGCCGAATGCGCTGCCCAGGAGTTTGGGCGGATTGCTGATGCCCATGATCCTGGTTTGCCGGTGCGGGTTGGTTTTGATCAGGATGAGGATGTGGCAGCCCCCTTTATCCATACTGGCGTGCGTCCGGCAGTCGCTATCCTGCGTGAGCAGGGGGTGAATGGGCAGGTCGAAATGGCCGCCGCGTTTGACCGGGCAGGCTTCAAGGCGATTGATGTCCACATGACCGACATTATCAGCGGGCGTGTTAGCCTCAAGCAGTTCAAGGGCTTGGTGGCTTGTGGTGGTTTCTCCTATGGTGACGTGTTGGGGGCAGGTGGCGGCTGGGCAAAAACCATCCTGTTGAACCCGCGTGCCAGCGATGAGTTTGCCGCCTTCTTTGCCCGTAAGGATGCGTTTGGCCTTGGTGTGTGCAATGGTTGCCAGATGTTCTCACAGTTGCGTGACATGATTCCCGGTGCTGCCCATTGGCCGCGTTTCTACCGTAACCAATCGGAGCAGTTTGAAGCCCGCCTCGCTGCGGTTGAGGTATTGGAGTCACCCTCCCTGTTCTTGCAGGGGATGGCTGGCTCGATCTTGCCGGTGGCGGTGGCACACGGTGAAGGTCGGGCGGTATTCGATGCCTCCAGTGCCGGACAGGTGTTGGCAGAAGGCTTGGTGGGCTTGCGCTTTGTCGATAACTACGGCAACCCCACCACCCATTATCCAGAAAACCCGAATGGCTCACCTTTGGGCATTACCGGGCTGACCAGCACGGATGGGCGTTTCACCATTATGATGCCGCATCCCGAGCGTGTGTTCCGCAGTGTGCAGTACTCCTGGAAGCCGGAGGGCTGGCTGGAGGATGGCCCGTGGCTGCGCATGTTCCGCAATGCACGGGTTGCGGTCGGTTAAAGGTTGGAATTTAACTCTCAATTGCTACAGGAAGCGGTGGTGATTGGTGGTTTTAAG
The DNA here is from genome assembly GCA_964293005.1 of uncultured Thiothrix sp. Classification (GTDB taxonomy): domain Bacteria; phylum Pseudomonadota; class Gammaproteobacteria; order Thiotrichales; family Thiotrichaceae; genus Thiolinea. The sequence goes on from CAXYXW010000021.1 coordinate 10,442, forward strand.
AGTAAAAAAGAAGCTATCAATCAAGCCCTTCGGGAGTTCATCCAACGCCATAAACAGCGTGAACTCGTTGGGTTGTCCGGCAAGTTTCCAGCGGATGCAGATGAAAGCTCTTTTGGTGCTGTCAAAGTGAACAAAAAAATAACGTTAGAGCAGAAGGATGAAGTTTTTCATCGGAAAGGCAGCGACTACACCAAAGAGCGCCAACAATGGCTGGGCAATCCGACGCTTGAAGAAATCAGGGCAGATATTCTCAGGCTCAAGCAAGACCCAAGCAATCCGCTTAGACAGAAAGCAAAGCCGTGATGGATGACCTAATCGTTGAAGAGTGCGCAAACATCGGCAAGCCCATGCTGCCAAGTATAACAATGACCTGACAGCCATTTGTGCAGTATTGAAAATCCGTGAGCAACAATCCAACCGCAAGGTTGTTAATCGTGCCCCTCGATTGCTGCCACATGATTAACCAACTCATCTCCCTCACAGGGTTCTTGCCCGCCTTGGCGTGTCAAAATGCGCTTGAACGTATCCATGTCTGCTTGCTTTTGCCGTTCGTTGAAAAAGTGGGCGGTTTTCTCCTTGAGGGAGCGCGGCAGGCGTAGCAGGTAGGTTGCAGTCTGTTGTTTCATATCCGAATGATTGTAGTTTGTTGCCTGTGGTTTGTTATACTGAATGATATGCGTAATTATCGTTAGGGGATAAGAATATGGCTCACTTGGCATTTGACCCGCAATTGCTACAGGAGGTGGTGGTGATGGGTGGTTTTAAGAGTAAAAAAGAAGCTATCAATCAAGCCCTTCGGGAGTTCATCCAACGCCATAAACAGCGTGAAATTGTTGAGTTGTTTGGCAAGTTTCCAGCGGATACAGACTACGATTACAAAAAGGCGCGTCAATGAGTGGCGTGTTGGTTGACACCTGTATTTGGTCATCTGCCCTGCGAGGCAAAGAGCCTTGGGAGGTGACGATTGTTGAAAAGTTGAAAGGACTGATTGAGGATGGTCAGGCAAAAATCATCGGCGTGATCCGTCAGGAATTGCTGTCGGGTTACAGTGATTTGGCACGTTACGAAAAACTGCGTAACAAGATGGTGTGGTTTCCCAATGAGGTTGTTCTCGACGAAGATTATGAAACGGCTGCCAAATTTTCCAATCTTTGCCGTAAGCAAGGCATCCAAGGCTCGCATATCGACTTTCTGATTTGTGCGGTTGCCGTGCGCCTGAATATGCAGATTTTCACCGATGACAAGGATTTTGACTATTACCAGAAGTGTTTGCCGATCAAGCTACATTCTGTTGGTTGATGCAGATGAGTACGTGGCAACCTGATCTACATCACCCTTCAAGATGGCAAAGTAGTGGTCGAATACGACGGCATTGAACAGGGCATCACGGATGACCTGATCCGCCAAGGTGTGGATGAAAAAGACATCGTACTGGCGTTTTTGGATGAGCCGGATGTTGTATTCGTAGCTTGATTTTCAGCAAAATCAGGAGGTATCCCGCATAACAAATCAATGACTTCAGAGGAGTGTAACTCTCCGGTTTTGTGTGTTTGCATCACTTCCGGTCACACCCGATTTTTCTATGCAAATTTTGTTCAAATTGCTAATATTGTGAATGTGATTTGCTCAGTGAGATAAAAATGGTGGATGCTACTCCGTGGATTGAACATATTAATAATCCCTTGGTTTTTTTTGGTTTTGTTTTGTTTGTTCTGGCAAGTGTTGTTGCAATAGGCAAATTTACCCCTGAAGGTAAAGAAAAATGGCTAAAGTATACTTTCGTCACTGCTATTGTGGTTGTGGTAGTCGGTTTTTTGTACAGTGTTATGCAGCTTACCCCCGCTTCAACTGTCATACAAAATGTCACGAATAATCAAGGTACAGCGGGACAGAGTGTCGGTGATACATATATTAATTCTGGAGGAGGCACTCTATCACAAAAAAATTCAGCTACAACGCCATCTGTTCAGCAGCCACGAACTAACCTTCAACAAAAAATAGAAGGTAATACTGGCGTAGTTAGTCAGAGTGGAGGTGATTCTTACATTCAAGCCCCTGAAAAATAATTATGTATCGTTACGTCTTGCTAAGCGTGATGTTATTGCTAACATCTTGTGGTGATGGGCAAAAATCTACTCAAGAGGTAAGCAATAATAAGGGCATCGTATGCCAAGCCGTTGGCAATTGCATAATTAATTCTCCCCCACAGCAAGATAATGATTTAGTAAAGACTGACAGTATAGAAGGTATAGTTGTCATGGAATATGCTAATGGTGAGATGCCAGTAGAAAATGTCAAAATTTTTATATCAGGGATGCAGCCGGTATTTTCTAATAGTAAAGGTGAGTTTAAAATTTATAACGTCAAGGGAAAAGTAGGGGGGAAGGTGAAGTATGAAGTAGATGCCACTATTAATGGGGAAAAATTTCGTGCAGTTGATGAAGTTATCCAATTGTGGAACAAGACTAAACGAATTGAGCTTGAGCAGGTGAACCAATGAAGAAAATTATTTTATCCTCAATTATTGCTTTAAGCTGTAATATACCTGATTATGCTTTCTGTGATGGTATGTACCTCTATGGAAATGCCCAATTGATAACTGAGGATGGAAAAGAAATACCTGCTCGAAACATTAAGAAAATTACCGTGTCAAATTTTGACATTCTTCCTGCTAAACTCAGGAAAGATGGAGGTTTTACACTTGATTTGACAGATAAGGGATTGAAAGCAGGAGATAAAATCAAATTGCAAGTCGATTGTGATGGTTGGTCTGTATACGCCCCTTATGAATCGGAACTTTACATCCCTAGTGATTTGGAAAAGGAAATTATCAATGTAAAGCTAATAGCTAATAAATCAGAAGTAAGTATTGATAACTATTCTGCACAATTTTCTGCGAAAGATATTTATATTGTAAAAGGTGCTGGGAACTATTTTGTTCAGGTATTCGCTACTAATAGTATGGAGAAGGCAATTAATATACAGAATGCCCTTGTTGAAAGAGGGTTTGTAAATTCTTATTATAAAGAGTTTCGTTATGTAAATAATAAGAATAGTTTGGAGACTTATTATAAGATCGTTGTTGGCCCTTACTCCACGAAAGAAAATGTAATAGATGCAAAAAATACAATTAATAATTATGAGCTTTTCAAAAAAAGCTATGTTATTCCTTGGATTAACTAATATCACGCCGTTAGTGTAACAAACACCTGCGTCATCCTCTCTGGCAAACGCTGCACCTTATCCACCACAGTAAATCGTTTGCCGAAAATATCCCGTACATATTCATCCGCCCGTGGATCAAGACTAATGCAATAGCTGTAAATGCCTTTCTGATCCAGTTCTCTCACGGCTTGCCGTGCATCTTGCGTCAATAATTGTGGATCATCCACGTCAATATCCGACGGTTCGCCATCAGTTAAAATCAGCAGCAGCTTTTTATCCGCCGGTTGATGTTCCAGATAATGCGCGGCATGACGTACTGCCGCGCCCATCCGTGTCGAATACCCTGCTTGCATTGCCGCCAGCCGCCCCTTCACTTCGTCGTCCCAATGTTCCTTGAAACCCTTGATGTGCTGGTAACGCACCTCGTGCCGCGTATTGGAGGCAAACCCGGCAATCGCAAACGGGTCGCCCAGTGCCTCAATCGCATACGCCAGCAACGATACGGCTTCCTGGCTCAGTTCCAGAATGCTTTGTGTCGCGCCTTCCGGCACTTCGCTGATCGAAGCCGATAAATCCAGCAACAGCATCACCGCGATATTACGCCCGTCATGTTTGTGGCTCATGTTGATGCGCGGATCGGGGTTCGCCCCGCCCTTGAAATCAATCAGCGAGCGGATCGCCACATCCAAATCCAGTTCGCTGCCTTCTTCCTGATAGCGGATACGGGTGTAATTCTGCGGTTTGAGCAAGTCCACAATCTGTTTGAGTTTCTTTGCCAAGGCTGCATGTTTTGCCAATAGTGCATCAATCACCGCCGGATTGCCTGCCGGATGCAGGCTTTCATAAACGCTCGTCCAGTCTGGGCGGTAGGTTTGGGTGCTGTAATCCCATTCCGGGTAATGGCGGGGTGGCAAACCTTGCAATTCTTGCTGGGCGCTTTGTTTGCTTTCATCGAAGAATTCCTCATCGTCGCTTTCTTCAATGAATTGCCACAAATGGCGGTTATCGTCGCGGTACGGAATCGCCGTATGCATGAAATACACACCCGGTAATTGGTCGGATTGCAGGCGTGTTTTTGCCACGAATGAAATCGCCAATTGCACCATATCGGCAGTGCTTGTGTCGCCTTGCGCCATTGTTGCGTGGAATTTCTCCACAAAGGCATTCACATGTGGATGCCGGTAGCCGTGCTGTGGGTTGAGGATCGCCCACGACAACATCGCCAAACGGTGGCGGACACAGGATTCGGTTTGGATATTGCATTCATCTTCCAGCGGAATGGGATGCAGGGCGGTGAAAATGCGCCGCAAGCCAGGGTATTCCCGCATCGCCAGCCATTCCACGCGGCTGTCTTCCATGCGCTCGATGGCAATGCGTTGCTGCGGGCTGAAGTTGTCTGCCACCACCTTGCCTGACCAACGTTTATGTGCCGCCATGTGTGCCAGTACCGCCCGGTAACGATCGAGGCCGCTGATGCCGTGCGCGTCATCAAACACATCCGGGATGCGGAGGCCGAATGCATCAAAATAGGGTTGCTGTTCGCGCAGGTCACGGAAATCAATGGAGTAGGGGACAAGCTGCTCGTTTTCTTGCCAACAGGCTTGCAGATAGAGGTTGAGTTTGCGTTCATGGTGGCTGAACAGCGTCCCGTGGCGTTCGTGCTGCAACATGGCCTTGCTGTCGGCGGATTGCAGGCTGAAATATTCTTCCTGTCGCTGTGGGTGTTTGCCGTAGTTGCGGATGCCGTATTCAATCCAGTTTTTCAGGCCACCCAACGCCAATTGGCTGAGCAAATAGGGCATCTGCTCCAGCATTTTCGGCAAACCGGGGCTGGGGATAGTGGTATGGAAACCGTGGATGGAGCCGGTGGTGCGCTCCATCATGGCAAACACCAGTTCAAGGTAATGTCCGACCAGCTCACGACTGTCAAGACGGCGACAAACATCAGGGAATACCTGCATAAACAGCGGGATGGAACGCCCATTCGGGGTGCGCGACATTTTCCACACCGCTTGGCTGGTCTGGTTGAGCAAGTCCTCCCCCAAACGCTGGGCGATGCGTGGCATTTCTTCCAGATAAGTCAGCACGGGGTCGAAACCGCGCCCGATTTTGCACACCAACGACGCACCGTCGAGGTAGTCCTTGATGCCTTGTTCACTCAGCAGGGCAAGCGCTTCCTGCATGCAAGCGGCAAAGGCTTCATCAAGCTGCTTGAAATTGCAACTGAGCTGGGCGCGGTAGAAAGAAACCCCCTTCAATTCCCCCTTATCAGGGGGAAAGTCGGAAGCTGCGGCCTCTTCGCTCCTCCCCTGATAAGGGGAGGCTGGGAGGGGTTTCTTTTCATCCATATTATTCACCCAAAAATCACATCAATGGCGTGGTTCAAGGTGCTGCGGATGTCGGCATCATCGGTAATCGGGCTGACCAGTGCCATGCGGCAAGCGTCGCCTGCGGCAATCCCGTCGCGCATCAGGTTGGCGGCGTAGACCAGCAGGCGGGTAGAAATGCCTTCGTCCAACCCATGCCCTTTGAGGTTACGGGCGGTGTGGGCGATTTTCACCAGCTTTTCCGCTAAACCGGCATCGACTCCTGCTTCCTGCTGCACAATACGCGTTTCTGCGGCAGCCGCCGGATAGTCAAAATCAAACGCCACAAACCGCTGTTTGGTGGACTGTTTCAAATCCTTCATCAGGCTTTGGTAGCCCGGATTGTAGGAAATCACCAACTGGAAATCCGGGTGTGCCTGCACCAACTCGCCTTTTTTATCCAGCGGCAAGGTGCGGCGGTGATCCGTCAGTGGGTGGATCACCACGGTCGTATCCTGGCGTGCCTCAACGATTTCATCGAGGTAGCAAATTGCGCCGATGCGGGCGGCAGTGGTCAAGGGGCCGTCCAGCCAGCGCGTGCCATTAGCTTCCAGCAAATAGCGCCCGACCAGATCGGAGGCCGTCATGTCTTCGTTACAGGCCACGGTAATCAAGGGCTTGCCAAGTTTCCAGGCCATGTGCTCAATAAAGCGCGACTTGCCGCAACCCGTTGGGCCTTTCACCATCACCGGCAGGCGTGAACGGTACGCGGCCTGGTACAATTCGACTTCACGTCCGGTAGCTTGATAGAAGGGTTCATGCTGGATAGTGTATTGGGTCGCGTCGGTCATGGGTGGGTTCCAATGAAAGGTCAGAAATTAAATCCCCCTCACTCCCCCTTTTTCAAAGGGGGAAGCAAGAAGCCCCTTTCTTAGAACCCCCCTTTGAAAAAGGGGGCAGGGGGGCTTTTACTGTGTTAGTTTACTTATGCACGCCCAGTTTTTCACGCCAGCCCGGATACAGTTTGTCGGCATCACCGGGGAAGGATTCAAAGGCACGTGCAAATTCACGGTGTTCCTTGGCAAATTCAATCGGGTCAGCACCGGATTTCCAGCACTCGTAAGACTGGCGCAAGGAAATCGCACCGGCTGCCGGGCTGTCAATGTGACCGTAAGAACCGCCACCGGAGGTATTGATAACGTTACCATGACCCAGGTTCTGGAAGAAGCCTGGCAGACGCAGTGCGTTCATACCGCCGGAGATGATCGGGGTGGTTGGTTTCATGCCATACCATTTCTGGAAGTAGACCGGGCCTTGGCATTCGTCACGTTCAATCATGTACGCGATGTTCTTGTCGCTGTTTTCACCTTCCATTTTGCCGTAGCCCATTGTGCCGACATGGATACCGGAAGCTCCTTGCAAACGGGCGATTTTCGACAGGACAAAGGCGGTGTAACCACGCTTCGCTGAAGGGGAGGTGATCATGCCGTGACCCGCACGGTGGTAGTGCAGGTACTGGTTCGGGTACTGGCGGCGTGCTGTTGTGATCATGCCGGGGCCACCGACGAAACCATCCACCAGGAAGGCCACTTTGTCCGCATCCGGGCCAAAGGTTTCGAGGATGAAATCGGCGCGTGCCAGCATTTCGTAATGGTCGTCAGCGGTGATGTTGGCTGAGAACAGCTTGGCTTGACCCGTTTCATCCTGCGCCCGCTTCATGGCATCATAAACGAGTGGGTAAACTTTCTTCGCTGGGCAGAATACCTGGTTGCCTTGCGGTTCATCGTTCTTGATGAAGTCGCCACCGAGCCAGAACTGGTATGCAGCCGCTGCGAACGGCTCAGGGCGCAAGCCCAGTTTTGGCTTAATAATGGTTCCGGCGATATAGCCGCCATCCTTGATAGGGCGACCCAAAATGCGCCACAGGTCGGAGATGTCCTTGGATGGGCCATCGAACAACTGGATGGCACGCTCTGGAACATAGAAGTCATGGATTTTGGCGTGTTCGATGTCGCCCATGCCCTGGTTGTTGCCGATGATCAGGGTCAGCACGGATACCATCATCATGCGCCCATCGGTGATATTGCGGTCAAACAAATCCAATGGGTAGGCAATCCGCATGTCTTCGGTGGCTTCGTCGATGTAATACACCAGCGCATCCACACCCTTGGTGAAGTCGTCCGTGGTGGAAACCTCAACGTTTGTGCCTGTGGAGGATTCTGCGGCAAAGTGGGCAGCGGCTTCCAGATAACCGTAGCCTGCCTTGGGCTTCATTTTGTAGGCAACCAGAATGTGCTTGCCGCCAGCGATCAGGTCTTCTTCACGCAGGCTAAGGTCTGCATAACGTCCAGATTGGTCCATGACTCTCTCCTCAAATTAAATGAAAAAGTTCGATAACTTTCGATGGACTGAAATATAAGTGATACTTACAATAAGTTAAACTAATTTTTTCTTACTTAAACATCAGTGTTGGTTATGTTATGGTAGTAGGAAGCTTTTAATTTCTGAGCGAATGGGTCAACATGCACATTTCTTTCCGCCAAGTCCAGATTTTTCAAACGGTTGCACAAACGGAAAACTTTACCCGTGCTGCTGAAATCCTGCACATGACCCAGCCTGCGGTTTCGATGCAGGTTAAGCAACTGGAAGAAAATGTTGGGTTGTCACTGTTTGAGCGCCAAGGCAAACGCATTGTGCTGACTGCTGCTGGTCAGGCGATGCATGGTTATACCTGCGAGATTGCTGTGCAGTATCAAGGGATGGTGGAGACACTGGAAGACTTGAAGAACGTGCACCAAGGTTATATCAAGGTCTCGGCGGCGAATACCTCGATTTATTTCATCACCCGTATGCTGGCGGGTTTTTCAAAGCAACATGAAGGGATTACCGTCTCCCTGAATATCACCAACCGCAAGACGCTGGTGGAGCAATTGCAGAATTATGAGGCGGATTTGGTGGTGATGGGGGAGCCACCCGCCAACCTCGACTTACATTCACAACGTCTGATGTCCAACCCGCTGGTGCTGATTGCGCCTACCAACCACCCGTTGGCAGGGCAGAAAGGCATTCCCGTATCCGCGATTATTGGCGAAAAGTTCGTAGTGCGCGAACCAGGGTCAGGGACGCGGGCAGCCATTGAGCGGTTCTTTACCGAACACGGTCATACTTTTTCCAGTACCTTGGAAATGGGTAGCAATGAATCGATCAAATATTCGGTGATTGCGGGGCTGGGGCTGGGAGTTGTGTCTTTGCACAGCATTGCCCTGGAACTGGAAACGCATTCATTGGTGATCTTGGATGTGGAAAATTTCCCGATCCAGCGGTATTGGCATATCGTCACCCGCGAGGGGAAGTGGCTTTCCCCAGCAGCACAGGCCTTCAAGGAGTATGTGATTGCTGAAGCGGCGACGTATGCACATGATTATCAGCAGTTGTTGTTGGCGTGATGGTTCACTTCGTCAAACTCGCAAACAACACCGGCAACTGTTCCGGCAAGCGATCCACATGGTCAATCACCGTGTAATTGTTTGCCCCAAAAATCCGTTTCACATAGTCATCCGCCTTCGGGTCAAGCGTCAGACAATACGTCTGCACCCCTTGGCTATACAGCTCCTCCACCGCCTTTTTCGCATCAAAACGCAAATGCTGTGGGTCGCGCTCGTCAATATCCGCCGGTTCGCCATCCGTCACCAGCAAGATCAATTTACGGCGCTCTGGCTGCTTGAATAAATGATGCGCAGAATGGCGCAACGCTGCCCCCATGCGGGTGGAAAGCCCACCCTTCATCCCGGCCAGCCGTGCTTTGGCTTCATCATCAAAATGCTGGTTGAAATCTTTCAGGCGGAAATACTGCACATCATGCCGCCCATCCGAGGCAAAACCATGAATTGCATACGGGTCGCCAATGCCCTCAATTGCTGTTGCCACCAGCGTGGAAGCCTCACGGGTCAATTGCAGCACCGTCTTGTCCGAACCCTGTATTGCCTGCCTTATTGGTCGATTCGAACAAACTCAGCAACAGCACCACCGCCAAATCGCAGTTTTTGATTTTTCAATGTAATGCTTTGCAAAATCAATTATTTTTCCTTTTGTCGGATTATATATGTTTATGAGTACTGTGCTGACTATAATGATAGCTTTATTTTTCAGCGTTCCATGAAAAAATGCAGTCAACTAATTTTCAACCATTGAAGTCCCGTTGGCCATATTTGTATGAGCATGCCCGTTTTGCCGAAGAGTATGTGTATTCAGATCCTCATACAGCCACAATCAAGCTTCGTTGCTTTGCAGAAAGCCTAGTGGGCATCCTCTATCGGGAGCTAAACCTACCTTGTAAGCCTACTGAAGGTTTTTTCGAGAAACTAAAGGCTGCGGTTTTCCAAGAAGTTGTTGATGAGGCTGTTCTCCAAAAACTCCATGCTATTCGTGTGTTGGGTAACAAAGCAGCTCATGGTCGTAGAATAGACAAAGATGATACTCTTTCTCTGATCAAAGAAGCTTACTTAATCGGTCAATGGTTCTATAAAACTTGCAGTGCAGATGTTTACAGTGAATATCCTGCTTACATTGTTCCTGTTAAACCTGTAGATCGACTGAGCGAACTAAGTCAGGCAAAAGAGGTTCTAGCCCGACAGTTGTTGGCTGCTAAAGAGGAGTTGGATAGACTGGAAAAGTCGGAAAAAGCTGCGCTGATAGATGCTGCGGCACTCAACCAGTCACTAGATCAGGTCAAACTTGAAGCTTTCAAAAACTCGGCTGCCCAAGCGGCTAGCACGATAGATTTTCAGGTCGAAACCACGCGCAGTTTGATTAATATCCATGATATTTTTACAGAATATACCTTGAATGAGGGGCAAGTAGAATTAATTAATCGACTCAATCAGTTTCTTAGTAGTGGGGAGTATAATGTTTTTTTGCTAAAAGGTTATGCTGGCACAGGTAAAACTTTTATCACTAAGGGGCTGACAGAGTATTTTCGTGCTATCGGTCGTAACTATGTATTAGCAGCTCCGACCGGGAAAGCTTCCAAAGTTATTGCCCTTAAAACCAAATCCACCGCTTACACGATTCACAAAACGATTTATTCATTTGATGACATTGTTGAGTATCGTGATGATGACATCGATGGTACAGAAACATTCAAGTTCTATGCGAAATTAGCAGTGAACGAAAACTCTGTTGACACGGTTTATATTGTGGATGAGGCATCCATGATTTCTGATATTTATCAAGAAGCAGAATTCTTTCGTTTTGGCACTGGCTATCTTCTTGCTGATTTTATTAAGTTTGTTAATCTTGATCACAATGATCATCGTAAAAAAGTAATTTTTATTGGTGATGATGCGCAATTGCCACCCGTTGGCATGGATTTTTCACCAGCATTGAATTCGAAGTATCTGCTCCAGAAGCATCATTTGCATTCTACAGCTTTCGAATTAACGGAGGTAGTCCGTCAAAAAGCTGAAAGCGGTGTCATTAAAAATACGATACCAATTCGCAAGGCATTAGATGAAAAAGTATTTAATCAGTTAGATGTTGATCTCAATTATCCTGACCTGAAACAAGTGGATCATCAAGACTTAATCTCTTTCTATCTAGAGTCTTGTGATAATAAAATCAATGGAGAATCTATTATTATAGCACACTCCAATGGAGATGTTGCTGATTATAATAACAAGGTTCGAGAGTGTTTTTTTCCCAATTGTCAAGAAATAGTGTCTGGCGATAAGGTGATGGCATTGACAAATAGTAATGTTCATAGGATTTTTATATCTAATGGCGATTTTGGAAAAATTCGTGAAGTGATTGGAGACTCAGAAAAACGTAGGATTACGCTGAAAAAGAAAAATCCAGAATCAAAAAATGTTGAGGAAATTCAAGTTGAGTTGGTATTTAGGGATGTGATTATTGGTTTTAAAAGTCTGGACGATACTACACATTTTTTTCCAGCAAAGATTATTGAAAATTTACTTTATAATAAAGAACCAGGATTGTCTTCTGACCAAAACAAGGCATTGTACCTCGACTTTTGCATACGCAACAAAAACATCCCTAGGAAAAGCATAGAGTTTAAGCAGTTACTGAAAATTGATCCGTACTTTAATGCATTGCGACTTAAGTTTGGGTATGCCATTACTTGTCATAAAGCGCAAGGCAGTGAGTGGAATAATGTTTTTGTAAAATGCAAGAGTCATCAAAGTCAACTTACATCTGATTATTTTCGCTGGTTATATACAGCAATGACTCGAACAGCACAAAAACTATATTTACTTGATCCGCCACATATTAAACTCGGATCAGGAATAAAACCAATTCAAAACTTAGATATTCCTCTAGGAAAACAGCCGATAAATGAGATCGGCTGTTCTCAAAAAAATTCATTTACTGATTTACCTGATACTCGGGATACATTTGGTATCCCACAGAATGCATCATTTTTATTAACTATTTTGAAAGAAATACGAAAATTAGTTGATGAAAAAGGAATTGTGATTGATGGTATCAATCATCACCAGCATCAAGAGACTTACATTTTTAAACGAGGGGATGAAATTGCCCGCATTGATGTACGCTACAATAATAAGAGTAAAATCACTTATATAACAACACCACAACCAACGGAAATGAGTAATGAAATAATCAAAACCCTCTTACCGCTCCAAGGATTGCTAGTGGTTATAAATACTACTGAATCGATCCATGAGTTCAATTTTGATAAACCTTTTCTGAACGATTTTCACCAAAGAATTCTAACTTTAACTTCTGAAAATAGTATTACCATTCAAAATGTTGTAGAGCAACAATGGTTTCAACGATACACTTTTTTCTGGAGTGGGGAAGTTGCCGTATATGATATTTGGTATAACGGAAAAAGCCAATTTACCCACTGTCAACCTGTTAGAGCACAATGCTCGGCAGGAACGTTAGTTAGCAAAATTGAAAAACTATTGACTAAGGATATGGGTTTATGATTACTAGCAAAGAAGTATTTGCGAAACGCAAAGAAGGTGCACTGGATGATGCCTACCAAATGGCTTTGCAGTTGACAAACCAATCGAGTGTTGATGACTGGGATTTCAAGGCATTGGCTTGGTGCCTCGTTGATCTAATCAAACGGGAAGTTCAGACTAAAAATCAACAAAATTTATTTATCTATCGTCAACAGTTGGAAGCCGTTAAGGTGTGTATAACCGATGAAGTATTGCAACGAGGAGTGAAAAATGCATTATCACTTTGTAACCCTCATGGCCAATTGATAAGCCAAGCAAAAGCATTAAGCAAAGACAAAAAGCATGATGAAGCTGTAAACCTTTATCGCAAGGTTTGGATGGAAGATGCAGCCGATCAAGAAATTCAAACTAGTTTTGGCTGGGAATTATATAGACTTTCGAAAGAGTTGGCAGCTAAAGACAGTATAAGCCCTAATGCTATTAAAAGAAACTTAAGTGACTATCTAAAATTAGATGTTGAAAAGCCTTCGCTACTTCACTCCTGTGTTCTTCAGCTTGCAGCAAAACTTGCAGGGCAAGATCAGCTCAATATGATGATTTTTTCACGACACTGGAATTTAGAATATTTACGACTAGAAGACTCTGAGCGCTATCGCGATAATGAAGGAAAGGAATACCCATCTCTTACAGAAAAAGTGATTCAACAAGCGAGCAAAAAAGCAATAACTTCAAATACCATCGAGGATTTGAACTATATTTTGCCTTATGTTGATTTTGCCATTAAGAAATTTTCAGACAATATCTGGCTAAAGCTGAATAAGGCTAAGGTACTGCTTGCATTAAACAAGCATGATGATGCATTAATGTTTGGCTTAGATGTTGTTAAATGTAAAATTAATGATTACTGGGCTTGGGAGTTGTTGGGTGATATTTGCGCTGGCACCAATGTTGATAACACTCTTAGCTGTTACTGCAAAGCATTACTGTGTTCGACTGACGATAGTTTTACTGGAAAAGTTAGGCTAAAACTTGCTAACTTATTGATAGATAAAGGTGAATTAACTAGAGCCAAATACGAAGTTGAAAGAGTCTTAACTTTTAGAGAGAAAGAAACTCAGAAGATCCCTGAAGTTGCCATGCAAATTACATTGCAAGCATGGTATTCAGAAACCCAGCCTAGCATATCTAATGTAGATTACTATATGGTTAATGCTTCGATTGCAGAATCGCTACTGTTTAGTAAAATGCAATGGATCAACGCAAGTCTCGGCGAAAAATTTACGATTCCTGGCAAGGAAGATAAGCCTAGGCGAAAAATTTTTGTAAAAACAGTTGATGAGCCGATGGAAGTAAGTATCTCGGAATCCAAGTTCGCATATAGAAATCTAGCTTTAGGATCTGGACTTCGGATAAAAGGAGAGCTTGATAATAAAAAACAATTTCAATTATATGTTATTGAGGAAAGAAGTGCTGAACAGAAATGGGATATTTTTGTGGAAAAAATTGGCGTAGTCGATCATATAAATAAAGAGAAAGGCATCATTCATTTTATTATTGATCGGAATATAAATGGTCTAGTATCACTCGCAGGTTTGGCAGAAGCATGCAAAGAAGGTGATGCTATAGCGGTTAAACTATCTCAATATATATCGAAAAAAGGAAAGGAATACCGTGTTATCCATGCCAACCTAACTAATCAGACACCTAGCTTGCTGATAAAAAAACAGTTTTGTGAAGATGTTCGTGTATCGAATGGCATGGGCTTTACAGAGAGTGATATATTTATCTCGCCTCCATTAATAAATAAATACCAAATCCTCGATGAAGCACAAGTCTCAGGCATAGCTGTATTGAGTTACAATAAAAAGCGAGCGAACTGGGGTTGGAAAGCGGTTTCAATTGTAAATGTCAGCCCCCCTTCTGAGTCTGAATATGAGGATGAAGTTATTTTGGTGAGTAGAAGCTGGTAAGGAAATAAATAATTACTTCGTCAAACTCGCAAACAACACCGGCAACTGCTCCGGCAACCGATCCACATGGTCAATCACCGTGTAATTGTTCGCCCCAAAAATCCGTTTCACATAATCATCCGCCTTCGGGTCAAGCGTCAGACAATACGTTTGCACGCCTTGGCTATACAGCTCTTCCACCGCCTTTTTCGCATCAAAACGCAAATGCTGTGGGTCGCGCTCGTCAATATCCGCCGGTTCGCCATCCGTCACCAGCAAGATCAATTTACGGCGCTCTGGCTGCTTGAATAAATGATGCGCAGAATGGCGCAACGCTGCCCCCATGCGGGTGGAAAGCCCACCCTTCATCCCGGCCAGCCGTGCTTTGGCTTCATCATCAAAATGCTGGTTGAAATCTTTCAGGCGGAAATACTGCACATCATGCCGACCATCTGACGCAAAACCATGAATTGCATACGGGTCGCCAATGCCTTCAATCGCCGTTGCCACCAGCGTGGAAGCCTCACGGGTCAATTGCAGTACCGTCTTGTCCGAACCTTGCATTGCCTCATTGGTCGATTCGGACAAATCCAGCAACACCACCACCGCCAAATCACGGTTTTTGATCACATTACGCATGGTAATACGCGGGTTCGGTTGTTCACCCATACGGATCGAAATCATTGCATCGACCGCCGCGTTAATGTCGATTTCGTCGCCATCTTCCAGCCCACGTTGGCGCTGCACCCCTTCAGGCGTGAGCAAATCAATGATCTGCTTGATGCGATGCGCCACCGGACGGTAAGCGTCGATAATGGCACGGATGTCGTCAGGATCACCGCGTTGCTGGCGGCGTTCGTACACCGTCACCCAGTCCGGGCGATGCAACTGGATATGGTAATCCCACTCGTGGTAATGGAACGGCTCGGAAACCGGCTCTTTACCCCACATCTGGTTGAAGCTTTGCGTATTTTCCAGATCGTCCTCGTAAGGGTACATCTCGGTGGTACACGTCCAGATTTCCTGTGCATCATCGCCCGCGAGTTCGCAATCGACCTCATTCGCCATTTCCATCACGCTGACCTGACGGCGCACTTGCCGCTGGCTGGCAGGGACGTATTCAAATCCGACCTCCCAGCTCATTTCTTCCATCGTCCAGATGTAGCGGTTGTCATCGCGGAACGGGATGCGGATACGTTCCAGAATACGCACGCTCGGTACTTCGCGCCGCCCCGCAAACAGGTTATAAAGCTCGACACCCATCAGCCATGAGAACTGCCCGTCGTCCTGTTTTTCGGCAATATGGGCGTGGAATTTGGTGGCAAACGCGGTAAGAGCTGTGTCATAAGTTAAAGAAACCCCTCCCTGCCTCCCCTTATCAGGGGAGGAGTTAAGAGGCGGCACGGTTTCTTGTCCCTCCCCTGACAAGGGGAGGTTAGGAGGGGTTTTATCCAACAGCATCAACGCCAGATTTTCCAGCAAACGCATGGTCGGGTGTTCCACCGCACCGTCATAATTGGCGGTCAGCAGCCGACTCCACAAGGTTTTCAGTCCCGGAAACGCTTGCGTAGCCTTGTATTCCACCCGTGCATCTTCCATGAAACCAATGAAAAATAGCTGTGCCGGACTCAACTGTTCCGCCGACAATGCCTTGCGGGTGTACATCAAATGCGCTGCCATGTGTGCAGCAGTAGCGCGGTACAATTCCAGCCCCGGAAT
Organism: uncultured Thiothrix sp.; assembly: GCA_964293005.1. GTDB lineage: Bacteria > Pseudomonadota > Gammaproteobacteria > Thiotrichales > Thiotrichaceae > Thiolinea. The sequence continues at coordinate 26,531 of CAXYXW010000021.1, forward strand.
ATCGCCCACATCATCCACCGCATCCGGCAGATGAAAAATGCGGTGTTCAATGTACGGGCGGAAATCGGTGTAATCCGCACCCGTCGGGCGCAGGAAGAAATCCCGCCCCCACAATGCCCGCAGGTAGAAATTCAACTTGCGCTGGGTCTTAACGAACAGCACTCCGCGCCGCTCTTTTTGCAAAGTGGCACGGCTATCCGCCGATTCCAGATCGAAATATTTAGTGAGGTTATTGAAATCGCGCCGATAAGCTTGCGCCCCAAAATTCGCCCAACGCCGCAAGCCACTCAGGGTCAGTTTGGAAAGCAATTCATCCATGTGGTTCAGCATCGGGCGCAAACCGCGTGCCGCCGTGGAGGCAAACTGGTGAATAAACGCCAGGTAGCCACGTACCAGTTCCGCATCGCCCAAATGCCGCGAAGCCGTCGGTAGGCTGGACAGCATCAGGGTAATGACTTCACCCGACACCATCGACGACAATTTCATCGCCGCCGTGACGACATCGGGGATAATGTCTTCGCCACATTCTTTGGCAACCGCAGGCATTTCCTGCAAATAGGTCATCAGCAATTCCTTGCCGCGCCCCAGCTTCTGGATCGCTTTTGCACCATCCAGATAATCCTGCAAACCGGCGGGCGACATGACGCGGCTGGCTTCTTGGTACGAGCCATCCGGCACGTCACGCACATCCGGGGTCAGTTTTTCCAGAAATTCGCGGTATTCTTCGAGATGAATTGCCATAAGTCGTTACCTTTAAATCCCCCTCAATCCCCATTTTTCAAAGGGGGAAGCTGAATCTCCCCGGCTCTCTTGCTCCCCTCCTTTGCAAAAGGAGGGGCTGGGGGAGGATTTTCTTCTCACCCGAAGAACGTCTGCACTGCCGCATTCAGCGTATCCCGCATATCCGGGTCGTCGGTCAACGGTGTCACCATCGTCATGGTGCAAGCGGCTTGCGGCGCAATGCCCTTGCCGATTAATTGCCCCGCGTATACCAGCAAACGGGTAGAAATGCCTTCATCCAACCCGTGACCTTTGAGGTTACGCGCCCGATGGGCGATCTGTACCAACTTGGCAGCCGTCTTTTCATCCACGCCGGATTCTTTGGAGACAATCGCCACTTCAATCGCTTCACGCGGGTAATCAAAATCCAGCGCACCGAAACGTTGTTTGGTGGATTGCTTCAAATCCTTCATCAAGCTTTGGTAGCCGGGGTTATAGGAAATCACCAACTGGAAATCGGGGTGCGCTTCGATCAGCTCGCCTTTCTTGTCCAGCGGCAAGGTGCGACGGTGGTCAGTCAGCGGGTGAATGACAACCGTGGTGTCTTGGCGTGCTTCCACGACCTCATCCAGATAACAGATTGCGCCGATGCGGGCAGCGGTTGCCAAGGGGCCGTCTTGCCATTTCGTGCCGTCCTTGTCGAGCAGGAAACGCCCGACCAGATCGGAAGCCGTCATGTCTTCGTTACACGCCACCGTGATCAGCGGGCGCTTTAACTGCCACGCCATGTATTCGACGAAACGCGATTTGCCGCAACCCGTCGGGCCTTTCAGCATCATTGGCATCCGTGCGCTGTAGGCTGCTTCGTAGAGTGTGATTTCATCGCCAACCGCTTGGTAATAAGGTTCGTGTTTAACGATGTATTGGTTTGGGTTAACGGATGCGGACATGCTAAATCCTCTTCTAGTTCAGTGAAGTATTTAATCTTCGTCGTCGGTTTCGTGTTCGCCCGACCAGCCTGCTGCGCGTGCTTGCGCAATTGCCGCGTCATGGATGCGCTGGTGGCGGGCAGCCAGTTCCGGCGGTAAGCGGCTGACCAGACAGCCGTATTTGTCCCACTCGGCATTGACCTTTTGCAATAAGGTATCAATCCCGGCTAGGTTCCAGTTTTGACAGGTTTCAGTTTCAGGGATCAGCTCAAAGACCCACGCATCCCGAATGATTTTGCCGATGGTGGTCATACCACCGTTGATATCGTTGTTGATGCCGACGTAACGGTCAGGTTTTTTGTTCATGAAACGGTGCTCCTTGTGGAAGAAACCCCTCCCCAACCCTCCCCTTATCAGGGGAGGGAACAAGAGGAAGGCAGCTCTCTCCTGTTCCTCCCCTGATAAGGGGAGGTTAGGAGGGGTTTCTTTAAACGGTTTTGCCCCGGAAAATAACCATCGAAGCGCCTGCACACTGGGCATAGTTGTCCAATCCTAACAGGCGAACATGGTTGTTCGGGTGCGCAGCATGGCAATTGTTCAGTTCTTCCAGAATGCGGTCAACATTGGTTTCACCGAACATCGGCAATTTCCACATGTACCAGTAGCTGCCAAAGGCATTTTCTGGCTCGGTGTGTTCAATGGACGGGTTCCAACCCTTGTTGACGATGTACTGGATTTGTTGGCGCGTTTGCTCGGCAGTCATCGCTGGCAAATAAGAGAAGGTTTCAAACTTGCGGCTTTCGGCATTGCTCAAGCTTGATTTGTAGTCTTGCATATCACTCATGTGATGTACTCCAAAATTAGTTTAAATAATCAATTACTTGTGAGCAACATCCAGTTTGTCAACGGTGTCGAATTCAAACTTGATCTCTTTCCATGTTTCCATCGCGATTTTCAGTTCAGGGCTGGACTTCGCCGCATTAAGGAGGATGTCCTTGCCTTCTTTCTCGATCTGACGACCCATGTTACGGGCTTCGACACAAGCCTCAACCGCGACACGGTTGGCGGCTGCACCGGCAGCATTACCCCACGGGTGGCCTAATGTACCGCCGCCGAACTGGAGGACGGAATCATCACCGAAGATATTGACCAATGCGGGCATGTGCCAAACGTGGATACCACCGGAAGCAACCGGCAATACCCCTGGCATGGAGCCCCAATCCTGATCGAAGAAGATGCCGCGTGAACGGTCTTCTTTGATGAAGGAGTCGCGCATGATGTCAATCCAGCCCAGGGTCGCATCGCGGTCGCCTTCCAGCTTGCCGACCACCGTACCGGAGTGCAGGTGGTCGCCACCGGACAGACGCAAGATTTTGGTCAGGACACGGAAATGGATACCGTGGTGTGGGTTACGGTCAAGTACTGCGTGCATGGCACGGTGGATGTGCAGCAACATGCCGTTGTTTTGGCACCATTGCGCCAATTGGGTGTTGGCTGACCAGCCACCAGTGATGTAGTCGTGCATGATAATCGGTGCGCCGATTTCTTTGGCGTACTCGGCACGGCGCATCATTTCGTCAGCAGTCGGTGCGGTCACGTTCAGGTAGTGGCCTTTGCGCTCACCGGTTTCGGCTTCAGCTTTATGGATCGCCTCCATAACGAAGTCAAAACGGTGTCTCCAGCGCATGAACGGCTGTGAGTTGACGTTTTCGTCGTCTTTGGTGAAGTCCAGACCGCCGCGCAGACCTTCGTAGCAGGCGCGACCGTAGTTCTTGGCAGACAAGCCCAGCTTTGGCTTGATGGTGCAACCCAGCAATGGGCGACCGTACTTGTTGAGGATGTCACGCTCTACCTGAATCCCCTGTGGTGGGCCATTGCAGGTCATGACGTAGGCAATCGGGAAGCGGATATCTTCCAGACGCAGCGCACGCAAGGCCTTGAAACCGAATACGTTACCGACCAAAGAGGTCATGACGTTAACGACTGAGCCTTCTTCAAACAGGTCAATCGGGTAAGCCACGAAAGCGTAGAAGCAGGTGTCGTCACCCGGTACGTCCTCAATCGCGTAAGCGCGGCCTTTGTAGTAATCCAGGTCGGTCAACAGGTCAGTCCAAACCGTTGTCCATGTACCTGTAGAGGATTCTGCGGCGACCGCTGCGGCAACTTCTTCACGCGGAACACCTGGCTGCGGGGTAACTTTGAAGCAAGCCAGGATGTCGGTGTCTTTCGGGGTGTAGTGCGGCATCCAGTAAGTTTCGCGGTATTCTTTAACACCTGCGCTGTAGTTTTTAACTGCCATGAAGTAAGTGTCTCCAACGAGCGTGATTGACAAAATTCGTTTGAAAAACCAGCAAATCGTGCTGATGGACTTAAGTATGTCAAACAGTAGGTATAATTGAAACTCAATAATAAAACATGAAAGTATAAGTAAGTCTGATGTTTTGGGAGAACGATGATGCTGTACTCATTAAGCCAAATTCGTATTTTTGAAGCGGTGGCACAGTATGAAAGCTATACCCGTGCAGCAGAAAAGCTGTTCATGACCCAACCTGCTGTTTCCATGCAAATCAAACAGTTGGAAGATGATAGTGGCTTGGCATTGTTTGAGCGCCAAGGCAAAAAAATGCGCCTGACCCCGATTGGCAAGGAGGTGCAGTATTACGCCAGCCGTGTATTGCAGGCCCATAATGATATGTTGGGGGTGATGGAGGAGCTTAAGGGGACTAAGGGTGGGCACTTGATCATTTCGGTGGCAACCACGGCGAATTATTTTGTGACACAACTGCTGGCAGAATTTTCCCAGCAGCATGTTGGTATCAATATCACGCTGGATGTGACCAACCGTCATGCCCTGCTGGATCAGTTGGAAAACCATGAGCCAGACATGGTGATCATGGGCGAGCCGCCCAAGGGTCATGGCTTGCAGTCTGAGCGTTTGATGGAGAATCCGCTGGTGGTGATTGCCGCACCGAACCATCCTTTGGCGGGGAGGGCTAGCCCGTTGCAGTTGGGTGAGGTGCTGGTGGAGCGTTTTATTGTGCGTGAAAAAGGCTCAGGTACGCGCAGTGCGATTGAGCGGCATCTGCATAAACATGATGCCAGTTGCAAAAATACGCTGGAAATGCGCAGCAATGAAACCATCAAACATGCGGTGGAAGCCGGGTTGGGGTTGGGCGTGGTATCCATGCATACGATCCAGCCTGAGCTGGATAGTGGGCGCTTGGTTGTGTTGCCGGTGGAGCATTTCCCGATCCAGCGTTATTGGCATATTGTCATGCGTAAGGGCAAGCGTTTGTCACCCATTGCCAGGGAGTTCAAGTCTTTTGTCATGAAGGAGGCTCCGCGTTTTATGCAAAAGCGGTGAAACACGCATGGTGGCTACGTTTGAGTCATTTTCTATTCAGGCTGTTTGGCATATTGTTATACATGCACCGCTAGGGGCAGGTTTTGGGTAAGATTGGGTATTTGTATCCCCTTTGGGATGTTTGCGTGACTTGGGCTTGGTCAGTGATAAGGAAATCAATTGTGTCACTGTGACCTCTGGTATGCTGTTGGCAGCACGATATTATTGAGGTTTCTGCATGATGAATAACATAATCCTACTGGGTGTGACGGTTGCCAGTTTGTTGGTGGCGGTAACATCTGCCCACGCTGATTACCAGTTTCCACCCAACCAGCCACAGGTTTATACCCAGCCCGCTGCCCCTGCTTACTACCCGCAGCAGCCCGTTTATTACCCTGCGTATCCGCAGCAGTATTTGATCACTCCGCAGAGTACTGCACCGATGCAGCCCTATTACGGTTATAACCCGTATATGGCAGGCATGCAGCCACAACAGCCCGCACCGCAGGCAATGGCTTCGGCGGCTGCACCCGCCTATCAGTATACCAGCCCGTATAACCCGAATATGCCCGCCACACCCGGCCCCAAGCCGCCACCGCCTCCACAGCCCAAAAAGGAAGTGAAGCCGTGGGGTGATACCCGTTATATTTGGCCTGATTTTTATACGGATGCGACCGGTGACTGGTGGGACAAAATGTTTAATGCGCCCCATGACTTGGGTTATATGCCCGGTGGTTGGCGTTTCCCTTCCTTCAGTTCGCCTGATCCGGTGACGGTCGGTGATGCAGTTGCCAACCAAATGCCACCGATTATGGAGGAAGTGCCGAATTTCATGAATTTTACCAACTGATGCGGGGATGCCTTCGCTTATGCAGGATAGCCCATTAACGAATATAAAAGGAGATAGGGATGAAATCAGGTAGGGTGTTGTTAGGTGGTGCGGTATTGACAGGATGTCTGGGCTTTCTGGGTGGATGCAGTTCTACTCCGCAGAAGCCGGAAGTATCGGCTCAGGTCGGTGATGCCGGGAAAAGCAAGGTCACTGTCCCAGTGGCAGAGGCCTTGGTTGAACAAGAGGTTGAGCAGGTTGAGCGTCCGCGTGGGCGTACCCAACAGGGTGGCAGTACCGGCCGCCAGCAGCAGGCCAGTCGTTCACGCGGTTCTGCCCAAGCTTCTGCTGCCCAGCAAAAGCTGGCACAGTTGCGTTTGCGCCGCCAGCAAGAATGGGAGCGCCAGCAGGCTGAGCAGGAAAAGCGTGCCGAGTATCAACGTGAGTGGCAACAAAACCAGTCGCGCCAGCAAGCCCAGGTTCGCCAGCAACCCGTACAGGGACAACAGTCGGCTGAGCCAGGGGTGATCACCTACGGTGGCAAAGGGGTTGGGCATTATGCGGCAGCTTCGTTGACCGGGGATTTTGCCGGTGATCCACGCCTGCTTTATTTCATTGACCAGATGTCCCGCCAGCATGGTTTTGACAAGGCCTACCTGAACGGGGTTTTTTCCCAAGTGCGTAACCGCGATGAGGTTGCCCGTTTGTGGGCGGGCAATGCAGGCGGTAGTGCAACGCCCGGTGGTTGGTACAATTACCGTTCCAAGTTCGTGACACCTGCCAATATCCAAAAGGGGACACAGTTCTGGCAAAAATATGGCGTGCATTTACAGCGTGCCTCCCGCCAGTTTGGGGTAGACCCTGAGTACATCGTTGGCATTATGGGGGTTGAAACCCGTTGGGGGCGCATCCTGGGTAAGCACCGCGTCATTGATGCCCTGACGACATCCGCCTTGGTGAATCAGCGCCGCAGCGATTTCTTTTTCCAGGAGCTGGAAAACTACATGCTGATGACCCGTAGCGAGCGCATGGATCCTCTTGCACCGAAAGGTTCTTATGCCGGGGCAATGGGCTATGGGCAGTTCATGCCGAGCAGTTTCCGCAGCTATGCCGTCGATTTTGATGGGGATGGTGTGCGCGATTTGTGGAACCCGGTGGATGCGATTGGCAGTATTGCCAATTACTTTGCCCAACACGGTTGGAAGGGTGGGCAAGAGGTTGCAGTTCCGGCGGATGTCTCCGGTGATACGTATGCGAATGTGCCGGACGGGTACAAGGTTACATATTCTCCCAACAAGTTGGCGGACATGGGCGTTGCCCCGCGTAGTGGACGGTGGAGCAGTACCGGTCGTACCCATTTGTTGGCACTGACCACCGTGCCCGGCGGGCATAAGGAGCCGTGGATCGGCTACCACAACTTCTATGTGATTACCCGCTACAATCACAGTAACTATTACGCGATGGCGGTGCACCAACTGGCGAAAGCCGTTGAAAGCAAGGTGGGTGGCGGAAATTATGCCAGCCAGTAGTCGGTAAAAATAAACGTTTTATACAGCTTGAGGTAGACTTAAGCTGTGGCTTGAAAGCTGATTTGTCTGCTAAATAGTCAGGTTTTTTGAAAAGTGGTGTTCGGATGAGTTTTTCGATTATATTTCCGGCGATTTGGCTAAAATATGGGCAATTTCGACTGAAAAAATAATGTTATTCTTAACGGGCTTGATTTCTAACTGTTGCTGATGATGCTTGCCTATGAACTTACTCACATTTAGTGAGGCTCGTCACCTTGTATCCCGCACGGGGCTTGGTGTGGAGTGGGATAGTGTGAAGAAGCTGGAGGGTTTGTCGCGGGAAAAGGCGGTTGAATTCGTCTTGAACCCTGCACCCAGCCAGGTTCGTTCTGCGCCCGCTTTCACCCCGTGGCACAAGTTGGAGCCTATGCGCGATGACAGCGCACAAGGGCGTAAAGATGCCTGGGCGATTGCCCAAAATGAAGGAAAACGGCTGCAAGGCTGGTGGATTGAACAAATGCTGGCAACCGAGTCACCGTTCATTGAACGTATGACGCTGTTCTGGAGTGGTTTGTTCACTTCTTCCATACAAAAAACCTTACAGCCCAGCTTGTTGCACAAGCAAAACCTGATGCTGCGCCAGAATGCCTTGGGCAATTTCCGGCAAATGCTGCGTTCGGTGGCACGCGACCCTGCCATGCTGGTGTATCTGGATGGCTATGAAAATGTCAAAGGCCGCCCCAATGAAAACTTCGCGCGTGAGTTGCTGGAGTTGTTCACGGTCGGTAGCACTGAATACGGTCAGGCGGATGTTAAGGCGATTGCCAAGGTGTTCACTGGCTGGAGGGTTGACCCTGAAACCGGTGAGTTCCAGTTCCGTGCCGACTTGCACGATGGTAGCCCGGTCACTGTTCTAGGCCGCACGGGGGCATTCAACGGTGATCAGGTCATTGACCTCCTGTTGGATAACCCTAAAACCGCAGAGCGCATTGTGGAGCGTGTCTGGCGGCATTTTGTGAACCAGTCGCGCCCTGACCCGTCCGTTGTCCAGGCTTGGGCGAGCCAGTTCCGGCGAGCCAATTATGATATAAAAGCACTGTTGCGCACGGTGTTCAATAGCACCCAATTCTGGGAGGTGGCTAACCGTGGGACGTTGGTGAAGTCGCCCATTGAATTGTTGGTGGGGACAGTGCGGATGGCTAACTATCCACGCGAAAGTACAGAAGAAATGGTCAACCTGTGCCGTTTGATGGGGCAGCAGTTGTTTGACCCCCCCAATGTCAAGGGTTGGTTGGGCGGCGAAAACTGGATCAGTACCCAGACCCTGTTGGTGCGTGCTTCGTATCTGGCGAAGGTTTCGAGGGGGAATCTGAACCGTCGGGTTGATACAGGCTTGCATTTGCCTGCGCAGAACCCGCAGCAAATGATAGAGTGGATGGTGGCGTTACGCCCGATCAATCCATTACCCAGTATTCCGGGGAGTCGGCGTTTAGCGAATGCATTGATGTTGGATCCAGCATTCCAGGTCGCGTAGTAGAGTGGGATATAAAAAATAATAATGTAAAAGTAACCGTTTTATCATGAGGGATTTTGAGGGGTGTGTATGAATAGACGTGGTTTTTTGAAGTTCGCTGGTGCTTTGCCAGCGGCGGGGCTTGTACCTGAGCTGGTTTGGGCTTCTTCCGGGAATAAGGCACAATCGGGTTCCCTGACAAGCTCCAAAGGTGGCAAGCGTCAGAAGGCCGTCGTATTGATCAAGTTGGCAGGGGGTAATGATGGGTTGAACACCCTGATCCCTGAGCGTGATTATTTTAATTATCGCGCAGCCCGTCCGAATCTGGCTGTTAAAGAGCACAAACTAAAAGATTTTAACCTCGATAATGGCATGGCAGTTAATCCCTACATGAATAGCCTGCGTGACTGGTGGAAGCGCGGTGAGTTGGCATGGATCCAGGGGGTTGGCTATCCGCACGGTGTCCTGTCCCATTTCCGCTCCAGCGACATCTGGGAAACGGCTACCAGCGCATTTGATCACTCCGAGATTGGTTGGCTGGCACAAGTCCTACCACAGTACAAAGATGGCTTGCACGGTATTATCCTCGGCGAAGGTTTGGGGCCAATGGCAGGTAAGGATTGCCATACCATTGCCATGCAAAGCCCGCAAGTGTTCCTCAACCAGGTTGATTTGGTGGAGGATATTGAGCCAATACGTCACCCCAGTGCAGCCTTGGTGCATGTCGTCAATATCCAGCATCAGCTACATGAGGCAGGGCGGCAACTGAAAGAAAAAATGGCGCGTCCGCAGCCTTTGCCCGGTTTTTCTACCAGCACCCTGGGTCGCAGGCTGGAGTCCGTCGCGCAAATGATCCTCAACAATGTGGATACGGCGGTCTACAAGGTCGAGCACAGCGGCTATGACACCCACGCCAAACAAATCCATGTCCATAACAACCTGTTGTTTGAATTGGCAGAGGCACTCGATTCTTTTGCCCGTACCATGAAAGAGCATGGGCGTTGGGATGATGTGCTGGTGATGACCTACTCGGAGTTTGGTCGCCGTGTGCATGAAAACCGGGGTGGTGGTACGGATCATGGTACAGCCTCTGTCCAGTTGGTCATGGGTGGTCGGGTTGCTGGCGGTAAGGTGTTTGGTGAGAACCCACGACTGAAAGATTTGGACGGTGATGGTAATCTGAACATGACGACCGATTTCCGGGCTGTCTACGGTACATTGGCAACCCGTTGGTTTGGGGTTGGCAATCCGTGGGGGCAATACGGTTCTGTACCGTTTGTATGAGCCTGGTTAAGGTGGTTTGAGCCAACGTCTGGTTTGCTGCATAATCGCTTTCCCTGAGTGAAATGAGTATCAAACCAGACCATGTGGTTCAAGAATCTTTATTTATACAAATTGCAGCAGGCTTTTCCCTTGTCAGCAGAAGAGCTGCACGAGAAGCTTCTTGCCCGGCCTTTTGTCCCTTGCCTGAAAGACCAGCGCGAAAGCAGCGGTTGGGTTGCCCCTTTGGGCAAGCAGGCCGAATCCTTGGTACATGCTGCCAATGGTTTCATCCTGCTGACGATGGCGCATCAGGAGCGCATGCTTCCCAGCTCGGTGATCAAGGAAGAGCTGGATGAGCGTGTCACTGACATCGAAGAGCGCGAAAACCGCAAAATCAGCAACCGCGAAAAGAAAGACATGCGTGAACAGATCGAGTTCGAGCTGTTACCGCAGGCCTTCACCCGTACCCGCCAGTTGGATGCCTGGATTGACCCGCATGACCAATGGCTGGTCGTCAATACCTCCTCCCCCACCCAAGCCGAGCGCCTGACCGGATTGCTACGCAAGGTGCTGGATAGCTTGCCGGTGGCTGCACCGGAAACCCAATCCTCCCCGACTTACCTGATGACGCAATGGTTGACTGAAGGCGTATTGCCGCAGCCGTTTGAGCTGGGTGAAGAGTGTGAGCTGCGTAGCCAGGGGGATGACCAAAGTGTGGCGGTCTTCAAAAAGCATGAGTTGCTGGCGGATGAGGTCAAATCCAACTTGGCTACCGGCAAGCTGGTGTCCAAGCTGATGCTGACCTGGGACAAGAAGATCAGCTTTGTCCTGACCGATAACCTGCAAATCAAGCGTCTGAAATTCCTGGATGTGTTCGACGAGTATTTGAACGAACAGGATCCGCAGTCCCACGCTGAGCACAAGGATGTTGAATTCACCCTGATGACGGGCGAGGTTTCACGTTTGTTGAAGGATTTGCTGGGTTGTTTGGCAGGTGAGGAGAAGACACAGGGGCAAACGGCAAGCAGCACACCCGCAGATGCCTGATGCTGTGCTTGCTAAGGGGGCAGGTCAGATTATTCTGGCCTAAAGCCTACCGAGAATGACCCTCCAACGTCTGTTGTTGGTAAGTATGCTTACTGCCTCCACTCGCCACGTTTTTTCCCGAAGGCCATCCTCTGCAAGCTCTATGGGGGATGAGTTTAGTACAGGAATTCCATTTTGTTGGCTAGATTCGGTTAAAATTTGCTGATTTTTCTATCTTCCGACCGGAGGTCTGGGTGGGTGTGCATCATTTGTTGTCGGGTAGGCTGCCAAGAGGTGTTATGCCACTGATTCTGTGCTGGGCTGACCGATGCAGGCATTGATGCACACGTTAGCCCTTTGGCTGATCGGTTTTTCGATATGCAGTGTGCCGCTGCTGGTTCTGACCCATTTTGCACAGGGGCGTTATCAAGGGCAGCGGTTTGCGCAGGTGATGGGCGTGGTCTTGCTGCTGGTGCTGGCGGGGCTGCAAATCGCCCATTACGCCTATTTGCAGGATGGCTCCCCCGTGGTGCACAGTGGTTTGTATCATGTATTGCTGTTTGCGGTTGCCCCGTGTTTTTATTTGTTTAGCCAGCCTTTGTTATTGGCGCGGGGTGGTTTGCGGGTGGCGCAGTGGCCGCATGCTGTGCCGTTGCTGCTGGCTCCGTGGTTGCCGCCGGTATGGGCTTTGCCATTGGCCTTTGCTTTGGGGGCGGGTTATCTGCTCTGGTTGGGGCGCAGCATTTATGCACTGCGGGCGCAACGCAGCCATTTCCGCCTGGAGTTGTGGGCATTGGGGCTGGTGTTTGTGATTGCCGTGCTGGTGATGCTGCTGGGCTTGGCAGTACCCTTGGTTCCTGAGCAATTGTTTTTTACCTTGTATGCCAGTGCGATTGGGGCGGCCTTCCTGCTGGTCAGTGCCGTGTTGGGTTATGCACCCCAATTGCCAGTGCAGGTCAGTGAGGCTGCCCGTGCTACCTATGCGGTTTCTACCTTGGGCAGTGTGGATTGCCCCCTTGTGCTGCGGCGTTTGGATGCGTTGATGTGCTACGAACAGGTGTACCGCTCACCTGAACTGGATTTGCCGCTCTTGGCGGGCAAGCTGGAGCTGTCTACCCACCAATTATCCGAGTTGCTCAATGTTCATTTGGGCAAGGGGTTTGCCCGCTTTGTCCGTGAGCATCGGGTGATGGCAGCCAAAACCATGCTCTTGGCAGAGCCTTCGGCTTCCGTCTTGTCGGTGGGCTTGAGTGTCGGTTTTACTTCCCAATCGAATTTCTATGAAGCGTTCCGTGAAATTGTCGGGATGACACCGGGGCAATTCCGCAAAGTAAGCCTTTCCCACGGCAAATCTGTTCCAGAATGATCATTCTGGAAAGGAAAACTGCTCCATTCTGATCAAAGCGGAGGCTTGCCGGGTGGCGGGGTGCGAAGATGCAGCCATCAACAACACAAGGACAGCAGACCTGACATGAATATCCTCCTGACCGGCGCAAGCGGCTTTATTGGCAAGCATATTCTGGATGCACTGCATGCAGCAGGGCATCAGGTGACGTTGGTAGGTCGCCGCCAGGGTTTTGATTTTAACCGCATGCTGACCGTGGCAGGGTGGTTGCCACATGTTCAGGGTATGGATGTAGTGATCAATAGTGTGGGCATTATTGCCGAAACGCCTGCCCAGTCCTTTGCTGTTGTGCATGAACAGGCTCCGGTGGCACTGTTTACGGCCTGTGCGGCTGCCAAGGTGCGCCGTGTCATCCAAATTTCTGCCCTTGGGGTGGATGAGCACGGGTTCACCGCTTATCAGCGTAGCAAGAAAGTAGCCGATGACGCATTGCGCCGCCTTGATCTGGACTGGTTTGTGCTGCGCCCCTCCTTGGTATATGGGGCAGGTGGCAAGAGTGCTGCCTTGTTCGCACGGCTGGCGGCATTGCCAGTGATTCCGGTGGTGGGGGATGGCAAGCAGATGATCCAGCCCGTGCATATCAGCGATGTGGTTGCCACGGTCATGCAGTGCCTGCATGCCGCCCCTGCAAGGCGTACCCTGGATGTGGTCGGTGCTTATCCATTGACGTTGGTGGAGTGGTTGCAGCAGATTCGGCAAGCACAAGGCAAGCGTGTTGCGGCTATTTTCCCTGTTCCCTTGCCCTTGGTGATGGCGGGGGCTGCGGTGGGACGTTTTGTTGTGCCGATGTTGCACCCGGATAACCTGCGTATGTTGCAGGCGGGCAATACCGCAGCGGTGCAGCCACTGGCAGCATTTTTGGGGCGTATGCCTTTAAGTGTGCAGGAGGCCGCCAGATGACTTACCTTGCCGTCAAATATCTGCATATCCTCAGCATGGTGCTGTTGTTTGGCACAGGCTTGGGCAGTGCGTTTTATAAATGGATGGCTGACCGCAGCGGCAATGTGGCGCATATTGCTGTCACCAACCGGCATGTGGTGCTGGCAGATTGGCTGTTTACCACGCCAACGGTCATTTTTCAGCCCCTCAGTGGCCTCTGGATGGTCTATGCCCTGGGTTTGCCCTTGAGTACGCCGTGGGTGGCGTGGAGTCTGGGGTTGTATGTTCTGGCGGGCTTGTGCTGGTTGCCGGTGGTGTGGTTGCAAATCCGCATGCGTGAGTTGTCCACCGTGGCGGCTGCCCAGCAGTTACCTTTACCCGCCCAGTATTGGCAGTATGCCCGCCTGTGGTTTTGGCTGGGTGTACCGGCCTTTGCCGCCATGTTGACAGTGGTCTTATTGATGGTATTCAAATCAGCTTTGGGAGTATGAAATGGACAAGCAAACCCAGCAGCCCAGCGCCAAGCCGCTGATGCAGCAAGCCTTGGGGGATACACAATGGGCGCAATTGCCCCCGGCGTTACAGGCGCATTACCAACAGGCCAGCAATACCGATGTTGGCGCACTGGATATTGCCTATCCGCGCCCGATGCAGTTATACCTGAATTTCCTGCGCCTGTTGGGGGCATTGGTCAACCGACAGGGCAAGGCAGTACCGACCACGGTGGAGAAATGGATGGATGCAGGCGGTGTGCAGCGCTGGAAACGCACCATTTCTTATCCTGATGGCAAAACCATTTTTTTCAAAAGCCACTGGGTTTATGCCGGGGGCAATGAGCTGATTGAGTATGTCAGCCCCTTGGTTGGCCTGAAAATGGCAGTCAGTGTTGAAGGCGGCAAGTTGTATTACCGGGGATGCCATTACGTGATCAAGCTGGGGGCGGTAAAAATCCCGCTGCCGGAGTGGTTGATCCTAGGGCACACCACCATTGTGGAAACAGCCCTCGATGATCAGCGCTTTGCAATGAATTTCCGCCTCACCCACCCGTGGTTCGGGCAGGTGTTCAGCTATGCCGGGTCATTTCATACCCGGTGATTACCCAGCGGCACTTAACGCCTGACAGGTTGCCGGTAAGCCCACCACATAATCCCGACACCAACCAACATCATGGGGATGCTGAGCCATTGCCCTTGGGTAAGGCCAAGTGCCTGATAGCCCAAATGGGCATCCGGTTCACGCACAAACTCGACCAGAATGCGGAACAGGGAGTACAAGACAAGGAATAACCCGGCAACACTACCGGCGGGTCGGGGTCTGCGGGTGAATAGCCATAGCGCGATAAATAACACGAACCCTTCGAGGAAGGCTTGGTATAACTGCGACGGGTGGCGGGGCAGGTTGTCGACTGCCGGAAAAATTACCCCCCAATCCGCGTTGGTATGCCGTCCCCACAGTTCGCCGTTGATGTAGTTGCCGATGCGCCCTGCACCCAAGCCAATCGGGATCAGTGGGGCAACAAAGTCAGCCAGTTGGAAAACATGCACTTTCCATTTCCAGGCTAGGGTGAACATGACAAGGGTGACACCGATCAGGCCACCGTGGAAACTCATGCCGCCATCCCACACCTGGAAGAATGAGAGCGGGTCATTGAGGAAGGATTTGAGGTTATAGAACAGCATATAACCCACTCGCCCACCGAGTACCACGCCAATCGCCCCCCAGAACATCATGTCATCCACCTGGTCGGGCTGGAACAGGCTGCCAGGTCGGCGGGCGCGTTGTTTGCCGATGATCAGGAAGCCAAGGAAGCCAATCACATACATCAGGCCATACCAATGGATTTTCAGCGGGCCGAGGGCGAGGGCGACAGGATCAAATTGTGGGTGGGTAAACAGCATGGTGATCGTCTTTGGTTATGGCGGGTGTTGGGGGCAACACCTGCCTAATGGGTTAGTTCGGGGCTAGTTCGGGTTAAAAAACAGGGCTTGCAGGGCAGCGCCCGGATCGTCTGCCCGCATGAAGGCCTCACCCACCAGAAAGGCATGGATGTCGTGTCCGCGCATGCGCTGCACATCAGCCGGGGTATGGATACCGCTTTCTGTTACCAGCAAGGTATCGGCGGGAACATACGGCAGCAGGTCAATACTGGTATCCAGCGAGGTTGCAAACGTGCGCAAGTTGCGGTTATTGATGCCAATCAGCGGCGCATGTAGCGGGAGGGTGCGTTCCAGTTCTGCACGGTCATGCACTTCCACCAGCACATCCATCCCCAAGCTAAGCGCCAATTGGTATAGCCCATGCAATTGGGCATCATCCAGTGCCGCAACAATCAGCAGGATGCAATCAGCCCCCAATGCCCGTGCCTCATACACCTGATAGGGGTCGATGATGAAATCCTTGCGGATCACCGGCAGTTCACAGGCAGCCCGTGCTGCTTGCAGGTAGCGCTCATGCCCTTGGAAGTATTGCGCATCGGTCAGCACCGAGAGGCAGGCCGCCCCTGCTGCTGCATAACTTTTGGCAATCGCCGGTGGGTCGAAGTCAGCACGGATCACACCCCGGCTGGGGGAGGCTTTCTTGATTTCAGCGATGACAGCCGCTTGCCCTTGGGCAATTTTTTGCTGCATCGCACGCAGGAAGCCACGTACCGGCGGGGCGGTTTCAGCCTGGGCTGCCAATTGTTGCAGGCTGGTGTGGGCAGAGCGCTCACGCACCTCCTGCTGTTTGGTCAGGAGGATTTTTTGCAGGATGTCGGATGTGCTCATGCGTTTTATTGGCTCATGATTGGCTCAGGCAGAAAGCTGTCGGCTCAGGGTTGCCAGTTGCTGGAGGCGTGCCAAGGCACTGCCATCCGCCATGACCGCCAAGGCTTTTTCAACCCCTGCTTGATGGTTGGCAGCAAGGCCAGACACATAAATGGCTGCCCCCGCATTGAGGGCGATAATGTCGCGGGCGGCTCCGGGCTGATTGCCTAGGGCTGCCGTGATCATCGCAAGGCTGGCGGCTGCCGTATCCACGCGCAGGCTATCCAGTGGGGCGCGTTGCAGGCCAAGGTCTTCAGGTTGCAACAAGTATTCCCGCACAACCCCTTCACGCAGTTCCGCGATATGGGTGGGGGCGGAGAGGCTGATTTCATCCAGCCCATCTTCCGCATGCACGACCATGACATGGCGGCTGCCCAGTTGTTGCAGCACATCTGCCAACGGGCGTACCCACTGTTTGGCAAATACGCCTAGTACCTGGTTAGGCGCACCGGCTGGGTTGGTCAGGGGGCCGAGCACATTGAACACCGTGCGCACGCCCAGTTCCCGGCGGGGGCCGATGGCATGTTTCATGGCACTGTGGTGCTTTTGGGCAAACAGGAAGCCAACACCCAGCTCATTGATGCAGCGGGCAACCTGTTCCGGGGTGAGGTCGAGGTTAACCCCCGCTGCTTCCAGCACATCAGCACTGCCGGATTTGCTGGAAACCGAGCGGTTGCCATGCTTGGCAACCCTTACCCCGGCGGCGGCGGCTACAAATGCACTGGCAGTGGAAATATTGAACGTGCCGGAAGCATCGCCGCCTGTCCCGCACGTGTCAACCAAATGCTCACTGCCCACATCAACCTTGGTCGCCAACTCACGCATGACACTGGCAGCGGCGGTGATTTCCTCCACCGTTTCGCCACGCATGCGCAAACCGATCAGGAAGCCCCCCACTTGGGCGGGGGTGGCTTGCCCGGTCATGAGGAGGCGCATGGCTTCCGTCATTTCAGTGCGGTTGAGGGTCTGGCCTTCGGTGATCTTGCGGATGTATCCCTGAAAATCCATGCTGTCCCCGCTTAGAATGGGATGTCGTCGTCGAAGTCTTCAAAGCCACGGTCAGCCGGTTGCTGCGGGCTGGTGGCGGCAGGTGCGGAAGAGGGGCGGGTGCTGCCACTGTTGCCACTTTGGTTATTACCATAGCTGGAGGCGGGTGGGGCATTGAAGTTGTCGCCTGCACCCATGCCACCGTCCTGCTTGCCACTCAGCATTTGCATTTCATCGGCAATGATTTCGGTGGTGTAACGGTCTTGCCCATCCTGCCCTTGCCATTTGCGGGTTTGCAGGCGGCCTTCGACATACACTTGCTGGCCTTTACGCAGGTATTGTCCGGCAATTTCTGCCAGGCGGTTGTAAAACACCACCCGATGCCATTCGGTACGGTCTTGTTTTTCGCCGGTATTTTTGTCTTTCCACTGCTCACTGGTGGCAATGCTGACATTGGTGATGGCTCCACCACTCGGCATGTATTTGGTTTCTGGATCACGCCCGAGCGTGCCAACCAGGATCACCTTATTAATTCCTCTTGCCATGTTCTCTGTTCCTTTGTTGAGGTGTTGGCAGGCGATTTTACGCAGATATGCCCGAAAATGCACGGAGCGCGTCATCATCCAGCTCCGCCTTATTGACCTTGAGGTAGGCAAGGCGTTCTTGGGCAACAATGGCAACTTCATACACACCGGGGATCGCCATCAGCCGCGCATGGATCTGTTGCCAATCAGGGCTGTTACCCTCCAGGCGGATCACACGGCTGGTATAAAAACTGGGGGCAGGCAGGTGCAGGGTTGCCAGCAACCATAAGCCCGCGACGGCGGCACCGAACCAGAATACACCCGCCACCTGCCAGTGTTGGTTGATATAACCGCCCACCACACCACCCACAAAAATGCCGAGGAACTGTGTGCTGTTATAAATGCCCATCGCGGTGCCTTTCAGGTCAACGGGGGCGTACTTGGCAACCAGTGAGGGTTGGGTGGCCTCCAGAAAGTTGAAGGCAAGGAAAAACAGCGTAAAGGCCAGCAGCAAGGGCAGGGTGCTGGCATAGCCAAGCGCCAGCAGAACCTCCGACAAGCCTAAGGCGGCAATGGCGGTTAACAAGAGCGGTTTGATCTTGCGGTGTTTCTCGGCAACGATAATCAGCGGGATCGCACTGGCAAAGGCGACCAGAAACACGGGCAGGTAAATTTTCCAGTGCTCCACGGTCGGCATGTCCAGTTGGGTACGGAATAAGCCTGGGATGGCCAGAAAGTTGGCGGTCATCACCAGATGCAGGGCAAATACCCCAGCATTCATCCGCAGCAAGGCCGGGTTATTCAAGGCACGCCCCAGGTAATCACCAATAATGCCTGCATCGCGGTGGGCGCGGATGTGTAACGGGGTGGGTACAACAAACGCCACCAGCAGGATACCGACCACTGCCAATCCGGCAGTAAACCAGAAAATCCCGGCAAGCCCGGCGATGGCATCCAGCAAGGGGCCAAGGATGATGGCAACCATGAATGACAAACCAATGGTCAGGCCGATAAACGCCATCACCCGACTGCGGTTTTCTTCGCGGGTCAGGTCGGCTGCCAGTGCCATGGTTGCCGCTGCCACTGCACCCATGCCTTGCAGGGTGCGCCCAATAATAATTAACCAGATGGAGTCTGCCAAGGCTGCCACTACACTGCCCAGTGCAAAAATCAGCAGGCCACCCATAATGACCGGCTTGCGCCCAATGCGGTCAGAAGCCAGCCCCAGCGGGATTTGTAACAGGGCTTGGGTTAGCCCATAAATGCCAATGGCAATGCCTGCCAGCAGGTCGGTGGAACCGGGCAGGGTATTGGCGTATAGGGCAAATACCGGCAAGATCATGAACAGGCCAAGCATACGCACGGCATAGACGGCTGAGAGTGAAAAGGCGACACGCCATTCCAGCGTATTCATTGGGGCAAGAACCTACAGCAATAATCAAGGGTGCTTATGGTAACGTGTTTGTGTACGTGGGGGTAGCCTGCTGCTTTGGGTGTGCCTTGGCCTGTCTGCCTTTCATAAACCCTGCCCATCCGCTAGTATGGCAGCCAATACGGTTGCCCCTGATAGGGTTGGGTTCTTATTTGGCACTTGCACATCGTGAGGTGGTGTAGTCATGAGTACAGCAAACCTGTTTTCATCAACGTTTATCTTCGCAAAGCGGCAGTTCGATGATGAGTTTTATCGCCTTGATGCAGCAATCGCAGAGGTGGCGAGATCCATACCCGGCTATCTCGGTGAAGAATCCTGGGAAAACACCTCAACGGGTTTGACCTCAACCGTCTACTACTGGGAGTCCCTTGAGGCGTTACAGGCGCTGACGCACCATCCCATGCATGTGGAGGCGAAACTGGGGCAGGGCAAATGGCTGGATGGGTATCAGGTGGTCATTTCCCAGGTCATCCGCTTATATGGTGATAAAAAGTTGAGTGGGTTGTTGCCTGTCACCCGGCCTATTTAATCGGTGGGTTATCTGTAAGCTGTACTGTTATGGAGCAGCCTTATTGATCAGTATTCTGAAACAAGGGGCAATGAAGCCCCCTGTCCTTATGGTTATCCTCAGTCGTCGTTATCCAGCCCGTTCAGCTCCAGCCACATCACATTGATGATGCCGAAGGCTGAGGCCAGCAATACGCCAAGAATCCAAGCGAAATACCACATTGCTTATCTCCTCAGTAGACCGCATGGTCGTTGTCACGGATAAACTTGACAGTGATTTTCCCCCAGAGCTGTTTGTAGCACCAAAAGGTGTAGAACAGGATAATGGGGACAAAAATCGCCGCTGCCCAGAACATAATCATCAGCGTCAGGTGGCTGGAGGCCGAATCCCAAATCGTCAAACTATGGCTGGGGTTCAGGCTGGAGGGCATCACAAACGGGAACAGGGATACCCCTGCCGTCATGATAATGCCGACCAAACTCAGGGAGCTGTTCAGGAAGCTCACGGTCGTGCGGTCTTTAGCTGCCATGTGCAATACGCCGAATGCCCCTAAAAAGCCTGCCAACGGTGCAGCCAAGGCCAGCGGATAGGTGCGGTAATTGGCAAGCCATGCCCCATCACCTGCCACCACCGTTTTATTCAGCGGGTTTGGCAGTGAGTCGGTTGGCGGCATTTGGGTAATGACATAGCCATCTACACCAGCCCATAGCCAGATACCTGCCAAGCCAAAGGTAATCAGTACACCCGTGGCCGTATTTTTGGCGGCACGACGGGCACGGACATACACTTCCCCTTCAGTGCGCAGCATCAGGTAGGTTGCACCTTGCATCATGAACATCAGCAGGCTGACCAAGCCAGTCAGGATCGCAAATGGCTGGAACAGGCCAAAGAAGGAACCGTGGTTGGTGGAGCGCATGAATTCGTCAAACTCAAACGGCACACCCAACAGCAGATTGCCAAAGGCCACGCCAATCACCAGCGGAGGGATAACCCCAGCAGCGACCAAACCCCAGTCCCAGGCATTACGCCAGCGCGTATCCTCCAGTTTGGAACGATAATCAAAACCGACCGGGCGGAAGAACAAGGAGAACAGGGTCAGCACCATCGCCCAATAGAAGCCGGAAAAAGCCGCGCCAAAGGTGATCGGCCAGGCCGCAAAAATTGCCCCCGCTGCCAGGATCAACCAGACCTGATTGCCGTCCCAATGGGGGGCAATGGTATTGATCGCTACCCGGCGTTCCTCATCGGTCTTGCCAACATAGCGCAATAAGGCTCCAACACCCATATCGAAGCCGTCAGTCAGGGCAAAGCCGATAAAGAGGATACCGACCAGCACCCACCAAATGACTTTCAGCGTTTCATAATCAAACAACATACATCACCTCACACACGGTCATCGAGTTTATTGGCATAGACAGCACCATGATGACCGCCACCGCTTTTCTCAAAGTGGTAACGCCCGGTATGCAGGCTGCTGGGGCCTTGTTTGGCAAACTTGATCATCAAGTACATCTCAATCACCAATAACACGGTGTAGAAGAATACAAACCCGGCAATGCTGCCGATCAAGTCCCATTCGCTCAGGGTGGATGTGCCGAGGAAGGTGGGTAATACCTCACCAATTGCCCACGGTTGCCGCCCGTATTCGGCAACAAACCAGCCAGACTCAATGGCAATCCACGGCAAAGGAAGGCTCCAGAAGGCGATGCGCAGCAACCAGGTTTTCTTGAAAACCTGACGGTTGGCGGTGTAGTAGAAGGCGAGGGCAAATACCAGCAGCATGGCGACCCCGGCGGCAACCATGATGCGGAACACCCAGAACAGGGGAGCTACGTTGGGGACGGTATCCTTGGCGGCTTGCTTGATCTGTTCTTCTGTTGCATCGACGACATTCGGCGTATAGCGCTTCAGCAACAAGCCATAACCGAGATCAGCCTTCAGGTTGTCAAAGCTTTCTTTGTCGACCTCACTGGCTGTGCCTTTACGCAATTTGAGGAACAGGCCATATGCCAGGATGCCATTGCGGATACGCTGCTCGTTGGCTTCCACCAGATCATTGATGCCTTTGACTTCCCCACTCAGGGAGCGGGTTGCAATCAGGCCGAGTGCATAGGGGATTTTCACTTCCATGCTGTTCTCGCCCTTTTCCTGATCAGGGAAGGCAATCACATTGAAACCGGCGGGTGGTGGGTGGGTTTCCCATTCCGCTTCGATGGCAGCCAGCTTCATTTTCTGCACATCACCTGCTTCGTAACCGCTTTCGTCCCCGAGCAGGATAACGGACAGGATTGAGGCCATCCCAAACCCGGCAGCAATGGCAAAGGAACGTTTGGCAAAACCGATGTCACGCCCTTTCAGCAAGTACCAGGCACTGATGGACAAGACAAACATGGAGCCGGTCACATAACCTGCCGCGACGGTATGCACAAACTTGACCTGGGCAACCGGGTTGAAGAGCACCGCCCCGAAATCGACCATTTCCATCCGCATGGTTTCGTAGCTGAATTCCGCACCGATGGGGTGTTGCATCCAGCCATTGGCAATCAGGATCCACAACGCCGACAGGTTCGTGCCCAAGGCCATCAGCCATGTCACGGTCAAGTGCTGGACTTTGCTTAAACGATCCCAACCAAAGAAAAACAGGCCGACGAATGTCGATTCGAGGAAGAAGGCCATCAGCCCTTCGATGGCAAGCGGTGCGCCGAACACATCACCGACATAGTGCGAATAGTACGCCCAGTTTGTGCCGAACTGGAATTCCATAGTGAGACCGGTAGTCACACCAAGGGCAAAGTTGATCCCGAACAACTTTCCCCAGAAACGTACCATGTCCTTGTAGATCTGCTTGCCCGTCATCACATACACCGACTCCATAAT
The DNA here is from genome assembly GCA_964293005.1 of uncultured Thiothrix sp. Lineage (GTDB taxonomy): Bacteria > Pseudomonadota > Gammaproteobacteria > Thiotrichales > Thiotrichaceae > Thiolinea. Next base: position 49,078 of record CAXYXW010000021.1, read on the forward strand.
GGCGAGGATGAATGTCATACCGAGTGTGAGGGGGACAAATAGGAAATGGTACAATGCGGTCACGGCAAATTGCAGCCGTGAAAGGTCAACGACTTCTTCAGTTATCATGCTTCCTCCTGCTTAACCCCTGCAAGCTACTGCTGAAAATTAGCGGTGGCATTGATAAAAATCAAAAATCGCAACCTATTTTTATGCTAGCCAATCCAGCTGAAATCAATAACCTAACCCTTGTGTTTCGCCTTGTGCTACTATACATTAGAATTTGCTAATATAACGGCAGCAATATTAGCAGTGGCAATGCACCTGCCCACTGGCTGCGGTTAAATTTCTACCACTTCCCTACCACAACGGAGTTAATGGAATGAAACAGTATCTATTGATCACCAGCTTGACCGTACTCTTGGTTGCCTGTGGCGACAAAGCCCAAGCACCGGCAGCCAATACCGCCAGCAGTGCCGCTGCACCGGTAGCCACCCAGGCTGCTGCACCCGCCGCCGCCCCTGCTGCGGCTCCTGATAAGGAAGCCTTGGTCGGGCAGGCCAAAGCTGCTGCCCAGGCCTTGGGTGGTACACTCAAGCAGGAGCTGGAGGCAGCCATGCAAGCGGGTGGGCCAATTGCAGCCCTTGGGGTGTGCAATACCAAAGCGCCAGAAATTGCTAAAGCCGTTTCTGCCGAGAAAGGGATGGCTGTCAGCCGTGTCAGCCTGAAACCACGCAATCCGACCCAGGGTGTCCCCGCTGAGTGGCAAGCCAAAGTCCTGCATGACTTTGAAGCCCGCAAAGCGGCGGGTGAGCCTGCCGATGGTCTTGCTTATGCGGAAGTGGTGGGTAATGAGTTCCGTTTTATGAAGGCTATCCCGACCGGCGGGGTGTGCTTGGCTTGCCACGGTGAAACCTTGTCACCGGATGTCAGTGCCAAACTGAAGGAGTTGTATCCAAATGATCTGGCAACGGGCTTTAAGGAGGGGGATTTGCGCGGGGCTTTTGTGGTGGTGAAAAACCTGGCTCCTTAATTTGTGCGGTTCATGCCTGACCAAAACACACAGGCGGAGGAGCAAATATGTCAAATATCAAAGGCAAGGGGCATTGCCAATCCTGTCCGATCCGGCATTTGAGCATTTTTGCCCAGCTTCCCCCGGAACGCTTACCTGACATCCAGCTATTCCAGCCGACTGTGATGGTCTATGCCCAAGGTGAAACGGTTTACCGTCAGGGTGAGGTTGCCGCCAGCGCCTTTACCCTGCGCAAGGGGATGGTCAAACTCACCAAATCCTTGCCGAATGGGCGTACCCAGATTATCCGCCTGTTGGGGGCGGGCGAACTGTTTGGTTTCGATGGCTTCATTGCGGAAGCCCATAACCATGCGGCGATCTCACTCTCCCCGATTGAGGTCTGCCGCCTGCCGTTCAATGAGTTGTTGGCCTTGAAGAGGCAGAACCCGGAAATCGAAAATGCCATGACCCAACGCTGGCTCCAATACCTGCATGACATGGAAGACCGTTTGGTTGAGTTGGGTGCAAAAAAAGCCCCTGAGCGCCTCGCCTCCTTCCTGATCCGTTGGTATGAAAGTAATCCGATGACCGATCAGGGTGTGCATTTACCCTTGTCTCGCGGCGAAATGGGGGATTTGCTGGGGCTGACCATTGAAACCGTGAGCCGTTTCCTGTCGGAGTGGCGGCGGCAAGGCTACCTGAGTGAGCATAAGGGCTATATCCAGTTACCCGACCGTGAAGCCCTGCGTAAATCAGCCTGCTCGGTTGGCAGTTGCTGAAAACCGATGACAAGCCCCCGCAAACCTCATCCCGCATCCCCTGAAATTATTACCGCCCTCAAGCGCTGGCAAAGCCACTCCGGTTTTTGGTTGAAGGCATCGGTTGGGATTGGTCTGTTGGCAGGTTTCCTGCTGATTGGGCAAGCATGGTTGCTGGCGAAAACCATCACCGCCGTGGTGTTTGGGCAGGCTGGTTTGACAGGGGTGATGCCGTGGTTATGGGGCTTGTTGGCGATTTTCCTGCTGCGGGCGGGTTTGGCCTGGGCTGCTGAGCAGGCGGCTTTCCATGCGGCGGTGCAGGTCAAGCTGGCTCTGCGCTCCCAGTTATACCGGCATGTGCAGCAACTGGGGCCTGCGTGGTTGACAGGGGAGCGCAGTGGCGAGCTGGCAAATACCCTCAGTGATGGCATCGAGGCACTGGAGGCCTATTACGCGCGTTATATCCCCGCCATGTCGCTGATGGCGCTTGTGCCGCTGGCTATCCTGGTGCTGGTGTTTGCCCATGATGCCTTGTCTGCCTTGGTGATGGTTGTTACTGCGCCCCTCATCCCTCTGTTCATGATCCTGATTGGCAAAGGCACAGAAAAGCGTAACCAGCAACAATGGCAGCAACTGGCCCGTATGAGTGCACATTTTCTGGATGTGATCCAGGGTTTGACCACCCTGAAGCTGTTCAACGCCAGCCGCCGTGAAGCACAGATGGTGGCACATATCTCCGACCAATACCGGCAAAGTACCATGTCCGTTCTGCGGGTTGCTTTCCTGTCTTCGTTTGCCTTGGAGTTCCTTGCCACCGTCAGCATTGCCCTGGTGGCTGTTCTGGTTGGCTTCCGTTTGTTTTGGGGGGAAATGGAGTTTCTGCATGGCTTTTTTGTGCTGCTGCTGGCTCCCGCGTTCTATCTGCCGCTACGCAATATGGGGACGCAATACCATGCCCGCATGCAGGCCATCGGCGCGGGGGAAAAGATCGTGGCAATCCTCAATACGCCGGTCAGCACTCCGGCAGATGCCCTTGCCGGTGAGGAGTGGGTGGCGGACAAGGAAATAGGCATTACGTTGGTGGATGTTTCTTTTTCCTACCCGGACAACCGCCCTGCCTTGCACCACCTGAACCTGACAATCCAGCCGGGGGAAACCTTGGCACTGGTTGGGCATAGTGGGGCAGGCAAATCCACCTTGGCTAACGTGTTGCTGGGGTTCTTGCCGGTACAGCATGGGCAGGTCTTGGTTGGGGGTACGCCCTTGGGCAGCATCCCGGCTGAAGCGTGGCGCAGGCAGTTGGCCTGGTTGCCACAGCGTCCGCACCTGTTTCCTGCCAGCGTTGCTGACAATATCCGCTTGGGGCAAGCGACTGCCAGCTTGGAGGCGGTGCAGGCCGCTGCCCAGCAAGCCTATGCCGATGAGTTCATTAGCCAATTGCCACAGGGTTATGACACACGGGTGGGTGAGGCGGGTCATGGTTTGTCGGGGGGACAGATACAGCGCATTGCCTTGGCGCGTGCCTTTTTGAAGGATGCGCCGTTGGTAATCCTTGATGAGGCCACTGCCCATCTTGACCCTGCCAGTGAAGCCTTGGTGCAGGCCGGGGTTAAACGCTTGGCTGCCGGACGCACCGTCATCCTGATTGCCCACCGCCTCAGCACCATCATGGGGGCAGACCGGATTGCGGTACTGGAAGCCGGGCAGGTCGTTGCGACCGGCACGCATACCGCGCTGTTGCAAACCTGTCCCTTGTACCAGCAGATGCAGGCGGCCTACCAACAGGGGGATGTATGAGTGACCTATGGCGGTTGCTGCGCCTATTCAGGCCTTATGCAGGATGGGTGGCATTGGGCATATTGCTCTCGCTGCTGACCCTGTTGGCAAATGTTGGGCTGATGGCGGTTTCCGGTTGGTTCATTACCGCGATGGCAATGGCGGGGGTGGCTGGGGTCAGCATGAATTACTTCACCCCTGCCGCTCTGATCCGCTTGGCGGCTATTGTGCGTACTGCCGGGCGCTATGGGGAGCGGCTCGTCACCCATGAAGCCACTTTCCGTATGCTGGCAGGGTTGCGGGTCTGGTTTTACCAGCGTATTGAGCCACTCGCCCCAGCTGTGCTGGAAAATTACCATAGCGGCGATGTTTTGAGCCGTATCCGTGCTGATATTGATACCTTGAACGGGGTGTATTTGCGCCTGTTTGTCCCGGCAGCCGTTGCTGTGCTGGCGGGAATGCTGTTTGTGGTTGCCCTGCTGTTTTACCATCCTTGGCTGGCTTTGTTGGAATTGTTGTTCTTGTTGCTGGCAGGGGTTGCTATCCCTGGGTTGATGAACCATTGGGGGAAGGCGAGTGGGCAGCAGTTGGTGGAAACTTCATCTGCCCTGCGTGTGGCCTTGGTGAATGATATGCAGGGGATGGGGGAGCTATTGGTCTACGGGGCGGCTGAGTCGAGGGCGCAGCAATTGGCGGCTTTGTCCGCGCAATTGGCAGGGCAACAGCAGCGCTTGAGTCGGTTGAGCGGGATTTCCCAGGGAGCCTTGGGCTTGTGTGCCAATTTGGCGATGTGGTCAATGCTGCTGGTGGCGATCCCGTGGATCGTGGATGGCAGGCTTGTCCCGCCTGAATTGACCTTGTTGGCCCTGTTTGCCTTGGCAAGCTTTGAGGCCGTTGCACCTTTGCCATTGGCCTTCCAGTCCCTGGGGGAAACCTTGGCGGCTGCCCGGCGGATTTTTGCCTTGGCGGATAGGCAGCCCTTGGTAACGGAGCCCAGCCAGCCTTTGGCGATGCCAACGCAGTTTGCGGTGCAATTCCATGATGTGGGTTTCCGCTACCCCAAGGGAGACACGGATGCAGTGCATGCATTGAGCTTTGAGTTGCCAGCGGGCGCTAAGTTGGCAGTGGTCGGTGCAACAGGATCGGGCAAAAGCACTCTGAGCAGCCTGTTGTTGCGTTTTCGGGAACCCAGCGCTGGGCAAATCCTGCTGGATGGGCAGCCTATCCAGTGCTATAGCGGGGAAGCGGTACGCCAGCGCATGGCTGTTGTGCCACAACAGGCTTACCTGTTCAACACTACTATCCGTGAAAACCTGTTGCTGGCACGCCCCGATGCCGATCAGACCCAACTGGAGGCGGCCTGCAAAACTGCCCTGATCCATGATTTTATCATGGCGCAGCCGGAGGGTTATGCCACCTGGGTCGGGGAAACGGGCGTGAGGCTGTCGGGTGGGCAAGCACGGCGTATTGCCTTGGCGCGGGCTTTGCTGAAAGATGCCGCTGTCCTGATTCTGGATGAGCCGACCGAGGGTGTGGATCCAGAAACAGCCGCCCAGGTGATGCAGAACATTTTCACCCACGCCACGGCGCAGGGGCAAAGTGTGTTGTGGATTACCCACCATCGCCACGGCTTGGGGCAGGTTGATCGTGTGCTGGTTTTATAGCTTGCCCGATCAGCCGGTTGGGTGGTGTTTGTTCGTTCGCATATTAGGAAATACTTAAATTCTATTTCTTCTTGATGCAACGCAAGGTAAAATGTTCATTTTCAGGTATCATCCTGTGCCGACAGTCATGGGATTAGAAGGTCGTTATGAGCAATGTGCAAGTCATCCAGCCAAAGAACGTCATCCAGCCACGTTCGATTCAAGGGCGTTTCCGCAACCTGAAAACCGGCATTATGGTGCTGGCGTATGCGGTGTTTTTCCTGTTGCCGTGGATACGCTGGGAGCGTCCGGTCGGCCCTAGCCAAGCGGTGATGTTCGACATCCCGGAGCGGCGTTACTACCTGTTTGATCTGGTTATGCATGCGCAGGACGTTTTCTGGCTGACAGCGTTGCTGTTCCTTGCCGCTGTTCTGCTGTTTTTTGTGACGACCTTGTTTGGGCGGGTGTTCTGTGGCTATTTCTGTTTCCAGACCTTGTGGACGGATGCCTTCCGCTTCATTGAAAAGGCGATCCAGGGCGACCGGGTAGCCCGCCTGCGCCTCGACAAGCAGCCGTGGAACAGCGAAAAGCTCATCAAGGTTGGTGGAACCCATGCCGCCTGGTTATTGTTGTCGCTGTGGACGGGGGTGACTTTCGTCTTGTATTGGGGTGATGCGTTTGAGCTGACGGGGGCATTCTTTACCGGTTCTGCGCATGGCACGGCTTATTTCACGGCTTTCCTGCTGATGACGACCACTTATCTGGCAGCGGGCTGGATGAAGGAATATATCTGCCTGCACGTCTGCCCCTATGCGCGTTTTCAAAGCGTCATGTTTGACCAGGATACCCTGATTGTTTCCTATGACTCCAAGCGGGGGGAAAGTACAAGCGGACGTGCCGTGCCGATCAAGGATTTGCGTGACCGTGCAGTGCGTCAGGAACAGGGGAAGGGTGACTGTGTGGATTGCGGCTTGTGTGTGCAGGTCTGCCCGACCGGGATTGACATCCGCGATGGTTTACAGATTGCCTGCATCCACTGTGCCCTGTGTATTGATGCCTGTGACAGTATCATGGACAAGTACGGCTGGCAGCGTGGCCTGATCCGTTACACCTCTGAAAATGGGCTGGAAGGCAAGAAAACGCATTTCTTCAAATTGCGTACCATCGGTTACGGTTTGGCAACCTTATTGGCGGCGGTGTATCTGGTGTGGACGATTGCCAGCACCAAGCAACTGGAAGCCACCGCCGTACAGGTGCGTAGTCCCCTGTTTGTCATGTTGTCGGATGGCAGTATCCAGAACAGTTATGAGGTCAAAATCAACAACAAGACGCAGGAAGCCGCCACTTACCGCCTGACGCTGGAAGGTTTGGACAATGCGGCGCTGATCCTGGGGCAGGGCAGTACCGGCGAAGTGAGCCTGGGGCCGGACAGCAGCATCCGTTTGCTGGCCAAGGTACGCCAGGCACAGCCGACGACGGGTCTGGCAAAGAACCGTGAGTTCCATTTCCGTTTGGAGCCACTGAGTGGTAAGGTCGCTGAGCCGGTGATGATCCCATCGCAATTCATGTTGCCATGACCGTACTGGGAAGCGTGGCAAGATGCGGTACAACGGCGGAACTGGAGTGTTGGGGATATGAATAATCTGAGTTTGTTGACGACCTTGGGGACGGGGGTATTGGCCTCTTTCCTGCTGTTTTTCCTGTTCTACAAGGTTTTGCGCTGGAACAACAAATTGGCGGCTTTGCTGACCATCCTGATCGTGCAGTTGGTGTATGTGCCATTGGCGGTGATTTATTGGGCAGGGATTGATGTGTTTGCCATCCACTTTGCCTTCTTTGCCATGAGCGGTTACGGCCTTGGCATTATCACCAGCCACCATGCCAACCGTGAGCGGCTGGATGCCCGCCTGGGGCGGGCGGCTGATGGCAAGCAAGGCTGGTTCCACTGGGGGCCTGCGACGATTGTGGTGTTTTTCCTGATTCTGGCAACCGTGGACGGGGTGATCATCACCTTGGCGAACAAGGGCGCGAGCAGTGACTTTATGGCGCGTTTCCTGCCGGAGCCACGCGGGGGCGGCGAAATCAGCTCAGCGTTCCCAGGGCCTGTCCCGCATGACTTCAAGCAGAAATATGAGCAGTTCAATAACCATTTGGCGCAACTGGAAGTACAGCGTGAGCGCGGCTGGCAGGTGGTGACGAATGGTTGGCAGCCAGCACCGGAAGTGGGCAGGCCTGCGGTCTTCAGCATCCAGGTGACGGACAAGGAGGGTCAGCCAGTTTCTGGGGCACAGGTGGAGGTCAGTTTCTTGCGCCCGTCTGACAAGCGCCTGGACAAGCATTTTACGCTGGCAGAGGGTTCAGCCGGTGCGTATGGGCAACAGGTGCAACTGGATGCGCCAGGAGCCTGGACGGTGCTGCTGGTGATCCGGCGCGGTGAGGACGTACATGAGGTGAAGGGGCAGATGCAGGTGGCGGCGGCAAGCTGATGGCAGGTGTGGCAGATACGCCCGTGCTGGCTGGGGAAGCGGCGCAGCCCGATTGTTTCCATTGTGGTTCCTTCATACCAGCGGGAGCCGTTTACCGGGTGGCGGTGGATGGCAAGCAGCAGCCGATGTGTTGCACCGGTTGTCAGGCGGTGGCTCAGGCGATTGTTGATAATAACCTGACCGACTATTACCGTTTCCGTACCGATATTGGCAGCAAGCCGGAAGACCTTATCCCCGCCGCCTTGCGTGATTTGCAGGTCTATGATGCCCCCGATTTACAGCGCTCCTTCGTGCGTGGTGTGGAAGGTGGGGTGCGTGAAGCCTCACTGATTCTGGAAGGCATTGTCTGTGCAGCCTGTGTCTGGCTGAATGAGCGCCATGTCCGGCAATTGCCCGGTGTGCTGGATTTCCGCATCAATTACTCAACCCACCGTGCCACCCTGAAGTGGGACAATAACCGCCTGCAACTGAGCCATGTCCTGCAAGCCATTCATGAGATTGGCTACCATGCCCACCCGTTTGACCCTAGCCGCCTTGAATCCCTGCAAAAAAAGGAAAAATCTGCTGCCTTGCGCCGCATCGCCGTGGCAGGTTTGGGGATGATGCAGGTGATGATGGTGGCAGCTGCCATGTATATGGGGGCGGTATCTGACATGGATGCCGGGATGCGTCAATTCCTGCGCTGGATCAGCTTGGTGATGACCGTGCCGGTGATCTTTTATTCGGCGCGGGTATTCTTTGTGTCAGCTTGGCGTGATCTGCGGCGCGGGCGTTTTGGCATGGATGTGCCGGTATCGCTGGGCATTGGCATTGCCTTCTGTGCCAGCGTCTGGGCGACCCTGACCGGGGGCGGCGAGGTTTATTTTGACTCTGTGACCATGTTCACCTTTTTCCTGCTGACGGGGCGTTATCTGGAAATGGCTGCCCGCCACAAGGCCGGACAGGTGGCGGAAGAGCTGGTACGCCTGATGCCCGCCACGGCTACCCGCCTGCGCAATGGGGTGCAGGAGGTGATCCCGGTCAGCCAGCTCGAAACGGGTGATACCGTACTGGTCAAACCGGGTGAGGTTGTGCCTGCCGATGGTCTGGTGCTGGAAGGGGCAAGCAGCACCAATGAATCACTGCTGACGGGTGAAAGTTTGCCTTGCCACAAGCAGGCCGGGGACAATCTGGTCGGTGGCACGGTCAATATGGAAAGCCCCTTGACGATGCGGGTTGCCAAGGTCGGTGACAGTACGGTGCTGGCGGCGATTATCCGTTTGCTGGAGCGGGCGCAGGCAGAAAAGCCAGAGTTGGCACGGATGGCGGAAAAGGTGTCATCGCGTTTTGTGCCGCTGATTTTATTAACGGCGACAGCCGTATTTTTCTGGTGGTATCAGCACACTCCAGAACAGGCGTTCTGGATAGCCTTGTCAGTGTTGGTGATCACCTGCCCCTGTGCCTTTTCGCTGGCAACTCCAACCGCCCTCACCGCCGCAACTGGCCTGTTGACCTCGAAGGGGGTGCTCACCACCCGTGGGCATGCGCTGGAAACCCTTGCCAAGGTTGACCACCTCATTTTTGACAAGACCGGAACCTTATCTTACGGGCAGTTGACGGTGGTGGGGCTGGATGTGCTGGGTACGGAGCCTGAACCGGTGTGCAAGCAAGTAGTGGCAGCCTTGGAAACCGCGTCTGAACATCCGCTGGCACGGGCATTAGTCCGGCTGGGGGATGGTTTGGAGCCTTGTATGATGACCGGGCTGGCAGCCGAGTCAGGGCGCGGTGTGCGGGGCATGTACCAAGGCCGTGAATACCGTGCCGGTACGGAAAGTTTTGTCCGTGAACTGGTTGGGGTGGATTTGCCACCTTTGCCGCTGCCCCCAGCGGGCTGCTCGGTGGTGTTTCTGGGGTCTGCGGAAGGCTGGTTGGCACGCATTGCATTGGCTGACCGTTTGCGTGAAGAGGCGGCGGATGCAGTTCAGGCATTGCGCAAGATGGGGGTGGATGTGACCCTGCTGAGTGGGGATGCGCCCGCTGTGGCAGAGGCGGTTGCCCAGCAATTGGCGATCCCGCATGCCTTGGGTGGGCAGTTACCGGACGGTAAATTGGCTTACCTGAAGCAGTTGCAGGCACAAGGCAAAGTGGTGGCGATGGTCGGTGACGGTGTGAATGATGCGCCGGTATTGGCAGGGGCTGCGGTATCGCTGGCGATGGGGAGTGGCTCCCAGTTGGCGCAAGCCAGTGCGGATATGGTGCTCCTGTCAGAGAACCTGCACTCCCTGCCGTTTGCGGTGCAGACTGCCCGGCGGATGCAGGCGGTGATCAAACAGAATTTTGCTTGGACAATCGGCTATAATCTGCTGGCTATCCCCTTGGCGGCATCCGGGGCAGTTGCGCCGTGGATGGCGGCGTTGGGCATGTCAGCCAGTTCCCTGGTTGTGGTCTTGAACTCCTTGCGCCTTAAACATTTCTGAAAATAGGCAGGTTCTATGGAAGCCTTGTATATGCTGATCCCGATTGCCATTGGGGTTATGGTTGTGGTGGTGATTGCGTTTATTTACACTGTGCGCAGCGGTCAGTACGATGACCTCGAAGGGCCTGCTTACCGGATTCTGCTGGATGATGATGACCCACTGATTCCCGGTCATAAAACGGCGGAATCATCCCGCAAGCCCCCAAGCGTGGATGAGACCACGGGTCGAGCCTAAAAGTTGTACTGTTTACGCGAAATATTACACCTCTTGTCAAAAAGATAGGTATTTCTGGGTGCTTGGTCACACCGTTTCCGGCGAAGTGTTCTATTCTATGGATAGTCTTTCCCCACTGGTGGATAGACATATTTTATAAATTGGTGTTTTTTATCGTTAAATTAAACGGTAATATCTGGTAATGGATGACCGGTAAGTTAGATCAGGGAATAGTGAGGTTAACCCCCCTCGCCCCTGACGTAGCAGTGTCACTAACAAGGAGAATAGTTTTACATGTCAGACAGAAGATTACAGGTCTTCCACGCGGTTGCCCGTCTGTTGAGCTTCACCAAGGCAGCGGAAGTGCTGCACATGACCCAGCCTGCGGTGACGTTCCAGATTCGGCAATTGGAAGATCAATTTGATACACGCTTGTTCGACCGTACCCACAATCGGGTTTCCCTGACGGAAGCAGGGCAGATTGTGTTTGAGTATGCCGAGAAAATCTTTGAGCTGTACAGCGAAATGGAAAACGCCATCCGTGAGATGACGGATGACATCAGCGGTTCCTTGACCATCGGAGCCAGCACCACCATTTCGGAGTACATGCTGCCATCATTGTTGGGTGACTTCAAAGCTAAAAACATGGATGTCAAGCTGCGCCTGCGGGTTTCCAATACGGAAGGCATTGTCTCGATGGTTGAGAACAATGTCATTGATTTGGGTGTGGTGGAAGGCCCCGTCAACAACAAGAACTTGTTGGTTGAAGTGTGCCGCACGGATGAAATGGTGGTGATTGTACCGCCTGCCCACGAGTTGGCAGGGATGGTAAAAGTTACTGCCAAGGACTTGACCAAGCACCCCTTGGTTTGCCGTGAGGAGGGTTCAGGAACCCGTGAGGTGATGGTTGAATACCTGTATGCCCAAGGGATGGACAAACACGGTGTCAACAATTGTCTTGAGTTGGGCAGCCCGGAAGCGGTCAAAGGTGCAGTCGAGGCCGGTATGGGCATTTCGGTGGTGTCCAGCGCCAGTATCAGCAAGGAAATCAAGCTGGGTTCATTGGTCGCTATCCCGCTCGATCCACCCTTGACCCGTGACTTTTCTTTTGTGCGCCAGCGCCAGAAGTTCAAAGTCCCGGCGATGGAGGAGTTGCTGGAGTTTGCCCGTTCTTATTGCCAGAAGGCAAAGCGTGCGGACGAGTAAAATAACTACATCACAGTGAGTATGCCGGGTTTATCCCCGGCAGGGTTTGCAGATCGTCGATTCGCGTTAATGTAGCAGGTTAGTGGATGTTGCCAGGCATGGGGCAGGGTGGAAGCCCGCAAGAGCGGCGCTTGCGCCAGATTTTTCGTGAGTTGGCTGAGCAGGATCAGGCGACGCTGCTGCGGTTTGCCGAGTTCTTGGTCGCTGCGCCCACTGCCCTTGCTCCGGCTGAGCCGTTGCCTGAGCCGGTGTTGCTTGAGCGTCCGGCACAGGAGAGTGTGGTCAAGGCGATTAAGCGCTTGACCGCTTCTTATCCCATGCTCAACCCGGATGAGCTGTTACACCGCACCTCTGACCTGATGAGTTCGCATGTCATCAAGGGGCGCTCAGCCCCTGAGGTGATTGATGACTTGGAACTCATGTTTGCCGAGCATTACCAACAGGTCAAAGCCCGCCTTGAGTCTGCTGCTTAACTGAACTGTTCGGCGTATTCGTCGAGTTGTTCCGCCGTCAGCAGGAAGATGCCGTCGCCACCGCGCTCAAATTCCAGCCATTGGAAAGGCACGTCGGGATAGGCCTCTTCGAGGGTGTATTGGCTGTTACCCACTTCCACAATCAGGATGCCGTGGTCGGTCAGGTGTTCACCTGCTTCCCGCAGGATGCGGCGCACGATGTCCAGACCATCTTCCCCGGCGGCTAGCCCCAGGACGGGTTCATGCCGGAATTCATCCCCCATGCTTGCCAGGTCGTGTGCATCCACATAGGGTGGGTTGCTGACAATAATGTCGTAGCGTTTGCCTTGCAGCCCCGCAAACAGGTCAGACTGGATGGCTTGCACATGGGCTTGTACGTCGTGGCGCTGGATATTGATGTGGGCGACGGCCAAGGCATCACTGGAGATGTCGCTGAGGTCGACGCTGGCGTGTGGGAAAGCATAAGCGCAGGCAATGCCAATGCAGCCGCTGCCAGTACACAAATCCAGAATATTTTCGACGTTTTCCTCACCCATCCACGGGTAAAACTGCTTTTCAATCAGTTCAGCGAGGGGTGAGCGGGGAACCAGCACACGCTCATCCACATAAAAGGGTAGCCCCGCAAACCAGCCTTCTTGTGTCAGGTACGCGGCGGGTTTACGCTCCTGGACACGTCTGGCAAGAATGGTAGCCACGGCTTGCTTTTCAGGGCGGGTCAGGCGGCTATCGAAATAAATGTCAGGGGTATCGACCGGCAAGTGCAGGGTGCGCAGTACCAAATAGGCGGCCTCATCCAAAGCGGAGGCCATGCCGTGGGAAAACCCCAACTGGGCTTCTACAAAGCGACTGGCTCCCCAGCGGATAAAGTCGCGGATGCTGACCAATTCGGCGGTTTGTTCCATCATGCCAGTCGCGGCGGTTGAGGGGGCAGTGATATGGGGCACAACGCTATTCCTTCTGCATAAATTGCCGTATCATCCAGCATTTACCAGTCATTTTCCAATCCTGATGCGCATTTCTGATTATTTGAAAGCATGGCCTTTATATGTGTTGCCACACCATGCACTCTCCCGTGTGATTTTCCGCCTGACCCGCATACAGTCGCCCTGGGTACAACCCGCGATCCGCCGGTTTGTGCAGGCATTCAAGGTGAATATGGCGGAAGCCGAACAGCCTGACATCGCGGCCTACCCCAGCTTTAATGCCTTTTTTACCCGTGCCTTGCGGCCTGGGTTGCGCTCGTGGGCTGCCGGGGGGAAGGTGCTTGCCAGCCCGGTGGATGGGACAATCAGCCAGTTTGGTTTGATCCGCGATGGGCGGATTTTTCAGGCCAAGGGGCATGAGTATTCTGCGCTTGAACTGTTGGGCGGGGATGCGGAGCGGGCAGCGCCTTTCCTCAATGGGCAGTTCATGACCATTTATTTGTCGCCACGCGACTATCACCGCATCCACATGCCCTTGGATGGGGCATTGCGGGAACAGGTTTATGTGCCGGGGCGCTTGTTCAGTGTGGCAGGGCATACTGCCCGTACTGTGCCGCGCCTGTTTGCCCGCAATGAGCGGGTGGTGGCGCTGTTTGATACCGAACTTGGGAAGATGGCCTTGGTCTTGGTCGGAGCAATCAATGTTGCCGCGATTGAAACCGTTTGGGGCGGGTTGGTCACGCCGCCCAATGGCAACCGCGTTAGCCAAACCGCTTACAGTGGGGTGCGCTTGCAGAAGGGGGAGGAGATGGGACGTTTCAACATGGGTTCGACGGTTATTGTCTTATTGGAGAACCCTGCCTTGCGTTGGGATGGGCGCTGTGCGCCAGAATTGCCGGTGCGGTTGGGGGAATTGTTGGCAACCCTGCCCGAATAGCCTACCGGCAGTCCTGATCGGGCTGGCATTTTGCCTAATGCGTCCTACACTCCTGTGTGTCATTCAGGATCACATAGGAGCATGTCATGCTGGTTCCAGCTAAGTTATTGTTGTCTGGGGTTTTTCCCTTCATGTTGTTGATGGGCGTAGCCGTGGCTGAAGGTTTGAATGCCCCCAGTTATCAGGCACAGGGAAGCGATGTGTCCGGGCGTAATTTCGACGGTACAAACCTGAGCCTTGCCAACTTCAGTGGCAGCAATGCGACTGGCTCCAGCTTCAGGAATGTGCAGATGGATTATGCCAACCTGAGCCTCGCCAATTTCAGCCGCGCAGATTTGACCAATGCCACGTTCAAGCTTGCCCTGATTGAGTTTACGGATTTTTCTGAAGTGAAGGGGCTGACCGCTGCCCAGTTGTCTGAAGCCTGTCTGACCCGTCCTGACAAGGAGGAAAAGCTGGGTGTGGAGGGTTTTGATGCTGCCAGCTACCGTATGCCGGAAGGCTGCCAGTTGTGGGAGCATATTGCGCGGGGGTAGGGGTGTCAGGCCGACTCTGGGTTGTGCCCTGAAGTCGGTGGAAGTAGTTGAACTGCGTCAACAATGATCAGGTTGGATGCACCAGGGTGGATACGCAGGCCAAATAGCGGTTGGTTCTCATCGGCGTGCTGCGCTTCAAATGGAATGTTGAGGACAATGGCATCCGTACCATCCGGTCGCCGCTGTTTGCGTGCCTCAACTGTGGTCGTACCGTTTAGTTTGAAGTGGATAACTGTCAAGACCTGTGTGATCATAGGCTCTACAATCATGCTAAACTCCAACAGG
>CAXYXW010000022.1:0-61586 GCA_964293005.1 uncultured Thiothrix sp.
CATCAGCACTGGTCGTGATTTGAGTTGGATGAAAGCTTATCCCGAACTCAGGTTACCTCTACCGATAACTATCCACACTCGGACAAGAACACACCAAATTCCGATCCCCATACACATTATCAATACGGTTCACGGTAGGCCAATACTTCGCCGTCGGACTCACGCCCTGCGGGAACACCGCTTCGGTCTGGCTATACGGACGTTCCCAAGCATTCACCAGATCATCCAACGTATGCGGCGCATTCACCAGCGGGTTATTATCGCTAGGCCAAACGCCCTCCTGCACCTTGCGAATCTCTTCGCGGATCGCAATCATCGCGTCGCAGAAACGGTCAAGCTCCTCTTTCGGCTCGGATTCGGTCGGCTCGATCATCAGCGTACCCGCCACCGGGAACGACATGGTAGGCGCGTGGAAACCGTAATCCATCAAGCGTTTGGCGATGTCAGACTCATCAATCCCCGAAGCCGCCTTAAGTGGACGAATGTCGATAATGCACTCATGCGCCACCCGCCCATTCGCCCCCCGGAACAACACTGGGTAGTGATCAGCCAAGCGTTGCATGATGTAGTTGGCGTTCAAAATCGCCATCTCGGTCGCCCGCTGCAAGCCCGCTGCGCCCATCAGCTTAATGTACGCCCACGAGATCGGCAGGATCGCCCCACTCCCATACGGCGCAGCCGACACCGCGCTATTGCCGGGCGCAATCCCATCCGGCGGATTCACCGCATGGCTGGACAAGAACGGTGCAAGGTGTGCCTTCACCCCAATCGGCCCCATGCCTGGGCCACCGCCGCCGTGCGGAATCGCAAACGTCTTGTGCAAGTTCAAATGCGACACATCCGAACCCATCTTGCCCGGTTTCGACAAGCCCACCTGCGCGTTCATGTTCGCGCCATCCATGTACACTTGCCCACCGAACTGATGCACGATGTCACAAATTTCCACGATGTCCTGCTCAAACACGCCATGCGTAGACGGGTAAGTGACCATCAGGCACGATAAATTCGCCGCGTGTTTTTCCGCCTTGACACGCAAATCCGCCACGTCCACGTTACCGTTCGCGTCGCACTCGACCACCACCACCTTCAGGCTCACCATCGCCGCCGACGCCGGATTCGTACCATGCGCCGAACTCGGAATCAAACACACATCCCGATGCCCCTGCCCGATGCTCGCCTGATAACGACGGATCGCCACCAGCCCCGCGTATTCGCCCTGCGCCCCCGAATTCGGCTGCATTGAAATCGCATCATAGCCGGTCACTTCGACCAACCAATCCTCCAACTCCTTGATCATGGCACGATAACCCACCGTCTGCTCCTGCGGCGCAAACGGGTGAATATCCGCAAACTCGCTCCACGTCACTGGCATCATTTCCGTAGTCGCATTCAACTTCATGGTGCAAGAACCCAGCGGGATCATACCATGCGCCAACGAAAAATCCTTGTTTTCCAAACGCTTCAGGTAACGCAACATCTCCGATTCGGAATGGTGCGTGTTGAATACCGGATGCGTCAGGAAATCGCTAGTCCGCGCATAACCAGCCGGAATACCGCTGAAACCTTCTGCCACAACCGCCGCATCCAGCGCATCCACATCCAGACCATGCCCTGCACCCAGCAGCACATCGAACAGCTCAGCGATGTCAGCGCGGGTTTTGCGCTCGTCGATGCTGATACCGATGTTGCCATCAGGGAAATGGCGGAAATTGATGCAGGATGCTGTAGGAGCTTGCCCTGCAAGCGATTCCCCTGATTCCCCCGCCGAAGAATCGCCAGCACGGCTGGCTCCTACAGGGGAAGCAATCGTGATCGTGTCAAACCAAGTATCATTCAGCAGCTTCACACCCTTCTGCTGCAAACCCTTCGCCAGAATATTCGTCAGGCGATGAATCCGCCCCGCAATCTTCTTCAAGCCTTCCGAGCCATGATAAACCGCGTAGAAACCCGCCATATTCGCCAGCAATGCCTGCGCGGTACAAATATTGGAAGTCGCTTTCTCGCGGCGGATATGCTGTTCACGGGTCTGCATCGCCATGCGTAATGCCTGCTTGCCGTGACTGTCGATGGAAACGCCAATCACCCGCCCCGGCATGGTGCGCTTGAATGCATCCTTGGTCGCAAAAAACGCCGCATGAGGGCCACCGAAACCCATCGGTACGCCGAAGCGTTGCGAGTTGCCGACCACCACATCGGCACCCATTTCGCCCGGTGCTTTCAACATCACCAAGGCCATCAGGTCAGCCGCGACACACACTAGCGCTTTTTGCGCGTGCGCCTGTTTGATCAAAGCCTCAATATCGCCGACTTCACCGGTTGTGCCGGGGTATTGCAGCATTGCACCGAACACTTCGTGTTGCGCCAACTCGGTATACGGGTTGCCGATTACCAGTTCAAAGCCGAAGTATTCCGCACGGGTTTTCAGCACGTCGATGGTTTGCGGATGCACGTCAGCACCCACAAAGAATTTGTCCGATTTGAGCTTGTTGGAACGCTTGCACAGCGTCATCGCTTCTGCTGCGGCAGTCGCTTCATCCAGCAAGGAGGCATTGGCAATGTCCATGCCGGTCAAATCTGTGACCATTTGCTGATAATTGAGCAAGCCTTCCAGCCGCCCTTGGGAAATTTCCGGCTGGTACGGCGTATACGCGGTGTACCAACCGGGGTTTTCCAGCACATTGCGCAAAATCACGGGCGGTACGAGGGTATCGTAATAGCCCATGCCGATGTACGACTTGGCAACGGTGTTTTGCCCCGCCAGTTGCTTCAAATACGCCAGCGTTTCGGCTTCGGTGCGGCTGCCCTCCAGTGCCAGCGGTGCGCTCAGGCGGATGCTGGCAGGCACGGTGCTGTCAATCAGTGCATCCAGTGAATCCGCGCTTACCGTTTGCAGCATCGCGGCGGTATCCGCCGCACGCGGGCCAATATGGCGGCTGATAAAATCATCGTGTTGTTCCAAATCGTACAAAGTGCTCATAGTGTTTGCCTGTTGTGTTCTTACCCCCCCATCCCCAACCGTTCCCCCTAAAGGGGGGAAGGTCAGGACGGGGAATTTCCCTCATTACGCTTCTTCAATCGCCGCCTGATAATCTTCGGCACTCATCAGTTCACCGAGGGCATCATCATCCTCAACCCGGATCACAAACAGCCAGCCATCACCATACGGGTCAGAATTGACCAGTTCGGGCGAGTCTTGTACTGCCTCATTGGTTTCCAGAATAATGCCGGGGACGGGGGCATAAATGTCGGAGGCTGCCTTGACCGACTCGGCAACCGCGCAACCATCGCCCACGCCGTATTCAGTACCGACTTCGGGCAGTTCGATATGTACCAGATCGCCGAGCAGCTCCTGGGCATGGTCGGTAATGCCGACTGTGACCGTACCGTCGCCATTGTCCCGCACCCACTCGTGGGAGCTGGCGTATTTCAAATCAGATGGGGTATTGCTCATGTTTAAAACTCCTTGAATGTTAAAATATAGGGGTAAACCAGAACTGACCGCTTACAGCATGGATTTGCCGTGACGGACAAACACAGGTTTGACCACCCTGGCAGCATGCAACTTGCCTCGGATGTCGACTTGGCAACTGTCCCCACAGGCAGAAGGGACTCGTGCCAAGGCAATCGCCACCCCAAGTGTAGGCGAGAATGTACCGCTGGTGATTTCTCCAGCACCTGCATCACACACCACCGGCATGTGGCTGCGCAATACGCCCTTGCCTTCCAGCACCAAACCTACCAGTTTCTGCTGTACGCCAGCGGCTTGCTCTGCCTCCAACGCAGCACGCCCGATAAAGTTACGCTCCGGCGGCTCCCAACCCAATGTCCAGCCCAGACCCGATACCAGCGGTGAGGTGGTTTCGTCCATATCCGTGCCGTACAGGTTCATGCCCGCCTCCAGACGCAAGGTATCACGCGCCCCCAGCCCTGCGGGAGCAATCCCCGCAGCCAGCAGCGCATCCCACACCTGTTCCGCCTGGGTTGCCGGGAACATCAGCTCGAATCCATCCTCGCCGGTATAGCCGGTGCGGGCGATAAACCATTGCCCGACTTCTGCACCAAAAAACGGCTTGAGCTGGCTGGCAATCGCCACTTCATGGTCAGGCATCAGGGCAAAGAGTTTAGCGCGGGCTTGTGGCCCCTGGACAGCCAGCATGGCAAGGTCATCACGTACCGTCAGGCTGGCATCAAAGCCTGCCAATTGCTGCTGCATCCAGGCAATATCCTTATCACGGGTTCCGGCATTGACCACAATACGGTAGGACGTGTCTGACAGGTAATAAACGATCAGGTCATCCACCACCCCACCCTCCGGGGTTAACATGCAGCTATACAGCGCCTTACCGGGGGTTTTGAGCTTATCGACATTATTGGCGAGCAGGTGAAGGAGGAAGGGCTTTGCGCCCGTGCCGTGCAGATCGAGCACAACCATGTGGGAAACATCAAACAGACCGGCATCACTGCGCACCTGCTTGTGCTCCTGAAGTTGGGAGCCGTAATGGATCGGCATCTCCCAACCGGCAAAATCAACCATTTTGCCACCTGCTTGCAGGTGTTTTGCATAAAAAGGGGTACGTTGCATCATTTTTCTCCCGGTACAAATAAAAAAGGGCGGCAGGCCACAACGCCTACCGCCCCTCTGTCCTTGCTACCTGAGAGATTTCCTGAGTCACCCCCATCCTAACCTTTCCCCCACAAGGGGTGAAGGCAGGAAGAGGGAATCAAGTTACTACCCTTCGGTGGGTGCTCCTGCACCACTCTCCAGAGCCAACCGTACCTAACAGTCCTTTTGCCTGAGCGTTTACGGGCTATGCGCCTTCGGCGGCTTCACAGCGTCCTGAAATACCCGGACGGGAAGCGCTCTCCTGCTTGTACTCTTGTTGAGCGGCGATTCTATACTATGCGGAAAATTATTTAAACCAAATACTCCGCCCCACCCATATACCCCCGCAACACCTCCGGTATACGGATACGCCCATCCGCTTCCTGATAATTCTCAATCACGGCCACCAAGGCACGGCCTACCGCCAGACCGGAACCATTCAGGGTATGCAGCAATTCCGGTTTGCCGGTTTCCGGGTTACGGTAGCGGGCAAGCATGCGCCGCGCCTGGAAATCAAGTGTATTGGAGCAGGAAGAAATCTCACGGTATTTTTGTTGCCCCGGTAGCCAAACTTCCAAATCATAGGTTTTGGCAGCCGAAAAGCCGGTATCCCCCGCACACAAGGCCAATACCCGGTAAGGCAAACCCAGTTTTTGCAGGATGGTTTCGGCATGCCCGACCATTTCTTCCAGGGCTTGCCAGGAATTTTCCGGGCGGACAATCTGCACCATTTCAACTTTCTCAAATTGGTGCTGGCGAATCAGTCCACGGGTATCCTTGCCATAAGAGCCTGCTTCAGAACGAAAACAGGGGGTATGGGAGGTAAATTTCAAGGGCAACTGATTGGCATCAACAATCGTGTCGCGCACCAAATTAGTGACCGGCACTTCAGAAGTCGGAATCAGGTAATAGCCCTGCTCATTATTGAGCTTGAACAAATCCTCTTCAAACTTCGGCAATTGACCTGTCCCCTTCAGGCTCTCCGCATTCACCATATACGGCACATACAACTCGGTATAACCGTGTTGTTGGGTATGGGTATCGAGCATGAACTGGATCAGTGCCCGGTGCATCCGCGCCATGGCAGCCCGCAACACCACAAAACGGGAACCGGTCAGCTTGCTGGCAACCTCAAAATCCATCCAGCCATTGGGTGCACCCAAATCAGTATGGTCTTTGGCAAGGAAAGCAAAAGTGGTCGGTTCTCCCCAGCGGCGTACTTCCAGATTGTCATTTTCATCACGCCCCTCCGGGACAGAGGCATCCAGGATATTCGGCAAGCCCAAAGCCAACGCCTCCATCTCGGCTTGCACCTGTGCCAAATCCTGTTCGGCAGCCTTCAACTGCTCGCCCAAATCCGAGACTTCAGCCATCAACGGGGCAATATCCTCACCCTTGGCTTTGGCTTGCCCAATACTTTTCGAGCGCAGGTTACGTTGGTTCTGCAATTCTTCCGTGCGGGTTTGCAAGACCTTGCGCCGCCCTTCCAGCGCCCGGACTGCCTCCACATCCAGCTTGAAACCACGCCGCGCCAATTGTAGCGCCACGTCATCGAGTTCGGTTCTCAGTCGCTTGGGATCCAGCATTTGTTTCAGTCCATGTTATTTTCAGAAGAAGTCTATAGTATCAAAAGCTACGGGCAACAAGCACGCCCAACCACACTGCCAGCAAGCACAATCCAACACTCAGCAGCATATTCAAGGCCATTTTCAGGAGTTCACCCTGCACCAATAGCTCATAATTGTCCAATGAGAAGGTGGAAAAGGTTGTAAACGCCCCCAACACCCCGACAATCAGGCCACGCGCCAGCGGGGAAGTCAGCAGTTCACGCTGGCTAAAATACACCACCAGCACGCCAATCAGGAAAGAACCCAGCACATTCACCAGCAGCGTCCCATAAGGAAAACCGCGCCCCAACAGCACATTGACCCATTGGATGGTGAAAAAGCGCAAGCCTGCCCCCACTGCCCCACCCAAAAGAATGCTGATTATCTGTACCATCGCCACCTGTCCTGCCATCGTTTAAAAAAGCTTTTTTATCCGGTTTACCCCCTTCTTGCCTTAACCCGAACTACACTCATTATCAGGATGAGTGCCACCAGGGAACAAGGGAAAGTAATCATCCGTGATTCGTGTCGGTGAAGGTGATGTTCGTCTCTAGACATCATCGGGAAGGGGAAAAGCCTCACTACGGTGAGGCTTTTTTTTGCCCAAGTGGGCATAATACGGCACTTTTAGCTGAAAACAAGCCATACCATGTCCGAATTTGACCTGATCAGAAACTGGTTTACCTGGGACAACCCACCTGCGGAGGTGCGGGTCAGTGTCGGCGATGATGCTGCCGTGCTCACCCCCATCAACGGCACTGAACTGGTGGTGTCTGTTGATACCCTGGTCAATGGCGTGCATTTCCCAACCGATACGCCCGCCCACGCCATTGGATATAAGGCATTGGCAGTTAACCTAAGTGATTTGGCGGCGATGGGGGCAACCCCGCGCTGGTTCACCCTTGCCCTGACACTCCCCGAGGCTGATCCGGTGTGGCTGGAGGGGTTTGCCCAGGGCTTACGTGACCTTGCTGAAGAACATGGCATTTTCCTGATCGGGGGGGACACCACCCGAGGCTCCTTGAGCATCACCATCCAGGTGATGGGTACAGCCCCCACCGGGCAAGCCCTGCTCCGCCAAGGTGCACAAGCAGGCGATTTGCTGTGTATTTCCGGTACATTGGGCGATGCCGCTGCTGGCTTGGCGGTGGTGCAAAATCGTTGGCGCACGACGGCTGAGGCCGCAATGTTTTGTACCCAACGCCTCAACTACCCTACCCCCCGCACACGGCTCGGTTTATGGTTACGTGGGCGTGCCAGTAGCTGCATGGACATTTCCGATGGCCTGCTGGCAGATTTAAAACACTTATTGGCACGCTCCCATGTCGGGGCAAGTATCCAGCACCAACAACTACCATTCAGTGCTGCCCTCCATGATTTAACCCTGGAGCAGCGGCTGACTTATGCCCTCACCGGCGGGGATGACTATGAGTTGCTATTTACCATCCCGGCAGAGTTATCCGGTCAAATCGATGATTTTAATAAAAATAACCAGGAAAAAATAACCGTGATCGGCACGATCACTGCCCACCCCGGACAGGTGCAACTGGACTGCCCATTAAATTTTCTGACAGACGGCTATAATCACTTTAAATAGTTCAGCTTGTGTGGTGAACTCGCCAGCTATAGTATTGTCTTATCGAAAGATAACAATTCATTCTGAGGGCTCACTATAAAATGAAACAACCAATCCGTCTGATTTTGGCTTTATCCGCTTCTGCCTTGTTTGTATCCGCGTGCAGCACTGCACCGTATGATGCCTCGTCCGCAGACGGCGGCTCCACTTACTCCAGTACCGGTAGCGTTCCTGAAGCAGGCCCACTGACCAGCGGGGGTGCTGTGGGTGGCTCCAATTACGCCTACACCCAACCTCCGGTCTACCAGCCACAAGCGCCTGCGCCGGTTGTCACAGCTCCCGTCAGCCCAGCCAACACCTACGCCTACAACCAGCCAGACGCGGGTGGTACTTATGACAGTTATGCAGCTGGTGGCAATACCGGCGGTAATACCGGTGGCGGTTATGATTACAGTGCCAACATGGATGGTGGCAATACTGGTGGCAATCCCGGTGGTGGGTATGATTACAGTGCCAGCGCCGGTGGTGGCAACGATACCTATAACAGCTATGGCGGCGGCGGTGGCGACACTTATGCCAGCACGGGCGGTAACAACTATTATTCTGGCGGTGGTAGCAACAGTGGCGGCGGCAACAACAACTATGCTGCGAGCGGTGGTAGTGGCGGCGGCGGGGCTGGCGGTGCAGCCGTGCAGATATTCGCCTCCGGCAGCAGCAGCAAAGCGGAGCAAATCAGGAACAGCATGGCTAGCCGTGGCCTGAATGCAGTGGTTGACCAAGTGGATGGCCTCTACAAAGTGCGCGTACCGTTCAGCAGTGAAACCGAAGCCCGTGCCAACCTGATCCGGGTGCGCAGTGCTTCCGGCGAATCGGGCGCGTTTGTTACCTTCCGCTAACCGTGCTTGGCTGTATTTGCTGTGTTTAACGGTGCTGCTTGATGGCAGCAAACCGTTCTAACGCCCGTTGGCGGCTCGTTGCCATGTCAGTGACTGGCAATGGGTACTGCCAACCGTCCCCCCAGACACGCGGGTGGTGAATTTCCTTCGCCGCCCTGCCTGCCAGCTCCGGTAGCCACCGCCGCACATACTCACCCGTGGGGTCAAACTTCTCCCCCTGCAACACCGGGTTGAAAATGCGGAAATACGGCGCGGCATCTGCCCCGCAACCGGCCACCCACTGCCAGCCCAACACATTATTGGCCATATCTGCATCCACCAAGGTATCACGGAACCAACGCTCCCCCTGTTGCCAGGGAACCAGCATATTTTTGGTCAGCCATGAAGCCACCACCATACGTACCCGGTTATGCATCCAGCCGGTCTGCCATAACTCACGCATCCCCGCATCCACAATCGGGATGCCCGTCTGCCCCTGCTGCCAACGCGCCAATCCGGCGCTGTCCTCCGGTTCCCACTGGAAAGCCTTGAAACGGGTATCCAGTGGCTCCGTCAAGGTTTGCGGGAAGTGGTACAACAAATGCCAGGCAAACTCACGCCAGCCAATTTCCTGAAGGAAACGGCGGATACCGGTTTCCGCCCCCGGATGGATTGCCAGATAATGCTCGGCAAAATAAACCACCTGGTTCGGGCTGATTTCGCCGGTATGCAAATGCGGCGAGAGCCGGGATGTGCCAGTTTGGGCAGGCCGGTCGCGGTCATCGCTGTAAGTCACCACCGCCTGATCCAGAAAAGCATGCAGCTTCTGCATGGCAGCCGCCTCCCCGACTTGCCAATTTGCCATCATCGGCAAATCCCAGCGCTGAGGCGGCAATAGCTGCAAATCAGCCAACGTGCTACTGGCAGGCCAGTGTGCCGGGGCAGGAATGGCAGCCGGAACCGGTACAAGCGACCGCTGGATACCGCGCTTGAGCAATGCTTTCCAGAATGGCGTATAGACCTTATACGGCTCACCATTATCCTTCAGGGCTTGCCACGGCTCAGCCAGCAGGCTGCCATTAAAACTCTGTACCTGCACCTGGTTTTTCAGGCGGCTTTTAAGTAAGGTATCGCGCTGCAAGGTCACAGGATCATAGCAGCGGTTCCAATAAAGTTGGGTTGCACCGGTTTCAAGCAGCAAACGCTCCAACACCTCCAAGGCCTGCCCTTGCCGCAAGATCAAGCGGCTTCCACACGCCGCCAGACTATCCCCCAGCGCTTGCAAGGCGTGATGCAACCACACCTTGCTGGCGGCTCCCACGGCACTCACCGTCAGGGGTGTCGGGTCAGCAATAAAGACCGGGATCACATGCGCCCCACTTTGACAGGCCGCCATCAACGCCGGATTATCAGCCAAGCGCAAATCCTGCCGGAACCAGACCAGGGCAACCGTCACACCGCCTCCCCCGCCGTAGAACCCGCCAACAGTTGGTCGAGTTGCTGGGCAGCCTCACCAAACAGGGCGGGCAACAAGGTAATACCGGTGGGCAGTGTCTCCTGTTTAGCAGGATCAAGGTACTGCACCAGCAGCAGGGTTGTCGTCAGGCGGGAGAGCATCGCCATCGCCTCCAGCACTTCTGTTGTCGGGGTACAATAAATGATGGCATCAAAACGGGAACGCTCCAGCACCAGCGGCAAATGCTCCAGACTGCATCCTGCCCCCAGCAAACTGGCCTGAAAGCCATGCCCACCCAGTACACCACCCAACAGCAGCATCTGCAAATACACCATCGGGCAGGAAGAACCCAGGATAATCACCCGGCGGTCATTATGTTGCCGTTGCGCATTGCTGTGCAGGTAATACGTCCCCAACTTGGCAGACAGGAACTCATACCAGAAAGCATGCTCGGCACGGGTAGAAGCCAACAGGTTACACTGCCCCTGCAAGTCGCGGCACAAGGGCAACAACAGCTTGCGGGCAACCCGCTCCAGCGAATACAGCGAGACAGCCTCATTAATCACCTGCTCAAGGGATCGGGTATCCAAACGGCAGATAAAGCGTTTACACAGGGCGGCAAATTGCGGCCACGGATCATCCCCCGCCTGCACCGGATGCAGGCAAGCCAGCCCTTCAGCACACACCAGGCCATGAGGACTATGGCTATCCAACACCTCACGCGCCCGCCCCACCGGAATGCCCTGCTCCAGCAAGCGCAACACCTGCCGCACACGGGTAATGTCCTGCTGGCTATAAAGGCGATGCCCTTTCGGGGTACGGCTGGGCTGGAGCAAACCATAGCGCCGCTCCCATGCCCGCAAGGTCACGGAATGCACACCGGTTTGCTCGGAGACAGTGCCAATCGGGAACAAAGCCTCCCCGTCAATTTTGGATGGTTTAGTCATAAATGCCTGTCGGATATGTAACACATTTGTATAGGTATGGTCACACTATAAGGCATCAACCGTGGGGTGAGAAATCCCACTACACAAACCGTGGGGATAACCGGCACACCGTCAGGATTAACCTGACAAGTGCCTGAAAACAAGTGCTTAAAATTAAACCACCGCTGCAACAACAGGCAGGTTCAACGAACCAAGTCAACGAACCAAGGTCGTCTTGTCCGGTGCGAGGATCACCTGCTTTTGCTTGTACAAGAACCCCAGCGCCCGCTTGAAATGTGCCTTACTCACCTGAAATTCGGCATAAATCACGTCCGGGGCGGTTTTGTCGGTAAAGGGGGAGCTACCGCCATTCGCCTGCAAATGGTCAAGGATACGCTGAGCCAAGGTATCCCCCACAATCGGGCCGGGCGCACGCAAGGTCAGGTCAATTTTCCGGTCGGGGCGGATTTGCCTGATATACCCGCTGACCCGTTGCCCAATCGATACTGGCTGGAAAATCTCACTATTGAACAACAAGCCCAGGTGGGTCTGGTTGACGACGGCCTTGAAACCGAGGTCAGAACGCCCGTACACCAACAAATCCACCGCTTGCCCCGGTTTGTAGTAATAACCCAGCTCGCTCAGGTGGTGTGACAGGCGGGAAGAGGCAACGATGCTCTCGCTGCGCTCATCGACAAACAGGTAAACCACATAGGATTTGCCGACTTCCATCGGCTTCTCCTGCTCGTTGTACGGAACCAGCAAATCCTTCGGCAAGCCCCAGGCCAGGAAAGCGCCGTGGCGGTTGGTATCCACCACCTTTAAATAAGCACACTCGCCAACCAAGGCAAGCGGCTGCTCGGTGGTGGCAACCAGACGGTCTTCCGAATCCAGATAAATGAACACATCCAGCTCATCACCTGGCTGGCATTGGGCAGGCACATAGCGCCTTGGCAACAGGATTTCCCCGTAGCCGCCCCCGTCCAGATACATCCCAAAATCCACCCGCCGGATAACCCGCAGGTGATTGTACTTGCCGATATTGACCACGGGATCAGTCTTCTTCCTGTTCAAGTTCCAGCGCGACATCGGCTGGCTCCACTTCAAGACCTTCGAGGTCATCCGTCCAGTTGGGGCCAACCAGCACATCATCCTCATGCATGCCGGGCAACCAGTCGGCGATGAACTCCGCCAAAGGGATCGACTGCGCCTTGAAAATACCCCACTCCCCCACACACTGCGCTTTGGCAGCGGCCTCATCCGACCAGAACGGCATCACATCCGTTTCCTCATACGAAGACGAGGCACACACCGCCCAATCGTCGTCTTCCGTGCATAACCCCCATACCAACCCGGTTTTTTTAATTTCAGCAATAAAGGCATCGTACTTGGCTTCAAAAACGGCTTCTTGGTCACTCATGTTTTCATCTCACAAGGTAAAAGGGGAAATTATTAAGAAAAGCATAGCATGCCCGGAGGATAGAGCGCAGTGGATTTGGGTTGATTTTATCCATCCTTCCCGACGTGCAGTAGGCTTTGCCAAGCCGGATGTTGCGCCAGAACCTGCAAAGCTTGTTGCAGCAAGCGTTTACCCGGCTCCATACGCGGCCAGGTGGACAAGCCGGAAGGGTGCGGCAAGGGCAGCACATCCACCGTCCGGCCTTCCAGTACCAAACGGTGACATGCCCCAACCACGTCCTCGAGTTTTTTTGCCCCCATGAACTGGGTAATCGCCAATTTGCCGACCAGAATCAGCAACTCCGGCTGCAACAGGTGCAACTCCGCATGCAACCAGCGGGAACAGTTCAACACTTCCTGTGCATCCGGCAAGCGGTCGCCACCTTTGGGGTTCTTACCGGGGAAACAGCGGCATACCGCTGCCATATACACCCGCTGGCGGAAGCTGGCCTCATCCAGACCGGCTTCAGCAAACCATTTGAACAAGGTCTTGCCTGCTGTCCAACCAAACGGGCGCATCACTTTCGCCTCATGGATGCCGGGCGCTTGCCCAATCGACATCACAGGCGAACGCACCGGTTCGCCCATAATCACCGGGCGGATCATCTGCGGGCATAAGGTACAGGCCCCCAATGCCTGTTGGTGCAGGACGAGGGGTGGATAAGGCTGGATAATGTTCATACCATGAGGGCTTGCCAGAATAAACGCGACCTGTAGTCTAACATGACCCCCACCCCGAATACTGCTAAACTTGCCCCTCCCTAAACAGCCCAGACTGCCATGAGCCACGACACCCAAACCGCACATACGCCAATGATGCAACAATATTTCCGCATCAAGGCCGAATACCCGGACATCCTGCTGTTTTACCGCATGGGCGACTTCTATGAGCTGTTCATGGATGACGCAAAAAAGGCGGCTGCCCTGCTTGACATTACCCTGACCGCTCGCGGCTCTTCCGGGGGTGAACCAATCGCGATGGCAGGTGTGCCTTACCATGCGGTCGAGCAATACCTTGCCAAACTGCTGAAGCAGGGCGAATCGGTGGCGATTTGTGAACAGGTCGGCGACCCAGCCAAGGCCAAAGGCCCAGTCGAGCGCAAGATCACCCGCCTGCTCACACCGGGGACACTGACCGATGATTATTTGCTGGATGACCGGCGGGATAACCTGCTGGTGGCAGTGGCAAGACAGCCGTCTGCCGCCACCTCCTTTGGCATTGCCGCCATTGATCTGAGTAGTGGGCGTTTCACGGTGCAACAGGCGGATTCCGCCAGCGCCCTTGCCAATGAGCTGGAACGGCTGCAACCGGCAGAAATCCTGCACGATGAAGATTGGCGGCCTGATTTCAGCCGCCACTTCATTACCACTGCCCGCCCGATCTGGCATTTTGATGAGGAAACTGCCACGCGCTTGCTGCTGAAACAGTTTGGCGTACATGATTTGAGCGGGTTTGGCTGTGGGCATCTGCCCTTGGCCTTGGCAGCAGCCGGGGCATTGCTCAATTATGTGCAGGAAACCCAGCGCACTGCCCTGCCCCATATCAATGGCCTGGTGGTTGAGCAAAGCGATGAGGGCATTATCCTCGATGCTGCCAGCCGTCGGAATCTGGAGCTGGAGCACAGCCTGAGCGGTGAGCATAAAAACACGCTGGTTTCGGTGCTGGACAAAACCGCCACCAGCATGGGCAGCCGCCTGCTGCGCCGCTGGTTGAACAAACCCTTGCGTGACCGCAACCTGCTACGCAACCGCCAGCAAGCGGTCGGTACGCTGCTGTACGGCTATGCCTACGAGGACATTTACAACACGCTGCGCTCGGTGGGTGACATGGAGCGCATCGCCGCCCGTATTGCACTGGGTACTGCCCGCCCGCGTGACCTCTCCACCCTGCGCGACTCGCTGGCGATGCTGCCCGTGCTGCATAGCCACTTGGGGATACTCGACAACCCGCATATCCAGCACCTGCAACAGCAACTGGATGCCTTGCCTGAGCTGCATGCGCTGCTGGTACGGGCGATTATTGACAACCCGCCGGTCGTGATCCGCGATGGTGGGGTGATTGCCAGCGGCTACGATGCCGAGCTGGATGAACTGCGTAACCTGAGCGAAAATGCCGACCAATACCTGCTCGATCTGGAAGCCCGCGAGAAGGTACGCACCGGCATTGACAAGCTCAAGGTGGCCTATAACCGGGTGCATGGTTATTACGTGGAAATCCCGCAAAGCCAGTTGCACCGCATCCCGGCTGACTATATCCGCCGCCAGACCCTGAAAGGCGTGGAACGTTTTATCCTGCCCGAGCTGAAAAAGTTTGAGGACAAGGTATTGTCGGCGCGGGAAAAATCACTGGCACAGGAAAAAGCCCTGTACGAAGCCCTGTTGCAGGAGCTGGCGACCCACCTGATCCCGCTGCGGCAAACTGCCCAGGCGGTGGCGGAACTGGATGTGCTGGCAGACTTCGCCGAACGTGCCACCACCCTGAATTACAGTTGCCCAAAGCTGGTGGAAGGGGCAGGCATTGAAATCATCGGTGGGCGGCATCCGGTGGTGGAGCGCAC
This sequence comes from uncultured Thiothrix sp., assembly GCA_964293005.1. Taxonomy (GTDB): domain Bacteria; phylum Pseudomonadota; class Gammaproteobacteria; order Thiotrichales; family Thiotrichaceae; genus Thiolinea. Next base: position 15,060 of record CAXYXW010000022.1, read on the forward strand.
GCTGGATGCGCCGTTTGTGCCAAATGACCTTTACATGGATGCCAGACGGCGCATGCTGATGGTGACAGGCCCGAACATGGGCGGCAAATCGACCTATATGCGCCAGATTGCGCTGATCGTGCTGCTGGCACACATCGGCAGCTACGTCCCGGCAGAGTCTGCCCGGATCGGCAACGTTGACCGCATCTTCACCCGCATTGGTGCACAGGATGACCTCAGCACCGGGCGCTCGACCTTCATGGTGGAAATGACCGAAGCCGCCAATATCCTCAACAATGCCACCGCCCACAGTCTGGTGCTGATGGACGAAATCGGGCGCGGAACCAGCACCTTCGACGGCCTGTCGCTGGCGTGGGCGATTGCCGAATTCCTTGCCCGTGAACGCAAGGCTTTCACCCTGTTCGCCACCCATTACTTTGAACTGACCGCCCTCGCCGAACAGATCAGCACCATTGCCAACGTGCATATCGACGCAGTGGAACACGGTGACAAGATTGTCTTCCTGCACACCGTCAAGGATGGCCCCGCCAACCAAAGCTACGGCTTGCAGGTCGCACAATTGGCAGGCGTACCGAAAACCGTGATTGCGCAAGCGAAAAAGAAACTGGTGTCACTGGAAAAACACAGCCAGCAAGCCCCTGCCCTTGGGCAAACCTTGCCATTGCTGTTTACCCCCGCACCCGCACCGAAAGATGAGGTGGCAGAAACCGTGAAAGCAGCATTACAAGCCGTTGACCCGGATGAACTCACCCCCCGCCAAGCCCTGGATGAGCTATATCGGCTACGGAGGTTGTTGGGGTGAAGCGGGTATTTATCAGCTATAGCCATGACTCGGCAGAACATCAGGCGCTGGTGCTGGAGCTTGCCAACCGCTTGCGCGAGGATGGTCTGGATTGCCAGATTGACCAATACGTACACGGTTTCCCGCCGGAAAACTGGCAACGCTGGATGGAAAACCAGCTTGAACAGGCCGATTTTGTGCTGGTGATGTGTACGCCAACGTATTTGCGCCGTTACCGGGGGCAGGAAACCAACGGAGGGCAAGGGGCAAATTTTGAAGGGGTGGTGATCTCGCAAACCCTGTACCAGCACCATTACCGCAACCGCAAATTCATCCCGGTGATCCCGGAAGGCGGCAGCCTGGATGATGTGCCACTCCCCTTGCAGGGTTTCAACACATACACACTACCCACCGACTATCTGGGCTTGTATCGGCTGCTAACCAACCAACCGGCAACGGTTGCGCCCGAAGTCGGCATGCCGAAAGTGTATCCGCCATCGGCACAGCCCTCCTCCTCCAAACCGCAGCCAAAGGGCGCGGGGGAGAAAACCAATACCGGCAATGGCTACAAGCACTGGGTAAAGCGGCAATGGGCCTGGCTGGGTTCAGGGATATTGTTGCTGTTTACCTTGGCAGGTGGGTATAACGACCTCAAGGCATTGGTACAAGAGCTTTGCCCGGAAGAACCGGCCTTGGTCTTGACACATAACCTGACTGCACCGGCACAGGTGGGGGATTTGGTTGCCATTACGTTTGCCGCGCCTGCCAAAGGGTATGTGTCACTCTGGAACCAGGCGGGGGCAACGGCAGCGGTCAATAAGGTATTGCCTGCACGCGGGACGGAAGGCTTGCCCCTGACCGGGGCTTACCGGGGGGAATCGCCGACATTCCGCCTCAATGTGCAGGGGATGGACAGCTACCTGCTGCTCTGGACTCCAGCAGGCCAGCCGGGGCAATTGCCGCAGCAAGCCTACCCCAACCGTGCCGCGTTTATGGCGGCGGTGCAAGGCTTGCAGCAGCGCACCCCTGCCCGCCTGCAAACTTTGGACATCCCGGTATTCGCCAAGCCTTAGCTCGCCTAAGTGCCTGTCACCAGAAAACGGGCGTGGCAAACGGCAACCTCCGGGGGTAGCACCTCCACCTTTTCCTTGCGCACATTCTTGCCATCCGCGCCCTTCGCCTTGCCCGGCTCACGGGCAACACGGATTTCAAACAGGTTGGAACCGACCGGCCCCTGCACAGTCAGCCGGTAGCCCTGCTCCGGGAACAGCAGCTCCTTGCCTGCTGGCAACAGCACATCCTCGTACAAAACTTCCCCACGCGGGGCATTGGCATCCGAACCCCGGTCAATGATGGTGACATAAGCTGCCTCATCCGCCTTGACCGCCAAGCTCAAACCTTCGCCGATGGCATATTGGCTGCTGCCGAAGCTGGCAGTGAAGGGGATTAGCTCCGGGGATGGGGGCACGGCCTGCATCGCCTCACAACCGCGTGCGACCAACTCGCCTTTGGGGGTGGCAGGTTCGGCGGCAACCCACTGGCAAACACCCAACAACACACTTATCGAAACGATTTTGCCAAATAACGGCATGGTTTTACTCCTTAGTCAACGAATCCCCCCTCCCCAACCCTCCCCCCGCAAGGGGGCGGAGGGGGTAAGAAGAGGTGCTGAGAGGATTGGCAAACAAAATCGGCAATATAGATTTTATGATGGAAACGGCAGCCATCCAATACTGCTTTTCACTCCCTCCACCCCTTGCGGGGGGAGGGTTGGGGAGGGGGGAAATTCAGCACGGGGTTATGGATTTTCCCCCAGTTTTGTGTAAAACCCACTCCGCCGCCCCAGCCTCCGGCTTGCCAGCAGCCTTGACCTAGGGGAGGACAAGCCGGAAGCCTGTGCTGAGGTTCCGATCGCCTGGCGTGCTGCCGTTCCGGTTAGCAGAACGCACGTAACGTGCATCGTCGCTCCACGAGCCACCGCGCAACACGCGGTAAGTGCCACTGGCAGCACCCTCCGGGTTGCTGGCGGAAGAAGGGGCATAGCTCCCATACCAATCCCCTACCCACTCATACATATTCCCAACCGTATCATGCAAACCCCAACGGTTGGCAGCAAAACGCCCCACCGGGCTAGTTCCCTCACCATGACAGGATGAATCACCAGACCAAAAATCCGCATTCGCACAACTGATGCTATTGCCCCACGGGAAAGCCGTATCCGCCCCCGCCCGTGCTGCATACTCCCATTCCGCCTCGGTCGGCAGGCGGTACTGTTTGCCGGTCTTGCCATTCAGCCAACGCAGATAGGCTTGGGCATCATGCCAACTGACATGAATCACCGGACGGTTGCCGCGCCCAAAGCCCCAATCTTCAGCCTTTGGGCAGACCCCCGCCGCTGTGCACAGGTCATATTCGGCAAAGGTGACCTCGTATTTGCCGATCTGGAAGGCATGCAAGGAAACAGTATGGGCGGGCTTTTCGTTATCCTTACATCCCCCCTCGACCACATCATCCCGCCCTGCAACACAGCCCATCATGAACGTACCCGCCGGGATGCTGACCATTTTTGGCTCAATATAACTGGCTGGCACAGGGCTGGGGGCAGGCTGGGGCTGCGGGGTTGGGGTTGGACGGGGTAGCGGTACAGGAGCGGGGGTAGGCGGCACATTTCCGCCCAAACGCCCCACCACCAACACACCGAAGCTGTCGGTATTATCGCGGCTATACGGCTTTTGCGTCTTACCCAAGGCTTTGAATGTCCACTTGGCGGTTTCTTCCTGCACATAATCCTTCAGGCTATCGAAGCTGACAATCCCATCCTGCTCCACCGCCTGCCCCGCCAAACCCTGGAACAGGAAATGGCTGAACACACCATGCCGCAACTGCGGGGTTTCGTAGCTCAATTCGCCAAACTTGGTGGCATACAGTGTCTTGATGCCTTCGGCGTTTTGCTCCAGAAAATTCGGCTGGGCGGTACTTTTGCCCAAAAACGGGTTATCCCGGCAGGCATCAATGAACATCATGGCACGGCGTGCGCCCGTCTTGCGGATGGCAGCCTCGACTTCCCGCAAGGATAGCGCAGAACCTGCCAAACGGTTGGAGATGGTATCGTATGTTGCCAGATAATTGGTATCCGTCGCCGGGTCGCCAAAACCATGTGCCCGGAAAAGAATAACACCAGCGTCCCCTGCTCAGGATCCAATGCCCTGCCCGCCTGCTCAATCGCATCCAGAATATAATCGCGGTTGGCACGGTGGTCAGCCAACAACTGCACACTATAACCATTAACCATGCCGCTCCAAGCCCTGCTTCACCAACTGCGCATCCGGTACAGCAAACCTCAAGGGGCGCAAACTGCTTTGTGGGTCATAGGCATTGACACCCACCACCACCGCCACCCGGTTGCTTTGCACAAAACGGCCCGCCTCCTGCTCCAGCACCACATCCCGGCTTTCCGCCTGCACCACACCGCCCAACAGCGCAGCACTGCAACACACCACCAGCCCCAGATTCCTCAACATGCGACACTCCCCGCGTTTACTGTTGCCCTATCGCCGGATATTTTACTGATAAACGGTAGGTTTTGGGCGGGAATTTGCAAACGATTAGCTTAAAAACAGCATGCAATGCCGCCCCTGCACAAGCCGCCCGCATGTTCTTTCGGCAAGTGGTCGAAACCAGTTCCATCCCCTTTCCTATCAAAAAAACTGACCGTTGCCCCGTCAGAGATGGATACATACCCAACGACCAACTAGCAAGGGACTTGCGCAAGCCTGACCGTGCAAAAGGATACAAAAGCTTTTCCAATACGGATGCACTATTTGCCGACCGCGCCTGTTGGACGAACAGTACACCACGCTTCACCCAACCGCTGCTGGATAAGGACATCAGGGTCAGCATGGATTTGCCCACTTCGCTGGCGTTCACACTGGCAGTTTCCAGTACAACCACAAATTTCGCTTCGCCACCCCAGCTTTCAAGGCTGGCTTGTCCACTTCCCGGCATGGCGTATCCTTCCTCCGATACAACGTGGCTTTGCTGATGCCTTCGGCTTGGGCTATTTCGGGTATCGGGCGATTGTGTGGGGGCAATAGCTTGTTCAGCATGCTGGCTTTGCGCTCAGCAGCATAATGTAGCATTTTTTGTCCATTCCGTCCCCAATTGTCAAAATCAAAAAAGGCGACAACTAGCCTGAATATAGGGGGCAGACCAAAGTCATCACTCCAGATTACATCCTCATGCGACGAATGCAGCACGAAATACTTTCGAGAAATATCCACATGTTTTTGTTAATTTTTGTCAAGAATCCCTGTTTTTTCTGTACCGCTAAAGTATAACTTCAAATCATTCCGGTTGAAATTACCCCCTCAGTGTACTGAATACCCTTATTGAAAATAGCAGGATAAAAAATTTATTTGCTCAGCCTCAAGTGTTCAGTCTTCACTACAAGTGTTTAGTCTTCACTAATTTCAACCCATAATTTCAGGAGAATGATTCGTGAAAAAAGTATGCGTTATTGGCAGCGGTGCATCAGGTTTGACGGCCATCAAACAATTAATGGATGAGGGGCATCAAGTCACCTGTTACGAAAAATCCAATGCCGCAGGCGGTGTCTTCAACTACGGTGGCCCAAACGGCAGAAGTATCAAAAGCACTGTTTTGACCATTTCGAATTACTTGATGGCATTTTCTGATGATCCACCTAAAGGGCATCGCTACTTCTGGAGCCATGAAGAATACAGGCAATACTTGGCAAATTACGCCAAAAAATTTGGCCTGCTGGAGAAAATCGTATTTGACACGGAAGTTGTCAAGCTCAGAAAACAGGGGGAGCAGTACCAGGTAATAACCCGACATAACCCAACACAAACACTAAAAACCGAGAACTATGAAGCCGTTGTTATTTGTTCAGGCATCCATGAAACCAGAAAAATTCCGCCAGTACCGGGCATCGAAACCTTCACGGGTGATATTGTCCATACCCAGGATTTTACTGACCCCACTAATGCCTTTAGTGACTCATCAGCATTTACGGACAAACGGGTATTATGTGTCGGCATTGGGGAAAGTGCTGCTGACATTATCAGGGAGGTTAGCAAGGTAACAGCAGATTGCCATCTGCTCATGCGTTCCTATCCATTCCTGGTGCCGCGTGTGTTGCATGATACTACGGCGGATTGCACCACCACCCGCGCCTTCCATGCCACGTATCATCCTTCCGAGAATATTATCTACTATCGGCTGGGAAGCTGGATGTTAAAAGCTGCCAGCCTCTTTGAAAAATTACTCCCCAAAAAGAAACAGCCTGCCCTGGATGCATTCAACCAGCCACTGGAAAAAAAATCCCTGGATTTTGATACTGAATACAATGAAGAGTCCCTGAAACTGATCAAGGTATGGAACCAGCTATCCGGGGGAAGAAGGTTCTCAACCAAAAATGTGTCGTTTGTTCCACAGGTATTGAACGGCAATATCAATGTCGTTGTATCTTCATTAAAGGGTATTAGCGGAAATACGGTAACATTCAATGACGGACGCAGCGTTGAGGTAGACAGTATTATTTTCAATACCGGCTTCCAACATGACCTGAGCTTTATTGAAGGCTTTGAGCTGAAAGATAGTAGTGTCAGGAACATGTTCATGCATACTTTTCACGCAGACTGGCCAAACTGCGCCTTCATCGGTTGGGCCAGACCGACTTCAGGGGGGATCCCCGCCTGTGCGGAAATGACGGCGCGATATTTTGCCCTGTTATTGAATGGCAAGCGCAGCTTACCGGCAGATGTTCCGCAAAGGATAGAAGCAGACAAAGCATTTTATAAAGAAGCCCTTAGCGACTCCCCTGAGATACACAGCCTGATTCTCTGGAAACGCTATATGGATTCCTACGCTGATCTGATAGGTGTACGTGTAAGGCTCTGGAAATATCTGTTAAACCCCGGCCTTTTCCTGCGCTTGCTGTATGGAACCATGCTACCTGTCCAGTATCGCTTGGAAGGCCCCCACGCGTCTCCAGATACTGCCAAACAGACGATTATGAATTTGCCTTTGCTGAACCAATTACCGTTTAGCCTGAATGATGCCAGGAATGCAATAAAGGCGGCGATTTTAAAGAAAAGCAACAGGTATAATGAAAGTGTTTTCGAAGTGGACTTTTTTCCCGAATGCCAAATAACAGAAAAAGATATTGAGAAATACCGATTTTCGGCAAGCACGAGATAACGCACAAAATCATATGAATGAATAATTTATGTAAGGAGAGCATAATCATGAATATAACACCGGAACAGGCGAAAGCATGGAGAGTCATGTATGACAAGCTTTGTACCCGTGCAGAAATGTATAATTGCCGAGATTATACTCAATGTCTTCAGTTATTAGATCTGAGCATGGAAGTTCCAACGTTGGCTCAGATCAACAGCAAGGTAAAAGCACTAACGGAGTGGACAATCGTCCCCAATGGTAGCAACTTCAGTGAGACGGAGCAGTGGTTTGAGCATATTCTCAGGAAAGAGTTTCTGGTCACTGAGTATCTCCGCAACTGGGATGAACTGGACTTCACACCAAGACCTGATATGTTTCATGATATTTTTGGTCATGTCATTTATCTGCTAGCACCAGAACATGCTGAACTACAGGATATGTTTGCCAAGGCCTATTTTAGTGTGCCGGAAAACAAACGAATCTGTATAGAGCGTTTATACTGGTATTCTGTCGAGTCGGGATTGCTGCGGGAAAATGATGAAATTCGGATTTACGGTGGTGCCTTGGCAACATCGGAAAAAGAAAGTACCCATATTATGAAAGGCCGCGTACCCATCGAACCTTTTATCGGTGAACATGTGATTGAACTGCCATTGCCCTGGATGACAGACTCGGCAGAAAGCGAAGAAAAAAACGTCGCGGAGAACAATACCCTGTTTGCTTTCGATTCGCTTGTCGAATTAAAAGCAGAGTTGAAAAAAACCTTTAAACTGCTGGAAGCATCACATGATGAACTTGCCGTTGCATGATTTCAAAACCCCATTATACTAAACAACTCGCATAAAGAAAGACATACTCATGCATATCACTGTTTCAGAACTGTTTCTGATTGCGCTCATTATTATTTTCTCTGTGCCGTACCTGATCTGGCGTGTAGGAAAAACTGATTATTATGCACCGCTCGTGGTTGTGCAGATCATTACCGGCATCCTGCTGGGTCCCGGTGTATTGGGCACGCTCTTTCCGGAGTATTACCAGTTTATTTTTACACCGGCGGTCACTCAGTCGCTGGATGGTATCGCCTGGTGGGCCGTGACACTGTTTGTGTGGATTGCAGGCATTGAGCTGAATTTGACCCATGCCTGGCGGTATCGGCGGGATAGCGGCATCACCGCCGGTTTCGCCCTGCTCACACCCCTCCTGTTATGCAGCCTCATAGCCCTTGGCATGTTGTGGCAGGACGGCTGGGTAGGCGACAAAGCGCGGGACTGGCAGTTTGTCCTGGGCGTGGGGATGGCCTGCGCGGTTACTGCCTTACCCATTCTGATCCTGTTTATGGAGAAACTGGCTATTCTGCGGCAACCGCTTGGGCAGCGTATCCTGCGCTACAGCAGTCTGGATGATATTGCCATTTGGGCTGTGCTGGCACTGGTTTTAATGGATTGGGAGCGAATCGGTAAACAGGGCACTTTTCTGTTGGCCTTTGCGCTGTTCAGTTACGGATTCCGCAAACTGATGGTGCGATTGCCGGAGAACGACCGCTGGTACGTAGGGCTAATCGGGCTTGCCGTTTGTGCGTTTGGCGCGGATTGGGCTGGGCTGCATTTCATGGTCGGTGCCTTTCTCGCTGGCGTTATCGTCGATGGGGCATGGTTCAACCAGAAACAGATGGATTTGCTGCGTCAACATGTACTGTTGATCATCATGCCGGTTTTCTTTTTGAGCACCGGATTAAAAACCAACTGGAGCGTTGGTGGGGAGGCGGTGTTTGTCGCCGCAACCCTATTGCTCATGGGTGCAGTCACAGGCAAGCTGCTGGGGGTGCATATCGCAGGGAAAATCCTCAAGTGGAAACCGGGGGAAGCGTCCATCATCGGCTGGCTATTGCAGACCAAGGCACTCATCATGATCATATTCGCCAATATCCTGCTAGATAAAGGCATCATTACCACGGATGCTTTCACGGCACTCTTGCTGATGGCGATCGGCAGCACCATGCTGACCATCCCCATGGTTACGCCAAAACTGGCGCAAAGGTCACTGTCTAAGTCTGATTAATCCTTCTTTGTATGACCCAACTGGCGCAGCGGGGAAAGGGCTTTGCCTATCGCCGCTGTAACCCCGCCACCGTATAGAAACAAGGCGGCGGGCATACCGAAGTGGAGCAGGAATACACCGCCAATCAGCACGAAGCCGGGGACATAGGCGATGCGTAGACTCTGGTCAAGATTTTTGTTGAAACTGTGGGCAATTTCAAACAATTGATCCAACTGTCGCAACGACTGGTTCATCAGCACGATCTGGGCACTGTCGGTGGCAATCGTGGTTGCACCCCGGAGAGATACCGAGACATCAGCCTGCTGCAAAGCAATGGCATCATTGATGCCATCGCCAACGAAACAGACGGTGCAGCCTGCTTCCTGTAACTGGCGGAGCTTGTCGGCCTTGCCCTCTGGCAGAACTTCAGCAAAGAAATCGTCAATACCCAAGCGCTGCGCCAAATGCCGGGTCGGTTGCACATGATCACCGGACAGGATGCATAGTTTCAAACCACGTTGGTGTAGCTTATTGACCAGTTCCACCGTTTCAGGGCGTAACTGTGCCTGTATTTCCAGCGTTCCGACCAGCGCTTCATTCACTGCCACGAAAATCAGCGAGTTGCCGCTCTCCTGGCAGAGTGCCTTGATTGCATCCATATCCGTCGGAATGCTTATCCCGGATTGCTGCATGAAGCGCTGGCTACCAACCTGGATGACGTTGCCCTGATGCTGCACTTGTACCCCGAAACCGAGGCTGTAGGCGGCTGAATCCGGTACTGCGGTTTTGATGCCGTGCTGTTCCGCTGCTGCCAGGATGGCTTTGGCGATAGGGTGACTTTGGCGGTGTTCAGCCAGCGCGGCGAAAGCCAGCACGCTGCTTTCCTCCCAACCCCCACAACAATGGATTTGACCAACTTCGGGCTGTTCCAGGGTCAGCGTGCCGGTCTTGTCAAAGACCACGGTATCCACCTCGTGAAGTTTCTCCAGAGAGCGTCCGTCCTTGACCAGGATGCCGTGATGGGAGGCAAGATTCAGATGGCTGAGCATGCTCAGCGGCCCGGAAAAATACAAGGTAGAGCCAACACCACTGTTCATGATGGCGACGGCTCCCGCAGAACCCACCGTTACCAGCGCCAAACCACTGACCGCCAGGAGCGGCAGGGTCAGCTTGTCTGCCAGACGTTCACTACGGGCTTCATGTTCCAGCCGGTGGGAAGCCATATTGCCGAGGATATTGCCGATCTGTGCCGCCGCCGTGTCATTCCCGGCCTGTTCAACCCGGACATCAACCTTGCCGGTCAGGACAAGCGTATTGGCGAATACCTGATCGCCCACCGTCTTTTCCACCGGCTGCGCTTCCCCTGTCAGGATGTGCTGGTCAATGCTTGCCATGCCGTCCGTGATACGCCCGTCAACGGGGATGACCTGCCCGGCGGACAGCACGATAACGTCCCCAACCTTCAAGTCGGTAAAGGCTATCTTGATCTCAACCCCATCCTGTTGCACCCATACATCGGCAGGCGGTTGCAAGGCAAAGGTATGCCGGAGATGGGACTGGGAACTGGCTTCGGTACGCGCTGCCAGCTTGAAGGCGGCAAACAGCATGAGCGCCATCAGGTTACTGAGAACGTAGTACCCGGCAGCCAAGCCGGTGTAAACCGATAGAATGCCAACAAATTGGTACTTGAGGCGTTTTTCTTTCCACATGATAATCAGGCTGCGCCTTATCATCGGCCACATGGCGACAACGAGTCCGGCAGCACTGACCCAGGACAGCGGCGTATACACAGCCGCACCCAACAACGCCAGCGTGGAGCTAGTCAGCGAAGTTCCCAAACAACGGTTGATCTCGGCTTCTTTTTCGTCATAGTCTCCGGCAAACTCCTGCATCTGCTGACCGCGTTGTTTGCTGAAAAACAGCGGATCAACCTTTTCATGGAAAAACTGCTGATAACGCTCGTCCAGCGAATTTGTGTCAAGGGTAGGCTTACTGTTGTGGGGCAAAGGGCGTTTGGTTTTTGCCATGGCTTTTTTGCGGGAAGCCAGTTTGCGGGAAAGTGTGTTCCCCACCAGAACGACACCCAGCAGCATGATTGGCAAGAGTGGAATCATGAATCTACCCCTACAAACCGCTGCTTTACTTTTCCGAAAAACTTTGTTGTCAGTTCCGCTGCGACTTCCCTTTCATCAAAAGCACCCAGGATAATACCGCAGCGTTGTGATTTGCCCGGCATATCACGAATCTGTTGCTCAGATACCGTTGAACGCTGGCTTAAACGGCGGCTCCATTCCGCCAACCGTTGTTCCATCAACATCATTGCCTCCACATGCTCTGGTTCGGTGCTAGCTCCCAAATCCTGTAATTCGCCCGGATCGTTCTTCAGGTCAAACAACAGGGGTCTAAAGCCCCCCAATGCGGCATTGACATACTTCCAGTGTTTATCCGCAACCATGAACAAACGGGCATCACGGGGTGGAACCTTAAGCTGGGCGTTGGCAAAGCTGATCGAATAGTCCAGCTCACTGATAGCGTACTCGCGCCATGACATCGGTTGACCATGCAGGTAAGGCAACAATGAACGCCCCTCCAGCAGATGATCCAGATGATCTTTCAGTACGCCACCCGCAGCTTCCACAAAGGTCGCGGTAACATCAATGGTTTCCACCAGTTCATCACAAACCTGCCCACGGGTGGCATCAGCCTCGGCTGACGGGTCATAGATAATCAGTGGTACTTTCACCGATGGCGCATGAAACAGGTCTTTTTCCCCCAGCCAATGATCCCCCATGTAATCACCGTGGTCGGCGGTAATGACAATCAGGGTATCCTGCATGCGCCCGGTTTTTTCCAGATGCCCGAACAAGCGTCCTAGTTGATCATCGCATTGCTTGATCAACCCCATGTAAGCAGGAACCACTTTCTCCAATACGTCATCGCGCCGGAAAGCCTTGCCAATCATGTTGTCCATAAACAACTGATAAAGTGGGTGCGGATTCTCACGTTCGCTTTCAGCCCGGTTGACCGGCAGACGATGTTCCTGCCCATACAGGGCGTGATACGGGGCGGGTACGATATAAGGCCAATGGGGTTTGATATAGGATAGGTGGCATAACCAGGGTTTGCTGTCCGGCTGATTCTGCTGGTCGATGAATTCCATGCAGCGTGTGGTCAGAAAGGCGGTTTCGGAGTCTTCTTCGCGGATATTGGCGGGTTTGTCGGCATGTTTCATGAACCAGCCGGAGGCCATGTCGCCATTATCCTCCACACCGGCATTGGCGTGTTCCAGCCACGGGTTATCACTTTCATAACCCTTATTTTTAAGATAGGTGTTATAGGGTGAAACACGCTGGTCGTAGCAGCCATCCGGCCCTTCCGGCCACAAACCGTCATCCCGTGCAATCAGATCGAAGCCACATTCCGCCACCCGTGCGCCAATCATGCTGTCCGGGCTGAGTCCCAGCCGCGCCATGCCCTCCAGATTAGGGGTCATATGCGTTTTACCCAACAGATAAGCATCCATCCCCAGCTTGCGCAGATGATCCCCCAAGGTGTATTCGCCCACCCGCAGCGGAAACCCGTTCGAGGAAGCGCCGTGGCTATCAACATAACGCCCGGTATAAAAGCTCATGCGGGATGGGCCACAGGCCGGTGACTGACAGTAAACATTGGTAAAGCGCACCCCCTGTTCCGCCAACCTATCCATATGCGGTGTATGCAAGTGGGGATGACCGTAGCAACTCAGGTAATCAAACCGGAGCTGGTCGAACATGATGAACAGGATGTTTTTGGTTTGGCGGGACATGGCATGACTCTGGGTAAGATTCTTCAGTTAACCACACTCCCGTTTGGCTGCGACGCATTGACCGCGCTCCAATCAAAGGTTGGCCTGCGCCCAGGCTGTGGTGCGATGCCCTCGTGGCTGTCAAGACTGCAATCAGGCAACGGTTGCAGGCCAGGGCAGAGCAACCACAAACGTAGCAACAACCGGCGGCGTTCGATTTCATCGTGATCCTCGAAAGCCGTTCTCCCATGCAGCACGGAATAGTTGCTCATGAACAAGACCTGACCGGCCTGAATGGTGAAACGCAACTGGAGATCATCGCTCGACGCGATCTGGTCGAAGGTATCCAGCGCGGCGAGGCTGAATGCATCCAGTGGCTCACCCGCAGCAAGTTGCCCATTGACCACATAGGGGCGGGTATAATGACACCCAATCCGGCCTTCGACAGACCATAATACGGGTGTCTTCTGCTCTGTATATGCCTTTTCGCCGGGCCCCTGTTCACCGCGCCGATGACGGTAATAGCCGTGATAAAGGCGCTCAAGCTGCTCTGGCGCATTCTCCAGCATCACGTTATTGATGCTGGCGACACTCGTCAGCAGCGTCTCGCCGCCATCACGACCCGGACGAATACATAAAAGCCCCGCGACTGATGCGAAGTCGGTGTGGGGTACTAACGCCTGACGGTTGCGGTAGGCACGGGCATGAGGGTCTTCGCGGGAATGATCCATAACCCAACCGATCATATCGCCCATCACGCTTTGGGAAACCGCCTTACCCATGTGAGTGCCAATACCCCAGTAGATCATTTCGAGTTCTTCGACGCTATAGCGCTCCACCGGCAAACGGTCAAGGATGAAGAAACCACGCCCCTGACCTAGCTCATCACACCACTCGCGGATACTTGCCGCCATGCCTGGCAGGGGGAAATCCTCACGGGTGATTTCTGTTAGGGACAGGCCACGCGCTTTCGCAGTACGCAAGGCGGAATCGAGTTCGTCGAGATTGCTTTCGGAGAGCGTTACACAGTAATCCGCAGGCGATGTGAAGTCAGCCACTTTCCAGGCCGATGCGTCTGTTGCCAGTTGGTTTGGCATCTGGGTCATGGCATTCACGTTTGATCCTCACTCTTTTCCAAAAACTTACCTAAAAAGCATGACAAACCATTATGACTGCAACCGAGTACCACGCAAGCGAATGCAACATTTCTTAACTGATGTTACAGGCAGCCTGTTTGCCCGTAACATCAGTTAAGAAATGTTGCGTTTGCTTGCATGATATAAGGGTATCAGCATAGGTTTGCTACTGTAGCTCTGGTCAAATTATTGAAAGGAAAAGAACAGTTAATGAACGAGTGTCTGAAGCCCCAAGGAGAAGAGCACCCAATGAACAATTGGAAGCGAAAGCCAAGCTATACACTGTGTCGCGGCATACGTATCCCCAAGGATTTCCCGTGTGACAGTTTCGGGTCGGGGATGGGGTATGAAGCCCAAGCGGGAGACTGTTTTATCGTGACTTACCCGAAATGCGGCACTACCTGGGCACAAAACATCCTCTGGACACTGCAACATCAAGGGCAAGCGATGCCAGCGGGTCAGAACATCAACAAGGCTGTCCCGCATCTGGAAGAGGTGGGTGCTGAAACGGTTGCAGCGCTCCCCCCCCCCCGCTTCATCAAGACCCATCTGCCCCTCTCGCTGACACCCTACCATGCTGATGCCAAGTACATCTACATTGCCCGCAATCCATTCGATTGTGTGGTCTCCTTTTACTACCACACCCAGGGCTTTGCACAGCACTATGATTTTGCCAACGGCACTTTCGCGGATTACTTCGATTGCTTTATCAGGGGAGAGGTGGACTGGGGCGACTATTTCGACCATCTGACCGACTGGCATGCCCGCCGAACGCAGCCGAACCTGCTGTTCCTGACTTACGAAAACATGCTGGCTGATACAGAAGCAGCGGTTAAGTCGATTGCCGGGTTCCTTGGCTCCCCCTATGCTGAATACGTTCAGGACGCAGACGTATTGCAACGCATTCTGCACCACGTCAGTTTTACCGAAATGAGCAAAGAGCAAAGCCGCTGGTCGAGCGCACGCCCAAACGCCACCCCTTTCATACGCAGGGGGCAGGTCGGCGACTGGCAGCACCATTTTTCACGGGAACAAGCCGCGCAATTGCTCGCCATGTTCGACAGGCGTACACAGGAAGCAGGGCTTGAGTTGCTTTGGCCTGAGCTGTATCCGGGCTGGCAGGCGGCTGCATACCAAACGGATGCACCGGAGATTCTTGATCTGCTGCAATCTCAACTGGGTAGCCAATTCGCCAAGGATGTCAGGCAAAGTTTGAGCGAAGCCGTACCCCGGCTATCACACAAGTATGTGTATGATGCCGAAGGCTCGCGCCTGTTTGAGGAGCTGACCCGTAGCGATACGTATTATCTGACGCGAACCGAAGATGAAATCCTGCGGCGCTACGCGGCGGAAATTGTCGACCAGCTTGCTGAGAATACGGCGTTGGTGGAGCTTGGTAGCGGTAGTTCGGCGAAGACCCGCTACCTGATCGATGCCCTGCTCAACAAACAGGGTGACAATACCCTTTATGTGCCAATCGACATTTCCCGCAAGTTCCTTGGTGAGAGTGTCGAGGTGCTGGCGCATGACTACCCTAAGCTGAAAATTCTGGGCGTTGCCGCAGACTACTATACCGGCCTGGGTGTGCTCTCCGAGCGCATTAAGCAGCCGAAACTGGTGATTTGGCTGGGTTCGGATATCGGTCACTTGAACTTTGAGGATGCCGGTCGGCTGTTGCGGGACGAAATCCGCCCACGGCTCTCGTCCAACGACCACCTCCTCATCGGCATCGACCTCAAAAAATCCCCCGACGAGCTCTTGCTTGCATACGGTTGCTGCGGGGAGAAAACAGACCTCTACAATGCCTTTGCACGCAATCTGCTGGTGCGCGTGAACCGCGAACTTGGCGGCAACTTTGACGTGGAAAGCTTCCAGCGCCGTTGCTTCCATGACGAAGCGCGGGGCTGCATTGTGGCCTATCTGGAGTGCGGTCGCGCCCAACGGGTGCGCGTGGACGCGATTGATGTCGAGCTGGAATTGGCTGCCGGTGATCGCATCCATACCCACACCAGCTTCAAATATGATCGCACGGATATTGAACGCCTTGCCGAGGCAGGCGGCTTTCGCCTCGCCCACCAGTGGATTGATGATGCATCGAGCTTTAGCGTGAATCTGTTCTCACCCAAGGAGTCCTGAGCGATGACCGACAATTTTGACGACTTTATCCAGCGGAACAAGCAAGGCCCCCGCCTCACCGTCCTGTCAGGATTCTTTCAGGGTGTGACGCGGGGTGATAGCGGTATGCCGGATCGTGACGTGAAAGCCGACCGCAGTCTGTTCTTCGGGGACAAACTCACCGAGCAATTCTGCGACGAATACGAACGCCGCATCTGCTCCTTCAGCCGCCACTTTCTACCCAGCATTCCATTCATGCTGGAAAGCGAATGTCGCCTGGGTGCAGCGCTGATCGAGTTTGGCAAGGCTGTTGCCCAACCGGAGAAACGGCTGACGATGTATAACATATCCAATGCTGAAGGCACTTTCGCACGGACACTGGCTGACTTCCCCGGCAGCCGCTTCAGTACGCTGACCGGCGCTATCGAACCGTCCAACGAAACAGCTTTCTACCACCTTGGCACGCCTGCCCATGCACACTTTCTTCTTGGCTCGTTTCTGGATAACACCCCCGATAAAATCCGCTCGGAAATGCGGCTCGCCGAGTTTCATGAGGGTTTCGATTTCATCTTTGAACATGAGTGTTTCCAGATGTTCAGCAGTGAAAGGGTGCAGCAATTTGCCTTTGTCCTCAGGATGCTCAAGGAAGACGGCTTGATGATACTGTCAGAGAAGCTCAATCAGGAAGATCCCGCCGAATTC
This sequence comes from uncultured Thiothrix sp., assembly GCA_964293005.1. Lineage (GTDB taxonomy): Bacteria > Pseudomonadota > Gammaproteobacteria > Thiotrichales > Thiotrichaceae > Thiolinea. The sequence continues at coordinate 31,819 of CAXYXW010000022.1, forward strand.
CAGCGGCGTGAGGACAAAAAGGACTGGGGTTTCAAGGCACGTTATTTCTCAAAGGAGGATATCGAGAAGAAACGGAGTGGTGTCGTTGACCATATGGTGGCAGGCCAACTCACGATGAAGGAACTGCAACAGGCATTGGGGCAATTCTTCGAACATGCTGTCGTCTTCGGCAACAGCACAAATTTCTACCATATCGTAGCCAGCAACAACGAGTCCCGCATCAGGCTACTGCTTGAGAACATGCTCCCGCCCTGCATGGAGCCGGATTTCTGCTTCGAAGTGCTGCCGATGGTACTCCTTGGAATGAATGCCGGGCTGCCTACCTTCGGGCGGCTGCAAGCCTAAAAACTTGACTGCTCCCACAGGACTGAAATGACTTCAAATAACATCACATCAGAGCTGGAACTGCTCCGGCGCACGATCCTGGAGCGGAGTGGGACATCGATTGGCACTCCCGTCAATCTTGCTGCAGATCACAGCCAGGTTATCAGGCTGCTGGGCAACGTGTTTCTCAACAACGTTGGCGATCCCTTTGTCGAGCGTGCGAACGGACTGGTCACACATGACTTTGAACGGGAAGTGCTGCGGTTTTTTGGAACCCGTTACGCGCTTGATAAAGCCGACTTGTGGGGTTATTTCACATCGGGTAGCACCGAAGGTAACCTCTACGGCCTGTGGCTCGCCCGTGAACGCTTTCCAGATGCCATTCTGTACTACTCGGCTGATAGTCACTACTCGGTGCGGAAGAATGCCCGCATCCTCGGCTTGAAGGCTGTTGAGATCCCCTCCTACCCACGCGGCGAGATCAATTACGAGGCGCTGGATCACGCTGTTCAGGCTCAAGCCCCAAACCCGGTAATCGTGAATCTGAACTGTGGCACGACGATGAAGGGAGCCATCGACGACCTGTCGAGGATCGAATCCATTCTCGAAAAATACCGGATTAAGGATTTTCATATCCATGTCGATGCTGCGCTGTTTGGCGGCTACCTACCCTTCATCGACGATTCCCTGGAGATTAATTTCAACCGACCCATCGCCAGCCTGGCGATTTCAGGGTACAAATTTATCGGCAGCCCGGTTCCCTGTGGGTTCGTGCTTGCACGCCATACCCTGAGCAAGCAGCTGACTCAGGAGGCCGAGTACACCCAAAGCCCTGATACAACGGTATCGGGATCACGCAGCGGTCATGCCCCGCTGTTTCTATGGCATCGGATACGTTCGGTCGGGGCAGAAGGTCTGGCGCAGGAAGCGCATGACTGCCTGTCGCTGGCGCGATGGTGTTGCGAACAATTGGAAACTCGTGGATACCCGTGCTTTCGCAATGAGCGCTCGAACATTGTCGTATTACGCAAGCCAGACCTTGCACTGGTGCATCGCTGGCGTTTGCTGTCACAAGGGGAGTGGTCGCATGTCATTTGCATGCAGCATGTCACAAAGGAGAAGCTGGAAAAGTTTTTACGCGAGCTTTTTCAGGATTAAGCGCCCCTTATAAGACGCAGCACTAGAAAGAATGAAAATATACAATAAGTTCTTTCTAGAAAGTTTTAAATAAAGAATCCCCTATTCTTGCGAAATTAATTAAAGAAAGACTACCCGTCGCCGGGTCGCCAAAACCATGTGCCCGGAAAAGAATAACACCAGCGTCCCCTGCTCAGGATCCAATGCCCTGCCCGCCTGCTCAATCGCATCCAGAATATAATCGCGGTTGGCACGGTGGTCAGCCAACAACTGCACACTATAACCATTAACCATGCCGCTCCAAGCCCTGCTTCACCAACTGCGCATCCGGTACAGCAAACCTCAAGGGGCGCAAACTGCTTTGTGGGTCATAGGCATTGACACCCACCACCACCGCCACCCGGTTGCTTTGCACAAAACGGCCCGCCTCCTGCTCCAGCACCACATCCCGGCTTTCCGCCTGCACCACACCGCCCAACAGCGCAGCACTGCAACACACCACCAGCCCCAGATTCCTCAACATGCGACACTCCCCGCGTTTACTGTTGCCCTATCGCCGGATATTTTACTGATAAACGGTAGGTTTTGGGCGGGAATTTCAAGCGGTCGGCGTAAGCCCACGAAAATAGTGTGCACTGGCTTTGCGTTACTTAAACGGGGAAAAGCCTGCGTAATAAATCAACTATCCACCCCCCTTCACCCCGAACCGCCACACATACCAGCGATAACCACTCACCACCAGAATCCCACCGAGCACCATCATCGAGCCGACCATGAAATGCGGTTCAAGCGGGTCATCCAGTAGCCATACCCCGAATACCACGCCAAACAAGGGGGTCAGGAAGGAGAAGATGCCAAGGTCAGCCGCCATGTAACGGCGCAGCAGGCCAAACCAGATCAGGAAGCTGATGAAAGCCACCAGCACACCCTGGAACAGCAAGCCGCCCCAGACCAAGGGGGTTAGCTGGATATGGGTTTGCCCCATCAGGATAGAGGCCAACAACAGCAACACAAAGGCCACACCCAATTGGTAAAGGAGTGTCAACGAGGCGGGGGCTTTTGCCAAACAGGAGCTGCGGATCACCACCGTGGTTGCCGCCCAGAATACCCCGGCAAGCAAACCGAGGAAGTCACCCCACAACACGCCCTTCCCGGCAATACCGGCATTTTCCCCGAGGAAGGTGACGACAATTCCGGCGAATGCCAGCCCCACGCCCAGCCATTGAACCCAGCTAAGACGTTCAGCGGGGAAATGCCAATGCATTGCCAAGGCGACAAAAATCGGCGCGGTATACAGCAACACGGTCATGTGCGAGGCAGTGGTATAACGCAAGCCTTCGCCAACAAAGACAAACTCCAACCCGAACAACAAGCCCGCCAGCAGGCCTGCTTTCCAGGTCAGCGCAAAACCGGCCTTTTCCTTCTGCCACAGCATCAGGATCACCACCAGCAGTGCGGCGATACCAGAACGCAGGGCAATTTGCAGGAGGGGGGCAATTTCAGCCGCCGTGGCCTTCAGCTCCACCTGCTGCAAACCCCAGACCATGCACAGCGCCAACATGATGCCCATGCCCTGCCCATCAAGTGCCTTGCGGGTATCCATCGCTTCCTCCCCCTCAGGCAACGGGCAAGCGTAGCCTGCTATGCCTAGCTACTACTACGGCTAATTAACGCACACTACCCGGAATATCCGGCAGGCTGGTGACAACATCCATATTCTGCGCCCGATGCCGCAGGGCATGATCCATCAGCACCAAAGCCAGCATCGCCTCACAGATCGGCGTGGCACGGATACCCACACACGGGTCATGGCGGCCTTTGGTGATCACCTCCACCGGCTCGCCATCCAGATTAATGGTCTGCCCTGGAATACGCATGCTGGACGTAGGCTTGAACGCGGTATGGACAACAATATCCTGCCCGGAGCTGATGCCGCCCAACGTGCCACCGGACTGGTTTTGCAGGAAGCCTTCCCGGGTGATTTCGTCGCGGTGCTCTGTGCCCTTTTGCGTGACACTGGCAAAACCCGCGCCAATTTCCACCCCTTTTGAGGCATTGATGCTCATCATCGCATAGGCAATGTCAGCATCCAGCCGGTCAAAAATCGGCTCCCCCCAACCGGGCGGGACACCCGTCGCCACCGTGGTGATCTTCGCGCCGATGGAATTGCCTTCCTTGCGCAAGGCATCCATGTAGTCTTCCATCTCGGCGACCTTGGCAGCATCCGGGCAGAAGAAGGGGTTGGTTTCCACCACATCCCAATCGAACGCTTGCGGCACAATTGGCCCCAATTGCGAGAGGTAGCCCCGGATCAGGACACCATAACGCTCATGAAGGTATTTCTTTGCAATCGCCCCGGCTGCTACCCGCATCGCCGTTTCCCGTGCGGATGAACGCCCGCCCCCCCGGTAATCACGGAAACCATACTTTTTGTAGTAGGTGTAATCCGCATGCCCCGGACGGAAACGGTCGAGGATGTCGGAATAATCCTTCGAGCGCTGGTCGGTATTGTGGATGATCAGTGCGATTGGCGTACCCGTGGTGCGGCCTTCAAATACCCCGGAGAGGATTTGCACCTCATCCGGCTCACGCCGCTGCGTGGTATGACGGCTCTGCCCCGGTTTGCGCCGGTCGAGGCCAAGCTGGATGTCGGCAGCCGACAACGCCATCCCCGGCGGGCAGCCGTCAACGATACACCCGATAGCGGGGCCATGGCTTTCACCGAACGAAGTGACGGTGAATAAAGTTCCGATAGTATTTCCTGACATAGTGGGGCAGGATTGTAGCAGGGTCTTGGCAAGGCCGGAACTGCCCTAGCCCAAACTCCCGCGCAAAAACTCCACCAGCCGCTTGATCTTCATCGGCAGGAAATGGCGGGTGGGGTACATCGCATAGACATTGACCGGCTCAGGGCTGTAATCCGGCAATACCCGCACCAGTTGCCCCGCCCGCAAGGCATCACGCACAATAAACTCCGGCTCCAGGACAATCCCTTGGTGCAGGATGGCGGCCTGGCACAACATATCGCCATTATTGGAAGCCAGGTTGCCCTTGACCGTGACCGGGAAGCGCTCCCCTTGTTGGATAAACACCCACTCCGCCAAGGGGGCATAGTTCTGATAAACCAAACAATTATGCTGCTGCAAATCCTGTAGGGTTTGTGGCGTGCCGTGCCGTGCCAAATAATCCGGTGAGGCGCAACACAGTATGTCGGTGCTGGCAATGCGTTGCGCCACCACGGAAGAGTCATCCAGTGTGCCAATACGGATGACCAGATCGTAATCACTGTTGAGGATGTCGATAAAGCGGTCATCCAAATGCAGGCTGATATTCAGTTGCGGATACTGCTGCATGAAGGCACTGAGGGGCGCTGCCAACTCACGCAAGCCAAACGACAAGGGGGCATTGATACGGATACTGCCATGCAGGTGCTCACTGGTGGAGGCAATGCTGTCCTCCAAATCCTTGAACTCATCCAGCAACACCTTACCGCGCTGGTAATACAAAGCACCGGCCTCTGTGGTACGCAAGTGGCGGGTATTGCGGATCAGCAGCTTGACACCCAAACGTTCTTCCAACAAGCGCAGGCGCTTGCTGACAGCGGCGCTGGTGACATGGTGTTTTTCCGCAGCCGCACTCAGCGTCCCTGCATCCACCACCTCCACCAGCCAAAACAGGTCATCAAAATGGCTCACACCCACCCCTTGCAAAAGGGCAAGCTTAACCTTTCCAAGCAAGTAGACTCAAACAACCCCACGCAGCCCCAGCTTAACCCTTCCCACGTAACCGCACCTTGAAACGCCCCGGAGCTTCCCCGCTGTGCTTGGTAAAAAAGCGCGAAAAATAGGCCGGGTCTTTAAAACCCAATTCATACGACACCTCACTGACCGACATATCCGCATAAATCAGCTTGCGCTTGGCCTCCGTCACCAAGCGCCCATGCACCACCTGCAAGGCATTTTGCCCGGCATAGCGCTGGCAAAGCCGGTTCAGGCGGCTTTCGGTCAAGCCCAACACACTGGCATACTCCCCCACGCCCCAATGCTGACGGTAATGCGCCTCCAGCATTTTCAGGAACTGCTCGTATACCGTGATTTTGGCATCGTATTGTTGTTCAGGGTCTTGCACCTGCCCCGCCGCCCGCCCCAGCAGCACAAACAAGATTTTCAGGTAAGCACCAATCACACACGTTTGCCCCGCCTGCGGCTGTTGGTACTCCGCCACCAACTGGCGCAACAACACCCACAAGGGGCTGTCCGGTAGGCTCCCCACCTTCAGGCGGGTCAACAAGGGCTGGTTGAACAGGAACGGGAAAGTTTGCCGCTCAGTCTCGGCAAATGCCCCCAACAGGAAGGATTCGGCAATGGTAATGATATAACCCCGCACCCCTGGTTGATGGGTAAACCCATGCACCTCACGCGGTGGGATCGACAAGATGCAGGGGGCATGCTCCTCGCCATGTACATCATTGACCTGCAACAAGGAGCTGCCCTCCTCCAGCACCAATAGCTGGTGCAGGTTGTCATGCCGGTGCGGGTGGATTTCCCAGTTATGCTTGGGCAGCGACTCTTCCAGCGCAGCAATGTAAAGGTAATCGGGCGCATCCGCCGTAGCGGTTTTGCCATACAGGGAATAATGCGGTACGTCGGTCATCGGGATGCCTGTTAATGCCAGTCCAGCGGATAAGCCCATGATACCCGAACCGGAAAGGCTGGCAATGGTTGCCACACCCCCTGTGTACCGGCTTGCATCAGACTCCCACACGAACCCGACAATATTCCGCGTTTGGCAGTTGGTCGGATTAGGCACAACATCCCCTAAGCCCGTGCTAACATGAACCCACACCATTAATAAATATTATAGGCACAATGAAAATCCACCTTATTGGTTTATTGCTCAGCATGAGCGTATTGGCTGCCTGTGGTGGCTCAGACACATCAAACGCCAACAGCAACGGGAACACCACTGCCAGCCCGCCGCCCACCCCACCCCATAACCCCAATAACCGTGAGCCGGTTGCACAAGACAAATCCCTGACCTTGGCCTACAACAGCACCCAACAGGTTGTGGTAAACGCAACCGATGCCGACAATGACGCGCTCACCTATACCATCGTGACACAACCGCATTATGGCAAATTGATGGCTGTCAGCGGAAAACCGGGGACATTTACCTATACCCCCATCAAGAAATACATTGGTATCGACAAATTTAGCTTTACTGCCAATGATGGGCAACAGACATCCAATACGGCGACAGTCAAACTGACTTATTGGTCAAACACTTGGCCTATTGCTGATGCAGGCACAGACCAACTCGTTTATGAGAATACCGAGGTACTCATCAGCGGGGAAGCCTATAACGAAGGCTCCAGTGCTTATGATGACCAAGGCAATAAACTGCCCTTGCATTACCAATGGCAACAAACAGACAGTAGCGGCTTGGCTATCCAACTCATGGATGCCAACAAGCCCACTTTGCGCATAAAAACACCGGATGTAGACACCGAAACCACCCTGCGCTTCAGGTTCAGAGTTAGCAATAGCCAAGGCTTGCAAGCCACTGACCAAGTAAGCATCAACATCAAACCGCTCTCCGGCATACCACGTGTGATGCTGGGTGCTTACCTGCCCAGTGATGCGTGGAATACCCATCTGATTGATCAGTACAATGCAGATACTGGCATGCCACTGTCCATCATCAACCTGTTCACAAGCTTTGAAAATGACTGGCAAAGCCTAAGTACATTGGTCAGCAATGTCCGCGCCCACAACGCTATGCCCTTGATCACATGGATGCCACAATTGGGCAGCCAACCGACAGCCAAACTACTGCCTGCGATTGCCCGTGGAGAGTGGGATGCCTACATCAACCAATGGATTGTAGGGCTTAAGCAATGGCAAGGCACTTACCCGGCGGATAACCAACCGCAGGTATTGATCCGCTTTGGGCATGAGTTTAACGGGACGTGGTATCCGTGGGGTAATGACCCGGACAACTTCCAAGCAGCCTGGCGACACATCCACAACCGCTTCACCGCCGCCCAAGTCAAGAATGTTAAATGGGTCTGGTGCATGAACAACTTCAGCTTTGATGATGCCCAAGACGTGACCCGCTATTACCCTGGTGATGCCTATGTTGACTGGACAGCCATCAATGGCTACAACTGGGGCAGCAATATCAAGTACGTGTCATGGAACAGCTTTTCCTCCCTGATCGGCCCAGCCTACACCATCCTTAGCACGCAATTTCCCACCAAACCAATCATGATTGCGGAGGTTGCATCTGCCGAACCTGCCGACCAACCCAATCCAGCCAAAGGCATGAATGGTGATGACAGTGATGCCCATGAAAGCAAGCCCGATTGGGTCAATGGGATGTTCACCGACATTGAGCAAGGCTTCCCCCATATCCGCGCCCTGCTCTGGTTTAACCAAGACCGGACATTACGGTGGGCATTAAATGGTGAAAACCACACAGGCATTGTGGCCTACCGTGAGGCAGTCAGCCGTACCCATTATTTTGGTGGGGCGTATAGGGATGTAACCGGGGATACCGACTAAGCATGTCCAATGTGACACTCCTGCCCTCAACCCGGCAGAAAATCAGCCCAACGCCCACGCTTCCGCTTCCAGAACTGCCACGCGGGAAGCGTCCGGCACTCCCAGCAGGAGCCTGCACAATCATACACACTGACAACCGCCCCCTTGATCAGCGCTGCATTGATCATCGGCAAGATGCCGGTTTCGATGTTATGCAGGGCTAGCTGCCAAGCAGTGGGGTCATCGTGGAGGGCGGGCAGGCGCAACTGATCCAGCAGGAGAAAAACCGGGCTGCCAGCCCCTTCTGTTTCATTGCCCAACACGCTGGGGAAACCTAGCCAGCCACAACCGGCATGCCGAGCCAACACCTGCCCCACTGCCCCGCCGCCATACACAATGGCGGGCGTGACCGTTGCCGGGGTCATGTCCCCTTCCCCCCAGAACCAAACCCCGGTCAGACGCTGCTGGTTCACCGGGTCGATATACAGGAGCATTTGCAGTTCATCTTGCAGGCGTTGCCAATATTTATCGTCGGCCTGGGGCAAACAGGACAAGATATTCTTGCCCCCCATATCCGAAATGGGCGTGGTGCGGGGCAAGGCGCGGGGCAAGGTATCCCCGGATGCCTGCAAATACCAACGCTCCGGGTGGGAGGCCAGCAACTGCCAGCCATCATGTGCCAAATGCCTGTTTAAGCCCGATAGCACCGCCTGCACTTCCCGCGCGGGCAAGACGGGTGCGGACGGTTGTATGACAATGCGGTCACGGCCTGTCTGCAACACAACCGGATCAGCACACAACAGGGGCAAGGGCGATGGCTGCCCGGTATCCATGTGGTAACGCAACGCTGCCCAAGGTAACTGTTGGCTAACCTCCATCCCCAGCGCATGCAATAAGGTACGCTCCCAACCACTCACCAGCACAGGCTGGCGAACCGCCTGCACCAAGAGTGCCAATACCCCGTCTGCTTCCGGCTTAAACGCAAAATCCCGCTGCCACAAAGTCAAGGGGCGGAACAACTCCGGGATGAACACATGCACATGCTGGGCTGACATCAGTTATGGCTTCACAAGCGCACTGCCATCGACCCATTTCTCCAGCACTTTTTTGCCTTCATAATGGACAAGGAACCAACCCTCACTGCTATAAGCATCACCTTCCGTGGCTTGCCAATCCAGCAGTGTTACCTTGTCCTTTTTCACAAGGTACATCTTGGTTTTACTGGCCTCGTTTGGTTGGTCATGCAGCCACGCTTTTTTGATGCGGACTTGGGTAGTCGGGGCAGGCATGTCTTCGGCGATTTTCCCAAGGTTATCACCACTGGCAATCACTTTGCGCCCGGTCACTTTGCCTGCCGGATTCTTGAAAACCAGCACATCCCAATCGCCGCTAGTACCCGCCATTTCTTGCTCAATCGCCGGGTAAAGCAGCCCATTGTGGACACGGAAGGTAGTGGTATACCACTTGGGGCCGCTGCGCTGGGAAGAAACCAGTTGCTGCTGGGCAGCCTCCAACACCGGATTGCCGATCGCCTCCGGCTGCTCCTTGAAGGTATTGGTCTTTTTGTCCCACAGGAATACCCGGTAGAACAGGTTGACCCCGCCATAACCGATGCCTTCCAAAATACCCAAATCCCGTGCCCCGTCAAAATTCATATCCCCTGTCACGGCAATATGGGTGACATGATCATCAGGCACATAGGTTTCCACCATCCCCAGCAATTGTGGCTTGCCCCCCTGGACATGGGCAAAGACATCGCCCCCCTTGGGCTGCTCAATACTGACCTTTTTCCCCGCCACCGGCTCAAAACTGAAGGGGAATTTGGGCTGTTCCTGCATGCCAGACTCTGCCCACACCCAAGGGCTAGCCAGCAACAGCATGCTGGCGACTCCAACCATCAACTTCATGTTTCTTCCCTCAAAAACGCTTATTAACAGATCAACACAACCCTACTCTTGCTTGTAGTTTCTTCCCTATTTCCCTAGTATTGCCCTACTATAGATCTATATTACGAATAAATACGCCTTTGTGCTTAAGATCAGACAATTTAAAGGTATCACGATGACATACGCTGTTAAAAAAACGGTCGGTTTTTTGTTGCTGGTGGCGACGGTTGGCCTCGTTAGCCTCCAGTCCGTGTTCCATTTGTTTGTGTGAGGCTGCCCCATGAGCACTGAAAAGACCCCGCTTGCCAAAACCGTTGCCAGTACGGTGTCAAAAGCCCAGCGTTATGCCCCGGCAGCCAAGGAAGCAGCCCATCAGGTCAAGTACGGCATCAAGGGTTTGTTGCTGTATTTCCTGCCTTTCCCTGTCCTGATCGGTGCTGTTGTCTCGCTGGTACGCGGGAACATTACCGATACCCTGGTCATGGGCAGCGCATTTGCAGCCTTTATGGTAGCAGCGACCGTTGCCCGCCACGGTTTCAAGCTGGAAGGTGAATACGAGCGCCGCAAAATCGCCCGTGCCCCGAAAACACCATTCAAAACAGTAGCCGCCATTTTCACCGCCGCCACGACCGGCTTGCTGTCCCTGTTTGGTGCAAAATACGGCATCATGGAATCGGTGCTCCTGGGTGCATCGGCCTTTCTGGGCTTTGCCCTTTATTATGGACTGGATCCGCGCCGCGACAAATCCGAAGGCATTTCCATCGGTGTGACTGTCGATGAGATCATTGAAGCCCTGGAGGGTGCAGAAGTACGGATCAAGGCGATTGATTCTGCCCGTCGGGAAATCCGCAACCCGGAATACAACCAGCGCCTGACCCGCATTACCGACAAGGCACGGGAAATCCTCAGCAGCATCGAAGAAGACCCAACCCGCTTGTCCCGCGCCCGCAAATTCCTGAAAGTCTACCTGGATGGAACCAAAAAGGTCGCGGAAGGCTATGCCAAGAGTGAAAACAATAAAACCGGAGCCACCACCGCACTCGACACCGACTTCAACCGCGTGCTGGACTCCATCGAGCAAACCTTCCAGGAACAGCACACCAAACTGCTTGAAAACAATACCTTCGACCTGGATGTGCAGATTGCCGTCTTGGAACAGCAATTGAAACGGGAAGGGGCGTTTTGACGACCCACACCCTGCCCCGATGACACACAGCAACCCGATGGGAAACAGGCTGACTTCAGTCAGCTTACCGAAAATCATGAGGAGATAAAAAATGACAGAAACTGCCGTCCAGACCGCCACCACCACTGCCCTTGCCATTATCCCTGGCACGGAAGTCAAGCCGCCGCCTGTGATCCAGGCCGAGGTCGTGGCTTATACCCAGGCAGCGCCTACCGTCAAACAGGAAATCGAAAACCTGATCGGTGAGATCGACCTGAAAGACCGCAGCAGCATTATGTTCTTTGGCACAAAAACCCAGGAGCAGATGACGGTCATCTCTGAAAAGATGCTGGAAGGGGTCAAGAACAAGGACATCGGATCCGCAGGCAAATCCCTGACTGGCATGATCACTGCCATCAAGGGTTTTGACATTGACTCACTCAACCCAGGCGATGAGCCAAGCTGGTGGGAACGGCTGCTGGGCAAGGCAAAACCCGTGGTTGAGTTCCTGAGCCAATACGAGGAAGTGCGCAAGCAGATCGACACCATTACTGATGAAATGGAAGGCCACAAAACCCAGTTGCTGACCGACATCATTACCCTCGACAAGCTGTATGAGGCCAACCTCGACTTCTTCCGCAAGCTGGAAAACTACATTGCTGCCGGGGATGAGAAACTGCGCCGTCTGGATAGCCAGGACATCCCGGCACTGGTTGCGCAAGTCGAAGTGAATGCCACCGACATGGTGATGGCACAAAGCCTGCGTGACTTGCGTAGCGCCCGTGACGACCTTGAGCGCCGTATCCATGACCTGCGCCTGACCCGCCAAGTGGCGATGCAAAGTTTGCCCAGCATCCGTCTGGTGCAGGAAAATGACAAAACCCTGATCAACAAGATCAACTCGACGCTGATCAATACCGTACCGTTGTGGAAAAACCAGTTGGCACAGGCTGTCACCATTTTCCGGATGAGCGATGCCGCTGAAGTGGTCAAGAAAGCCTCTGACCTGACCAACGAGCTGCTGGAAAAGAATGCCGAAACCCTGCGCCTCGGTAATGCGGAAACCCGTAAGCAAATGGAGCGTGGCGTGTTTGACATTGAATCTGTCAAGAAAGCCAACCGTACCCTGATCGACACCATCAACGACTCCTTGCGGATTGCCGATGAAGGCAAGGCCATGCGTGCCAAAGCCGAAGAGGAGCTGGTGGTCATGGAAGGCGAATTGCGCCAGTCATTGATTGCTGCCAAATCCCGCGTTGGCACCAGCAACCCATCCTAACCCGATCCTTAAGAGGAAGACTATCATGGGCTTTTGGGACAAACTGATGGGTGAATTTGTTGATGTCATCGACTGGACGGATGACAGCAGCAACACCTTGGTACACCGCTTCGAGCGGCATGGCAATGAGATCAAGTACGGCGCAAAACTGACCGTGCGTGAATCGCAAGTTGCCATTTTTGTCAATGAAGGTGAAGTGGCTGACGTGTTGGGGCCTGGCCTGTATGTGCTGGAAACACGCAACCTGCCGTTGCTGTCCACCCTGCAACATTGGGATCATGGCTTCAGCAGCCCGTTCAAGGCCGAAGTCTATTTCTTCAATACCCGCCAGTTCACCAACCTGAAATGGGGAACCCGCAACCCGATCATGCTGCGTGACAGCGAATTTGGTGCGGTACGCCTACGGGCTTTCGGTACGTATGCCATCCGTATTGATGACCCGCGCCTGTTCATGCAGGAAATCATGGGTACAGATGGGCATTTCCGCATTGAAGAAATCAGTGACCAGTTGCGTAACCTGATCGTGACCCGCTTCACCAACATTGTCGCCCAAGCCAATATCCCGGTCTTGGATCTGGCTGCCAACTACGAGCAATTGGGCACGTTCATCACCGCCAAGATTGCGCCGGAGTTCAAATCCTACGGGGTGGCACTCACCCAGATTCTGGTGGAGAACATTTCCCTGCCGGATGAGGTGGAACAGGCACTCGACAAGCGCACCAGCATGGGCGTGATCGGCAACCTTGACCGTTACCTGCAATTCCAGGCCGCCGATACCCTCGGGCAAGGTGGCAGCGGCAACAGTGCGATGGATATGGGGGTTGGCATGGCAATGGCAAGCAAATTGGCAGAGTCCATGCATGCCCCTGCCCAGCAGCAAGCACCCGCTGCCCCGCCACCCTTGCCGGAAGCACGCTGGCATGTCGCCCAGGGGCAAACCAGCACCGGGCCGCATACCGTCAATGAATTGCAGGCCTTGGCCAAGTCAGGCTCCCTGACTGGCACAACCCTGGTTTGGCAAGCAGGCATGAGCCAGTGGCAGGCAGCCGGGGAAGTTGCAGCACTGCAAGGGCTGTTGCCTGCTGTACCACCGCCATTGCCTTGAGCCATTGCCCTGATACTATGCAAGGAAACGCCCCCCGCCCCTGTCGCAGGGAAGGGGTGGGGGTAGTTTGTTCACAGCCAACCAACCAGCGCGATAATAAACGATGACCGAACCCAGCAAACGCGCCCCTCCCCAAGACCGGGCGACCCAGCAACATTTCCCTTGCGGGGAGTGCGGGGCTGACTTGCTTTACCAGCCAGGTATCCAACTGCTGCGCTGCGATTATTGCGGGCATGAAAACCCGATCACGGATGCACCGGTAGCCATCCAGGAATACGATTTTTCGGCGGCACTCAAGGCCTTGGCACGGGCAGACAAACACCCCCTCGACAGCACCCAGGTCATCAAATGCCCCAACTGTGCAGCCAGTTTTGAGCTAAAAACCAACCAGCATGCCGGGGATTGCCCTTTCTGTGGCACGCCGGTTGTCACTGGCACGGAGCACGCCCGCCTGATCCAGCCGAAAGCCCTGCTGCCCTTCACCATCACCGAACAACAGGCGCGGACAGCATTTGACCGCTGGATCAATGGCTTGTGGTTTGCCCCTTCTGCCTTGAAAAACAAGGCCAAACGCGATGAAAAGCTGCTGGGGATTTATGTGCCCTATTGGACTTACGACAGCCAAACGGACAGCACTTACCAAGGACAACGCGGCACGATCTACTACGAGCGGCAGATGGTGACGGAAACCGTCAACGGGCAAACACGCCAACGGGTAGTGAATGTACCGCGTATCCGCTGGACTCCGGTTTCAGGGCGGGTTCGACAATTCTTTGATGACATCCTGATTGGGGCAACACGCTCGCTGCCACGCAAAATCCTCGACAGCATCCAGCCGTGGGATTTGGATAACCTTGTGACCTACAACCAGGCCTACCTGAGCGGATTCCAAAGCGAGATTTACCAGGTGGATTTGGATGAGGGCTTCAACCGCGCCCGTGAGCTGATGGAGCAAGCCATCCAGCAGGCTGTGCGCCGGGATATTGGCGGCGACCAGCAGCAAATTACGGCACTGGATACCAACCACTCCGATACCACCTTCAAGCATATCCTGCTGCCGGTTTGGTCGGCTGCCTTCCGTTACCAAGGTGAAACCTACCGCTTTGTCATCAACGGGCGCAATGGGCGCACCCAAGGCGAACGCCCCTACAGCAAGATCAAGATTGCGTTGTTGATCATTACGCTAGTGGCCGGTTTTGCGGGTTTGGCCTATTACCTCGAAACCAGTGGGCTGCTCGAACAGATGATGGATGGTCAGATGTACGAATATCAATACCAAATTCATTATCCCCGCTGATACCACTCATCAGAAAAAATAATAAAGATTGAACCGGACAGCCCCGTCCGGCTCTAATTCCCCATGTGCTGGCAACCCCGCTGTACCTTTCAGGCAGGGCTAAGCTGGCAGACCTTATAATTTGGCTTGAATACGCAGTTCATCGGCTTTTTTTACGAAGGAAAGGCGGTCGGGATTAAGCTGATGAATAAAAATCAATAAAAATACGTTGGGGCAAAAATATAATGATCATGCGATTCTTCGGGGGAAGTCGCTTCTTGGCAGCTACGTTTCTGCTGCTCTGCCAAGGCAGCACACCAGCATTGGCCTATTTCAACGCCAACTCACCCATGGGCAGCAATACCAATGAGGTTCTGGAGTATGATTCCAGCGTGCCATTCATTGACCTGTTCAAGGCCTCGCTACCTTTCCGCGAAGCTATCCCGTACCTGACCAAAGGGCAAATCGAATACGACCGCTTCGGCTGGCCGACCTACATCGCCCCTGGTGCACAAGCCGGGACACGCCTCATCAACAAGCTGCCTGCCAACAATATCCCGCGTGGCTACTACACCGTGCTGTATGAAGGCCAGGGCAAAATGGAGTATGGGCTGGATGCCACGCTGGTTGAATCACAGCCGGGGCGTGATGTCATCCTGATTGATCCGGGCAAGGATAATGAATACAGCGTCAAGCTGGAAATCAAGTCCACCAACCCGAACAACCACCTGCGCAATATCCATGTTGTCCCTCAAGGCGGCATCTGTGCCAGCAACCCGTTCCAGCGGGTCAATGGGGCATCCCAGTGTTCACGGGGGGATTTCCTCGACTTTGAACGCAACCACGAAAAAATCATTTTCAACCCGGACTACCTGAAGTTCATGAAGGACTACAAGGTGGTGCGCTTCATGAACATGAGCGGCATTACCCGCAACCCAACCCAGCACTGGTCAGACCGCCCGATGGTTGAACAGGCCACCTGGGGTGGTGCAGAAGGGGTACGCGGTGCGCCGCTGGAAGTCATGGTCGAACTGGCGAACCGCCTGCATGCTGACCCGTGGTTCACCCTCCCGCATGCGGCAGACAATGATTATGTGCGCCGTTATGCCGAATACGTGCAGGCACACCTCGACCCCAACCTGAAGGTCTATATCGAGTACAGCAATGAAACCTGGAACGGCATTTTCAGCCAGCATGCCTACATGAAGCAGGGAGGCAAACAGCTCAACTTTGACCCGGTAGACCATGTGGCGGGCTATAAATACTACTCCATGCGTTCTGTGGAAATCTTTGGCATCTTTGAGCAGGTTTTTGGTAGCAAACAACGTCTGGTGCGCCTGATGGCAGGTTTGACCGGCAACCCGGAAATGACCGCCACCATGCTGTCGTTCCGCGATGCCTTCCGTCATACCGATGCCTTTGCGATTGCCCCGTATGTTTCGGGTGACATCAATGACTTCCGTAAAGCCCGCTCGGTCAGCGATGTTTTCCGCATCATGCAGGACAAGAAACACGGGCATTCACTGCCACGGGTATTGGAATATGTGCGCAAACAGGCAGAACTGACCCGCCAGTTCGGGGTTGACCTGATTGCCTATGAGGGCGGACAACACCTGATCGACGACAAGACCAAGAGTGATGACCAACACCCGAACAAACTGTTCTATGAAGCCAACCGCCACCCGGAAATGGCACGGATTTACAAGCGCTTGCTGGATGGCTGGAAACAGGCAGGCGGGAAAATGTTCGTGCACTTCTCCTCACCGCGCATCTTTAACCGCTTCGGCAGCAAGGGAACCAAGGAATACATTACCCAACCGGACAAGGATGCACCCAAACATCTGGCGATTACCCAATTCATCAGCGGCAATCCCTGCTGGTGGGAAGGGTGCGCCAGCAATATCGTTGCCCGCCAGCAGAAGCCCCGTGCCTTGAGCACCGCAGAATTGTCGCGCTTGAGTGGCGACATCCCGCAGCCGCTGCCCAATAGCCGCGAAGAGCTGGATGGCCCGTCGATTATCCCGAATATCCCGCAGTTGGAACCGGTATCGGATTCACCGGATGCGCGTTACCGCCCGATCCTGGTGGCGATCAACAACCCACCGCAGGAAAAATACGTGTTTGGCAACAAGGCGGTTGCCCTGCAAGCCCGCAACCAGGACAACCCGTTGGAAGGGGCCTCCACCTACCAGTTGCGCAAGCTGATTGCCGGACAGATCGCCAACCACAGTGATTTGGCTTCCATTTGGCAAGCCAGTTGGGATAGCTACCAATTGTACTTGCGGGTGGCGGTGGCGGATGACAACCTGCGCCGTGACTCGCAAAACCCGTGGGAAGATGACAGCATTGAACTGTTCCTGGATGCGGATGCCAGCCTGCTGCCCGGTTATGATGGCAATAATGACCTGCACATCCTCTACCGCTGGCGCGACCGGGAACTGGGCTTTGGCCCGAACTCGAAACGAATTGCACTTGAACACCGTAGCCAGCATGTCGACGGCAAATACATCCTCGACCTGACCATCCCGTGGAGTTCGCTGGGGGTACGCCCCCGCACCGGACACCGCATCGGCCTGGACGTGCAAGTCAATGACGACGACAACGGTCAGGGGCGCGAAGGCAAACTGGCCTGGTTCAGCCGCATCGACGAAGTATGGCGTAACCCGTCATTGATGGGTGAAGTGGTGCTGGAGTAAGGGATTTACGCAGAAGAAACCTCTTCCAACCAGTGAAACGTCACATTGTGAATTTCCAAGAAACCCCTCCCAGCCTCCCCTTATCAGGGGAGGAGCCGAGTGTACCGCTTGGCTGGCGATGGATTATAATTGGGTAAACGGTTAGCTTGAAGGTATGAAAGATCGTCCTTACCAACCCTATCAAAACCATCTTGTTGGTTTAGCCCGTTCAAACCGCAAGAACCCCACACCAGCAGAGCAAAAAATGTGGTCACAGATTTTACGTGGGAAGCAGCTCATGGGTTTCAAATTCCTGCGCCAGAAACCCATTGATGGTTATATCGTTGATTTTTACTGTGCTTCTTTGGGGTTGGTGATCGAGATTGACGGGGATAGCCATTCGGACAAGGCCGAATACGATGCAGAGCGCACCCGCATCCTTAATGCTTACGGCTTGTCTGTGATCCGCTACACCAATAGGGAAATCCTTTCCAACCTCAATGGCGTTTACCAACATCTCACAACAGAAATCGCGCTCAGGCAAAAAATACTCCACTCCTCCCCTGACAAGGGGAGGTTGGGAGGGGTTTCTTCCTAAAACCGCTCCTCAGGCAAAAGATGCTTCACTCCTCCCCTGATAAGGGGAGGTTGGGAGGGGTTTCTTCCTAAATCATTAGACCATTACAGCTGGCGTTTGCGGATGAGGGGTTTCTTCCTAAAACCGCTCCAGATAACCCACGCCCCCCAACTGGCGCATTTGCCGCAGGATATGCTGCTGGCGTTTGCGGATGTAACGCGAAGGTTTGACCACACTGTAATGCTCTGGCAGGGGCAAGACCGCTGCCAGCAGCGCACCATCCGCTGCATTGAGCTTTGCCAACGGTTTTTTCAGCAGGTTGGCACTGGCTGCACCGACCCCATAATCCGCCGCGCTGAATTGGGCAATGTTCAAATAAACCTCCAGGATGCGCTCCTTGCTCCACAGTGCTTCGATCAGCACTGCCAATCCCCACTCCAGACCTTTGCGCACGTAACTGCGCCCGCCCCACAGGAACAGATTTTTTGCTACCTGCTGGGTAATGGTGCTGCCCCCACCGCTGGATTCACCCTCCAATGCGGCACGGATCGCCCGCTCGGTTGCGCCCTGGTCAATCCCCCAATGCTCGGGGAATAACTGGTCTTCCGCCGCAATTGCCGCCAGACGGATTTCGGCTGGAATATCCTCCATGCCCACCCATTGGTAGCGCACGGTCGGGACATCCTCCTGAAACCAGGCCGCTACCGATTGTTGCAGCATGAATGAGGAGGTGGGTAAGGGCACGACCCGGAAAATCAGCAACGCCAGAATCAGCAAAAGCAGCAGCAATAAGGGCAAACGCCACAACCAATGCAGCCAGGACAGTTTGAACTGGAACAACTTGAACCCAAACAAGGCGGAACCCCGTCACTGAAAGCCGCCACTGTAACCAATTCAATCAGCCGGGACAATCCGAGTTTCAACCCGGCGACCGACCATTACTGTGCCTTTATGGATGTGCTAACATCCGCCATCCGTAAAGCAAGGAGCTTTCATGACAGCAGCATTGGCAATACAGGACTTACGCAAAACCTATGGCAATGGTTTCATCGCCCTCAAGGGCGTTGACCTGAGCGTACAACAAGGGGATTTTTATGCCCTGTTGGGGGCAAATGGCGCGGGCAAATCGACGACCATCGGCATTGTCAGCTCCCTCGTCAACAAATCATCTGGCACAGTCAGCGTGTTTGGTTACGACCTCGATAGCCAGCGTGAAATGGCAAAAGCACAAATCGGGCTTGTCCCGCAAGAATTCAACTTTAATGTGTTTGAGCCAGTGGGCGAGATTGTCGTCAACCAAGGGGGCTATTATGGTATCCCGCGCCCACAGGCGCAGGCACGCGCCGAAGTGCTGCTTAAGCAACTGGGCTTGTGGGAAAAGCGCAAAGACCAGGCACGCACCTTATCCGGTGGGATGAAACGCCGCCTGATGATTGCCCGCGCCCTCATTCACAACCCGCGCTTGCTTATTCTGGATGAACCGACAGCTGGGGTTGATATTGAAATCCGCCGCTCCATGTGGGAGTTCCTCACCGAATTGAACCAGTCAGGCACAACCATCATCCTCACCACCCATTATCTGGAAGAGGCAGAAAGCCTATGCCGCAATATTGGCATTATCGACAAGGGTGAGCTGATTGAAAATACCAGCATGAAAAACCTGCTGGGGCGGCTGGATACAGAAACCTATGTGTTTGACCTTGCTAGCCCCTTGCAACAGGCAGAAGGCAGCGGGGATTGCACCTTTACCCTGCGTGACCCCACCACGCTGGAAGTGTCGTTCCATAAACAGGATTTTTCATTGAATCAGGTATTCGGCTTATTAAATGACCGCCATTGGCAAGTAATCAGCATGCGCAATAAAACCAACCGGCTGGAACAATTGTTCATGGATTTGGTGGAGGGCAACAAACAATGAATGCACAACAACAATGGACGGCGTATTACACCATCCTGATCCGTGAAGTCTTGCGCTTTTCGCGTATCTGGATACAGACCATCCTGCCACCCGTCATTACCACGGCGCTCTATTTCATTATCTTCGGCAATTTGATTGGCCCGGCGATTGGGGAAATGGAAGGCTATACCTATATGGAGTTTATTGTCCCTGGCCTGATTATGATGGCAGTGATCACCAACTCCTATGCCAACGTGGTGTCCTCCTTCTATGGCAGCAAGTTTCAGGGCAATATTGCCGAAATGCTGGTATCGCCCCTGCCCAATTGGATCATCATTGCCGGTTTTGTCAGTGGCGGGATTGCACGCGGCATGGCGGTTGGCTTTGCTGTCACACTGGTTTCCTTGTTTTTCAGTGACCTGCATGTTACCCATCTGGGTGTGATGTTCACCATCGGCCTGCTGACCTCTACCCTATTCTCACTGGCTGGGCTGATCAATGGGGTTTACGCCCGTAGTTTCGACGACATTTCGATTGTCCCCACCTTTGTACTGACCCCGCTGACCTATTTGGGCGGCGTATTCTATTCCATTTCCATGCTACCGGAGTTCTGGCAGAAAGTGTCTTTGCTCAACCCGGTCTTGTATATGGTGAATGGCTTCCGTTATGGCATCCTCGGCATTGCCGACATCCCCATCTGGATCAGCTACCTGATTATTATCGGCTTCATTACCCTACTGGCAACCTTTACCTTGCACTTGCTGAATAAAGGCGTTGGGGTACGGAGTTAGACCTGCATAGCCACACCCACTATTCTTTTTTCCGTTAAGGTGTTATAAAGCTTGAGTGATTAGTACCGCTAATCTGCTTTTGTACACCTTTGGTCAGTGACAGATCAGGGCGGTAGCGTGCTTGATAAAACAGATTCATGGTATATCAGACGGGTTTTTGACAAAACGTGCAATCCAATTGTCCTGCCCCCAACTTATGCAGGTACTGTTCAACCTGCACAGGACGATGGTTGCGTATGTGCTGCTTAGGGAATAAGACAATATATTGCTTGGTTCGGAAAACATACTATTCGACATGACGCTTATTAACACCTTACTTTACAAGGATAAAGTGCATAGTTTTCCCAAAACTCATGTGAATAAGTTGTTGGTGGGTCAACGGGTCGTGTTGTATGCTTATTGGTCATGAACTCTGCCTTAACAGATGGGAATAGCGAGATGGTAAACCAACTCAAGAACGAACAAAATACGAACCTGATAGACGGCGTATACTTAGTTACTAGACGGACGCAGCCTATCCTGTGAGACACTGCTGCTGTATAATAAACTGTTAAATCAATCCACAACTCTATCTATCAAGATAAAATTACCATGAATAACGAAATGTTAGAAAAAATCATAGCTCGTGGCGAGTATGAAAAACTCGACTTTAAACAAGAATGGTATAAAGATAATAGTTATAATCGACAAGAAATAGTAAAAGACATACTTGGATTAACCAATGGAAACCCAAATAATATAGGGGAAAGTGGATTTTTGATTATAGGAGCCAAGGAGAATCTTGATGGCTCAATAATTTTCTTTGACGTAGAATTATCGAAAGGAATTGTAGAGTTTAAAAGAGAGTTATTACAAAATATTAACAACTACGCACATCCAAAGATAATTAAACTTGAGATACATGAAATAACTCACAAAGAGAAAAGGATTATAATAATTGAAATACCACAACAATCATACCTGATTGAGCTTTCTAAAGACCTAAGACCTCCAAATTATAGACAATTTGATGTGATTTACCGTATAGGTGAGAGCACTGAAAGAGCATCAAGCGAAGTAATTGAGCAATTCAAGAAAGAGCTAGAAAAATTCAATCAAGGCATTATCGTTATAAATAAAAACTTAGAAATCTTACAAAGAGAAATTAAAATAGATGCGCATAGCATACTAAAACTAATAATCTCAAAAAGAGATTTCAAAAAATTATCGGAGGATACTGGTGCTGAACAAAACGATGGAATATTTTATAAATATTATTCTTATAACGACATGAATAACGTCAAAGGTTTTATGTTCCTTGGAAATAAAATAACAAATAAAAAAGTATTTTTTCATTTTCATGAAACAAACAAAGAGAAGCTTCCAAAAAAATTAGAAATTTTTATAGCGAAACAGAAAAAAGAAAATGGAGAATACATAAACAAAAAAAGAGATATACTAAAGCTATGCAAACAGTATTCATTAAATATTGAAGAAGATAACATACATTACATAGATGATTTCATATGGGAGAATACTATTTTTAATATTTCCCCTTCATCTTCACATAAAAGAAAGGATTTTATAGATCAACACCTATATTATAACGAACAATCTCTAGGATTAAGTTTAGAATACTTTAAAAAAGAAATAAATGAACAGGAAAATTCGATTCTAGTGGTAACTGGTTCAGGAGGTGTTGGAAAAACAACATTTTGTGATGCTCTCCAATATACAATAAACCAAGATAACAAAATTAAGAAACAAGTATTTTATATTAAAGGAGAAAAAATAGTTAAATACTTCTCAGAAAATGAAAAAGGCATTAATTGCCTAGATGACTTATATGAGCTATATAAATATGAAACCGATTTCAATAACTTAGAAACAAATGAATTCAATTTAAACTACATAACAGGAAATATCGTCGTCATTGTAGACGCCATTGAAGAGATTGATTCAGCTCTAAATGATAAATTTAATCTTGAAGGATTCTTATTATCTTTACATCAATTGAATGAGAACTTCTTTAGTACAAAAATAATACTAACAACAAGAGAACACTTTTTACCAAAAATAAAAGATATTGCCACTAATTCAGAAATAGGAATTAAATATTTTTACCTATATGGATTTACCGAAAACAATCTGAACGACTTTTTGGATAAAAGATACAACAAAGATACTAAAAAAGTTTTTTCCGTAAATGACTTTATTGAATCAAACCATCTATTTACAAAAGAAAAATACATCATACCTCTTTTTGTTGACTGGGTTTGTAAAATAATAGATCGCCCCGCCGAAAAACCGGATTATAATTCAGAATACTTTTTACTGAGTCATCGACTTGATAAATTACTAATGATTCTTATCAAACGTGAAATAAGCAAACAGTCATTAAATATAACACCAGATGGTATGTTTAAACTATTGGAAGAAATCATTATACATAAAAATGGAAGCATAGCACTTGAACAATTAAAAGAATATGTTGAGTTAGAAACCAATGATGATTTTACCAAATATTTTAAAAATCCATTATTTTTACAATCAAGAAATACAATATCAATTAAATATGATATTCTTCATACATTCGTAAAAACCAGATTCATAAGATTCTCATTATTTAACAGGCATATAACTAGTGACAGAATTCCACATTTACTCAAGGAATGCTATCAAGGGAAAGGTGAGATATATTTAGTCCTTGTAGACTTACTAAAAGAAGATATTAACTTAGAAACATACACTTATTATATCAATAACTTTAAGAAAAAATACGAAGAGAGCTCTAGTTCATATGAAAAAGAGACTATAAAAAAAGCTATTTCCGGGCTTCTTTATCTATGTTTAGGTTCTAACAATATTAATGATAGAAACGATGCAACAGAATTATTAAAAAATATTTATAAATCATCAGGAAGCATTAGTCACTTATTCATATATGGCGATTTTTATCCTCTTGATTTTTCAGTGCTATACTTGTCGAATTCATATTTAACCGGTTACACAAATTTCTATAAAAGCAAGTTTCCAATAGAAGATAAAACTATTTTTCTTTATACTAGATTTAAAAACATACATATTCCACGGTCAAATGATATTAGGAAGCAATTTTTTGATTCATCCTGCGAATTCATTGATTGCAACATAGAAGAAATTGCAAATCAATCAAACTTTAATGAAAACCAAAAAATAACGAAGCTTAAAAAAGATATTCAAAACTTATCTGGGTATATGGATGTAACAAAAAAATCTTCAAACTTAGTAAAAAGATTCTGCACAATAACATATCCAAAAGGCCATAAGAGATTACTAGATGATTTAGCCGGAATAAATTTTTTGGTCAAGCTGAGAGAGCAAGGAAATGTTTTATATCAAATTGATGAGAGATTTTATGATGATTTACCATCAATTGTTCTTGGCTCATTTCCAAATTATTTAGATGAGTCCCTCAAATCTCTTTTGTAAGAATTAACCTAACAAACACATCGACGACGGACGCGGTGACAGCGCGCGACTTCGCCCAATCAACTCCCCGCCGCGCCCGTCATGCTGGACGTTGAGGGTGTAGAAAAACCCAGTTTTGTGCAATAATCAAGCTCCCCAGCATCAAGACGGCATCAGGCATGGCACGCTACAAACCCCTCCACCAAGGCGTAAAACTGTTGGCAGTGGACTTTGACCAGCAAATCCTGCCGGGTACATTTGAACATGCGTTGCGCCATTTGGTGGATCACGAACTCGACCTTATCATCGCCCAACACTTTGCCGTGTTTGGGGAACTTGCGTGGCAACAAACGCGCCTGCACCGCTTCACCCTGCGCAGCAAGGCCAAAGTGGAGGGGCAATGGAAACTGTTTTGTCTGGTGCACAACGTGGAGAAGCTCGCGCATCATGGGTATGCCGCATGAAGGCGGAAATGATGCAGCCAAACGCGAAAAAACATACCGTATTGCCCGTCCCAGACAGCATTCAGGGCGTTAAGGGCAAGCCGGACGTGGGCAATGGTGAAAAAACCGCACCATTGCGTGGGGTGTCCAAAAAAATGATTGCCCGATCTCGATGGGATGATCAGATTCAGGTTTTCTACACCCTCGTTAGCATAATGCCGTTGAGCCTATTTTTCAAACCAGTTATCTGAATGCCATAAAATAACCTAGTAGCAAACTATTCTTGTAGGAGTAAACAGAAAAGGAGTTCCAATAATGAATGAACTAAATACTTCAAGAAATTCTGACTCACGACTGGTGGGAAAAACCTTGCAAGTATCTGATAGTAGAAAATAGATCGGGAAGCTATGCAGTTTGCTCAACTGATGAATGCTTCTAACTCACCGACAAGCAATAGTTGCAAATTTAAAGAAACCGATAGATTGTTGGTCGTGAGTGTTGATGATCTGGACTCTCATCCGCAAAAAATGAAGCAATTGACTGACTATCTTAGAACAAGTGGAATTCCTGCCACATTATTCCCTCACTCCAAACCCAATCCTGAAGTGCTAAACAGTATGAGTCAGTTACCAAATACAAGACTAGGTTGGCATGGGACAGCTCCAGGAAAATTAGATAATCCTCCTCAGGCAGGTGTTGATAAGACAGTTATTGCATGGTCACATGGAGTGGATGCCGAAGGTAAAAAAGCCGAAATAAAAGGGGATTCCAATATTGTTGCTAGAGGTGCTCTCTGTGACAGGGAGAAAAAACTTGGAAAGTTTGATCAGCATGAAATTTCCTCTTGTACCATTGGGCACGACCCTAAGCCCGAAATTCAGAAGCAAAATGAAACTCAGTTGAGGAGGCAGCGTCAAGAAGTTCTGAATAATGGAGGCATACTATCTGTGCATATGCATAATTCAGATGGCCTTCATTTACTTAAAGAAACTGTAGAGGAGTTTGAAAGGAAAGGAGGGATATTTATTCATCTTAATCAGTTGAAAGGCTGTGGTAAAATATAGATGTATTTATTTAATAAGGCATTAATAATAGTTGCGATTGTTGTAATTTTTAGCGCCTCGCCTTCTATAGCGACTGCTGATATTCTGCCAAAGTTTGAGACTTCAATAATAACTCAACTTCCAGAAGAGGATGTTCCTGGGTTTAATCGAACTTACCATTTTAGTAATGATGGCAAGTTATTCGCACTTTTACAGATCTATGAAGATGATTTGGCAAGCATTAGAATATGGGATGTTGAAAGTAAAGAGCTAAAATATAGATCGGTTATTGACAACTATGCCGATGCGGCTGGTGGTTCCTATATATCTTTAGAGTTTTCGCCCAATGATCAAACTATTTTTATTTCGGGGATTGTGGGTTACCCGCTTATAACCTGGAATTTTAAAAAGATGGTTGAGGTGGAAACATCCTGCCAAGGCTATATGGGGGGGGGTATTCAAGAAATAAGCAATGATAATCGATACTATACTGCGAAAACTCATGATAGTGAATTCTCACTATGCCAGCCTGGAATTGAAGGTGAATTGGCTAATTACAAAGACTGGATGCCAGAAGAATGGTGGGGAAGGAACACCCAAACCCTCCACAATGGAAAAATTCTCACTATTTACAACTATCGCCTTGCATCCGAAGCACAACATCAACCCAAAGAAAAGCCACCCGCCAGGATCATGGAGTGGGTTGACCTATGGAATCTGAATTACATCTCAACGGCAAACCGCCTGATCAGCCAACTTGATCACAAGAACAATGAATTTTTCCTGATCGATGTTTTTGATGATAAAGTTATTATTAATCAATGGGGTTACGCTAATAAAAAACAGCTTGGTCAAACTGCATTCGATGGTATGCAAGTGGAAAAAGTTTACCTTGCTGATCACTATCTGTTGTTGCGTAACAAAAATATGTTCTCTCTAGTTCGGCGTACTGATACTGGGCTTGAGTTAATGTGGAGTAAAAACCTATCTGCTATTTATGAGGGACTAGCACAGATTTTCCCTCCCGGTTCCCTATACCGGGATGATCATGAACATTTTGACCCTTATTCCATCACCTTCAGTTCAGATGAAAAACATATTATTTTTCGGAACACTGCCTACCAATCCAGTGGTGAAGACAAGTTATTTTCTCCAGTCGTGCTGGTCGATGTGGCTAGCGGGGTTATCAAAAAATATCCACCTATCCCACTTAACCTATCTGTCATAGTTGATCCGCAAGCCAGGTATTTTTTTAAGGATGAGTATGGCTGTGATACGGAAAAAACAAAGCTGTATAGCTTGACGGAATATGGTGATATTGTAGAGGTTGAGGGTGAAGTGATGGCTATAAGCCCTGATGGTAATGTGCTGGCTACGTGCCATAAGAATGAGCTTTCATTTTTGGTCAACAACGATAGAGATGAAGCTGCTAACAATGCGCTTCACCGGACAAGCCGGTGAGCTTGGCGTTGAGGGTGTAGAAAAACCCAATTTTGTGCAATAATCAAGCTCCCCCAGCATCAGGATGGCATCAGGCATGGCACGCTACAAACCCCTCCATCAAGCTGTAAAACTGTTGGCAGTGGACTTTGACCGGCAAATCCTGCCGGGTACATTTGAACATGCGTTGCGCCATTTGGTGGATCACGAACTCGACCTTGACGCTTTCCACCAACGCTATAAGAATGATGTCCAAGGTGCTGCCGCCTATGACCCAGCCGTAGCATGGGGTGTCCAAAAAAAATGACTGCCCGATCTCGATGGGATGATCAAATTCGGGTTTTTCTACACCCTCGTTAGCAAGGTACTGCGCTCTGCCGTATGGGCGTTCGCAAGAAACAGATATACCTAGAACGACAAATCAATGACTTACGGGTATGTTTCTTAAGAGCTTAATCTCATTTCTGATACCTTTCATCTTGTTGGCTAGCATTCACGATATAATATATCTGATATTATTGACTTTCAGCTATGAAGTGAAAGGAGTCTAGAGAAAGCTTTAACCATATTTACAATGCCCCCTTGTACAGAAATGAAGCTAAAGCTTATGGAAAAAGAGCTATGAACCATATTTTTAATGCATAAAAAGAAATCTCAAACCTTTACTTTTATGAAAAAAACATTATGAAATTAGTTGCCAACTGGAAAGTAATGAGAACCTTGTTATATTTCTTTTTATCAATACTATTTTTTATAATTTTTTATTTAAGATACTGGAAGTATAAAGATTGCATTCAACTGTCTGCTTCTAGTTGTTTTACGGAGAATGGAGATACTCTAATAAGTGCTGGCATGATTTGGATACTTCCTTCACTTATTCTTTTTCTAATGGGTTTGCGTTTAATATTAATTGTATTTAAGAAGTAACAAGAAGATGGGAACTGTATATTATTTAATCTCTTCATCCTTATAACCCTCTGAAACCCGTACTATTGCTGGATTCCAGAATCCTAAAAGGGATTTCTACGACACCCTCTTTTAGAGTTTTGAGAATGTGCTGCGCTATCCCATCTGGCGCAAAAGGAAAAAACAATTTTTAATAATTTCAATTAATTAGCTAACACACTGTATTATTCGTCCCAGACAGTATTCAGGGCGTTAAGGGCAAGCCGGACGTTGGCAATAGTGAAAAAACCACACCATTGCATGGGGTGTTCAAAAAAATGACTGCCCTATCTCGATGGGATGATCAAATTCGGGTTTTTCTACACCCTCGTTATGCACATAAACCCAATGAAAAGCAATAAACAAAGAAGAAAAGAAATAAAAGAACATCGACGAAAGAAAGCCGAGAATATGGCTATTATTAATACGTATAATCAAAAATCAGAACGTCCTTCAGTTGGTGCAGTAGAAGCAGATCACTCAAAACTAGGCCACATCAACACATGCGATTTTTTACCTGCTTTCTACGTTGATAAACCATTTACATGTCGAGACTGTGGCTCAAAAGAAATCTGGACAGCGAAACAACAAAAGTGGTGGTACGAAATAGCAAAAGGACATATCCACTCTACTGCTGTTAGATGTAAAAAATGTCGAGATAAGATTAAAAATGAAAAAGATGTACAAAAAAAACATATAGAAGAAATAAAAAAAATTAAACCACATCCTAATGAAGAGTTTTTCAAAAAAAGATACAAATGAAAATCATTGACCACATTAAAAAATCATGGGACTAGACGAAGATTAAACCAGAAGAAGTAATTCGTATTATTTCACAAATAGAACAAATACAATTTTCTGGTGATATTGGGCAGCAGATAAAAAACTTCCCTGATGGTTCGACAGTTAAACTAAGCATCATAGATTAAAAGGTATCATGATCAGCATAACGAGCACTTGAGTAAATGATAAATATGCCAGACGGTCATCACACTATCACACCGTACTTTACCGTTTCTGATGCGGATCGATTACTTGAATTCCTGGTTGAGGCGTTTGGTGGAACCATTTTTAAAACCAATCGACACCCTAATGGAAGTATTCAGCATGCTCGCGTCCGAATTGGAGATTCAGTTATTATGCTAAACGAAAGCAATGAACTATATTCAGCGAATGTATCGCAGATGCATCTATACGTCGACGATGTAGAAGTTGTATTTTCGAAAGCACTTTCCGCAGGCGCAATTTCTATCATGGAGCCTAATGTGCGACCACATGGGGATTACATGGCTGGACTCAAAGATCCGTGTGGAAACATATGGTGGATAGCAAGAACCACTGCCAACATCGGGATGTTACAAGATGTAGGACATGGGCAAGCATAGAGTATCTACCCCTTGGTTAAATTTCCATTTCCTACTTTATCTATATAATGTAAGAAATTCCTAATTTTTTGCATGAGTTATACTATGCCGATGATACGGGTGCGGGAAAAACACCAAATTACACTCCCGAAAGAGGTGGTGCAGAACCTTCACCTCAAGCCAGATAGCTATATTGAGTATTTATTAACCCCTGATGGGGTCTTGATGCGTCCCGCCCCGGTCAAGCGCGAG
This sequence comes from uncultured Thiothrix sp., assembly GCA_964293005.1. GTDB lineage: Bacteria > Pseudomonadota > Gammaproteobacteria > Thiotrichales > Thiotrichaceae > Thiolinea. Next base: position 61,389 of record CAXYXW010000022.1, read on the forward strand.
AAACCGAGCATTTTTCAGTACTCAGGGTATACCAAGAAACGGAAACAGCGTTGTTTTGCCACCTCGCAAGAAGCGGATCAATTTATATCTAACCTTCGGGACGAATGGGAACGCTAGGGATGAAAGGGAAGCATAAACGCTAATTGTCAAGACCTGTGTGATCATAGGCTCTACAATCATGCTAAACTCCAACAGGCA
>CAXYXW010000023.1:0-55556 GCA_964293005.1 uncultured Thiothrix sp.
TCCTCTCCGGGGTCAGTGACCAAACCGTGGATGCGGGCATTCTCCCCGCCACCCTCGGCGATACCGTCTGGTTTGACCGTGACGGCAATGGCTTGCAGGATGCCGGTGAACCGGCACTGCCCGGTATCACCGTCCAATTGCTGGATGCCACGGGCACTACCTTCAAGGATGTGGCGGGCAACCCAGTCACCACCATCACGGATGCCAATGGGCATTACCACTTTACCGTACTGCCCGGTGCGTATGGCGTGCAGGTGCTGCTGCCTGCCGGGGTCGGTCTGACCCAGGCGGATGCCGGGGATGAGGCACAAGACTCCGACACCGACCCGGCGACCGGCAAGTCCGCCGCCATCACCGTCGCTTCCGGGGACAACATCACCCATCTGGATGCAGGCATCCAGCCTGCCACCCTCAGCGGCAGTGTCATCATTGACCGCAATGCAGATGGCAGTGAAGGCACGGATGACACCATCCACGTGGCAGGTGTCACCCTCACCGTCACCGGCACGGACCGCTTCGGCAACCCGGTCACAGCCACCACCATCACGGATGCGGATGGCAACTACACCGTGCAACTCCCACCGGGGAGCTACACCGTGACCGAAACCCAACCGGTAGGCTACACCTCCACCGGTGCTGAGGCCGGTACGGGTGGCAGCAGCGTGGTCAATGCCGACACCCTGACCGTTACCTTGGAAAGCGGTGAGACCTCCGCGCACAATGACTTCCTTGAAAGCCAGCCTGCCAAGCTCTCCGGGCAAGTTCGCCTCGACACCGATGGCGATGGCGACCTCACTGACACCGACACCGGCATCAGCGGTGTACAGGTTTACCTGTGGGCTGACAGCAACGGCGATGGCCTCCCCGACAGCGTGTTGGCGGGCACAACCACGGATACCAATGGACAATATGAGTTTAATGGGCTGAATCCGGGGCATTATGTGGTCGTCGAAACCGACCCTGCTGCCCACAGCTCCACGGCTGACACTGCCGCAACCAATGATAACCGCATCCCGGTTATATTGGCCTCAGGTGAAAGCAGCCCCGGTCATGACTTTATCGACACCAATCCGGCGAACATTTCCGGGCAGGTACGTCTGGACGAAGACCGTGATGCTGACTTGGGCGATACCGAAAAAGGCATTGCCGGTGTCACGATCACCCTCTACACCGACCCGAATGGCGATGGCGATCCTGCCGATGGCAGTGTTGTGACCACCACTACCACCGATGCACAGGGTAATTACCACTTTGCGGGTGTGCTTCCGGGCAACTATGTGGTGCTTGAAAAAGACCCAGCCCTGCATGACCCGACGGCGGATAGCAACGGAGCCAATGACAACCGTATCCCTGTCACCCTGCTGGCAAACACCAGCAATAGCGGCAATGACTTCCTGGATGCAGTGCAATTGGGCAGCCTCAGCGGTACGGTTTGGAGTGACCGCACCCCCGATGGCACACGTACCGCGACTGAAACAGGTCTTGCCAATGTGACCGTTTGGGTGAAGGACGCACTCGGTACAACCGTTGCCACCCTGACCACCGATGCGAACGGCTTTTATCAGGCTGACAAGCTGCCGGTTGGGACGTATACCGTCTTGGTCAATAGCAGTACCTTACCGGCTGGCTCCATCCAGACCGCTGACCCTGATGGGACGCTGAACCATAAAACCACCGCTCAGGTACAGGCTGCCCAAAACACAGGCGACCTCGACTTTGGTTATGTGGTCGCTGCCCAAATCGGTGATACGGTTTGGGAAGACCTGAATGCCAATGGCCTCCAGGAAGTAGGCGAACCAGGGATTGCGGGCGTGACGGTCACGCTGTCCCAACAGGGTACGACCCTGCACAGCGTCACCACTGACAGCAATGGTCGCTACCAGTTCGGGCAACTGCCACCGGGCGATTACACAGTCAGCTTCAGCTTGCCTGTCGCGTATCACCTGAGCACTGCGGATATGGGAACCGACGATGCAGTCGACTCTGACCCCGCTACCGATGGCAAAATCACCGTCACCCTGGCATCCGTCGACAACATCAGTATTGATGCAGGCTTCTACCGCTTTGGCAGCCTGGGCGATACGGTCTGGCTGGATGCCAACAGCAATGGCCTGCAAGATGCTACGGAACCTGCCATCAGTGGCCTGACAGTCAACTTATTGGATCAGGATGGACTGCCTGTCCTGAATGCTACCGGGCAAGCGATCACTGCTGTGACCGATGCCAATGGGCATTACCTGTTCACGAACCTGATTCCCGGTGAATATAGGGTGGCGTTTGTCGCCCCGGCAGGCATCAGCTTTACCCTGGCTGATCAAGGCAGTAACGATGCACTTGATTCGGATGCGCAAGCCAATGGCCAAGCACCTGCAACCGTCATTTCCGGGCAAACCACCCAAACCGTGGATGCCGGTATCCTGCCCGCCAGCGTGACCGGCAGGGTCTGGATTGACAATAAAGCAGCCAATGGCCTGGATGATGGCAATACCACGGAAGGTGGTGTCATCGGCGTGACCGTCAACCTGTTGGATAGCGCTGGCAAAGCAGTCGCTACCACCACGACCGGAGCAGACGGCATTTATAGCTTCACCGGGCTGGAACCGGGTGATTATCAGGTTGAGGTCATTGAGCCTGCCCATACCGGCTTCATCGCCCCCGATCAAGGTAGCGATGATACCAAGGACAGTGATGTCGTGGCAGCAACCGGACGCAGCCCTGTATTCACCCTGACTTCGGGTCAAACCGTCAGTGACGTGGATGCCGGGATTGAACCGGGCGCATTGGGCGACCATGTATTCCTTGACCTGAACCGTAACGGCTTGCAGGACAGCGGTGAGCCGGGTGTTGCTCAGGTGGGTGTACAACTGATTGATGCAGCAGGTAAGGTCGTGGACACCCAAACCACGGATGCCAGCGGCTTCTACAACTTCGCCGCCAATTTGCCAGGGGATTACAGTGTGGTCTTCACCCTGCCTGAAGGGATGGATTTCACCCTGCCCAACGTGGGGACGGATGACACCCTCGACTCTGATGTGCAGGTTGCGGACGGAAAAGCCAGTGTGACCGTCATCTCCGGGGTCAGCAACCAGACCGTTGATGCCGGTGTTGTCCCAGCAAAACTCGGTGATACCGTTTGGTTGGACAAGGATGGTGATGGCACACAAGGCGGCACAGAACCGGTGCTTGCCCATGTTGTTGTCACCCTATTGGACAGTGCAGGTCAGCCCGTCCTGGATGCAGGCGGCAATCCGGTCACAACCCAAACGGATGCAAGCGGCAAATACAGCTTTACCGTCCTGCCGGGGTCTTATGGTGTGCGTATTGAATTGCCCACCGGGGCTACCTTTACCCAAGCCAAGGCAGGCAGCAATGGTTCTGCCGATTCGGATGCAGACACCATCACCGGCAAAATCGCCCCCGTCACCCTGGTATCTGGGCAGACGGATGACACACTGGATGCCGGGGTAAAACCCGCCACCCTCAGTGGTACAGTCCTGCTGGATGCCAATGGCAATGCAGCCGAAGACAGCGGTGATACACCCCTCAATGGTGTGACCCTGACGGTTTCCGGCACCGATGTGTTCGGCAACCTGGTCTTGGTTACATTGACCACCGATGCCAGCGGTCACTACAGCACCCTGTTGCCTCCGGGCACGTATACCGTCACTGAAACCAACCCGGTTGCCTACACATCCAGTGTGGCAGAACCGGGTACAGTGGGCAGCTCGGTCGTGAACAAGGATGTGCTGGGCGTGGTACTCCAAAGTGGTGATACCTCCACCGGCAATGACTTCCTCGATTACCAGCCTGCCAGCATCAGCGGTCAGGTGCGTGAGGATGCCAATGCCGATGGCAATACCACGGTTACTGCTGACCCCGCCATCGCTGGGGTACAGGTCATCCTGTGGCGTGACAACAATGCCGATGGCACACCGGATAGCGTATTTGCCAATACCACAACCGATGCCAATGGCAATTACAGCTTCACGGCATTGCCACCCGGTGATTATGTGGTGGTTGAAACCAACCCGGCGGGCTATATCTCCACGGCTGATACCGACAAGGCGAATGATGACCGCATCGGTGTGGCACTGGTTTCGGCTGCCAATAGCACCGGCAATGACTTCCTCGATGCCCAACCGACGGCTTCACTGGGAGACCGGGTATGGCATGACCTGAATGCCAATGGCGTACAGGATACGGATGAGCTGGGAGTCGCCCATGTCACCGTACTGCTGTACCCAGACAGCAACAAGGATGGGCAACCCGATGCAGGCATGCTGATGAGCACAACCACGGATACCAATGGCAACTACCTGTTCAGCAACTTGCAGGCAGGCAGTTATCTGGTGAAAGTGACCTTGCCCAATGGCTACGAGCGCTTCAGTGTTGCCAATGCCGGGGCGGATGACGGGCTGGATTCTGATGTGAACGCGGAAGGCTTGTCCGGCACAGTCACGCTCAGTGGCAACCAAACCACCACGTCACTGGATGCAGGTATCCATGCACTTGCCAGTGTCGGCAATATGGTCTGGCTTGACCGTAACAATAATGCCCTGCAAGACAATGGCGAACCGGGCATTGCGGGTATCACAGTCAAACTGACTGGCACGGATGGGACAGGCCAGCCTGTCAGCATCAGCACAACCACCGACCAGAATGGTACATACCAGTTTGCTGACCTGATTCCAGGCAACTATAACCTGGCTTATGGGTTGCCAACGGGTATGCAGTTGGTTGCTGCTCACAGTGGCAGCAACGGGGTCATGGATTCTGATCCTGCTACAGACAGTAAAACCGCCACTGAAACACTCACCTCGGGCGAACAAAATCCACATATCGATGCGGGTGTCCAGCCTGCTTCCCTGTCAGGTGTGCTTTGGGAAGACCGTGATGGTGATGGGGTACGCGATGAGGGCGAAGCCATTCTGCCTGCCATCACTGTGACGCTGTACACCGACCCGAATGGTGATGGCAATCCTGCCGATGGCGAGCCGGTCATGACAAGCGCCACCAATACCAACGGCGAATACCTGTTCAATGGCCTCTTGCCTGCAACGTATGTTGTCACCCTGACTGTACCCGATCCGTATCGTCCTGTCGCAAGCAAGCAAGGTGACGACCGGCAAACCGACAGTGATGCCAATGCACAAAGCATGATCCCGGTAACATTGCCCTCCGGCATGACCACCCATCAGGATGCTGGCTTTGAACGCAAAGGCAGCTTTGGCGACCGTATCTGGCTGGATCTGGATGGCAATGGCTTGCAGGATGTGAATGAGCCGGTCATCCGGGATGTGATGCTGGCCTTGCTGGACAAGGATGGCAACCCATTCCCGAATCCAGCCACGGGCGAAGCTTACCAGACCACGACCAATGCCTTGGGTGAATACCAGTTCACCCTCTTGTGGCCGGGCAGTTATCAGGTACAAATCCTGACACTGGATGGCTTCACCCTGACCCAGACTGATGCTGGCAGTAGCGATGCCCTCGACAATGATGCCAATGCCAAGGGGCGGATGCCTGCCTTCGTCTACTCCGGTGAGCACAATGCCACGGTCGATGCCGGTATCCTGCCAGCCAGTGTGAGCGGTCGGGTATGGTTCGACAACCAGACCCATAATGGCGTGGACGACAATATGCATGCCGAACCGGGTGCAGTCGGGATTGTTGTCAACCTGCTGGATAAGCAAGGCACGGTCGTTGCCACCACCACAACCGGTGTTGATGGCCTGTATAGCTTTGCGGGCATCCTGCCCGGTGATTATCAGGTGGAATTTGTTACACCTGAACACATGAAGCTGGTACAACCCGATCAAGGCGGTAACGATGCCACCGATTCGGATGCTGCACTGGCAAATGGGCGCACACCGACCTTTACCCTGACCTCCACCCAGTCCGCCAAGGATCTGGATGCCGGGATTGAACCGGGAGCCTTGGGCGACCGGGTATGGGTTGACCTCAACCAGAATGGTGTGCAGGACACCGGTGAACCGGGTGTTGCAGGCATTACCGTCAAGCTGAATGGCAGCGATGGCAAAACCTACACCACCACAACGGATAGCACAGGGTTCTATGTGTTCAATGACCTCGTACCGGGTGACTACACCGTGGGCTTTGTCTTGCCGGAAGGGATGAAACTGATTGCCGCCAACCAGGGTGACAATGATGCGGTTGATTCCGATCCAGATCCTGTCACCGGGCTTGCCAGCCTGACCGTTACCTCGGGAGCCGCAGGCAACCAAAGCATTGACGCAGGCATTATGCCTGCCCGGATCGGCAATACGGTATGGCTCGACAGCAATGCTAATGGCCTCCAGGAAGACGGGGAACCGGGGATAGCACAAGCGACGGTCATGCTGATGACCGCCGAAGGTGCATTGGTGCAAACCATGCAGACGGATGCGGCGGGGCATTACCAGTTCAGCGTCCTGCCCGGTCAATATGTCGTGGGCGTATTGCCGCAGGACAGCAGCTTTACTGAAGCCAATCTGGGCAACGATGACCAGCGTGATTCGGATGTGAATAGCCAAGGCTCAACACCAGCCCTGACCTTCACCTCCGGCACGGATGACCAAAGCATTGACATCGGCATTCTGCCTGCCCTGATCTCAGGCCGGGTCGTCAATGACCTTGGCATGGATGGCCTGGATGGGACGGATACGGCAATTACCGAAGTCACCGTCACCGTCAAAGGGACAGACAGCTACGGCAACCCTGTCACCGTCATTACCAAAACCGATGGCAAAGGGGAATATCAGGCCGTGTTGCCGCCGGGCAAGTACACTGTGACTGAATCGGAGCCGACCGACTTCCTGTCCTGTGGCAGCCTGCCCGGTACAACACCGGACAGCACGAGTGTTGACCATAATCAGGTGTATGTACCGCTGGTGAGTGGCTGGATTGCAGAGAACGTCAGCTTCCTTGATTACCAGCCTGCCAGCATTACCGGCAAGGTCGTGTATGATCCCGATGGTAATGGCGATACCAAAGAAACGGGCACAGCACTCAGTGGGGTTCTGGTTACGCTCTATACGGATCCGAATGGTGATGGCAATCCGGCTGATGGCAAAATCGTGGGTACAGTCACAACCGGCAAGGATGGGGTCTACAGCTTCACCGACCTCGATCCGGGCAAGTATGTGCTGCTGGAAACCGATCCTGCGGGCAAGCTCTCCACGGGTGATACCGCCAGCACCAATGACAACCTGATCCCGCTGGCACTATTGTCGGGTCAAGACCATACGGATAGCCTGTTCCTCGACACCACGCCTGTCACACTGGTGGGTACTGTCCGTGAGGATGCCAACGTCAATGGCCTGCTGGACGACAAGGATCCGGGCATCCCAGGGACATCGGTCAACCTCTATACCGATCCAAACGGCGATGGTGACCCGGCTGATGGCAAGCTGATTGCCAGCACGCAAACCGACGGTGCAGGCCAGTTCAACTTTACAGGACTATTGCCCGGTGCTTATGTGGTCGTGGAAACCGATCCGGCAGGTTATGACTCGCTGACCGATAGCAAAGGCAACAATGACAACCGCATCCCGGTCGTCCTAGTTGCTGATGTGAAACCTGAGCCATTGACCTTCGTCGATACCCACCCTGTTGGCGACCTGACAGGCTATGTGTTCAATGATAGCGATGGTGATGGCAACCTGGCTGATCCAGACAGTGGTATCCCCGGTGTGACCGTCGCCCTGTGGACTGACCCGAATGGCGATGGCGACCCTGCTGATGGTAAGCAAACCAGCAACACCGTGACGGATGCAAACGGGCATTATGAATTCCCGGATGTACCCGCAGGCCACTGGGTTGTGCTCCAGCACAATAAACCAGCGTTTGTGTCCACCGCCGATGCCTCAGGCAATAATGATGAACGCATCCCGGTTGAAGTGGCGATAGTCACAGGCACTTACCAGTGTAAGGTCAATGGCAAACTGGGAAGCTGCACGGGCCTGTCCTTCCTGGATCGTCCTTTGCGTGGTGAGCTGGATTTGTTGAAGACCGCTTACGCCGGGCATGATGGTGGAGCCAAATGCGGTACTGAAGCTGCCAAAACGTCACTGACGCTGGTGGATATTGAAAAAGACCTGCAAGACCCTGTGACCTACTGCTTCGAGATCAGCAATGCGGGTGAAACCTATCTGGTGGATATTGAATTGCAGGATGACTTGCTGGGCATCACCCACAAGGACATGCAGGCACTGACGGCGATCCCGGCACGCTTGCCACCGCTCAGTCAGGACAAAACCGCCCGTATCCGTTATTACTACGAGTCGGTTGTCACGCAGAGCCTGGTGAACACAGCCTCTGCCAGCTCTCACCTGGCCATGGCTGATGGCACACCGCTGGAAGGTACGGTCAACGCGGCTGACACCAGCTCAGTGGAAGTCAACTTCGTGTTCGACCCACCCAGCGCCTTCAAGACGGTCAAAGCGACCGGCGAGAATGTCATGCAGTGGCAGATGGTGTGGATCAACAGCGGTATGAATGCCGTTGCCGGGGTCGAGGTGTATGACGAAGTGCCGGTAGGAACCAGCTACTCCGCCATGACCGCAGGCGGGTTTGTCAGCCCGGATGGGGTTTACTGTGAGGCACGCGGTAAATCCACCACCACCACTTGCCGGTTTGAAACGCCCAGCAAAACCTACCCACGCGGGCGGGTGGTCTGGAAAGGCCAGATTGGCGCTGACCTTGGTCATAAAACCGAAGCGCAGGCAGCGAATGAGGTTGTGATCCGCTTCTACAGCACGCTGGATGACAAGACCAAGGCGCAAACCATCGACAACCGCGCACACTCGGCCTGGGACATGGACAACGATGGCAAAACGGACAGCACCGTCAGTACCGACAATGGCGATACCGCTGAACCGGGCGACAGTACCAAGATCACCTTCGGGACAGCGGGCGATAGCCTGCAAATCCCGACCCTGAGTGAGTGGGCACTGTGGCTGCTGGGTATGTTCATGCTGCTGTTGGCAGGCAGCCGCCTGCGCCGTCGGCTGTAAGGCATGATTATCAGTTAAAACAATCAAATGGATTAATGGCTAAACGGGGCAAAGGGCAAGTTATCTTGCCCTGACGTACCCTGGCAATCGGTTACAAACGCTACCACCCCGTCATTTCCCCGCCGGATAATCCGCAAATACTCCCACTTCCTTACCATCCTTATAACTCAAGACCTGATAAGCATCGGCAGATTTACCTTCCACCTCCATTCCCGGCGAACCAATTGGCATCCGGGGGACAGTCAAACCGGATACATCCGGTTTTTCTAACAGCAAGCGCTTAATATCCCGTGCAGGGACATGCCCCTCGATGGCATAGCCATTGACAAACGCGGTATGGCACGAACCCATGCCTGCACCTAATTTAGCTTGATCTTTATACGGCAGCAGATTATCCACGTCATGTGCTTGCACTGAAAAACCATTGGCCTCCAAGTGCTTGACCCAATCCTTGCAACAACCACAAGTTGCATTCTTATAAACCTCCACCACCGGCAAAGCTTCGGCAGTCGTTGTAGTCGGCGCTGGTACTGGGTTTGAGGTTGTTTCTGCCTGCAAAGCCAGTGCTGCAACACTCGCTAAAACCCCAACCGACACCAAAGCGAACATCCCTTGCTTTTTCATAGTCATTTTCTCCTATTGATTTATTAAAACGGCAGGCCCCACAACGGTTGAGAGCACCGCTGTCAAGCCTAAGACCACCAATCCCAACCCCATTTCCCGATAAATGGAACGCCCTAAGCGCTGCGGCTTATGCGATTCTGTTAATTCAGGTACTAATTTTAATTTGTGATAAGCGGAAAAACCCATTAAACCTGCCACCAAAGTAACTTTCGCCAGCAATAATTGTCCGTGCGTACTGGTGAATAAACCAGAAAATGAACCAGTTAAGGCATAAGCCAAAGCCACCCCCGCGATTAATAGAATAGGCACGCAGAAGCTCGCCAACCTGCCAAACTGCTGCATGAGTTGCTGCAAACCCAACACATCTAACTGCCTGCAACTTAAAGCCAAAGGCCACAAACACCCTATCCAGCCTAAACCAAGCAGAAAATGTACCGCTAAAACCCAATGCACCCAGCTTACCTGCTCCACGGTATGACCCGCTTGTAGACAGGCCAAGCATAATAAGAATAAAGCGGGCAGCGCGAATAAACCTTGCCGCCAATGTAGTGCTTTTTGTTGCCCCCAAACCCAGCTAAATACCACTAGCAATACTAAGAACCCCAGCGCCCGCCACACTAATTGCTGGCCTAAGGGTGAGTCCCAAAGCATAGCGATATAGCTACTATCGACTAAACCTGCTACACCTGCATCGGCAAATAAGCCGACTTGTAAGAGCAAATCCACAGGCGCTAAGATTAGGCCAAGTAAGCTGGCATATACACCATAGCGCCTACTAAACGCGCTGAGTGAGCCAATCTGAGTTTGTGTCAACATAAATACGCTGCCTACACTCGCGGCGATGCTCAGATACAGCAGGTATTTATTGATAACAATAGCAACTATCCAACCAGACCATTCAGACATTGCTGCTCCCTTGCACCTGCTGCGGCTTTTACCCTAAACCGCAGCAGGCATTCAGATGTGATGAAAAGCGAAGACCTGCTTAATGCGGCATTTCGCCATTTGGCCCATGCACCATAAAGCCAAATTTACCGGTAATTTTGTGCGTATCCTGCCCCATCATCACCCAATCCACCGTATAGCTTTCCGGCTTGAGTACCGGTAGTTTTTGCGTAAACGAGGTTTGCATCTCTTTGCTGGGGTTAAAATCCAAGGCGGCTTTAGCCCCTTTGGAGTCGGTGACGGTCAACCCAATCAACTTCACTTTTGCACCAAAGATTAAACTCAGTTCGGTGGGTGCTTTATCCAGCATGGACTTATCCGCAGGCATAGAAGACTTTAAGCTGGTATGTGCAAATACCGAACTACTCACGACCACTAAACTTGCTGCTAAAAATTGCATGAATTTCATAAATGATCCTTTGTGTTAAATATTGGATTAGAAACCAGATTAGAACCAAGCTTGAATGCCCATGAGAAACTGGGTATCTTGCGTTTTCTCGCCGTGATGCTTCGCCATATCCGCCGTAGTGCCGAATTTTTTCGACCAATTCACTCCAATATACGGTGCGAACTCACGCTTAATCTCATGACTCAAGCGTAAGCCCAGATTCAGATCAGCAAGCCCTGCTCCAACGCCCATCGCATGATCGTCTTTAGCATACATCCTGATGGCTAACTCGGGGGTAAGCACGGTTTTCTGCGTGAGCATCACTTCTTTCTCCGCCGATAAATTCAAAGCCGCTTGACCACTTTTTCCCAAAAACAGACTGGCATCGGTTTCAATAAAATACGGCGCTGTACCCTGCACGCCTAAAGCAGCCCAAGTACGCTGCGCGGGTTTGAAATCACGGCGTACACCGGCTTGCACATCCCAGAATGAACTAATCGCATGGTTATATAAGACTTGAACTTGTGCCTCCTCCAACTCGCCATCAACCGCTTCCAGATCGGTTTTGAGCCAAAGCTTATCGAGACTTTTGCCAAACCAAGCATCCGCCTCCAAAATCACCGGCTTGCCATGCTGGGTATCACGAATTTCAAAGCGATCAATCATCACTTTGTGCAATACCGGCTCGTCGTTCATATCCATGGCATCGTGGTAAGGCATCGGGATATGAGTCTCAGCCGAACCGTCACTGACTGGAATCCCTGAATCCATAGTGCAATGCCCCATGGCGGCATGTTCGGGTTTACAGCTATTGCTAGCTTTAGGTACTGCTGCTTTAGGTGCGTCCATCGTGCAATGCCCCATCGCCGCATGCTCTGGCGTGCAAGTGCTCGCTGTTCGCCTAGAAGGTTTTGGAGTCACAGTAGATGCTTTAGCTGCTGGCTTAGTGCTTGGCATCGTACAATGCCCCATTGCTGCATGTTCAGGCGTGCAGGCCGTAGCAGATTTTGGCTGCATAGCCTGTTGAGCTGCGGGTTTGGCAGCTACACGGGGAGCAGTCTGTTTCTTAGGCGTATCCAAGGTGCAATGTCCCATGGCTGCATGCTCAGGTGTACAAGCATTAGCGGCTTGAACAACTGGCTTTGCAGCAGGTTTAGTCTGTGGGACGGGTTTAGGCACAACAGCTGTAGGTTCATCCAGCGTGCAATGTCCCATAGCGGCGTGTTCCGGTGCACAAACAATGCTAGCTGCTGTCATCGGTTTTATTTCGCTTGTCGCTACTTTTTCCGCAGAACTAGCTTTCTTTTTAGGCTTTTTTGCTTTGGACTTTTTCTTAGGCTGATCAGCTTTTGGCTCATCCATTTTACAATGTCCCATCGCCGCATGCTCAGGGGTACAAGCCATGCCAGTATTCATGGGCACTGTTTCTGGTTTGGATTCAATTTTGGCAGGTTCAGGCTTAGCAGCTTCTGCTTCCGGTTTAGGCGCTTCCGCTTTGGGAGCATCCATGGTGCAATGCCCCATTGCTGCATGTTCAGGCGTGCAAGTGGATTGAGCTTGTGCCAAAGGTGCAACCAAGAACGCCAATAAGCAGGTGGCGGAGAATAAACGAGGGTAAATTTTCATGATAAGCCTCCTCAAGCCTTTGCTACGACTACGGTACGCATCATACCATCCATGTGATACAACATATGACAATGGAAAGCCCACTGCCCCAGCGCATCTGCTGTGAGCAGGTAACTGATTTTCGCCCCCGGCTGCACCACGACCGTATGTTTACGCGGCAGATAATTGGGATCACCCGTTTCCAGTTCACTCCACATCCCATGCATATGCATCGGGTGATTCATCATGGTGTTATTAATAAAGGTAAAGCGCACCCGCTCGCCAAATTTGAGGGCAATCGGTTTGGCCTCCATGAAACTAACACCATTGATCGACCACATATAGCGGCTCATATTACCGGTCAAATGCAGTTCAATTTCACGGCTCGGAGGGCGTTTATCACGAGTAGGTGTGAGATTGTACAAATCAGCATAAGTCAAAACACGCCGTCCATTATTGCGTAAACCCACACCCGGATCGTTCAGACGCACTTGCGGATTAGTCGCCATCATATCGATATGTGGCCCCATTTTGATGGGTACGCGTGGCTTATAACTGCTGGCTTCATGCTCCATTGCGCTATGATCCATACCCGCCATATCCCCCATTTCCATCCCCCCCATGCCCATATCGGCATGGCTTAACACGGGCATGGGATCATAAGCTGGAATTGCCGCCCGTTGACCCGCACGACTGGTCAGAGTGCCACGTGCATAGCCTGAACGATCAATCGCCTGTGCAAAAATCGTATATGCCCCCGCTGCGGGTTGTACGATCACATCGTATGATTCCGCCACACCAATGCGAAACTCATCAATACCGTCAATCGGACGCACATATTGACCATCGGAGCCAATCACCTGCATTTTCAAACCTGGAATACGCACATCAAAAAAGGTCATCGCTGAACCATTAATAAAACGCAACCGCACGCGCTCACCGAGTCGGAATAAGCCCTCCCAACCCTCTTGTGGGGTTTGACCATTGGCTAAAAAGGTATAGAGCTTGCCAGTTACGTCGGAAATATCCCGATCACTCATGCGCATGTCATTCCACATCTGGCGATTACTGAAGGTCTTGGCTAAGCCATCTTTTTGTGATTCACGAATAAAATCACCTAGTGTGCGCTCGCGTGTATTATAGTAATGGCTCAATTTTTTCAGATTGGTATAAATCTGCTGCGGGGTTGAGTCTGCCCAATCCGAGAGCAAAATCACATAATCATGCTCCACATGCACAACATCAGCTTGGCGCGGCTCAATAATCAAAGCGCCATATAAACCTGACTGCTCTTGATGCCCTGAGTGGCTATGATACCAGTAAGTCCCATTTTGCTGAGCCTTGAATTTATACACAAAGGTTTCACCAGGCCGAATCCCAGCAAAGCTCAAACCCGGCACACCATCCATATTTTCTGGCAAAATAATGCCATGCCAATGCAAAGACGAGTTGACTTGCAACTTATTCGTGACACGAATTGTAATCTCATCGCCTTCGCGCATACGTAAAGTCGGCGCTGGCACTGAGCCATTAATTCCTATGCCACGAAACGGCGTACCAGTGAAATTCACCAATACCTCTTCAATTATCAACTCAAAATTTGGCCCTTCCAACACCGGTAAATCGCTGACTAGTGTGTTATCGGTTGCTGCGTATAGAAAACTCGGTGTCATCAAACCTAAACTGGCTAAAGCGCCAAAGTGGGTTATTCCTTGTACAAAACGGCGGCGTGCCAAATCAACTGGCAAACCATAATGCTCGGGGAATTTCATGATCAATCCTTTATAAGTTTATTGTTTGTTACTGCTTGTCTAGCTAAAGCTCTCGATATGAATGAGTGCGCATAAAGAACAAGCATTATTTAACAAGGCTCATAGCTGTAAAAACGCACATGCTTAAAGCCAGAAAAGGATTTAGGAGATTTGCGGAGGTTTAAAAAAAGAGGAAGGTATCAATGGGGTATAATACTGAGCCAGGATACTAACAAAAAATGAGGGCTTTGCCACAAAACCGGGAAACTCTGCCATAAGCAAAGCCCCTCCACAGTGGGTAAAGCAATCGCCACAAGCTTCTCCCATCTGACAATCGGATAAACCCGATGTTTTCGAGGCTACACTTTGATGACAAGGTTCAAGGCTAGTGGGTTCTTGCATTAAGGAAGCATGCTGCGCATCTACTTGTTGTAATAGGTTCGCAGTATTGTTTGCAGACAACACACCCAACATGCCATTGCTATTGGCAAGAAAACTTAGGATGAAGAAGAAAATGACTAAATAGCGCTGCATACCCGCAATAGTATGTGTCTAGGGATTAGCTGTCAATAAACATACAGGGCAATCGGCAGCCACTTAAGCATTAACGCTATCCATCTCCCATTGGGCATCTATGCTCGACCCACCCAACGCCCTCAAGACGGTCAAAGCGACTGGCGAGCGTGTCGACCCTGAGTGAGTGGGCACTGTGGCTGCTGAGTATGTTCATGCTGCTGTTGGCTGGCAGCCGCCTGCGCCGTCGGCTGTAAGGCATGATTATCAGTTAAAACAATCAAATGGATTAATGGCTAAACGGGGCAAAGGGCAAGTTATCTTGCCCTCCTGATCAAAATCGCCCCAAAGTCCATTTTATCCGTGGCAAATCCCACTAAATGACCCAATGTAAACTACAGTTTACGATGGGGGTTATTTCCCCCATCCCATCTGTTTACATACTCTTGCGAGGAGTTGCGTCATGAACCTTTTATCCCCCCAAGCGCCCCGGCGCTTTCTTGTCTTGTTCTTGGGCTTTATCCTGTTACTGACTTTATTGGCAGCGGCACTCACGCCTGTCCAAGCCGCCACCAATGGGCGTAATGTGAATGTTGTTGAGTTCGGCGACGGCTCACAAATGCTCGGCACATACCGCCAAACCAGCCAGAAGGGTTGGGTCGAGCAGAACAAGCAAGGCCAAAACACCTTCAGTTTCCGCGAAACCCACCGCGATGACTGGTCGGTTTATCTGGAAGATGCCTCACGTCAGGTTGCCCTGCAACTGGATTTGCACCGCAAAGTCGTCGGCTACCGTGATGCACAAAACCCACAAATGCGTGACCAATATAAAATCAGCAGCAGCTCCTCCAAACTGAGTGGCTGGCTGGTACGTGAAGCCCGTTTCAAAAATGGGGGTACACTTGCAGGCGCTTATGTGCAAAAAGGGGCAGTCTGGAATGAAATTAGCCTCCCCAGCAAAGCGGTCGCCTTCACCTTCCAGGAAGATGCACGTGATGACTGGTCTGTTTATCTGACCGACCCATCCCGCGATGTGCATATCCAACTGGATTTGCATACCAAAAAAGTCATGTATAGCGAAGGCTCTGGCCCCCGCCGCGTCTTGTACGACATTGCCGGGACACGTTAAGCAACCTGAGCCTGGGTAAATCCATAACCCCGCTTCCAACATCCCCCCTCCCCAACCCTCCAACCCTTGCGAAGGACGGTTTGGGGAGGGATCTAGCGAGCAAAACCTTCGGGTACGCTTGTGGGAAAAGGCGGGAAGTTATGTCGCACAAGGCTTGCAATCCCCCTGCCTTTTATATCATCCTTAGCCGCTTTCCATTTTTGCGACATCCACATCAACAAGAAAGTCACAGGAAAGTCAGTGTGCGTTTGAGTAAAGTCCGCATTGCCGGATTCAAAAGTTTTGTCGATCCCGTCACCCTCGATTTGCGCAGTAACCTGGTGGGCATCCTTGGACCAAATGGCTGCGGCAAATCCAATACCATTGATGCCGTGCGCTGGGTCATGGGCGAAAGCTCCGCCAAGCACCTGCGGGGGCAGTCGATGGAAGATGTCATTTTCAATGGTTCTTCCGCCCGCAAGCCGGTTGGCCTCGCGTCGGTTGAACTGGTGTTCGACAATAGCGACGGTCAATTGGGTGGCGAATACGCACAATATGCCGAAATCGCCATCAAGCGTCAGGTCAGCCGTGATGGAACCTCGAAATTCTTCCTGAATGGCACACGCTGCCGCCGCCGGGATATTACCGACATTTTCCTTGGCACAGGGCTGGGGCCACGCAGTTATGCAATTATCGAGCAGGGCATGATCTCGCGCCTGATCGAAGCCAAGCCGGAGGAGCTACGCCATACACTGGAAGAGGCTGCCGGGATTTCCCGCTACAAAGACCGCCGCCGCGAAACCGAAACCCGCATCAGCCATACCCGCGAAAACCTCGAACGCCTCACCGACCTGCGCGATGAGCTGGAAAAACAACTGCAAAAGCTGGATAAACAAGCCAAAGCTGCCGAACGCTTCCGTGAACTGCGGGACGGGCAACGCCGTCTGGAAGCCATGACCCTGTTGCTGCAATTACAAAGCCTGCATGCTGAAAACCAGACCCTGATCGGGCAACTCTCGCACACCTCCACCCTCCATCAGGCAGCCATCGCCCTGCTCCGCCAGCATGAGGCCAGCATCGGGCAATTGCGCCTGCAATACAGTGATGCCAACGACCAGCTCAGCAGGGTGCAAGGCGATTATTATCAGGCCGGGGCAAACATCAGCCGTATTGAGCAAAGCATCCAGCACCATCAGGATACTGCCCGCCGCCAACAGGAAAACCTGCAACGCCTGCAACAAGGGCTGGATGAAGCCCTGCGCCATGCCGCTGAAGACCGCGCCAAGCTGGCGACTAGCCAGCAGCAACAGGCAGCACTGGAGCCGCAAGCAGAAGCGCTACAGGAACAACTGGCGCTGGCAGAGGAAACCCTGTTCAACGCCGAACAACAAACCTTGGATTGGCAGGAGCAGTGGCAGCAGTTGCAACAACGCATTGCCGACCCCACCCGGCAAGCACAAGTCGAAAAAACCCGCATGGAGCAATTGGAGCGCCAGTTACAACACCAGCAACAACGGCTGGAGCGCTTGCGGCAAGAAAGCCAACACCTGTCCACCAGTCAATGGGTGCAGGATGTGCAGGCATTGGAAGCCGGGCTAAGCGATACCCGTACCGCCCACGCCGTCGCTGAAGCACAGTGGCAGGACAGCAACACGCAACTCCAGCAACAACAGCAGCAATTGCGCCAGCTCCAAACCGAACTCGACCAGCAACGCTCCCGCCGCCAATCCCTGCAAGGCCGCCTCGCCTCACTGGAAACCCTGCAACAGGCTGGGTTAGGCAAGGATAACCACACCCGCCAGCACTGGCTGCAAACCCACGGGCTGGATGCGCAACCCCGCCTTGCCGAACAACTGCACGTCGAAAGCGGCTGGGAGCAGGCCGTGGAAGCGGTATTGGCCGATGATGTTGAGGCGGTCTGTGTGCAAACCCTGGCAGGGCAGGAACTGGCAGCCTTGCCAAAGTCAGGCCTAACCCTGCTGGAAACAGCCCACACCCCGGCAAGCAAGCACAGTGCTACCCTTGACCGGGGCGATGAGGCGGGGTTGCTTGCCGACCACATCCACGCCCCCCCGCATGCCCACCCGTTGGTCAGTGGCATCCGCTGTGTGGCAACCCTCACCGAAGCCCTCGCCCTACGTGGCACATTGGGCGACGCTGAATCGATTGTTACCCGTGAGGGCATCCAGGTGGGGAAAAACTGGTTGCGTATCCGCCGCAGTGAAGTGCAAGGCAGCATCCTGCAACGCCAGCAGGACATCCGCCAGCTACGCAGCCAACTGGAAGCACTGGAGCATAGCCTTGCCGACCTGCAAACGCAGCAGGAGCAGGTGCGTAACCAAACCCGCAATCTGGAAGCCAGCCGCCAACATTTGCAGGCCGAAAGCAACCGCCTGCACCGGGCTGAATCGGAAGCCAATAGCCATCTGCACAGCCTGCAACAGCGCATCAGCCAGTTGGCGAAGCGCCAGCAGCAGGTGCAGGATGAGCAAGCTGAAATTGAAGCCCAGCAAGCACAACACCGGGCAGAACTGGAACAGGCCACCCACCAGCGCAATGCCGCACTGGAGCTGCTGGAAGGGCTGGAAACCGAACGCGAAGCCTTGTCGCTGGAAAAAGAGGATGTCCAGCACGCTATCCAGCATAGCCGCGCACACGTCCGGGAATTGCGTGACCGCCACCACCAGCTACAAGTGGCGATTGAAACCAGCCGTACCCAGGCTGACAATAGCCTGCGCCAACTGGAGCGCATCAGTAGCCGTCTGGCATTGCTGGAGCAACAGCGTGACGGCTTGC
Organism: uncultured Thiothrix sp.; assembly: GCA_964293005.1. Lineage (GTDB taxonomy): Bacteria > Pseudomonadota > Gammaproteobacteria > Thiotrichales > Thiotrichaceae > Thiolinea. The sequence goes on from CAXYXW010000023.1 coordinate 18,745, forward strand.
TGGAAGAAATGGCTGCCGAAGATAACCCCTTGGCAGGCTTACAGATTGAGCTGGAACAGGCACTCACCCTGCGTTCCGGTATTAGCCAACGCCTGACCGAAGCCCACCAGCAGGTGCAAACCGTGGATCACCACATCCGCAGCACCGAGGGCGAACGGATACAGGCAGAACGCCAGACTGAACAACGGCGCACCGAACTGGAGCAACTCAAACTGGCTTGGCAGGCCGTGCAGGTACGCAGCGAAGCGGCGGAAAACCGGTTTGAACAAACCGGCTTTGTGCGGGAAACGCTCGCTGCCAGCCTGACCGCCACCGATACCTTGCCCCATCTCCAGCAACAACTGGAGCACGTCACCAGTGCCATCCAAAAACTGGGCGCGATCAACCTCGCCGCCATCGAGGAATATCGCGAACAAAGCGAGCGCAAAACCTATCTCGACCAGCAACATGAAGATTTGGTCACGGCGCTGGATACACTGGAAACTGCCATCCGCAAAATCGACCGTGAAACCCGCGCCCGCTTCAAGGAAACCTTTGATCAGGTCAATAAACGGCTGGGTGAAATGTTCATGCGCCTGTTTGGTGGGGGTGAGTGCCATCTGGAAATGACCGACGCTGACCTGCTCACCACCGGCATTGCCATCATGGCACGCCCCCCTGGGAAACGCCTCTCCAGCATCCACCTCATGTCGGGCGGGGAAAAGGCCTTGACTGCAGTGGCTTTGGTCTTTGCCATTTTCGAGCTGAACCCCGCCCCCTTCTGTATGCTGGATGAAGTGGATGCCCCGCTGGATGAAGCCAACGTTGGGCGATTTTGTGATCTGGTCAAGCACATGGCAGAACGGGTACAATTCATTTTCATCACCCACAATAAAACCACGATGGAACTTGCCGAAAACCTCATCGGTGTTACCATGCGTGAGGCGGGTGTATCGCGGTTGGTTGCGGTTGATGTGGCCGCAGCAGTACAGCTGGCTAATGGATGAACCAATACCCCCTCAGGACAATCCAAGGACAGAGTGTTTAATACAAGGATCATAATGTGGAAATAGTGAGCCTGATTATCATGATCATAGGGCTGGTGGCACTGGTGGCCATCTACGTGATCAGCCGCATTTCGCGCAAAGACTTGCCGCAAAACCGGAAATTGCCGCCCATTAATACCATTCGCGACGAGTTTGGCGAGGAAGCCTCATCCATTCTGGATGACCAACCCGCCCGCGATGGCAAGACACCCACCGGGAATGCCCACAACCTGTCCGGGATCATGCAACCTGACCCGCTATCAGGTACACCAGAAAAGCCCATTCCAGACACAACAACACCCGCCCCGAATTTGCTGCCACAACTGATCATGTTTGTTGCCGCAGAGTCTGAGGATTTTTACGGGCCCGATGTGCTGGATGCGCTCGATAATTCCGGGCTGTCGTTTGGTGAAATGAATGTCTACCACCGTATGGTACTGACCAACAATGGTGAACAAAGCCTGTTCTACGTTGCCAACGGTGTAAAACCCTGGACATTGGTTCCTGAGGAAATGGAAGCCAGCTATACGCCAGGGCTATCCATGATCCTCAACCTGCCAAGCCCGATTGATGACCAAGAGGCCATTCATGACTTTGTGCGTACCGCAGAACGGATCAATGACCGCCTCGGTGGTGTCCTGAAAAACCAGCATCAGCAGCCCATCACCGAAGAAGAACGGCGGGCGTTTTTCGCAATGGCTTCCTAACACAACCGTTCCCCTTCCCCGCTACTCAAGGAAGGGGGACTGCTCATAGCACCGCAAATGTTGCCAGCATGGCTGCCACAAACGCCGCCAGATAGGCCCACGGCAAAACAATACAGGCAATCAGCCAGCTTTTGGCTTCAAAGGCATATGCAATCCAGCCGCTGACCCCGCCAATCACAAACATCACCGGTATCAGAAAAGCTGCCACCATCAGTAGCCAAGCCCACGACACCTGCATATTGGCGATGCTGATCACGCTGCCGCTCGCCACCATAACTCCAGCAGCCGTGCCAAGGATGCATATCACCGTATTCAGCCATACCAGCCATGTCATTTTGAGTACCCCCGCACATGTTAATACCTAGGGGTACGGTAAGCTGCCTGCCAAGGTATTGCAACTGCTACTTGACAGGCCGCCGACATTACCCGCCTTACTCCTGCGGGATGCGGATGACCACTCCACCCAAGGTATCTCCCAGCTTGAAATCAGTACGCGGGCTATCCTTGTGCTCGTTATGGCAAGAGACACAGACAGGGGCAACCGCCACATCGGCATAAACGGCGGTGAAATACTTTTTCCCACCCAACTCCTCAACGGTATAGTAATTTTTCCCCGGATTATCGACCACGTATTGCAGGCCTGCTTTCTCTCCGTCGGTTTTCGGCTCATTCTGCTTATTGATCGCCCACAAGGATTGTAGCGAGTAGGAAAAGGCAATATCAGTCCGGTTTTCCAGACGTTCTGCCACCGCTTCAGAACCCATGCGGAACATTTGTGCGGGCAAGGGCAATGCCTTGTCATCCTCAAAATGCTCACTCGCCGTAATAACCTTTTCTTTCTGGGTCAGTCGGTTAACCACTTTTTTGGTATAAACCGCCCGATCAGCTTCCAACACGATATGCAAGGCATCAGCCATGGTGCGGGCAGAAATGGTTTTTTCCAGACCGGCACTATCCTCTGCACCTGCCAGTACCGGACAAAAACCCAATGCACCGACCAGCAGGATATTGACTGTTTTCATAATAGACTCCCTCGATTGTTTGAAATTTAATGTTTGATGAAATTGTTGATTAATCCATTCCAAGCCCATTCCCAAACCAGTGTCTGGTTTGCCCAAGTCACCCAGGCTACCTAATCTGGCTTTTTCGCCTTGTCCTTCTTGTCCTTGTGTAACTGTTCGGCTTCCAGAGCCATCTCCAGGCTTTTATTGTGGCTGGCGGGCATCCCATGAAAATTGTTGGCAACCAGCGCAGGGTCAGCCAGCGCATCGATGCTGAAAGCCAGACCATGACATTGCAGGCAGACCGGGCGCAGCATTTTTTCATTCGGGCGCAGGGTATTGTTCTGATTGTGCTCAACCAAAATCCGCTCCACCCCCGCCTCATCCTCGTGCCAGACCCGTGGCAAATGGCAAGTGGCACAACTGACCCCACTCCCCGTTGGGGCTTTACCCGCCAATTCCGCCGCCCATAAGCGTGCATGGGCTGATTCTCGATACTGGCGGCTATGGCTGTCGTCATGGCATTGCAAACAGCTATCCACCGCCGCCAGTCGGGTATCAAAGCGGTGGGCAGTGTGGCAACTGATACAGGTCATTTGCCGGTGTTGACTATCCGGCTTCATCGGCAACCGTGCGTCTGCCGGGGTCAGTGGTGGCAAGCCCACCGCCAGACGCATACCATGCTTACCCGCCAGAAAACCGGCATTTTCCTCCTGATGGCAAACCTGGCATTGCGTGTGGTTCGGGCGCTCCACCCAGCGCAGCACTGCGGTTTTTTCATCCTTCACCTGATGGCAGGCCGTACAGTTCACCCCGGCCTTGGCATGTTGGGTGGTGAGCCAGTCATCCTGCACCGAACTGACCAAGAACTTTTCCGGGGCATCTGCTGCCGCCAGCGACAAGGCTTTGACCGGATAAGCCTTGGCTGGGTATTGCCCAGACAGGGTAATAAAACTCAGCAAATCACGTGCATCCACCCGCTGGCGTGGCAACTGGGCAGGATCAGCACGGTGTTTGAGCAGAAAGTCCTCATACAGCGCCTTGTTATCATGGAAATTATGGCAGCCCCCGGTTGCACAGGTATTGAAGTCCATCCCCTGATGGCTAGGCCGCTCCTCAGCCACATCCGCATGACAGTGGAAACAGAAGTTATTTGGCTGTGTGACCCCCATCGCCTTGGTCATCGCTGGACGATGCTCGACATGGCAAGCCACGCAATAACGTGCATCCAGTTTTTCCAGGGTATTGGCATTGCGCGGGTCAGTAAATTTCTTCTTCGGGTGGGAGTCCTCCACCTGCTTCAACTCCGCCGCATGGCACTGCATACAGGCATCTTGCAGCAACGCCTTGCCACCAAACGGCTCGGTATGGCAAGTCACACAGGCTGTTTCAATCTGATGATGCCCGTTGCTGGTCTTGCCCGGCAGGAATACGCGGGTCAAGGTATTGCCTGCCCCACCCAAGGTGCTGACGGCATAATAGAAATAAGCACACAAGCCCGCGCTCAACAATAGCCAGGTCAACCAGAAAAACCCGGCATGGCGGCTCCGCGAGAAAGTGCTCAAAAGTAATACGCCTTGAGGATATGGAACCCCAGCAAGGCCGGTAACGGCCACAACAGCAGCAAATGCAACCACAAGGCCACCAGCCGCAAGCGCCGTGCCTGCAACACAGTCAAACGGTGCTCATTGGCAATACTGGCACTCAGCAAGCCACCGGTCAGCAGCACACCGATAAAACACGACATCAGCATCTGGTTGAGGTTTTCCCCAAACCGCGCCCCCGTATGCACCAATAGGGTGACAATAATCAGCAACCCCAGCAGCACATGGGCAAGCCGCCAATCGGCAAATGCACCCCAGTGGAATGTTTGCACCCGCTTGCGGATAGAAATGAAAGAAATCAGCAGGGCAATCGTGAGCAGGGTGAACCCGGTAATCTGCCGGGACAAAGGATCGCGCCACAAACCATCCCACTGGAGGCCAAGCACAGACTCCTGGTAGCCAAGACCGGGCAACAGCAGATAGCCCAAACCTGCAAACACGGTGAGGATGGCAGCCCATTGCAATAGCGTGCTACCGGCAGTCGGCTGCATCTGGCTACCCAGCAACGCTGCCAGCAAAGGCCGACAAGAGCCACACTGTTTGGCAGCGCCCGTGGTGGCACATAAGGCATCCATCTGTTGGCAGCCTTGCCGGATAGCGGCTGCAACCTGCCCATGAGTCACTTGAGCACAATGGCACAGCACCTGTTCGGCAGGCCAGGCGGATACGGACACTTCATCCCCAACACCCACAGGCAATTTCAACTGCGGGATCATGGCAGAGCCACGATAGCCCACATCCTCACCCGCAAAACGGCGGGCAAGCACCTCTGCTTGTGCATAGCCCGGAGCCAGCAGGCCATACATCTGCCCGGCGTGTTCTGCACAATCTCCCACGGCAAAGATATGCGGATCGGAAGTTTGCAGGCCATCATCGACCTGCACACCGCGCCCCGTCGCCAAACCTGCTGCCTGTGCCAGGGACAGGTTGGCCTCAATACCCACCGCCAGCACCAAACAATCACAGGGTAAGTGCCGACCATCCCGCAACTCAACCGCTGTCACCCGCACATCACCCAACACCTGCCTGACTTGTACGCCGGTATGCACCTGCACACCCTGCCCAGCCAGTTGCTGCTGCAAACGCACGCTGCCTGCCTTATCCAGTTGCCGGGGCAACAGCTCGCTGCCCTGCTCCAACACAGTCACAGCCACACCTTCAGCCGTCAGGCTGGCAGCAATCTCCAAGCCCAATATCCCGCCACCCAACACTACGATCTGTCGGGCACGCACCCGCGCCTTGCGCAAAGCTAAAGCATCATCCAGCGTCCTGAATACCTGCACACCGGGCAAATCCATACCGGGCAAGGCCGGAACACGGGCGACAGCTCCCGTAGCCAATACCAAACAGGAATAAGCTTGGACATAACCATTGGCGGTATGCACCTGCTGCTGCATCCGGTCAATGGCAACAACTGGTTGACCCGTATGAATTTCCAGGTGGGAACCCCGCTCAGGCACGGGTAACAACAAGGCAGAAAAAGGCAGGTTTTCCTGTAATAAACGCCCCAAATGCACGCGGTCATAGGGTGCATACACTTCGTCACCCAAGATGACCACACGCGCCTGCGGCACACGGGCAAGCAAGGACTCGGCAAACCGCAGCCCCACTGGCCCAGCCCCAATCACAACAACCGGATACGATCCGGTGCACCCCAGTCCCCCAGACATGCTTCTATCCTCCCTCAGGATATGGCATTTGATTATTTATTTAGCAGTCTTAAATTTAAACAAATCAGGGGGAAAGTCAATGCGAACCAAACAATACTCAACAAAATGATTAGCCGAAATTATGCCCCGCCCAACACCGCCCGCACGGCGGCAATGCGGGCATCTTGCGCGTCCAAGGCTGCCGCAGGCATTGCCCCGAGCTTATACCAGGCCTGCAACAAACCAAACGCATCCGCTTTGGCATCGGTGGTGGCACTGCGGCTACGCATGGATTCGGACATTTTTGCCACTTGGTACTGCATCCGGGCTTGCCGGAATGCTGCGGGAGTGGGTATATCCAACAGGATTTCCAGTTGCATGCACAACAACTCGCCTTCAGCCTGTTGCTGTGCCAGCGCGTTGCTGTCAAGCCCGGCACTGGCCTGCTTGCGTACCACCGACTCAGCGGCTTGTGTATCCAGCCCAGCCAGTTTCAGTTGCCAACGCACCTGTGATTTTTTGTCCTGCACGGCTTGCTCAGCACGCTGGAAACGCTCATCCAGTTTTTGCCAAACAGGTTTGGGGATGTCACGGATGGCAGCAAATGCCTGCCGCACGCCATCCAAGCCCTTGCTGGCCTGCATAAACTCATCGCCTGACAAGCCCTGCCAAGACTCCAACTGCACACACAAGGTCGTTTTCTGGTCAATACGCTGTTCGGTCTCAGAACGCTGTGCCTTGCGCACATCCTTCAGGCGGTCAAACAACTCATCAATCGGCGCACGGAACTGTTTCCACAGGCGCTGCTCATCTTTCGGACGGGAAGAAACGGTGATCCTCCACTCAGCTTGCAAAGCCTTGGCCTGTTCAATGGCTGCTGGCACATCCTCCTGCTCCAGCAAGGCAACTGCTTCAGCAACCAGGCCTTCACGGGCCGCAAAATTCTGGGCGCGTTCCGCTGCAAAATGGGCTTCCAGCGCATCCATCGCCGCATTAAAGCGCTCATTCACCGCTTTCCATTCCTTGTGCCCGACCGTACCACATTCTTTCCATTGCTTACGGAGCTGGTTCATGGCTGCATATTGGGCATGCCAATCGGCGTTGTCCCAATCTGTCCCAGCCTGCATCGCCTCCAATGCGGCACACACCTGCTCACGTTGCCGCAGGCTGGCCTCACGCTCACTGGCTTGCTCGGCAAAATGCTGCTTGCTCACCTCATAAGCAGCTGTCACCTTGCTATCAAAGGTTTTCCACTGCTTGCGCTGCTGCCCCGGCTCCATCTGTGCCAGCTTGCGCCACTCTTCGCGCAAAGCCTTGATTTCCTTGGCACGCACCTGCGGATCCATGCTTTCATCCCGCTCCAGCCGCTCAGCCGTCTCAATCAGGTGCTCACGCGCCTGGTCGGTTCCCCAACGCCGCCAATCCTTGAACTCAATCACCAGGGGGGCTGCCACATGCAGGCGGTGCTTGATGTCCGCCACCTCTGCGGCGGGCAAATCGGTATGGTCATGCAAAGCCTGGGTCAGTTTGCGGTGCAGGTCGATGGCTTCGCCGTATTTTTCAGCTTCCAGATCGGTTTCCATCTGTAGCAAATCAGACCGCATCGCTTGCAGGATTTGCCCGCGTTGGGCAGCCTGTTTTTCCAGCTTTACACCCAGGCTATTCATGGCCTGATGGAAACGCTGTTCAAGGGCTGCGACCGCTTCCGGCAAACGGGGGCGCTTGATCTTCGTCCAGTCGCTTTGCAAATCGGTCAGGCGTTTGCTTTGCAAGGGTTTGTCACTGTTACGCAGGCTTTCTGCGCGGCGGCAACAGGCCTGCAAATCCTCCAAGCCCTTCAGATCGGTGGAAATGGCATCACGCGCATCCGTCAGGGAAACAAACTGTGCCACCCAACGCTGGTCAAGGCTGGCTTGCTCCACATCCGGCAAACGTGTCGCACCCACCCAGCGTTCCTGCAAGGCGACCAGTTGCTGGTCAATGGCATCCAGTGTCAATTGCTCCGGGTGCTCACGCAAGGTTTGCTGCAACTCAGCCGCTTCCTGCAAGCACGCTGCAAAACTGGCACGCAAGGGCATGATCGCCGCTTGCTCGGCTTCATAGCGCTCCAAACGCCCCTGGAATTCTTTTTCCGCCGCACGGAAACGCTGTTCAAGGTCAGCCGGTAAAGCCCCGGCCTCCCCCTGCTGCTTCCAGCTTTGCTGCAATACCAGCAGGCGGGTCTTATCCTGCGCCCACTGCCCATTGCGCCCCAAGGCCTCCAGATCAGCACACAACTTTTCCAAGGCCACCACCCGCTGTTGGGTGGCCTGCTCAGTGGTCATGCGTTCTTTCAGAAGTTGGCGGAGGCGCTTGTTGTTCTTGCCATGAGCCTTATCAAGCTGGAGCAATAGCTCCAGACTGTTAATCTGGCTGGCAGCCTGATACTGGAGATCACGGGAGGCTTCCTGATCCGCAATCAGGTACAACACCTTCTCATCGGTAACAGCAGTCAAAGCCAACTTGCGCAATGCAGGCAAGCGGGCAGGATCACGCGCCAAAGCATGCAACAACCCAGGGTTGCCTTGCAGCCAGGTAAAGACCTCCACAACCTCGGCATCATATTGCTTGCTGTCAGCCACCAACGCCTGCAAACGCTGGCGGGCGCGGTCACTGATCGGCCCCACCCCCTTGCCCAACTGGATCAGCACCGGCACACTCGCCAGATAAGCAATCGCCTCCAGCCGCACACCGGTATTCTCATCGCTTTGCGCCATCTGAATCAGTTCGGGGCTACTCCCCCCGAGATCAGGAATCGCCAGCAAACGGGTACGGGCATCTTTGTGCTGCCACTTGGGCTTGAATAGGCTTCCGAGCATGTTACGCCTCAATCATAATAGTTGTTTTATCTGCCCCCTATCCCACTGGGCAGGAGCAACCGTACCGCCAAACTTACTTCACACGCATGCCGGGCAGTGCACCCTCATCCGGGTTGAGGATAAACAAATCCTTGCCCCCCGGCCCTGCCGCCAACACCATGCCTTCGGACATGCCAAACCGCATCTTGCGCGGCGCGAGGTTGGCAACCATCACCGTCAAGCGCCCTTCCAACTCAGCAGGCTCATAGGCAGACTTGATCCCCGCAAACACATTCCGGGTTTCACCGCCAATATCCAGGGTGAGCTGCACCAGCTTATCCGCGCCTTCGACGGCTGCCGCTTTGACAATTTTAGCAACCCGCAAATCAATTTTGGCAAAATCATCATACTGTATTTCTGCACCCACCGGCTCAGGAGCCGCAGCCACCGGAACAGCCACTGCTGACTGAACCGCCTGGGCAGAAGGGGCAGGAGCCGTGGCAGGCGTTGGGTTCAAGGCTTGCTTATTGTCTTCCAGCATGGCATCCACCATCGCCTGCTCAACACGCACCATCAACGGTTTGAAGGTGGCAATTTCACCACCCACCAAGGGCTGTTGCACACTGCCCCACGCCAACACCCCAGCATTCAGGAAGGCTTCCGAATCAGCCGCCAATTGCGGTAATACAGGCTTCAAGTAGGCGATAATCACCCGGAACAGGTTAATGCCCTGGGTGCAGACCGCTTGCACATCGGCTTGCCGCGCTTCATCTTTTGCCAAGACCCACGGCTTGTTTTCATCCACATATTGGTTAGCCTTATCCGCCAAGGCCATAATCTCACGGATCGCCTGGCTATAACGGCGGCCTTCAAACGCTTCAGCAATACCCGTGCCTGCGTCAACAAACGTCTGGTACAGGGCAGCATCCGGCAAACGGGCAGCCAATTGGTTCTGGAAGCGCTTATTGATGAAACCGGCACAACGCGAAGCAATATTCACTACCTTGCCGACCAGATCGCTATTCACCCGCTGGATGAAATCCTCCAAGCTCAGGTCAATATCATCCACACTATTCCCCAGCTTGCTGGCGAAGTAATAGCGGATCCATTCCGGGTTCAGGTGACGCAGGTAACTTTCCGCCTGGATAAATGTACCGCGTGATTTGGACATCTTCGCGCCATTCACCGTCAAAAAGCCGTGGCAATGAACACCGGTTGGGGTGCGGAAACCACCACTGCTTAATAAGGCAGGCCAGAACAGAGTATGGAAATAGGCAATATCCTTGCCAATAAAATGATGCACCTCCGCATCCGAACCGGGCTGCCAGAATGCATTAAAATCAATACCCTGTTGTTCACACAGGTTTTTAAAGCTCGCCAGATAGCCAATCGGCGCATCCAGCCAGACATAAAAATATTTGTCGTCGGTATCCGGGATTTTAAACCCCCAATACGGCGCATCGCGGGAAACATCCCAGTCACTCAAACCCTGTTCGGACTCGAACCACTCCATCTGCTTATTGGCAATTTCCTTCTGCACCGCCTCGCTTTTCAGGAAATCCCGCAGGAAGGTTTCAAAATGCCCCAGCTTGAAGAAATAATGGCTGGTTTCCTTTTCCACCGGCTTGCTGCCCGAAATGGCTGACACGGCATTTTTCAGGTCAGTCGGGGAATAAGTCGCCCCACACACCTCGCAATTGTCACCGTACTGGTCAGCAGAACCGCACTTCGGGCATTCACCCTTAATAAAGCGGTCAGGCAGGAACATCTTCGCCTCTGCGTCATACGCTTGGCGGATGGTACGCTGCTCAATATGCCCCGCATCACGGGCGGCCTTATAGATGAACTCGGCAAAATGGCGGTTTTCTTCGGAATGCGTGGTGTAGTAATTGTCGTAGCTGATATTAAACCCGGCAAAATCACGCTGGTGCTCGTCCTTGACCCGTGCAATCAGCACTTCCGGGCTAATACCTTCCTGCTGGGCACGCAGCATGATGGGCGTACCGTGGGCATCGTCCGCGCAGACAAAATAGCACTCGTTGCCGCGCATGCGCTGGAACCGTACCCAAACATCCGTCTGGATATGTTCAACCATGTGACCGAGATGAATCTTGCCGTTCGCATAAGGCAAGGCACAGGTAACGAGGATTTTTCTTGGCTTCATTGCGGTATCCGGGAGTCCTGACGAAGGCCGATAAGGTATCAGGTTGTGGGGGTTTGTGCCACCCTCCCCCCATTTGCCAATTGCCATATCTGCATATTGTATGCATAATCAGGATATGCGAATAGAGCATGATCCACGCAAAGCCACTGCACGGGAGGCAACACTTTATGAGGGATGAATACGATTTCAGTCAGGCGAAACGTGCCAGCGAGATTCCGCACTTAGCCAAATTACAGGCTCAAGGTGGTAAAACACGCATTACCATGTATGTGGATGATGAGGTATTGGCTGCTTTCCGCACCCAAGCCGAGAGTCAAGGGATCGGCTACCAAACAGCCATCAACCAAGTGCTGCGGGATTATTTACAACGTGGCGAAAACCCATTGGAAAGCCTGTTACGCAAGGTGATCCGTGAAGAGCTTCAGGTACAACATGGCGGAGCATCCGCAGCCTGAAGGCAGAAAAATTATCAAAACCCATCCGACTCACTGGCCTTGAGCAAGGCGAAAAGCCCCACCCCACTGATTTACCTGAACGGATGGGAATTCCCGGCAAGATAGCTGATAATACGCCCCCTATACCACCAACAGGAGATACCCACATGCTAACAGCATCCTACCGGGACTTGGGCGATGGCATTTATTGCATCAATACCGGTTTGTGCCGGGATCATTTCGCGGCCTGCTATCTGGTGCGCGAAGGCGATGCGGCTGCCTTTGTCGATTCAGGGACTTACCACAGCGCCCCTGCCATTATGGGGGTGCTGGCAGAACTGGGGTTACAGCCTGAAAGCGTGCGTTATGTCATCCCGACCCATGTCCACCTTGACCATGCGGGCGGGGCTGGTGAATTGATGGCGCGTTGCCCGAATGCAACGCTGGTCGTCCACCCCAAGGGTGCACCGCACATGATTGACCCCACCAAACTGGCAGCGGGCGCAACAGCGGTTTACGGTGAGGAGGTATTTGCCGCAGACTATGGCAAACTCGTGCCGGTGGCGGCGCAGCGGGTGATTGCCGCCGAAGATGGCTCCGGTTATGACCTGAATGGGCGTATTTTGCAATTCTGGCACAGCCCCGGACATGCCAACCATCACGGCTGTATTTTTGATGTGCGTACCCGCTCATTCTTTACCGGCGACACCTTTGGTATTTCCTACCGCGAATTTGATACCGACCAGGGTGCATGGCTATTTGCCACCACCACGCCAGTTGCACTTGATCCAGAAGCATGGCAGCACACCATCGACAAGCTGCAAAGCCTACAACCCAACGCCATGCTATTGACACATTATAGCCGTGTGACCGAACTTGACCGGCTGTTCCCGCTATTGCGCCAAAGCTTGCAAGAGATGGTCGATATTGCCTTGCAGGAAGAGCACACCGTTGCAGGCCGCAAAGAGCGGATCGAAGCACGGGTATCCGACTTGCTGGTAGCCAGTGCCACCGCACACGGCTGCACCCTCGGCTCGAATAAAATCCGCGAACTGCTGGCACTCGACATCGACCTGAATGCCCAAGGACTGGACATCTGGTTGCAACGTCGCGCCAGAACAGTGGGCAAGGTAGCCTGAATTGGCACTGGATACCGGTGCTATCGCCCTGACCGTGCTGGCAGTCTTGATTGTCGGCATTTCCAAAGGTGGTTTTGGGGGTGGGATTGGCATGGTCGGCGTGCCCATCATGGCTCTGGTCATGTCGCCGGTACAGGCAGCAGCTATCCTGCTGCCCGTCCTGTGTGCAATGGACATCATGGCGATGAAAGCTTACTGGAAACGTTGGTCCAGCCCACACCTCATTTATTTGTTGCCCGCTGCATTGCTGGGCATCACCGTCGGTGCATTGACCTTTACCTTTTTCAATGCCGCCCACATCCGCCTGATCATTGGCGTGATTGCGGTTGGTTTTGCCCTCAACCACTGGTTCAAACCCGCCCGCTTTATCCGTAACAAACCGGGTAAAGTGGCGGGGTGGTTGTGGGGTGGGGTGGCAGGTTTTACCAGTTTTGTCTCGCACTCCGGGGGGCCACCGATTGCCGTCTATTTGCTGCCCCAACAACTGGACAGATCCACTTACCAAGCCACCACGGTACTGTTTTTCCTGGTGGTCAACTACGTCAAGCTGATCCCCTACAGCCTCCTCGGGCAATTCAATACCGACAACCTGTTTACCTCCCTGTGGCTATTGCCGATTGCGGCCTTGGGCATCTGGCTGGGGGTTTTCCTGCATAGCCGCGTCCCGGACAAGCTGTTTTTCCGGCTGGCTTATGCCTTGCTCTTCCTGACTGGCGTAAAACTGATCTATGATGGCGCAAGCAGCATTCTGGGCTGATGCCAGCAGCACTATCTATACGGGGAAAATACAGATGAAAATCGGCAGTTGTCTCTATAAAAACCAGACTTGTGTTTTCATTGTCGCGGGTGATCACCTGTTATTGCCTGCCCTGGAACCGGCATTTGCCGCCGCCGGTTGGCATGACCTGCAACAGTTGCTTAATCAGGGAACTGACTTGCAGGCCGCCTGGGTTGGGCAAACGGCTGCCATGCGTGTCCAGACCACCGATGTCACCTGGCTTGCCCCCATCCCCCGCCCGCAGAAAAATGTGCTGTGCCTTGGCCTCAATTATTTTGACCATGCCACCGAAACGGCGGAGCACGCCGGGCGCAATGCCAAAAAGCCGCCATATCCGATTGTCTTCACCAAAGCCGTGACCAGTGTCACCGGGCATGAGGCCATTATCCCGTTTGACGCGGATACCTGTTCGCAACTGGATTGGGAGGCAGAGCTGGGGGTGGTGATCGGTAAAGGTGGTTACAAAATTGCAGCCGGGGATGCCTTAAGCCATGTCTTCGGCTATACCGTGATCAATGACCTGAGCGCCCGTGACCTGCAAGCCAACCATAAGCAGTTTTTTCTTGGCAAAAGCCTGGATGGTGGCTGCCCGATTGGCCCGTGGATCATCACCGCCGATGAAATCCCCGACCCACAGAACCTCGACTTGGCCTGCCGGGTGAATGGCGTGACCAAGCAGGCATCCAATACCCGCCACATGATTTTCAACATTGCTGAAACCATCGCCACCTTGTCCCGTGGCATGACCCTGGAGCCGGGCGACCTGATCGCAACCGGCACACCCAGCGGGGTGGGGTTTGTGCGCCAACCGCCAGAGTTCCTGCACCCTGGCGATGTGGTGGAATGCGAGGTGGAAGGGATTGGCGTGTTACGTAACCGGATTGGGCAGGGTTAGGCCGGGTTAAAAGGCGGGGTTAACTCACGCCATTGCTGCCAAACGATCCAGCGCCCGATAGGATAAGGCTTCAGATATATGCTTGGTCTGGATGACTTCGCTGCCCGCCAAATCAGCAATGGTACGTGCCACTTTCAAGATACGGTGGTACGCCCGTGCCGACAACTTGAACTGCTCCATCGCATGGCTGAGCAGGTTCTGGTCTTTTTTTGCCAAGGGGCAATGCTCATCGACTTCACGCCCGCTGAGGGCATTGTTGATTTTTTGCTGGCGGTTTTGTTGGCGCTCACGGGCTTTTTCCACCCGCGCCCGCACCTCGGCACTGCCCTCCCCCACCTGCAAGGATTGCAAATCCTCCTGCCGAACCCGTGGCACATCCACCTGCAAATCAATGCGGTCAAGGAACGGGGCTGAAATCCGGGCGCGGTGGCGCTTCTGTTGTTCCGGGGTACATTCACAATTGGCCTGAAAATCACAGGCACGCCCTTGTGGACACGGGTTCATGGCTGCCACCAACTGGAACTGGGCAGGGTAAGTCGCTTGGCGGGCAGCACGGGACAAGGTAATTTTGCCGGTTTCCAGCGGTTCACGCAGGGTATCCAGCGCCTTGCGGTCAAACTCGGTCAATTCATCCAAAAACAACACCCCATGATGTGCCAGCGAAATCTCCCCTGGCAACACCTGCGAACCACCGCCCACCAAAGCAACCCCGGACGAGGTATGGTGTGGCTCCCGTACTGGGCGCTGCCCCCAGCCAGACATGGAAAACCCCTGGTGGCTGATGGAAGCAATCGTTGCCGACTCCAGTGCCTCCTGCTCGGTCAGGTCGGGCAAAATGGTCACAAGGCGGCTGGCAAGCATGGTTTTGCCTGTCCCCGGTGGCCCCACCATCAGCAGGTTATGCCCACCGGCAGCAGCAATTTCCAACGCACGCCGGGCAGCAAATTGCCCTTTTACATCACTCAGGTCAAAACCATAATGCACCTGCTGGCGTGCCACCTCCTGCTGCCAGCGCGGCAAGGGTTCACCGCCCTGAAAATGACGCACCACAGATTGCAAATCCCGCGCCGGGTAAACCTTCAAGCCTTTGATCAAGGCAGCCTCTTCAGCATTATCGACCGGCAACACCATGCGGCGCTTGCTGCCTTGCACATTGACGGCAGTTGGCAGTACACCACGCACCGCCCGCAATTGCCCTCCCAAAGACAGCTCGCCAATAAACTCATAGCCGTTCAAGTGTTCCTGGGGAATCTGCCCGCTGGCAGCCAGGATACCCAAGGCAATGGGCAAGTCAAAACGCCCACCATCCTTGGGGATGTCGGCTGGGGCGAGGTTCACCGTGATACGTTTGACCGGAAAAGAAAAACCGGAATTGATAATGGCTGCCCGCACCCGGTCACGGCTTTCCTTCACCGCTGTTTCCGGCAAACCGACCATGGAAAAACCGGGCAAACCATTGGCAAGGTGGGTTTCAACGCTGACCAAGGGGGATTCCAGACCTGAATTAGTCCGGCTGTAGACAATCGCAAGGCTCATGGGATAACTGATGTATTGTTGTTATTTTAATGCGGCAGATTGTGCAGAATATCGGCAATAGACTCAAAAAAACACAGACAAGTGGTGTGATGGGGAAACGCCGCCATCTTGGTGCTTTCTTGGTACTTTCTGGGTAAAAGGCAGGCGGTGTCCTACAACCACCTGCCTTGCTGTGGATACTGAGAGAATCCACAGCGCTCCTACAACTTAAGTGTGGTCAATCAAGGCTCATCCGACGCTCACTATTTGCCAGCTTGCTCTTGATGGTTTTTTCAGCCCAACGCAACAGTGTCAACAGTTGCCTGCGCTCTCCACCTTGCAGGCCGTTTTTGCGGAAACGCACTTCAATCTGCTTGATACGCTCCTGCTGTTTGACCAGCACACCACGCTCATGCAGGGTCAGCGCCCCACTACGGAACCCGTCCTGGATCATGCGCTCATGTTCAACCTGAATCGTATTGATACCCGCACTGGTTGGTATGGGAGATGCCCCTATTGGCATTCCCCATAACGCCAAGCAATATAGCCCACACATAATGCTTTTTTTATTCATGGTCAGTTCCC
Source organism: uncultured Thiothrix sp. (assembly GCA_964293005.1). GTDB lineage: Bacteria > Pseudomonadota > Gammaproteobacteria > Thiotrichales > Thiotrichaceae > Thiolinea. The sequence continues at coordinate 35,078 of CAXYXW010000023.1, forward strand.
TTAAATTTGTTGTTTGCCCTATAAACAGATGAAACATCGCTGCTTCATCTACCCTCTAGGACGCAACACAAATCAAACGGTTTTGGCCTCTATAAGCATTCCATATTCTTTACACATTTTGTCCTGATTCCATGCCCAATCAGCCTGAATGTGCACCCATAAAGTAACTTTTGTTGCTATAAGATCACTATGAATCCATCAAACCCCCTTGTCATCCTGTACTTTGCTGTTGGCTTATTGCTAGGTGCTGTCGGCGCTTTGCTCAGCCTGCTCCACGATCTGCCGGACATGACACTCCATGCCCAGCATCTCCATATACTGCTCAGCCTCCTCCCTGTTTTAACCATTAGCGGGGTCACCATCGGAGGCCTCACCGTGTTACTGGCACGGGGCATTTACCTATTGTATTTCTGTGAGCAGTGTAAGAAAGGCTGTTCCAAACGGGATTAATTTATATATAAGAATTTTTTATTAAATTCTTTTTTGACAACCTCATTAGTAAAACTTATTAAATAGCATTTAACAACTATCCCAACCGGAAATAGGCATGGGATTACAACCTTACGGGGCTATATAGTCAGCCACAGGGGGACGTTGGCAATTTTCTTGACTGAATGGCGATAATTACCGACCTACGCACCAATGGCGCATGGATTCGGATCTGTTAATCGCTGATGGTGGGTGGGAAAGAATGGGATTTAGCCACTGACAGGACAAACCCCTACCCGGTTTCAGGTAGGGGTTTGCGAAGTGATGCTGCTTGCTTATCGCTGGCAGCCAGCCCACCAGCAGGGACGGGTACGGATGAAGTTCAGGAGTGCCTGATGCTTCGGAGCCTGCCCTAACGGTTGGGTGATATACTCTTTGCTACCCCATGAACCATAGCGGCGGAACGTGCGCGGTGAGGAGTAATGGGCAAACAGCTGACCACCCTCACGCTTCCAGCCTTCCAGGAACTGGGTATAGAACGACCCCATGCGTGGGTGACGGTTGGCCTGGTACAACAAGGGGTTGGGCATTTCCATATCGTGCGTGGTCTTGAAGTCAACCAGACCCTGCCCACCTTCATAGGCAATCAATGGCAGGCCAAACTTGTCAGCAATGGCTTTCTGCTTACGGACAAAGCCCAGCAAGTTATTGATGGAATAACGGTACTGGTCATCGGTAATCAGGCGGAAGGTTTCATCCAGGTTGCGTACCAGACGGATAGACTGATGGTCGCCGAAGAAATAAGGCGCAATAGCAAAGGCATCGGCATGTTTGTAGGCATCCTTATGCCCCATGACAATATTTGCCACCTCTTCATTGATCGTCCAACCGGACAGGATACGCACCAGGCGCTGTGGGCCACCGTATACCTGTTCCCAGATATTGAAGATTTCCACGGAGCGTTCGGAGTAATAACGGTAGCCTGCCCGGTTTTTGTTGGTGTCAAGACGGCGTGCCATCCCCATGTCACGCACATGGTTGCCTTGCAGGAAGATGAAGTTCCAGGTCTCGTTGCTGTACTCAATATGGGGCTTGAGGTTCGGGCGCAGGCGCTGCTTCACCAGTTGGGCAAAACGGTTGACGTAATCATTGTCAGCCGCATGGTGGAGGGTAAACCACGGGTGGGCATTCAGCCGGTTCGCCAACTCGATCTGGATCTCAATCGGTGCTCCCCGGCTGGTCTGGTTTCCACCCCAGGTAGCATCGGTCACTTTCTGGCGTTGCCCCCACGAACTTTGTGGGTTATTACTGACCCCACTCATGTTCATGAAGCGGATCACCTTAAAATCCTTCATATAATTGAGGTAATCAGGATTGAAAATCAGCTGCTCGTAATTTTGCACAAACGGCTGGAAGTTACCGGGGCATGCACCCGCATTCGGCACACGACGGAAGGGGTTATTGGCACAAATACCATCCGGCGGCAGGATGCGGATATTGCGCACGTAATCATTCGGGCTGGAGGTACGGATGCGCAGGGTGGCATCAAATTTGTTATCCGACCCGGCGAACAGCTCAATCGTGTCCTGACCTGGGGTGCTTTGCACGATTTTGGCATCACCACCGTACTGGAGTTCACCTTGCCCATCATACAGGACGGTATAACGCCCCCCTGGAATGGCGGCTGCTGGCAGGTTGCTGAGGAAGCGGGTTCCGGCAATTTGCCCATTCAGGCGGGCGGGCCAACCATCCGCATCCATTTGCACATTTGTGCCTGTCAGCCACGGACGGGCATCCTCAAACGGCAAGGCAGCACGGAACAGGTCAATAAACGGTACGCTGGAGTCATCCTCAGTCAGCTCATTGGTATTGGTTGCCAACGGCGAGTTCTGGTTATTTGCCACCGCCCACTGCGATGCAAGGGCCACGCAGACAGTGGCGGCTCCTAGCCCTATTTTCTTCAAGAATAACGACATTAGCCTGGGTTCCTCTGGGTTTTATCTGATTCAGGTGGCACTAAGCCTAGCGCCTCATTGGCAGCTTATAAAGTAGTGTATGACCAAATGTAGTGTTTTTTACCTAAAAGTGATCGCATAAAGGTTTATAAAGCTGTTTGCCTGCACTTCCCGCAAGCATTACAATTGCGCCCCAATCATTTTATATCCTTATTGGAGTTACACTGTGGCCATTGAACGTACCATTTCCATTATCAAGCCGGATGCCGTTGCCAAGAATGTCATCGGTCAGATCTACAGCCGCTTCGAAAACGCAGGCCTGAAGATCATTGCTGCCCGCATGATCCACCTGAGCAAAGAACAGGCTGAAGGCTTCTATGCTGTCCACAAGGAGCGCCCTTTCTTTGGCGATCTGGTCAGCTTCATGACTTCAGGCCCGGTGATGGTACAAGTGCTGGAAGGCGAAAATGCCGTTACCGCCAACCGTGACCTGATGGGTGCTACCAACCCGAAGAATGCAGCAGCAGGCACTATCCGTGCTGACTTTGCTGACAGCATCGACGAAAACGCCGTCCACGGTTCTGATAGCCTGGAGAATGCAGCGATTGAAATCGCTTTCTTCTTCGGCACTGACGGCCTGTGCCCACGCACCCGTTAATTCAACACGACTGCATTAGCAAGGTAAGGTCATCTGTGTCCGACACACCCCGCAAAATCAACCTGCTTGACTTCAGCCATGAAGCATTGAAGGATTATTTCACCGCCATCGGTGAAAAGCCGTTCCGTGCCACCCAGGTCATCAAGTGGTTACACCAGATGGGGGCGGATGATGTCGGGCAGATGACCAATCTGAGCAAACCGCTGCGCCAGTTTTTGCAGGAGCACGCTGAAATCCGTGCCCCGCAAATTGTCATGGAACAGCAATCCGCTGACGGCACCTGCAAATGGGTGCTGCGGCTGGAGGATGGCAATGCCATCGAAACCGTATTCATCCCGGAAGATGACCGGGGAACCCTGTGCGTATCCTCCCAGGTGGGCTGCGCACTGGACTGCACCTTTTGCTCTACAGCCCGCCAGGGCTTTAACCGCAATCTGACCGTCGCCGAAATCATCGGGCAATTGTGGATTGCCAAACGCACCCTGCAAGCTGACCCCAAGGGTGAACGGGTAGTCAGCAATGTGGTCATGATGGGCATGGGCGAACCCCTTCTCAACTTTGACAATGTGGTATCCGCCCTGCGCCTGATGCTGGATGATAACGCCTATGGCCTCAGCCGCCGCCGCGTGACCGTCAGCACCTCTGGGGTCTTACCGGCAATGGCGCGTCTTGCTGAAACGCTCGATGTGGCATTGGCGGTCTCATTGCACGCCCCCAATGATGAACTGCGCAACCGGCTGGTTCCGCTCAACCGCAAATACCCGATCCAGGAGCTGATGGCAGCCTGCCACAACTTCCTGGAAAAGAAAGATACCCAGCGCAAGCACATCACCTGGGAATATGTCATGCTGGAGGGGGTCAACGATACCGACCAGCATGCCCAGGAACTGGCAACCCTGCTGGCAGGTATCCCATCGAAAATCAACCTGATCCCCTTCAACCCCTTCCCGGATACCCGCTACAAGCGCTCCAGCAACAATCGGATTCATCGCTTCCGCGACATCTTGTCTGAGTCAGGTTATACTGTCATGACCAGAAAAACACGGGGCGATGATATTGATGCGGCGTGTGGGCAATTGGCAGGGGAAGTCAATGACCGTAGCCGCAGGGAAATACACTTCGCCCGGATTGAACAAGGGCATTGATATAATGAGAATAACAACGGTATGGCTGGCAGCCGTGGTGTTGTCTGCATCCCTATCGGGGTGTGCCACCACGTCAGCACGGGAAAACAAATCCAAAGCAGCCGATTACTATGCGCAACTGGGGGCAGGCTACCTGCAAAAAAACCGGCTTAGCCTGGCAAAAGAGTATTTGGAAAAGGCATTGGCAAGCAACCGCAACTCCAGTGATGCCCAACACTATTATGCCGTCTTGCAAGACAGGCTGGGCAACCATGCACAGGCAGGCACATACTTCCGCAAGGCGATGCAATCTGACGGAAAAAACCCGGAGCTATTGAACAACTATGGCTCCCACCTGTGCCGTCATGGTCGCTATGAGGAAGCCATTGCTGCATTCATGGCAGCACTGAATGACCCGCTGTACAAAACCCCGGAATATGCTTACACCAATGCTGGGATTTGTCTGCAAAAGCACCAGAAGGGTGGGCAGGCGGAAGGCTATTTCCGCAGGGCACTGGAACGCAATCCAAGCTTTCCGCTGGCCTTGTACCAAATGGCTGAACTGGAATTTGCACGCGGTGAAAATGCCAAGGCACAGGCTTTCCTTTACCGTTATAATGAGCAATCTCAGGAGACAGCAGAAACCCTGTTATTGTGTTATAAGATTAACCGGGCTTTACATGAGCCCGAACAGGCTGAAAAGTGTGCAACAAACCTCATGGCTCGCTTTCCCAATAGCGATGAAGCCAAAAGCTTGAACTAAAACCTGAAATGCAATGTTAAGTATCTGGAGTGGGGCGTGACGGAAACTACCGCAGACATGGACGTAAAACCTGAAGAGCAGCCAGTCAAAGAAACCTTTGATGACGGTATCGTGCGCCCAGGAGCCCTTGCGGCAAAACTGAAAGCTTGCCGGGAGCGGGCTGAGATAGACCAGGATCAGGCGGCGGTGCAGATGCGCCTATCCCCTGCCATGATCAAGGCACTGGAATCGGAAAACTTTTCCGAACTGCCAGACCCGCCCTATGTGCGGGGATATTTGCGCAGTTATGCCCGTCTGGATGAAAGCGACCCGCAAGACCTGATCCGCACTTACGAGCTATTGCGGGGAGCTGACCCGGACTCGTTTGCCACGCCGCCGCCCATCCCGCTCAACCGGGTTGCCAAACCGGGCATTTCCCCCACAACCCTGAAACTGTTCGGCCTGGTTGGATTGGTCTTGCTGCTGGGCGTTCTCTCGATGATTCCTGCCGTTAGCCAATGGACACGGGATACATGGTCATCTTTTTCCGCGCAAACAGCAGAAAAGCACCCGGCTACGGCTGCCACCTCAGCCACCACGAATGCCGTTGCAGGCGATATTGCCCGCAATAACCTAAATACCCCAGCCACCGGTTCAGTAACAACCCCAGTGGCGGCAACTGCTGCACAGCCAGCAGCAACTGTACCGGCAACCCCAGCCTTGGCAAGCTCTACCCAGGATAGCGCCACCGGGCAGGCAGCACCCTCGGTTGCCCTTCAGCCAGCCACACCACCCGCAGCAGGTGCGGCAGGTGCAACGGAAGAAACACCCAGCCCAGATACCGAGCTGACTGCCACTGACGGCACACAACCACAGGCAGCAACGCCAGCGGCTACCGATCCGGCATTGCCTGCAACTGCCAGCCTTCTGGCTCCTGGCATCCCAGCCAGCCCCATCGCGGATACCGCCACCGGCACAACACCCGCCGTTGTCACGCCCGCAACCCTGGACACTGCGGCAGCCACGATAGCGGCAACGACCACACCCGCCACCGTTACGCCACCCACAGGAGCGGCCTTGCCGGTCGCCACCACCGATCCAGCTGCCTTGACTGCGACAACGGCAACCGATCCGGCAACAACTGGTGCGCCTGACCCCGCACAACCTCTGGATGTCACCACGGCAACCCCATTGACCCAGCCCATTGATGGCGAAGTGGTCGTCCGTATGGAATTCACCCAGGAAGTCTGGATGCAGGTCAAGGACAGCAACAAAAAGTTGATTTTTGAAACGCTGAACTCACCGAATACCTGGAAACAATTTAAGACCCGGACACCACTGACCTTCAAGATTGGTAATGCACCGGGTGTGCGTATCTTCCTCAATGGCCAATTGTATGACCATACCCCCTACACACGCGGCAGTGTGGCACGTTTTACGGTAAACTGAGCATGGCGAAAAATATCCAATCCATTCGCGGGATGCATGATGTCCTGCCTGACCAGTCCGCTGCATGGCAGCATCTGGAAAAGACAGTCAGCACCTTGCTGAACCAATATAGCTACCGTGAAATCCGCACCCCGTTGCTGGAAATGACCGAGTTGTTCAAACGGGCGGTGGGTGAAGTCACTGATATTGTCGAGAAGGAAATGTATACCTTCGATGACCGCAATGGTGACAGCCTCTCCTTGCGCCCGGAGTGTACCGCCAGTTGTGTGCGGGCAGGTATTGAACATGGCCTGTTTTATAACCAGCAGCAGCGTTTGTGGTACATGGGGCCGATGTTCCGCCATGAACGCCCGCAAAAAGGCCGTTACCGCCAGTTCCAGCAAATCGGCGTGGAAACCTTTGGCATACCGGGGCCGGATATTGATGCCGAACTGATTGCCCTGAGTGCGCGGATGTGGCAGCACCTAGGCCTGCGTAATGTACGCTTGGAGCTTAATTCCCTCGGAACTCCGGCCTCACGCGCCGTTTACCGCGACAAGCTGATTGAGTATTTCTCGGCACATCAGGAGGTGCTGGACGAGGATGCCAAACGCCGCCTGCACAGCAACCCGATGCGTATCCTTGACACCAAAAACCCTGCCATGCGCCCCATGGTGGATGCAGCGCCCAGCCTGCATGACCATCTGGATACCGAATCAAAGGAACACTTTGCCAGCCTGTGCAGCATGCTGGATGGCATGGGCATTGCTTATCAGGTCAACCAGCGTCTGGTGCGCGGGCTGGATTATTACACCCGCACCGTCTTTGAGTGGGTGACTGATGAACTTGGCTCCCAAGGCACAGTCTGTGCCGGTGGGCGCTATGATGGGCTGGTCAGCCAGATGGGTGGGCATGAGACACCCGGTTGCGGCTTTGCCATGGGGGTTGAACGCCTGCTGGAGCTGCTGGAAGCGCAAGGTACATCCATTACCGCCCCAGCCCCGGACGTTTACCTTGTACTGGTTGGCGACAAGGCCAGCCAGGCCGGGATGGTGCTCGCAGAAACCCTGCGCACTGCCCTCCCCTCACTCAAACTGCAAAGCAATGCAGGCGGTGGCGGCATCAAGGCACAGATGAAACGGGCAGACAAATCCGGGGCAGCCCATGCCCTGATCTTGGGTGAAAATGAATTGGCAGCAGGCACGATTACCTGCAAGGACTTGCGCAACCCGGAGGCCACCCAACAGGTGCTGGCACTGGACAGCTTGGCAAGCACCCTGCCCATTCACCTCGCCAGCCATTGAACACAATGAACGTAACAAGTAAAGCAACGATAGGGGGCAAGCAATGAGCGAATTTAAAACCGACGAAGAACAAGCAGAAGACATAAAAGCGTGGTGGAAAGAAAATGGCACCTCGGTGATTGCAGGCATTGCCTTGGCAATTGCTGCCCTGTTTGGCTGGGACTACTGGAAAAAAGCCCAGGTCGAAACAGCAGAAACGGCAGCGGGTCTGTTTGAGCAAAGCCAGGCAACCACCGACTTGACCCAGGCCGCCCAACATACCCAGGAGCTGCAAACCAAGTTTGCCTCCACACCATATGCGGCACTCGCTTCACTGGAAAGCGCCAAGGGTTATGCTGAAGCGGGAGAATACGAACCCGCAGTCACCGCACTACGCTGGGTCGTGGATAACAGCAAGGAGACTGACCTGAAGGAAGTGGCTGCGGTGCGTTTGGCGCGGGTGCTGGCGGTCATGGGCAAACATGAGGAAGCCATGCAGTTGGCAAGCAAGGATTATGGCCCTGCCTATGAATCTCTGCTGGAAGAGGTCAAAGGTGACATTTATGTTGCCCAAAACAAGCCCGCTGAAGCCCGTAAAGCGTATGAGCGTGCCATCCTGACCAATAAATCAGGCTCCAATGACCTGATCAAGATGAAACTCGACAACCTGGGTAAGGGAGCTTAAGCCTCGCCATGAAACGTGCCGCCACTGTCCGCTCCCTGTGCATCCTGTTGTTGGGTGCGTCTGCCCTGAGTGCTTGCAGCAGCCTGTCAGGTTTGTTCCCAGCCAAAGAGGGCAACCCACCCAAGGAACTGAAAGCCATCCAGGCCAGTGCCAATGCCCGCACACTTTGGCAGGTGAATACCGGCAGCAGCAGTGGCAAAGCCTATGTGCGCCTGCACCCTTATGTGGATGAGGCGATGGTTGTTGTCGCAGGCGGCGGCTCAGTCAGCGCATGGGACAAGCAGCAGGGCAAATCACTCTGGAAAACCCCGATTACGGAAGAAATTACCGGCGGGGTCAACGGGGGTGAGGGTCTGGTTTTCTTTGGCACGAGTGAAGGCAGTGCGGTTGCGCTGGACAAACAAACGGGCAAAATCCGCTGGGTTGAACACCTTGACAGTGAAGTCCTATCCGTGTCCGCAGCCAACCATGGCAGAGTGGTTTTCCGTACTTCGGATGGCAAATTAAATGGCCTCTCCACCCAAACGGGCGAGACACTTTGGCAGCAAATCCGCCAAACACCTGCCCTTTCCTTGCGGGGTGCGGGCGTGCCGGTGATTGTCGGCAACAATATGGTCGTTGCCGGGTTTGATAATGGTACAATTACCGCGTTTGACCTGGAAGCGGGAACCGGCTTATGGGAAACCATCCTCTCCGTGCCACGCGGACGCAATGACCTGGACAAGATCACGGATGTGGACGGACGTATCAAACCCGTCGGTTCAGCCTTGTTTGCCGCGAGCTATAATGGGCAGATTGCCGGAATCAAACTCCAGGATGGCACAACCGGCTGGTCAAAGCCCTATTCCAGCTTTGTCGGTGTCGATGCGGATGCCAACGGCCTCTACAGCACCGATGAAGAAGGCAATGTCTGGAAACTAAACCCGCAAACCGGCGCTCCTGTCTGGAAAATGGATGACCTGCAACGCCGCTCCCCGACCGCCCCGACCTTGATCGGCAATTATGTGGTCGTTGGTGACTACCAGGGCCATCTGCACTGGATCAATAGCAGCAACGGGCAAACAGCAGCACGCACCCAGGGTGACGCTGCTGGTTATACTGTCCCCCCTGTCAGTGACGGCAAGGTGGTTTATACCTTCGGCAAAGGTGGCTCTTTGGCTGCCCACGCCCTGCAATGATGAATATGTAATGAGACCGGTTTTTGCCCTGATTGGACGGCCTAACGTTGGCAAGTCCACCCTGTTTAATCGCCTGACCCGTTCACGCGATGCCTTGGTTGCTGACTTCCCAGGCTTAACCCGTGACCGTAAATACGGCACCGGTTCGATGTTTGACCGTGACTACTTGGTGATTGATACGGGTGGCTTAAGTGGCGAAGAGGAAGGCATTGACCAATATATGGCACGCCAGACCCTCGCGGCGGTCGCTGAAGCGGATGCGATGATTTTCATTGTGGATGGCAAGCAAGGCCTGAATGCAGGCGACCAACTGATTGCCCAGCGCCTGCGGGAAACGGGCAAACCCGTTTTCCTGACCATCAACAAAACAGACCGGGTAGACCCTGACCAAGCCGCCGCTGAGTTTTATGGCTTGGGCTTCAGCCAGATCTATTCGATTGCAGCTGTCCATAACCGGGGTGTCACCTCGATGATGGATGACATCCTCAACAGCTTCCCGACCGATGAAGCCGATGGCACAGAAACCATCAATGAGGAGGAAGACGACTCCATCCGTATCGCCTTTGTTGGCAGACCTAATGTCGGCAAGTCAACCTTGGTCAACCGCATTCTTGGCGAAGAGCGGGTCATTGCCTTTGACCAGCCGGGCACAACCCGTGACAGCATTTTTATCCCGTTTGAACGCGACGGGCAGCAATACACCCTGATTGATACCGCTGGGGTACGCCGCCGTAGCCGCGTCAATGATACCATTGAAAAATTCAGCATCGTCAAGACCCTGGATGCCATCCGTGCCGCCCATGTTGTGATTATGCTGGTCGATGCCCATGACTCGATTGCTGACCAGGATGCCCATTTGCTGGGTCTGATCCTGGATGCGGGCAAAGCCCTGGTGCTCGCCATCAACAAGTGGGATGGCCTCGACAGCGAAGCGCGTGATGTCATCAAACATCAACTGGAAATCAAACTGCCTTTCCTCGACTTTGCGGAAAAGCACTTCATTTCTGCACTGCATGGCACAGGCGTTGGACATTTGTATAAGTCCATCCACGATGCCTATGATTCAGCCATGCTGAAAGTTCCCACCTCACGTCTGACCCGCATTCTGGAAACGGCCGTGCAGATGCACCAGCCACCGATGGTCAGTGGTCGCCGTATCAAATTGCGCTATGCCCACCAAGGTGGCAGCAACCCATTTTTGGTTGTGATCCACGGCAACCAGACCGACAAAGTGCCGCCTGCGTATGAACGCTACCTCATCAATTATTTCCACCGCACCCTGAAACTCAAGGGGACGCAGGTCAAGCTGGAATTCAAAACTGGCGAAAACCCCTATGAAGGTAAGCACAACACCCTGACACCGCGCCAAATCCATAAGAAAAAGCGCATGATGAGATTTACGACCGGCAAAAAATAAACGCCAACACACGGGGGCTACGTGGAATATAGTACCAACCTGTTACAAGGCATCCTGCTGTTATTGGTCATGTCCGTAGCAGCGGTGGCTGCCTTCCGTACCTTCAAGCTCCCGCCGATCCTGGGCTATTTGCTGGTGGGAGCCATTAGCAGTGAACATGCCTTAGGCTGGCTACCTGAAAACCACTCCATTGAGTTCATGGGCGAAGTCGGGGTGGTTTTCCTGCTGTTTGCGATTGGCCTGGAGTTTTCCGTGCGCCAATTTATGGCGATGCGCGGAACGGTGCTCGGCCTCGGTGGTATGCAAATGATCCTGTCTTCCCTGGCAGGCTTTGGTTTGTTGTATTCCTTTGGTGTTGGCTGGAAAGGTGCAGTTATTGCTGCCGGGGCAATGGCTTTGTCCTCAACCGCCATTGTCGTCAAACAACTCAGTGACCAGGGTGAAATGCATGTCCGGCATGGGCAATTGGCTCTCGGCATCCTGTTGTTCCAGGATATTGCGGTCGTCCCTTTCCTGATCGTGATCCCCTTGCTGGGTAATGCCGCATCTGCTGAATCGACCAGCGCCCTGCTGCTGGGGGTACAAGCCGGTGGCAACCTGCTGGTTTTGACCTTGATGGTAATGACGGCACATTATGTTCTGCGCCCCTTATTCCATTTGGTCGCCAATATGCAGTCCATTGAGCTGTTCAATATCACGGTGCTACTGGTAGCCTTGACTGCCGCCTGGGTCACGCAATCATTGGGGATGTCGCTGGCACTCGGGGCGTTTCTGGCGGGCATGATGTTGAGTGAGACCGAATACAAACATCAGATTGAGACTGAAATCCGCCCATTTCGTGACATCCTGATGGGGTTGTTTTTCATCACTGTCGGGGCAAAACTCAACCTGTCGGTCTTGCCTGACCTCTGGCTACCGATCTTCCTGCTGTTACTGGGGTTAACGCTGGGCAAAGCTATCGTGGTCGCCAGTCTGGTGCGTTTATCGGGCGCGGGTGCTGGGGTATCTGTCCGCACCGGTCTGGTATTGGCACAAGGCGGCGAATTTGGTTTCGCCTTGCTGTCACTGGCACTCAGCAATTCCTTACTGACCGATAATGAGGTACAGGCTGCCTTGGCAGCAGTCGTCATCAGCATGGCGATTGCCCCGCTCATTATCCGCTCCAACGATAAAGTGACCCGCAAGTTACTGAGCGACAGCTACCTGAAACAGCGCTACAAGGATGCCCATGCCTTCAGCCGCGAGGTCAAGGAAGTGGAAAACCATGTCCTTATTTGTGGCTATCGGCGTATTGGGCAAGGCCTTGCCCGCTTGCTGCAAGAACAGGGCATTCCCTACCTTGCCCTTGAACTCGATTCAAAAATCGTCCGGGATGCCTGGGAAGCCGGGGAAAGCGTGTATTATGCCGATGCCCGCCGCACGGAAATTCTGGTGGCAGCCGGGATTTCACGGGCACGGATGGTGGTGATCACCGTGTCGGATGTGGAGGCTGCCAAACGCATTACCGAATCCGCCCGCAAGAAAAACAAGCAAATCCCGATTGTGGTACGCGCCCGCGATGATACCCACATGGGAGCGCTGGTGACATTGGGGGCAACCGAAGTCTTGCCGGAATCATTGGAAGCCAGTGTGATGGTGGCGACCCGTGTGCTCGAAAAGCTTAACCTCCCGAACGAAGAAATTGACCAGGTGGTTGGACGGATCCGTGCTGAAGGCTACCGTGAGCTGAAAAGCTTCTTCCACGGTGCAGCGGCAAAAGCATCAGCCCCCACCAAGGGCGAGACCTTCCTGCATACGGTGGTCTTGCAGGAACATGACAAGTCAGTCGGCATGAAGATTGCTGACCTGAAACTGGACAGTTTGGGCATTACCATCCAGTCGCTTAAACGTGGCGACATCCGGGGTGAGCAGCCATCGCCCGAGATGACCCTATTGGCAGAGGATACCTTGGTCTTGGCGGGCAAGCAGGATCGCTTCAAGGAAGCTGAAAAACGCTTGTTGGGCGAGCGTAAGGAGAAGGACAATGCCTTGGAAAAGGTTGCCATCGCCAATGCCCAAAAATAATGCTCAAAAACACCCCAAAACATGCTGTCAGACCGAATAATCTGGGCTATTTTTAACCTAAAACCAATATTAATTTAATTAGTACTCTGCCATTCAGCTGGGCTTAATATATAATTAAATTCATACTGTTTTTGGCATATTGGTTAATTTTCTAACTGTGATCGGGATTACTCATACCACTTGTCTGTAGAAAATTATCTCCTGTCGACTAGAGAGTGATTAATTTGTGGACTATGGTACTCTTTTACCCAAGATGTGCGTTAAGTAGATGCTTTCTATAGGTTTATATAGCTTAAAAAGTAAGCTGTTGCTGGCTCCCATGGCGGGGATAACAGACCTGCCATTCCGTAACCTGTGCCGCCACTATGGTGCAGGTATGGCTGTGTCAGAAATGCTTGCTGCTGATATTAATCTCTGGAAAAGCAAAAAGTCCAGAACCCGCTTGCCCGACCGACAGGAGGCACAGCCCCGCAGCACACAGATTGCGGGAACTGACCCCGAGGTTATGGCGAGTGCTGCGGTGCAGAGCGTCCAGTTGGGAGCCCAGATTATCGATATTAATATGGGGTGTCCAGCCAAGAAGGTCTGCAACAAGGCAGCCGGTTCAGCGTTACTGAAAGATGTGCCGCTGGTTCGGGAAATTCTGGAGTCGGTTGTTGCCGCTGTCGATGTGCCTGTCACGTTGAAATTCCGTACCGGCTGGTCGGAGTCAACCAAAAATGCCACCACCATTGCCAAACTGGCAGAGGATTGTGGCATTGCAGCCATCGCCCTGCACGGGAGAACCCGCGCAGATGCCTACAAGGGCAAAGCTGAATACGAAACAATCCGGCAGGTAAAACGGGGGGTATCTATCCCGGTGATTGCGAATGGTGACATCAGCAGTCCCGAGGATGCCGCGTTTATCCTGGACTACACGCACGCTGACGGACTGATGCTTGGCCGCTCAGCATGGGGACAGCCGTGGATATTTGAACAGGTCGATGCGTTTCTCTCTCAGGGGAAACTTATTACCCCGCCTGATGTCCATACCCGAACCCAGGTTGCAGCTACCCACGTCAGGGCTATACATGACTTTTACGGCGCGGAAGCTGGCCTCCGAATGGCAAGGAAACACATCGGATGGTATCTGGACAGGATAACCAGTGAGTCAGATTACAAAAACAGTATGTTCACGATTACGTGTCCCGATAAACAGCTAGCCACACTGTCTGAAACGATGTTACGTGCAGCAAGGGCTCAATATTAATAAAGGTTACATGAAATGAATACAGCGACTCGTGCCTTAGACTCATCATTGTCTGAAACGGTACACCGTACCCTCCAGGATTACCTGGATACTTTAGGCGATCATGAGGCGAGTAATATTTACCGTTTGGTTCTGGACGAAGTGGAACGCCCCATGCTTGAAGTCATGATGCGTTATACCCACGGCAACCAGTCTCGCGCTGCACAGTGCATGGGGATTAACCGTGCCACGTTGCGCACCAAACTGAAACGCCATAACCTGCTGTAATTTTTACAGCTTAGGTCGCACCCGCTTAGCCTCCTCCATTTGCCCTCTTCCGTATGGAAGGGGGTTGGATGTACTATGGATACCTCCCGGTGAAACACAGTATTCCTGTCCTGTTCGCCATTGTCCTTTTTCTCTTGGCGGCATGTGGCGACAAACCTGCCATTCCAGCATCACCCACCCCACAACCCAAAGCAAGCGAAAACGCTTGGAGTATCCCCCATTCCGACTTGGATCAGGAACTCATTGATCTGGCCAAACGTCATGGACTGACCGGCGACCCGACTAAAGGCCGTCAGTTGCCTAATATTAATACACCTTTGGCTCAGTTGGGTATAAAATTATTTTTTTCCCGCACATTAAGTGGTGATCTGGATGTAGCCTGTGCCACTTGCCATCATCCGGCACTCGGTGGCGGCGACAACCTGTCATTGTCTATCGGTACGAACAGCAATGAACCGGACATGATCGGGCATCACCGCAAACTGAAACACCGGCTGGTTGAAACCACACCGCGCAATACCCCAACCACCTTCAACATTGGTCTATGGGATAAAGTCATGTTCCACGATGGGCGTATCGAAAGCCTGGAACAACACCCTGGCAAAAATGGCAGCGGAGCCATCACCACCCCGGATGTCGCCTACCCCGCAACTGACCCGCTGGCAGGCAATAACCTGGTACATGCACAAGCCCGCTTCCCGGTGACATCTGCCACGGAAATGCGCGGGGAAACCTTTGAGCAGGATGGGACACCCCAATCTTGCCGGGTGGCAATTGCAGAGCGTTTGGGTGGCTATGGAGCCTATAAAACCACATTACCAACGCCGAATACCGCCTATTGGCTGGATGCTTTCCGACAAGCCTTCAATGCCCCGGACGGACTGCCACAGGTGCTGATTAATGAACAAAACATCAGTGCTGCCCTCAGTGAATATGAGCGCTCACAAGTGTTCGTCAATAACCCGTGGAAAGCTTATCTAAAAGGCAATCCAGCGGCGATCAGTGAAGCAGCGAAACAAGGTGCATTGCTATTTTTCAAAACGCCGGAACAAAAGGGATTCGGCTGTGTGAATTGCCATCAGGGTGATGCCTTTACGGATGAAGACTTCCACCACACCCTGATGCCACCCTTGGGGCCAGGCAAAAATAAACTGACCAACGATTATGGGCGCTGGCTGGTGACAAACAAGCCGGAGGATAAATTCAAATTCCGCACACCCAGCCTGCTGAATGTCGAAGTGACCGGCCCTTGGGGGCATAACGGCGCATATACATCACTGGCAAATGCAGTACGCCACATGCTTAACCCGTACCGCATGGCCTTGCATTATGATGCAGGCCAACTCCAGCAAACCAACCTCAAAAAAGACAATATGCGCGACAACCTGCGGGAAATGTTTGCCTGTGATGTCGCCTTGCCCAGCCAAGAGCACACGGAAGAACAAGTGCGCCAACTGGTTGCCTTCCTGCTGACCCTCACTGACCCCTGTGTCAAAGACCGGGAGTGCCTGTCGCCCTGGATACCCGACAATAACGCGGGCATCCCGATGCAACTCAAGGCCAAGGGGGACAATGGCAAACCCTTGTAGGCACTGGTTTTATGCTGGGTCAACCCCGTAACGCGCCCGGTAAGCCTCAATCGCCGCCAATAAAACCGGGTCTTGCAACTCTGCCCCGACATGGCGGATCACATCCTGCAAACCGACAATGCTGATCACCGGCACGCCAAAGTTTACCTGCACTTCCTGTACTGCCGATTGCTCACCCTTACCGCGCTCCTGCCGGTCGAGGGAAATCGCCACGCCTGCCAAACGAGCACCCTGCCCTGCCACAATCTGTGCAGCCTCACGGATCGCAGTCCCCGCCGTCATGACATCATCAATCACCAATACACGGCCTTGCAGGGGCGCACCAACAATGATCCCACCCTCACCATGATCCTTGGCTTCCTTGCGGTTGAATGCATAGGGATAATCCAGGCCATGCTGGTCATGCAAGGCAATCGCAACAGCCGCCGCCAAGGGGATGCCTTTGTAAGCGGGGCCAAACAGCATGTCGAACTGCACACCGGATTCCACAATGGCTTCGGCATAAAAACGCCCAAGGCGGCTCAACGCCGATCCGGTCTGGAACAAGCCTGCATTGAAGAAATAAGGGCTGATACGCCCCGATTTGAGGGTGTATTCACCAAAACGCAGCACCCCTTGGCTGATGGCAAACTCAAGGAATGCCTTCTGGTAGTCTTTCACGCTAGTTAACTCCATAACTAAAACGGAGGGGATGATAACAGAAAAACGCTGATACTGAGTGGGTGGTGAATGTTTTGTAATCCACCGCTATCCTGTGTAAATTATAGTCATTTAGTGGGGAAATATGAGCGCCTGTCAGCTTGGGTCAGTACCGATCAGGGCGGTAGCGTGCCTGAAAGCATCGGATCATATCGGCTGGCGTTCTGACAATAATACCGGACGTATTCAATACACAAAAAATCCCCGAACCGCTACAGGCTAACGTTGTCCCAAGCTGAAAAAAGGCTCGAAACACCCAAGCCCCTGTGCTGCACATGACATAAACTTCTTTAACATTAGACATCACAATGCGACATACTGGTATATACAAAATAACAAATTTGCTTAATGGCAAATTTTATATAGGTCAATCACGTGATATTTATACACGTTGGAAATCACATACAATATCCATAAAAGATAACTCTAATGAATCAGTTATACGCATGGCATTTGCAAAATATGGATTAAGAAACCAAGTTAGCAGCGAAGGTATATTTTCAGGTTTTCAATTTGAGATTATTGAGCGATGTGCTGAAGAAAAATTACTTGAGAGAGAGTCATATTATATTGAAACCCTCAAACCAGAATATAATGTTATGCTTATTGGGGCAAATCCTATATTTCCTAAAAGAGATACCCAAAATTTTCAAAAATTCATACAATACCATAGCTTCGATAAAATGGGTTACTTACCAGGAGAATCAGAAGACGACTCAATTACCACCGAGAACTCAAACTATGGAATTTATACAAAAAAACGAGTTGCTATAAATATGCTCGGCTCTAGTATCACCTTAATAGTCGGCGGCAAACCAGGAAGCAACAAACTTAATAGATATTATTTGTGGTCAGAACTAATTGTTGAAGACATTCAATATGACCATGAATTTAATGATTATATTGTACAGGGTATAGAGAACCTGATGATTGAGCCTATTGATCTTACTGACCTTGAAGGATTTACTGAGTTCAAGATGAAGTGTGGAAATTTTGCATATGGACTTCAATCCATGAAAAACAAGCAATTTTATCAAAATACAATTGCTCCAATACTATCTCAAATGAGAATAAAAAAGAGTATGAGCTATAATCAATGGATCGACAATTTTCTCCTAAGGGAAAAAATGAAATTTTCATAGATAAACAAAAATATAACGAGCTGGATGTCGTGACAGCCTGTGCCTTCGTCCAATTGACTTGCCACAGCTCCCATCACACATGATGTTAGATCTAAAAAACCAACTAAAAACCTCAACCAAAAGGCGTTAAAATATATGCAAAACGGCAATGTTAAAGTAAAAGATTTATTTAACGGAGATAGAGTATTTAATATTCCAAAGTATCAAAGATCATATGCTTGGAAAGAGGAAAATCTAGAATACTTCCTAGATGACCTAAAAAACCAAAGAAGTGAAAAAAGCTACTTCTTAGGCACTTTACTTTTTCATGAAAAAGAAGCCCGTGGAGAATATGAATTTATAGATGTAGTTGATGGCCAGCAAAGATTGACAACCATTATCATATTTATGAAAACAATAATAACGAGCCTACTAAAACAAAAATCTACGGAGGTAAGCAACAAAACCTATTCAAGATACATATATGACGGATGCAGTTATAAACTAGAACTAGAAAATGAAGATAGTAGCTTCTTACATAATATAATATTTGGAGATGTTGAGGCTATAGAGTTTGAAACACCATCACAAAAAAGACTTTACGAAGCGAAAAAATACTTTACTGATGAGCTTTCAAAACTAAAAAAACAAGATTTGGAGCGTATGTTTTCCGTTTTAACTAATGCTGATGTTATTTTATATGTTGTAAATAAAATATCAGATGCAACCCAAATATTTGAACTCTTAAATGATCGAGGAA
Organism: uncultured Thiothrix sp.; assembly: GCA_964293005.1. Lineage (GTDB taxonomy): Bacteria > Pseudomonadota > Gammaproteobacteria > Thiotrichales > Thiotrichaceae > Thiolinea. Next base: position 53,726 of record CAXYXW010000023.1, read on the forward strand.
GAAAGTTAACTGACTTAGAAGGTGTTAAAAGCTTCTTGATGTATCGCATTGGGTGTTTAAATTTAAGAGATCATGGTGATCAATCTATTGACGACATTCAAAATAATTTCGCAGCCATATATAGAAGCATTGAAAAACATAGTATTAACGAGAATGATATTCTTAGGTATCATACAATAGCATTTGAAGAATCAAAAACAACGGACTACAACACCCCAGAAAAATTTATCAAAAATAAAATAAATTCACTTTTTGAAAAAATTACTGAAGACACAAAAATAAAGCATGAAATCATTGAATATGTTAACAGACTAAGAAGCAGCTTTAGTATATTTAATGCCATAAATGAAAACTCAATAAACCTTAATCACCTAGATAACTTATTTATGATTGGTCGGGTCAGTCCATTCTATCCGTTATTAATGCACACCTATAAATACAATAACGATAAATTTGCTGGATTTGTTAATGATCTTACAAAATTCACATTCAGAGCCTCTCTTATCGGACTCAGAAATGATAATGAAAATTTCTACAAACACATAAGAGATGGAGAAGATTTTACTAATTTATTTAAATCGATAGTGGAAGGCAATTGGTGGAATATAAATGGAAGAACAGAAGATGTTTTGAGTTATAGAAATTACTTTGAATGGATTAACAGTAATACAATAAAATATATACTATACTCTTATGAAAACCATTTAAGGAAAATAAAAGGCTATCCATTATTGACACCTGAAACATATTTTTCAGCAGATAAAAGAGAAAAACTTAATATTGAACATATTACAGCACAGCGTGCAAAAGAACTAAAAATGACTACAATATTTGAAGAAGAATATTTACATTCTTTAGGGAACTTGGTGATAGATACAACATCATCTAACTCAAGAAAAAGCAATAATCCAGTAGATAAAAAGCTTCAAGAGTATTCAAAAGCCCCAATAATGTCACAAAATGAAATTAATGAAGAAAAAATAGACTGGAGCAATATTAAAGAAGTGAAATTATTTATTGAAAAGAGAAATGATTCCTTAATTAATTTTGTTAAAAACCATTTATTATAACGATTTTTCTAACGAGGGCTTCGACGACGGACGCGGTGACAACGCGCAACTTCGCTAAACTTTCCCCACCCCGCCCGTCAATTACGACGTAATGAATTATGAGCAGTATGGAAATACATCCGAACAAAGGTATCGGTAGCATTGAATTCGGTATGAATCCCGATGCTGTGAAGGAAGTTATGGGTTCAGATCTTATCTATGAAGAATGGATGGGCGGCAACTTAAATGACGCTCTGTTCTATTCAGACTTAATAGTTGGGTTCAACGATTGCGACAGTGATGCACCGCTACCAGATTCTCGTGTAGTTGAATTTCGTGCAAACGATAGTGGCAGAATTAAATTCAACGGGTTTGCTCTCGCAGATCTCACCAGAGAAATTTTAGCTTCTATGGTTGTGCAAGGTTGTAAGGCAACACTTGATAAAAACCAAGATGTCATATTTCAAGAGCTAGGTATCAGCTTTGGCTTCAATGAAAAAGGCTCTGTATGCATACTTCAAATGTGGCAGCAGAAGCGCTTATAACAACGCCATGCACTAATGCGAAAAACACCGTGTACTGATGGGGAATTCATTCTGCCAAACACAACAAAGACATTCAAAAGCAGCATATGGAAGAAATGACTAAAATCGATCCACATCCGCAGACAAACATTACCGCCACAACCACAGACCAAATAATTGAGCTTAGCGACGACGTGGTTATCTGTCAAGACCCATATGATCATAGACCCGCTTATTGAATAATTCGGGTTTCTTGGC
>CAXYXW010000024.1:0-55441 GCA_964293005.1 uncultured Thiothrix sp.
CTGGCGCAGCTATTGGGGCAAGTCATGTAAGAAAATGCTTCAAGCGATTGCCCTGTGACGCAGGGTAGGTATCTGCCCAGAACCAAGGATTGCTGGTATAGTCCAGACTGCCTGATCCCTTTTAAACCTAAGCAGCCCTAAGCTGTTTTTGGAGAATTTCCTGTGCAATCTTTTACCGATTATGGACAAAACGCGATCAATAACCTTGCCCAGCGTTACGGTGTGTCCAACGATGCCGTCATCAGCCTGTTGTACGCGGTGATGAATGGTAATGGTACGATGGCTCAATTCAACCATCCAGAGCTTGGCGGTGGCGGGCAATGGATGCAAGGTGGCATGACCATGGTGGGGGATATGTTCAACTACGGTTTGAAAGCCAAAGTGGATGGCCTATGTACAGAGTTATCCAACCTGTTGTCGAGCCAACAACCCGCTGTATTCATACCTGCCCAGCCACAATCTCAAGGCAACCGCAACTGGTGGCCGGATGGTTTGGGCATGGCTGCGACTAGCGGCGGACAAAACAATAGCCGTTATGCCTACTTTCCGGCGAGTTGCCGCCTGGCAGTTGACATCAACGGGCAATTGACTGTCTATGACACTCTGGATCACCAAATCGGGGGTGTATCGCAACAGCAAGGTGGCAACAACTCAATGACCTTCAGTAGCCAATACGGTACGGTGCAAGTCGAGCAACTGCCGGTTGTTTCGGTGAATGGCATTGCGCCATCCACACCTGTACCGGCTCCCGCACCAATGCAATCCAGCGGGCAGGCTGTAGCCACGGATGGCTATGTTAGCCATACAACCGCTGCCAACGGCGATATTTTCACCCTGATTGAGCGGCTGGCAGACTTGAAGCAAAAAGGTATCCTCAGTGAAGAGGAGTTCGCCAATAAAAAGGCCGAATTGTTACAGCGGCTTTAACTGGAGTCGCTTAGCAGAGGTTGTTTCCCCAGCAGAGTTGCCGGGGAAACGGTTTAGCGCTTTAGCGGGTGCTTATTCGGCAGCAGGTTCTGCTGCGGCTTCTTCGGCAGGAGCCTCTTCCGCTGGTGCAGCTTCTTCAGCAGGGGCTTCTTCGGCTGGTGCAGCTTCTTCGGCTGGTGCCTCTTCCGCTGGTGCGGCTTCTTCGGCAGGGGCTTCTTCCGTTGCTACCTCAGCAGGGGCTTCTTCCACTGGTGCAGCTTCTTCAGCCGGGGCAGCCTCAACGACCACAGCTTCCGCAGGTGCTTCTTCAGCAGGGGCGGCATCAATCACTTCAACAACTTCATTTTCAGTATTTTCTGACATAAAAATAATCCTCGCTTGTATGGGGTATGTGGGGTTTTGACCGGCGCGAGGCAACACGCAACTGCCATCCTTCGCTATGACAGTGGGGTTGGGGCAAGAAAAAAGAGCATCCATGCCCGTCCCGACACCTCCTGTTGCCGGTTCGACTATTGTTGCCCTCATGATCAGGCAACAGTTATTTTATAGTACAAACCGGAACAGGATGTGCTGTATTTATTTGTTTATATTAAAAAGCCAGACTTAGGCCAAACTATGCTCAGCGGCTTCGACCGTTTGCCGGATCAGAGTGGCAATGGTCATGGGGCCAACCCCGCCGGGAACCGGGGTATAGGCATGGCATCGGTCTTTAATATTGGCAAGCTCCACATCACCGACTCCACCTGTATGGTAGCCTGCATCCACCACTACTGCACCGTCCTTGATCCACTCACCCTTGATGAACTCGCGTTTGCCGACGGCTGCCACCACAATATCCGCTTGCCGGACAAGGCTGGGCAAGTCCTGCGTGCGTGAATGGCAAATGGTGACGGTGGCATCGGCATTCAGCAGCATCATTGCCATCGGTTTGCCGAGGATGGCACTGCGCCCGATGACCACGGCATGCTTGCCACGTAACGGAATCTGGTAATGGTTGAGCAGTGACATAATCCCGGCTGGGGTGGCAGAGCCATAAGCATGCTCCTGCATGGACATGCGCCCAAAGCCGAGTGATGTGACCCCATCGACATCCTTGTTCAGGGCGATGCGGTCAAAGCAGGCACGTTCATCAATCTGTGGCGGGACGGGGTGTTGCAACAGGATGCCATGTACCAAGGGGTTGGCATTCAATTGGTCGATTTCAGCCAGCAATTGCTCGGTGGTGGTGTCTGCCCCCAGCGTCACTTTGATCGAGTCCATCCCCACCCGGCGGCAGGCATTGCCTTTCATTTGCACATAGGTGGCAGATGAGGGGTCATCCCCAACCAAAATGGTGGCGAGGATCGGGGTTTGCCCGCCCAGTTGTTCCTTGATGCGTGCTACCCGGGGGGCTAAAGCAGCCTCCATGGCGGTGGCGAGGGCTTTGCCGTCCAGTACCGTGTTTGTCATTCCAGTTTATTCCTTCAGTGGGTGATTCTGATTTTTTCCGGTCAGGGAAGTTTGGTGCAGTATTCTACCGCTTATTTCTTCGGGGCATAAATATCTGTACAGGTTCCCTCAGCCACTTCTGCCGCAAAATTCAGGGTTTCCGACAGGGTGGGGTGTGGGTGGATACTTAAGCTCAGGTCGCTGGCATCTGCACCCATTTCCAAAGCCAAGACCGCTTCGGCAATCAGCTCCCCTGCCCGTGAACCCACGATTCCCGCCCCAAGCAATTGCTTGCTGTCCTTATCAAACAAGAGCTTGGTCAAGCCTTCCGAGCGCCCAATCGACAGTGAGCGCCCACTGGCTGCCCACGGGAATACGCCTTTTTCATAGGCAATGCTTTCGGCCTTGCATTGCTCTTCGGTTTTGCCCATCCAGGCCACTTCCGGGTCGGTATAGGCAACTGATGGGATGGTGCGGGCATCAAAAAAAGCCTTATGCCCGGCAATCACTTCGGCGGCAACTTTGGCTTCGTGGGTGGCCTTATGTGCCAGCATCGGTTGCCCGACAATATCGCCCACCGCGAAAATGTGTGGGACATTGGTACGCATCTGCTCATCAACCGGGATAAAGCCGCGTGCCCCGACAAAGACCCCCGCTTTGCCTGCCTCAATCAGATTACCATTCGGGCTGCGCCCAATAGCCACCAGCACCCGGTCAAAGGTATCAGTTGCTGGTGCATCTTTCCCTTCGAAATGGCATACCAGACCCGCCTCCACTGCTTGAATGGCAGTCACTTTGGTATTGATGAAGATGTTTTCATAACGGCTTTTCAAGACTTTTTCCAGCGGGCGGATCAGGTCACGGTCAGCACCGGGCATCAGACCTGTGGAAAGTTCGACGACAGTGACTTTTGACCCCAGTGCATGGTAAACCGTTGCCATTTCCAGACCAATAATACCACCACCGACCACCAGCAAACGCTTCGGTATATCCGCTAAGGCCAGGGCATCCGTCGAATCCATCACCCGTGGGTCATCCCAGGGGATAAAGGGCAGTTTGGTCACTTGTGAGCCAGCCGCAATGATGGCGTGTTCAAACTGGATGCTTTGTTTGCCGCCGTCCGGGGTTTCCACTTCCAGCGTATGGGCGGATGTGAAGCGCCCATAGCCTTGTACCAGTTGCACCTTGCGTTGTTTGGCGAGTGCCTGAAGCCCCCCCGTCAGTTTGCTGACCACACTGTTCTTGTGTTCGCGCACGGCTGCCAGATCAATGTCTGGTGTGCCAAACTTTACGCCATGTTGGGCACTTTCCTGTGCTTCCCGGATGATTTCAGCGGTATGCAACAAGGCCTTGGAGGGGATGCAACCTACATTCAGGCATACGCCGCCCAAGGTCGGGTAGCGCTCCACCAGGATGACCTTCTTGCCCAGATCAGCCGCCCGGAAGGCTGCTGTATAACCACCAGGGCCAGAGCCGAGGACGAGGACTTGGGTGGAGTTCTGGATGCTGTGGCTGCCCCCCGTTTCCCCTGCCAGCGGCACGGGTGCCGGGGGGGGGATGCGGGGGGGGGGTGTGGTTGCTGTGCTTGCGGTGGTTTCCATCAGCAGCAGCAGTGTCCCCTTGGATACCCGATCCCCCACCTTGATTTTCATTTCCTTGACCGTGCCGTCATACGGGCAGGGAATTTCCATCGAGGCCTTATCCGATTCAATGGTAATCAGCGACTCTTCCTGACGTACCGGGTCGCCGTGGTCAACCAGAACTTCGATGACCTCGACATTTTCAAAGCTGCCGATGTCCGGTACACGCACTTCAACCCAGGCGTTTGTGTGTTGGCTCATACCAGCAACCTCCGTATGTCACCCAGCATTTTTGCCAGATAAGTGGTGAAACGTGCACCTTCTGCCCCATCAATCACGCGGTGGTCATAGGACAGTGACAAGGGCAGCATCAGGCGCGGGGCGAATGCCGTACCATTCCAGACCGGTTGCAGGTCAGATTTGGAGACACCGAGGATGGCGACTTCCGGTGCATTCACAATCGGGGTAAATTTTGTCCCACCAATCCCCCCCAGACTGGAAATGGAGAAGCAGCCGCCTTGCATATCCGCAGGCCGCAGTTTTTTCTCACGGGCTTTGGCGGATATTTCCTTCAGCTCTTCGGACAATTGCAGCAGGGACTTCTTATCCACGTCACGGATCACCGGCACAACCAGGCCATCGGCTGTGTCGACGGCGATACCGATATGGTAATACTTTTTCTGGATCAGGGTTTCGCCCGCCGGGTCAAGCGAGGTATTGAAACGCGGATAGGCTTTCAGGCCTGCCACGACCGCTTTCATAATAAACACCAGTGGGGTGATTTTGACACCGCCTGCCTTTTCCTGATCAGCATTCAATTCCTTGCGGAAGGCTTCGAGGTCGGTGATGTCGGCTTGGTCAAACTGGGTGACATGCGGGATATTAAGCCAATTGCGGTGCAGGAACTCGCCAGTGAGCTTATTGATACGGCTCAATTTGAGGGTTTCAACCTCACCCCATTGGCTGAAGTCGATTTCTGGCATGCGCGGGATGCCAGATCCGCCGCCAGTAGCAACCGGAGCCGGGCTGCCAAAGCGCATCATTTCCTTGACGTAGCCTTTGACATCCTCCTGGGTGATGCGCCGTTTGCGGCCTGTCCCGTTGATTTTTCCCAAATCAACCCCCAGTTCGCGGGCGAACTTGCGCACTGAGGGGGTGGCATAGGCTTTTTTGAAGGCAGCATGGTCAGGGAATTGTCCTTTCCTTTGTGAGGGGGGCGGGGGGGGGCGTGGTTTTGGGGGCAACAGGAGGGGGGGGCGGTGGTGGAGCAGGGGGAGCTACGGTGTTTTTCCCCACTTCCAGACTCAGCAACAGGCTGCCCTTGGATACGCGCTCGCCGGTCTGGATACGCACATCCTTGACCACCCCACCCAAGGGGGAGGGGATTTCCATGGATGCCTTGTCGGATTCGACCGTGATCAGCGAGTCCTCAGCCTTGATGGTATCGCCGACCTTGACCAATACCTCAATGATTTCAACGTCCTTAAAATCGCCAATATCAGGGACGCGGATTTCTTGTATAGCCATCTTGCACCTCCTGCTCAAGCGTACAGTGGGTTGGGTTTGCTGGGGTCAATGCCGTATTTTTCCATCGCTTCCACCACCTTGATGGCGGGCAACGAGCCTTCATCCACCAACGACTTGAGGGCGGCAACGGTGATGTAATGGCGGTCGACCTCAAAGTGTTTGCGCAATTGGGCACGGCTGTCGCTGCGCCCGAAGCCATCTGTACCGAGAACCTTGTAATGCATGGGGATCCAGGCACGGATCTGGTCGGCATAACTGCGGATATAATCGGTGGCGGCTACCGCAGGGCCCCGGCGGTCTTTCAGACATTGGCTAAGGTAGGGGGTACGGGCATCTTCCAGCGGGTGCAACATGTTCCAGCGCTCCACGTCGCGGGCTTCGCGTGCCAGCTCGTTGAAGCTTGGCACGCTCCAGATGTCCGCATCCACACCCCATTCCTTGTCCAGCATTTCACCCGCCGCAATCACTTCGCGCAGGATGCTGCCCGAACCCAGCAGTTGGACTTTCTTGCGCTTTTTGCCACCCCCGCTATACAGGTACATGCCCTTGATGATGCCTTCCTCAATCCCGTGGGGCATCGCAGGGTGGTGGTAGTTCTCGTTCATGGCAGTGATGTAGTAATAGACATCTTCCTGGTTTTCATACATGCGCTTCATGCCATGCTGGACAATCACCGCCATCTCATAGGCAAAGGTTGGGTCATAGCTGATGCAGTTCGGGATCAGCCCCGCTTGTACCAGGCCATGTCCGTCCTGATGTTGCAGACCCTCGCCTGCCAAAGTGGTGCGCCCCGCTGTGCCACCAATCAGGAAGCCCCGCGCCCGGCAGTCACCGGCAGCCCATGCCAGGTCGCCAATACGCTGGAAGCCAAACATCGAGTAGTAGATATAAAACGGAACCATGCTCACGCCGTGCGTGCTGTAGGAGGTGGCGGCGGCAATCCAACTGGACAGTGCCCCGGCCTCATTGATGCCTTCCTCAAGGATTTGCCCGGATTTGTCCTCCTTGTAGAACATGACCTGATCCTTGTCCTGCGGCTCGTAGAGTTGCCCGACTGAGGAGTAAATCCCCAATTGCCGGAACATGCCCTCCATGCCGAAAGTGCGTGCCTCATCCGGGACAATCGGCACGATATGCCGCCCAATGTTTTTATCACGGGTGAGGATGGTCAGGAGGCGCACAAAGACCATCGTGGTGGACATTTCGCGCTCGCCACTGCTATCCAGCAAGGTTTGGAACAGGGACAAATCCGGTACTTTCAAGGGGGTGGCGTGGGTCTGGCGCTGGGGCAGGAAACCACCCAAGGCCTTGCGGCGCTCGTGCAGGTAACGCATTTCCTCGCTGTCGTCTGCCGGGCGGTAGTATTTCGCTTCAGCCGCATCAGCATCATTCAGCGGGATATTGAAACGGTTTTTGAAGGCAATCATCTCTTCGCCGGTCAGCTTTTTCTGCTGGTGGGTACGGTTTTGCCCCTCACCGGCTGCCCCCATGCCGTAACCTTTGACCGTATGTGCGAGGATGACGGTTGGCTGGTCGGGATGGTTGACCGCCGCATAATAGGCGGCATACACCTTGTGGGGGTCATGCCCACCCCGGTTCAAGCGCCAGATGTCAGCATCGCTCATTTGCGCGACCATGGTCTTCAACTCAGGGTCTGCACCAAAGAAGTGTTCGCGCACATATGCACCATCTTTGGCCTTGTAGTTCTGGAACTCGCCATCGACCACTTCCAGCATGCGTTTTTTCAGCTTGCCGTTGAGGTCGCGTGCCAGCAGGGGATCCCAATAAGAACCCCACAAGACCTTGATCACATTCCAGCCCGCGCCCCGGAATACCGCTTCCAGCTCCTGGACGATTTTGCCATTGCCTCGCACCGGGCCATCCAGCCGTTGCAGGTTGCAGTTGACTACCCAGATGAGGTTGTCGAGCTTTTCACGTCCGGCGAGTGAGATAGCGCCCAAGGTTTCTGGCTCATCGACTTCGCCGTCGCCGACAAAAGCCCAGACATGGCGGTTTTCGGTATCAGCCAGTTTGCGGTCTTGCAGGTATTTCATGAAGCGGGCTTGGTAGATTGAGGTCAGTGGCCCCAAGCCCATGGAGACGGTCGGGAATTGCCAGTAATTCGGCATCAGCCACGGGTGGGGGTAGGAGGCCAAGCCTTTGCCGCCCACCTCTTGGCGGAAGCTGTCCAAATCCTGCTCATTAAAGCGCCCCTCCAGAAAGGAACGGGCGTACATGCCCGGCGCGGCATGGCCTTGCACATACAGCAGGTCGCCGCCATGCTGCGGGGTGGGTGCATGCCAGAAGTGGTTCATGCCAACATCATAAAGGGTGGCGGCTGAGGCAAAGGTGGCAATATGCCCACCCAGTTCGGTGCTTTTGCGGTTGGCGCGGACTACCATCGCAGCCGCATTCCAGCGGATATAGGAGCGCAGGCGTGCCTCAAGCGCCGGATCGCCAGGGGTATACTTTTCCAGATGCGGCGGAATGGTATTGATGTAGGCGGTATTGGCTGAGTAGGGGAGGTTAGCCCCATTCTGGCGGGCAGTACTGATCAGTTTTTCCAGCAGGAAGTGCGCTCGCTCCAGGCCTTCGCTGTCAATGACAGCTTCCAGTGAGTCCACCCACTCGGCTGTTTCCAACAAATCAATGTCTTGTGGTGTTTTTTCCAGGGTCATTGGTTAACTCCTTGACAGCAGGCATAAAATCCTGCGGGACAAATGGCTTAAATGTAGGTGGAAAATAGCATTATACCGTGGGTAAATAAAGGCACAGTGCAGCATGTCAATAAAAAGCTTTTAGATCATGCTGTTATGGGATTGAAATAAAAATCAAGGTAATCCTGTCCATTTCTTGCAACATCCGGTAAGCTCTTGCCATGAGTGATGAAATCGAGATTATCCCACTAGCCAACCGCTTCCGGGGGTTTTTGCCCGTTGTCGTTGATGTTGAAACCGGTGGCTTCAATTACCGCAAGGATGCGTTGCTGGAACTGGCAGCCGTGGTGCTGCGTATTGATGAAAAAGGCGAGTTGTCCCGCTACCGCACCTACAATTGGCACATTGAGCCATTCCCCAATGCGAACATGGATCCCAAGTCGCTGGAAGTGAATGGCATCAAGCCGTTTAGCCCCTTGCGGATGGCTGTGCCAGAGCCGCGTGCCTTGGATGAGTTCTTCAAGATCATCCGCCGGGAAGTGAAGCTCAACCGCTGCAACCGCGCCATTTTGGTTGGGCATAATGCCCCCTTCGACCTGAATTTCCTCAATGCTGCTTCTGAACGCAATGACTGCAAGCGTAACCCGTTCCACCCCTTCAGTACCCTGGATACGGTGACATTGGGGGCGGTGGTCTATGGGCAGACCGTGCTGGCACGGGTCGTGCAGGCGGCTGGCATGGCCTGGGATGGCGACCAGGCACACTCCGCTGTGTATGATGTTGAAAAGACAGCGGATATTTTTTGCCATGTCGTGAATACATGGCAAACCCTGGATGCCGCTTTCAAGGCGGTTGAAAACTGAGGTGAAGCCTTATTCCCCTTCCTGCGATGAAAACCGCGAGTCGATCCTGGCGGTGATTGCCCCCTTGTTTGCAGATCGCCAGCGGGTGTTGGAGATTGGCAGCGGGACAGGGCAGCATGCGGTGTATTTTGCGGGGAAGCTCCCTCATCTGCACTGGCATACCAGTGACCAGCCTGTTTACCATGCCGGTATCCGGGCGTGGCTGGATGAGGCCGGTTTGCCGAATGTGTATCCACCCCTCACCTTGGATGTGCGCCAAGCCGTCTGGCCTGAATTGGCGGTCGATGCGGTTTTTTCTGCCAATACCCTGCATATTATGGGTTGGGATGCCGTGGAAGCCTGTTTCGCTGGGGTCGGCAAATTACTGCCTGCCGGTGGCCTGTTTGCCGTCTATGGCCCCTTCAATTATAACGGGCAATACAGCAGTGCCAGCAATGCGCGTTTTGACCAATGGCTCAAGCAACAGGATCCTGCTAGCGGCATCCGCGATGTTGCCGATTTGGGCGTGTTGGCAAATAAGGCAGGGCTGGTATTACAAGCCGATTATGCCATGCCCGTGAATAACCGGATTCTGTGTTGGCGGAAAGCTTGAGCCAGGTAAAATAGGCAAGCATACAGGTCTGTACCTACCGGGTTCTTAAATTATTGGTTATTATTCGCCATTGACCCCTTGATAATGGCATCTGCAATGGCTACCAGTAACCCGCGCCTTGAGAAACATATCCTTGCATCGTATTACAATGATGCCCGTTTGAATATCATGGTCTGTTTGAATGACATCCGTGAAAAGTCCGGTAAGCGGCTGATTGAAAACGAAGATCAAATCAAATATGCATTCGCCGATCTTGCCCTCAGAACCTGCTCATAATCTTCTCAGCAATAAGGATAAGAAAACCATATTAACCATTTGAAGGCTGTTATTGGGCAAGCGTTCACCGTTCTTCCAAAGCCGCCGATACTTTTCCAGCCAAGCAAAAGAGCGCCCCACCACCCAATGTTTCGGCAAAACCTTAAAGGTAGGCGATGCATCGCGTTTGACCACCCCGACTTCCACACCCGGCAAAATGCGGTCGACACCCCCGACAAAAGGTTGGCCTGTGTAGCCACCGTCCACCAAAATCTTTTTCACCCCGGTCAGGCAGCCTGCACGGCAAGACAAGGCGGACAGGCAGCCCTGACGGTCATTGACATCCGCTGCGGTGATGAACACCGCATGGGGCAATCCCCCGGTATCGACGGCGATAGGCCGCTTGATAAGTACCTTTGCAGAAGTTATCAGAGGTAAGTATTTATGGCAACCTGGCAAGGTTATCCTTAAGCCAGCGCTCTCTGATGAAACAAATAGTCCCCCTGACTGAAGCAGAACAAGTAACACTGACAGAAGCTTACCACAACCACCCGACTTTTCGGGTTCGCCAGCGTGCCCATGCCTTGCTCCTGAACCACCGGGGTTATTCAATGACACGTATCCATGAGCTGTTCGAAGTACAACACGAAACAGTGAGCCGCTGGCTGCAACGCTGGCAATCCGAAGGGCTGACCGGTTTGCTGGATCAGGGGCGCAGTGACCGTCCGCCGATGCTTGATGATACCGACGTGGCGGTTTTGCTGGAAGCCACCAACCGCAATCCCCACCCGATCAAGGTGGCACGCGATGGGCTGTTTGAAAAAACGGGCAAACCGGTCAGCCGGGATACCGTTAAACGTACACTGAAAAAACGCTTATGCCTATAAGCGTTGCCGCCAGTCTTGCCGACACAAACGGGACGGGGCGCTATTCAGGCGGGACAGGGAAGTGATGGCATGGTTACAGCAGCAGGAAGATCAGGGGCAGATTCATTGACGCCATTTCGATGAGTCGGGTGTGTCATTGACCCCGGTTGTGCCCTCTGGCTGGCAGCCCATCGGTGAAACCCACCGCATTCCCTGCCAGCGGAGTCCACGCTTCAACCTGCTGGGATTCATGGGCCGCAACCATGGGCTGTTTTTCCAGACATCGGAGCAGTCCGTCAAGGCAGACACCGTGATTTGCCGCCTTTGATGCCTTTTCAGGGGACTACTATTCCTCGAAGTTCAAGCACTCGGGAAAATTTTGCTTTGTGGTACTGGACAATGCTTCGATGCACCGGAGCAAGGCCTTTACTGCCAAGATGGAAGGCTGGCTGATCCGGGGTGTCATTCCCCGGTTCATCCCGCCCTATTGTCCTGAGCTGAACCTGATTGAAATGCTCTGGCGAAAAATCAAATACGAGTGGTTGCCAATGAGTGCCTACCAGTCATTTGATCGATTGAAACAGTCAGTCAACGGGGTGCTCGAAAATGTTGGCGGAAAATTCTTTATAACTTTTGCATAGGTACTTACCAGACACTTCCTTACCCGCGTCATACCCTTTTGTCCCCGAGGTATCCGCATTCTTCACACTTTGGGAGTCCACTATCAGTAAGGTGTTTTTTTTGCCCGCCCCGCTGCCTCACGTTCTGCGCTCACCAGGCTGTCCAACAGGGTTTCCAGCAGGCTGGGCTGATTGTCATGCGGCTTGGCTGCCCATTGCCGGAAATACGTATAAACCGTGTGGTGGGGTGGGAAGTCGTGGGGCAATGCCCTCCACTGGCTACCCGTCTTCAGTACATACAGCACACCACAGAAAACATCATACAGGTCATGGGTGCGCGGTCGGGTACGACGGCGGAAACACTCCAGATGGCAGCGGACAGCATCGAATTGCCCACGGCTTATATCACTCGGGTAGGGGCGGCGTTGGATCATGACAGTTACCCATAAAAGCATTGAGTCTGGCAAACAAAATAATTATGAACAGGCTCTAAGGTTTCCCGCCCGGTTTCCAATTGTTTAATGCGTTGTCTTAACTGTTTAATTTCCCGGTGTTCCCCAGACAGTGCCGGTTTGTCAGGCGTGCAGTGCCTGCCTCCTCCGCCAGATATTGCCCTTTCCAGCGCTTCATGGATGTTTCGCCTGCGCCTGATGCCCCACAGGCTTGCTTGATGCTGTATTTTTCGTCCACCCTCCATTTGGCGGTTTCCAACTTGAAGGCCGGGCTAAACTGTTTGCGTCTGGTCATGATGATCCCCGGTTGTGTCGTCTGGAGTATAAGGGGCTTTCAGCACTGTCCTAAATCATTAGACCATTACACTTGGCATCCAGGACAGCAAAAATCTCGTCGTAGTGTGCCCACATCACGGCGGCTTCTGCGGCACTGACTTTCTGCATCACTTGCCCGAGGCTGACCATCACATAATCGCCAACGGCGAGTTCCCCGCTGGGCATCATCAACAAGCCCACCTCACGCCTGCTGCCGCGTGCTTCACAATACGCACTCAGGCCGCTGTCATCAATGGCGGTAATTTGCATCGGAATGGCGAGGCACATGCGGTTTTCTCCCCGTCAAGTCAAGGTTTCATCAAGGTTTCCCGATGTTAGCGGCTTGATGCCTCCCGGTGTTGACCAATATCAATAGCCTGTCATGTAAAGGGCAGATAATGGTAAGTGTAATAATTAGGCCGGTTAGTGAAGAATCATGTTAGTGCTCGGTATTGGTAACAGCCTGTTGCAGGATGAGGGGATCGGGATCCACCTCCTGAAGTATATGGAAACGTTTTTCCCGGCTTTCCCGGAGCTTGTTTACCTGGACGGCGGCACACTGAGTTTCACCTTGGCAGGGGACATCGAAAGCCACGACCACCTGTTGGTGCTGGATGCGGTGGAGTTGCATGCCCGCCCCGGCACATTGTGCTGTTATGAGGATGGGGCGATGGATCATTTTCTCGGTACAACCAAGCGCAGCGCCCATGAAGTCGGTTTGCTGGATTTGCTGGATATTGCCCGCCTGACCGGGCATTTCCCCCGGCATCGTGCCTTGGTGGGTATCCAGTATGCAAGGTTTGCCTGGGGTGAGGCGCTGACACCCGAAGTCAACGATAGTATTCCGCTGGCAGGCCGTTTGGCAGCCAATGTGCTGCAAAAGTGGCGGGTGGAACAAAACGCCACCCGGTCAGCCCTGTAAAACACCCACGCTGGAGGTAGTGGCATGGCATTGAACGATATTCCTGTCCAGAGCGCAGCCGTCGATACCGGGAATCTGCGCCCGGTGCAACACGAAATTCTTCAGGCACTGACTGATTTGGTGGCAAAAGGCACACCGGGCATGATTGACTTGCACAGCCTGCCATTTTCCGCGCAGGAATATGCAGCCCTGGAAGCCTTTCTGGGCAAGGGTGAGATTGACATTACCCTGAATGTGCTGGGCAAGACCCGTCTCCGCGAAAGTGCCTATGCGGGGGTGTGGTGCATTGAGCACTTCAATGAAAATGACCAGCGCATCGGCTATTTCATTGAAATCGGGCATGTGCCGGAAATCTTGCGTTCCCAAGGTGATGACATTGAGGAAGGGCTGGCGGCAATGACCGGTATTTTGGCACTGGAGGCAGCCGATGTTGAATCCTAACCCTTATGCACAAACGGTCGGTGAAAGCCTGCGCTCCCAGGGCATCTCCCGGCGTGGTTTCTTGAAGTTTTGCGGGTTGCTGGCTTCCAGCATGGCGTTGGCTCCCAGCATGATTCCCAAAATCGCGGCGGCCTTGGAAAAGGCCAAACGCCCATCGGTGATCTGGCTGTCTTTCCAGGAGTGCA
The DNA here is from genome assembly GCA_964293005.1 of uncultured Thiothrix sp. Classification (GTDB taxonomy): domain Bacteria; phylum Pseudomonadota; class Gammaproteobacteria; order Thiotrichales; family Thiotrichaceae; genus Thiolinea. The sequence continues at coordinate 13,631 of CAXYXW010000024.1, forward strand.
CCGGCTGCACCGAATCCATTACCCGTTCGCATAGCCCCAGCATTGAAGGGTTGATTTTCGATGCGATTTCGCTGGATTACCACCATACCTTGCAGGCGGCGGCGGGCTTTGGCGCAGAAGCCGCCCGCGAAGAGGCGATGAAAGAACACTACGGCAACTACCTGCTGGTGGTGGATGGCTCCATCCCGCTGGATAACCCCGGTTATTCGACGATTGCGGGTATCAGCAACCTCGACATGCTCAAGGAAGCTGCTGCCGGTGCGGCGGCTATTGTGGCGGTCGGTACTTGCGCGGCTTATGGTGGTTTACCCAAGGCCAACCCCAACCCGACCGGGGCGGTTTCTGTTGCCGACATCATCAAGGACAAGCCGATTATCAACGTACCCGGTTGCCCGCCGATTCCAGTGGTGATTACCGGCGTGCTGGCGCATTTCCTGACATTCGGTTTGCCTGAGCTGGACAGTCTGGGTCGCCCGAAGGCGTTTTACGGGCAAAACATCCACGACCGTTGTTACCGTCGCCCGTTCTATGAGCGTGGCCTGTTTGCCGAAACCTTCGACGACGAGGGTGCAAAAAAAGGCTGGTGTTTATATAAGCTCGGTTGTAAAGGCCCCGTTACCTACAACGCTTGTGCCACCACCAAATGGAACGGCGGGACGAGTTTCCCGATCCAGTCAGGGCATGGTTGCATCGGTTGTTCCGAACCCAATTTCTGGGATTTCGGCGGGCTTTACCGGGCGCTGTCGATTCCATCAGGCAATGTGGGTGAAAAAGTGGTGTATGCCGCTGCGGCGGGTATTGCTGCCGGGGTTGCGGTGGGTGCACTCAACAAGAAAACCAAATCCGAAGCAGTCGCGGCGCACCAGACCGTCACTGTCGAAGAACTGAACCAGGAGAAGTGACATGAATGCAGTCGATTTCCTGTTATGGGTGAAAGGGCCAGCCTTTACCGTTGCAGTCGTCATTTTTGTGGTGGGTATGCTGCTGCGGTTCTTTGAAATCCTCTCGCTGGGCAAGAAGGTGAATTATGCTGTCCCCAAGGGCGACCCGGTACAAGGGGGCTTGCGGGAACTCTGGCGGCGCTCGGTTCCCGACAAGGCCACTTTCCAGCGTTCCATGCTGACCATCGTGGCGGGCTATGTGTTCCATCTTGCCTTGGTGGTGGTGATTTTTTTGCTGGCGGCGCATATCGCCTTGTTCAAAAGTGTCATCGGTTTTGGTTGGCCCAATTTACCTACGCCGCTGGTGGATGCGAGTGCGGTGATCGGCATGATTGCGCTGGTGGTGATGTTGATCCATCGTGTGCAGCATCCGGTGAAGCGTTTCCTGTCCACGCCCGCCGATTATCTGGTGTGGGGCGCAACCTTTACACCCCTGCTGACCGGCTACATGGCTTACCACCATTTGCTGTTGTCGCCGCAGATGATGCTGGGTTTGCATATCCTGAGTGTGGAGTTCCTGCTGGTGGTTTTCCCGTTCACCAAATTGACGCATGCCTTCACGCTGTTCCTGTCCCGCTGGTATAACGGTGCATCCATGGGGATGCGGGGAGTGAAATCATGAGCACATTGACACTCGAACGCGGTATCAATGCTTTCAAGGCACAAATGGATGCACCCATTGCCAGCTTTTTTAGCTCCTGTGTGCATTGTGGAATGTGTGCGGATGCCTGCTTGTTCTATACCGAAAACCCTGACCCGCACCACACACCGATCTATAAGCTCGAACCCCTGCGCCGGGTGTGGGAGCAGGAATACACCCTGATTGGCAAACTCAAGGCCAAACTGGGCTTGAGCAAGCCGGTGACAGATGCTGAACTCGCCGAGTGGCAGGAACTGGTCTACAACAACTGTTCCCTGTGCGGGCGTTGTTCCCTGATCTGCCCGGTGGGGAATGACATCACCTACATGATCCGCAAGATGCGTGAGGGCATGGTGGCTTCTGGTCACGCGCCCGAAGGGCTGGTGGGGGCATCCACCCGCGCGGTGCAAATCGGTAGCCCGATGGGGGTGAAACTGCCTGCCCTGCAAGCGCAAGTGAAACACATCAAGAAAGCCACGGGTCTGGATGTGCCTTTCGATCAGGAAGGCGCGGAATACCTGCTGATGTTGTCGTCGATGGAGATCATGAACTATCCCGAGTATCTGGAAGCGGTTGCGAAAATCCTCACCAACGCAGGTAAAACCTGGACGCTGAGCAGCGATTGTTTCGAGGCCACCAACTCCGGTATCCAGATTGGCTCCTCCGACATTGCGCGGGAGCTGGTCAGCCGGGTGGTGAATGCCGCCGAAAAGCTGAAAGTCAAAACCGTGATCAGCCCCGAATGTGGTCACGCCTATACTGCGCTACGCTGGGAAGGCCCCAACCTGATCGGGCGGCCTTACACCTTCACCGCCAAACATATTGTTGAAGTGCTGGACGAGTTGCGTGAACAAGGCTTGCTGCAAACCGAAGGCATGGAAGAAGCCAGGCTCACCTTCCACGACCCCTGCCAGTTGGTGCGCCGGGGCGGGGTGGTACAGCAGCCGCGCAACCTGCTGAACATGGTGGCGAAAAACTTCGTCGAAATGTCCGATTGCGGCACGCTCAACTGGTGTTGCGGTGCGGGTGGCGGCGTATCCGCCAACGAAGATGCTGAAGAAGTCAAAATGAAGGCATTTTTGCGCAAGAAAAAGCAACTGGATGAACTGGGCGTGGATACACTGGTAACGGCGTGCGCCAATTGCCGCATCCAGTTGGAAGAGGGGCTGGAAGTTAACCAGATGGAGATTCCGGTGGTCGGCTTGACCGAAATGATTGCAGAGCACTTAAAAGACAATGCGCCAGGAGCGAAGTCATGACTGAACGTGTCGTTGTCGACCCCATCACCCGCATCGAAGGTCACTTGCGCATCGAAGCACAGATGAATGGCAATACCATCGAGCAGGCGTATTCCGCCGGGACGATGGTGCGCGGTATTGAAATCATCCTGCGGGGGCGCGACCCGCGTGATGCCTGGGCGTATGCACAACGCATCTGCGGGGTATGTACGCTGGTGCATGGCATTGCCTCGGTGCGCTCGGTGGAAAATGCCCTCCAGTACACAATCCCGCCCAATGCGCAACTGATCCGTAACCTGATGATTGCGGCGCAATACGTGCATGACCATGTGATGCACTTTTATCACCTGCACGCGCTCGACTGGGTGGATGTGGTTTCGGCGCTCAAGGCCGACCCGAAGGCGACTTCTGAGCTTGCGCAACAGGTTTCCCCGACATGGCCGAATTCCTCCGCCGGGTATTTTGCTGACCAGCAAGCCAAGCTGAAAAAGTTTGTCGAAGCCGGGCAATTGGGGATTTTCGCCAAGGCATACTGGGGGCATCCGGCTTACAAGCTGCCGCCTGAAGCCAACCTGATGGCGGTTTCGCACTACCTCGAAGCCCTGGCGTGGCAACGCGATGTGGTGAAGTTGCATACCATTTTCGGTGGCAAGAACCCGCACCCCAACTTCCTGGTCGGTGGTGTGCCGTGCCCGATTGACCTGAATTCCGATTCCGCCATCAATATGGAGCGGCTCTCGCAGGTGCAGGACATCATCAGGAAGATGCAGGATTTCGTCGACAAGGTATATGTGCCTGACACCCTCGCCATTGCCAGCTTCTACAAGGACTGGTTCAAGCAAGGGGAGGGCTTGGGCAACTTCATGACCTACGGCGATTTCCCGGAAAAGGGCATGGATGACCCCGCCTCATTCCTGATCCCGTCCGGCGTGATCCTCAACCGCGATTTGTCGAAAATCCACCCGGTTGACCTGAACGCCACCGATCAGGTGCAGGAGTTCGTTGCCCACTCGTGGTATGACTACAGCACAGGCAAAAACAAGGGCTTGCACCCTTATGCGGGCGAAACCGAGTTGAATTATACCGGCCCGAAACCACCCTATAGCCAGTTGAATGTCGACGAATCCTATTCATGGCTGAAATCCCCCCGCTGGAAGGGGCAGGCGGTGGAAGTGGGGCCACTCGCCCGTGTGCTGATGCTGTACGCCACCGGGCATGCCCCCACCAAGGAACTGGTCGATTACGCCTTGAAATACCTCGACCTACCCCTCGAAGCCCTGTATTCGACGCTGGGGCGCACCGCTGCCCGCACGCTGGAAACCAAGGTCATCGCCGACACCATGCAGACCTGGTTCAATAATCTGCTGACCAATATCAAGGCGGGCGATACCAAAACCTTCAACGAAACCCTGTGGGAACCGTCCCGTTGGCCTGCCAAGGCGCAGGGGGTGGGTTTCATGGAAGCCCCGCGTGGTGCATTGGCACACTGGATCGTGATCGAAGACCAGAAAATTGCCAACTATCAGGCCGTTGTACCCAGTACCTGGAACGCTGGGCCGCGTGATGCCAACCATCAGGCGGGGGCGTATGAGGCATCCTTGCAAGGCCACATCTTGCACGACCCGAAACAGCCGGTGGAAATCCTGCGTACCATCCACAGTTTTGACCCGTGCATTGCCTGTGCTGTGCATGTAACCGACCCGGATGGGGAGGAACTGATTAAGGTACAGGTGAGGTGAGCATGGTGTTGTTTGTGCTCAAACGGGTGGGGGTGGGGTAAGAAATCCCCTCTGTCTCCCCTTTTGCAAAGGGGAGTACCCCCCGATCTGATCCGGTGCTTACTGGAGGGTTTCTGGCTTTGGGTCAGCAGGCTTGAGCCATGATGGCTGCCAACTCGGCATCGCGGCGGTGGTAGCCGGTTGCTTGGATCAGGCGGGCGGCTGCGGCGATGTGGGAAGAAATCCCCTCTGTCTCCCCTTTTGCAAAGGGGAGTACCTCTCGATCCGAACCGGTGCTTGCTGGAGGGTTTCCCCCTTTGCAAAAGGGGGAACAAGGGGGATTTTCTGCCAACAACACCCGCGCCATCTCCAAATGATAATCCGTCAAATGCAGCCGCATTCCACTCGGTTCGGCGATCTCAAACACCTCCTGCAAATCAGCACGGACGCGGGCGAAGTCGTGCGTGTGGCGGTACAGGGCAGCGCGGGCGAGCAGGCCGCGTGGTAAATAATACTGGTAGCCTGATGCACGCAAGCCTGCCACTGCTTGATCCAGCCACCCTTCGGCTTCGCTCAGGGCAAGGCCTTCGGCGGCAAGACCCTCACCCCCAGCCCCTCTCCCGGAGGTAGAGGGGAGCAAGAGTTGCTGCAAATGCGCCCGTCCGAGGGTAAGTTTGGGTAAAGAAAACTCCAGTAAGCCCCCATTATCGAAATGGTTTGTCCAGCAATCTAGGTCATATTCCGCCCGACCCAACACCTCTTCCATAGCCGCAGGCTGAGCGGAGCCGAAGCCCAGCAGCAGGTCGCAGTAGTGGAAACCTGGCAGCGAATACAAACGCGGATACGCAGGCTGGTGTTCCTGCTGCAAGGCTTCGGCAGCCTGAAACAGCTCACGGGCTTCTGTTACCTTTTCTTCCTTTCCTTCCTGATGCAGGGCATCGGCGTGCGTGGTGCGTGTTCCCATACGCCAGAACATATCCCCAGACTTATCCGCGTACTCCACACTCTGCGCGGCACTACTGACCGCCTGTGCTGTGTCGCCGAGGGTGAGTTGCAGTTCGCTGAGGTTGCTGGCTTGCACCGCTGCTTGATTCCAGTTTTCTTGTTTGACCAGCATTTCAAGACTGGCAGCGAATGGCTCCACCGCCTCACGCAGCCGTCCCAGTGCGCGTAAACGGAAGCCTGCCCAGTTCAGCACTCCAGCTTGCCAATGATCGGTCAAACCCGCTGCGGGTGTCTGCCAAGGTGTGGTGAAGAAATGTGCCACGGTGGCAAGGTCATCGCTGAATGCGCCGAGTTTTGTGCAGAGGTAATTCTTTCCACTGCGTTGGACACGAGGCCAGTAAACCTCATCCAACGCCTGCTGATGCAACCCCGCCGCGCACCCATGCGCCACCGCACTGAACAGCGGCTGCATTTCTTCCAACGTATCGGGCAGTGGGTTCTCCGGCAGGGCTTTGTAGTACTCGTACAGCCGTGCATGTGCCTGTTGCCATGCGTCGGGGTGCTGGGTTTGCAGTTGCTTGCCGAAGTATTCGCGGATCAGCGGGTGGCAGTCGAGATCACCGCCGCTGTCATGCTGTGACAACAGGTGATGTTCTTCGCGCAATCCGGCAATGGCTTCCAGCCAGTCGTCTTCATCAATGCCTGCGGTCAGGTGCGGAATTTGCGCATCCCACAGCACTTGCAGCACAGCCTGTTCAATCGGGTGGTCGAACAAGCCCAGCAAATGTAGCAAGGCCAGTTCCGGCTGCCCTGCAAACCAGTCTTCGTAAGCCTGCATAACCTTGAAGGCGTGGCGGCTTTCCTTGCTGCCCGTGGGTTTGACCAATGCCTTGAGGGTATCGCGCCGCTGCACATCGCCCTGATAGCGCAACCGCAACACATTGCCCAGCAGGGTGAGCGCGAGGGCATGACAGCCGTATTCACGCACTGCCTTGTCGAGTTCGGTGGGCTTACCCTGCACACCGAGTGATTGCAGCAGTTTGACCCCATCGGCAGGCGCGAGATTTTGCAGATCGTGGGAAAGCACGGCAGCACGATCCGCCAGTTCATGCACCGCAATCCGCGTCGTAATAATGCACAGGCCGTTATTGCGCCCCGCCAGACTTTTCAATAATTGCCGTATGGCGCGGTCTTTGAGTTCGCCACGCATCCCGCATCCGGCATGTTGCAGCGGCTCCAAACCATCCAATACCAGTACGCAGCGCTGGCGGCGCAACAGGTCGGCAAGGTGTTCACCCTTGTCTTCTTCCGTGGCGAACTTCTCGCGGGTGGAGCCAAGCTTCTCAAACGCATGGCTGAAAAACGGCGTGGCGGAGGTTTGTTTGTCCTCACTTGCACCTTGCGAATAGAACGACCATGCAATCAGCGCGTCGATGCCGTCCGTGTGGTCGAGCCAATGGCGCAGCAGCTTGGTTTTGCCCGTGCCACCGGGGGCGATGAACTGGATGATGTGGGTTCTTGCTCCCCCTCGCCCGCTTTGCGGGAGAGGGGGTTGGGGGGTGAGGGTGTGCCAAGCATCATCCAGCATCCGCAATTCCGTTTCCCGCCCAAAAAACTCGCCCTTGACGGTGGGCAGGCGGTCGGAGTGGATGACGGGCTTCAGCCCGACAACTTTAATTTTAGGCGTTGGCTTTTTGCCCGTGATGCCCCATTCCAGCTTGTCGATCAGTTCCGGTGTAATGCCCGCCCGCATGTCGATGAAGGTACGGTTTCCCAAAAACAAGGGCAGTTCAGGCGCGTCATACTCACCGGGCAACAAAACCGGAATCACCGGTATTTTGTTGCGGACGGCTTTGGTGAGCAAAGCCTGTATTTCTTCATCTTCCCACGGGCCGATACCGTTGTTGCTGACAAATGCGCCTGCGCTGTTGCAAGTAGCGATAGCCTTTTCGAGCAGCGGCATCCAGTTCACGCCCGGTTGCAATTCGTCCTCATCCAGCCAAACGGATAACTGCCTTTCCAGTAGCCATTGCTTGATCTCACGAATAACAGCTTTGTCTTTGCTGTTGTGGGACAGGAAAATGTCGAATGGCGGGTTCATGGCAGGCAAGCCCTGTTCACGTGGCGATGGGCTTAATCATACCGTTTGTCTGGCTCAAGTCCAAACGGGGCTTGAGCCAGCCGGTTAAAGCTGCCCCATCTTCCCGCTTTGGTAATCACGCATGGCCTGGCGGATTTCCTCTTGGGTATTCATGACAAAGGGCCCATATCCAACCACCGGTTCATTGAGTGGTTCACCTGCCAGCAGCAATACGCTCGCCCCGCTATGGCTGTCCAGATGGAAATGGCTGCCTGCCAGGTCAAATAGCCCGACTTCGGCGGCCTGCACGGTGGTTTCCCCATTGATGGTCACGCGACCTTGCAAGACCAGCAGCGCAGTGGAGTGGCCTGCCGGGACATCAATCCCGACACTGGCTCCTGCATGCAACTGCATATCCCACATATTAATGGGGGTATGGGTATGGGCTGGCCCCTGTTGGCCTGCAAAGCTCCCGGCAATGACCCGCACCTTGCCTTGCCCGTCCGGTAGCTCAGCCACCGGGATTTGGCTGTCGAGGATGCCTTGGTAGCCGGGTGGGTTCATCTTGTCTTTGGCAGGCAGGTTGACCCACAGTTGCACCATTTCAAAGCGCCCACCCCGACGGGCAAAGTCACGCCCGTGGAACTCTTCATGGATGATGCCACTGGCTGCGGTCATCCACTGCACATCGCCCTTGCCAATTTTGCCACCTGCACCGGATGAGTCGCGGTGTTCTACTTCGCCATCATAAACAATTGTCACCGTTTCAAATCCCCGGTGGGGGTGGGCCCCTACACCCAAGCGCCGTTCGGTCGGTGCGAAGTCATGGGGGCCTGCATAATCCAGTAATAGGAACGGGCTTTGCAGTTGATCCAGCCCGCTGTTGTAAGACAATAAGCTTTGTACGGGGAAGCCATCCCCTACCCAGTGCCCGCCTTGGGAGCGCAGAACGCGGTTTAATGTTTTGGTCGTCATGTTAAAACCTCCTTTTGATTTCATGGGGCTTATCTTACTATTGTTTTATAGGTAGATTAATAGGCGTAAATAGAAAAGAGTGTTTTATGAGTGAAACAATCCTGCGTGACCTGAATGATATGGCAGTGTTTGTGGCGGTTGCTGAACTGGGCAGTTTGAGCCGTGCTGCGGACAAGTTTGATTTGCCAAAATCCAATGTCAGCCGCCGTTTGGCACGTTTGGAGGAACGGCTGGGGATCAGCTTGCTGGAGCGCAATACCCGTAGCCTGCGTTTGACTGAAGCCGGAGCCATTTATCTGCGCCATTGCCGCCGCATGGTACAGGCTGCGGAAGAGGCTGACCAATGCATGGATCACCAGTTGGAGGTTCCGCGTGGCATTTTGCGCATTACTGCCCCGGTGACTTTGGGGCAACAACTCGTGGCAGGCTTGTTGCCGGAGTATTTGCAGCAGTACCCGCAGGTACAGGTGGAGCTGATCCTGTCTGACCGGGTGTTCGACCTGCGCAATGATGCGGTTGATGTGGCAGTGCAAACGGGGCCTTTGCCGGATTCAACGTTGGTGGCGCAACGGGTTGGGCAATATACCTTGCACCTGTATGCATCCCGGTCTTATCTGGATAGCGCCGGGGAGCCGGATAACCCCGCCGTGTTGGTGCAGCACTCGTGTTTGGCAATGGGGAATATGATTACCCCGAATGTCTGGGTATTGCATAAGGGTTCACAGCAGCAGGAGGTGCGTATTGCCCCGCTTGCCACGGTCAATGATTTCACCTCCCTGCAACTGCTGGTCGCCAAGGGGATCGGTATTGCCTTGTTGCCAGATTATTTCTGTAGCAAACCCACCCATCGGGATGAGTCGCTGGTACGGGTGTTGCCGGAGTGGTCATTGACCCCGACCCCCTTGTATGCGGTTTATCCCTCACAACTGGGAGTCACCCCGAAAGTCAAGGCTTTTGTGGCACGGTTGCGGATGGCATTGCAGGGTTAATCCGCTGCTTTTATTGCACTGCACAATAGAAGGTATCCAACAAGCATGGACACCTTATCCGCCAAAGAGTAAAATGCCCGCCTACGTGTTTCGCGGGATGGGTAACCCCCATCCCGTTATTGTATGTAGAACTTGGAGGTTCCTTTGAGTAAGTTGGCACTGCTGGTACTGGAAGATGGGAGCGTCTTTCGGGGCCGATCCATCGGCTGTGATGGCCAGACCGTCGGCGAGGTGGTTTTCAATACTGCCTTGACTGGCTACCAGGAAATATTGACTGACCCGTCGTATGCCCGTCAAATCGTTACCTTGACTTATCCCCATATTGGTAATGTGGGTGTTAACCCGGAAGATGCTGAATCTGACCGGTTACATGCTGCCGGGCTGATCGTGCGTGATGTGCCGACCCTTTATAGCAACTGGCGGGGTGTTGAGTCCTTGCCTGCGTATCTGGAGCGTCATGGTATTGTGGCGATTGCGGATATTGATACCCGTCGCCTGACGCGTATCCTGCGGGAAAAGGGCGCACAGCGCGGTTGCATCATGGCAGGTGCGGATTTGGATGAGGTCGCCGCAAAAGCGGCAGCACTGGCATTCCCCGGTTTGCAGGGCATGGATTTGGCGAAGGAAGTCAGTAGTCGTGAGGTATATGCCTGGACACAGGGCTCCTGGCAGCTTGACCCCCATGCAGCACGCGCTTCCACCGCCGAACAGTCTGAGTTCCATGTGGTGGCTTATGATTTCGGGGTGAAGAAAAACATCCTGCGTATGCTGGTGGATCGGGGTTGCCGCGTGACGGTTGTCCCTGCCCAAACACCGGCAGCGGATGTATTCGCATTGCAACCGGATGGTGTATTCTTGTCCAATGGCCCTGGCGATCCAGAACCGTGTGATTATGCCATCCGCGCCATCCAGCAAATGCTGGCACAGAAGTTGCCCACTTTTGGCATTTGTTTGGGACATCAGTTGCTGGGTTTGGCCAGCGGTGCACGCACGGTCAAAATGAAGTTCGGGCATCATGGTGCAAACCATCCGGTGCAGGACATGAAAACAGGCAGCGTGATGATCAGTAGCCAGAATCACGGCTTTGCGGTGGAAGAGTCCAGCATGCCGGATACCTTGCGTGCTACCCACCGTTCCCTGTTTGACCAGACCTTGCAAGGCATTGAGCGGACGGATTGCCCCGCTTTCAGTTTCCAGGGGCATCCTGAAGCCAGCCCTGGCCCGCACGATGTCGCACCGGTATTTGACCGCTTTATCGGTATGATGCGGGCAGCACGCCAGTAAAAAATTATGTCCCCCCCTTGGAGCAAGGGGGGCTAGGCGGGATCTGCACCTTCATGTGCACATCCTGCTCAATCCCTTGCCGCGCAGGGGAAAAGTAAAGATATGTGGACGATTGATTATGCCTAAACGCACAGACCTGAAAAGCATTCTGATCATTGGTGCAGGCCCGATAGTGATCGGGCAGGCCTGCGAATTTGACTACTCCGGTGCGCAAGCCTGTAAGGCACTGCGTGAGGAAGGCTACCGGGTCATTTTGGTGAACTCCAACCCGGCAACCATTATGACTGACCCAGGAACCGCCGATGCGATTTATATCGAGCCAATCCGCTGGGAAACGGTCGAAAAGATTATTGAAAAAGAGCGCCCGGATGCGCTGTTGCCGACCATGGGGGGGCAGACAGCCCTGAACTGTGCGCTGGACTTGTCCCGCCACGGCATCCTCGCCAAATACGGCGTGGAAATGATCGGTGCAAATGAAGTCGCCATTGAAATGGCAGAAGACCGGCAGAAATTCCGGATTGCGATGGATGAGATTGGCCTGGAATCAGCCCGTTCGGGTGTTGCCCACACCATGGAAGAGGCACGTGCGGTACAGGCCAGCCTGGGTGGTTTCCCGGTGGTTATCCGCCCTTCGTTTACCCTGGGTGGCAGTGGTGGCGGGATTGCCTACAACAAGCAAGAGTTTGAAACGATTGTGGCGCGTGGGCTGGATATGTCCCCCACCACCGAAATCTTGCTGGAAGAGTCGTTGCTGGGCTGGAAAGAATACGAGATGGAAGTGGTGCGTGACCATAAGGACAACTGCATCATCGTCTGTTCGATTGAAAACTTCGATCCGATGGGCGTGCATACCGGTGACTCGATTACCGTTGCCCCGGCACAAACCCTGACCGACAAGGAGTACCAATTGCTGCGGAATGCCTCCTTGGCAGTGTTGCGCAAGATTGGGGTTGATACCGGTGGTTCCAATGTGCAGTTTGCGGTCAACCCAAAGAATGGGCGTATTATTGTCATTGAAATGAACCCGCGTGTGTCGCGCTCTTCCGCGTTGGCATCGAAGGCAACCGGCTTCCCGATTGCCAAGGTGGCTGCCAAGTTGGCGATTGGTTACACCCTGGATGAGCTGCGCAATGATATTACCGGCGGGGCAACCCCGGCTTCCTTCGAGCCATCCATTGACTATGTAGTCACCAAGATCCCGCGCTTTACCTTTGAAAAGTTCCCGCAGGCAGATGCCCGCCTGACGACCCAGATGAAGTCGGTGGGGGAAGTGATGGCGATTGGTCGCACCTTCCAGGAGTCCTTGCAGAAAGCCCTGCGTGGTCTGGAAACCGGCATTGATGGCCTGGATGAGCGCCTTAACCGTGAGCACCACGAAGCCCGCGACATTTTGCGCCGTGAGCTGACCGAACCGCATGCTGAGCGTATCCTCTACGTGGCGGATGCCTTCCGTTATGGCATGAGCGTTGCGGAAGTCCACGCCCAAACCAGTATTGATCCGTGGTTCCTGGTGCAAATGCAGGAGCTGGTGCAGATTGAGGCGAGCCTCAAGGAACGCTTGCTGCACGCCATCACGGCGGATGAGATGCGGATGCTCAAGCGCAAGGGCTTCTCTGACCGCCGCTTGGCAAAGCTGCTGCATGAAACTGAAAAAGCGGTGCGTTCATCCCGCCAGAAAATGCAGGTACGTCCGGTGTATAAGCGGGTGGATACCTGTGCGGCGGAGTTTGCCACCAATACCGCCTACATGTACTCAACCTACGAGGAAGAGTGCGAGTCCCAGCCAACCAACCGCAAGAAAATCATGGTGTTGGGTGGGGGGCCAAACCGTATCGGGCAGGGTATTGAGTTTGATTATTGCTGCGTGCATGCAGCCTTGGCGTTGCGTGAGGATGGCTATGAAACCATCATGGTCAACTGCAACCCGGAAACGGTTTCCACCGATTACGACACGTCCGACCGCCTCTACTTCGAGCCGCTGACCCTGGAAGATGTCATGGAAATCGTCGAGCTGGAGAAGCCCTTGGGTGTGATTGTCCAGTACGGTGGGCAGACCCCACTAAAGCTGGCACGCGATCTGGAGGCTTTGGGTGCGCCCATTATTGGCACTTCACCGGATTCGATTGATTTGGCTGAAGACCGTGAACGCTTCCAGCAACTGATCCATAAACTGGGTCTCAAGCAGCCACCTAACCGCACTGCCCGCAGTATTGAGGAAGCCGTGCGCCTGGCAGTGGACATCGGTTATCCGCTGGTGGTGCGCCCATCGTATGTATTGGGCGGGCGGGCGATGGAAATCGTTTACAATGAAAACGAATTGCGCCGCTACATGACCACGGCGGTATCGGTGTCCAATGAGGCTCCGGTATTGCTCGACCATTTCCTGGATGATGCGATTGAAGTGGATGTCGATGCCATTTGTGATGGGGAAAATGTCCTCATCGGTGGTATCATGCAACATATTGAACAGGCAGGCATCCATTCCGGTGACTCGGCCTGCTCATTGCCACCGTATTCCTTGAGCGCGGAAATCCAGGATGAGTTGCGTGCGCAGACGGCACGGATGGCAAAAGCATTGAATGTGATCGGTTTGATGAATACGCAATTTGCCATCAAGGGCAATGATGTCTATGTATTGGAAGTGAACCCGCGTGCTTCCCGGACAGTGCCGTATGTCTCCAAGGCGATTGGTCGTCCGCTGGCAAAAGTGGCTGCCCGTTGCATGGCGGGGCAAACCCTGTCTGACCAGCAGGCGACGGATGAGCTGATCCCGGATTATTTCTCGGTCAAGGAAGCGGTTTTTCCCTTCATTAAATTCCCAGGGGTTGACCCTATCCTCAGCCCGGAAATGAAGTCAACGGGTGAGGTGATGGGGGTTGGCAAGACGTTTGCCGAAGCGTTTGGGAAAGCCCAGCATGCGGCTGGGGCGAGTTTCCCGACTTCGGGGGTCGTGTTCATCAGCGTGCGTGAGGCTGACCGCCGCCATCTGGCAGGTTTGGGTTCCATGCTGGTGAAGCAGGGGTTCCGCATCATTGCCACCCGTGGTTCTGCGCGTGAGCTGGATGCCGCCGGAATTGCCTGTGAGGTGGTGAACAAGATGCATGAAGGCCGCCCGAACATTGTGGATATGATCAAAAATGATGAAGTTGACCTGATCATCAATACCACGGAAGGGGAGCAGTCGACCCGTGATTCGTTTGAAATCCGCCGGGAGGCTTTGCAGCACAAGATCAGCTATACCACCACGATTGAGGGGGCACGGGCTTTGTGTCTGGCGATGGGTTATACCGATGCAGAGCAGGTTTACCGCCTGCAAGATTTGCATCAGGGCATAATCTGAAACAAATAAGGAAGGAGAGAATAGGACAATGAGCCGACCACCACTGACTGCTTCAGGTGCTGAGCGCCTGAAAGCTGAATTGAGCCGCCTGAAAACGGTTGAGCGCCCACGCATCGTGCAGGCGATTGCCGAAGCACGCGAGCATGGCGACCTGAAGGAAAATGCCGAATACCATGCTGCCCGTGAGCAACAAGGGTTCTGTGAAGGGCGTATCCAGGAGCTGGAGTCCGTCCTGTCCAATGCGCAGGTCATTGACGTTGCGATGGTGGGGGCTTCCAACTCGGGCAAGGTTGTGTTTGGTGCGACTGTGGAGCTGGAGGCTGTTGAAAGCGGTGACAGCATCACTTACCAGATTGTGGGGGATGTCGAGGCTGACCTGAAACACGGGCGGATTGCGGTTTCTTCCCCGGTTGCCCGTGCCCTGATCGGTAAGGAAGAGGGGGACATTGCGGTGGTGCAAGCACCGGGCGGTGTCCGTGAGTATGAAATCATTGAGGTGCGTTACGTATAGTGGGCATCCCAATTACCCTGATTGACCTGCTTCCCAGCAGTGCTGTGGCGGCAGGTGAGGTCTTTTGTGGCTCACTGGACTGCCCTTTAAGTGCGGAAGGGCTGAAAATGCTGAAAAAAACGGTCAGGCGGCGCAATGACTGGCAAGCCGTTATCAGTTCCCCCCATCCCGCCTGCTTGCCGTTTGCCGAATGGCTGGTGCAGAAAAACCGCGTCCCCTTGCGCACCTATCCGGCTTTTGCGGAGATGGGCTTTGGGCAGTGGGAGGGACAATTGCCGCTCGACATCATGTCAGAGGATGCCAAGGTGTTGGCGCGTTGGTGGCGTAACCCTGCCAGCCTGACCCCACCCGGCGGTGAACCTTTCCTGGATTTTCAAGGGCGGGTGCTGGAGGGGTGGGAGCGCTTGCTGAAAGAGCATAAGGGCAAAACGGTATTGGTGGTGGCACATCCAGGGGTGGTGCGCGTACTGGTTTCGTCAGTTTTGGGGATGCCAAGCCAAAACTTCTTTTCCCTGCACGTCGAGGCTGCCAGCCTGACCCGCATCCGTGTCATGCATGATGAGGCCGGGGCATGGTCGAGTGTGATGATGCATGGCTGCCAGCCCGGTTAATCATACCTAATCGGTAGGATATGCAAGGGCTGGGGTGGCTGTTAGCATCAAAGTTATTCGCCATTTACCCAGCAGGATGGTTTGCCATGCCAGAGTCACCCTTCTCCAAAGAAAAACAGGTATTAATGGCCATGCGCAAGACGCTGGCCCGTATTATCCGTGACTTGACCCCTTCCGATAGGGCAGTCAGTTACCCTTTGAGTGATGCCACCGTTGAAGACATCAAAATGTGTTTTGACCTGATTGCGGCGCGTGAGCGTGAAATGGCCGAGGAGGCGGGTCTGGATATACGCGACCGCCCGCATTTTGTGGATGAGCCAAACAAGGCTCAGGTGATTTCTTTGCACAAGTTGAAACCGCAGGACGGCGCATGATGGAAAACTATTCTGACCCGCAGATGCAAGCATTGACCCAAGCGGTCGTCCAGTATCTGGATGAGTGGAAAATCAGCCCGGAAGAAATGCTGGGGCTGTTGGGCTTGGGGCAGGAAGTGCGCCCGCGCCATCTGGTTTCTTACCGCAAGGGGGACAAGGTGTTCCCCCAGACGGAAGAGGTCATGCAACGCATTGGGCATATCGTCGGGATTTCCGATGCCCTGCGCACCACCTTCCCGTTCAGTAGCCAAATGCGCGTGCTATGGTTGCAAAAACCCCATCGCCGTTTCCAGCGCCGCACCCCGTTGGCGGTCATGCTGGCGGAAGGGATGGACGGTTTGCAACGGGTACGCATCGAAGTCGATTGCGCGTATGGCTATGCGATTTCTGATGCCATGTATGCTGCCCAACGCTCAGTGGCTCCGCTTTGAGTGGCTGACCCTCCGTTTTGCCCCTGTCTGGTTATCCCATAAACGCTTGGCAATATCCTGGACTTTAATGAAGTCCGGGCTGGTCATAATGCTTTCGTAGAGGCTGGATGTGATGATGAAATCTGTAAATTGCATCAATGGATTGTGTGGGTGATGTTTGGAAAAGTTGCTCGACCGGTCGGGTAACAGCCTGTTTGAGTGTTCAATATCCGCCAGCGCAAGAGGGGTGGCGGTGAGGGCGAGAATCAACATGATTGCCCTCAACAAGTATAAGGGGCGCATTTTTTACTCTCCAGCAAGATTGGTGTTTTTATTCCTCTGGTTAAAGTATATAAAAATGAACGTTGACTGAAGGGATTGGTTATCTAATGATCAAATTTTCCGATGAGCGGTAGTATTAAAATTAATTGATGGATAGGTCATGAGTTCATTCCTGATTCCTGCATTGGATACCTGTCACGAACAGGTGATTAAAAATAGCCGTTTTATCACCTGGATTGCCCATGCCCCTGACCCGGCGGCTGCCCATCGTGTTATTGCCCGCTTGCGGGCAGCTTACCCGGATGCCCGCCATGTCTGCTGGGCATTTATTGCCGGGGAGCCGCGCAATACCACGGATGTCAGTTGCAGTGATGATGGTGAGCCTGCCGGGACAGCCGGGAAGCCCATGCTGAATGTGTTACAGCATGGTGGGGTAGGGGAAGTAGTGGCGGTGGTGGTGCGTTATTTTGGTGGTATCAAGCTGGGAACAGGGGGCTTGGTGCGGGCTTATTCCAGCTCGGTGGTGGAAGCGCTGAAAATAACGCCAACCCATACCAAGGTAGCCTTGGTGGAATTCCAGTTACAATGTTCTTATGCACTGGAAGATTTGGTGCGCCGTACCTTGGCGAATAACCAGGCGGGTATCCAGCAGGTTGATTATGGCGATACCTTATGTTTGGCTGGTGTTTGCCCAGCCGATGGTTTGATTGGCTTGCGCCAAGCCTTGGCAGATGCCGGGAGAGGGCAAATAGTATTCATATCCGAAAAAAATTAGAATAAAATTTGCTCATTTTGTTACAAGACGTTACAATCCGCCGCGTTTGTACTATTATCACAACGCTCGCGAGGGAAACCAACCGTCTTGACTGAGGAAGATGGTGCGGGCGTTTTCATCTCCCGGAGATAATCTATAGCCCATTCTTCTCCGGGAGCCTTTTTAGGCTTGCAAAACAGCCGCTCTCCGCTAAGCTTCCCCCATGTAATGACAATAATGCTATTGTTCCTATCTTTGGTTCTGAGCTTTTGATGCCGATGTTTATCAAAAAAATGGGTAAGCTGTTACTGGGCTTATTGGTGCTGGCGGTACTGATCCTGACGGTTGTGTCATTTGTGTTGTCGACCCGGAAGGGGGATGTGGTATCCTCGCCCGAGCTAGGGGGAAAACCTGCTGGCTCAGCCTTGTCAACCGGGGCAGCCCTTGTGCCGCAGACAGCAGGCAGTCCGGCGCTGACTGCCGAAATTCCCATTTTGCCCCCCGCCGCGCCGCGCCCGCCGATTGGTATCAATGTCAATGAACTGCATTATGAGGATGCCAGTTTCCCCTTTGTGGATCTGTTCCGGCAAGCTGCCCCTTTCAAGGATAATGTGCTGGAGTTGGCGGGTGCTGATCAGGTGGAGTACGACGCACAGGGTTGGCCGTTACACCTGAATGGGGCAGAGGCTGGTAGCAAGTTCATTGGCAAGATGCCGCCCGCAGCCTTGGCGGATGGCGAATATGTGGTTTTGTATGAGGGCAGTGGCAGCCTGCGTTATGGACATGGGGTGGAAACGGTTAGCCAGCAAGCGGGGCGTGAAACCATCCGCCTGCACCCGGATGAGAAGGGTGAGGTCAATGCCAGCCTGGTGATTACCCAGTCTGATCCCGCCAACCCCTTGCGTAATATCCGCATCCTGCCACCCGGTGGGATTTGTCAGGATAATCCTTACCAGCGGGTGCAGGCACAGGAGGCCTGTATTTCCGGTGCGGCCTACCTGCCGTTTGAATTGTATTACACCAGCATCCTGTTTACCCCGGAGTACCTCGATTTCCTGAAGGATTTCAGCACTATCCGTTTCATGGCGATGTCCGGTATTACCCGCAACCCGGAAAGCCATTGGGAGGAGCGCCCCAACATGCAGGAGGCAACCTGGGGGGGCGGTTATGGGCAACGCGGTGCGCCACTGGAGATTCAGGTCGAGCTGGCGAACCGGATGCAGGCGGATGCCTGGTTTAACCTGCCGCATGCGGCGGATGATGATTATGTGCGCCGTTTTGCCAGCTATGTGCGTGACCACCTGTCCCCCAACCTGCACATTTATGTCGAATACACCAATGAAGTCTGGAACACTTCGTTTTCCCATAGCGAATATACGCAGAAAAAGGGCATAGAGGCCGGTTACAGCATCAACTCGGTAGAGGCAGGCTTCCAGTACTATGTGCAGCGTGCAGGCGAAGTATTTGCGATTTGGGAGGATGTGTTTGCCGGGCGGGGGCGTTTCACGCGGGTGATGGGGTCTTGGGATACGCGCCCGGACATTTCCCGCAAGTTGCTGGGAGAGTACGGTGGCAGCCAGTATGCGGATGCCTTGGCGATTGCGCCGTATTTTGGCGGCAATACCAAAGGCTACCGCGAATCAGGCACGGTTGACCAAGTGCTGGATTTGACCAGCGCCCCGGATTCATTCCGCTCTTTGCCACAGATTCTGGAGCATGTGCGCGGACAGGCCGAGATTGCGCATGAGTATGGCCTCAAGCTGATTGCCTATGAGGGTGGGCAGGGGTTGGTGGATTGGGCGACCCGTGAGCCTGAGCAGCACCCTAACCCCCTGTTTTTTGCCGCTAACCGTGACCCGCGTATGGGGGCGATGTATACGCAGTTGCTGGAAGGCTGGAAAGCGGCGGGGGGCGAGTTGTTTATGGCTTTTTCTTCACCCCGCACCTGCCAGTGGTTTGGTTGCTGGGGCTTGAAGGAGCATATCCGCCAGCCACGTGAAACAGCCCCCAAATATCTGGCGGTGCTGGATTTTATTGCCGCTCACCGCGATTGGGAAATGGCAAGCCCTAAGCCTGTATCTGCCAATGCCCAACAAGCCGCTGTTGCCAAGCCCAACGGGGTTGTGCAGGAAAAAAAGCCCCGTTCACCGGATGACCCCGTGATTGTTTTCCGCCCTGCAACTGACCCGGAGCGTTATTTCTTCCTTGAAAACCCGCGCACCCTTGATACCCTGATCGCAGGGGAAAGCTGGGCGAAGCGTGATCTGTTTGGCAAGTGGGAAGGCAAGTGGGATAAACAATTCCTGTATTTGGCGGTGCGGGTTTATGATGAAACCATCCAGTCGGATTCTGCTGACCCGCAGGATGATGATTCGGTCGAGTTTTATATTGATGCCGACAATAGCCGCCATGCCCGCTATGATGGTGTGAATGATTTCCGCATGACCTTTGCGTGGGGGCGGGAACAGGTGGTGCTTGACCCGCAATCGCCACAAACCATCCACCCGGATTTGGCATATGAGCTGAAAAAAACCGACGATGGTTATGTGCTGGAGGCCAAAATTCCGTGGGCAATGCTGGGCGTTTCGGCAGATGTGAAGCACCGGGTCGGCATTGAGGTGCAGGTAAATGATGATGACAACGGTGGTGGGCGCGAGCAGAAAATTTCCTGGCTCGCACAGGAGGACAAGGCGATGGATGATCCGCGTTTGTTTGGTGTCGTGTTGATTAGTGGTCGCTAGCTTGCCGGTCTTGTTCTGAATCCATCGTTGCCATCAGCCCAGCCGTATAACGCTGACCCATAATGGTGCTTTCATTCACCAACCCGTCCAGTTCTGCCAACAGGTCTGGGGCAAGCACAAGGTCGTCTGCCCCGGCGTTTTCCAGCATATAATCCATGTGCTTGGTTCCGGGGATCGGGATCAGGGCTTGTGTGCCTTGCCGGTCGGTGTGTGCCAGCAACCAGGCCAGCGCCAATTGAGCCATACTGCATCCGGCACGTTCGGCAAGGGCAGCATAGGGGGTAAGCAGTTCGCTGTTCCTAGCAAATGCTTCCGGCTCGAAGCGTGGGCGGGCGTTGGTGCAGCGGACATCATCCGCCGTCAATTGGCTGGTATCGCGTGCCTTACCCGTGAAAAAGCCACGCCCCAACGGGGAAAAGGGCACAAAAGCCACCCCCAGCTCGGTGCAGGCCGTGAGCATCTGGCTTTCCGGGGTACGTGACCACAAGGAGTATTCCGATTGCACGGCTGTCACCGGATGTTCGGCATGGGCGCGGCGCAAGGTGGCGGTCGAGATTTCTGACAACCCCAAAGTACGGATTTTGCCTGCCCGGATCAGGTCAGCAAGGCCACCAACACTTTCTTCCACGGGCACATTCGGATCCAGCCGGTGCAGGTAATAGAGGTCGATGACCTCGGTCTGCAAACGGCGCAAGCTTTCCTCACATTGGCGTTTCAGCACGTCCGGGCGACCGTTGACCACCGCCTTGCCTGTTTCATCCTTGCCCAAGCCACACTTGCTGGCCAGCACGTATTCATGGCGGCGTTGTTTCAGGGTGTTGCCGATCAAGGACTCGTTATGCCCGCCACCGTACATGCTGGCGGTATCGAGGAAGCTGTAACCGGCATCAAGGGCGGCATGCAGTACCCGTGCCGACTCGGTGTCATCCGCTGGGCCATAGCCCATTGAAAAGCTCATGCAGCCAAGGCCAAGGGCTGAAACACGGAAAGGGCCGAGGGTACGGGTATGCATGGGGTGTCCTTTGGATGTCGGGTGATGGGGGCAGTTTAGCCATAATGACGTGGGGCATCAATCGACAGGTAAAACATCAACCTGCCCCGGCATACAGCTTGCGGTATAAACCATCCTGTTGCATCAGCTCTTGGTGGCTGCCTTGTTCACTGATGGTTCCGCCCTCAAATACTAGTATCCGGTCGGCTTGGCGCACGGCACTGAGGCGGTGGGCAATGATCAGGGTGGTGCGGTTTTGCAGGAAGGCTTGCATGGCTGCATGCAGTTTGTATTCGGTTTCCATGTCGAGCGCGGAGGTGGCCTCATCGAGGATCACCACCTTGGGGTCGGACAGGATCATGCGGGCGATGGCGAGCCGTTGACGTTGCCCACCCGACAGGCGCATGCCTTGCCGCCCGACCATCGTGTCCAGTTGGTGTTCCTGCATGCGGATGGCATCGTCCAGTTGGGCAATGCGCAAGGCTTCCCACAGTTGTTCATCGGGTAGGTTTTGTCCCAGTGTCAGGTTGGCACGTAGGGTGTCATTGAACAGGGCAGGTTGTTGCAGCACGGTGGCAACCTGTCCGCGCACCACATCAAGGCCAATATCCGTGACGGGTACGCCATCAAAATACAGTTGCCCCTGTTGTGGTTGGTATAGCCCCAACAGCACCTGCACAAAGGTCGATTTGCCACCACCACTGGCTCCCACCAAGGCGACCTTTTCCCCCGCCGCAATATGCAGGCTCACATCCTGCAATACCGGAGCCTTGTCACCATAGGCAAAGGTAATGCTGCGGGCTTCCACACTGACCGTCTGTTTGCCTGCAAAGGGGTCTTGCCGGTGGGGGTAAACAGGCTCGGCTTGTAGGGCGAGCAGTTCATTAATCCGGTTAAGGGCTGCTTTTGCACCATACCAGCCATACTGGATGTTGAGGATGTCCTGCACGGATCCCATCATGAACCACAAGTAGCTGAACACGGCGAACATGCCGCCAACGGTCAGGTCAGAATAAACCACCATCAGCATACCGGCAGCCCGGAACAGGTCAAACCCGGCAACAAACAGGGTGAATGACAGTTTGTTGGTGGCATCGCTGCGCCAGGCAAATTGTCCGGCCTGTTCTTTAACATTGTCTGCCAGAGCGGTAATGTGCCCGAAAAAGCTCATGGCACGGTTACTTGCACGGATTTGCTGGATGGTTTCCAGGGTTTCGGTCAGCGCTTGCTGGAACAGCTCAAAGGCGCTGTTTTCTTGCTTTTTCAGCTCTTTGACATATGAACCCAGCTTGGTGGTTAGCAGGATCACCACCGGGTTCAGCAGCAGAATGAACAGCGCCAATTGCCAGTGCAACCACAGCAGAACCACTGTCACCCCCGCCAAGGTCAGCACCGACACAATAAAGCGGCTGATGGTGATGCCAAGGAAGGTATCAATCGTCTCAATATCCACCACCAGCCGCGAGCTGACCGTGCCGCTGCCGAGGGTTTCATATTCTGCCATGGCGATGGTTTGGATATGCCCCAACATGCGCTTGCGGATGCTGAAGGTGATGTCCTTGCTGATCAGGGTAAATTCACGGGTCTGCCAAACGGAAAAAAACAGCCAGGCCAGCCGCAGCACGATGGTTAGTACGGTAATGACCAGCACGTATAAAATCGGGCCATGCCAGTCTGCTGGAAACAGCTTGTCCATCGTGGTGGTCAGCCAGCCCGGTTTTTTCAGCAAAACCTCATCAACCAGCAAGGGGATCAGCAAGGGGATGGGGACGCTGAGCGCTGCCGCCAGAATGGCAACCAGATTGGCACGTATCAGCAACGTGCGGTGGCGCAAGATTTGGGAAAACAGGTCATTCCAGGAATAATGGGCAGTGCTTGCAGGCATGGCGGCTATGTATGGCAAAGTCGCCATTGTAATGGCTCATGACTGAAAAAGGCAGTGGTGCTTTTTTTCAGGCGGGCACTGGGTTAAGCTGCCGCCCATCAAGTGCATGGAAAAAATGGGGCAAAGGGCAATGGAACAATTGGGTGTTCACCATTATTTGACGTATGTGGTTGGGGTCATCATGATCGTGTTGTTGCCCGGCCCCAATTCATTGTATGTGTTGGCATTGGCAGCCCAGCGCGGTGTGCGTGCGGGGTGGTTGGCGGCGTGCGGGGTTTTTGTCGGGGACTCGATACTGATGCTGGCAACCGCAGCGGGGGCTGTGACCTTGCTGAAAACTTACCCGCTACTGTTCCATATTGTCCAGTATGTCGGTGCATTGTATCTGGCTTATATCGGTTTGCGCCTGATCCTGTCTGCGGTGCGTACCTGGCCCCGGCAAGCGGATCAGGTGGAGGCGGTGATCGGGCAACCATTGGCTGAGCCATTGGCTCAAGCAGCCCCGTTTGGCAAGGCGTTGCTGATTAGCCTGCTCAACCCCAAGGCTATCCTGTTTTTCCTGTCATTCTTCGTGCAGTTTGTTGACCCTGCCTATGCGGAGCCAGCTATCCCGTTCTTGGTATTGGCTGTGACCTTGCAGTTTTTTAGTGCCGCTTACTTGGCAGCGCTGATTTATGGCGGCAATTACCTTGCCGGGACTTTCCGCCAGCGTCGCCGCTTGAGTGCGGTGTCAGCCGGTGGTACAGGTGCGGCTTTCATGGCTTTTGCTGCGAAATTGGCAACGGCAGCGGCTTTGTGAGCTGGTTATTCGCTGCATGGCAAGCTCCTACAAAAAGTAGGAGCCAGCCTTGCTGGCGATGATTCGCTTATGGCAGGGTGGTTTCACCCATCAGGAAGCGGTCGCATTCGCGTGCTGCTTGGCGGCCTTCATTGATCGCCCACACCACCAGGCTTTGCCCTCGGCGCATATCGCCTGCGGCAAATACCCCTGGCAGGTTGGTGGCATAGTTACCGTAGTCGGCCTTGACATTCCCGCGTGGGTCGGTGTCAAGACGCAGGCCATCAACCAGTGTTTTTTCCGGGCCGGTGAAGCCCATTGCGAGCAGCACCAGATCCGCAGGCAGCACCCGCTCAGAGCCGGGGATTTCCACTAGGTTCATCCGCCCATCCGCAGATTTTTCCCATTGCACGCCAATGGTATGGATTTCCCGTACCTGTCCGGTAGCGTCACCCACGAACTGCTTGGTGGACACCAGATACTGGCGCGGGTCAGCACCAAATACCGCAGCGGCTTCTTCTTGACCGTAATCAATCTTGAACACCATCGGCCATTCTGGCCACGGGTTGGATGCGGCACGCTGGTCTGGCAAGCGTGGCATGATTTCCAACTGGATGACAGACTTACAGCCGTGGCGCACCGATGTGCCCACACAGTCAGTGCCGGTATCACCGCCACCGATAACGATGACATGCTTATCCTTGGCAGAAATATAATGACCATCCGCCAAGTTGGAGTCCAACAGGCTTTTGGTATTGGCGGTCAGGAATTTCATTGCCAAATGGATGCCGTCCAGCTCGCGCCCCGGTACAGGCAGGTCGCGCCCCTGGGTTGCCCCGGCGCACAACACGACTGCATCAAATTCACTACGCAATTGTTCCGCCGACACATCTTTGCCAACTTCCACACCGGTGATGAATTGCACACCTTCAGCCGCCATCAGGTCAACGCGGCGCTGCACGATCTCCTGTTTGTCGAGCTTCATGTTCGGGATGCCATACATCAGCAGGCCGCCGATCCGGTCAGCACGCTCATAGACGGTGACATTATGCCCGACCTTGTTCAACTGGTCAGCACAGGCCAATCCGGATGGGCCGGAGCCAATCACCGCCACTTTTTTGCCGGTACGCTCGGTCGGTGGGGTAGCCTTGACCCAACCTTCAGCAAAGGCTTTGTCAATAATGCTGACTTCATTCAGCTTGATGGTGACGGCAGGTTCATGCAGGCCGAGTGTGCACGACCCTTCACAGGGGGCAGGACAGACCCGCCCGGTGAATTCCGGGAAGTTGTTGGTCATGCGCAGGCGCTCGTAGGCCTCCCGCCACAAGCCCCGGTAAATCATATCGTTCCATTCCGGGATCAGGTTATTGACCGGGCAGCCACTGGCTCCACCGGGCAACATTTTACCTGTCTGGCAAAAGGGGATGCCGCACTCCATGCAGCGTGCGCCCTGCCGCCTGCTTTCCGCATCACTGTGGAAGTGCAGGTGGAACTCTTTCCAGTCCTTGATCCGCTCCAAAGGGCTACGGTCGGCTGGCAATTCGCGCTGGTATTCGATAAATCCGGTTGGTTTACCCATTTTCTCTCATGCTCCCCTTAATTGCCGCCCGCACGGTGTTCGTCTTCATTATTGGCCTTGAATGCCGCCATCAAGGCTGCATCGCCAGTCAAACCCTGTGCTTCAAATTTGCGGATGGTATCCTGCATACGCTTGTAATCGTGCGGCATGACCCGGACAAAATGTGCCTGTTCCGCATCCCAATTCGCCAGGAGGCTGCTGCCCCGTGGGCTGTGGGTGTGCAGGACATGCTTTTCGACCATCTGTTTGACGGTGGCAATGTCATCTGCCTCGACCAAGGGGTCATAGGACACCATTTCGCGGTTGCCGCTGATTGCCAAGATACCTTTCGGGTCATAAACATAAGCAACCCCACCGGACATACCGGCAGCGAAGTTACGCCCAACATCACCCAATACCACCACACGACCGCCGGTCATGTATTCGCAGCCGTGGTCGCCTGTACCTTCGACGACAACTTCCACCCCGGAATTGCGCACACAGAAACGCTCACCGGCAATACCCCGGATGTAAGCTTCACCCTTGGTCGCACCAAAGAATGCCACGTTGCCGATCACAATATTGTTTTCAGCGATATAACGTGCTTCTTTCGGTGGGTAGACGATGATCTTGCCGCCGGACAAGCCTTTGCCGATATAGTCGTTGGAGTCACCCTCCAGTTCCAGTGTCATGCCACGCGGCATGAACGCACCAAAACTTTGCCCCGCAGAGCCATTGAACTTGAGCTGGATGGTGTCATCCGGTAAGCCCGCAGCCCCATAGCGCTTGGTGATCTCATTGCCGGTAATTGTGCCGACCACGCGGTCAATGTTCTTGATCGCAAATTCGGCCTTGACCGGCGTACCGTTTTCAATGGCAGGTTGGCAGGTTGCCAATAAGGTACGCATGTCCAGCGATTGGGCAATGCCGTGGTCTTGGGCACGGTTGCAACGCACGCCATCACACTCTTCCAGCTCGGGTTGGTAGAGCAGGGCGCTCAGGTCAACCTTGCCTGCCTTCCAGTGGTCGGTAGGTTTGGCATAGAGTTTGTCAACCCGACCGACCATTTCATCAATGGTACGGAAACCGAGTTTTGCCATGTACTCGCGCATTTCTTCAGCGATGAAGGTCAGCAAGTTAATGACATACTGCGGATCGCCACTGTATTTCTTGCGCAGTTCGGGGTTCTGGGTGGCAATCCCGACCGGGCAGGTATCCAGATGGCAGACGCGCATCATGACACACCCCAACGCAACCAGCGGCAGGGTGGCAAAGCCATATTCTTCCGCACCCAACAGGGCAGCAACCACCACATCACGCCCCGTCATCAGCTTGCCATCGGTTTCGACCCGGACACGGCTACGCAGGTTGTTGAGGAGCAGGGTCTGGTGCGTTTCCGCCAAGCCCAGTTCCCACGGTAAACCAGCATGTTGCAAACTGGTTTTTGGGGATGCCCCCGTACCACCATCATAACCGGACACCAGCACTACATCGGCCTTGCCCTTGACCACCCCGGCGGCAATCGTGCCAACCCCAGAGCCGGATACTAGCTTGACGTTGATGCGTGCTTCCCGGTTGGCATTTTTCAGGTCGTGGATCAGTTGTGCCAAGTCCTCGATTGAATAAATGTCATGGTGCGGTGGCGGTGAAATTAGGCCAACCCCAGGGGTTGTGCCACGGGTTTTGGCAATGTAAGGGTACACCTTCTTGCCGGGCAATTGCCCACCTTCACCCGGTTTCGCCCCTTGTGCCAGCTTGATCTGGAGCTCTTGGGCATTGGTCAGGTAATGGCTATTGACACCGAAACGCCCGGATGCAGCTTGCTTGATGGCGCTGCAACGGGAGTCGCCATTCGCTTCGCGCACATAACGTGCCGGGTCTTCGCCACCTTCACCGGAGTTGGATTTGCCACCGATACGGTTCATGGCAATCGCCAGGGCTTCATGGGCTTCCGGGCTGATTGAGCCGAGCGACATCGCGCCGGTTTTGAATCGCTTGACGATTTCTGAAGCGGCTTCCACCTCGTCCAAAGGAATGGACTGTTCAGCATAATGGAAGTCGAGCAGGTTACGCAGGTTGAAGCGGACTTCAGGGTCTTGCTCCAACAAGGCAGTGTACTGCTTGAATAGGCGGTAATCACCGCTACGTACCGCTTTTTGTGCCAAATAAATGGTCTGCGGATTGTACTGGTGTTCTTCTTCACCACTGCGCCACTGGAATACGCCACCAGAATTCAGGGTGCGCATTTCGCTGTCATGATGCCCATAGGCATGCTTGTGGCGTAACAAGGTTTCTTTGGCGATGGTATCGAGATCAATGCCGCCGATACGGGTGGCGGTGGCGGTGAAGTAGCGGTCAACCACACTCGGTGCAACACCCAATGCTTCAAAAATCTGCGCCCCACGGTATGACTGCACCGTGGAAATGCCGATCTTGGACATGACCTTGATCACGCCTTTGGTGGCTGCCTTGATGTATTTGGCAACAGCTTTGTCATGGTTTGTACCCGTCATCAGCCCTTCACGGATCAGGTCATCAATCGACTCGAAGGCCGTGTACGGGTTAATGGCTTGTGCACCGTAGCCCAGGAGGGCGGCAAAGTGGTGTACCTCACGCGGTTCACCGGATTCGAGGATCAGGGAAACGCGGGTGCGCTTGCCATCCCGGATCAGGTGGTGGTGCAAGCCCGCCACTGCCAACAGGGAGGGGATCGGCGCATAGTCCTTGTCCACGCCCCGGTCAGACAGCACGATCATATTCGCGCCATTGTCGATTTCCACATCGGCACGGGCAAACAGATCATCCAAGGCCTGCTCCAGAACACCGGCAGCCGTGTCTGCCTTGAACAGGATCGGCAGGGTGACGCACTTGAAGCCAGATTTCTGGACGTGCTGGAGTTTTGCCAACTCATCGTTATCGAGGATGGGGGATTCCAGCAGGATATGATGGCAGCTTTCCGGCTGTGGGTTGGTAATGTCGCCTTCTGAACCCAGGGTGGTTAGGGCAGAGGTGACAATCTCCTCACGGATCGCATCCAGGGGCGGGTTGGTGACTTGCGCAAACAACTGCTTGAAGTAGTTGAACAGCGGTTGCGGCTTGTCTGACAGGACTGCCAAGGGGGAGTCACAGCCCATTGCGCCCAAGGGGTCAATGCCGTCTTGCGCCATCGGGACAATGATCTTGCGCACATCCTCATAGGTATAACCGAAGGCTTTCTGGCGCTGGATCAGGGTAT
Source organism: uncultured Thiothrix sp. (assembly GCA_964293005.1). Taxonomy (GTDB): domain Bacteria; phylum Pseudomonadota; class Gammaproteobacteria; order Thiotrichales; family Thiotrichaceae; genus Thiolinea. The sequence continues at coordinate 41,911 of CAXYXW010000024.1, forward strand.
CATGATCCGGTACGGGCACTTGCGGGGCAGCAGGCAAATCTTCCAGCTTGGTCAGGTGCTTGGCAAGCCACTCCTGATAGGGCTTGGCTGTAGCCATCTCTGCCTTGATTTCTTCATCAGAAACAATGCGTCCGGCAGCCGTATCGACCAATAACATACGACCCGGTTGCAGGCGCTGCTTGGAAATGACTTTCTCAATCGGCAGGTCATCCAGCACACCGACCTCTGAGGCGAGGATAATCATGTCATCATCGGTCAGGTAGTAGCGGGAGGGGCGCAAGCCATTGCGGTCAAGGGTCGCACCGACCAGGGTTCCATCGGTGAAGCCAAGGGCGGCAGGGCCATCCCACGGTTCCATCAGGCAGCTATGGTACTGGTAGAAGGCACGCTTTTCCGCGCTCATGCTTTCATGGTTCGCCCAAGGCTCAGGAACCATCATCATCATCGCATGCGGCAAGGAGTAGCCGGACAAGTAGAGGAATTCCAGCGTATTGTCCATCCGCGCGGAGTCGCTGCCATCTGGACGCACGATCGGGTAGAGCTTGTTGACATCCGTGCCGAACACGTCGGTCTTGATCATGGCTTCCCGCGCATTCATCCAGTTCTGGTTGCCGCGCATGGTGTTGATCTCACCGTTATGGATCATATAACGGTTCGGGTGCGCCCGTTCCCAGCTAGGAAATGTATTGGTTGAGAAGCGCGAGTGGACCAGCGCAATGGCTGACTCCATATCCGGGTCGGACAGGTCAGGGTAATATTGACCCACTTGCTCCGTGGTCAGCATGCCCTTGTAAATGATAGTGCGTGCAGACAGGCTGGCAAAATAGATATAGCCAGGGTTCGGCTTGCGGTAAAGCAGGTCGCCGCTGGTACGCTTGCGGATCACATAAAGCTTGCGCTCGAAGTCAATGCCCGGTTGGACATCAGCCGAGCGGGCGACAAACACCATGCGCATGAATGGCATGCTTTTCTGCGCCGATTTGCCGATGGGGGCGGGGTTCACGGGAATGTCACGCCAACCGAGCAGGGTCTGGCCTTCTTCCGCCACCATCTGCTCAAACGTTACAACAGCATCAGCCCGCGCTGCGCCATCTTGCGGCAGGTAGACAAAACCGACCGCATAATCCCCAACGGCTGGCAATTGGATGCCCAATTTGCCACATTCCTTGACCATGAACTTGTGGGGAATTTGCAGCATGATGCCCGCACCGTCACCGGTGTTTTCTTCACAGCCGCACGCGCCACGGTGTTCCATGTGAGTCAGGACTTTGAGTGCCTGCTGGACGATTTTTGCCGACTTGACACCTTTCAGATGGGCAACAAAGCCCATGCCACAGGCATCATGTTCGTTGGCAGGGTCATACAAACCCTGCGCCGGGGGGAGTTCAGTGTATTTCATCGGAACCTTCGGGCAACAAAAGGGGTACTATTATGGAATAAAACGCAGGGTATATGCCAGTATCCTGATATGATTCGGGTCAAGACCGGATGCGGGCAGGATGCTGCACTGTTCACACGCACAATCGCCGCATTCTAATAGCATTGACCTACCCACGCAAAAACTTTTATGGTTCATCCATGACCGGGCGTATCCCTAAAGACTTTATCGACCAACTGCTGGCTCGCGTTGACATCGTGGATGTCATTCATACCCGCGTGCCGCTAAAAAAAGCCGGGCGCGAGTATATGGCCTGCTGTCCGTTCCACGGCGAGAAAACCCCGTCGTTCACGGTCAGCCCCACCAAACAGTTTTACCATTGCTTTGGTTGTGGGGTGCATGGCTCTGCCATCAGTTTCCTGATGGAGTATGAGCACCTGGATTACACCGAAGCCATTGAGTCTTTGGCACGTACCTTGGGGATGGAAGTCCCACGTGAGCACGATGCAAAGTCCATGCCAGCCAAGCGGGTACGTCAGGATGCCAGCCTGTATACCTTACTGGGGGAGGCTGCCCACTTTTTTGCTGCCCAGTTGGGCAAGGCTCCGGTGGCCTTGGAGTATATCCATAAACGCGGCTTAAGCACCGAAGTGGTGCAGCAATATGGCTTGGGTTATGCACCGGATGCATGGGATGCGCTGGGGGCGCAGTTCATGCAAAGCTTTGGGCAGGATAAGCTGCTGGCGAGTGGCCTGCAATTGCGCAATGAGGCCGGGCGGGTCTATGACCGCTTCCGGGGGCGTTTGATGTTCCCCATCCGCAATAAAAAGGGGCAGGTGATCGGTTTTGGTGGGCGTGTTCTGGGGGAGGGTTCGCCGAAATACCTGAACTCACCGGAAACCGAAGTGTTCCATAAAGGGGCGGAGCTGTATGGCCTGTTTGAAGCCCGCAACCAAACCCGCAAGCTGGAGCGGCTGGTGGTGGTGGAAGGCTATATGGATGTCATCGCCTTGGCACAGTTCGGCGTTACCTATGCTGTGGCAACCTTGGGGACTGCCACCACCGCGCAGCATATCGGGCAGTTGTTCAAGCAGGTTCCAGAGGTTGTATTCTGCTTTGATGGCGACCGCGCCGGGAAAGAAGCCGCTTGGCGGGCGCTGGAAACTGCTTTGCCAGAGTTGCGTGATGGGCGCGAGGTGCGCTTCCTGTTCCTGCCAACGGGCGAAGATCCCGATACACAAATCCGCAAGGTTGGGCGCGAGGCTTTTGAGGAGTCACTAAAAAAAGCCTTGCCCCTGTCGAAGTTTTTTATTATTGGCCTGAAGGAAGAGTTGGGGTTTGCGGCAGATGCGACCTTGCATGTGAATGAGGATAGCGCCCGCTTCAGCACGGAGGCCAAGCGGCTTTTGGACATGCTGCCTGACATCCTGCTGAAAAAGCCCTTGCTGGCAGAGGTGCAGCGTTTGGGGAAAGTGGGGGCAAATCCTGTGGAAGCCAAAACTGAGCCGGACAAGCCTGCATTCCGCAAGCAATCATCCAGGGGGCAGCGCTGGGAACGCCGCGAGGAAGTGCCGCTGGGCTATATCACCAGTGAGGCCAAAGATTATGAGGTGAGGAAAACCCCCGTCCGTTATGCGGTTGCCCTGTTGGTGCATTTGCCGGAGTTGGCAGGTTTGGTTGATAACCCGGAAAAGCTGTTGGAGTGGGATGTTCCGGGTCTGGATTTATTGGTCAAGCTGGTTGAAACCATTGAGGAACATCCCCATATACATTCTGCGGCGCTACTGGAACGTTTCCGCAATACACCCCATGAAAAAGCCCTGCGGAAGCTGCTGGGGTGGCAGCCCAGAGGGGTAGGGGATGAGGTGTTGCGCCGGGAGTTCCAGGATTGCCTGCGCCAAATCCGGCGGCAGGCACGCCAGAAAGCGTTGGAAACGCTGTTGCACAAAGAGCAGACACAGGGGCTGACTTTTCAAGAAAAACATGACCTTCTGTCGCTTTTGGGTGACGCTGGTGGGGGTTCTTGATGATTTTGTACAACAGGGCTTGTATTTTCAGGATTTGTGATATAATCGCGCGTCCATTTTGTCGAGGTCAGTTCGGACATGAGTCAAGAGCAGCAACAATCAAGTCTTAGAGAGCTAATTGCCCGTGGTAAGGAACAGGGCTACCTTACCTATGCCGAGGTCAATGACCACCTGCCTGATACTATAGTAGAACCGGAGCAGATTGAAGACATCGTAGCCATGATTAATGACATGGGTATTACGGTGTATGAGAACGCCCCGGATGCGGATGCTTTGCTGCTGAATGATGACGCAGTTCAGGCCGATGATGAGGCTGCTGAGGAAGCGGCTGCGGCATTGGCGAGTGTGGATGGTGATTTTGGGCGCACGACTGACCCGGTGCGTATGTACATGCGCGAGATGGGTACAGTTGAACTGCTGACCCGTGAAGGTGAAATCCAGATCGCCATCCGTATTGAGGAAGGCCTGAATGAAATCCTGCGGGCATTGGCGCAGTATCCGGCTTCCACCGAAGTCCTGCTGGAAATGTCCAAGCAGATCGAGTCTGAGGAAACCCGCCTGACCGATATTATCAATGGCTTTGTTGATCCCAATGCGTTGGATGAAAGCCCCCTCCAGCAGCTTCAGGTTCGTACTGAAGAGGAAGAGGCGGTCTTGGCGGGGGACGAAGAAGTCGCTGAAGTGGTGGTCGGTGATGACGATGAGGAAGTTGTCGAAGAGAATCCGGTCGATATGGGGCCTGATCCTGAAGAGGCAGCCCTCAAGTTTGCCGAGTTGGGGACGCTGTACGAGCAGGCGGCAGCCTTGCGTGCCAAAGGTGGCAAGCCTTATGCCGAAGCACGTGACGCGCTGGCTGCCAAATTCATGGAGTTCCGTTTGGCACAGCCGGTCATCGACCGCCTGACCCAGCAATTGAATGAAATTGTTAACCGCATCCGTTCCCATGAGCGCAACATCATGAAGTGGTGTGTGCAGCAAGGCGGTATGGCACGGCAGGCCTTTGTTGACAGCTTCCCGCAAAATGAAACGGACATGGACTGGCTAGACCGTTATTGCGCGGCGAACCCGTCCGAGACTGCCCGCTTGCAGGGCTATAAAAAGCAGGTCTTGTCTGCCCAGCGCCAATTGCAGGAAATTGAACAGGAATGCAGCCTGAGCATTTCCCAGATCAAGGACATCAACCGTAGCATGTCGGTGGGTGAGGCAAAAGCCCGTCGTGCCAAAAAGGAAATGGTGGAAGCCAACTTGCGTTTGGTTATCTCCATTGCCAAAAAATATACCAACCGTGGCTTGCAGTTCCTTGATTTGATTCAGGAAGGCAATATTGGCCTGATGAAGGCGGTTGACAAGTTTGAATACCGCCGGGGTTACAAGTTTTCGACGTATGCAACCTGGTGGATACGCCAGGCGATTACCCGTTCGATTGCTGACCAAGCCCGTACCATCCGTATCCCGGTGCACATGATCGAAACGATCAACAAGCTCAACCGCATTTCCCGCAAGCTGTTGCAGGAAATGGGGCGTGAGGCGACCCCGGAAGAGTTGGCGGTGGCGATGGATATGCCTGAGGACAAAATCCGCAAGGTGTTGAAAATTGCCAAAGAACCGATTTCGATGGAAACCCCGATTGGTGACGACGAAGATTCGCATTTGGGTGATTTCATCGAGGACAGCAATATCATGTCCCCCTTGGATTCAGCCACGACCCGCAGCCTGTCGGAAGTGACCCGTGAGGTGCTTTCCAGCCTGACCTCACGTGAGGCCAAGGTGCTGCGCATGCGCTTCGGTATCGACATGAACACTGACCATACCTTGGAAGAGGTGGGTAAGCAGTTTGACGTAACCCGTGAGCGTATCCGCCAGATTGAGGCAAAAGCATTGCGGAAATTGCGTCATCCGAGCCGTTCGGATATGCTACGTAGCTTCCTTGATGGAACCGACTCCTTGCCTTTGTCGTAAGTTATTGGCTTAAGTTTTCGGGTCTGTAGCTCAGTTGGTCAGAGCAGGCGACTCATAATCGCTTGGTCGCGGGTTCAAGTCCCTCCAGACCCACCATACTAAAAAGCCCTTGCAGGCCTCAATCTGCAAGGGCTTTTTTATTACCTGGTGGCTATTTTCCTGGAGCATCAAAAATTGCTGGCGGGTAAGACACAAATAAAACATAACGATTGCACTATATAAACAAAATGTTTATTGTTGGGCTATGATAAAGACATTCAGCGACCCCGAAACGGAGCAGTTTTTTCAAACAGGACGCTCACGCAGAATTGCACCGGACATCAGGCATCGTGCTGCCATGCGCCTTTTGCAATTGCACAATGCCACATGTTTGGATGATTTGCGGTTTCCACCCGCCAATCGCTTGGAAAAGCTTACGGGTGATAGGGAAGGCCAATGGAGCATCCGCATAAACCAGCAATGGCGGGTCTGCTTCAGGTTTGAGGCCGGTCATGCTGATGGTGTTGAAATAGTGGATTACCATTAAGGTGAACAAAAATGAACAGTGATAACGGCTTACCTGCCATCCATCCCGGTCTATTCCTTGCTGAAGTGCTGGAAGAGTTGGGGCTAAGCCAAGCCCAATTTGCAAAAGCTGTCCATGTTTCCCCCATGCGCATTTCCCATGTGATCAACGAAGCGCGGCCTGTCACGGCTGAGCTGGCGTTGCGCATTGGCAAAGCCTTGGGGCAATCTCCCCGTTATTGGCTCAATCTGCAAGCTGACTATGACATCAAAATAGCAGAGCAACAGGCGGGGAAAGATCTGGATGAGGTGCAGCCGATTGCGGCTTGACCTCTAAATCTTTCAGGGCAGGCTGAAATCGGCCTTGCTGCCTTGCCAATAGGCTTTTAGTCACACCTCATTGCGCAACATCAGTTCCCCTGGATGTGGGGTCAGATAATGCTGCCGGTCAATATAGGGGTGTGGATGCCTGCGGAAGTGGTGCTTGAGCAAGGTGATTGGCACAATCAGGGGTAGGTAGCCTTGTTGGTAGTGGCGGATGGTTTCTGTCAGTTCTTCACGGTCGGCGCGGTCAATTTGGTCGTGCAAATACCCCATCAGGTGTGACAACACATTGGCATGCTGACCCCGCGAGGCTTTGTGCGCGACAACTTGCATCAGGCGGTTGATATATTCCTGTTGCAGGGTGGTCAGGTCGCCATTTCCGGCTTGGGCGACCAGTTGCCCCAGTTCGCGCAGGCCGTCCTGGTGGTGTGCCATCAGGATGTATTTGTGGTCAGCATGGAAGGCAACCAGTTTGCTGGCAGTCAGGCCGCTGCCCAGCAGGTTGAGCCAGCGTTGGTAGATAAAAACGCGCGTGATGAAGTTTTCGCGCAGTACCGGGTCACATAGGCGGCCTTCCTCTTCCAGGGGCAGGTTGGGGTGGCGTTGTTTGATGCTGGCGGCAAATATGCCTGTGCCACTGCGTTCCGGCGGGGCATTGGGGGTATCGGCGATGTACGTTTTTACCCGCTCCATCCCGCAACTGGGTGAGTCCTTTTTGAGGATAAAGCCGCATAAGCCTTCCCCATCCAAGCGTTCGGCGATTTGCCCACTGCTTGCCGTGAGTGTTGCGGTGACATCCAACTGGTGGTCACGCACATTCAGGAGGCGTATTACCCCCGCCTGTTTGACCAAATGGATCGGTGGACGCGGGATGCCAAGCCCTGCTTCGGTTTCTGGGCAAAAGGGTACGAACTCAAAATACTGCCCCAGTGTGGCTGTGATGTAGTCATTGTGCTTGTGTCCGCCGTCGAACCGCACTTTATTACCCAGCAGGCAGCTACTGATGCCGAGGCGGATTTTTACTGTTTGCATAATGTTCTCCAAGCGGGTTAGCCAACGTTGGTGGGTGGGGCGATTTCAAGGTTAGCCGCTTTTTCTTGTGCTTTGCGTTGTTTTTGCTGCTGGATAGCCCCTAGGCTGAAGATTGCCAACGCCACCCAAATAAAGGCAAAGGCCACCAATTGATCACGCGTAAAGGGTTCATCCAGCAAATAAATGGCAGTGAAAAACTGCATGGTCGGGTTCACATACATCATGAAGCCAATCGCGGTCAGGCTTAGACGTTTTGCCCCAGAAGCGAATAACAGCAAGGGGATGGCTGTGACTGCACCGGAGAACACCAGCAGGAAGGTGGTATGGGAGCCTGCGCTGAGGAATTGGCTTGTACCTTGTGTTTCCAGCCATAGCCAATAACTGATTGCCAAGGGCAACAGCAAGCCGGTTTCAACCAGGAGGCCGGTGAGTGAGTCAACCATCACCTGTTTGCGTACCAGTCCATAGAGGCCGAAGCTGGCTGCCAATGACAGCGATACCCACGGTAGTGACCCTAGGTGTACCACCAGCCACAACACGCCCAGCACGGCTAGTACGCAGGCTGTGATACGGTAAGCATCCAGTTTTTCATGTAGGAACAGCCCCGCCAGCAGCACACTGACCAGCGGGGTCAGAAAATAGCCCAGGCTGGATTCAATGACCCGCCCTTGGCCTACCGCCCAGATAAAAATCAACCAGTTGGCGGCAATCAGTAAGGAGGATAACAACAGGCCACGGATGATGGCTGCTGAGCGCAAGGCCGCCCATACTGCTTGCCCGCGCACCAATAGCAGGCTAATGCTGGCAACCAGCAAAAATGACCAGATAATGCGTTGCATGAGTACCTGCAAGGGTTCCACATGGGTGAGGAAGTGGAAATACCAAGGGAACAGACCCCAGATAAAATAGGCACTCAGGCCGTACAGTAGCCCCAGATGTTGTTGGTTTGCCATGATAATGGGCGTAACGCCCTTAGACCTCATTCAAGCGTGGCATCAGCATGACCAGATTGCAGGGTTGGGTACGGTTATCCAGTTGCGCCTCAATCAGCATGTCCCAACCCAAACGGCACGCACCACTGGAACCGGGCAAGCAGAACAGGTAGGTGCTATTGGCGACCCCGGCAATGGCACGGGATTGCAGGGTAGATGTCTTGATTTCTTGATAAGACAGCATGCGGAACATCTCACCAAATCCTTCCAGCTCCTTGTCCAGCAAAGGTTTGACCGCTTCGGGTGTACCATCCCGTCCAGTCACACCCGTGCCGCCTGTCGTGAGGATGGCATTGACGTTTTCATCCGCAATCCAGCGTGACAGCACGGCACGGATGGCGTATTTGTCATCGCGGACGATGGCTTTTTCCACACATTGATGCCCCGCTGTGGTCAGCTTTGTCACCAGCAGTTTCCCGGAGGTGTCGTCAGCTTCGCTGCGGGTATCGGAAATGGTCAATACGGCAATAGCGAGTGGTTTGAAGGCGGTGCTGTCGGTCATGGTCTGTTCCTGCTGTCAAATCATGGCTGGGCATTATACGTGCAAATGCTGGTCTGCACGCATTTAACTTGCGCCACTCAGATTGCCTTGTTGCCTGTCAGGTTTTGGGTGGGGAAGGGTAAGGTGAAGAAGAAGCGGCTGCCCTTGCCCAGGGTGCTTTCCAGTTGCAGTGTTCCGCCCATGTGTTTCACCAGTGCGTGGCTGATTGCCAAACCAAGACCCGATCCCCCATGACGGCGGGCATGGCTGGGGTCAGCCTGATAAAACGGTTTGAACAGGTATTGCTGCTGTTCAGCACTGATGCCAATGCCAGTGTCAATGATTTCAAAGCGGATGAGGATCATCGCGCTCCCACCGGGGGCGGGGGGCGGGGCTTTGAGGCGCAGCATCACCAAACCTTGGTCGGTATATTTGATGGCATTCCCCACCAGATTAACCAGCAGGCGCTTCAATAACTCCTTGTCCCCGACCAAACCCTGGGCATGGGCGGGGACAGGCGCAATATGGAGTTCCAGCCCCTTTTGCGCAGCAGCGGTGGCGAAGAGCTGGTTCAATTCTTCCAGCAACAAGGCCAGGCAGAATGGCTCTTGCCTGATTTCCGGGGCGGAGTGGGTGATGCGGGCAAGGTCAAGGATATTGTCGACCAGATCAAGCATGTGCTGGGAAGCGAGTGCCTGTTTGGACAGGTAGTTTTGTTGGACGGGGGTGAGTGCGGTTTGTTTCAGCAACTCGCCAATGCCCATCACGGTATGCATCGGCGTGCGCAGTTCATGGCTCATGGTAGTCAGGAAAGCATCCTTGGCCTGGTTGGCGGCCTGTGCCCGCTCTGCCTGTTCGCGCAGGATACGGCTGCGGTCAGCCTGGTTGATGGATAAAAGCAATAAGGCCGTCAGGATGCCAATATGGGTGGGGAATGGACTGAGTTTGCTGTATTCGTTGAACCAACCGGAATGCGAAAAGGCATCAAACCACACCGATACCAACAACACCAGTGCAGCCCAATAGGTACTGACGGTTTGGCGGTGGCCTTGCAGGGAAACGTGCGTAATCACCAGGATCAGCAGTGGGGTCAGGGCAGCAAAGAATAAGTACAGGGGTTGGAGGCTGGGCGGAAGGAAACCGATCAGTGGCAACATGCCGAGTGCAATCCATTGTAGCCATTTCAGCAGTTGTTCCAGAAAACGGTTGGCATTCTGGTTGATGCCGCGCCAGAAGTAGAAGCCTGCCGCTGCCCCGCACAGGTAAGGGGCAAGATAAAAGGCTGAGCTGCTGTCATTGATGAAAGCCAGGGAAGGGAACAGGTTGCCGTGCCGGTTGGAAACGAAGAAGGCGGCGATAATGAAAAAGACCAGGCTCAAATAGCCACGCTCACGTAAATTGATAAAAAGCAAGAGGTTATACAATGCCAGCACTGCCATTCCGGCATAAATGAACATGAAAAAGGAGTAGAGGGTCAGGTTTTGTTCCAACAAGGCCTTGCTGGTCATTAACTGTATGGGCAGGCATAAGAGCGTGCGTGGGTTGGCAACCCGGATGTATAAGGTGACAGTTTCACCAGGGGGCAAGGCCAGTTGCCAAACCGGGGTACGCTGGTTGGCAAGCCGCTCGATTGCCGGGGTATGCGCCGTTTGCTGATTGGCAAGAGCCGGTGCAAACAGTTCCACTTCCATCAGCAAGGGTGAGTTGACCCAAAGGTAAGGCAGTTGCCCGGTGTGCGTTTGTACCTCAAGCCGTAACCACCAGGTGGATTGGGTATAGCCAAAGTCGAGGGTGGGCGCGGTATTGGCGGTAAAACGGCTGGCGTATTCAGCCGAGCTGACTTGCTGTAAGGTCAGTTGCCCTGTCGGGTCTTCCAGAAAGTCGGTATAGGGGGCGGCAATGATATTCTCCTCTTCCCCGGTAAAGGTAAGGAGTTTTGCCTGTGATGTGCCTGGCAGCAGCAATAGGGCAAATAGCACAACAGAAATGAACAACCAGCCTACCTGACCGGTGTCAGTTGCATTGGCTTGACTGTTCTGGTGTCCCCGCATCATGCGTCACGATCCCCTGTTTTTCTGGATAGCCTAGGTTATATTTTGTCCTTATTGGCTTTTTCTATCCCTTGTTGAGGCTTTTTAACCTATTGCTTGTCTTTATGCCACGGCTAGAGCCATTTTTTCCAGTGAATAAAGCCTAATACAACCGTAATAATTGTCACCATGCCAAGCAATAACCAGACAAAGCCGTAAGGGGAGCCGAGACCCGGCATGTGTTCAAAATTCATGCCATAAATCCCCGCCAGCAAGTTGAGGGGCAGGAAAATGACTGAGGCAATGGTCAGGACCCGGATAACCTCATTAGTACGCTGGTTTGTGGCGGAAAAGTAAATTTGCACCAGATTTTCCAAGTCATTTTGCAGGGTTTCGGCATCCCGGCTGACGCGGCTGAAATGCTCCAATACGTCATTCAGGCGCACCTCAATGCGGGGGTCAAGGTCAAGGTCGGTTTCATCCAGCCATTCATCCAGTGCTTCCTCTTGTGGCTCAATCATGGCCATCCGATAGCGGCGTAATTGGCTGCCCGCCTTGAGTAAGGCTTCCCAATTACGGAAACTGCTTTCCGGGTCGAGCAACTGCTTTTGCCAATGCTCCAACTGCTGGGCAAAGGGAACCCGCAAACCCATGTATTGGTCAGTCAGCCAGTTCAATAACAGGCACAGTACCCCGGCTGCCGAAATGGGGGGGCGTACCCGCATGCCCCGTAACCAGCGGTTGCGCAGCAGGTGGAAGTCGGTTTTCAGGGTGGAGTGGACACTGAGCAGGATATTGTCCTTAATGAAAAAGGCGATAGGTGATGATTCCACCTCAAAGCTGCCTTGCTGCAAGGTGCTGTGTGTCAGCCCCTGGAATACCAGCATTTCGTACTGCTCGGTGTCGTCATAAAACGGCGGGTGGGTAGGGTTATGCGCATCCTGGATGTGCTGCTCATCCAGTACCAACCCCAAGTGTGTTTCAACGGCTTTTTCCCAACCGACATCGTGCGGGTAGATGTCCAGCCAGACTACCCCCCCAGCTTTGCCGACTTCACTGGCTTCCTCCAGGCTCAGGGTGCGCGGTTGCAGGGTCTGGCTGTCAATGTGGATGATATGCATGTGGGGTTTGCCTAGCGGTCTGGGAAGGGAGGCATGATGTCGAAGAAATCAAACGTATCATCCGGGATTTGGTAAGCCTTTAGCCATGCCTTGAGCTCCCGTACATCCCGGAAGCGCCGCAAGTCCTGCTGGATACGGTCAATTTCGCTTTCAATGCTGCGGATGTCCTGTTTGAGCTTCAAAGCCAAACGTTGCGGGCTAAGGGGTTGGAAGGGGGGCAGGTTAGCCATCCGGCGCATGCGTTCGGTCAGCATCAGGACTTCATCCTGCAACTCCTGCAATTGGTTTTGCAGGATCTTGTTGTAATACTTCAGACGGTCTTCCGCCAGATTATTCAGTTTGCTTTGGTCAATCTGCTCGACCGACAGTTGCAGCTCCAGCAGTTGCAGCAAGTCCTGCTTGTCATAAGCGACGGTCACTTGCTGCATCAGTTCAGTTTTGCGCTCACGTTCAACCGGGTCTTGTTCACGGTCAGGGTGCAAGGCCGCGACGAGCTGGCGGTAGACAGTACGGATCGACTTGCTGGCATTTTCAGCCTCTTCCTGCTCCTTGGCTTCTTTTGCCTGTTGCTTGGCTGATTTCTTGCGTTGGGGGCGGGCTTGGGCTTCGGCTTGCTGTCGTTCTTGATATTTATTGAACAAACGTTCTGCCAGTTTATCCGGGTCGTTGGCGCTTAAATCCTCTTCATCCAGGCTAATGCCGAACTCCTGCTCCACCATGTTCCTCATCATCTCTTTTTGGATGGCTTCCTCTTCCTCCAGTTCGGCATCAAAATCCCCGCCACTGTATTCATTATACAGGGGTTTCATATCCTCACGCCCGTGGACGCTGACCAGCTCCGAAGCCATTTCCTCAATCAGGTAGGACAGTTTTTCTTTTTGCTGGCGGGTAAAGCGCTCACTTTTATAAAGATGGTCGAACAACAGCACCATATCCGCTTGGTGTCCACTGAATGCCTGTTGCAGCGGCAGGAGTTTGCCCGCTACATCCTGTTGACACCAGGACAAGGTCGCTTGCCAATCCGCCAGCAGTTTTTTTTGTGCGTCGATGTTTTTGGTGAGGGTGTTGAACTTTTTCTGCGCTGCGGAGAGTTTGGCTTGCTGCGGGGCTTGTTCAATCCGCACTACGTCCCGGTTGCTGGGGGGCTGCTGGATTGGTTTTTTGCTGCTGGGCATGGGAGCATACTGCATAGTGGAAGAGTCGGGGATTCTAACAATTTTAATGAGGTTTGCCTTCTTGATTTTACTGACATTCGTTTTTCTGCTTGTATCCGGTTAGTGGGGAGCGGTATTTTTCAAGGTAGTTGTCGCAAAAATCATGCTGCGCCCCTCACCTTTTCCCATACGGGTTTGTCCGGGTTGAGGGTGACGGCAGCCATGGGTGTCCAGTTGCGGGTATTGCCCGACCAGCGTCCTGGGTGCTTGGCTTTGGCAGCGGTATAGACCTCCACTCGTTTGGCAAGGATGGCGTTGTCTTCCCCATGGTGGCGTTGTGCCGGGGTGACAAAGCGGATCTTGCTGTGCAGGTGTTCGTGGTTGTACCCCTGCATGAACGGTTGCACCCACTCACGGGCTTCCCCCAGCGTGGCAAAGCCAATGGCTGGCCAAGCGGGGGCATATTTGAGGGTGCGGAAGAAGGATTCCACATAGGCGTTGTCGTCACTGACACGCGGGCAGCTGAAGG
>CAXYXW010000025.1:0-54969 GCA_964293005.1 uncultured Thiothrix sp.
CCAAGAAACCCGAATTATTCAATAAGCGGGTCTATGATCATATGGGTCTTGACACCTACCCGCTGCCGCATCCCACCGGATAATTGCCAAATGGATTGGTTCGCAGAGGCTGACAAGTTGACTAAAGCCAACATCTCCTCCGCGACCCGCTCACGCTCGGTACGGGCAACACCTTGTAAACGTAAGCCAAAGGCCACGTTGTCACGTACATTCAGCCAAGGTAGTAAAGCATCATCCTGAAAGACGACCGCCCGATCTGCACCGGGCTGGTCAATAACTTGACCAGCCAAAGAAACTACACCAGAAGAAGGCTTAATGAAGCCCGATAACACATTGAGCAATGTTGTTTTACCACACCCCGAAGGCCCTAATGCAACCGTCAAATCATCTTCGCCAATCACTAACGACACATCCGCTAAAGCAGCATACTCCTGCTCCGGGTAATACACATTTACATGCTCAACGCGCAATTTACTCATGATAAGCTCAATTTGTCCCAGCCGCTTTTTGGGCATATTGATTAGTAACATAAGGCAAGTAATCAGCTTGCAATTCTTCAACCTTGCCTTGGGATTTTAGGAATTCAGCGGTTTTCTTAATCGCTTCTGCAAATTTATCGGTTAACAAATCAACTTGATCTTTAACAGAAGGGTAAATATTACCAGACAGCAGTAGAGCAATTTCCTCTGGTTTAGAGCCGGTCAGGCGGGAAATTTTCTCAAGATTGGCACTATCAGCAGCATAAGCTTTAGGATCAGCATTGTAACGTGCAGACTCATCTGTAGTAACTTTCACAAATTTCGCCAAGAACTCTGGATTTTTCTCAGCAAAATCTTTGCGGGTGATCCATACATCATATGTGGGCGCACCCCATTTGCCTACCTCCTCAGAGTTAGTCAAAACTTTCCCGCTTGCCTTGGCTTTACCTAATGCAGGCTCCCAAACATATGCAGCATCAATATCACCGCGCTCCCATGCGGCTGATATTTCACTCGGGCGCAAGTTAATAACATCCACCTTGGTAGCATCAACACCCCAATGATTCAAAGCTGCTAGCAAGCTGTAATGGGTAGTAGAAACAAAAGGAACCGCAATCTTTTTACCAATCAAATCTTCTGGTTTTTCAATATTCGAACCATTGCGCACTACTAATGCTTCAGAACTACCCAAAACACCCGCAACCAGAAAAGTCTGAATCGGTAAGCCTTTACTGGCTGCCGCTGCCAATGGGCTAGACCCAATATTGCCAATCACCACATCACCGGAGGCAACCGCTGCAATCACTTCAGCACCACTTTCAAACTTACGCCAGTCTATTTCACGCTGAGTGGCCTTCTCATATTGCCCATCTGCTTGTACTACTTTGGAGGGATCAACACCGGTTTGATAAGCAATCACAACCTTTGCCGTGTCTTCTGCGAAAGCAGAGGTTGCACCTCCTAATAAAGCTGCCCCCAGTACAAGTGATAATAGTTTTGCTTTGATAGCCATGACGATTTCCTTAAAAAAATAAATCAAGGTGTTCAGGCTAAATGATTTCAATCAGGTTGATAACCAATTATTTTTTCTATACTTATACATGCGGTGATGAATAAGCTTTTATTGTTTTAACTATATGCTGATGGAGAATTACCATAAATTGGTAGCAGAAATAAAAAAGGCAGGTCACATGCCTGCCTCTTAACGCTCCAGAATGATTATCCCCTACTGCAACAACAGACCTTTCTCATCGAACATGCCTTCAAACAAGGCTGAACTCAGGTAACGCTCCCCAGAGTCTGGCAATATGACCACAATGGTCTTACCTGCATGTTCAGGGCGCTGGGCTAAGCGGGCAGCCACCGCAACCGCCGCACCACAGGAAATGCCAGCCAGAATCCCCTCTTCGCGTGCCAAACGCCGGGCATAGTCAATGGCTTCTTCATTACTGACTTGCTCGATTTGGTCTACCAAGGACAAATCCAGTACCTCCGGCACAAAACCAGCCCCAATCCCTTGAATCTTGTGCGGGGCAGGTTTAATCGGGTCGCCATTACGTTTTTGGGTCAAGACGGGGCTGGCAGTTGGCTCAACCGCAACCGACAAAATGGCTTTCCCCCTGGTTTGTTTCAGGTAACGCGATACGCCTGTTATCGTGCCACCTGTACCAACGCCAGCGACAAAAATATCCACACTCCCCGCTGTATCCTCCCAGATTTCCGGGCCGGTGGTCGCTTCATGAATCGCCGGGTTAGCCGGGTTCTTGAATTGCTGGAGCAGCACGTATTTGTCCGGGTCGGAAGCGGCAATCTCCTCCGCTTTGGCGACTGCACCATTCATGCCTTTCGCGCCCTCAGTCAATACCAGCTTTGCGCCATAGGTACTCAGCAGTTTGCGCCGCTCAATGCTCATGGTTTCGGGCATGGTCAAGGTCAAAGGAATCCCTTTGGCGGCTGCAACAAAGGCCAAGGCAATCCCCGTATTACCGCTGGTTGGCTCGACCAACTCCTTGCCCGGAGTCAACACCCCACGCTTTTCCGCATCCCAGATCAGCGCAGCACCAATCCGGCATTTGACCGAATAAGCCGGATTACGCCCCTCAATTTTGGCCAGTACCGTCGCCTGGGTGTTACCCACTACCCGATTGAGCTTGACCAGTGGGGTATGCCCAATGGACAGGGCATTATCTGCAAACCAATTAGACATTCTCGTATCTCCTTCTATGCCTTATCGTCATTCAAACGTGAAACCGCTGGCTCGTGCAATGCCAACCATCCCAACCAGAATCCAGAACACATTCAACAGGGTATAAGCTCGATCACGCTTCAGCAGGGAGCACCATGACAACAGGATGGCATCCAGCGTATTCACCACCCACACCGCCATAAAGGGACTATCTGGCCCAAACCAGCTAACCAAGCTGAAACTGCCAATACGCATCAACACACCAATCATTTCCAGGGTGCTGATATGCCGCAAAATAAAAGCATTTACTGCCACTAACATCAATCAATCATCCAATTTCCCCAACTCACTGCGCACCACAGCTTCCGTCAGGTGGCTAGAACACAATTCCATAAAACGGTAGGCATACCCACGCAAATAGCGCCCATGCCGGACAGCAAGCTGGGTTGTGCTGGCCTCAAACAAACGCGAGCAATCCAGCATCCGTATTCCACTATCACGCAAGGGATTGCAGGCAACCGAAGCAATAATGCCAATCCCCAAACCCAGCTCCACGTAGGTCTTGATCACGTCCGAATCGAGTGCAGACATAACAATATCAGGGATAACCCCTGCCTTACCAAACGCAAGGTCAATCTTGGCACGCCCGGTAATGCCCTGGTAATAGGTGATGATCGGATAACTGGCAATATCCTCCAACGACAAAAAGGGCTTGGCCTCCAACGGATGTCCAACCGGCACAATAACCCCATGTGTCCATGAATAAAATGGGAAATGAGCCAGGTTGGTGACTCCGGTCAAGGCTTCCGTGGCGATTCCAATATCGGCAATCCCCTCTTGCAACATGGCGGCAACCTCTTTGGGGTGCGCCTGATGCAACACCAGATGCACCTTCGGAAACAAAGCCTTGAACTGTGTCACCACCGGCGGCAAGACATAGCGTGCTTGCGTGTGGGTCGTTGCCACATGCAGTTCCCCGACTTCGCTATGGCTGAACTGCTCCGCCAGTTGCTTGATATTCTTGGCATCCAGCAACATACGCTCAACAATCGCCAGCAATTCCTGCCCCGGTTCAGTCAAGCCCAGAAAGCGCTTACCCTTGCGGACAAAGAGCTCAATGCCCAGTTCGTCTTCCAAATCCTTGATATGCTTGCTTACCCCAGATTGTGAGGTAAACAGGACATTGGCGACTTCCGTCAGGTTGTAATTACACTTGACTGTCTCACGGATAATACGTAATTGCTGGAAATTCATGGTCGGCTCTCCTTAACCGGCAGGAAATACCCGCAACTGCGAGGGCAACAAGCGCACGGCCTGCCCCTCCTGCAATTGCAAGCTGGCAAGATGAGGGGCAGGCACATCCACTTCATAAAAAATGCTGCCACTGTCATCGCTTAACTCAACCCGTGCAATAGGGCCAAAAGCCAAGATACGGCTCACTGTCGCAGGAAGGCCATCCGGGGCAGAAGCTGCCTGAATCTGTAATTCATGCGGGCGGGCAAACGCCACCACCCCAGCACCCTCACGGATACCGACCGGCGTAGCATCAAGCGGTAAACGGCCTGTCGCCAATTGCACAGCCCCTTGCCGCCACTGCCCATCAAAACGGTTGGCTGTGCCAAGGAAGCCATAGGCAAACGGGGTCGCTGGCTGGCTGAACACCGCTAACGGCGACCCCACCTGCTCAACCTTACCCTTATTCATCAGCACAATTTCGTCAGCGACTTCCAGCGCCTCTTCCTGGTCATGGGTCACAAAAATCGAGGTAATATGCAACTCATTATGCAATTGCCGCAACCAGCGCCGCAGTTCCTTGCGGACTTTGGCATCCAGCGCACCGAATGGCTCATCCAGCAACAAAACACGCGGATTCACTGCCAAGGCTCGTGCCAGCGCAATCCGTTGCCGCTGCCCACCGGACAATTGCGCAGGAAACCGCTTCGCCAGCGCCCCCAACTGTACCAATTCCAACAGTTCAGTTACCCGTTTGCGGATAGCGTCTTCCGGTGGGCGCTCTGCCTTGGCCTTGACCCGCAAGCCAAACGCGACATTCTCAAACACACTCATGTGCTGGAACAGTGCATAGTGCTGGAACATGAAACCAATCTGCCGGTCACGGACATGCAAATGGGAGGCATCCAGCCCTTCCAGCAGAATTTGCCCGCTATCGGCATTTTCCAGACCGGCAATAATGCGCAGCAAGGTCGTTTTTCCGCAGCCGGATGGCCCCAACAATGCCACCAGCTTGCCCGTCGGGAACTCCAGTGAAATATCATCCAGAGCCTTGAAGGTCGAAAAATGCTTGTGGATATTTTTGACTTGAATACTCATACCGCTTGTCCTCAATACCTGTTCAGGAGTTCAGCCATTGGCACTGCAAACCGCGCCCCATCACCTGTAGGCATCGCCACAAATGGCAACGGGGCGGCTGTACCAACATGCGCCGTGCTTCCCGATACCAAACGGCGATAAAGCCTGTTTCCAATGAAGTATTCATGATGCCCGCCACTCCACATATAATTTGATTGCCAAAGTCACGAGCGCCAGCAGTGCCAACAGGGAAGCAACCGCAAACGCCGCTGCAAACTGGTATTCGTTGTAAATGATTTCGACATGCAACGGCAGTGTCGTGGTTTGCCCGCGCAAATGCCCCGATACCACCGAAACGGCTCCAAACTCCCCCATTGCCCGCGCATTACAGAGGATGACACCGTACAGCAAACCCCACTTAATATTCGGCAATGTCACCCGCCAAAAGGTCTGCCAACCCGAAGCCCCCAGCGAAACAGCCGCCTCTTCCGCATCACTGCCTTGTGCCGCCATCAAGGGTATCAGCTCCCGCGCCACAAACGGGAAAGTGACAAACACCGTCGCCAGCACAATACCGGGCACAGCAAAAATCACCTTCATGTCATGCTCCAATAACCATGCCCCAAACCAGCCATGCACCCCAAACACCAGCACATAGACCAAGCCTGCGACCACGGGCGACACCGAAAAAGGCAGGTCAATCAGGGTCGTCAGCAACTGCTTGCCACGAAATTCAAACTTGCTGATGCACCACGCGGCTGCCACGCCAAACACCACATTCAACGGGATGGCAATCAGGGCAGCAAACAGCGTCAGGCGGATCGCCGCCAAGGTATCGGGGTGGGTAATCGCCCCCCAGTACACGTCCCAACCTTTGCGGAACGCCTCAACAAATACCGCCACCAACGGCATCAACAAAAACAGACCAAAGAACAACAGCGCCAAGGTCAGGATCAGCGCCTTGACCCAGGCAGGCTCACAGGTCGCCGGATTAGCCTCATAACGCCCAGCATCCTGTTGGGCATGCAAACCACCCACCATACCGCTCATTCCACATCCTCCCCACTCAAATAACGTCGGCGGCTAGCTGACCAGTGTTGCAAGCCATTAATCAGTAACAGCAAGGCAAATGACACTACCAGCATCACCGTAGCAATGGCGGTTGCTCCTGCCACATCAAACTGCTCCAAGCGGGTAATAATCAATAGCGGCGTAATCTCCGATACCAGCGGGATATTCCCTGCAATAAAGATGACTGAACCATACTCACCGACAGCCCTGGCAAACGCCAAGGTAAAACCCGTCAACACCGCAGGAAACAAGGCTGGCAACACAACCCGGTAAAATGCTTGCCAACGGTTCGCCCCCAAGGTTGCCGCTGCCTCCTCAAACTCCACACTCAAATCCTGCAATACCGGCTGGATAGTGCGGACAACAAACGGCAAACCGATGAAGGTCAATGCCACCAAAATGCCCAAGGGTGTAAAGGCAACCTTGATGCCTAACGGGGCGAGCAAACTGCCCACCCAACCATTCTTGGCATACAGCGCTGACAAGGTGATCCCGGCAACCGCTGTTGGCAGTGCAAACGGCAAGTCAATCAGGGCATCGACCAGGCGCTTGCCAAAAAAGCGATAACGCACCAACGACCACGCCAACAGCAAGCCAAAGACCACGTTAATGCATGCTGCCAAAAATGAGGTCAAAAAAGACACCCGGTATGAAGCAACAACCTGAGGGGAGGATACAACCCTCCAAAACTCCGGCCAGGTCATGGATGCCGCATTGATAAATACGGCTGCCAAGGGAATCAGGACGATCAATGACAAATAGACCAAGGTATATCCCAATGACAGACCAAACCCAGGTAAGACCCTAAATGTTGTAGAATGAGCCATCCAGTTATTTCCAGTTTTCGGGGTAAGGGTAATGAATCATGCACAGTAAAAAGGCTGGGAAATCCCCAGCCTTACCGCCAAAGGAAGCAAGAGCGATAAACAGTGTAGCTGCACAACCCATATGAATATAAATAATTAAAACTGGATTGCTTATGCGACTTTATGATAAGTAACCACCCTAACCCATATCACTAACCACCATTAAAAATGGATTTGATCTTGTCAAAAGTGCCACCATCACTAAAGTGGGTTGCCTGTGCCTGTTGCCAACTGCCAAACAGCTCACTCAAGGTGAACAGGGAGACCGGCGCAAACTGCCCACTATACTTTTTCAAGGCAGCCGCATCCCGTGGGCGGAAGTAGTGCTTGCCGATAATGTCTTGTCCTTCAGGACTATACAGATATTGCAGGTAGGCTTTTGCCAGCGCCGCCGTGCCATGTTGCTCAGCATATTTATTGACCACGGCCACCGGTGGCTCTGCCAGGATAGACAGGGAGGGGGTAATGATCTCGTAGTTGTCCTTGCCCAACTCATTCAACACCAGATAGGCTTCGTTCTCCCAGGTAATCAGCACATCACCGACTTCACGCTGGGTAAACGTAGTGGTGGAGCCACGTGCCCCGGTATCAAGAACTTGCACGTTATCGTAGAGCTTCTTGACAAATGCACGGGCGGATTCGGCATTGCCACCCGGTTGCTTGAGGGCATAACCCCAAGCTGCCAAATAGTTCCAGCGTGCACCACCCGATGTTTTCGGGTTTGGAGTCACTACTTCAACATCCGGGCGGGTCAAATCAGGCCAATCCTTGACAGCTTTTGGATTGCCCTTCCGCACCAGAAACACGATGGTTGAGGTGTAAGGTGTTGAGTTATTGGGTAGCAAAGACTGCCAGTCCTTTGGCAACAACTGACCTTTTTCATGCAAGGTATCAATGTCATAGCCCAGTGCCAGCGTTGCCACATCACCATCCAGGCCATCCAGCAGGGCACGCGCCTGCTTGCCAGAACCGGCATGAGATTGCTCAACCGTGACGACATCACCGGTTTTATCTTTCCAATGTTTGGCAAACGCGGCATTATATTCCGTATATAATTCACGAGTGGGGTCATAAGAAACATTACGCAGCTTTAAATCTGCTGCCGCAGCCATTCCACTGAAACTGCTTAATCCCAATGCCAGTGACACTATTAAAACATGGCGGCGTGCTGGTTTAAAAATCATGATGAATAACCTCTGCATAACTTAAAGGATGAATAACCTGCATGCATCTTAAATAAATCAGCTTAGCAACCAAACCAAGAAAAACCGCAATGCTTATTCTTAATCTGAAATTAGGATTGCCCGCCCCACCCCCATATCCTGTACACTAGCGCCCCTATGGAAACCCGACTGCTGGTGGCAGTGCCACGCCCACTGCGTACCCTACTCACTTACCTTGCCCCGGCTGCTGCACCGACTGTGCGGGCAGGTTGCCGTGTGTCTGTCCCTCTGGGGCATGGGCGCAGTATCGGGCTGGTACTGGGCGAAAGCCTGCCAGATGAGGGCATAACCTATACCCTCAAACCCATCCGCCATGTGCTGGACGAAACCCCATTACTGGATGCCCACTTGCTGGAGTTGTTGCAATGGGCGGCACGTTATTATCACCATCCGGTGGGTGAGGTGGTGTTCTCCGCCCTGCCAACCGCCTTGCGCGATGGCAAAGCCCTGCCACAGGCTACCGGCTGGCAAGCCATCCCGCTTGCCGACTGGGAAAGCAGCCTGAAACGTGCCAAACGGCAAGCGGCCTTGTATGGCTGGCTCTTGCAGCAAGCCACCCCCTGCACCCCGCACGAACTCCAGCAACAAGCCGGGGAATACTGGCATGACTACCTGGCGGCCTTACGGGACAAGGGCTTGGTGCAAGAGGTGACAATCCAGCCAGTCACCCCAGCCCTGACCAGCCCCTCTGCCAACCCGCCGCCGCCCGTCACCCTCACCCCAGAACAGCAGCACTGCCTTGAACAATGCCAACACTGGATGGATGCCCCGACCTTGCAACCGATCCTGCTACATGGTGTCACGGGCAGTGGCAAAACCGAGATCTACTTGCGCCTGATTGAAGGCAAGTTGGCAGCAGACCAGCAAGTGCTGGTACTCGTGCCAGAAATTGGCCTGACCCCGCAACTGGTACAACGCTTTGCCGATTATTTCCCAACAGAAACGATTGCCTGCCTGCATTCAGGCCTGAATGACACCGAACGCTTGCAGGCATGGTTACAAGCCCACCGGGGTACAGCACGCCTGATTATTGGTACACGCTCAGCGGTCTTTACGCCCTGCCCAAACTTGGGGCTGATTATTATCGACGAGGAGCATGACCAGTCACTCAAGCAGCAGGAAGGCTTCCGCTACCAC
Organism: uncultured Thiothrix sp.; assembly: GCA_964293005.1. Classification (GTDB taxonomy): domain Bacteria; phylum Pseudomonadota; class Gammaproteobacteria; order Thiotrichales; family Thiotrichaceae; genus Thiolinea. Next base: position 9,272 of record CAXYXW010000025.1, read on the forward strand.
GGGCGTGACCTTGCCATCAAACGGGCACAACTGCTGAATGTGCCGATCCTGTTGGGTTCAGCCACCCCTGCCCTGGAAACACTGCATAATGCTGACCGGGGACGTTACCATTATGCCCGTCTTGACCAACGCCCCGGCGCAGCCCGCCCGCCGTCACTGGAGGTGCAGGACATCCGGGGGCAGGAATTGCAATCCGGCCTCAGCCGCCTGACCTTGCAGGCCATTGGTGAACGCTTGCGGCGCAATGAGCAGGTGATGCTATTCATCAACCGCCGTGGATTTGCACCCGTGTTGCTGTGCCCAGCCTGCGGCTGGCAGGCACACTGCCCCGCTTGCAGCGCCAATATGACCTACCATGCCCGCCAATCACGCCTGATTTGCCATCACTGCGGTACAGAGCGCCGGGCGGATGCCAGTTGCCCGGATTGCCAAAACCCACAACTGATTACCCAAGGACATGGCACAGAACGGATTGAACTGATGCTGCAACAACGCTTCCCGGAAACGCCGGTAGTACGGATTGACCGCGACAGCACCAGCCGCAAGGGTTCACTGCAACGCCATCTGGACACCATCCGCACCACGGAGCGCCTATTACTGGTCGGGACACAAATGCTGGCCAAGGGGCATGACTTCCCCAACCTGACTTTGGTAGTCATCCTTGATGTTGACCAATCGCTGCTCAGCCCGGAATACCATGCCCTGGAGCGTTTTGGGCAATTGCTGACCCAGGTTGCTGGACGGGCGGGGCGCAGCCACAAACCGGGGCATGTGATCCTGCAAACCATCCAACCCCAGCACCCCATGCTGCTTACCCTCCTGCAACAGGGCTATCTGGCCTTTTCCCGTCAGTTGCTGGAAGAGCGCAGGCGCTGGCAATTGCCACCGTTTGGTTTCCAGGCGTTATTACGGGCGGATGCACCTGATATGGAGGCCGCCCTGCAACTGTTGCAAACCCTGCGTGATACCTTGCAGGCGGATGCGAACCTCACGGTGATGGGTCCTGTTCCTGCCCCAATGGAAAAACGGGCAGGACGCTATCGGGCGCAATTGCTGCTACACTCATTGCGGCGGGATGTCCGCTACGCTTGTCTGTCTTTTTTGACCGCTCAGGAAAAAAACATCCCAAACCAAAAAACCGTCCGCTGGTCTATAGACATAGATCCTGTAGAATTATCATAATTCTGGTTGCGTCATCCCCAGATGAAAACCCAGCCACAGGAAGTGACGTTTTGACAGGAAACAGGCGCGAGCATCGGATCAAACAATCATGACCAAAGACTTTAAAAAAGCAGGTACTGCTGCTTCATCCAGCCAGTATGGCATCAGTTGGGTACTAGGCGGGATTGCCGTTGGTTTGATGGCGGGAGCCATCGTTTATGCCCTGATGGGGCCAAACGCCACCCTTCCTGGCACAGGAGCAACCACTCCAACCTTGACCGGCACACCCGCCGGGCAAACCCCTGCTGCGGGCAATCCAGCCCAGACTCCGGCAACTACTGCGTCCCTTCAGGACAAGCCGACCAGCGGCGACAACCGCCCTGGTTTCAGCTATCACGCGGTTTTGCCCCAGTTGGAAATGAGTGTGCCGATCAGCGTGCAGGAAGAAAACCCGAACCCGGAGCCTACCCCTCCAGCCGCCACAGCAACACCACCGGCAGCCGCCACCGAGCAGGCTGGGGCACAGGCTGTTGAACCCGAAACCACAGAAGCACAAGGCGACATCCTGGCAGCAGGGCGTTATATGTTCCAGTTGGGAGCCTATAAAACCGAAGCACAAGCGGTGCAAATGCAGAAACTTGCCAGCAAAAGCGGCCTGAATACCCGCGTCGAGAGTGCCGAGATCAAGGGTGAGCGCTGGTATCGCGTGCGCTTGGGCCCCAGTGACGACCTCAACACGGTTAACCGTTGGAAACAGATGCTTTCAGGTATGGGAATTAGCGCAATGGTTATCCGTCTGTAATACTATAAGATAAAATCTTGAACACGGAACGAAGGAGAATCACATATGGCATATCTTGATATTGACAATGGCACACTGGTTGCCAATGCATCTGAGTCCGAGCGTGCGGGTTTTATCCGCCGTACCTACCTGCATCTGGCAGGGGCAATTGTTGCCTTTGCCCTGCTTGAATCCCTCCTGGTCATGTCCGGGGTCGCCAAGTCATTCACCCAAATGCTTTCAGCAACCGGTGCATGGTCGTGGCTGGTCATTATGGTGTTGTTCATGGGGGCATCCTACTTTGCGGACAAATGGGCGCACTCCGGCATTTCCCGTGAAATGCAGTATGCTGGTCTTGGCCTGTTTGTGGTCGCTGAAGCCGTTGTCTTCATGCCAATCATTTATAAGGCATTGGCCTTTACCCAGGCAACGGGCAACAATGTCCTGTTAAGCGCGGGCTTGATGACTGTCCTGCTGGCGGGTGGCATTACCTTTACCGCATTCACGACCCGCAAGGACTTTTCCTTCCTGCGCCCGTTCATTACCATCGGCTTCTTTGTTGCCTTGGGCTTGATCGTTGCCAGCATCCTGTTTGGCTTTAGCCTCGGCCTGGTATTCTTTGGCGCAATGGTACTGTTGTCAGGTGCGGTCATGTTGTACCAAACCTCACAAATCATCCATGAATACCATACTGACCAGCATGTAGGCGCATCACTGGGCTTATTCTCCAGCGTTGGTATGATGTTCTGGTACATTGTCCAGTTCCTGATGAGCCTGTCAGGCGAATAAACCCGCCTCTGTCGGCTCTACTCCGGGGGCGCTGCGGTCATACGTAGCGCCCTTTTCATTTTAACAACCGAAACATTCAAACCATTACATCATGAGCATTTACGCAATTGGGGACATCCAGGGCTGTTACGCCCCCTTGCAACGCCTGCTGGATAAAATCCGCTTTGACCCCAGTGTCGACTGCCTGTGGTTCGCGGGTGATTTGGTCAGCCGGGGTACACAATCACTGGAAACCCTGCGTTTCGTGCGCTCCCTCTCGCAACAGAATGCCGCCATCAGTGTGCTGGGCAACCATGACATCAGCCTGATTGCCGCCGCCTATGGCCTGCTCCCCCCGCATAAAAGCCTGCGCCCGCTTATGGATGCCCCTGACTTTGCAGAACTGTTGGCCTGGTTACGCCAGAACCCGCTCATGCACACCGACGACCAACACCAGGCCGTTTTGGTACATGCCGGAATCCCTCCCCACTGGGATTTGCCCACCGCCCAGACCTGTGCCCACATTGTCGAAACTGAATTGCGCCAACCTGACCCCGGTGCGTGGCTGGAGCGTGCCTACGGCAACAAGCCCGCGCTCTGGGAAGACTGCAACAGTTGGCCTGACCAACACCGCTACATCATCAACGCCTTTACCCGCATGCGCTATTGCTATCCCGATAGCAGCCTGGAGTTTGCACAAAAATTGAACCCTACAGACGTTCAACTGTCTTACCCTGAGTTGGTTCCTTGGTTCCGCCATCCTGACAGGAAGGATATAAAACACACCATCCTCTTTGGGCATTGGTCAACTTTAGGTTATCATCGGGAGCACAATGTGGTGGCGTTGGATACCGGCTGTGTATGGGGAGGGAAACTGACAGCACACTGCATTGATACCAATAATAAAATAGGGCATCAGGTGGCTTGTCACGACTATGAGCGACGAGAAAAAGGATAATACGCTACAACCAACCGCGTATGTAGGCACGGTTAAAGTCAATGTTTTAGGCAAAGATTATTTAGTCCACACCTCTACCCCACCGATGGGGGCTAGTGTTGAAGAGTTGGAGCAGGCACTCAAACACAATCGGGAGATCATCAACCAGTCACAGGAAGCGTTAAAAAACGCCTTCATTGACCAGATTTACCTGTATAAACCGCCGCCATTGGTCAATTTTGATAGCCCCACCCAAATGGCTATCATGGCACACCTCAATATCAGCATTTTGATTCCCCTGATCAATATCCGGGGCGGGAATGCCCAATTTGAGAAGGCGGAAACCTTCCATGTCAAAATGCGGGTTGAAATCATGCGCAATGCCGCCGAACGGTTGGCACACATGGAGCGCCAAAAAAAAGCCAACCCGGTCGAGTCGGCTGTTATGATTGTCGTGGTCTTGGGGCTGGTGATGTCAGTGTTGCTGGTCAATTGAAAGACTGCAAAATCTCGGCAACCGAAGCCTCCAAAGCAGGCAGGTCAGGGATCAGGCAGACCAGTTGGGAAATCCGTACCTGCCGGGCAACATAGGGGCAACGCTGGGTATTGCCACTATAGTCATCGCGCAAGGTATCCTCACTGATCTCAACCGTCTGCAAGCCCCCCTGCACCTGCAAGGCAATAAAGGGTAAGTCCTCACAATCCGAAACCGTATGCAGGATCAGGCAATTACTGGCGCTTTGAACAATCCCCTCCCCCAGCATGCACAGCGATTCGAGCGACACCACCGGCACAGGCCGGTTCAGCCAGTTTAACCAGCCCAGGATACCCGGCAGGTGGGAAGGTTCGAGTTGCTCAACCGTCACCAACTCAGCCAGCAAGTTCAAAGGTACGATCAGACTGCCTTGCTGCAAACGCAAGACTGCACATTTAATGACCGGGCGTACTGTACTCATGCGAAAGCCCCCATTTTCTGTTTATTTTTCCCCAAATACCCACGGATCAACTCCAGCAACTCCTGATTCTGATACGGCTTGCCAAGGAAACCATTCGCCCCCAATTGCTCTGCCCGCTGGCGGTGCTTCTCGGCAGTCCGGGAGCTGATCATGATAATCGGCACATGATTCCACTCTGGATTTTGCCGCACGGTTTCCAAGACCTCAAAGCCATCCATGCGCGGCATCTCAATATCCATCAGGATTAAATCAGGGTCAAACTTCTCCAGTTTCTCCAGCGCTTCCAAACCATCTTTCGCCGTTTCTACCTGAAGGTTTTCGCTAGCCAATAACTTTTCAGTCACTTTACGCACCGTAATCGAATCATCCACCACCATAATGTGTGGGCGCTCATGCCGGGCACGCGCTACCTGCCGCACTTCCTTCTGGGCTGGACTGCCCACCGGAGCCGCCGCAGGAGCCACATCCTGAACCCGAATCGCCAAATCAGCCATATCGGGCAACAGCACCACATCACCATCGGTGGTAATGGTGGCTGCCGAATAGAAGCGGTTGCCCTTGAACAGGGAACCAAGCGATTGCAGCACCACCTCGCGCCGCCCATTGATCACATCCACGATCCAGGCAATGCAATGTCCACTGGTACGCACAAACACCACCGGGTACATATGGTCAGGCTGTACCTGCAATTGCGCCCCTGGCTCCAGCACGCCACCTAGGTATTGAAGTTCGTACTTGGCATCATTGAACTCCAGACGCTTGTCTGCCACCGCCAAATATTGCTTAACTTTGGCAGCATCCAGACGGCTCAGCCCCTGGATATAGCCCATTGGCAAGGCATAGGTCTGCCCTTGGGTTTCAACAAACAGAACCGGGTTAACCGCCATCGCAAACGGCAAGCGCACGGTAAAGGTCGAACCCTCCCCCAGTACCGAATCAATTTGCAGGGTTCCGCCCAGCGCCTTCACCTCCGAACTGACCACATCCATGCCCACCCCGCGCCCGGAAATCTGGCTCACGGACGTTGCCGTCGAGAAACCAGGGCGCAAGATCAGACGCAACGCCTCCTGATCAGACAATGTATCTTGTGGGCGGATCAGCCCTTGTTCCAGTGCCTTATTGCGCAAACGGGTGCGATCCATCCCGCGCCCATCATCCTTCACCTGAAAAACAATCTCGGTATCCTCGCGGAACACTTTCAGGATCAACTGTCCCTGCTCCGGCTTACCCGCCTTGGCTCGCTCAGCAGGAGGCTCAATGCCGTGTGATACCGCATTACGCAGCAGATGCTCGATAGGGGCAGTCATGCGTTGCAGCAAATGCCGATCCAGTTTGAACGCCTCACCATCGACATCCAGCACCGCTTGCCGGTCAAGTTCGGTACTGGTCTGCCGGACAATCCGCCGCAAACGAGGGACAATCACCATCGCCTCAACCAGCCGGGTTTCCAGCAAATCCTGATGCAGGTAACGACTTGCCCCCAATGCATCTTTCAAGGCCACATGGCTGTTACGTAGCTGCAAGCCCAAATCCGCCTCGATATTCACCAGGTCATTCAAGCTCTCCGCCAATGCCCGTGAGAGACGCTGGATTTCGGAATATTGATCCATTTCCAGAGGGTCGAAATCCCCCTCCTTGCCATGTACTGCCCCTGATTGACGATAACCGGCATGGATTTGCGCCTCAGTCTCCAACTCCAGCGAGCGCAATAACTGCTTCAGGCGTGAAGCCGTGCGCCCAAACTCGCCCACATCATCCGTCATCACCTGCAAACGTTCTGCCAAACCATTCTGCTGGACATTCAATGCGCCTGCCCGTTCAATCATCTTGTCCAAGAACGACGCAGGCAAACGGATTTGCTCCTGCCCCAAGGCTGCCGACAGGTCATCCAACTGATGGGTTGTCGAAGGCGCGGCTGACTTGTTCGGCATCAATACGCCAATATCCGGCAAACTCTGCGCCTGATCCGCCAACAAGCGCTCCAACAGGCTGTCATGGGCAACCTCGACTGGCGGACGGGTGAAAACCTCCGCCGTATGAGCCGGTGCAACAGGGGCAACAGGTTCTGGAGGCAAGACGGGTGCTGTCGGCATACCTGCCAACGAATAATGCTCAGCCAAGGCATTAATCTGGTCAACATGCCCTTGTAAAACAGAAATCTTCGACTCGACTTCACGGACATTGGCACTGCGACCCAATTTTTCGAGGATGCTTTCTGCTTGGTGGGCAATGTCCCCCATATCCATCAACTGCGCCATCCGCGCCCCGCCCTTGAGGGTATGCAATTCGCGCTCAAGCGACTGACGGGTTTCACGATCAGCCGGATTCGCTTGCAAGGCTTGCATCAAGCGATCCAGCGACTGCAACTGCTCTGGCAACTCCTCACGGAACATCGCCCATACAATCCGGCTTTCTTCCAGCTCATTGAACGGAACCACTGGCGCAGCCGGAGCCTCGGCTGGGGGTTCCGTTTGCCGTGCAGTTGGCAAGGGAACAGGTGCAGGCTCACTCACAGGAGCCACAACCTGGGGTACAGCAGGTTCGGGTATGACAATGGCATCGGGTTGCGGCTGTTCGGCGACAACATCATCGCCAGCAAGGGATAACCACGACAAATCAGTGACCACATCCGTCACCGGCTCAGCAACAGCATCAGCCTCATCCAGCACAAGCTCAGGTTCAGTGGTGAATAGCTCTGGGCTATCGAAAACCAATACGCCCGTATCATCTGCATCCGCATCGGTTTCCGTCTGCGTCTCCACCGCCGTATCCGCCAGGGCTGACACTGGCTCAACAAACGGCAGCGAATCAAAATCAATCAACTCAGTATCAGGGATAATAAAGGCATCAGGATCAGGCAAAACCTCCAACAGCACACTCTCATCCAGGGAGTCAGCCGCATCCACATCAGCCAATGAATCCAGGGAATCGAACGCGACCCACTCCGGCTGGGCAACAGGTGCAGGTGCGGGTTCAGATACCGGCATGGCATCAGGGTTCGCGACAAAGGCATCAATTTTGGCAACCTCAACCCCGACCCCGACATCGGCCTTGGTTGCCGTCAGGAAGAAGGGTAAACGTTGCCCCAGATAATCGACTGACTCGCCCAGAATGCTTGCCAAGCGGTCATTCACCGGCAGGGTTTTCTCCAGCACCTTATTGAGCATGCTTTCATGCGCCCACGCATAATCGCCCAATGCCAATGCCCCCGCCATACGCCCACTACCCTTACAGGTATGGAAGCCCCGACGGATGTCGCGCAGCAACTCGTTATTGTTCCGCTGCTGTTGCCAACGCGGAATCCAGTCCTGGAAATTGGTATGGATTTCGGTGACTTCCTCCACGAAGATTTCGTAGATTTCATCACCCAGATTCGCCCGCAAGGCGCTGGAATCAGGTGGAGACTCACCCTGACCAGCGCCCGCTACGGGCGTAACAGCCAACCCAATGGGCTTTGCCATGGGTTCAACAATCGGTTCAAAGACAGGCGGCAAGACCGCCAGGGTTTGGCTGCTTAGGCTTCTGCCAGTAACCGCTGGTTGCGCAACTTCTGGTAAAGGGTTGAAGGAGCCAGGTGTTTCGCTTTTTTTTTATTCTCCAGCTCAGCCTGCGCCTCACTAATGCTGGACTCACCCGCCAAATCCAGTTGGGTGTAATTATCCAGCTCACGCAGCTTGTCGAAACCAACCGGCAATAAGGGCAGGTGATCCTCGTTCTGGCTGATACATGACAGTGCTGCCTCCAGCAAGGTCATAATATCTGCCACACAGTGGATTTCCTGGCTGGCGGGCTGACGCTTGCCAACCTGCAAATCCTTCATCAGGTACAGCTTGACCCCCAAGGCCAGTGGCTGGATTTCCTGATGCCCCAACACATCCAGTGTCCCGCCAATATTGCGCAGGATTTTCACCACCTCTTCGAGGTGACTGAATGCACCCGGTTCCTGATGGAAGGCCGACATTTCCGCTTGGGCGCGTGCCAGCGATACCAGCATGGTACGCACGACCTCACGGGTAGCACCTTTATCTGCCGTATTTTCACCCGCATTAAAGAAAATGTCGTCAGTGCGGTCATAGCCCGTTTCGGCATACTCACGCAGTACACTTTCCAGCTTCAGGTAGTGTTCGCTCATTTGGTTGAGGAAACGGCTATTGAGGCGTGTATCGGCTGCAACCTCAACTTGCTGGGCTTCTGCCAAGGCATTGGTCAGCTCTGCCGCCTTACCCAGACCCAACATACCCAAAGCCTGGGACATGCTGTGGGTACGTTTGGACACCTCGCTCAACAAGGAGGCCGGATGCTCACGTTGTGCCAAGCCTTCAACCTGTGACATCAACAAGGCCAGCTCATCCTGCATGGAAGCCGATACCGCCTGCCACAACTCACGCCCTGGCATGGTGTAATAGGTACGCAGCTCTTGCAGGGTTTCGCCTTTCGGCAAATACAAATCGAGGTGGTAAGCCTCTTTGACTGCCCCCAACGCATCCGTGCCCGACTCTGCCAGACCGACGTAATACAACAGGTTTTTCAGCAACTCATCCGGCAGGGTCTGGTTATAAGCCTCCTCCTGCAAATCACCGAAACGGCGGACTTCACGCTCCATCCGCCCCATCAGCATTTTCACGGCAATACTGTGTTCGAGCTTCCCCTCTTCCAAAGCTTGCAGCAATGCCCCTGTGACCCACCACAAAGCACGCAGGCGCTCCTTCTCATGCAGGATCAGCATATTGCTGGCAACCTTGCGGGCAGCTTGCAGGTGGAAAATCGGGCGGTCATTATTAAACCAGCCCAACAAGGCTTTTTGCAGATAAAAACGTAACCGGCGGGTGGCCTGCTCCATCTTGTCCGCAGGCAAATTCATAAACTTATCCGTACCAATCTGCTCATTGGTGACTGCACCTTCCGCAGGCAGGAACACCAAATGTTCAGACAACAGCTCCGCATCGCGGGCAGCCCGCAAATTGTTCAGCATCGGCAGGACAATGACCGGCAAATCAGCATAGCCATCATGCAGGTGCTTCAGGTACTCGGAAAGCTGCAATAAACCATCGGCACAGGTTGAACAGGCATCTTGCCAGTTTTTAACCTTTTCCTGCCGGATAGCATCCATCAATAGCACGATTTCCCGGCACAGCATGTAGGCTCCTTCAGCCTCCAGCAGATCCAGGATACCCAGAACATCACGGTTTTTCCCTAAGGCAGACTCAAGGCTACTGACAGCGGTCTCATTCACATACGTCGAAAAGGCCTGACGGGTTTCGTTCAGCAGTTTCTCAGTCTCGTCCAGCACCCAACCCAGACGGCTGGCTAAACTTGATTTGTCAGAAATCATGCTTGTTTCGCCTCCATGCACGTGGTCATGTTGTTATTGTTATCATTATTAGGTTTCATCATTTTCTGCCTTTATTTGTCAGCATCCGTCTTGGCAAGGGTGAAATCTGCGATTGAACGCCGCAACTCGGTTGCCGTTTCATTCAGGTTGGAAACCAAATCCGTGGCCTCCTTACTGTATTGCTCGGTCTGCATGGTCACTTCCTGAATCGATTGCATCGTGCCGGTCACACGGTTTGCCATATCCGCCTGCTTGAATGAAGCATCAGAAATATTGGCAATCAGGCGTGCCAGGCTGGTAGAGACCTCTTCGACCTCATCCAGCGCCGCCCCCGCCGATTCAGCATTCCGTGAGCTGGTCACGACACGGGCAGTGGTCTGCTCCATCGAGGCAATGGCCTCCTGGGTATCGGTCTGGATGGCTCGCACCAGTACATCAATCTTGCGGCTAGCCTCTGCTGAACGTTGTGCCAACTGCTGCACCTCATCCGTCACACGCTCAAAACTACGCCCGCTGCCAGAAATGGAAGAGGTCTGAATGGATGCATTCAGGGCAAGAATATTGGTTTGCTCAGCAATATCGTTCATCAGGCGCACAATGTCGCCGACTTCTTGCGAGCTTTCACCCAAACGCTTGATGCGCTTGGACGTTGCCTGTATTTGTTCACGCACTGCCACCATGTCGGTCATCGCACTGCGCACGGTCTGCGCCCCGGCCTGTGAAATCTCCAACGACTTGCGGGCAACCTCGGTAGAGGCCGCTGCATTGCGCGATACTTTATGGATCGAGTGTGTCATCGCGGCAATCGCCGTCGATGCTGTCGAAATCTCCCCAGACTGGTGGGTACTGGCCTGGGATAACTGGGAGATACGCTTATCCGCGACTTGGGCAAACCGGGTCAAGCGCCCCGAGGTATCATCAATCTTGATAACCAACTCGCGCAAGGCATCCACGGCATAATTGACCGAATCCGCAATCGCCCCGGTAATGTTTTCTGAAACGGTCGCCCGGATGGTCAAATCGCCTTCTGCCAGGGTACTCATTTCTTCCAGCAGGCACATGATCGAATCTTGCTGCTCTGCCTCAACCTTTGACCACACATTCTGCTGGTGATAAAAACGGTAGAACAAGTACGTCACCCACAGGACATTCAGCAGGGCAACAAAGCTGCTCAAGAGGCCGACCTGCATAATCTGCCCGTGGCTAAGGTGCTGTGGCCCCAACATGAACAGGATGCCCATGCCAATGACACAGACAAACAGGATGCCAATTGGTAGCCAGACCATTTTTCCTGTAATCAGGTTGTTCGAAAGTTGCGTTGAATTGTCCATTCTTATCGTTCTTTTACTCAACCCTGCCTTTAAACCGTAATACCAAGTTTCGGCTCCGGCACGCCCCGTTGTTCCAGGCCGCGCATCAATTGCCGAGCCTGCAATACGGGCATCATTTCGCCTTCCATTTCTATGCACTGTTCGGCGTAACCACGCCATGTGTCCATTTGCTCCGAAATCAAGGTGACATACGCGCTGTCCGACCAAACGTGCCGGATGCCCAGCAGCTCATCCACCTTGATACCAAACCATTCTTCCTGGCCTTGCACAACGAGTATCCGTGATGCCGGATTGCTGACCTGTCCACTGGTATTGCCCAGAAAGAACATCCGTCCATCAATCACATTCAACAGCCGACCACGGAAATAACCAATGCCAAGCATCCAGTCTGGCATACCCAATACACGGGTCAGCTTGCCAGGCGCTATTACTTCATCGACTTCATCCTGCCGGACGACGCAACGGTACGGGCCGATCATCACCACCAAAGCCGACCATGCTTCCAATGGCCCCTGATGGTTCGCAACCTCAATACACCGCTTCTTCTCCCTCAGCAAGGCAAGGCCTACCAGCAACTCATACGGACTGGTCATGCCATCAGGCTCCGGGGATAAATTTCGCAACCGTATCCAGCAACAGCGGAACCTTCACAGGTTTGATCAGGTAAGCTTTTGCCCCCTGCCGCATCGCCCATAACCGATCTGTTTCGGCTGATTTCGAGCTGCACACAATAATGGGGATATGACGGGTATGGGGGTCACGGGTTAATTCGCGCGTTGCCTGAAAACCGTTCAGCAAGGGCATAACGACATCCATCAGGATAATGTCCGGCTTGCAAACCCGCGCCACATCGATACCTTCCTGACCATTACAAGCAATGCTGACTTGGTAGCCATGACGCTCCAACACGGACTTGAAGACACGTGTCTCGGCGAGGGAATCATCAATAATCAGCACATGCTTAGCCACGGCTCAGTTACTCCTTGGCTGCACTAGCCGCTTCGCCTGCCTTGGCAGCGGCGGCTTGGACATGTGGCAGGACGTGGCTGTAAATCGCCGACAACAGATCTTGGCGGGTAAACGGCTTGGTCAGGTATTTATCAGACCCCGCCAACCGTCCGCGTGCCAAATCAAACAGGCCATCCTTGCTGGACAGCATAATGACTGGAATATCCCGGTAATTGCGGTTCGCCTTGATCAAGGCACAGGTCTGATAGCCATCCAGCCGGGGCATCATGATGTCCACGAAGACCACATCAGGTTTGAAGGCTGCAATGATGGGCAACGCCTCAAAACCGTCGGAGGCCGTTGTTACCCAGCAATCGTACTCGGACAATAAGGCTTCCGCAGTACGCAGGATGGTTTTGCTGTCATCAACGATCAGCACCTTCAGGCCCGACAGGTCGCGGCCTGGAGAAACATGGTTTGGATCTGACGTATTCACGCGCGTCGCTCTTTATCTATTTTTATTTGTGTTTAAAGGCCAGCGGATCAAATCGGCAAGCCCGTTCAGTACAAAGGCTGGAATATCCCGACAGATACTGACTCCCATAATTATTGTTTTTTTATGGTTAAGGCAGAGTCTAAAGAAACTTCCAGTTCTTACAAAACTTATTCTGACGAGCGCATCAGGCCGCCGACAGAAACGCTTTGACGTGTACGTCCGTCAGTGTCAAGTGGGTAATTTCCGGGGAGCAATTCCGGCGGATCGGCAAACCGGTTGTCCCCAACCCCCGGCTGGTATACACCCAGGACTCATGCACCCGGTACAAGCCCTGGACATATTTCTTCCCCAAATACGGACGTATGAAAGGCTTACCCGGTGAAACCTGCACCTGCCCACCGTGCGTATGCCCGGAGAGTTGCAGCGAAATGCGGGTATCATTGGCATACCAGTCGATCATATCCGGCTCATGAGCCAACAAAACAATAGGCGTATTGCCACGATGCCCTGCCAGGGTTTCCTTGATGTCCGGCTTGCCCAGCCAGCCATCATCAATCCCGGCGAGGTGCAGGCAAGCACCTCCGACCTGCAAATCCAGCCCCTCATTACGCAGGACGCGGATACCATGCCGGGTAAAGGTTTCAACAATCAAATCAGCATCGGTCTTGATGTCGTGGTTGCCCAGCACCGCAAAAATGCCATAACGGGCATTTAATTTTGCCAGCACCGGAACCAGATCAAGGATGTCTTCCTCATCATGCCAAACGTAATCGCCCGTCAAGACCACCAGATCGGGCTTAAGCAGGTTGGTTTTGACCACCGCCCGCTCAATATGCTCGACCTGGGTGAAGGGACGCAGATGCATATCCGTCAACTGGACAATGGTAAAACCTGCCAGGGAGGGCGGCAGGTTGTGGATCGGAATTTCCGTGAACTCCTCCACCAACCAGCGGATTTCATTCCGCCGAACCGCATGGTTCCCATCATGGAAATAATCCATGTTACCGATCCGGTTGAGCACCCGCTGGGGTGCTTTGCCCGCCTTAAGCATGTATCACCTTATTTGTTTAATTACATCCCATTACGGAATTTCTCATGATACACCAGACCAGCCGCACGTACCGGGATTAATGCTTGGGCATATTGCTCCAGCATATCCAATGTCCACGTAATCCGCTCGCGGAAATACGCATCCGCCACCGCATCATTCTGGGTTGCATCCTCATTCAGGACTTGAGTCACCTTGCGGACGATCACATGTTCAGGAAGGTAACAAATCCGATTATTTTTGTAGCTGCTCATCCGCAGTTCTGCGATTGGATAAGCTCCACCATCGGATGCTGACACAGCAATAATTAACGCGGGCTTATGGGCAAGCTCATTTTTTCCCCACATCAGGAAAAAATTCTTCAAACCGGCGGGTACTTGCCCATGCCACTCCGGTGCAATCACCACAAAACCATCACTGGCAGCCAAATTAGCCGAAATAGGCTCCAAACGCTGCGCCCACTCAGCGCTACCTGCCCAAATCGACTCATCCCACAAAGGCAGTGGGTTGCCTGCCAAACTAAAAATATCCGCCTCGATCCCTTTGGCCTGCAACGTCGTTTGCACAAAGCGGGCTACTTTTTCACTTTGGGACTGATGGCGGTGACTACCGCTGATAATGGTGATTTTCATAAGGGAAGAGCTCCTGCGTCGCGTGTCATCATGCTGGGGTCAATTATGGGGATAAATGTAACGAAAAAGCCGGGATAATACCCGGCTTTTTTTACCTTGACTGCGGCTTATTACCGCTGCCTTGCCTCAAATGAACAGGCAAATATCAGACTCGCCAGCGAACTCGAAGAAGGCAGCCGCACCCGCATATTCAATGTTATCAATGAATTCGGAAGGCTCCATATCAAACAGGTCAACAGTCATCTGGCACGCAATAAACTTCACATCGGCTTCCAGACACAGGTCACGCAGCTCTGCCAAATCAGCAACACCCTTGTCCTTCATCTTTTTCTTCATCATGGCCGTCATCATACCCTGCATACCCGGCAATGCCTGCAACAACACCGGCATGGGCATCGGCATCGGCATACCCGGATTGCCCAACGAAGTGACTTCCAGCTTCAAATCCTTCTTCAGGAGTTGCAGACCATAGAAAGTGAAGAACACTTGCACATCATAACCCAACGCTGCTGCCGTAGAAGCCAGGATAAATGGAGGATAACCCCAATCCAGGCTACCCTTGGTTGCAATGATCGCTAATTTCTTTGCCATAATACCTTACTCTCAGTCATTTCCATCCATGAGCTTCTGGCAGCCAGTACACAGAAACCCTCCTCTCAAAACCTGATCCCCTACGGGCAATATCATTGGGCATCAATGCGCCGGTTGCACAATCTTATAGCCAGACTGATACCAACCAATGATGCCACCGCGTAAATTGATGGCCTCCACGCCCGTATTCTGCTTGAGGAACATACAGGCTTGTGCTGAACGCGCCCCACTACGGCAGTAGAGGACGATTTTCTCGTCATTGGAGAACTCATTCATACGCATCGGCAGCACATGCAAAGGCAGGAACTCAGCACCTTCAATGATGCCCTGCTGAAATTCGGCCTCGGAACGCACATCGACCAAACGGACTTTTTCGCCCTTGGACAGCATGCCTTGTAAACCAGAGGCATCTACTTCACGGATCCCGAACATAAACCTCAATACCTTAAAAGTACATTAAATTATACTAATATTCTAATAGTTGTATGGTTTTGTCAAGCTCTCCTGTACCCGTACATTTTCCTGATACACTCAACGCTAGTGACATCCCCCACGCGGGATAAGGAGATACGATGTTAACGCCCAAATCATGGCTTTCCGTTTGCCTGACCAGCTATCTGCTCTGGGTGGGCAGCACACCCGCAGCAGCGCTGAATCTTGACCTGCCTGACTTGAACCTGCCTGACATCGGTGGCAATACCAGCCCCTCCATCGACATGAGTGCCGAACGGGAGCTGGGCATAGAAATCTTCCGTGAATTGCGCCGCACACGCCCACTCATTGAAGACCCGGAATTATCGGACTGGATACGCGCCCTTGGCAACCGTTTGGCACGGCACTCCGGCAACCAGGGCAACCTGTTGTTCGCCATTGAAAACAATGCCGCCATCAATGCCCATACCCTTGCCGGTGGCGTGATCATCATCAATTCCGGGCTGATCCTCAATACCCAATCCGAAAGCGAACTGGCTGCTGTCATGGCACATGAGATTGCCCATGTTTCGCAGCGGCATATTGCCCGCATGGTTGCCGACAATAAAAACAATGCCTTGCTGACTGGCCTGGGGGTGCTGGCTGGTGCAGCCGCTGCCAGCCAAAGTTCAGACGCAAGCCAAGCGATCCTGACCGGCGCAATTGCCCTGCAAGCCCACCAACAAATAGCTTTTAGCCATCGTGCCGAAGCAGAAGCTGACCGCGTTGGTTTGCGCATTCTTGCGGGCGCGGGTTTCAATCCCGCTGCCATGCCGCACTTTCTGGAAAAACTGGAACGCAGTGAAAGCAGTCTATACGGTGATATTGGCAAATATCTACAGACACACCCCCTATCCATTGACCGCCTGAGCGATACACGTAGCCGCGCCAACCAATTGGGCAACATCAAACCCCGCGAAGACTCAAGCTATTTATTCGCCCGTGAAAAGTTACGCATCCTGACTGGGCAACAGGCCGCCCCCTTACAAGCCACGATCACCGCAAAATACACAAAAGCGCTACAGGCTGCGCGTGCCAATAACCCCAGTGCGGTACTGCAATCATTAGGCACACCCGATGGCAACCAAGCCCGCTTAATCCCCCTGGCACTCTTGCGGGCAGAAGCCCTCAACCAAACCAAGCGCCACCCGGAAGCAGAACAGTTCTTAAAAACCTTACAAAGCCTGTATCCGGGACAAGAAGCGGTCGCACAAGCAATCGCCACCAGCCTTGCCGGAAGCAATAAACAGGAGCAGGCACTAGGGGCTTTATCCAAGGTTAAACTCGCGGAAAATACCAGCACTGAATTTCTTGAAACCGCCCAACGCCTTGCCCAACAAGCAGGGCATCTGGCTGAGGCCAGCTTCTATAATGCTGAGCGCAGCATCCGCCTGGGTGAGTACGCACATGCAAAAGCCACCCTCGAGCAGGCACTTAACCTACCTGATACGCCCCCGCATACCTTGGTCAAGATGCGCAACCGCCTGCGTGAAACAGAAAAAATGCTGGCGCAGGAAAACAAGCCTTATCCCGGATGAGGGAAATACCTCCAAGGGGATAAGCCGGGAGCGTGCCCGAATATTCCTTTGCGAACTTGAAAACGTTATTGTAAGCTGAAAGCGTTATTTTGATTTATCTCAGATATTTGCAGGTTCGATTGGTCTTCAGGTGTATCAACATACCTGACAGTCAGCCGCGATTGCGTCTTATTGTTTAGAGAGGAGGAAACATTATGCGGAAAATCCTTCGCATACGGGTGCTGTCTGCGTCTATCGCAGCGCTACTCATGTTTGCAGGTTTACCGTCCAGCCACGCCGAGGAAGCCAAAAAGCCCGAAGATCCATTAGCCAAAGGCAAGGCGATTGCCTTTGACCAGATGCGTGGCAACTGCCTGGCTTGCCATATGATTGTAGGTGCTGACCTACCCGGCAATATCGGCCCACCCTTGGTTGGCATTAAGGCTCGCTATCCAGACCGGGAAAAGCTACGTGCCCAGATTTATGACTCCCGCACTGCCAATCCTGAGAGTGTCATGCCCCCCTTCGGCGCACACGGCATCCTGACAGATGAGGATCTGGATTTGGTCACGGATTACATCCACTCCCTGTAAACCTATTTGGAGACTATTTGATGAAACGTAGAATTTTCCTGCAAGGCACGGTTGCCGCCAGTGCAGTCGGCATGGCAGTTAGTGCGGGCTTGTTGACCCCAGCCCAGGTCATGGCGGAAGAGCTGGGGGCATTTGCTGCCACCACCCTGGAAGATGCCCTGAAAGCAATGGCTGTCACCCCCGAGGAATCCAAAGACATCACCATCAAGGCTCCTGAAATTGCCGAAAACGGTGCTGTTGTCCCTGTCACCATTTCCACCACCATCGCCGGTGCGACCGAAATCAGCATACTGGTGGCAAACAACCCTACCCCACTGGCTGGGACATTCAAGCTGGGTGAAGGCGTGGAAGCAATGGCCTCTACCCGTATCAAAATGGGTAAAACCTCTGATGTCATTGCTTTAGTCAAAGCAGGCGACAAGGTTTACTCAGCAAAGCAAGAAGTAAAAGTCACCATCGGTGGTTGCGGCGGTTAACAGGACGAGGAATTGAAGTAATGGCTATCAAATTAAAGGCAAAATTGGCGGATGGTGTGGTCGAAGTCAAGGCGCTGATGGAGCACCCGATGGAAACCGGTCAGCGCAAGGACAAGAAAACCGGGGAAAAGATTCCTGCCCACTTCATCAACAAAGTGGAAGTCAAATCTGGGGACAAGGTTTTGTTATCAGCCGATTGGGGTGCATCCATTTCTGCCAACCCTTACCTGGCATTCAGCTACAAAGGGGCTGCCGGGGACAAGATCAAGCTGACCTGGACGGACAATAAAGGCGAAACAGACTCTGCTGAAACTGATGTCAGCTAATCTTGCTGGGAGAATCCGCATGAAAAAAATGCATACCCTATTGGCAATTGCGGCAGCATTGGTAGCATCGGCTACAACCTCCGTACAAGCCACCCCAGAAGAAGACCTGAAAGCGATGCAGGAATTCTATACTGGGAAATTCAAAGATACCAAACTGGCTGACTATGGTAATGGCGCTTTTATTTTCAGCGCGGATGCCTATGAACAGTGGAAGGCCATGGAAGAGTTCCCTGTTTACGAAGATGAGGTCAACAAAGGCGAGAAAATCTGGTCTACCCCGTTCAAAAACGGCAAGACTTTTGCTGATTGCCTCGGTGAAGTCTCCACAGTACGTGCCAAGTACCCGATGTACGATGAGGCCAAGGATACCGTCCTCACCTTGGAAGGCGAAATCAACGCCTGCCTGAAAACGCATGGCGAAGAGCCATTCAAATCGAAAAAAGGTGAGCTGGCTCAGTTGTCTGCTTACATCGCCTTACAAGCACGCGGGCAGAAAGTGGATGTCAAAATCCCGAATGACAAGGCACTAGCCTGGTACGAACGTGGCAAGCAACACTTCTACACCAAACGGGGGCAACTCAACCTGTCTTGTGCAGACTGCCATGTCGCCAATGCGGGCAACCGTATCCGTGCTGAACTCCTCAGCCCGGTGGTGGGTCAGGCCATCCACTTCCCGCTTTACCGGGTAAAATGGGGTGAGTTGGGGACACTGCACCGCCGTTACGAAGGTTGCAACGAGCAAGTCCGTGCCAGACCATTCAAGTCTGAAAGCGACGAGTTCAAGGCACTAGAGTATTTCCATACCTATATGTCCAATGGTTTGGACTGGATCGGGCCTACCTACCGCAAATAAGGGGCTAAATCCGCAAGCCCGGTTGCCAACAGCCGGGCTTTTTGTTTCAGAGAGGACTGACAATATGAGCCTGACCCGCCGTGAATTCATGCAAATGCTGGCTGCTGCCAGTGTTGCCGGTTTCAGCTTCCGCCACACGTTTGCCAATGCAGCAACCCCCAGCAACCCGTATGAACTGCCGCCGTTCGGCAATGTCTCCTTGTTGCATTACACCGATTGCCATGCACAACTGCTGCCGATCTACTTCCGGGAGCCAACCGTCAACCTTGGCCTGGGCACGATGAAGGGAAAATCACCCCATCTCGTCGGCGACCATTTCCTGAAAAAATACGGCCTTGAGGCAGGTTCGATGGATGCCTATGCCTTCACCTCGCTGGATTTCGCCGAAGCTGCCAAGAAATATGGCAAAGTGGGTGGCTTTGCCCACCTGAAAACACTGGTAGACCAAATCCGCGCCCAACGTCCCGGCTCCCTGTTATTGGATGGCGGTGATACCTGGCAAGGCTCCTGGACTGCCCTGAAAACCAATGCCCAGGACATGGTGGATGCGCAACTGGCCTTGGGGGTCAATGTCATGACCGCACACTGGGAAATGACCTTTGGCGCAGACCGGGTTAAGGAAATTGTTGAGAAAGATTTTGCGGGCAAAATTGATTTTGTTGCCCAAAACATTATTAGCACCGACTTCGAGGAAGCGGTCTTCGCCCCCTATGTCATCAAGGAAATCAATGGCACTCCGGTTGCCATCATTGGGCAGGCATTCCCCTACACACCGATTGCCAACCCGCGCCACCTGATCCCGGACTGGAGCTTTGGCATCCGTGACGACCGCATGCAGGAAATGGTCGATGAAGCACGCGGCAAGGGTGCTAAGGTCGTGGTTGTCTTGTCCCACAACGGCATGGATGTTGACCTGAAGATGGCCAGCAAAGTGACCGGCATTGATGCCATCATGGGCGGACATACCCACGACGGCGTATTCCAGCCCGTCGTGGTGGATAATGCCGGTGGTAAAACACTCGTGACCAATGCCGGTTCCAATGGCAAGTTCCTGGGCGTGCTGGATCTGGAGGTAAAGGATGGCAAGGTAGCCGATTACCGCTACAAACTGCTGCCGGTCTTCTCCAACCTGCTGGAACCGCACAAGGACATGCAGGCACTCATCACCAAAATCCGCGAACCTTTCCAAAAGGAACTCGCCGAAGAGCTTGCCACCTGTGATGATGTCCTCTACCGGCGCGGCAATTTCAATGGCACTTTCGACCAACTGATCTGCAATGCCCTCATGGAAGGTCTGGATGCACCGATTGCCTTCTCCCCCGGCTTCCGCTGGGGAACCAGCGTCCTGCCAGGGCAACCGATCACCTTTGAGCATGTCGCCGACCAGACCGCCATCACCTACGGCACTGTCACCCGCAATGAAATGAGCGGGGAAATGCTCAAGACGGTTCTGGAAGATGTGGCAGATAACCTGTTCAACCCGGATCCCTATTACCAGCAAGGCGGTGATATGGTACGGGTCGGCGGCCTGAAATTTACCTTCGACCCGACCGAAACCATTGGCAAGCGTGTCTCGAACATGGAACTGGATGGCAAACCGATTGACCCGGCAAAAAACTACCCGGTTGCAGGCTGGGCGAGCGTGCAGGAGCAAGTCCCAGAAAACAAGCCAATCTGGGACGTGGTTGCCAGTTACCTGCGTAGCAAAAAGACCATCGGCAAAGTCGAACTGAATTTGCCTACCTTGAAAAATGTGGATGGCAACGAAGGCTTAGCCGCCTGAGTCAAGACCGGGCGAGATACGGTTCGGGTTTATGGGCACTCGCCGCCACTGGCAAACCCGATCACCTGCGGATCAGCGCAGGCATTGCAATCATTCGGGTAGCTGATCTGCTCTGTCGCGGCACATGGGGCAACGATACAGCGCATTTTCGTTTCACGCACGGCACACACCGGTGCATAAACTTCATAACAAATTTCCGGGCGCGGATTCTTGCACGCCACAAAATTGTTTGCCGTCACCAGCACGGTTGGGGCTTGGGGCAAAGCGACCATTTCCCCGGCATGCAGGCCTACCCCTGCCAAAAAAATCATACCCACGATAGCGCTACCCACAGGTACGCCGATCTTCATCACCTTCATAACTCACCTCGCAAAACAGCATTTCATTCTATAGTTCTCTTGCAGCACACCCTTGGAACACGTACCCTAATCCCCTTCCGACCACTTGCCTTTATTTGGAGCTTGCAATGAATCTGAACATGGATCGCGCCCGTGCCAATATGGTCGAGCAGCAGATTCGCCCTTGGGCTGTACTAGATCAGACAGTGCTGGATACCTTCAGGTTTCTTCCCCGTGAAAAGTTTGTACCACCCCAGTGGCAAAACCTTGCTTTCGCTGACATCGAAATCCCGCTGGGGCATGGCGAACACATGATGCAACCCCGCGTGGAAGCCCGCATGCTGCAAGCCCTTGCCATCCAGCCCAGCGATGACTGCCTGGAAATCGGCACAGGCAGCGGCTTCATGACGGCCTGCATGACCCATTTGGGCAGACACACAGATAGTGTTGACCTGTACCCTGACTTGTCCCAACAAGCGGAAAGCCGCCTGCACGCCGCCCATCTTAGCAACTTCAAGCTGTACACGGATGATGCTGCTTACGGATGGGAAGGTAATTCGGGCAAACTGTATGACGTGATTGCGGTGACAGGATCAATCCCCAGCTATATCCCTGCCTTTGAGCAACGCCTGGCGTTGGGGGGGAGGTTGTTTATCGTGGTGGGTAGCCCACCCGCCATGCAAGCCATGCTCGTAACCCGTGAAGACCACGATACCTTTGAGCGCACCGTGCTATTTGAAACCGTGCTCAAACCGCTGGACGGAGCAGAGCCTTCCGCCACGTTCAGTTTCTGACTGCTGCCATGCAACACTGGACACCGGCTGAACTTGCGGCTCACCTTGACCAGATTCCAGACAAACTGTGTTTGCTGGATGTCCGGGAACCTTGGGAATACCAGCTTGTCCACCTTAACAACTCACAGTTGATCCCATTGGGTCAACTGATGCAGGGCATGCACCAACTCCCCACTGACTTGCCGGTTGCAGTCATTTGCCATCATGGGGTGCGGAGCATGCATGCCTGTTACCTGTTGGCGCGGGCAGGGTTTGCCCCCATTAACGTCACCGGAGGCATTGACCGTTGGGCACGGGAAATCGACCACTCCATGCCAATTTATTAAATACCCATCTGGCATTTTATGCTAAACAGATATAATGCTGGGCTATTCTGCTGAGAAGGCGCGTTAAGACTGGAAAACACCATGAAAAAAGCAATACTGGCTACCGCTGTCACCACTTGGTTGACCCTACTGGGCACATCGGCACAGGCTGAATCACTGCTGCAAATCTACCAACAAGCAAAGAATTACGACGCACAGCTCAAGTCACAAGAAAGCAGCTATCTGGCGACCCTGGAAAGCAAGCCGCAGGTATTAGCCAGCAAAAAACCGCAAGTCAACTTTAGTGCCGGAGCCAACCTCGGCCAACAATATACAGCCTACGATGGCACAATCACTGGCGGCTCCAAGACCAGTGGCTCATTGAGTGGCAGCTATACCCTGGGCGTTACCAAATCGGTTTACAACCGCTCATTGGATGCCCAGATTGATAAGGTCGACTCCGTGATTGCCCAAGCCAATTTGCGCCTGGAAAGCCAACGGCAAGCCCTGATCATGCGGGTTGTCCAACCTTATTTTGACTACTTGTTGGCAAAAGAAACACTGCAATCCGCCTCAACGGAAAAAAGCGTTACCCAACGCCAACTCGCCCAGGTCAAAGCGTTTTTTGATGCAGGCCGCTCCGCCATTACCGATGTCAGGGAGGCAGAAGCACTCTATGCCGCCGCCCAGGCACGCGAGGTCAGCGCCCGCCAAAGCCTCGACATTACCCGTGAAAGCCTGCGCACCCTCACCGGCAAACTCTACGCCGACCTGCCGGGCATCCAGACCAATATCCCTTTGACCATCCCTGCCCCACAAAACGTCAACAGCTGGGTAGAAATGGCAAAGCGCTCCAGCAAAACCTTGCAGGCTGCCCGTCAGGCGATTGAGGTTGCACAAAAAGAAATCGAAATCCAACGCACCAATGAGCGCAACCCGGTGGTGAACCTCTACGCCCGCCATACCGGGAGCTTCAGCGAAAGTAGCAGCACCGCACTCGACCCCCGCAGTCTGGGTGCAAATGTAGGGGTGGAAGTGAATATCCCGCTCTACCAAGGGGGGGCTGAAGCTTCGCGCATCCGACAAGCCCAGCACGAATTCCGGCAAGCCCAACAGGAATATGACTATCAGGAACATCTGATTGAGCAGCAAGTCCGTAGTGCCTACTTGTCCATCGAATCCACCATTAGCCAGGTCAAAGCCCAGCAAAATGCCCTGAACGCGGCACAAACGGCTGCTGAAGCCACCAAAGTAGGGTTTGAAGTGGGTACACGTACTGCGGTTGACGTATTGACGACCCTGCGTGATGTCTTTTCTGCACGGCGCAACTATGCAAACGCCCGCTACAACTACCTGCTCAGTACCTTACAACTGCGGCAGGCAGCAGGCACATTGTCTGAAAATGACCTGAAAACCCTGAGCACGCAACTCTCCAAAAAATAAGCCCAAACAAATGCCCCAGTGCCATGCCGGATAATGACCTTAATGGCCTTAGCACTGGGGCAATCCTGTGGAGTGCTTACAATTTGCGCCGGTAGTGGCGGATACCCCAAAACAAAGGGAACAGGAGCCATGCCCAAACATCCATACTGCCACCCCCGCCACCACCGGACGTACTACCACCGGTGGCAGATACACTGATCACCACCTCATCACGTCCCGCCAGCCCGGTATCATCGGTCACTGTCAACTCAAAACGCAGCGTCTGTGCCGTATCCGGTGCAGTGAAACTGGCTTTGGCTGTGTCTGTGCCGGTTAATACCACCGGATTGCCTTCAGTTTGCTTCCACGCATAGTGGGCAACCTGCCCGCCAAAAGCATCATCATGGCTAGCACTGCCATCCAGCGTGACGGTCGCCGCAAACTTTGTGCTAGCATCCGCCCCGGCCTGGGCAATGGGTGCAGTCGATACTGCTTGTACGGCACGCTGTGCATCCAGCAAGCCTGCCCCACAGGTATTGGTATTGCAAACACAAGGGATTTCCTGATCAGCGTTGCAGCCTCGCGGGTCATCCGAGCCATTGATCTGGGTTGGGAATGGACGGGCAGACTTTTTCAACTTGTCCTCCAGCAAAGCAGGCAAGCTGGCAACGGCAATCTTATTCGGGTCACGCAAGGCCGGGTTCGCCGCCAGCATCAAAGCCAAAACCCCCGCCACCTGCGGAGCAGCCTGGCTCGTGCCATCTTCGGCATGCACACTGTCCTGCTCTGGCGCACGGCTACCCGTATTGTAGGTCGAGTAAATCTGGTGGGCAGGGGCTGCAATATCATTCAATCCGCCATAGTTGGCAAATGCTGTACGCGCACCATCACGCATCACCCCTGTCACTGACACGACACCCGTGCAGTTGGCAGGGGCAGAGCCTTGCACATTGCGGTTTTCATTACCCGCCGCCACTACCACACTGACACCCCGTTGACGCAAGGCATTGACGGCATCCTGCTCCGTGCGCGAGCAGTCTTCAAAGGAGTCCGTGCCAAGGCTCAAGTTCAACACCTGTGCAGGCCGGGTATTGGCAGGCACACCGGGGACACTCTCCCCAGCCGCCCACAACATGCCATCAACCTGATCGGACAGCGAGCCACCGGTATCCGATAAAATACGCACTGCCAACAATTGGGTATTCCAGCCCACCCCAGCGACTGCCTTGCCATTATCTGGTACGGCTGCCACCAGCCCCGCCACATGCGTCCCATGCCAGGCACTATCGCCAGCCGCCCCCACCGCTGCACCGGGGTCGGACGGATCAGCATCACGCCCATTGCCGTCATTCGCATCAAGTGCATCGCTTACCATGTCATAGCCAGACTTCGGTGCTGAACCACCGACCAGATTAGCCTGCAAATCAGCATGGTGGGTGACTCCAGAATCGAGCACCGCCACCACCACCTCTGCACTTCCCTTGGTCAAGTCCCAGGCATTAACCAGATTGGCTGCCCCTGCATGCTCTTCTGGAGACAATAAATGCCATTGCTTGGCAATATCCTCATCAACCGGAGTCGTCCGCAAGGCATAACGACGGCTATCCGGCTCCACATACGCCAGCTCTGGATGCTGCACCATCACGGTGGCGGCATAGGCCTTGGCATCCGCAAGGCTCATGGCATACGGCAAGGACAGGACATGCCCGCCCACTGCCGGAGACATCGCCCGCTTATAGCGGACTTGCAAGCCCGTGCTGCTGAGCACACTCTGGATCGCCCGCGCTTGCACCTCAGTAGCCAACAGCCGGGATTGTACATCCGGGCGATACTTCAAGATAAGCTGGTCAACCATCGCTTCTTGCGCTGACACGCTGGACATGCACACAACAGCCGCCGCCACTGCAAGCCAAACCTTACAAGATGACATCATTTCCGTCCTCCTTAACGTCGCAGGCGCGGAGTATCCGGCTCTGCATAATCAACATCAGCCCGTTTGGATAATGACTCCGCCAGTGCTTGCGCGGCTTCCTTCCCCAACGGTGGCTCCAAACCCAAAACATGCGCACCCAAACTCATCGGGCGCACATAACTCAAGGTTGTCACCGTCACCTCAGCTTGCAGTGCTTGCAGATACGCAGCAGGCAGGGGCTGACCAGCTTCAAGCACAACCGTTGCCGCTGGCTTAAGAATCAACTGACGGATCAAGACTTCATCGTGTTCCTGCATGGTGCACCCTTGGATAAATGGAATAGCCCATAACCAAATGAGCAATAAGATTGCTACATAAGAACGCTTCATCGTACAACAACCACAGAAATGGATAAACAACAGCCCGGTTGTCTGGGAGTGTAGCCCAAAAAACAAAACCCGCCGGAATGGGCGGGTTTTGTTCAGGCCAAATAACGGCAAACTTTAGGCAGCTTCAACCTTATTTGCACGCTTGCGCTCATGCTCCAGCAGGAAGCGCTTACGGACACGGATGCTTTGCGGCGTGATTTCAACCAGCTCATCATCATCAATAAATTCCAGTGCCTGCTCCAGCGTCATGCGGATTGGCGGGGTCAGGATCAGGTTTTCATCTGTCCCGGCAGCGCGGATATTGGTCAACTGCTTGGCTTTGAGCGGATTCACAATCAGGTCATTATCCCGGCTATGAATACCGATCACCATGCCTTCGTAGACCTCTTCAGCAT
Source organism: uncultured Thiothrix sp. (assembly GCA_964293005.1). GTDB lineage: Bacteria > Pseudomonadota > Gammaproteobacteria > Thiotrichales > Thiotrichaceae > Thiolinea. Next base: position 35,827 of record CAXYXW010000025.1, read on the forward strand.
GCCCGATGAACATGCGCCCACGCTCTTGCAGGTTGAAAATCGCATACGCCAGCGCCTTGCCGGTCGCATTGGCAATCAGTACGCCATTGATACGCTGACCAATTGCCCCGGTCTTGTAGGGGCCATAATGGTCAAAGGTATGGTAGATCAAGCCCGTACCCGAAGTCATGGTCATGAAATCGCTTTGGAAACCGATCAGGCCACGGGAAGGCACAACGTACTGCAAACGCACACGGCCTTTACCATCCGGGGACATATCCTTCAGGTCGCCCCGACGCAAGCCGAGTGCTTCCATGATTTTGCCCTGATGTTGCTCTTCCAGGTCAACGGTGACTGACTCATACGGCTCCATCTTCTCACCATCCACTTCACGGATAATGACTTGTGGACGTGAAACCGCCAGCTCATAACCTTCACGGCGCATGTTTTCCAACAGGATGCCCAAGTGCAGCTCACCACGACCTGACACCTTGAATTTTTCTGCATCCTCCGTTGGCTCAACCCGCAAAGCCACATTGTGCAGCAGCTCCTGCTCCAGACGCTCTTTCAAACGGCGTGAAGACGTGCCGGTTTTGACTTCCTTACCCGCGAATGGCGAATCATTCACCTGGAAAATCATGCTGATGGTTGGCTCATCCACTTTCAACGGTGGCAAGGCCACCACGTTGTTTGGATCACACAAGGTATCAGAGATATACAGCTCATCCATCCCGGAGAAGGCGATAATGTCGCCTGCTTGCGCTTCCGGCACTTCGATACGCTCAAGACCGTGGAAGCCGAGGATTTTCAGCATACGCCCATTACGGACATTGCCATTAATATCAATCGCCTTGATTTGGGTATTGGTCTTGACCCGACCCTGGGTAATCCGCCCGATACCGATAATCCCCATATACGGGTTATAGTCGAGCTGGCTGACCTGCAACTGGAACGGAGCATCCACATCCACATCCGGGGCGGGTACATGATTGAGGATGGTTTCAAACAAAGGAGTCATATCGCCCCCGTCAACCGTCTCATCCATACCGGCAAAACCGTTCAGGGCAGACGCATACACGACGGGGAAGTCGAGCTGCTCATTGCTTGCACCCAGGTTATCGAATAACTCAAATACCTGATCCATGACCCAATGCGGGCGAGCACCGGGGCGGTCAATCTTGTTGACGACCAGAATCGGGCGCAAACCGTGGGAGAAGGCTTTCTGGGTGACAAAACGGGTCTGTGGCATCGGGCCATCGACGGCATCGACCAGCAACAAGACCGAATCTACCATCGACAGGACGCGCTCCACCTCACCACCAAAGTCAGCATGCCCAGGGGTATCGACGATATTGATGCGGTAAGTAACGCCATCCTTTGGGTTTGTCCAGCGGATCGCAGTATTCTTCGCCAAAATGGTGATGCCGCGCTCTTTCTCCAGGGCATTTGAGTCCATCATGCGTTCGGAAAGCTCGGCACGCGCATCAAGCGTCCCGGATTGTTGCAGCAGCTTGTCCACCAATGTCGTCTTCCCGTGGTCGACGTGGGCGATGATGGCAATATTGCGAAGGTTCTGGATCACGACTGTTGTACCGAAAGAAATAAAGGAGGCGAATTATACCGGCAGGATGTGTTAAATTCATGAATTATTTAACAGACTAGACCCATTTCCATCCAGATAACCTAACATAGCCCAACCATGACCGATCTGACCACACCCCACTATGATTTATTAGGCGGTGAAATCGCCGTGCGCCGCCTCGTTGACCGCTTTTACGACCTGATGGACGAACTCCCCGAAGCATGGGAAATCCGCAAACTGCACCCACAAGACCTGCAATCTTCCCGCGACAAACTGTTCATGTTCCTGTCGGGGTGGTTGGGCGGCCCACCGTTGTATGAGGAAAAATACGGGCATCCACGCCTGCGGGCACGACACTTACCCTTCCCGATTGATAGCCGTGCACGCGACCAATGGCTCATGTGCATGAACCAGGCCCTGGATGAACAAGTCGAAAACCTGCCACTTAAACAAGCCTTAAAACAGGCACTTACCCGTACTGCTGACCATATGCGCAATAGGCCAGACGCATAGTCGTTTATCACAAAATGAAAACCGTTTATCCGGTTTCACCGGATAATCTGAGTATTCAGACCCATTATCAAATTTAAATTTCCTTAAATAAATCAGGATGGGCCATGAAATACTATTACTTACCCGCTTCATTATTCGCCTGCTTATTGGCAGGCCAAGCCGTCGCCGGGGGTGCTGCCCCGTTTTACCTGGGCGGAACTATCGGTAGAACCAGTGTCGACACCAACAGCAACCAGATGGATAACCACGGTGTTTGTACCAAGGCAGGCACCATCAACCAAACCTGTACCATTGAAGACAGCGGAACCAGTGCCCACATTTATGGTGGCATGCAAATCACGGATAGCATTGCCATCGAAGGTGGTTATGTCAGCCTGGGTGACTCCGCCAGTTACCACTATTCTGACCCGATTGAAGTCAGACAACAAACCACCGGTATTACCTTAAGTGGGGTTGCCCGCCACCGCATCAGCCAAACCTCGCCGATTGCCGTTTATGGCAAAGCCGGGGTCGTGCGCTGGAGCAGTGAGGCTGAAGTCATCAGCAACAATCCGGCGGTCAATAGCCAAACGATTAAGCAAAGCGGCTACTCGCCTGTGATCGGGGCAGGCGTGCAGTATGAAATGAATGAAAACATGACCCTGCGGGCAGGTTGGGATCGCTACTATAACGTCGGCGAAAAGGAAACCCTGCTGCACTTCAATGAGACAGGCACAGCGGCTGACCTGAACACACTCGACACGGATGTTGATGTGATTTCAGCGGGTATCAATTACAACTTCCTGTAAAACCTGCTTCCTGTAAAACCTGATCAGGGCGCACGCCATGTGCGCCTTGTTCCAAACTACTTGAAAACCAGTGTTGCCTTTTCAGCCTCAATCCAGTTTTCGACTTCCTGCATGACGCTTTCCGCTGTCCTGTCGACGGTCGCAATCGGCTTGCCAATACTGACTGTAATCGTGCCGGGCTTTTTGATATAGGAATGGCGGGGCCAACTCTCCCCGGCATTGTGTGCCACCGGCACAATCGGGTAGCCAGTCGAGACGGCCATGACTGCACCACCAATCTTGTAACGTGCTTTTACGCCCGGTTTAACGCGCGTACCCTCCGGGAACACCACAATCCAAATGCCCTCATCCAGACGTTCCTTGCCCTGGATTTTCACCTGCTCCACCGCATTCCGCCCCGCAGAGCGGTCAATGGCGACCGGCTTGATCAGGCGCAACCCCCAGCCAAAGAAAGGGACTTTCTGCAATTCCTTTTTCAACACCCATGTCAACGGAGGAAAGATACCTGCCAAGGCCATGGTTTCCCAAGTGGACTGGTGGTTGGACATCACAATCGCGGCATGGTCAGTCGGAATATTCTCCCGCCCTTTCACCTGATGGTAAACACCACACGTGACCTGCAACCACCAGACATTAAAGGCGCTCCAACTCAGCAGGATGCGGTAATAACGTTGGTACGGCAAAAAACCCAGCAACGGAGCCAACAAGCCATACAGCATCGTACTGCTTGCAAACCCAATCCAGAACAGCGTCGCCCGGACACCCAACCAAAACGTTGTCAACACACCCATACCCTCTCCCAATCCTCATGCGGGCGCATATCCGCCCTGATCTAACAAGCCACGCAAACGCTGCATGGCCTGCCCGCGATGGCTAATACGGTTTTTTTCCATGGCATCCAGCTCGGCAGCCGTACACGCATGGCTTGGCACATAAAACAAGGGGTCATAACCGAAGCCCCCTGCACCTTGCAGGGCTTCCAGAATGACACCTTCCCAGCTTGCTTCCGCAATCAGGGGAACCGGATCAGCCGCATGGCGCACAAACACAATGCAGCAACGGAAACGTGCGGTGCGTTGTACCACAGGCACGCCCTGCAAAGCAGCCAGCAGTTTGCTATTGTTGGCAGCATCGCTGCGCGGCTCACCGGCAAAACGAGCCGAATAAATGCCCGGTTGCCCCTGCAACGCATCCACCACCAAACCCGAATCATCGGCCAAGGCGGGCAATCCGGTATGGGCAGCGGCATGACGGGCTTTCAGGATGGCGTTCTCAACAAAGCTTAAGCCCGTCTCATCAGCATCCGTGACACCCAGCTCAGATTGCCTGACCACCTCAAAGCCTGCATCAGCCAGCAAGGTGGCGAACTCGCGCAACTTGCCTGCATTACTACTCGCCAATACCACGCGCATCACAACTCACCCAGCCAACACCATATTTTGGGCATCCATAATGTCACGGATCCCTTTCTCAGCCAACCGCAACAACTCATCCAGTTCATCGCGGCGGAAAGCATGGCCTTCTGCCGTACCTTGCAGCTCAATAAACTGGCCTGCTTCATTCATGACAATATTCATGTCGGTTTCTGCATTGGAGTCTTCATCGTAATCCAGATCCAACACAGGCTCGCCCTTACAGATGCCGACAGATACCGACGCAACCTGACCGTGGATCGGGTTCTTTTTCAGCTTGCCTTGTTTGATCAGTGTATTCACGGCATCTTGCAAGGCCACATAAGAACCACTGATGGCAGCCGTCCGCGTCCCACCATCTGCCTGGAGCACATCGCAATCCAGCGTAATCTGCTTCTCGCCGAGTGCCTCCAAATCCACCACGGCCCGCAAGGCACGCCCAATCAGGCGCTGGATTTCCATAGTACGCCCGGACTGCTTACCTTTGGCTGCTTCGCGCTGGGTACGGGTATTGGTTGCCCGTGGCAACATGCCGTACTCGGCTGTCACCCAACCCTGCCCCTTCCCCTTGAGGAAAGGTGGCACACGCTCCTCAACCGTTGCCGTACACAATACCTTGGTATTGCCAAACTCAACCAGCACCGAACCCTCCGCATGGCAGGTGTAATGCCGGGTAAACCGGACTGGACGCATTTGATCGGGAGTTCGTCCGCTTGGCCTCATAGGAAAATCCTTTATCCGCTAGTAAAGCGGTGATTATACGCACGCCACTCCAAGTTAAGCAGTGACAAAAGCTTAAATTTTACAATTGAGCACGCCCAACCCTTGTAGGAGCCAGCCTTGCTGGCGATTCGCTTGCATGGCAAGCTCCTACAGAAGAGGTTTCGTGCAGCGTCCCAAGCTACCTCAAACGCGCTCCAGCAATAAGCTAGAACCGGTCATACCTGCCGGTTTCGGCAAACCCATCAACTGCAACAAGGTCGGGGCAATGTTTGCCAAGCCACCACCCGTCGACAAACGCCAGTTCACCTCATCAATGATCAGGCAGGGGACGGGGTAAACGGTATGTTGGGTATTCGGCTCGCCGGTCAGCGGGTCGATATACTCATCACAGTTACCGTGGTCAGCCGTCATCAACACTGAATAGCCATTGGCAACTGCCGCATCCAGCACACGCCCGACCTCACGATCCAAAGCTTCCACCGCCTTGACGACCGCCCCTGGCACGGCGGTATGCCCCACCATATCACCATTGGCAAAATTGACCACCACCAGACCGTATTCATTCTTGCCCAAGGCAGCCACCACCGCATCAGCCACTTCCGGCGCACTCATTTCCGGCTTGAGGTCATACGTTTCGACACGCGGGGAATCAATCACCAAACGGTCTTCACCGGGATATGGCTGCTCACGCCCGCTATTAAAGAAGAACGTTACATGGGCGTATTTTTCGGTTTCTGAACAATGGAACTGCTTGCAACCAGCCTCACTGACCACACCCGCCAAATTAATGGTGGGGCGCTCGGGGGCAAACATAATCGGGAATGGGTATTTTTCATCGTATTCGGTCAGGGTCGTCAAGGACACCAAGCCAGCATCACCACGCTCAAAACCCTTGAAACTATCTAGCGCCAAAGCTTCCGACATCTGCCGTGGGCGGTCATTACGGAAATTAAAGAACAAAACCTGATCACCCGCCTGCATGGTCGCAGCCCCAGGCATCAGGCGGGGTGTAATGAACTCATCACCTTGCCCAGCCGCATAGGCATCATCAACCGCAGACAAAGGATCAGCGGCTGGCGTACCCATCCCATGCACATAGGCATCCCAGGCCAGCTTGGTACGCTCCCAGCGCTTATCCCGATCCATTGCATAGAAACGCCCGCAAATACTGGCAATCTGCCCACCGGTTTCCGCCAATATGGCCTGTACCCGTGCGATAAATGGACGGGCTGCTTTCGGGGCAGTATCACGCCCATCGGTAATGGCATGCACCACAGGGCTTACACCATGTACCTTACAGGCACGCAACAACCCTTCCAAATGATTAAGGTGGCTATGCACGCCGCCATCAGATACCAGACCAATCAGGTGCAAGGGGCGGCCTGCTGCCTTCGCCTGGGTCAACGCACCCAGCAAGGCCGGATTATTCGCCAGCGTACCATCCAGTACCGCATCATCCAGGCGCACCAAATCCTGCTTGACGATAGAGCCACAACCAATGGTCATGTGCCCTACTTCCGAGTTGCCCATTTGCCCATCAGGGAGGCCAACCGCACGCCCAGAGGCTTGCAAGGTGGTATGGGGATATTGACCGAAGTACTCATCAAACCGAGGCGTATCAGCCTCGTAAACGGCATTATATTTTTTGCTGGGGTTAACCCCAAAACCATCAAGGATAATCAGGATGGCCTTCCGGCGTGGTGGTAAATTCATGTTTCTTTAACCAATTTAGAACACTAGGACTGTGGCTTTGGTTCCGCTCAGCTAACGCGCAAACTGCTGGCTGAACGGAACCAAAGCCAGCATTTATACAGGGGGTGGAGGTGGGTTGTTACCTGCCGCATAACGGCCTTGTTCATCCAAGTCAGCCAGCTCAGCCTCAATACGTGCCATTTCGGCTTCCATTTCCTCATCCGTCATGGGCTTGGCAGAGACATCGCCATCAGCAGAGGGGGTGGTTTCCTCATAGGAGTAGTGGTCATCTTCCCACGCTGACAGATTTTCAACATCCTCACCGGAACGGACTGATGCGGCAGTGCTGGCGGCTGCCATTGCCCCGGCTGCAACCATACCGCCATGACCAGAACCTGTACCCTGATCAGGATCAGCTTGGTCTGCACGGTCACGAGCCGCACCAAATTGCTTGAAATGGTTGCCAAAGATCCGGCTCAAGACCAAACCCAGCTCAAATAACATCCAGATCGGTACAGCCATCAGAATCTGTGACACCACATCAGGCGGGGTCAGGAACATCGCCACCACGAACGCACCCACAATGATATAGGGGCGAGCCTTGGTCAAGGTCTCGACACTCACGGCTCCCATCCCAATCAAGAGGATGGTGGCAACCGGTGTTTCAAAACTGAGGCCAAAAGCGAGGAACATCGCCACCGTAAAATCCAGATAGGATGCAATATCAGGGGTGGGGTTTACATTGCTGGGGGCAAAGGCAACCGCAGCCTTGGCAATCATCGGGATAACAAAGAAATAGGCAAATGCCATACCGACATAAAACAGGCCGACGCTGGACAACAACAACGGAGTCACCAGGCGCTTTTCATGCTGGTAAAGGCCAGGGGCAATAAATCCCCAAATCTGATAAAAGGTATAAGGCAAGGTCAGCAGGAAGGCCACCATCAAGGCCAGCTTGAAAGGGATCAGAAAGGGTGAAGCTACGCCAATCGCAATCAGCTTCTCGCCTTCCGGCAAGTGCCGTATCAGGGGATCAGATAACCAGTTATACAAATCCTGCACAAACGGGGTCAGCAGGATAAACACCACACCAATCGCAATCACGATGCGCAACAAGCGGTCACGCAACTCAATCAGGTGCTCAAGAAACGCCTTTTCCATGCCGGAGCTATTATTCGGGCTTGTCATGCGTCCCCAATTCCAGCTCCTTGCGGACTGAATTCGCTTTCCCTTCCATTGTAATGCGGAGGTTGCGTAGCTCTTCCTCCTGCTTATACAACATATTACGCAAATCTTCGGTTTGCAGCTCCCGCTCAATATCAGCCCGCGTGCTGGCGACGAAACGGCGCACTTTGCCAATCCACAAACCAATCGTCCGCGCCACCGCAGGCAAACGCTCTGGCCCAACGACCAGTAAAGCGACTACCCCAATGACGACCATTTCGAGAAAGCTGGTTTCAAACATGAGTTAACCCACAATCAGGCCTTGTCCTTTTCCCTTACTTCCACATCAATCACCCGTCCTTGTTGCTGATCATGCTGGGGCGTTTGCTGGACAGGCTTATTGTCAACAATTACCCGCCCTTGCTGTTGGTCATGCTGGGGAATTTGCTGGGCAGGCTTATTGTCAACCACTTCAGAAGTTTCATCGCCGTCCTTGACCGCACGCCTGAAATTCTTAAAAGCCTCACCCAGGTCGCCGCCCATGTTGCGCAGCTTTTTCGTGCCAAACAACAGGATGACAATTACCAGAACCAAGATCAGTTGTAAGGGGCTAAAATGCATGATGTTCAATATCCTTTCAATTAGATTGCCGGTTGGCTTTTTCTGTCAAACCAGACAAACCAAAACGCCGCCCCAGTTCATCCAGGACATCGTTTGGGTGTAAATTTTGTTGCGCCAGCAACACCATCGTATGAAACCACAAATCGGCGATCTCATACACGATTTTGTCCTTGTCACCATCCTTGGCAGCCATGACTGTCTCCGTTGCCTCTTCACCCACCTTTTTCAGGATGGCATCCAAGCCCTTGTGGTACAACTTTGCCACATAAGAGCTATCCGGGGCAGCCTGCTTGCGTGCTTCCAGCACCTCAGCCAATTGTGTCAGTACATGTTCATTCATCATGGTGCGGCATTATATAGGAGAAGTCATATAAGAACAGAGAAATACAGCCAATTCAGGTGATACCCCCCAGCAGGGAGGCCAGCACCTACAAGCGCATCTCGATGCCCTGCTCTGCCATAAAGCGCTTGGCCTCGCCGACAGTATACTCACCAAAATGGAAAATACTCGCTGCCAATACTGCATCAGCTTTGCCCTTGAGTACGCCATCTGCCAGATGTTGCAAATTCCCCACCCCGCCAGAGGCAATCAAGGGTACAGACACACGGTCATTGATGGCAGCCATCAGTGCCAAATCAAAGCCGCTTTTTGTCCCATCCCGATCCATGCTTGTGACGAGCAACTCGCCCGCACCATACTGAGCCATCTTTTCTGCCCAGGCGAGCGCATCAATCCCGGTCGGCTTGCGCCCGCCATGCGTGAAAATTTCCCAGCGTAGCGGTTCACCTTCTGCACTGACACGTTTGGCATCAATCGCTACCACAATACATTGCGAACCATAATAATCGGTCGCTTCGCGCACCAGTTCCGGGTTGAAAATGGCGGCGGTATTGATGCCCACCTTGTCTGCCCCGGCATTCAGCATCCGGCGGATGTCTTCCAGCTTACGGATACCCCCACCGACCGTCAGCGGGATAAATACCTGTGAAGCAACCGCCTCCACCACATGGACAATGGTTTCACGGTTATCGGAGCTGGCGGTAATGTCCAGAAAGGTAATCTCATCCGCGCCCTCTCGGTTATAACGGGCAGCAATCTCAACAGGATCACCCGCATCACGGATGTCGACAAAATTAACACCCTTGACGACACGCCCATTGTCCACGTCAAGGCAAGGAATAATGCGTTTGGCAAGTCCCATCGCTATTTCACCGTATCAGCATAAGCCTGCGCCACTGCCAAATCTATGCTTCCCTCATAAATTGACCGACCCAGAATGGCTCCCATGATGCCTTTATCTTGCACAGCACACAGCGCCGTAATGTCATCCATATTGGTAATCCCGCCGGATGCAACCACCGGAATGGAAATGCTTGCAGCCAGATGGGCTGTTTCCTCAACATTCACCCCCTTCATCATACCATCACGGGAAATGTCGGTGTAAACAATGGCACTGACCCCCGCCTGCTCAAATTGCTTGGCCAGCTCCACCGCTGACACTGACGATACTTCTGCCCAGCCATCGGTAGCGACCATGCCATTTTTCGCATCAATGCCAACGATAATGTGACCGGGAAACTGCTGGCACAGCTCAATGACAAACTGCGGCTCTTGTACCGCTTTCGTGCCGATAATACAGAACTGCACCCCAGCCTCCAGATAAGCAGCCACCGTTGCTGCATCACGGATGCCACCGCCAATCTGTACGGGAACCTGCGGAAAACGGGCAGCCACTGCCCGCACGACCTCGCCATTGACTGGCTTGCCTTCAAATGCCCCATTCAAATCAACCAGATGCAGACGACGTGCCCCCGCATTGACCCAGCGCTCAGCCACAGCGACCGGATCGTTGGCGAATACCGTAGAATCTTCCATGCGCCCCTGACGCAGGCGCACGCACTGACCATCTTTCAGGTCAATCGCAGGAATCAGCAGCATAATCAAATCCTATGTAATGAAGCCCGCATCCTACCGCAAAATTCCTGCTGCTGACAGGCTGTTGCTTGCTTATTGATTTGGTTCAAGGCGGTAAAGCCCACCGTCATCCTCATCGGTCAGTACATAGACATAGCCATCCGGCCCTTGCTGGACATCACGCACCCGCCCCACCGCATCCTCCAACAACCGCTCTTCTGCCGCGACCTTGTTGCCCACCAACGTCAAACGTACCAGACGGTTAAATTTAAGGGAACCAACCAGCAAACTCCCTTTCCAGCCGGAATAACGATCTCCGGTATAGAACGTCATGCCGGATGGGGCAATCGAAGGAACCCAGTAATGCAAGGGTTGCTCCATGCCTTGGGCATCGGTTTCACCATCACCGATGACACCGCCGCCATACTCTTCCCCATAGGTAACGACAGGCCAACCATAATTGCCACCCCGTTTCAGGACATTAATCTCATCGCCACCCTGGGGGCCGTGCTCATGTGTCCAGATATGCCCGTTAAAAGGATTCAAGACAGCACCCTGGATATTCCGATGCCCATAGGTATAAATTTCCGGCATTGCACCTGAAACATTAACAAACGGGTTATTCGCAGGGATGCGCCCATCATCATGCAGGCGGATCACACTTCCAGCATGGCTCCCTAAATCCTGAGCCAAATGACGCTCACCCCGATCACCGAGGGTGAGATAAACAAAACCAGTGCGGTCGAACAGAACCCGTCCGCCAAAATGATGCCCACCCGATACCTTGGGAGTTGCCTCAAACAGGGTTTGGACATCAGTCAAATGTCCATCCTGGTAACGCCCTCGCGCCAGTGCGGTGCTATATCCGCCCTCACCCTCCGCAGAATAGGCAAAGTAAAGCCAATGATTGATGGCAAACTGGGGATGCAACGCCAAGCCCAGCAAACCACCCTGCCCCTGTGCAGCCACAGGTGGCAAACCACTCACCGCTTTTGGCAATAACTTGCCATTCCTGATGCAACGCAATGTGCCAGAACGCTCGGATACCAGGATTTCCCCATTGGGCAAAAACACCATACTCCACGGATGGCTAAGCTTGCCCACGACCTTGGAAGCCGTAACAGGGGAAGACGAAAAAACATCACAACCAGCAAGCAGGAAAGACAAGCACACCGGCAGGATATACAATAAAACACGACTGAGGCTGGACATTGGGGTATTCGCAATTAAAAACACTCTACACTCTGCCCATAAGTGTAGTGAGTCTTACCTGCTTCTTGCAGATTATTTTCAGGGAAAGTACGCTTTTCCGATAGAAGTACCCAAACCCGTAGTGTAGTGCATGGGATTAAAAGATTTGTGCAAGGAATAAGGAAGATTCTTTGCTATCATCACACCTCACCGAATTTCCAGCAGATGGGCAGATAATTATGTCACTCAAAGACCAACTTCTGAAGGCAGGCCTGATCGACCAATCCAAGGCCGAGAAAGCGGCACGCGAAGAACGCAAGCAAGCACACCAGAAAACCACCAAAGCACAGAAAAAAGCCCTGAAAACCGGCGAAGGGGTCGTGGATGAGGCCAAATTGCTGGCAGAGAAGGCATTGCAGGAACAGGCAGACCGCTCCAAAGAGCTGAACCGTATCCAGCGTGAGCAGGCCGAACACAAGGCAATCCAGGCACAAATCCGCCAACTGATCAGCATGAACCGCATTGACCGCAAAAAAGGTGAGATCAGCTACCAATTTGCAGACAATAACAAGATCAAGAACCTTTACGTCACGGATAAACTCCAAGACCAACTGGCATGGGGCATGATTGCCGTGGTGCGTCTTGGGGAAGGTTACGAACTGGTTCCACGTGCAGTTGCAGAAAAAATCGCCCAGCGTGATGCGGCCTGCATTGTCGTGCTCAATATCAGCAAGCCCCAGCAGTCGGTGGAAGAAGACCCGTATGCAGCCTACCAAATACCTGATGATTTGATGTGGTAAGATCATTCACCCGCTTGCTGCGTCTTTGGACGATCAGCCGTGTTTTTGTTCGCCACGGGCTGGATGAGCTGGTTTTCAGTATTCCGTTCCTTAGTCCGGTTGCATTCCTGTACCGCATTGTACCGTGGAACTGGGGCAAACAGGAAACGCGCCCACGCGGGGAACGCATCCGCCGTGCGTTGGAGGATTTGGGCCCCATCTTCATCAAGTTTGGGCAGATGCTCTCTACCCGCCGCGACCTGCTGCCCGATGATATTGCGGCGGAACTGACCCGCCTGCAAGACCGGGTTCCCCCCTTCTCTGGTACAGAAGCACGCAGCCTGATTGAAAAAGCGTTTGGCAAACCAGTCACTGAAGTATTCAAAACCTTTGAAACTGAACCAATGGCCTCCGCTTCAATCGCACAAGTCCATGCGGCGGAACTGTGGGATGGCAAACAGGTGGTGGTTAAAGTCCTGCGCCCTGGTATTGAAAAAACCATTCGCCAAGATGTGGAGCTGATGTACCTGATGGCAGAGCAGGTACAGCGCTATTGGAAGGAGGCACGCCGCCTGCGCCCGGTCGAGGTGGTGGCAGAATACGAAAAGACCATTTTTGATGAGCTTGACCTGATCCGCGAAGCTGCCAATGCCAGCCAAGTCCGGCGCAATTTTGAAGGCAGCCCGATCCTGTATGTGCCTGAAGTGTATTGGGATTACACGCATACCAATGTCATGGTGATGGAACGCATTTATGGCATCCCGGTTGGCGACATCCCGCGCCTGCGTGAGCAGGGCATTAACTTCAAACGGCTGGGTGAGTTGGGGGTGGAAGTGTTTTTCACCCAGGTTTTCCGCCATAATTTTTTTCACGCCGATATGCATCCGGGCAATATCTTCGTGAATGCCCAAAACCCTAATGAGCCGCAATACATGGCGGTGGATTTTGGCATCGTCGGCACGCTGTCACCTGAAGATAAACGTTATCTGGCCGAAAATTTTTATGCCTTTTTCAACCGGGATTACAAACGGGTCGCCGAACTGCATGTTGAGTCTGGTTGGGTTCCACCGACTACCCGTGTCGATGAGTTTGAGTCTGCCATCCGTGCGGTATGCGAGCCGATTTTTAACCTGCCGATCAAAGACATCTCGTTCGGGCATTTTTTATTGCGCCTCTTCCAGACTGCCCGCCGCTTCAATATGGAAGTACAACCCCAATTGGTGTTGCTGCAAAAAACCTTGCTCAATATCGAAGGGCTGGGGCGACAGCTTTACCCTGACCTTGACTTGTGGTCGACCGCCAAGCCTTTTATCGAGCGCTGGATGGATGAGCAGGTCGGTGTCCGCGCCCTGTTGAACGGTGCAAAGGCCAATCTGCCCAAACTGCTGGAAAACCTGCCGTACATGCCCAACCTGCTGCACGATCTGATGAAGCAGGCCACCCAGCAGCAAATGAAACTGCAATGGGAATCGCAGCAACTGGAAGCACTACGCAAGGACATACAACAGGGGCAACGGAGAAACCGGCTGGCGATTGCAGGCGGCAGTTTATTGGTGACAGCGGTACTGTTTGCCGACTCCCCCTTGCTCCCGGTGCAGCTAGATGCCTTATGGCCTGCCTGGGGATTGGGGGCAGCAGGGCTAGGTCTCTTGGGTTATGCCCTGTTTAGCAGGCAAGCATGAGGTTTATCATGCTGCCCGCACGCTGTGTCACCAGTTTATGTCACAAGGGCCAGAACCACAAAATCGCAGGGACGGTAGCACAGCCTGCAACGATGTTCATCGGTATACCGATCTTCAGGTAATCCAGCACGCGATACCCACCCGGCCCATAGACCATCAGGTTGGTTTGATAACCAATCGGGGTCATGAAACTGGCTGATGCCGCAAACATAATGGCAATCGCAAATGGCAGCACATCAACGCCCAGTTGTTGTGCAACCGCACTGCAAATCGGGAACATCAAAACAGCCGCCGCATTATTGGTAATCACTTCGGTAAACAACGAAGTCATGGCATACACCGCAATCAGCGCCAATACAGGTGTTAAATGACCACTTGACATGACCATTTCCGCGATTGCCTTCGCCGCCCCTGTTTTCTCCAGCGCCTCACCCAAGGCAAATGATGCCCCGACTACGGTCAGTACGGTGAAATCAATCGAACGCCGCGCCAGCCCTGCATTCATGCAACGGGTCAATAACATCACACCCGCAGCCACCCAGGCAGCCTGTAAAATTGGCAGAACCTCAAAGGCGCTCAGCAGCACCATCACGCCCAAGATCCCCAAAGCCAAGCCTGCTTTTTTGAAGTTGGGTGGGCTAGAATCCTCCAGCGCACTGACTAACAGAAAGTCTTTGCGGAAACGAAACTGGTTGGCAAACTCCTTATTCGCCTCCAGCAACAAGGTATCCCCCACTTGCAACTGTGCCTGCAAACCCTTATCCGGCAAATTGCCCTGCCCACCACGCGCCACAGACAAAACAACCGCCTGGTAATAGCCAAGAAAATCACAGGATTGCACCGTCATACCAAGAAAAGGAAACTCTGGCCCTACCACTGCCTCCACCAAACGACGGCGGTAATGTGCGACCCCCAGCTTGTGAATATCTTCGTTGGCTGGCCTCAGCCCCTGGATACTGCGCAACTCATGTGCACAGCGGGGCGCACCGATAAATGACAGGCAATCACCCTCCTGCAAAACCAGATCGTGCGGCGGGCTTTGGATCAATTCATTGCCACGCTCCAGCTCTGCCAGATACCCATAGCTCAAATTGGACAAACCAGCATCTGCCAAGGTTTTCCCTGACAGGGTTGAACCATGCACCACCATATCAACATGGTACTCGCGTATCTTGTCCAGACCTTCGGTAATGCCAGAGCTATTGGGTAACAGGCGGTTGCCAAACAGCAACAGGAAAGCACTGCCTGCAAACAACAAAATTAGCCCAACTCCAGTAATGTCGAACATACCCAGCGGCTCATAGCCATTTTTTACCAACAGGCCATTCACCACCAAATTGGTGCTCGTCCCAATGAGTGTGCACGTCCCACCCAGAATCGTCACATAACTCAACGGTAACAACAGCTTGGAAGGGGGTAGTTTCAAGCGTTTGCACCACTCCTGGATGGCCGGAATCAGCATGGCAACAACGGTCGTATTATTCAGGAAAGCACTCAGGGTCGCTGTTGGCAATAACATACGGAACTGCGCCCCACGTACACTCTTGGGCTGCCCCAACAAACGGCGGGTAATGAATTGAATGGCTCCTGTCTCCCGTAAACCAGCAGCTACGATATACAAAGCAGCAATCGTCATTAACCCGGTGTTGGCAAATCCAGCAAAAGCTTCATCCGGCTTGAGGATGCCACTGAGCATCAGCAACACCAAGGCCGCCATCAGAATCAAATCAGGCGCAACCGTTGATAAGGCCAAAAAGCTTAGCACACCCAATACCAACACGATTACGAAAATACCTTCCCATCCCATACGCAGCTCTCCATCCATGTTATTAGATTCAGGAGCGGGTATTATCCTAGAAAAAAGATAAGCACAAAAAACGATATTATATGAATAGTATATCTAATAAAAAGATTTAAAATCCAGGCTGTAGCCATTGCCCTACCCACCCAATTATCCCCTCTCACTTCCCCTATATCTTGCTTTACGGTAAAAAGAAACGTCCGCACGGGAACTGGATCACTGAAAACACCAAGCAAATCGTGTCATTGTGCTGACGGGGCATTCCTAACAATCAAAATACAAGCACTTTTCAACATTAGACTGAAGGACAAAACCATGAATATCCAAACGCTAACCCAGAAACCTATAAAATTAGTCCCTATTTTTGTTTGCATCCTTGGCTTGGGGTTTGCGGGTGTGAGCCAATCTGCACCCCGCCCAGCACCGAGAAGCACCGCGCCACAATTGGTGCAGCTTGATGCCAAAGTGAATGGGGCAGAACGCCCAGTCACCCTCAATCTGGTCAAGGGGACTTATGAAGTCAAACCCGTTGGCAAAGCCGCTGGCGGAGTCCACGAGGCGTGGAGTGTTTGGGATCGCACCAACTGCCCGCGTGCCAAAGGCTGCCCACGGATTGTCCCGACCCGCTTTACTGGCATGCACAACAACTATTACATCACATCAGCCAACATTACTAACGTGACTGTCGACGGAACAAGCCTGCCGGTCGTGAAAGAAATCCCCCAATACCGTGACTATAGTTATGTTCTACAGGCAGGTCAGAATACTTCTTATGAAGTCACTGATAACTTCACCTATCCCGATGAGGCCTCAGCATTAGCAACCGCCAAAACGTCTGTGTTTACCCTGAGTGCAGATGGCCCTGTGATGTTTGCCTTGCTCGACAAAAGCCGTATCACTGACAACCGGGGGGGAATGACCTTGCAGGTACGTAAACTGAATTAACCCACTCGCGCAACAGCGCGTACTGAAAATGGAAGTAGCCCATGCCCCAAGCCAAGCGCCACGCCCAAGTCATTGGGCTGATGATCATGATGTTTTTGGTGCAACTTGGCTTGGTGGCATGTGGTGGTGGGGAGAGCAGCTCCACTGCCCCGCTGGTGCTGCAATCCGCAGAACGCTTGCAAGCACATACCCAGGAGCAGATTAGCCAAGCGGTCAGCCGGGTCGGTATTGGCATTCCAGACAGCCAATTCAAATATGATGTCACCCTCTATCGGCTGGTTTACAAAACCACCAATGGGAGTGGGATCAGTATGCTGGCATCGGGTGTATTGGCCTTGCCCAACAAACCTGCTATTGCCAGCCCATTACTCAGCTTCCAGCATGGAACGCTGTTTCAGAATAAGGAAGCCCCCAGCAATGACCTGACACCCGGAGCACCACCCGTGGTACTGGCTTCACTCGGGTATATAACCGTTGCGGCAGATTATCTCGGCTACGGTGTATCGCATGGCACACCACATCCTTACTTATTGGCAAAACCCTCTGCCACCGCTGTCGTTGACTTGCTCAAAGCCAGCCAGGAGTGGTTAAGCCAACAGCATATCCCATTGAACCAACAGCTATTTCTAACTGGCTATTCAGAAGGTGGTTATGTGACGATGGCTGCACACCAGTCACTCGAAAGAACGCCACTCCCAGGCTTAAAAGTTATTGCCAGCATCCCGGCAGCAGGGCCTTACCACCTGACAGCCACCCTTGATTACTATGTCTCCAGCACACGCATCCAGAATGCAGCATCACGCCTGAGCACCCAACAAGAGATGGTCAGTGCACGCTTACCGAATGCCATCGCTGACCCACTCACCGATTTCATCATGAACCTGCTGATTCCCGCCGACTCCGACATTAACTTTGAGGATACTGTGATCCGGGAGTATTTGCGCAATGGGGCTGAAGCCATAGCAGAAAATAATCTGCACGACTGGCAGACAAGCACCAGTGTGCGCCTCTTTCATGGTCGTCACGATGTCACCGTACCCTTTTTGAATGCAACGGACGCAGCCACCGCCATGCAAGCACGCGGATCAATTGATACCGCCTTAGTTGAATGCACCGCCTCCCCCGCTGACCATGAAACCTGCATACCTGAATACGGGGCATTTCTCAGTAATACCTTGCAGAACATGGCACAAGGCTTATGAGTGATCAGCGCTTCCCATAAACTTGTTGGATCGCTTTAAGCTGGACGATTACTTGCTGACGGTTTTGGTCTCTGACATTTGCCCCCTCAACAGCTTTCAGCAGACGCTGGATGGATTCACCTGCATCAGGCGCGGTGCGAAAATACGTTGGCTCTTGCTGAAGAGCGGTCTGGACATAATTCAGTGACTCACGCAACCCTGCCAAGGCAGCCGTCACATGCAAACCTTGTGGATAACGGCGCAGGTATTCGGCGTTACTAATGTCCTCACGACGCAAGCCACAGGCAATATCGCCCTCACACTCACCACCCAACATGGCATTTGCCCCACTCCAGGCAATATCATCCCCAACGCGGGTACGGGCATAACGGTCTGCCAACTTCCAATAGGTGTCGACGGGAACCATCCATTGGCCTGATATTTCATCGTGAAACACCTTGCCTTTATGTTGAGCCAACCAGGCCGCGTAAGGTTGCCGCTCCTGATTTTCATAATTAATTTCATCCAATGACTTTTGCAGCACCAGGGCACGCCCAAGCTCCAGCATACCCTTCATGTTGGTATCTTTTACCTTAGGAATGGATTTCTCAATAAAGGCATACAAATCAGTACGGTCAGGAAAAGACAAGTCAGGCTTGTCCATGCGGGTGCGGGCGATGTCAGACAAGATCACTGCCTCATTAGCCACCGCATAATCACGCAGAAAATGCCCTAATACCCAACCCTTTTGATTGCTTGCCTGCACATAATACCAATAGTTCAGCAGAGGCCCAATTTGCTGTTTGGTTTTGGTACGCTGGCTAGCGACCACCACAGTTCCCAACGTCAAACGGCCTACCTCAGCCGCACTGACATCAGGCGCTGACCGTAAACGTACCGCCGAGGCAGTCGTGATTTTTTGACCATCCATGCGAATAACATCGGGAGTGACTGCCATCGCAGGCACACTCAAAAAGAAGAAAATAAATATAAAAAACAGGCTGGATTGTGTACGCATCTCTATTTCCCCTGACAAGTAAATAGAGAGTGTAGTTAGAAAACACGGAGGAGAGAAGACTTAAAATTTTTGTTTAAGCATAAAAAAAGCCCCGTCCAATGAATGGACGGGGCTTGATGGGGCGCTTGGCATTGACCTACTCTCACATGGGGAAGCC
>CAXYXW010000026.1:0-54328 GCA_964293005.1 uncultured Thiothrix sp.
TGGGTCTTGGTTTGGGTTTGGCTCATGTCTGTGCTCCTTGCGTTACGCGGTACGCTTGCGGTAGATGGTGTCAATCCAGACGGCAATAACCAGCACGATGCCGACCACGATGTTTTGCAAGGGTGTGTCCACACCCAGCAGGATCATGCCGGATTGTAAGGACTGCATCAGGATACCCCCCAGCATCGCCCCAATAATCGTGCCAGCACCCCCAGCCAATGAGGTTCCGCCGATGACGGCGGCAGCGATGACCAATAATTCATCAAGTGTGCCTTGGGCATTGGTGGCGGCATTCAGGCGAGCCGTGGAGATGGCAGAGGCAATCGCACAGAGGATACCCATCAGGATGAAGATTTTCATCGTGACCCAGCGGGTATTGATCCCGGCGAGTTCAGCCGCTTCCGGGTTGCCGCCGATGGCATAGACATAACGCCCGAAGGTGGTGCGGTTGGAGACAAACGTCATGACGATGGCGACCACGATGGCAATGATGACAGGAATGGCAATGCCGTGGGAAATGATCAGGCCACCCTCTGGAACCGTGATGTTGTGGGCGAGTGCATAATCATTGGCAATCTTGGCAGGCCAAGGGTAGGCATTGAAGACGGCAACAGTCAGCAAGGCCAGCACACAGCCGGAAACAGCCAGGAAAACTTCTGCCCACAGGGGGCGCAAAGGGAAGTTGAAGCGCATGCGCTGGCGGCGGTCATTGATGATGATGAAGACAATGCCGACACAGGCAATCAGGGCAATAATCCAACTGGCGGTTTCCCCAATGGAGCCGAACGGCCCACCCCCCATCAGGCGGAAGGTTGAATCCATCGGTGCGACGGTGCGCCCGGATGTCACCCACCAGGCAGCACCCCGCCAAACCAACAGGCCACCCAGGGTGACGATGAAGGCCGGGATACCCAGGTAGGCAATCAGGAAGCCGTGAAAACCACCAATGACAGCACCCAGCACAATACCCACCAGGAGGGCAATAAACCAGGTCATGGGGTTATCGAAACCAACGAGTCCTGGCAGGATTTCAGCTTGTGTCACCGCCATGATCATGCCAACAAACCCCAGGATGGAGCCAACGGACAGGTCAATGTGGCGGGTGACAATAATCAGCACCATGCCCGTTGCCATCACCGCGACCGAGGCGGTTTGTACAGACAGGTTCCAGAGGTTGCGGGGTGTCAGGAACAGGCCGCCTGACAGGATGTCGAAGCTGATCCAGATCAGCAATAGTGCGCCAACCATACCCAGCATGCGGGTATCAAGTTCGGTCGCTTTGAAAAATCGGGCTACGGCGCTCAGTTCAGAAGCGCGTGCCTTATCTGTGGTGGTTGTGTTGCTCATGGCGGATGGGGTCTCCTCAAAAAGGTAAAATTCCCCCATCCCCGACCCTTTCCCGATACAGGAAAAGGGGGGCTAACGGATTTCCTCCCCCTTTGCGGGGGAGGGATCGGGAGGGGGAATTGGGTTGGTCAAGACCTTGGCTTACTTACAAGCAGCCAAGTCGCCCGTTACACCTTGGCAAACTACGTCTTTCTTTACCCAGCCAGCATCAATGACCGTGGCCAGGTTGTCTTTGGTGATAGCAACCGGGGCGAGGAAGACAGCGCTCATCTCCACTTTGTTCGGGCCGTCTGCCCATTTGACCGCATTCGGGATTTCTGCCATTTTCTTGCCATCTGCCAGCATGGTCGCGATGGAAGCTGCATTTTTGCCGAGGTCACGCGCATCTTTCCAAACGGATACGGTTTGCTTGCCCAGCGCAACACGGTTCAGTGCGGCATGGTCGCCATCCTGACCGGAAACCGGTACGGAACCTGCCAAGCCTTGCGCTTCCAGTGCTGCAACCACACCACCAGCTGTGCCGTCGTTAGACGCAACAACCGCATCAACCTTGTTGTTGTTGGCAGTCAGGATTTGCTCCATGTTTTTCTGGGCATTTTCTGGCTTCCAACCGTCGGTGTAGGCTTCGCCAACATTCTTGATCTTGCCTGCATCCATCGCTTCTTTCAGCACTTCCATTTGGCCTGAGAACAGGAAGTCTGCATTAGGATCAGAAGAAGAGCCCTTAATGAAGGCATAGTTGCCTTCTGCCTTGGCAGCCAGTACCGCACGGGCTTGCATGCGACCGACTTCCTTGTTGTCGAAAGTGATATAGAACGCATCCTTGTTTTCGATCAGGCGGTCATAACCAATGACAGGAATACCTTCGGCAACAGCTTTTTCAACCGCAGGCCCAATGGCACTGGAGTCTTGGGCTAAGATGATCAGGGCATTTGCGCCTTGTGCAATCAGGCTTTCAACGTCAGTCAATTGCTTGGCGGCAGAAGATTGGGCATCAGCAGAGATGTATTTGTCGCCTGCGGCTTCGATGGCGGTCTTCATGGCTGCTTCATCGGTCTTCCAACGCTCTTCCTGGAAATTGGACCAGGAAACGCCGATCACTTTGTCTTTGGCGAGGGCATTGCCTGCAAAGGTGGCGAGCACGAGGGCGCTGGCAAACACGGTAATGTACTTGTTCATCTATTTTCCTCCGAATGTACACAAGGTACGGGTTTTTGGGTACGAGCTTTATTTTAAGTCTCGAAAAAAATAGTGACTCAAAAAAAATCCTGTGTCAATATAGTTTTCAATGAATTTTTCCCGGTAAGCTGCTTACTTTGTTCAACTGTCAAATTATATGGGGAGGGATCCATGTCTGCATTGGTACGAACGGATGATGTCCGGCGGCAAAACACCCGCCTAATCATGCAAGCGTTACGGCGGCACAAGTGTGCCTCCCGCACCGAGATAGTCAGCCAAACGGGGTTGTCCGCTGCGACGGTTTCGACCATTACCTCCAGCCTGATTGCCGATGGCATCCTGCTGAGTGAGGACGAGCCTCCCCCACACGGGGCTGAAGTGGTCTCCCGGCGTGGTCGACCCCGTGTCACCTTGTCGTTGAACCCACAGGTGGGTTGCATTGTGGTGATGGTCTTGGCGGTGAATAGCTTATCAGGCAGTTTGCAGGATTATGCGGGGCACGTGCTGGTACAAGAACATGACCATTTTCCAACCCGTACCGCCAGCATCAGTGATTTGGAACACCATCTGGTACGCATGGTGACACGCCTGATGGCACAACAGGGCAGCCAGTCGATGCCGTTGCGTTACATTGCCCTGGGTGTGCAGGGGGTGGTCGATGCGGGGGCGCAGACCATGCTGTGGTCGCCTGTCACTGCCCACCTGAACCTGCCTTTGGGGGAGATGCTGCATCAGGCTTTTCATGTGCCGGTTTGGGTTGCCAATGACTGCAATATGATTGCCGAGGCCTTGCAATGGCTGGAGCCGGAGCGTTTCAGCGGCAATTTTGCCGCTATCCTGCTGGCTTCCGGGATTGGGATGGGCTTGATGCTCAAGGGGCAGCGTTTTATCGGCACACGCTCATCGGCTGCCGAATTCGGGCATATGGTGCATATCCCCGGAGGAGCTTTGTGCCGGTGTGGGCAACGTGGTTGCATTGAAGCCTATGCCGGTGACTATGCCATCTGGCGGCGCGTGGCGGGTTTGTCTGCGGATAGTGAGCCATTGGATGAAGTTGACAGTGCTGCCATGGAGGTGTTGATCGTGCGGGCGCAAACGCATGATGGGATTGAACGGCAAGCCTACCGGGAGGCGGGGCAGGCGTTGGGGCATGGGTTGCGCAGCCTGTTTGCCCTGATTGACCCGGTGGCGGTGGCCTTTGTTGGGCAGGGGGTGCGTACTTTCAGCCTGATGGAGCCAGAAATCCGTGCTGCTTTGCAAAATAGCGGCAATATGTTGGCTGCCAATGAGGTCAGCCTGTCTTGCCATGCCGATGCACAAGCATTGATCCAGTTGGGCTGTGCGGTCATTGCCCTGCAAACGATTGACCACACGTTTGGGGAATAAGTTTGGAGAATAAGATGGGGATTGGAAAACACATGCTTGCCTTTGGCTTGTTGGATGTTGCCTTGTTGGGCGTTGTCTTGGCAACCCCGCTGGCAGCGGCTGACCTTGAACCGTGGGCTGAACGGGCGATGCCGCTACCCATTGCCGCCGATTCCCTGCATGGCACGCTCGATAAGGCCACCTTGCAAACCCTGACCACGCACGGTGAAACCCTGTTTCGTGCCCGTTTTACCCGTGAGGAGGGGGCAGGCCGCCCCTTGGCAACTCAAGCGATTATCCCCACCAAACGCAAGCGGGCGGCTGAGTTTGTATTCCGCCGTACCGCCGGGCTGGATGCTGCCGCGTGTGCCGCGTGCCACAATGAGCCGAAGCTTGGCGGGGCAGGAGATTTTGCTGCCAATGTGTTTGTGTCAGAGGGCTTTGTGAATGCTGATTTTGATAGCCTTGACCCGCAGTTTTCCAATGAACGCAACAGCAACCACCTGTTCGGCGCGGGGTTGGTTGAGCTGCTGGCGCGGGAAATGACGGCTGATTTGCAGGCGATCCGTACCCAAGCCTTGC
Source organism: uncultured Thiothrix sp. (assembly GCA_964293005.1). Classification (GTDB taxonomy): domain Bacteria; phylum Pseudomonadota; class Gammaproteobacteria; order Thiotrichales; family Thiotrichaceae; genus Thiolinea. The sequence continues at coordinate 4,474 of CAXYXW010000026.1, forward strand.
AGGAAGCCCGTCAGACCCGGCAGGCGGTAAAAGTGGAGCTGCTCAGTAAGGGCGTGTCCTATGGATATATTACAGCTCAGCCTGATGGGGTGCTGGATTTGTCTGGTATCCGGGGGATTGATGCTGACCTGATTATCCGCCCGTTTAGCCAGAAAGGGGTATTCCCTTCTTTGCGCCAGTTCACCATCAATGCCCTTAACCAGCACCACGGTATGCAGGCTGTTGAGCGCTTCGGCGTGCGCTGGACGGGGGAAGCTGATTTTGATGGCGATAAAATCCCGGATGAAATACAACCTGAAGCAGTGTCAGCGATGGTTGCCTGGCAAGCGACCTTACCTCCCCCGACTGAAAAGAAACCGGATGATGTCCGTTGGCAACAGACGGCTGCCAATGGCAAAGGGGTATTCGGGCGGATTCAGTGTGCCAGTTGCCACCTGCCTGCCTTGCCCCTGAAAAGTTTGTCGTTTGCTGATCCTGGCCCCCTGGATACGGCTGGGACGTTACGTCAGGGTGAAGTCACCGGGGAGCGTCCGGTTTACGATTTGGCCTTGCAGGATTGGGCAAGGCAATTGCCACGTAACGCACAAGGCGAGGTATTGGTTCCACTGTTTGGCGACCTGAAGCGCCATGTGATTGCGGATGCGCAAGTGGCGACCTTGGGCAATGAGCTGCTGTCGCAACGCTTTGTCGAGCGTGACCAATTCATGACCGCAGAGTTGTGGGGGATTGCTTCAACTGCCCCTTATGGGCATCGGGGCGACCTGTTGACCCTGGATGAGGTGATCCGGGCACATGGTGGCGAAGCGCGTGCCGCCCGTGATGCCTATATCGCCTTGACCGCCGCTGACCAGTCCGCGTTGATTGCTTACTTGAAAACCTTGGTGATTGAATGATGCAGGCATCTATCCCTACCTCTGTGCTGTTGGCCTTATCCCTGTCACTACTTTGCTCACCGCTCTACGCGGATACCCCGCCGATGGACATTCCGGTTTATCAGGATGAGTCTGCCAGTTCGGGGATTACCCAGCAGTATGTGGGGCCGTGGGAGTATTTTGTCGGTGGTGGGGTCGGGGTGCTGGATTGCAACCAAGACCGGCTGCCTGACCTGCTGATTGCCGGTGGGCAGAACCTTGCCCAACTGTATGTTAACCACAGCAAACCGGGGGCAGCCCTCCGTTTTGAAGCCAAAGCGTTGGATCTGGATGCCAAGGATCTGGAAAAAGTGTTGGGGGCGTATCCGCTCGACATCGACAATGATGGTTTTCAGGATTTGGTATTGCTGCGGGTGGGGCGTAATTTGCTGCTGAAGGGCGGGGCGGATTGCAGTTTCACCAAGGCGAATAAACTCTGGAATTTTGAGGGGGGCGATGCCTGGTCAACGGCTTTTGCGGCAACCTTTGAGGCGGGGCAAACCTTTCCGACCCTTGCGTTTGGGAATTATGTCAACCGCTCTGCCCCCGGTTCACCGTGGGGGACATGCCATGATAACGAGCTATTCCGACCGCAAGGCAAGGGCAAGGATGCCGTACCGGACTACCACGAGCGCAGTGTGCTGTCACCGGGGTTTTGTGCCTTGTCGATGCTGTTTACCGATTGGAACAAGTCCGGTGAGCCTGCCTTGCGCATCACCAATGACCGCCATTATTACCGTGAGGGTGAGGAGCAGCTCTGGCGTGTGCCGCCTGCCCAGCCGCCGCGTTTGTATACCCGCAATGATGGTTGGGAGCGTCTGCTGGTGTGGGGCATGGGCATTGCCGAAGGGGATTTGCAGGGCGATGGCTTCCCGGAGTATGTGCTGACCTCAATGGGTGATACCCGTTTGCAGGTGCTGGATGATGAAGCCGATGAGGAGCGTCCGGTCTACCGGGATATTGCTTACGAGCGTGGTGTGACTGCCCATCGCCCTTATGCGGGGGGGGATTTGCGCCCATCGACCGGGTGGCATGCTGAGTTTGATGATGTCAATAACGACACCAAGCTGGATTTGTTCATTGCCAAGGGTAATGTCGAGGATATGCCTGATTTTGCGGCGATTGACCCGGATAACCTGTTGCTGGGGCAATGGGATGGCAAGTTTTTGGAAGCAGGACAATTGTCTGGGATTGGCTTGGATCGGCGTGGGCGCGGTGCAGCGGTGCATGATTTTAATGCCGATGGCCTATTGGATTTGTTGGTGGTAAACCGCAAAGCACCCGTCAGTGTGTTCCGTAATCTGGGCGGCAAAACACCTTCCGGGACACGCCCAATGGGTAATTGGCTGCAATTGGAGTTGTCACAGTCCGGTGAAAACCGCAATGCCGTGGGTGCAACGGTCGCTATCAAGACGGGCGTGCCTTCGCAAATCCGCAAGGTGCAGGTCGGGGGCGGGCATGCCTCCGGTGCATCCGGTTTTATCCATGTCGGCCTTGGCGTGGCTGAGCGTGCTACCATCCGTATCCAATGGCCCGATGGAGAATGGAGTTCCGAATACCGGGTATTTGCCAATAACTTTGTCTTGATTAAAAAAGGCGATGCACAGGTTAGATATTGGTATCCGTAGTCAAAACCCACAGCATACCTGCACATTCAGGGTGTTTGACGAGTGCCACAAGCCACCCTTGTTGCCATCCGCGTAGCCTGTAGGCTGACCACCGCAGGCTTGCCTCATTTTCTTTTCGACAATGGGGCTGGCCTGCGGTTATGCTTGCCTCCCTGACACCAGCAGTAAGAGGGCATCCTATGAGCATTAAGGTACTTTTGACCGGCGGTACAATTGACAAGTATTACAACCCGCTGAAAGGCGAACTCAGCTTCAACCATACCCGTATTGCCGAGGCTTTCCGGCAGGGCAATTGCACGGTTGCGCTGGACATTGACACCTTGTTTCTTAAGGACAGTCTGGAGATGACGGAAGCTGATCGGGCGCAAATCGCTGCTGCCTGCGCCGCTTGTCCGCAGCAACAGATTCTTATTACCCACGGCACGGATACCATGGCGGAAACTGCCCGTTATTTGCTGGCAGCGGGGTTGGGCAAAACTATCGTGCTGACGGGTGCAATGATTCCCTTAACAATCAATGGTTCAGATGGCTTATTTAATCTGGGTTCTGCGGTGATGACCGTACAGTGTTTGCCTATTGGGGTTCATATCGCCATGAATGGGCAGGTGTTTGCCGGTGAAACGGCAGTCAAGAACCGGGCATTGGGCGTGTTTGAAACCAGGGCTTAAGCTGAAAGGTTCAGATTACCTCCAGCAGCTTTTGGCGCAGGTTGTCTGCTTCGCGTTTGCCTTGGCGTGATGAGGCGATAGCCTGATACCAGTCATCGAACAGGGCTCGCAATTCGGCGTGATCCTGGCAACGGTCAAGGCGGTTGATCAGGCCACTTGCGCCAAACGTCCCGACGAAGGTGTTGAGGGTATTCGCCATAAAATTACGTGCCATCTGGAGCTTAACGGGGTCAACCGCCGCAGGCAAAGGCCGGAAGGGTGATGCACTAACAGGAGGGGCGGCGCTCGGTGCGGGGGGCGCAGCCTTGGCTGGCGTGCTGACAGTTGGCATCGCCGGTGCCGCATTCGTTTGGGTAATATAGCCTTCACTTTCCAGTTTCTGGAGGATGCCGGGTAGGTCATCAAGCTTCGGCAGGGCTTTCAGGTCGTTGACCGTGCGTTTGCCATCAATAAAGATAAGCACCCGGCGCACCAGCAGCGACAACCCCCCTGATTTGGTTTCTACCTCGTCCTTCCCCTTTTGGGTTTTTGCAAAGACAGCCAGCGTCATTTTGTTTCCTCGCTACAAACAAACGTTTAACAGGCAAAAACACAATTTATAACAAAGTGTAACCCAGCGGTTTGTGGTGGTCTATCAAGTCCAACGGTTTAAGTCGGTTTTTTTATGGCAATTTTATGGGAAAAATACCGTTGGTCGCCAATTGGAGGTGAATTATCTGACAGCTTCTTGCTTTGGTCAAAAGGGGAAGACAGCCGGGGGGGCAAGGGGTGAAAGCTTGTATGGGAGGGGGCTTGGTCTTTGCTTGAGCTTTTCCTGATATGGCATCAGAATAAAATTCTGTTTTTGAGTGATATTTAAGATTTTTTTCTGGTATTTTTGCCATAAAGATAAAAATTTCTGCTGACATAAGGATAGAATGGCACATAATAAATCCCTACATAGCAGGGAATGAACTGGAGAAGAATTATGCACATCATCGTCATTGGCAGCGGTGTCATCGGTACAACCACTGCGTATTACCTTGCACACCAAGGGCATAGTGTCACCGTACTGGATCGCCAGCCACAAGCTGGGCTGGAAACCAGTTTTGCCAATGCAGGGCAAGTTTCACCGGGCTATTCCGCTCCGTGGGCAGCACCGGGTATCCCGCTGAAGGCGATCAAATGGATGCTGAGTGAGCATTCACCCTTGGTGGTTCGTGCCCGCTGGGATATGGATATGTTCCGTTTTATTGCCATGATGTTGCGCAACTGCACGGTTTCCCGTTATGACCTGAATAAAAGCCGCATGCTGCGCTTGGCGGAATATAGCCGCCAGTCAATCGGTGAGCTGCGTGCGGAAACCGGTATTGAGTATGACCAGCGTACCCAGGGGACGTTGCAGGTGTTTCGTACCGATGCCCAAGTGCAGGCGGCAAAAAAGGACACGGATATTCTTGATGCCTGCGGTATCCCTTATCAAAAACTGGATGTGGAAGGTTGCATCGCGGTTGAGCCGGGCTTGCACCATGTGCGTGACAAAATTCGTGGAGGCTTGCGCCTACCCTTGGATGAAACGGGTGATTGCCTGAAGTTTACACAGAATCTGGCTGCAATCAGTACACAAAAAGGGGTCGAGTTCCGCCACGGTGTAGAAGTGCGTAGCTTGCAGACCAGCCACGGGCGTATCACGGGTGTGGAAACCAACCAAGGGTTGGTGGTGGGCGACCACTATGTGATGGCGTTGGGGAGTTATTCACCCCAGTTGTTGCGCCCCTTGGGGATTGATATTCCGGTTTATCCGGTCAAGGGTTATTCGATTACGGTTCCAGTGGTGGATGATGCCTCTGCCCCCCAATCCACGGTGATGGATGAAACCTATAAAGTGGCGATTACCCGCCTGGGCGACCGGGTGCGGGTAGCAGGGACGGCTGAATTGACCGGGCATGATTTGCAGTTGCGCCCGGAGCGGCGGGAAACCGTGCGCTTTGTGGTCTCTGATATGTTCCCGAAGGCAGCCGACTTGCGTGAGGATAATTTCTGGACAGGCTTGCGCCCAATGACTCCAGATGGTACACCAGTGGTCGGGGCAACACCGTATCCAAACCTGTTCCTGAATACCGGACATGGCACGCTGGGCTGGACGATGGCGTGTGGTTCCGGGCGTTTGTTGGCTGACTTGATCAACAGCAAGCAACCGGGCATCAGCACCGAAGGGCTGGACATGGGGCGTTACCGTTTTGCCAACCGTGTACCGGTTGCACTGGTGACTGGACAAGTGGCGTTGGCCTCCCAATAAGTTTATTTGCAAGGAATCTTACATGACTGAAAAGACCATTATTTCTACTGAATTTGCCCCGGCTGCGATTGGCCCTTATTCCCAGGCGGTCAAGGCGGGCAATACGGTGTATTGCTCTGGGCAAATCCCACTCAACCCGACCACCATGAAAGTGGAGGCAACTGATTTTGCTGGGCAGGCTGAGCAGGTGTTCAAGAACCTGAAGGCAGTGGCGGAAGCGGCGGGTGGTTCTTGTGCGGATTTTGTCAAGTTGAATGTCTACCTGACGGATTTGTCGAACTTTGCACTGGTCAATGAGGTGATGAAACGTTATTTCTCTGCCCCATTCCCGGCGCGTGCGGCGATTGGTGTGGCCTCCTTGCCATTGGGGGTGATGGTGGAAGTTGAAGGCGTGATGGTGCTCTGAGATGGCACGTCCTGCCCGCGCTGTGATTGATTTGGCTGCCATCCGGCACAATTACCGCCATGCCAAGGCCTTGGCTCCCCAAGCCCGTGCATTGGCGGTGATCAAGGCCAATGCTTATGGACATGGTGCGGTCAAGGTGGCAGAAAGCCTGACTGCTGAGGTGGATGGCTTTGCGGTGGCCTGCATTGAGGAGGCGCTGGAGTTGCGCGGTGCGGGTATCCGTAACCCCATTTTGTTGCTGGAAGGGGTGTTTACACCGGATGAGTTGCCGCTGGTTGACCGTGAGCATTTTTCCATTGTTATCCACACAGCGGAACAATTGGCTTGGCTACTGGCTGCCCGCCCCAGCCGCAAGCTGGATGTGTTCCTGAAGGTGGATACGGGTATGCACCGCTTGGGGGTTGCACCAGAACAGGTCGAGCCGATGTTTTTTGCACTGCAACAATGCGCCCATGTTGGCTCCATTGTGCTGATGACGCATTTTGCCAGAGCCGATGAAGTTGGCTGTGAATATACCGCCTTACAGATGGAGCGCTTCCGTTTGGCGGTAAACCGCCTGTCTGTACCATGTAGTTTGGCGAATTCCCCCGCGACCTTGGCCTGGCCTGATAGCCATCACGACTGGATCAGGCCAGGGTTGATGCTGTATGGGGCTTCACCCCTGGATCAGGATAATGCAGCTTCCCGCTTGTTGCGCCCGGCAATGCGTCTGGAGTCTGCGCTGATTTCAGTGCGTGAGCTGCCTGCGGGGGAGCCGGTCGGTTATGGTGGTCGTTTCCATACTGGCGAATCAGCGCGGGTCGGTGTGGTGGCGATGGGGTATGCAGATGGTTATCCCCGCCATGCAATCGATGGCACGCCAATTGCAGTGAATGGGATACGTACCCGTGTGATTGGGCGGGTGTCGATGGATATGCTGACGGTTGATTTGACTGGCATGGACTGTCGGGTCGGGGATAAGGTGGAGCTGTGGGGGAATACGGTATTGGCGACTGAAGTGGCACAAGCCAGCCATACTATTCCATATGCTTTGTTTACCAGTATCACTCGGCGGGTTCCCCTTGTTTATGAAGGACTTGCTGGGGTGGCTACGTAGTTTTACGGATGCCTGTTAGGTAATGAAACGGATAGTGGTGGGCTGGTTGTCAGGGCAAGCTGCGGGTTCGTGTGTTTGTCAGATAATTCGCAGTAGGGCAACTCCCGCGAGGGGATTGCCCTCACTCGATCATTAGGTGGGTGGATTCGTAGACTGTTTCCATCACTACCAGCGTTCGGGAGTCGCGTACCCCCGGCAAGGTATGCAGGATGTCGCCGAGCAGGGTGCGGTAGGAAGCCATGTTCTTGATACGGATTTTGAGCAGGTAGTCAAAGTCGCCTGCCACCAGATGGCATTCAAGGATTTGTGGCCAGCCGCGTACTGCTGCCCGGAATTGTTCGAAGATGTCGCCGGAGGTGTAGTTGAGGCTGATTTCGACGAAGACCAACAGGCTGGCATCCAGCCCCTTGGGGTCAAGCAGGGCGGTGTAGCCCTGGATCAGGCCGGAACGCTCCAAGCGCCGCACCCGCTCCAGGCAGGGGGAAGTGCTGAGGCCGACTTTTTCGGCGAGGTCAACGAACGAAATCCTGCCATCGTTTTGCAGTTCGCGCAGGATTTTTTTGTCGATGCGGTCGAGTTTGGGTTTGTTGCTGCTGTCGGTTTGTGCCATCCCTGCGCCCCTTGGCGTGAAAAGGGCATGATACACCAAGAAAGCAGGTGCGTGGGAAGGCCAAGGAAATGCTTTTAAGCGGCTGGGTCAAGGAAAAGTGGCAGGTGCTTCTTTATATTTATTCTGAGAAGATGTTTATATCTTTTTGTTTTTTATATTTTTTGTTTTTTTCGGAAGATAAAAAATAGTGTTGTCTTTTATCGCGTATTAGGATAGTTTTCAGTATGTCGGCTTCTGCGTAAAGCGCTTTGGGGGCGGTTGTTTGATTGTGTTGTGTTTACAACCATTGATTGAGAGAAGAGGAGAATACATGAAATCTGCAACAACATTTGCGGCAGCGGGCGTATTGGCTGCCATGTTTGCGATGCCATCTGCACATGCAGGGGCAACCTTGGATGCGGTCAAGGCTAAAGGCTTTGTCCAGTGTGGTGTCAGTACCCCGTTCCCTGGGTTTGCTGCCACCAATGAGAAAGGCGAGTGGTCGGGTCTGGATGTCGATGTCTGCCGTGCCGTTGCCGCTGCTGTGTTTGGCGATGCCACCAAGGTTAAGTACTCCCCACTGACGGCCAAAGAGCGTTTCACTGCCCTGCAATCGGGTGAAGTGGACATGCTGTCCCGTAACACCACCTGGACATTGACCCGTGACTCCGGCATGGGCATGAACTTTGCTGGCGTTAACTATTATGATGGTCAAGGTTTCATGGTCAGCAAAAAGCTGGGCGTGGACAGTGCCAAGAAACTGGATGGTGCTTCTGTTTGTATCCAGTCCGGTACAACCACCGAACTGAACCTGGCTGACTACTTCCGTGCCAACAACATGAAGTATGAACCAATCACGTTTGAAAAGTCGGATGAAACCGTTAAGGCATTTGAAGCAGGCCGTTGCGACGTGCTGACTTCTGACCAGTCCCAATTGTATGCACTGCGCATCCTGATGGCTGACCCTGAGTCAGCCGTCGTTCTGCCAGAAGTTATTTCAAAAGAGCCACTCGGCCCCTTGGTGCGTAATGGCGATGATGACTGGTTCAAAGTCGTGCGTTGGTCATTGTTTGCGATGGTGGAAGCGGAAGACCTCGGTCTGGATTCTGCCAATATCGATGAAAAGGCCAAGGGTGAAGACCCAAGCGTCAAGCGTTTTGTCGGGGCGAATGAAGGTGATGAGAAGAACCTGCCACTGGACAAGAAATGGGCTTACAACATCGTCAAGCAAGTGGGTAACTACGGCGAATCGTTTGAGCGTAATGTTGGCAAGGGTTCTCCTCTGAAGATTGCCCGTGGTCTGAATGCCCTGTGGAAAAACGGTGGCCTCCAGTACTCCCCACCTGTCCGCTAACTGCTAGCTGACTTGTGGAAGAAACCCCTCCCCAACCTTTCCCTGATCAGGGAAAGGTTGTGAAAGTGAGTGCTATTCTCCCCCCTTGATCAAGGGGGGCGGGCGGGGTTTCTTTTTCCAAAGATGATTAAGAAGCTGGCCCGGTTTGAGTGCTCCTTCATGCCGTGCCCCCACCCACCACTTGGCAATTTGATTCAAAGGCTGGACTATGGCAAACAACAACGCCCCTCCTGCAATAGAAACAAACCTGACCCCCGGAAAACCCCCGTTCTGGAATGACCCCGAAAAACGCGCCCTCCTGTTTCAGGTGTTGTTGGTCATTGGCATTTTTGTTTTCTTCGCATATATCTTCAGTAACACTTTATATAACCTGGAAAAGCGCGGTATCAATACTGGCTTTGCCTTCCTGTCAAGCCCAGCCGGGTTTGGGATAGCCCAAAGCCTGATCCCCTATACGGAGGCGGATACTTTTGGGCGGACTTTCTTTGTCGGCCTGCTCAACACCTTGCTGGTTGCGGTGCTGGGGGTGATTTTTGCCACCTTGCTGGGCTTTATTGTCGGTGTGTCCCGCTTATCCAAAAACTGGCTGGTCTCCCGCATTGCACTGGGTTATATCGAACTGTTCCGCAATATCCCCTTGCTGCTGCAAATTTTGTTTTGGTATCGGGCGATTATGCCCATGTTCCCCTCGCCAAGGGAAAGCTACTCGGTCGGTGATTTGGCTTTTGCCAATAACCGGGGGCTATTTATCCCATCCCCTGTACCAGAGGCGGGGTTTGATTGGACGTTGTGGGCGATTGCCATTGCCGTTTCCGGTATTTTCCTGTTGCGCCGTTGGGCACGGCAGCGCCAGGAGGCAACCGGACAACAATTCCCGGTCTTGTGGGTGTCTTTGGGCTTGCTGATTGGGTTGCCCGGACTGGTCTTTTTATTGTCAGGATCGCCCCTGTCGTGGGATGTGCCGAAACTGGCAGGCTTCAACTTCAAGGGCGGCATCAGCATTATCCCCGAATTGGGGGCGTTGGTGCTGGCACTGAGCATTTACACCGCTGCCTTTATTGCTGAAATCGTGCGTTCCGGCATCCAGTCGGTGAGCAAGGGGCAAACAGAGGCTGCCGCCTCGTTGGGTCTGAAGCCCAACCGTACTTTGCAGTTGGTGACGATCCCGCAGGCGATGCGTGTCATTATCCCGCAATTGACCAGCCAATACCTGAACCTGACCAAGAACTCATCCTTGGGGGTGGCGGTCGGTTATCCTGACCTGGTGGCTGTCTTCGGCGGTACGACCCTGAACCAGACCGGGCAGGCCGTGGAGATCATTTTCATGACGATGTTGGTCTACCTGACCATCAGCTTGCTGATTTCATTTTTCATGAATATCTACAACAAGAAAATGGCCTTGGTGGAGCGCTGATATGGCAATTATTACCCAAACCCTTTCCCCCTCGCTGCCACCCCCTGCCAGTACGGTGGGTGTGGTTGGCTGGATGCGGCAAAACCTGTTCCCGAACTGGATCAATTCGGTTGTCACCGTGCTGCTGCTGGGTGTGCTCCTGATGGCCTTGATCCCCTTTGTGCAATGGGCTTTCATCAATGCCGACTGGGTGGGCACAACCCGCGATGATTGTACCAGTGGTGGTGCTTGCTGGGTGTTTGTCAATGTCCACCTCCAGCAGTTCCTGTATGGGCTGTATCCAGAGGCTGAACGTTGGCGCGTAACACTGGTGGCGGTCATTTTGGCCTTGACCTTGCTGGCGTTGGTGGTGAAGCGTGTGCCGGGCAAGAAGTATGTTGGCTTGTTTGCGCTGTTTTTGTTCCCGATTGTGGCGTTTTACCTGATGGTAGGCGGCAATTTTGGCTTGGCGCATGTTGAAACCAACTTGTGGGGTGGCTTGATGCTGACCTTGGTGCTGGCGATTGTTGGCATCGTCGGCGCATTGCCGCTGGGTATCCTGTTGGCCTTGGGTCGGCGTTCACAGATGCCGGTGGCGCGTGCATTGAGTGTGGCATTCATTGAGGTTTGGCGTGGTGTGCCGCTGATTACGGTGTTGTTCATGTCATCGGTCATGTTACCGCTGTTCCTGCCAGAAGGGACGGACTTCGACAAGCTGTTGCGGGCGCTGATCGGGATTACCCTGTTCCAGTCGGCTTACATGGCGGAAGTGGTGCGCAGTGGTTTGCAGGCCATCCCCAAGGGGCAATATGAGGCCGCTTCGGCACTGGGCTTGAGCTATTGGCAGAGCATGTACAAGGTTATCCTGCCACAAGCGCTGAAAATGGTTATCCCCGGTATTGTCAATACCTTCATTTCCCTGTTCAAGGATACCTCCTTGGTACTGATCATCGGCCTGTTTGATTTGCTGGCGATTGTGCAGGGGGCATTTTCCAACCCGAAATGGCTGGGTTATGCGGTCGAGGGCTATGTGTTTGCTGCCCTTGTGTTTTGGTTATTCTGTTTTGGCATGTCGCGTTATAGCCAAAACCTGGAAAAACAGCTCCGCACCACCCATTAACCGCAGGAATTGAGGACTTAATTATGCAACAACAGCAAGATGAAATCGCCGTCAAACTGCGCGATGTCAATAAATGGTACGGGGAATTCCACGTCCTGAAAAATCTGAACCTGGATGTGAAACGCGGTGAACGCATTGTCATTTGCGGCCCTTCCGGTTCTGGCAAATCCACCATGATCCGCTGCATTAACCGTTTGGAAGAGCATCAGCGCGGGCAGATTATTGTCGATGGTATTGAGTTGAATAACGACATCAAAAACATTGACCAAATCCGCAAGGAAGTGGGCATGGTCTTCCAACACTTTAACCTGTTCCCGCACCTGACGGTGTTGGAGAATTGCTGTCTTGCCCCGATGTGGGTGCGCAAAATCCCGCGCAAGGAAGCGGAAGCGACCGCGATGGAATATCTGGAGCGGGTCAAAATCCCGCATCAGGCCAAGAAATTTCCTGGGCAGCTTTCCGGTGGGCAGCAGCAGCGGGTGGCGATTGCCCGCAGCTTGTGCATGAAGCCACGCATTATGTTGTTTGATGAGCCGACTTCGGCACTTGACCCGGAAATGATCAAGGAAGTGCTCGATACCATGATTGAGCTGGCAGAAAGTGGTATGACCATGCTCTGTGTGACGCACGAAATGGGTTTTGCCAAGACTGTGGCTGATTCGGTGATTTTTATGGATGGTGGGCAGATTATCGAAACCAACCCGCCGGATGAGTTCTTCAACCATCCGCAGCATGAGCGCACCAAGTTGTTCCTGAGCCAGATACTGGCACATTAAGGCTGGTACTGGGTTCACTGGCAAGGGCGTGCCTCCATCGGTACGCCCTTCCTGCTGGATAGTGCGGCTTTTCGTCTGTTTCTCCCACCTTGGGTTACACTCCTTGGCATAACCACTTTTGGAATCAGGCTAATGGAAGCTTCCCGTACCCGGCGGCGTACTGCACCGCGCAAACCCTTGGATACCAGTGTCCCATCCCCTTGCATTGGCGTATGTTGGTTGCATGAAGAAACGGGGCTGTGTGAGGGTTGTTTCAGGACGGGCGACGAAATCCGTGATTGGATGATCATGGATCGTGAGCAAAAGCTGGGTTTGCTGGAGGTGTTGGCAGTGCGTGGCGGAAACGGTACAGCCTGCTAATGTTTCTTGCCAATGTTTAATGTGGGCACAGGGAGGGTTCAGGGAAATGGCAGTGGATAATCATGCTTTCGAGCCAGGGCGGCGTAATGCCCTGTATCTGTTGGCGGGCGGCAGTTTGTTGCTGGGGGCAGGGCAAGTGCGGGCGGCGGTTCCGGCTTGTGTGTTGACCCCTGAACAGACAGAAGGCCCCTATTTTGTCGATGGCAATCTCAACCGTTCCGATATTCGTACCGATCCGGTAACGGGCAAGGCAAGTGCGGGTGTGCCATTGCAATTGCAGTTGCACGTCAGTGCCATCCGCGATGGTAACTGCCAACCTTTGCCTGGTGCAGTGGTGGACATCTGGCATTGTGATGCTGATGGGGTTTACTCCGGCGTGGAAGGCTCACCCGGTTTGTTCTTGCGTGGCTTGCAGGTCGCGGATGCGGCAGGTGTGGTGAATTTCACCACCATTTATCCCGGTTGGTATCCGGGGCGTGCCGTGCATATCCATTTCAAAATCCGGGTGGCAGCGGCTGGCGGGCGGTCAGATGTTTTGACTTCGCAGCTTTATTTTGATGATGCCATCACCGATCAGGTCTACCGGCTGCAACCCTATGCCAAACGCCCCAACCGTCAGCCGCGCAATGGGGGTGATAGCCTGTTCCAGTACGACCAGGGACGGCAACTGCTGCTAAAACCGGCAGGTGATGCCAAAGGCTATGTTGCCCGTTTTGATATTGGGTTGGTGTTGGGGTAAAAACACCACAACTGTAATGCGAGGTAAATGGCGGCCCCAACAGGAATCGAACCTGTAGCTATCCCTTAGGAGGGGATCGTTTTATCCATTGAACTATGAGGCCAAACCGTCAAGCACCGCCTGTAACGGTGCGCGTATCTTACCCCAAATCCCCCTGCTTGGCAGCTTTCTGCTGAAAAACTTCCGGGGTTTTTGCAACATGCACGGTACGTTGTGGGCAAGGCATCTCGATGCTCTCCAGCCGCAGGATCTTGTCAATAGCCAGGTTGAGTTCGCTGATCACTTGTGTTTGGCTTTCCACATCCTTGATCAGGCAGCGTAATTCAAAGTTGAGTGAGCTTTCGGCGAAGCTGCGGAAAAATACCTGCACTTTCAGTTCGCCATGTTCGCGCAGGATGGCAGGGTGTTTTTCCGCAACCTGATAGAGCAAGGCCATGACTTTTTCGGCCTCGGAACCGTAAGCGACACTGATCGGGATGATGATGCGCCCATACTGGTTGCTGAGCATCATGTTCGTGACCTGATTGGAGATCAGCTCCGAGTTGGGCACGATAATGTCGGAGCGGTCAAAGGTCTGGATGGTGGTCGAGCGGATACTGATGTCACGCACATAACCTTCGGTGGTTCCCACCTTGATCCAATCGCCCCGGCGGATCGGGCGCTCAAAGAGCAGGATCAGGCCAGAAACGAAGTTATTGACGATATTCTGCAAACCAAAACCAATCCCGACCGAGAGTGCACCGGCAATAATAGCCAGGTTGGTAAACTCAATGCCCGCCACCGACAGGCCTATCAGGATGGCAAGCAGGATACCCACGTATCCGGCGATAGTGGTGGTGGTTTCCTTTGCGCCCCGGCTGAGGCTGGTATGCCGCAACCAATGGTTGGCAAGACTGCTTTTCAGGAGATGGGTGAGGCCGATCAGGAGTGCCAGCAACAGCAGGCCGCCGATGATGCGCACCGGCTGGAGGGTAAAGCTGCCAATCTGGAAACCACCGATCAGTTTGGACAGCATGAGCTGCATGGATTGTTCTGACACCCCCCACAGGCGCAGCAGCATCATGCCCATCAGGGCAAAGACCGTCACCGAGTGGGTGATACGCAACCAAATCAGTCCAGGGATAATTTTCTGGTTTTCCAGCCCCAGCCGCGCATGCAGCCTGCTTTGCCACGGCGCACGCCCTTCATCCATGCCATCAAAGATTTCATTGGGGATGCGCAGCAGCAGCCAACCGACCAGCAGGATCAATAATGCACCGAAGGTGCTGGTAAAAAGGAAAGTGAACAGGGTGCGGTAGCCGAGCCACAGCGCCCCAATCGCCACCACCAGGGTGAACGAGCCAAGCAAGTAAATGCGCAAATGCTCCAACCAGGCGAGGTGCATGCGCAATAACCAGATCAGGCGGATCAAGGCAAGGCAGGTCGCTGTACCCAGTGCAATACGGATGAGGCCAACCAGGCTGCTGGGGGGTGTGGTGTCAAACAGGGGTGAATGGAACAGCAGGCCAAACAGCATGGTAATTAGCAGCAAGCGTGCCCAGAAATACAGTTTGCGCCCGGTTTCAGGGATGACTGGGGTAAAATCTTTCAGGTTTGCACCGGGGCGTAGCATGGCGCTGATGATCATGAAGCTCAGGCTGAACAGGAACAAGGTTGAAGCCAGTTCATTAATAGCTGCCACGCCGGACGGGTTATAGCGCAGTGACAGGCTCATCAGGCCAAACAGCAATATCAACGGCATGGTGCGGATAATGCTGCGCCAGACGACCGCAAGGGTAGGGCTGGTATCGGCGATGTGGTTGGCATCCTGCCGGTATTGGTGGTGTTTGTAAATGCTCCAGACGAACCCCATCAGCATGCCAAACATACCGTAGACCAAGGCCAGATAGATATTGCTGCTGTTGATCGGCAGGTTGGTGATGGTAGAAAAAATATGCTGGATTTCGGTTGCCCACAGCGTCGGCTGTTGCAGTGCCTGGAGCAGGAAAGTGAGGATAGACTCGCTGGAGGCCAGCAGGCGTTTCTTCAGGATTTCCTGTTTGATCAGGCTGATTTGTTCTTGAAGTTGGGTTGCCCGGACATTCAACAGTCGGCATTGCGAGAGGTTTTTTTCCACCTCTTTTTTCTGTTTTTCCAGGTCGCGGCGGCTGGCTTGCAGCTCCTTGTCTTCATGCGGGTCGGCAGCGCCCAGGGTAGCAATCGCATTTTGTAGCTTTGCTTGCTCAGCTTCCTGTTCGGTGATGCATTTTTCTGCGTATTGACTGACTGCCAGTGCATCCAGGGTGCTGCGGTCGAGCGCCCGTTCTTCGGGGTTATCCTTGGTCAGATCCAGTTGCTTTTCTGCCAACTCCAACTGCTGGGTGTAATCGGCGGCGGTCTGGATTTCTGCGGGGGTATCGGGATTGGCAAATACCCCATTGACCCAGCAGCATAACAGCCATGCCAATAACAGTGGGTAGCGGTGGAAACGTAAAAACTCAGTCATAGCGGATTCATTCGGCATTATCTTGGCTTATGGGCTTATCAGGTGGGGCAGGCTAGCGGGCTTGCCCTTCCGTGTCCGGCTCCATTTCATGGTGGTAAGGTTTCAGGCTGCTGCTGTCTTGGTCGCCGTTAATTTCTGCCAGATGAAATATCCCTTCGCCTTCATGGACAAGGGGCAGGGTATTACGCCCGATCAGTATCCCCGACAAGGGGGCGCGTACCATTTCCTCGCGGCTGCCAAAGGGGTCAGCGACATAACCGAGCACATCCCCTTTATTCACATGGTTCCCGATTTGGGCAGCCACGCGCAGAATACCGCTTTGGGGGGCGCGTACCCAAGTGCTACTATGGCTGACCACGGATGGTACACGGGCAGCCTGTTTGCGTTGGGCGGGCAGCATCCCCAGATGGCGCATCACGGAAAGGATGCCTTTGACCCCGGTTTGGATGGAGACCTCACCAAAGCGCAAGGCTTCCCCGGCTTCATATAATAAGACTTTTACCCCACGTTCCGAGGCAGCTTTGCGCAAAGAGCCATCACGCAAGCCGGTGCTGAGGACAATGGGCGCATTGAAGGCCTGTGCCATCGCTTGCAGCTCACCATCATTGCCAAAATGGGCGCGTATTTGCGGCATATTGGTACGTCCGGCAGCAGCGGTATGCAGGTCTATGCCGTGCGTGCAGCGGCTGGCAATTTCGTTCAGGAATTGGTACGCAACCTGTGAGGCCAATGAGCCATGTTCCGAGCCTGGGAAGGAGCGGTTCAGATCACGTCGGTCAGGCAGGTAACGGGATTTGTCGAGGAAGCCGAAGACATTCACCACCGGCACTGCCAGCAACGTACCCCGCAGGTTTTTCAGGGCGCTGGAGTCGAGCAGGCGGCGGATGATTTCTACGCCATTGATTTCATCACCGTGGATAGCAGCACTGATGAACAGGCGTGGCCCCTCTTGCCGTCCATGCATGACATAGACTGGCATGGTAATTTGTGCATGTGTATACAAATGCGGTAACGGCAGGTTGACATAACGCCGTTCGCCCGCAGAAATGGTGGTATCGCCCACCGTGATTGGTGCTTGTGCCATAGCCCTGTTTGCCCCCAAATGCCTTACCTGCACTGTACCACGTACCGCAGGGCTGTTTAGCCCTTCCCGCGCGTTGCTGTTTTTCCTGGTTTGGCTTCTTCTTCAATAAAGCGGATGATCATATCCGCGACATTTTTACCGCTAGCAGCCTCAATCCCTTCCAGACCGGGCGAGGAGTTGACCTCCAGAACCACCGAGCCGTGGTTGGAACGCAGCATGTCCACGCCTGCCACATTCAGCCCCATGATTTTGGCGGCACGTACTGCGGTTGAACGCTCTTCCGGTGAAATCTGCACCAAAGTGGCAGAACCACCCCGATGCAGGTTGGAACGGAACTCTCCCGGAGCCGCTTGCCGTTTCATGGCAGCGACCACCTTGCCGCCCACCACGAAGCAGCGGATGTCCGCGCCCTGCGCTTCGCCGATGAACTCCTGGACAAGGATATTGGCCTTTAAACCCATGAAGCCTTCGATCACACTTTCAGCAGCCTGCTGCGTCTCTGCCAATACTACCCCCAAGCCCTGTGTCCCTTCCAGCAGTTTGACCACCACCGGTGCGCCGCCGACCAGTCGGATCAGGTCTTTGACATCATCCGGCTTATTGGCAAAGCCTGTGACCGGCAGGCCAATACCGCGCCGCGCCAGCAGTTGCAGGGAACGCAATTTGTCGCGTGAGCGGGTAATGGCAACCGATTCATTCAGGGTGAATACGCCCATCATCTCAAACTGGCGCACGACGGCTGCCCCGTAAAAGGTGACGGAAGCACCAATGCGCGGGATCACGGCATCGAAATTGTCGAGCGCCTCGCCTTTGTAATAAATCATCGGTTTGCGTGAAGCGATGTTCATATAACAGCGCAGCACATCAATGACACGCACTTCATGCCCCCGCTCGCGTGCAGCGGCTATCAGGCGTTGTGTCGAATACAGTTTGCTATTGCGGGAGAGAATGGCAATTTTCATGCAATGTCCTTAGGGTGGTGGTTGGTATTGTTATCAGTGTTGTGTGTGACTTGGTTATGAGTCACCCGGCTACGGCGACCTAGCCGATTATAGTAATGCTTTGGTGTTTTTTTGCCGCAGAGATAGGAGGCTGCCGGATCAACCAGGGCGCGTCCCTGCATCGCAACCCGCCCGAGCAGCATGCGGAACAGCATGGTATCACGGTTGGTCAGGGTAAGCTCAATCGACCAGGTCTGATCGCCGATGTCCAGACGTGTTTCAATGACGCAACGCTGCTCCCGATGCCCGCCAGAATCCGTGACGATGCGCTCATCCAGCAGGCGTGCTTCGCAGCTAATGGCAGGTGTTTCACGCCGTTGTAGCGGGTGGATGCCGAACTGCACCCAATCTTGCCCATTACGCCAGAAGCGCTCCACCTGGAAGGCATGCAAGGTGGATGTGCGTGCACCGGTATCGATTTTGGCCTTGATAATGGGTAAGCCCAGCTCCGGCAAGGCGACCCATTCACGCCAGCCTAACGTTAATATATCCATATACCCTTATCATCCTGATCGATCATTGCGTTTAAAAACTCGCACATTTGGGGGGCTGTGTGCTATCGTCTGCACCACCTCCCACCAGGGAAGGCGTAGGCAACAACCATAAAACAACGTGTTTGGCGGTTTAAACGCCCATTCATTGCCTATGCTCCCGGAAGTGGCGGGTTTGTCGTGGTTAACCACCCGCTGTCTTCCCATCATAGACCATAGATGGGTATAAGCAGAATTTGTGATTTTTTCACATAATGATGACCTTTTTACAACACAGCTCGTCTAAAATAGCGGAGTTCTGCGCTAAAGACAGCTCATTGGATGTTGCATGCTTGCGTTGAGGTTGTTTTTATACAATTGCTTTTATTCGGTAAATAAATAATTTCAGGAGTATCTTTAATGAAAAAACAAATACTTGCCACTCTGGTTGCCAGTGCGCTGATGGGCGTAGCACAGGCAGAAGTCACGCTGTATGACTACGAAGAAGGTACCAGTGCGTTTGAAGAAGCGTATGTGAATGGCAGCCTTGATGTCAGCAAAAACCGGGGCGATGGGCAGTCAGCCTATAATTTATATTTGGATGCCAATTATGACCGTACCATCAGCACCCCTGACCGTGATTTGAGCTTCGGTGGTTATGTCAGTGGCACAGTCAACCGTAGCAGCACAAAAGATGCGGACAGTACCGACACCTACACTGCCAATGCCAGCGTGACCGCTGACAATTATTTCCAACCCGGCAGCAACGGTGCTTTCTGGTATGGCAGCGCTTCGGCAGCGGCAGTTGACAGCTTCGATGATATGTTCACCACCGCCAGTGTCGGTGTGGGTTATGGGCGTGTCACCAATGTCACCCCGATGGCAAAAGCCATCCGTATTGTGGATGAGCTGGTCAAATACAATGTATTACGTGGCAAACCTGGCAAAGCGGTTTACCAGGACATCGCCCGGATCGTGTCCAAAGAGTCTGAGTACTCCAGCCGTTATGGCAACAAGGATTATGAGCTGAAGTGGATTGGTGATATTGAAGCAGCCTTGCAACGCAGTGGCATGCTGAACAATCTGGGCGCAGCAGGTGTTTTGAAGGCACGTAAAGTGCTGATGGATGAGCATATCTCCAACCGTCGGATCGGCTGGAAAGTGCGTGCGGGTCTTGGTTATGTCGGCAGCAACTTCGATGGTCTGACCAATAAGCCTTTGCTGGAAGCGGGTGCTGAATACCACCTCCCCCTCAGCAACCAGACCCAGCTCTCCGATGAAGCCGTTTTCCGTGCGGTTCTGAATGACGGGGATAATGGCTATAACTTCAATAATACCCTGAGCTTGACCCACGAAATTGATGATCGTATTGATTGGGAAAATGCGTGGTCACTGGATTATGCCAAGAACTCAGCCAATGGTGATGATGTCACCACCAATACCTTGAGTTCGACCTTTGCCTATGAAATCAACAATGCACTGGATTTCACCACCACGGCACGGGTTGCCAATGTCAAGGGCAGCAGTGATGTGACCAACCCGGATGGGACTGACCGCGCCCTGACCATGGGTGTACGTTACCGCCTGCGTTAATCGCTTGGCTTTCGCTCAGGCAGCACATTGTTGCCTGAGTGTCGCCGGAAGCAGGCTGAATCTGGCAGGTTTGGGCTTTCCCTGCCCGACCAGTAAAGCAATACGCTCCCTTTTTCTGATGAAATAGCCATATAATAACACCAACTAACCATTAGAAGGCTGTTCGTGCCGTGAACCATTCGGCGATACCTGTATACCAGGTTGCTTGCGGGGATTGTGGGCAAATCCACCGTTACCAGCCGGTTGCTACCGGGCAGGTTGCCACTTGCCTGCGTTGTGGTGCTGTCATTTACCGCAACCGTCCTTATATGCTGGATACTTCATTGGCCTTGGCTATCACGGGCTTGATCCTGTTTATGTTGACGAATGCTTTTCCGCTCCTGGGCCTGCGGGCGCAAGGCATGGTGCAGGAGCTGACCTTGTGGAAGGCGGTGGTGGCGTTCTGGGGGCAAGAGTATTACCTGCTGTCGCTACTGATGGGTCTAAACCTGTTGGTGTTCCCCTTGTTTGAGTTAGGTGGTCTGCTTTGGGTGATGCTGACGATCCGTTTCCGCTGGCATCCGGGGCTGGCAACGTGGCTATTCCGCTGGATGCGCGAGATGAGGCCGTGGGGGATGCTGGAAGTCTTTATGCTGGGTATGCTGGTGGCTGTTGTTAAGCTCGGCGACTTGGCAACCCTGATTGTTGGGCCTGCGTTTTGGTCGTTTGCCTTTCTGGTGTTGGCGATGGCAGCATCGGCGGTCAATCTTGACCCGTTCACGATTTGGCAGCAGTTACGCCAGTGTGGGTGTGGGTCTGCAAACCGGGGGCGGGATGGCGACTGAACATGTCCTGCATTGCCGCATTTGTGGTTGTCTGGGGCGCAAACCGGCACAGCTTGGTAAGTATGATGTCCTGTATTGCCCGCGTTGTGGGCATCGGTTCCGTTTACGCCCCAGTAATAGCGTTGAAGTGACGTGGGCTTTGCTGTTGGCGGCTGCCATTCTCTATATTCCTGCCAATTTATTGCCGGTGATGAGCGTATACATGCTCGGTACAGGTCAGCCAGATACCATTATCAGCGGGGTGATGCATTTGCTGGAAGCAGGGCAGTGGCCGTTGGCGGTGCTGATTTTTGCTGCCAGCATTGTTGTGCCCCTGTTGAAGCTGTTTACCTTGAGCTTCCTGCTGGTTTCGATCCAGATGAAGTCCTTGTGGCGACCCCGTGACCGGGTGATCCTGTTCCGGGTAACGGAGTATGTTGGGCGCTGGTCGATGGTGGATGTGTTTGTGGTCGCCATTTTGTCAGGGCTGGTGCAGTTTGGTAATTTGGCGCGGATTGAAGCCGATATAGGGACTTTTTCGTTTGCAGCAGTGGTCGTCCTGACCATGCTGGCAGCACATACCTTGGATGAGCGTCTGATCTGGGATCAGGATAGCACAGGAAATACGGGATAGTTGAGGGCAATGCAGCTACGCACACAGAGGGAAGCATGGCAAGTATAGGGGATGCAGCCTTGACGGATGAGGTGCTGCCCCTGGTGGGGGTACGCCGCCAGCGTTGGCCTTCGCCGGTATGGTTAATTCCTTTGGCGGCTGCCTTGGTGGGCTTATGGTTATTGTTCCAGTATTGGTATCAGCAGGGTGACACCATCACGGTACGTTTCCCCAGTGCGGAAGGGATTGAGCCGGGCAGTACCCAGGTGCGCTATAAGGCGGTAACGGTTGGCAAGGTCAAAAGCGTGACCTTGAATGACAAACTGGAGCCGTTGGTAACACTGGCCTTGAATAAGGACATCAGTGCCGCATTGGAATGTAGCGCCCAGTTCTGGGTGGTGCGTCCACGCATCCGGGGGGCGGAAATTTCCGGCTTGGGTACGCTGTTTTCTGGTACGTATGTCGGTATGACCCCTTCCCGTGAGGGCGGGGACGATGCGGGGGACAACTCCCTGTTGTGTTACGAGGTGTTGGAAGAGCCGCCTGCCAGCAAGCCTAACCGCCCAGGCCGTGAATTGAAGCTGATGACCGATTCGATGGGGTCATTGGATATAGGAACCCCGGTGTTTTATAAGCAACTGCAAGTCGGTGAGGTGATCAATTACCGCCTGTCTGCGGATAGTGGCAGGGTGGAGCTGAGTATTTTCGTCGACGACCCCTATTACCGCCTGATTACCGAATCCACCCGTTTTTGGGATGTGAGTGGTGTTGATTTCAAAATGGATTCGGTGGGGGCAGAAATCCGCATGGAATCGCTCACCTCCTTGCTGATTGGCGGCATTGCCTTCGATACACCGACCGACCAACCTTCCAATTTGCCTGTGAGTGGCGAGGGATCGGTGTTTGAGTTATTCCCGGATTATGCCAGCAGCCGCGAGAAGCGTTATCAGGAGCGGCTTTATTACACCCTGTATTTCAATGGTTCGGTACGTGGCCTGGTGGAAAAGGCTCCGGTGGAGTTTCAGGGAATCCGCGTCGGTCAGGTGGAAAAAATCAAAATGCACCTGGATCCCCAGTCGTTGGATGTGCGCATACCGGTGCTGGTGTCGGTGGAGCCACAACGCTTTTCCGAAGACATCCGTCTGGAAGAAGCTCCGGCCTTGATGGAGGAGCTGGTATCCCGTGGCATGCGTGCCAAGCTGCAAAATGGCAACTTGCTGACCGGACAAATGTTCATTGCCCTCAGCTTCGAGGACAAACCCAAGCCGGATAGCATCACCAAGGGGCAATTTTATGATGTGTTCCCGACCACGCCAACGCCCGTGGAGGAGTTGTCACGCATGGCGGTCGGCATTGCCGATGACATGAAAGGAACGCTGGCGGGTATGCGCCGCTTTATGGAAAGTGGGCAGCTCGATAAAACCGTGGTAAATATCAATAAGGTTTTGGGTGAGGCCGAGGGCGCGATGGTGGAGGCGAAAAAAGCCTTGGCGGATGCCCGTTTGGTCATCCAGGACATCCAGAAACAGACCTTGCCCAACCTGACCCAGAATGTTGAGAAAGTCTCGGGTAGCCTGACCCACTCTTTGGAGAGCGTGACGGGCAATGTCGATAAGGTATCCGGCAGCCTTACCCGTTCACTGGAGAGTGTCACGGGTGAGGTGGGCAAAGTGTCCGGTAGTTTGACCCGCTCGCTGGAGAGTGTGACCGGCAATGTCGATAAGGTATCGGGGACGGTCAACCGCTCATTGGGCAGTATCAGCGGCTCGGTTAACCGTGCGGGACAGGATTTTTCGCGCACCTCGCTGGAGCTGGATCAGACCATGCAGCGTTTGCAGGCGACCTTGACCCATCTGGATCGCCTGCTGGCGAAAAACTCACCCACCCAATACCAATTGCTGGAAATGATGGAAGAAATTACCAGCATGTCGCGGTCAGTTCGTACCCTGACCGAAACCTTGCAACGCCAGCCGGAAGCTTTGATCCGGGGCAAAACCGATTGGGATAAATAAAGATGGGTAGGGCGCAGTTTGGGGTTAATTATCCGTTAGCCAGCCTGTGGGTTGCCCTGCTGCTGGTTGGCTGTAGTGGCAGCAGCAAAACGGTTTACCATACCCTCAGTGGTAGTATCGGTGGGGGTATGACTAGGGGCGGGCAGGAGGGGGCGGTGCTGGCTGCCCCTGCGGTGAAAAGCCTTGGGATCGGGCCGGTGAAATTGCCTGCCTTGCTTGACCGGCAAGGTTTGGTCTTGCGCGAGGATGCCGTCACCATTGCTGTGTCTGACCAGCACCTCTGGGGTGGGGAGCTGGAGGATGAATTTCTGGCGGCATTAAGCCAACAGTTGCAGGATAGGCTACCGGGTGTGCGTATGCAGCGTGTGCCGTGGGAGCTGGAGCAGACCCCACAATACCAGTTGGTGGTGATGGTGACACAATTTGACGGCACGCCGGGTGGGTTTGCCTATCTGCGTGGGCGTTGGGAGCTATTGCAAGGGCGCAGCGGCAGGCTGGTGAAAACCGGCAAGATGGATTGGCAGGAAAAAACCACCCGTGCGGACATCGCCGAGTTGGTGGCGGCACAAGCCCGTTTGCTGGGTCGGTTGGCTACGCAGTTAGCTGAGGCCGTGGCTCATTGAGCCGGTCACTGAGTCGGTTGCCCCAGCTCTTCCGGGGTCATGGATTCGAGGCGCTGTTTGGCTCGGTCGCGTGAAGCACGCACATGGTGGCGCATCAGCAGCTCAGCCATTTCCCCATCACGGCGCTCCAGTGCCTGCACAATCAGTTCATGCTCCTGCATGGCGGTGGGCGAGAACGACGGGTTGAGGCGGAAGCGGTAGAAACGCACCAGATCGTATAAATCCTGACAAAGCATGGTCAGCAGGCGGCTGTTTTTGCTGCCCTGGATGATGCAGAAATGGAAGTCGAGATCAGCATCCTGTTTGAACTCGGTTTTCGGCGGGGAAACTGGATGGGCAATGGTTTCCTTGTGCCGCTCAACCAGGCTTTTCAGGTGATGCAGTTCGGTTTCCGTCATGTTTTTGGCGGCGAGGCGGGCTGCCATGCCTTCCATCGCCTCGCGGATTTGGTAGATTTCCAGCAGTTGGTCAATCGAAAAACTGACGATCCGCGCCCCAATATTGGGTTTGCGTGTTACCAGATTGCAGTTTTCGAGTTTGCTGATGGCCTCCCGCAAGGAACCACGGCTTACGCCATAAATGTTTGCCAGTTCAGGCTCACTGATTTTTTTCCCAGCGGGCATTTCCCCCTGAAGGATGGCGCGGCGCAGATCAAGAAACAGGCGATCTGCAATCGTAACGGGTTCGTAAAAATGGCAAGCAGGATGGAACGGCATGTGGTATCCCTAGCGTCTGGGTATTCTTATGTTGACAATCATAGTCGAATCAATGTTATTTTTAAATAATCCCTAAAGGATTGTTGACATAATACCCTTAGAATTGGAAGGCTTACAAATTTGCCTGGTGATTTATCTGCGGTTGCCCTGCCACACCCCGAGGCCATACTCCCTTCCCCCGCTGCTTGCTGCTATATTAGCACATCCAGGTAACGAACCAATGAAGATGAATTGGCAAAGATGAAGATGCCCTCACCCCCCATGACACGCAACCATACTGTTTTTCCCGACAATTTCTCCGCGAGTTGGGCATCCGGCTGGGGTGGGGTGAAGACCCCACGGCTGCGCAAGGTTATGTGTATTCTCGGAGGATATGAGGGATATATGCTAGAATCGCATCATCCAGCCACCTGACAGGCGAATGCTATGCAAGACAAATTCATCAACCTTTTCACTGACTTCGGCTTCAAGAAGCTGTTTGGTGAAGAGCCGAACAAGGACTTGCTGATAAGTTTCTTAAACACTTTGTTGCCTGCAAAGCACCATATCCAAGACTTACAGTTCACCAAAAATGAATACCAAGGCTTCAGCGCACTCGACCGCAAGGCGATTTTTGATCTGAACTGCATCAGCAGCACAGGCGAGCGCTTTATTGTGGAGCTGCAAAAAGCCAAGCAGAATTATTTTAAAGACCGCAGCCTCTATTACGCTACCTTCCCGATTCAGGAGCAGGCGCAACGCGGTGATTGGGATTATAAGCTCACGGCGGTTTACACTGTCGGCATCCTTGATTTTGTGTTTGATGAAGATCGACGGGAAGATGACCATGAAGTCGTCCATTTCATCCAGCTTAAAAATCAGAATGGGCATGTATTTTACGACAAACTGACCTTCATCTACCTGACCTTGCCGCATTTCCAAAAGACACGCCAGGAGCTGCGCACCCTGCAAGACAAATGGTTCTATATTTTTAGACACTTGCATGAGTTGCAGGAAGTTCCGCCTGAGTTGCAAGAGGCTATCTTTTTGAAATTATTTGCGGTTGCCAATATTGCGAAATTCAGTCCCATTGAACGGCAGGTTTATGAAGACAGCCTAAAATATTACCGTGACCTGAAAAATGTGACTGATACGGCGGTGGATGAGGGCATCAACCTTGAGCGGCAGCGTTCAATTCTGGCGATGTTTGGCAATGGTTTTGATGCTGAGTCCATTGCCAAGAACTTACTTTTGCCATTGGATGCAGTGCAAAAAGTCATCGAAAACACAAGGTAAACGGATAGGGGAGTCACGTAAAAATGAAGATACCCTCACCCCAACCCCTCTCCCGCGAAGCGGGCGAGGGGCTAAAGCGTTCTGCTGGCGATGGCCTGTGTACCCCGCTTCTGCAAATTGGACTCCATGCCTCCCCCTCGCCCGCTGGGCGGGAGAGGGGGCAGGGGGGTGAGGGTCTTTCCCCATGACCCGCAGCCATACTGTTTTTCCCGACAACTTCCCCGCGAGCTGGGCATCCGGCTGGGGTGACGATGAATATGGCCTGTGGATGAGCTTCAATTACAAGGGCATCCGCCACCTGTTCCGCTGGTGCGAACCGGGGACATTCCTGATGGGGTCGCCAGAAAGTGAGCCGGAACGTGACAATGACGAAACCCAACACCAAGTCATCCTCAGCCGTGGCTTCTGGATAGCGGAAACTACTGTCACCCAAGCATTATGGGAAATCTTCATGGGTGACAACCCCAGCGACTTTAAAGGCGCGGAATTGCCCGTGGAGAATGTCAGTTGGGATGACGCGCAACGCTTTATCAGCAAACTCAATGGCATGAAACCCGAGCTGCAATTGTGTTTGCCCACGGAAGCCCAATGGGAATATGCCTGCCGTGCCGGGACAAGTACCCCGTTTTCATTCGGGGATAATATCAGCACTGATCAGGTGAACTATGATGGCAACTACTCCCACCACAATCAAACGGTCGAAGTCAAAGCCCTTCCCCCCAATGCGTGGGGTTTGTACCAGATGCACGGCAATGTCTGGGAATGGTGTCAGGACTGGTACGCAACGCAGTACCCAAGCGAACCTGTCACTGACCCACGAGGATCAGCATCAGGCACTGACCGAGTGTTGCGTGGTGGCACGTGGTTGGGCGATGACTGGAACTGCCGCTCTGCTCTCCGCTTTCACTACGCCCCTGCTTTCTGCAACCACTTCATTGGTTTCCGCCTTGCCATAGGTCTTTGAGCTACGGTCAGGCCAGAGTGGTTTTGGCATCGTGAAAAATCAAACGACGGGATAAGTTTTCACCTATCATTTGTTAAATTCATTGATTACAACCCATAGGTGCGCTAAGTGGCAAAACAATACATCAAGTACGAAGTGGATGGGGAAACCGTCTATGTGGAGGCGGAGCAACTGCCCAGTGGTGAAGATGATGACATCAGCCGTGATGATGATGGAGTGATTGACGGGGGCAGGTTCGAGAAAGCCATTGCTGGCCTGAAGCCCGTCGCCAATAGCGTTTTGAAAATACTCAAAGATCTGAACGAGCCTTCCGAAGTCCAGTTGGAAATGGGGCTTAAATTGGGTACGAAAGCAGGCATTATTTTGGCATCTGCTGATAGTGAGGCCACCATCAAGGTGATAGTCAAATGGCAAAAGCCAAAGTCATGATATGAGTGAAGTTCTTGACCATTGTCTCGCCCGTGTCTGCAAGCGCAAAGTGGATGCTGCTAAAGGTGAGGTGTCGCGTGGGGATACCGTAGGAACCGGATTCTTGGCGGTTTATCCTTGGTTGGTGACGTGCAATCATGTGGTGGCGGAATGTGTTAAAGGCAAAAAGGCTACTGACGCAATAGATGCAGGGGAAGTGACCGGGTTGCTTGTTGATTTCCCTGTACACCCAGAATTGAACGGGACGCTATTCCGGGGAATCCTCCATACCAGTAAGCCCAAAATAGATAAGCCGGGCTTGGATGATATTGAAGACATTGCGATCTTGAAACTGGAGCTGCTGGATGCTGCACCGGGTTTGGATGCGCTTGATTGGGCATCTAAACTGAAATATGAGCGTGCCACGGCTGCTTATGTCGATCAGCCGGTTATTACCAAAGGTTTTCATCTGGACAAGGGTGATGAGCTGCGTGGAACAACGCGGACGCTTGGAACCGATGGGCGCATTTCAGTGGAGCTTAGCGAACAGGAGTCCATAAAAGGGGCTAGTGGGTCGCCCGTCTGGGGTGACGATGCCAACTCAATTATCGGCATGTTAGCCAGCCAACGTGGGGAGGGTGCAGGCTCATTTGTACACAAACGGGCATACATGATCCCGCTGTATAAAATTCTGGATGCCTGCGAAGACCTGAAAACTGCCGTGTTGGCAGCCAAGGAACAGCAATTTGATTTCTGTCTGATGCCTAATCCCTTGTTTCAAGATGAAATGATGGATGAGGTGGTTGCTGTTTTTTCGGCAGCTCCCCTGCTGTTGGCGGGGTTTCTCAAGAAGCGTCGGCTGCCTGCTGATATGGATGCCAGCGCATTGGGTGAAAAATTAAAGGGTGATGCGGATCAAGGGATGGGTAAGATTATCCGTAACTTGACCGTGGTGGTGCGGGACACTTTGCGGGGGTTGGAGCAGGCAAGCGATGTTAGGGCTGCCAAGTACTTGATCCGTGATGCCGAGCGTATCCTGAATGCCTTGTCTTTGCTTGCTATCCGTCAGTCACGGGCCGAACAGCTACATGCCAGTGTGCTGTATTCCTCATCGTTGAACCTGTCGATTGCACATCGCTCATTAGGCAGCGCCGAAATTGTTTCTGCCCAGCGTATGCAGTGCCTGCCACAATATATGCTCAGCAAAAGCCGTCCAGAAGTGCAAGGCAAACATGCTATCAGCAGTTTTGATTTGTTGGAAACAGGGGTCAAGACGGATGATGTGGTCAATTATATTGGCAAACAGTTCTGGACAAAGGTATTCAAGGGATACACGACCGACACCTTCAGCCTTCCGCGCCTACGTGACCAAATACGTACTGAATTGAATGCTGATGACCGGGAAAAGAAAAATTACTACTTGGTGGTATCGTTATGCACCGATGCTCCACGGGGTTCCCTGTGGGGAAGCGCCGAGGTACGTAGAAAACTGGCTCAGGAAATCCCGGAGCTACCTGTTATTGTCCTTAACGATGCCCCGGAAACATCCGTGTATGTCACGTCCGATGGGGAGTTGATGGCTGAAATTTATAACTTCTACGATGTGGTGAATTCCTATGACAATCGCAACCAGTCAGGCAATCCAGCAGACCCTGCTCGCTGACATCGCCAAACTCGACAAGCTAACCAGCCTGCCACTGCCTGCTTATGGTTCATGGCCTGAATCTGTCCACCAATTCGATACCGACAGCATCAATGCCCTGAAGGCGGCATTGGCTGCCCGCCGTCCTTTGTTGCTGCGCGGTGATCCTGGTACGGGCAAAAGCCAACTGGCGCGTGCTGCTGCCATCGCCCTGAACCGTCTGTTTGTTTACGATGTGGTGAATGCCCATACCGAAAGCCAAGACTTGTTATGGCGCTTTGATGCAGTAGGCCGTTTGGCAGAAGCCCAAGCCCTGCAAGGCCAAGGTTGCACCCTTCAGGAGCGCCAAGCAGCACTGGATACCAAACGCTATATTTCACCCGGCTCGTTATGGTGGGCTTTGTGTTGGCAAACGGCAGATGCAGTTTATCAAAACAGCCAGTACAAGCTGAGCTGCCCAGAGAAGCCCGAAGACTGGCAACAGGGACAAGGCAGCGTCTTGCTGCTGGATGAGATTGACAAGGCCAACGCGGAGTTGCCCAACGGCTTGTTGGAGATTTTGGGTAACAATTCCGTCAATATCCCATGGCTTAATACAGTGATTGGTGGCAAGGATAGTCTCCCCCCCTTGGTGATTATCACCACGAATGAGGAGCGGGAACTGCCAGCAGCTTTCGTGCGCCGTTGTTTGGTGTTGAACCTCGAATTACCGGAAAATGATGCCGATTTCCTTAACGTCATGGTCGAACGGGGGAGCCTGCATTATGGTAAGGAATGCTCCCCTGAAGTCTGTACCTTGGCTGCCCAGCAATTGCTGGATGATCGTAAGATTGCCCGCGATAAAGGCATTACCAACTTGCCGGGGCAGGCGGAATATCTGGATATGTTGCGTGCCTTGACGGTGTTGGGTAAGGATGAGGCTGCCCAGAAAGTCATGCTGAAACAGATTGCCAAGTTTGCCCTGCGTAAATACCCGGTGATGTATGGGCGCTAAGCGTCACAATGCCAGCCTAAGCCGTGCCGACCTCTTGTGGTGTTTGAGTGCATCCCCAGTAGACCAGCACACCCGCATGGCGGAATTGCTGGGGTTTGAAGAAGTTGATATTCCACCAGAAGAAGAGGCCATACCCAGCGAAGAAAGGCCGCAGGTTATGGTCGTTCCCCAAGACATGCGAAATTTCTTTCGGCCTCCCCCACCCTCTGTTGTACTGGGTACATCCTTCTACCGTGTCAAAGACCGGCAACTAGAGCATACCAGTCCTGACCATGCCAAGGATGCGCGTGCCTTGCCGGATTGGTTTACGCAGGCCAAACCGACCTTTTTGCAGGAAACCGTAACGCAGGTTCCTGCTATTCACCGTACCCCGCCTGAGTTTCCGCCCTTGATCCCTTGGGCAAGGTTATGGCCTTTCCTTCAGCACTGCTTAGGTGCAGATGTCGCCATTAACAAACCGGACATGTACAAACTGGTCAGGCAGGTTTCACAAGGGGAGCTAATACGGCGTATCCCAAAACGTACCCGCTACACTTGGTCGCCTACCGCGTGTTTGCTGATTGACATTAATGAGGAGAATTTCCCTTACCGGCAGGACTTCCTGTGCTTGCAACAACAATTGTCGGCATGGCGCGGGGACGACGGGCTGGATGTCCAGTTTGTTTACGATGAACCCGGAGGGCAGATTGCCCACTACCGGGATGGGCAGGAAACCCTGCAAGCATGGCGATCACCCCACAGTGATACCCCCTTGCTGATACTCAGTGACATGGGGACGCAGGTAAAATCACGCCGTAGCCTGTACCAGTGGCTGCTATTTGGGCAAGCACTGAGCCTGCAAGGTATCCGTCCAACAGTGCTGATGCCAGTGGCTGAACGGGATGTGGATGCCCGTTTGTTGCAGTACTTCAATTGCATCACTTGGGATGGCAGCAGCCGCTTGCGGCCTGTCAGGGGTCATTATCAGGCCGAACAAGACTATCAATCCCATACCACCCGCGTTGGGCATCTGTTAGCCTTGCTATTCCCTGCCCTGCGGGTCGAGTTGGGTCTGTTGCGGCGTGTCCGTCGCTTATTACCTGCTAACCACTATGACGTAAGTCACGAGGCCGCCGTTTGGCATCATCCGGCAGTTAATGTTGTCGGGGACGAATGGGGTTGGCAAGCTAACAGCCGTGGGCAATATCTGGAGGCTTTCAAGACCCAGTTTGGAGAACTACCCCCTGACAGCCAGCAAATTCTTGTGGAGCAGCTAGGCCGCTACCACGCCCAGTTGCCGGATGAACTCTATTTTGAGGCGATGGATGAACTGATCCGCCTAAAGCTTCCCGTGCCGGAAGCGGTAAAGGCTGCAACACATGATTTTATGTCCACGCTGGTCAAGACCTATGCCGAGCATCCAGAACATCAAGGCTTGGGGTTATGGGTAAAACGCTACCTTGCCCGCCATGACCACCCGACGATGCGCGGTATCAGTGAACACCAAAGTGCCTTGCTGGCATTTGAAACCATGCGCACCCATCAGGGGGATGCTGCCAGCATCGAATGGCCTGATGGCATTCCTACAGAACAGATACTCCCTTTTATCAACCACCAACAGGAACAACAATCCTATCTGCTGCGGCAAACGGGGGGGGCACTGGAACTGATACCCGAACAGCTTGCTGCCATGCAGGCAGAAGGTTGGGGAGTATCCGTCACCTTGCTCAAGCTGGTATTGGGTGATACCCAGATATTCCACCGTTACACGGACGTAGACGGCAACCCGAAGCAGGTGAGCCTTAACCTGGAAAAAGGCAAACACGCCCGTATCCCTTTCCCGTCCGGTAGTAACCACCAACTCCAAGTGGGTGCAGAAACCTTCCAATTGGAGGTGCTCTCCGCTACGGATAAGCCCGACTGGGTGGTATACCGGGGCATGGAGAGTGAAACCACTTGGGTTGAAACCCGCGACAACAAAGGCACGTTGTACCGCTGGTACTGGCATTCCCCCGAAGTGGGTCAAGATCAGTCGGAAACGGTCAGCTATCCCGGTTTCTGGCACTACCTCCCCCCCCATGCCCCTAGCCTGAAACCCACTTGGGCAACCCATGCAGGCCGTGATCCCTACGGCCTTTATGTCGATGTCAACCTTGCCGGAATCAGCCAGCGTTTCCGCTGGATCCAGCCCGGTAGTTTTCTCATGGGCTCGCCACCCGAAGAGGAGGGGCGTTATGACGACGAAACGCAACATAAGGTTACTCTCACTCAAGGCTATTGGTTGGCAGAAACCACCTGCACCCAAGCCTTATGGCGGGCGGTCACAGGCAAAAAACCCAGCCGCTTTAAAGACCCCAACAACCCCGTCGAACAAGTCAGTTGGGATGACGTAGACCAATTCCTGCAACAGTTTAACCGCCAGGAACCAGAGCTGGCATTACGCCTCCCCACCGAAGCCGAGTGGGAATACGCCTGCCGGGCAGGCACAAGCAGCCCGTTTCATTTTTGGGGTGAATTGTCACTCGACAAAGCAAATTACCGTGGGACGTGGGAATACAGAAGCGACGAATGGGCGGAAGGAGCGTTACAGCAAACCGTAGTAGTCAAAAGCTATCTCCCCAACCCATGGGGTCTATACGAAATGCACGGTAATGTATGGGAGTGGTGCCAAGATATTTACGGTGATTATCCGGCTGAAAAGGTAGTTGACCCGCAAGGGGCTACCTCAGGCACTCGCCGCGTGTTGCGCGGTGGCTCGTGGTTCAACGGCGGCAGGCTCTGCCGTTCTGCTCTTCGTTACGCTAACGATCCTGCTGACCGCGACTTCAACTACGGTTTCCGCCTTGCCCTAGGTCTTGAGCTACCGTCAGGCCTGCGGGCGGTAGGTGAGGTACAAAAACCAGACAAAACTACCCGTAAAAAAACCAAAAGCTTACTTGACCGAGCGAAGGACTTGTTCAAAAAATGAAAATGCCCTCACCCCAACCCCTCTCCCGCGAAGCGGGCGAGGGGCTAAAGCGTTCTGCTGGCGATGGCCTGCATACCCTGTTTCTGCAAATTGTCGGACTCCATGCCTCCCCCTCGCCCGCTGGGCGGGAGAGGGGGTTGGGGGGTGAGGGTCTTTCCCCATGACCCGCAACCATACGGTTTTTCCCGACAACTTCCCCGCGAGCTGGGCATCCGGCTGGGGTGAAGACGAATACGGCCTGTGGATGAGCTTCAACTACAAGGGCATCAGCCACCTGTTCCGCTGGTGCGAACCAGGGACATTCCTGATGGGGTCGCCAGCCAATGAGCCGGAACGTGAGCCTTGGGATAAAGGCAGCGAAACCCAACACCGCGTCACCCTCAGCCGTGGTTTCTGGATCGCGGAAACCCCCGTCACCCAAGCCCTGTGGGAAATTTTCATGGGCGACAACCCCAGCCACTTTAAAGGGGCGGAACGTCCGGTGGATTCGGTCAGTTGGGATGACGCGCAACGCTTTATCAGCAAACTCAATGGCATGAAACCCGAACTGCAATTGTGTTTGCCCACGGAAGCCCAATGGGAATACGCCTGCCGTGCAGGAACCAGCACGCCCTTTTACTTCGGGGATAACATCAGCACTGATCAGGTGAACTACGACGGCAACTCCCCGTATAACAATGGCAAGAAAGGCGAGTACCGGGGGCAAACTGTCGGAGTCAAAAGCCTTCCCCCCAATGCGTGGGGTTTGTACCAAATGCACGGTAATGTCTGGGAGTGGTGTCAGGATTGGTATAAATCGCGGTATCCAACCGAACCTGTCACTGACCCGCAAGGGGCAGCGTCAGGCTCTGTCCGCGTGTTGCGCGGTGGTTCGTGGATCCGCTACGGCAGGCATTGCCGGTCTGCTTTTCGCGGCAACGGCGTTCCGGGTGATCGCAGCGGCAGCGTTGGTTTTCGCCTTGCCCTAGGTCTTTGAGCTACGGTCATGACAAAAATAAAGATACCCTCACCCCAACCCCTCTCCCGCGAAGCGGGCGAGGGGCTAAAGCGTTCTGCTGACGATGGTTTGCATACCCCCTGCCTCTGCAAATTGTCGGATTTCATGCCTCCCCCTCGCTCGCTGGGCGGGAGAGGGGGCTGGGGGGTGAGGGTTTGGCAGGGGGAGCATTCGGAGCATTACCCGCTAATAACCACTGAATCATCCGGCGCAAATGGGTATCACCCTCAGGATCGGGTATAGTGCCGGATTGCCATTTTATGCTGATTTCGATATGGACAGTTCAAATACAGCGGTCGTTATTGCCGCAAACGCTTTATCCAAACAGGTTCCGGTGCTGGCGGATACCCAAGGGGCGGCTGGAAGTCTGGGCATTTTGCAGGCTATTCACTTGCAGGTGCAAGCAGGGGAGTCGGTGGCGATTACCGGCACATCCGGTTCAGGGAAAAGTACCCTGTTGGGCTTATTGGCGGGGCTGGATAGCCCCAGCGGTGGCAGCTTGCAGTTGTTTGGGCAGGAGCTGGTCGGCTTGGACGAGGATCGTCGGGCTGCCTTGCGTTTGGGGCGGGTTGGGTTTGTCTTCCAGTCTTTCCATTTGTTGGAAAACCTGACCGCTTTGGAAAATGTCATGTTGCCCCTGGAGTTGGGGCAAAGCAAAAAGGCGATGGGCAGTGCCAAGGAACAGGCATTGGCGGCACTCGCCCAAGTCGGGCTGGCTGCACGGGCAGGGCATTTTGTCAACCGCCTGTCCGGGGGCGAACAACAACGGGTGGCGTTGGCGCGGGCGTTTGTCACCCGTCCGCAGATCCTGTTTGCGGATGAGCCGACCGGCAACCTTGACCGGGCGACCGGGCAAGAGGTCGCGGCACTCCTGTTCCGCCTGCAACACGATTACCAGACCACCTTGGTATTGGTGACGCATGATGAGGCACTGGCGGCACAATGCCAAAGCTGGTATCGGCTGCTGGATGGGCGTTTGCAGGTGGAGGCACAACACCATGCTGCCTAACATGCTGTCGGATGCGGTGGGGTTATGGCTGCGGCACTGGTGGCGGCGTTGGCGCTTACCGGAAATGCGCCTGTTATTTCTGGCCTTGTGGGTGTCGGCGGTGGCAGTGTCATCGGTTGGTTTTTTTACTGACCGGGTATCCAACGCCATGGAGCGGCAAGCAACCCAGGTATTGGGTGGCGATCTGGTCATCAGCTCCGCCCGCCCCTTGCCCGACACTTACCGGCAGGCCGCCACCGCCGCCGGGGTCACGCAAGCAGAGGCCATCACCTTCCGCAGTATGGCTTCAGCCGGTGGGCGCACGCAACTGGTGCAGGTGAAGGCAGTCTCTGCCCTTTACCCTTTGCAAGGTGTGCTGGAGGGCACGAAAGTACTGGATGCAGCGGGCAAGTCCTTGCAGGGGCAAACCTTGGCAGCCGGTACGGTTTGGGCAGAGCCGCGCCTTTTCCATGAGCTGCAAGTGCGCCCGGCGGATACCCTGGAGTTGGGGCGCAAGGCTTTTGCCTTGGATACGGTGTTGACCAAAGACCCCAGCCGGGGCATCAATTTTTTCCAGGTTGCACCCTTGGTGATCATGCCCTTGGCTGATCTGGAGTCAACTGGCCTGTTGTCCCCTGCCAGTCGTGCGGAGTTTTCCTTGTTGTTTAGCGGTTCGGAGCGTGCCATCCAGCGCTTGCGGGATCAACTCAAACCCCAATTGGCAACCACTGAACAAATCCGCTCCCTGGATGACGGTGCACCGACGGTTCAGCAGGCTTTGCAACGTGCTGGGCGTTTTCTGGGTCTGGCGGCCTTGCTGAGCGTGGTGTTGGCAGGGGCGGCGATTGCACTGACCGCTGCCAGCCTGGTACGGCATGAAACCCGTGCGGTAGCGGTATTGAAGGCGTTGGGTTTGTCCCGTCGCCGCATCCTGCTGGATTATTTGGGTAACTTGTGGCTGGTCAGCCTGTTGGCGGGGGTGCTGGGGGCACTGGTCGGTTTTGGCCTGCAAATGTTCCTGGCAGATTGGCTGGCGCGGGTAGTGGAGATTGAATTGCCCAGTGCCCGGCTGACTTCGGCATGGGTGGGCATCCTGACCGCATGGGTGATGGTGACAGGGTTTGCCCTGCCATACCTGTTGCGGATGCTGGATACTTCGCCGATGCAGATTCTACAAGGCGGTTTGCAGACCCAGCGCCCCTTGGTGTGGTTGGCGGCGATGGGCATTTTACCGGCGATTTTTGTTTTGCTGTGGCTGCAAGCCGGTGAATTGCGGTTGGCAGTGTGGCTGTTTATAGGGATTTTGCTGGCACTGGGGCTATTCTGGCTGCTTGCACAGGCGGTATTGCGCGGGTGCTCGCAACTGAGCTTGCGCCCCGGTTGGGATTGGCTGGCGGTATTACGCCATTCACGCCGTTCTGCCTTATTGGTGGTGGTGTTTGCGGTGGGCTTGTTTACCCTGCTGCTGCTGACGGCCTTGCGCACTGACCTGATTAGCCGTTGGCAGGCCAGTTTGCCGGTGGATGCCCCCAATTATTTCCTGATTAATATCCAGCCTGCGGAAACGGCAGCCCTGCAAGCGTATTTGCAGGGGCAGGGCGTGAAAGCTGAGCTGTTCCCGATGACACGCGGGCGCTTGGTGGAAATCAATGGCAAGCCGGTGCGCTCGGAGGATTATGTGGAAGAGCGTGCCAAGCGTTTGTTGGAGCGCGAGTTTAACTTGTCCGCGTTTGCCGAGTTCCCATCCACCAACACCTTGTTGGCAGGCCAGTGGTTTGCGGGCAAGGGCGCTCCGGGGTTTTCGGTGGAGGAGGGGATAGGCACAACCTTGCGCTTTGGCTTGGGCGATGTATTGACCTTTGATATTGCCGGGGAGCGTTACACCGAGCCTGTCACCAGTGTGCGTGAGGTGCGCTGGGACAGCATGCAACCCAACTTTTTCGTCACGGCGGCTCCGGGTGCGCTGGATTCCAAACCGCGCACCTTCATTACCAGTTTGTACATCCGTGCCGATAAACCCCAGCTTATCCCGGACATGATCCGCCAATTCCCGAGCATAACCGCGATTGATACCAGCGCGATCCTGGGGCAGGTGCGTTCCTTGATCGGGCAGGCGACCCTGGCGGTGCAGGGCATTTTTGCCTTTACCCTCGTGACCGGGATTCTGGTGTTATGGGCCGCCTTGCAGTCACAGAAACCCGAGCGGCAGAAGGAAATGGCGGTGCTGAAGTCCTTGGGGGCTGCACACGCCTTATTGCGCCAACGCATCTGGCTGGAGTTTTTGCTGCTGGGCGCTTTGGCGGGCAGTATGGCAGGCTTGTTTGCGCTGCTTGCCAGCAATCTCCTTGGGTTCTATCTGTTTGACCTGGGGGTTAGCCTGAGCCTGTGGCTGGTTTTGTTGGGTGGGGTAGCAGGGGCGCTGCTGGTCGGGGGGGCTGCCTGGTTTAATTTGCGGGGTTTGCTGGATGTGCCGCCGATGGTTTTATTGAAGGGGTGACACCTTGTCGGTTCGGTGTCGTACACATTTGTTACACCCGTTATAATGCGGCGAAGGTATAGAAAAATAAGCAGATTCAGGTGAGCAATTCATGGATACAACAGCAGAGCGTCAGGACATCTCCCGCTATACCATTCCTTTGTCGGAGGTCAAGGCAAAGGAGTGGATAGATTCCCTTTCTGTCACTGACTTCGGCGAAACGACCAAGCGTGTCTATCATGGTCTGGTTGACCTGAACCGGCGTGCCTTGCCCCCCGCTGTGCGTATCCGGGTCGGTGAGCGCTTGCGCCCCAAATTTGAAGTGTTGCTCAGCAATTTGCAGCGCCATTTGAGCTACCGTGCTTTTCCTTTACCCGAGCGTGGGCAGCGCATTTTTGACCTTAACCAGTCGCTGCTGCTGGAGTTTGCCGGTTTGTACCAACTGGCTGCCCTGGATATGCTGACCCGCGATGAGGTCAACAAACGCGCCCTGCAAGTCGCAATTTATCGGGTGATTGATTACCTCGGCCTCTACCTGCTGACGACCTATTCCGTCTATACCCGTACCCGCGAAACAATTTGGCATGACATACACCACATGTACCTGCTGGCCAGTGAGCGCGGGGTGGATATGCAACGCATTCCCGAAGGGCGGGCAGGAGCTGTCAGCGTTGAGGCGCGTTATATCCAGGTGAACCTGTTGGCCTTGTTCAAGCCGCACAGTTTGCGGCAGGAAGAGGTGTTGCGCATTGCCCGCTATATCGAATCGGTGACTCACAAGGTCAAAGTTTCCCACGAGCCGTTGGAAGATGAGCGTGTGGGTGATTTTGTGCATGCTGCCATCCTCAACAATGATGAGCCTGCGGTGATCATGCCTTTCCGCGATTTGCCGCATTCGCCGACGGTGCGGGTGTTTAACCTGCGTGGCCTGATCATGGAAATGGATGCGCTGATCCAGAGCGTTTCCCAGGAGCAGTCGTCCGGCCTGGTGATGCAGAATGGATTGAGCCGTAACCTGTTGAAGCGGATGGTGTTTCATTTGACCGTGGTACGCAGCCGCCAGTATAACCGCTTCCCGAAAAAGGAAAAGGTGGCCTTGGTGATGGGCATGCAGGGCATCCTTGACTCCATAACCCGTTCTTATCAGCAAGGCAGTGCTGAAGAGAAGCGCGAAGAGGATTTATTGTTCAATAACCTGCTGTATGGCGAGGCCAGCCTGATCACGGGTGGGCAGCAGTCGAAGCCCCTAGTCCCGGTTGATGTGGGGCGTGACATGCAAATTTGGGACATGACCAATAGCAGTGTGGGTGGCTATGGTTTGTGCTGGCAGCATAAGGAAACCTCCTCGGCGCGGGTGGGGGAGCTGGTCGGTCTGCGCGATGTGTCTACCGATAAAAACCCGTGGATGGTCGGGGTGGTGAAGTGGATGGAGCATGTCGGCAAGCAAGGCCTGTACTGCGGGATTGAGTTGCTTTCCACCAAAATCATGACCCTGGCGGTACAGGGGGTTGCCAACCGCAAGGTAGCCAACAAGTTCCCGCAAGATGGCCTGATGTTGCCAAGTATTGAGGGGATTCGCCCAGATCCGGTGCTGATTTTGCCTGCGTATATTTTCCAGCCTGGTGATGAAATACCACTCAAACTACGCGAGCGCGAGGAGCGGGTGGTGCTGACTTCACTGGATGAGTGTTTGGGGGCGTTTGCCTATTTCCGCTTCAGGGTGATCAACGAGCAGGAAACAAAACGTTCTGATGATGATTTTGGCAGTGTTTGGGACGCATTATAGATTAAGTTGATAGGGCAACCAGTCCGTCAAGCCAGTTGGTGCGGTGGTCGGGAAAAGCGGCCTTAACGCTTTTGAAGTTACCAGAAGTTGGTATCTTCAGTAGTTATGAGCCAACACACCATTTCCTGTACCCTTATTCATCGTCATCAGCAGACCAGCAATGCTTTGGAGGCTGCCTTACGCAAGGCGGGTTTCAAGGTTGAGCTGCATTATGCGACAAGTTGGAGCGACCTGGAAACAGGTTTGGTGGCTTTCCCTGCGCTATTGTTTTGCCCAGGTGACTTCATGCAGCAACATGAAAACCGGCTGCTGGAGGTTTTGCAACAGCGCTCCCCGGATACCTTGCTGGTAAAGACTTCTTTGCGGCAATGGGAACCCTTGGCGACCCGTTTGCTGGGGGTGGATGTCTGTGCGATTTCGACAGGGGATGCTGATTTCCTGCAACAGCAGATTGATTACCTGCTCAATTATGCCAGTCTGAAAACCCGTTTCCGCCATTGCAAGCACCTGCTCAGTATTGCTGAGTTGCGTTGCCAGTGGTTGGTGGACTACTCACGCGAACCGGTGGCCTTTATCGGGCGTGGCAAACATTTGCATGCCAATGTGGCGTATTTGTCCCTGTTTGGCCTCAATTCCGATGCAGAAATGTTGACTACCCCATTGGCCCAGTTGGTTCTGGCAGAGGAGTGGGGGGCATTTAATGCCCTCAATGCCAGTGCTGAGCGCAGTGCCCGTCCATCCAACCGTTTGCTGGTCACGCTGGTAAGGAGTGATAAGCGTCCTTTCCGTGCGGAAATCCGTTTTATCCCCTCGGTATTCCGTGGGCAACGTTGTGTGCAGTTGCATGTGCATGCCTTGTTGCCGCCAGTGGAGAGGCGTGCGGATAACCCGTGGGAGCTGCATGCAGCCACCCCCGCAGGCAACAAGGCGGCTGCCAGCAAGGTTGCCCCTGCCAAGGCAGCCCAGCCGCCTGCTGCCAAAATGCAAATCCATTTTCAGGAAACGCTCAACCTGCGGGCGAATACCCATGCCACCTTGCTGGTGGCAGAGCCGACCCTGCATTATGCCGATGGTAAGCGCGTCACCTACCGCGAATTGCTGGAAGCTGATCCGGGCAAGCGCCTACAGCTTGACTGGTGGTGTATCCGCAATGCCTTGCGCCATCCTTTGTTACGTCGGCAACAAAGCGTCCAGCATCTGGTTATGGTGGGGGTCGGTCACTGGATTTTCAAACAGGGTGAGCAGGCCAAGGCATTGGTGCAGGTTTTCCATAAGAACCCCCGCATGGCGCGGCGGCTGGTATTGGTGGTTTCGGTGGTGGATTGCCTTGCCAATATGATGGTGGCAGGGCAAGTCCTGCATGCTTTGAAAGCAACCGGCGTGAAGCTGGTGCTTGATCAAGTCCTCAATGCTGATTTGCCGCTGATCAAGCGCGTGATCGGATTGGGGGCAGACATGGTGCGCCTGCATCCTGATTATGTGCGTGATGTAGCGCGGAATGGCGCTGTCCCGCAACCCTTGCAAGAAGTGATCCAGGCTTTTGACAGTGCAGGGGTCGCGGTGATTGTTGATGGGGTACGCGATATTACCACTTTGAATCTATTGTGCGTGATCCCCGCGACGTATTTGCAAGGCGAAATCCTTAATAAACTTTCCCGTTAACCCCTTGTGGTTGGACAGTAGTGGTATCCCCGGATGGCTGAACAGAGGCTGCGTGTGGCATTGGTATTGGAAGGCAGCTCTGTGCCTGCCTGGCAATACCTATTGCTGGAGCGTATCCTGGCCTTGCACCATGTGCAGTTGGCTTTGGTGTTGCGGTTGCCTGCTCCGTCCGCCCCTTGGCAAGAACGGCTGTTGGCTGTCGGGCTGAATGCCCTGCATGCGGTTGATGCGAATGTGCACCGCCATCAATGGCAGGCGAACAAGCCATGCCCCGTTGCGGGCTTATTGGCAGGGGTTCCTGTGTTGGCGTTGGATGCACCGGAGGCTGCGGCACAGTTTGCGGATGGGCTTATTCATGCGGTCATTGATTTGGGGACAAGGGCGGCGGATTTGCCGCCTTATGTGTCGCTATTGCCAGAATACGGTTGTTGGCGGCATGTGTATGGGGATGGCCTGGAGTCTTCCGTAGCGGCCTACCATTGGGCGGGTGCGCAGGAGTATGCCGATGGGCGTGGCGCGAGTCTTTCCGGGGTCGTAGCGGGTTCGCGTTGGTATGCGGAACCCCAGTGCCTGTTGCTGTCAGGGAGTGCCACCCATGCCTGTTTAAGTGAAAGCCATGATGCCATGCTCTGGAAAATGTCTGCATTCGTGCCTGCCTTGCTCGGGCAACTGGCCAAGCTTCCAGCCGGTCGGGATTTTTTCCGTGAAAAACGTTTGCGTTATTTGCCGGAGCTGCCCACTCAGGTAAGGGAGCGATTTGTCCCCCGCTTTGTACTGCTAGCACAGGTTGGCATGCGCTCTGTCCGGAATGGTTTGCAGCGCCTGCGTACCAAGCTGACCCGTACCCGGCAGTGGGTTTTGCTGACCGGGCAGGCTGATGACCCGTTCCAGGGGCTTGCGGGTCTGGTTACTGCCCAACGATTGGTTCCCCCATCCTCCCTGTTTTGGGCAGACCCCTGT
Source organism: uncultured Thiothrix sp. (assembly GCA_964293005.1). Classification (GTDB taxonomy): domain Bacteria; phylum Pseudomonadota; class Gammaproteobacteria; order Thiotrichales; family Thiotrichaceae; genus Thiolinea. The sequence goes on from CAXYXW010000026.1 coordinate 46,291, forward strand.
CTGGTGGTGGAAGGTGGCAGGCAGTATGTCTTTTTTGAGGAGTTTGTATTTGGGCGTGGGCGTGGTCATTTGGCGTGTATGGAGTTGCTGGCGGATGGCAGCCATTCGCCACCCGTGACGGTCTTGCAGCGCCCTTATCACCTGTCCTATCCCTTTTTGTTTTCTTACCAAAATCAGTGGTACCTGATTCCTGAGTCAGCAGAAAATGGCACGGTTGACCTGTACCGCTGCACTGATTTTCCCCATCAATGGGTCTACGTCAAAACCCTGATGCAGGGTGTGGAGGCCTATGATGCCACGCTGTATCCGCATGCGGGGCGCTGGTGGATGTTTGTGAACTTGCGCCACCATCCGGGCTGTTCCCCCCATGAGCTGTTATACCTGTTTTCGGCGGCTAGCCCTCTGGATAGCGAGTGGGAGCCGCACCCCTGCAATCCGATTGTCACGCAGGCTGCCAGTGCCCGCCCTGCGGGTCGCCTGTTCATGCAGAATGGCAACATTTACCGACCGTCACAAAATTGCGCCGGTTCTTACGGGCGCGGCTTGAACCTGAATCAGGTTATCGAGTGGAATAGCCACAGCTATAAGGAAAAAACCATAAGCCAGAATATCCCTGCCGGTTCTGGAGCCTTGGAAGGGCTACATACATTGTCATTTGTAGCGGGCAGGGTAGTGGGTGATGGTATTAATGTACGCAATCGGTGGCAAAAAGAATGAACTCCCATAAAAATATTGCTCTGGTTATTCACTCCTTGGGGCGTGGTGGGGCAGAAAAGGTAGTGTCTGAGTTGTCGATTTATTGGCAAGCACAAGGGCATACTGTCACGCTGATTGTGTTTGACGGGCGTGAAATTGGCTATCCGCATGGTGGTATCTTGCTGGATTTGCATGCCGAGTCGGGGAATGGTTTCTGGCAGCGTAGCCTGACCCTGTTAAAACGCGCTCGCCGCTTGCGGAAAGTTTATCAGGAGCGTGCCTTTGACCTGATCATTGCCGTCATGGAAAGTGCCAGTTTTCCCTCGATTTTAGCCAGCCGCCAGACCATTGCTTCCAACCACTGCAATCCTGCCTTGTATTTTTCCCGCATGGAGTGGCAGTTGTCCCGTTACCTGTTCCCCAAAGCCCGCCATGTCATTTGTGTGTCGAAGGCGGCTGAGCAGGTATTCCGGGAGCAGTTGGTGCAGCAGACCCGTTTGGGGTGCATTTATAACCCGGTCGATTTACAACGCTTGCAGGCTTATGCACAACAACCGGCAGCGGTCGGCTTGTCCGATCCGTACATCATTGCGGTCGGGCGCTTGGAGCAGCAAAAGCGGATTGACCGTTTGCTGACGGCCTATGCCCGCACCACCCTGCGCCACACCGTCAAACTGTTAATCCTGGGGGAAGGGCGGTTGCGCCCCTTGCTGGAGCAGCAGGTGCGTGACTTGGGGCTGGAGGGGCAAGTGCTGATGCCCGGCAATGTCGCCAACCCGCATCCTGATGTGCGGAGTGCGGAGTTTTTGGTGCTGTCCAGTGACCATGAGGGCTTTCCGATGGTGTTGATCGAGGCCTTGGCACTGGGTAAAACTGCTGTCTCTACCGATTGCGCCACCGGGCCGAATGAAATCATCCAGCATGGACAGAATGGCTTATTGGTTCCTGTTGATGATGTTGCAGCGCTTGCGGCTGCGATGGATCGTCTCCATGCTGATACCGATTTGCGCACCCGTTTGGCTGCTGCTGCCCCCGCTTCGGTTGCCCATTTGGCGGTCGGGCAGATTGCCGCTGCCTGGGAGTCTTTGTAATGGATCGGGTCAGGCAGTTAGCCCTGTTGTTTGTGTTAGTGCTGGCATTTGCCATCCCGACCGACGGAATTGTGAGTTTTGGTGGGATTGCGCTGGTCAAGATGGCGGGTTTGCTGGCATTTGGCCTGACCGGTTTATGGGTGATTACCGGGGCAGAGCTACGCGGTTCGCCCTGGTTTTTTATGGCAGTGACACTCTATGTAGGCTGGGCGTTATTTGCCTTCCTCTGGACATGGATGCCGATTGATTACGACACACCCTCAGTGATCAATAGTCGCCAGTCCATCAAGGCACACCTCTATCTGTTTGCCATTGTGCTGCTGATGTTCCAGGTGATCCGTACCGAAAATGACCTGCAAGCGGTAATGGTGGCTTTTTTGCTGGGTACATTGGTGTTGGTGTCGGTGCTGGTGCAGGGCTATGACCCAGGCGTGAATACCGTCCGCCACCAGATCAAGGGGTTTGATGCCAATGAAACCGCCGTGCAAATGGCAATGGGCTTGCCCTTGGCGATCTATTTGCTGCTGCTGGGGCGGCATGTCCTGATCCGTTTATTTGGGGTGGTTTATTTGCCGTTGGCTTTGTACGGTATCCTGATCACAGGTTCCCGCACGGGTTTTTCCACGCTGCTGATTGGTTTGCTCGGGTTTGTGCCGTGGGTCTGGCGCTCCCGTTTGACCGTCAAATTGCTGAGTGTGGTGCTATTGGTGGTGTTGGCGGTGGGCGTAGCCAGCCGGATTCCAGAAAAAACCCTGGAGCGGATCTTTTCTACCGGCACAGAACTGAGCCAAGGGACATTGAGTGACCGCAGCATCACGTGGGCAAGGGCATGGGATGAGTGGGACAGTGCCCCGGTATTTGGGAATGGTTTGGGTTCGTTCCGGCGCATTATCAATAAGCACAACATTGATTACACGGCTCATAACAGCTATATCTCGATTGCGGTTGAGCAGGGGGTGGTGGGGCTGTTGCTGTATGTGATGGTGATTGTGGCTGCTTTTTGGCAGTTGTGGTCGCACTTGTCTGGCGAGCGCCGCATCCTGGTTCTGTCACTGCTGATGGTGGTCGTTTTGGGGCAAATGTCGCTGACCCTGAATGAAAAAATGTATGTCTGGTTTGCCTATATTCTCGCCGCCCTGATCCCGCAGATACGCCCCATGGCGGCAGGGACGGCTGCTATCCCCACCCCGCTACCTGTGAGATACGCATGAAAAAGATAGCCATTGTCATTGGTGATTTGGGTATGCCAGGGGGGGCGGAAAAGGTCGCTGCTGATTTGGCAACCGAGTTCTACCGGCGCGGACATGAAGTCACTCTAATTACCTTCGAGGAAAAAGAGAAAGCCGGGTATCTGCAAACCCCTGCCCAGCATTTGCATATTTCCATGCCATCGCGTCCGGGTAATCTGTTGGTACAAATCGGTTTGTTGCTGAAGCGGGCATGGGTGTTCCGGCGGGTGTTCCGTGCTAGGCAGTTTGACCACATATTTTCTTTCCTGGAGTCAGCCAATGTGCCGTGTGCCTTGGCTAGCCGTGAGGCCGTCTTGTCGGTGCATATTGACCCGGATGTTTGGACAGCGCGGCAATTGTGGTTGATCCGCCCTGCTTTCCGGCGTGCCCGCCAGGTCATTGCCATTTCTGACCCGATGCTGGTGAAGTTGCAGGACAAGGTGGGCTTGCAAAATGTGGTACGTATCCATAACCCGGTGATGACTGATCTGGTACACCACCGTGCCAAAGAAAGCATTAGCTTTGAGGGGCCTTTTATTCTGGCGGTCGGGCGGCTGAATGCCTTGAAGCGTTTTGACCGGTTGATTGCCGCGTATGCTGCTTCTGGATTGCACCGGCAGTGCCGTTTATTGATTCTCGGGGAAGGGGAGTTGCGCCAACAATTGGAGCAGCACATTGTCCAGGCAGGGCTGGCTGGGCGGGTTGTCCTGCAAGGGTATGAAAACAATCCCTACAAATACATGGTGCGTGCTGAGTTTTTGGTGATGAGCAGTGATACCGAGGCTTATCCGGTGGTGCTGATTGAGGCTTTAAGCCTGGGTTGCCCGGTGATTTCCACCGATTGCCCCAGCGGGCCACGCGAGATTGTGCGGGAAGGGGTCAATGGCCTGCTTACGCCCTTGGATGTATCTGCCCTGACAGCGGCGATGGATCGTTTATATACCGATACCGCCTTGCGTGAGCGCTTGTCCCGGCAAGGCCCCTTATCGGTGCAGGGCAATGACATCCGTGCGGTAGCGGATGCGTGGCTGGCTGTCTGATATGCAATTCCGGCACAGTGTGCTTTATTTGCTGGCGCATGCCGTGCCTGCCTTGGCAGCGTTCATCACCCTGGCGGCATATACGCGCTGGATCAACCCGGAAGCGTATGGGGTCTATAGCACCATCCTGGTGATAGCCGCCAGTGCCAATAGTATCCTGTTCAACTGGTTATACGTGGGCATCATGCGTTATTGGCATGATCAGCAGTTGACCGAAGCAACCATGCGCGGGGTGGTGATGGTTGCTTTGCTGGCAGGCAGCCTGTTGGCTGCGGTGGTTGCTGTACTGTATGTTTTTACGGGTGGTGATGGGGCTTTGGCTGCGTCGTTTGTCTGCTTATTGGTGAGCGGGGCGATTTATACCGCCTACCAACGCATCAATTCCATAACCCTGCAAGCAGGCCGTTACTTGCGCAATGAGGTGTTGCGGGTGCTATTGGCGACAGGGCTGGGCTTGCTGCTGGTCTGGGAGGGATATGGCTGGCAAGGGGCGTTGCTTGCCACCAGTCTGGGATTTGTTCTGGTTCCGCTGTTTTCAGGCCATTTCTGGCAGCACTTCTGGCAATATCCTTTTCAGCTTGAGCGCGGGATGTTGCGGGAGTTACTGCGCTACGGCTTGCCACTCAGCCTGACCTTCGTTTTGTTGGAGCTGATGCATACCACCGACCGGCTATTACTCGGCTATCTGATGGGCTTTGAAGCAGCAGGCCAGTATGCGGTTGCTTTCAGTTTGCCGTTCCAGTTGTTGGTGATGGTAACTAGCGCCCTGAATATGGCGGCTTACCCCCTTTTGCTCCGTACCCTTGAACAGGAGGGTGGGCAAGCTGTCCGTGCCAAGCTGGCTGATTATCTCTTGCTGCTATTGGGTGTGGCGATTCCTGCCTGGTTAGGGCTGGTTGCCGTGGGCGATGATTTTTTACCGCTCCTGATTGGTGCGGAGTTTGTGGGTGAGTCCTTGCGCCTGTTGCCGTGGGCGGGTTTTGCGGTGTTGGTGAATTGCATTTATTTGTTCCATACCGCGCTGGCTTTCCAGTTTGCCAAACAGACCCATAAAAGTATTGGGGTGGTGGGGTTGGCAGCCTTGATCAATTTGCTGCTGAACCTCTACCTGATTCCCCGCTATGGCGTGGATGGGGCACTGGTGGCCTGCGTGGTGGCTTATACCGTTTGTGTGGTGTTCGGGCATTGGCTGGGGAGCCAGTATTTTACCTTACCCGTCCCGTGGATGGGGGTGGTGCAAATTATCCTTTCGGCAGGGCTGATGGGGTGGGTGATCGGGTTATTACCTTTCGGGCACGGCTTACTGGCCGGTATCGGTCGGGTCGTGGTGGGGATTGGGGTCTATGCGTTTGCTGTGCTGGTGCTGAATATCGGCAATGTGCGGGGGACGCTATGGAATATGCTGAAGAATTTCAATGCAAAACATGAAAACATTGACCATCAAACGTAATAAATTCGGTGTGGATATACAGGAAGTGTATTTCCAGCCCAACGGTTGCCCGGATACGGATTGTGACTTGCGGGTGGATTTTTGTGTACCCGAACCCAGTAAGCATGCCAGCCGCGCATTGACTGCCGTCGTTGACCTTAACGAGGATAGCGAGGCCATCCTGGCGGGGTTCCGGCGCAGTTATCGCCGTGAAATCCAGACCGGCAGTGACCGGGATGAGTTTGCCCTTAACTTTACCCATGACCCACGCCCGCCTGACATCCACCGCTTTTGTGAAGCGTATGACCAGTTTGCCCAGCAACAGGGTTTGCCACTGTGTAACCGGAATAAACTATTGTTTTTTGCGGGGCAGGGAGCCTTGATGTTGAGTAGTGTCCGTTGTGCCCATTCTGCCCATGTGTTATGCCAGCATGCGTTTATTGGCGATGGGCGACGCGCCCGCCTGTTGTATTCGATTTCCAGTTTTCGCCTGTACCAGTACAACTCCCATCAGCGTAACCGGATTGGGCGGGCGCACCGTCTGCTGCATTGGGCAGACATGAACCACTTCAAGCAACTGGATTATACCTACTACGACCTGGGTGGCATGGCTGTCCGCCAGAATGCCCGTCTGGAAAACATTAACCATTTCAAGCGGGGTTTTGGGGGGCAAGAACGGCATGAGTATGTGAATTTTACCCCGCATAACCTGAAAGGTTGGGTCGCCATGCAGTACCTGATGAGGAAGCTATGAGTTACACAGGCCAGGCTGATCAGGTTCCCGTCGCGTATGTGATTACCTCGCTCAGCATGGGGGGGGCACAAAAGGTATTGTTGGGCTTGTTGGCTTCTGGCCTGAGTCAGCGTTATCCGCCACTGGTCATTAGCTTGCGGCGTACCCCCGGTCTGGAGGCGGAGTTTCGTGGCTTGGGGGTTGAGCCATTCTATGTCGGGTTGGAGCAGCCATGGCGGGTGCTGGGCAACCTACGCCGCTTGCTGGCCTTATTGAAGGCACATGATGTCCGCTTGCTGTACAGCTTGATGCATCACGCCAATTTGTTTGCTGTTTTACTGCGCTACTTATTGGGCAAACCACGTCCAGCCTTGGTCTGGAGTTTGCACGACACCCCGGTAAAAAACCTGTATACACGCTGGTCACACCGTTTTTTCCTGTGGCTGACTTGCCGCTTGTCACACATTCCAGAGCGGATTGTGTTGGTATCAGAGCGTAGCCGGACACGTTATCTGGAGCTGGGTTATCCGGCTGCATCGACTACTTTAATCCCGAATGGGGTGGATGTGCCCACCTTGGAGCCAGATCGGATCATTGCCAACCGCCATGCGGTGCGCACGGAGCTGGGCTTGTCCCCTGCCAGTTTGCTGGTGGGCAGTTTGACCCGTGCTGTCCCAGAAAAGGATTTGCCATGCATGCTGGAAGCGTTTGCCTTGCTTGCACCCGACATGCCCAACCTACACTTGTTGCTGGCAGGTGAGGGGGTTGATGCAGGAAATAATGATCTTGTTCAACAAGTTAACCAGCACGGATTGGCTGGGCGTGTCCATTTGTTAGGGGTTCGCAGCGATGCCAAACGCCTGATCCGGGCGCTGGATGTGGCAACCCTTTCATCCCGTTCGGAGGCGTTCCCGCTATTTATTGCCGAGGCAATGGCGCTGGGTATACCGTGTGTGGCAACTGATGTCGGGGATATTGCCCATCTGTTGGGCGGGCACGGGCTGTTAGTCCCCGCTGGGGATGCTGCACCATTGGCGACAGCTTGGCGGCAGGTATTGCACTGGAGTTCCAGCCAACGGTCTGCCTGGGTCAATGCAGCCTGGGAGCGGGTCAATAGCCAGTTCAGCCTGCAACAAATGGTCAAGCGGCATGCGGCATTGTTTGCGGAGCTGGGGTGGTAGTGTGGGGAGTATTATCCCGATTAGCGTGGCAACTTACCACGGATCGCTGACTTCTCCTGCTGCAAACCTGCCACTGGTGAGGGGGGGCAACAGCGGCTTGTGGTGGTGCGGTTCGCTTTGGAGGTGTTTGTGGGTATTTGGCTTTGAGTCTATCCAGGCGTGGAAGAAAATCAGGTGCGTTATCCAGTGCCACTGCGCGGTTATGTTGAGGCTCCCCTTGATGGCTGTTGTAGATGGCAGTGAAGCGTTCGAGGGTGAGCATGGCATCATTATCACGTCCCATTAACGCTCGACACCCCATTGCACTGGCATGACGCAAACCAATGCGTAAATGAAATTGGTCTTTTACATCACTTTCTAGCTCAACATTCTGAAATGATTGAGTGCTGAGAATCATGTGCATCCCTGCTGCTGCGCTTTTTTGGCAATACTGCTTAACAGGCGTTTTACCTCGGCTTTTTGTTTGTAATCACGTCCTTCAAATAGGCTTTGCATTTCATCGGCAATTAACACGCAACGCGGTAAAGGTTCGGCTGCAACACGGTTATAATCTGCTAACCGCGCTACCCGTTGGCTACGAAACTGTACATAACCTGAGTTCGGGATAAGCTTTCAGCCTATTCAAATCACGACTAGGGC